>NZ_BAFT02000080.1 GCF_000308475.2 Nocardia brasiliensis NBRC 14402 | reverse complement strand
TTCTTCGCCCTGGGCGGCGACAGCATCGTCTCGATCCAGCTCGTGGCGCGGGCGAAGGACCGCGGAGTGGTGTTCACCCCCAAGCAGGTCTTCGAGGCCCGGACGGTTGCCGCGCTGGCGCGGGTGGCCGCATCCGTCGAGCCCGCCGCGACACTCGCCGAGTTGCCCGGCGGCGGCCTCGGTGAGCTGCCGCTGACACCGATCGTCCGGTGGATGGTGGAGCACGGCGATTTCCGACGGTTCAACCAGACCGTGGTACTCACCGCGCCGGCCGGACTGGACCGTGCCGGGCTGATGGCGATCGTGGCGGCGGTACTCGACCGGCACGACATGTTGCGAGCCCGGCTGTGGCACGACGGCCGGGACTGGCGGCTCGAGGCCCGGCCGCGCGGGTCGGTGGACGTGGCGTCGCTGATGCATCCGATCGTCATCCCGGACAGCGACGCGCAGCGCCGCAATCAGCTCATGCAGGCAGCGGTGCGGTCCGCGCTCTCGCGGTTGGAGCCGGCCAATGGTGTTGTTTTGCAAGTTCTTTGGGTTACTACCGCAGGGACGACGCAGCCCGGACAGCTGGTCGTCGTCGCCCATCACCTTGTGGTCGACGGCGTTTCATGGCGCATCCTGCTGCCGGACCTGCTGTCGGCGTGGCAGCAGTACCGTGCGGGTACCACGGTGTCGCTGCCGCCGGTGGGCACGTCGATGCGGCGTTGGGCCCATGGTTCGGCCGAGGCAGCGCGTTCGGCGCAGCGGGTCGCCGAACTGCCGCTGTGGCAACGGATCGTCGACGGTCCGGACCCGCTGCTCGGATCCGGTACGGTCGAACCCGCGGGCGCGGTGCGCGTGCGGCGAGTGCAGGTCGCGTCCGATATCACCGAGGCGTTGCTGACCCGCGTGCCCGCTGCCTTCCACGGCGACGTCCAGGATGCGCTGGTCGCCGCACTGGCACTGGCCGTGACTCGCTGGCGCTCCGGCCGGGGCGTCGCCGAGCCGTCGACCCTGTTGCGGCTGGAGGGACACGGCCGCGAAGAACAGGTGGTCGCCGGTGCGGACCTGACCGCGACGGTCGGTTGGTTCACGACCGTCTATCCGGTCCGGATCGATCTGGCGGGAATCGATCTCGAAGCGGCCTATGCCGGCGGGGCCGCCATCGAGACGGCGATCAAGAGCACCAAAGAGCAACTGCGCGCGATCCCCGATCACGGCATCGGCTACGGGCTGCTGCGCTATCTCAACCCGGAGACCGCAGGCGCCCTGCCTGCCGAGCTGCCGGCGCAAATCGCCTTCAACTACCTCGGTCAGCTGTCGCCGCACGGATCCGCCAGCGGGACAGAAGCTTCCGATTTCGCCGTCACCGACGAACTCGGCGCTCCGCTCGCCGACGCGGATCTACACGCCATGTCGACGGCGACCGTCGACATCACGGCGGTCGTCACCGAGGGCCGATTGTCGGCCACCTTCGGTTACCGCGAGGCCGTGCTCGACGCGGCGGAAGCGGATGCGCTGGCCCACCTGTGGGTCGAGGCCCTGCATGCCGTCGTCGCCCGGCTGGACCGGCCGCACGCCGGTGGGCACACACCGTCGGACTTCCCGCTGGTGCAGGTGACCCAATCCGATATCGGGGCCTGGGAGGCGCGGTACCCGAGGCTGGTCGATGTATGGCCGTTGTCGCCGTTGCAGACCGGCCTGCTGTTCCACGCTCAGCTGGCCGAGTCGGCGATCGACGTGTACGCGGTCCAGCTCGCGATCAGCCTGTCCGGACGCGTCGACGCGGCACGACTGCGGCACGCGGCCGGGTTCCTGCTGCGGCAGTATCCGAATCTCCGGGTGGCTTTCGGCACCGATACCGCGGGTGCGGGTGTGCAACTCGTCGTCGACGACGTGCCGGTGCCGTGGTGCGAGGTCGACCTGCGCGCGCTGACAGGCGCGGCGGCCGAGTCCGCCCTGGCGGCAGTGCTCGACAGGGACAAAGCCGAGCCGTTCGATCTCGGGAACGCGCCGCTGCTGCGCTGCACCCTGGTCGCGCTGGCCGGGGATCGGTACACGCTGTTGCTCTCGTACCATCACGTGCTGTTCGATGGTTGGTCGATGCCGACGCTGCTGCGCACCCTGCTGGCGGTCTACGCGGAGCCGAACGCGGTCGTGCGCGCGGAACCGGCGGCTGCGTATCGCTCCTACCTCGACTGGCTGGGCCGCCAGGATCGGCAAGCCTCGCTTCAGGTCTGGCGAGACGCGCTCGACGGCGCCGAGGCGACGCTGCTCGCCCCGCCCACTACCGCGCAGAAGACGTCGACGCGAATGGGCTCTGTCCCAGTGGAATTGGACGCGCGGAGCACCGCACAGCTGCTTGCCGCGGCATCGTCCGCCGGGGTCACGGTGAACACCGTGTTCCAGGTGGCGTGGGCGATTGTGCTGGGCTGCCTGGCCGGTCGTGCCGACGTCGTGTTCGGCACGACGGTGTCCGGTCGGCCTGCGGAGCTGCCCGGCATCGAGTCCGCGGTCGGCTTGTTCATCAACATGATCCCCGTGCGGGTCCGCTCCTACCCGGGCGAACCGTTTGCCGCGCTGTTGGATCGGGTGCAGGCGGAGCAGTCGGAACTGCTGGGGCACCATCAGATCGGCCTGACCGATATCCATGCGGCCCTGGGTGTCTCGGCGCTGTTCGACACGGTCCTGGTGTTCGAGTCCTATCCCGTCGACGAGGCCGCGCTCGCGGCGCAGGCTGCGGCGATCGACGGCATGCGGGTGGAGGAGCTGCGGTCGAACGACGCCGCGCACTATCCGCTCGCGCTGGTGGTGGTCAAGGGACAGCCGTTCCGGGCGCAATTGCAGTACCGGCCCGGAATTTTTGAGCGGGCGCAGGTGCAGGCCTGTGCCGATCGGCTAGCGCACGTGCTGGCCGCGATCACCGCCGACACCTCGGTCTCGGCGGCGTCGCTCGACCTGTTGTCCCGGGCCGAGCGGGCCCGGCTGGTACCGGTGCGCGGTCGTCCGGCGGAGCCCGCGTGGGTGTTGGCGGAGCTGCTCGGTACGGGCGCCGCGATCGATCCCGCCGCACCCGCGGTGATATCGGGCGCGACGACCCTGAGCTTCGGTGCACTGGACAGCCGTTCGAACCAGTTGGCCCGGTTGCTGATCGGGCGCGGTCTCGGGCCGGGCGACGCCGTCGCGCTGGCGATGCCACGAGGGATCGAATTCCTCGTCGGACTGTGGGCCGTGACCAAGGCCGGTGCGGCCTTCGTACCGATCGATCCGCGCCATCCATCGGACCGGGTCGCGGGCATGACCGCCGATGCCGATGTGCGCCTTGCACTGTCGGTGACGAGCACGGTGGGCACGGTGCCGGAGACACTCGATCGGTTGCTCCTCGACGCGCCGGACCTGCCTGCGCGCCTCGCCGAATTCCCGACGACCGCCGTGACCGACGCGGACCGGGTCCGCCCGATCCGGTCCGGTCACGCCGCTTACGTGATCTACACCTCCGGGTCCACGGGCACGCCGAAAGGCGTTGTGGTCACCCACGATGGTTTGGCGAACTTCACCGCCGAGCAGCGCGCGCGGTACCGCGTGGACACGAACGCGCGGGTGTTGGCGGTCTCTGCGCCGGGTTTCGACGCGGTCATGATGGAACTGCTGATGGCGCATCCGAACGGGGCCGCGTTGGTGGTGTCGCCACCGGACGTCTTCGGTGGCGCGCAGCTCGCGGAAATCATCGCCCGGCAGCGGGTTTCGCACGCCTTCGTGACGACGAGCGTGCTGGCGACCATGTCGCCCGCCGGGTCGGGATCGCTGCGGGTCTTGATCACCGGTGGTGAACGGGTGCCGGAGGAACTGGTCTCGAGCTGGGCGCCGGGCCGGCAGCTGTACATCGCGTACGGACCGACCGAGACGGTCATCGTCACAACCATCAGCGAGCCGATGGCCCCCGATGCGCCGGTGACGCTCGGCCGGCCGATCCGCGGTGTCGAGGCAGTCGTGCTGGACGCGTTGTTGCGGCCGGTGCCGGCCGGGGTGCGTGGTGAGCTGTACCTCGGCGGCGTCCAGCAGGCGCGGGGCTATCTGAACCGGCCGTCGCTGACGGCCGCGTCCTTCGTCGCGAATCCGTTCGATGGCAACGGATCCCGTCTGTACCGGACCGGCGACCTGGTGTGCTGGACCGCGCACGGTGACCTGGAGTTCCTCGGACGCAACGATTTCCAGGTCAAGGTGCGTGGGCAGCGGATCGAGCTGGGCGAGATCGAGGCCGTGCTCGCGGCGCAGCCGGGCGTGCGCCGAGCCGTCGTGGTGCATCGCGCCGAATCCGACCGGCTCATCGGCTATCTCGTCGGCGCGGAACTCGACGCGGATGGGGTGCTGGCCGCCGCCGGACAGCGGCTGCCCGCGCACATGGTGCCCGATGCGTGTGTGGTGCTGGCCGAGCTGCCGCTCACGGTGAGCGGGAAATTGGATCGTGCGGCCCTGCCGGAGCCGGAGCAGGTCACCCGGGTGTACCGCGCGCCGGCGACCCCCACCGAGCAACTGGTGGCGGACCTGTTCGCCGAGCTGCTCGGCGTGGACCGGGTGGGTGCCGACGACGACTTCTTCGCACTCGGCGGGCATTCGCTGTCGGCGATGCGCGTGACGTCGCGCTTGTCCGCGACGGCCGATGTCCGGATCGGTGTGCGCGAGGTGTTCGAGGCGCCGACGCCTGCGCGCCTGGCACGGGTGCTGGATGCCGCGGCCGGTGGTGCGGCGCAACCGGAACTGGTTGCCCGGGAACGACCCGACCGGGTGCCGCTGTCGTTCGCGCAGCTGCGGATGTGGTTCATCAACCGGTTCCAAGGCGCGGCAGCGGGATACACCATTCCGCTGGTGCTGCGGCTGACCGGTGCTCTGGACACGGCGGCCCTGGCCGCGGCGCTCGGCGATGTGGTGGGGCGGCACGAGAGCCTGCGCACGGTGTACCCGGACGACGAGGGGACGCCGTTCCAGCAGGTGCTGGATCAGGCCGCCGTGCCCTTCGACGTGCGGCCGGTGGATTCGGGCCGGCTCGCCACCGCGATCGCCGAGTGCCTGCGTCAGGGTTTCGACCTGTCACACGAGCTGCCGTTGCGGGTCACGTTGCTGGACAACGGCTCCGGTGAGTACGTACTGGCAATGGCGATCCATCACATCGCCGCCGACGGGTGGTCGATCGCGCCGCTGGCGCGCGACCTGTCCACCGCCTACGCGGCGCGGCGAGCGGGGCGGGCACCCGAATGGCGTCCGTTGCCGGTCCAGTACGCGGACTACACCCTCTGGCAGCGCGAGATGCTGGGTGCGGAGACCGACCCCGAGTCTGCGATGGCGCGCCAGCTCGCCTATTGGACAACGCATTTGGCGGGTGCGCCGGAACGGCTGGACCTGCCTGCCGATCGGCCCCGGCCGATGGTCGCTTCGCAAGCAGGCGAGAGCTATTCGTGCGCGCTGGACACTGAACTGTTCGCCCGGATCGGTGCATTGGCGCAGGCCCACGAGACGACGGTGTTCATGGTGTTCCATGCGGCGCTGGCGCTGTTGCTGTCGCGATTGTCCGGCTCCGATGACATCGTCGTCGGTACGCCGATCGCGGGGCGGGGTGCGGCGGCCCTGGACGAAGTGGTCGGCATGTTCGTCAACACGCTGGTGCTGCGGACACGGATCGACGAGGCCGGCCCGTTCGCGGACCTGCTCGATCACGTGCGGCGGGTGGATCTCGAGGCGTTCGCCAATGCGGACATTCCGTTCGAACGCGTGGTGGAGGCCGTCGACCTGCCCAGGTCCCAGGCCCATCATCCGCTGTTCCAAGTAATGCTGGCGTTCCAGAATCTCGACCTGGATCCGGCGTCCGCGCAGTTGCCGGGTATCGCGGTCACTCCCGTGCAGCTCGAGGTCGGGGTCGAACGGTTCGACCTGTCCATCACCGTCGCCGACATTCCGGACGCGAACGGTGCTGTTCCGATCACCGTCGGCTATGCGACGGATCTGTTCGACCGGTCGACGGTCGCGGATATGGCGCGGCGGTTGGAGTCGATTCTGCGTGCGGTCGTCGCCGATCCCACGGGTGTCTTGCGTGATTCTGCCGTGCTCGATGCGCGGGAACGGGAGTCGTTGCGGGAGTGGGGCGATGGCGGACCCGGACCCGCCGCGCGCACCCTGGACGAGATGTTCGCGGCGGTGGCTGCCGGATTCCCCGATCACCTCGCGGTCGTGGACGCGCGCGATCGCCTGACCTATCGGGAACTGGATCGGTGGTCGAACCGCTGCGCACGGGCGCTGATCGACCAGGGCGCCGGCCCGGAAACAGTGGTGGCGATCGCGCTCACGCGCTCAGCGGCCTGGGTGCGGGCGGTGTGGGCGGTCGTGAAGACCGGTGCCGCCTTCGTGTCCGTCGATCCGGCGCAACTGTGGGAGCGCAACCGGTTCGTCCTCGACGATGCCGCCGCGACCGTTGTACTGGTGGACGGGGAATTCGCAAGTGACGCGGCAGGATTGGATATCGCGGACTTGCGTCGGGCCGGCATCGCGGTGCTCGATCCGGAGCGGCTCGCTCTCGGTGGGTACCGCGACGCACCATTGGCCGACAATGACCGGCACGCTGCGGTGCGGCCCGGCAACACCGCCTACGTCGTGTACACCTCGGGAACGACCGGTACGCCGAAGGGCGTCGCCGTCACCCACGCCGGTCTGGCCGCCGTCGCGACCGCGCAGCGGCTGCGGTTCGATCTCGGCGCGGACTCGCGGGTATTGGCGGTGGCCGCACGCACTTTCGATGCGGCGGTCTTCGAATTGACGTCGGTGGTCTCGGTCGGCGCGACCCTGGTCGTCGCCGCGGGTGACGTCTTCGCCGGTGACCCGCTCACGGAGTTGATCGATGCCGAAGGCGTCACGCATGCGTGCCTGACGCCGGCCGTGGCCGCCACGTTGGATGCCGAGCGGCTCAACGGGTTACGGGTACTGATGGTCGCCGGCGAAGCGTGTCCGCCCGCACTGGTGCGGCAATGGTCCGCTACCGACGCCGCCGGTATTCGTGCACTGCACAACCTGTACGGTCCGAGCGAGGCCACGATCTGGGTCACCGCGGCCGAATTGCGTGCGGGCGAACCGGTGTCGCTGGGCGGGCCGATTACCAGCGCCCAGGTCATGGTGTTGGACGGGTACCTGCGTCCGGTGCCGCCGGGTGTCGTGGGGGAGTTGTACACGGCCGGACCGGGTGTGGCGCGCGGGTACCTCGAGCGGAGGGGGTTGACCGCGGCGTCGTTCGTCGCGGACCCCTTCGGACCGCCCGGATCTCGGATGTACCGCACCGGTGACTTGGTGCGATGGGTGCACTCGGGTGAACAGCGGACGTTGATGTTCGCCGGCCGCTCCGACCGTCAGGTCAAGATCCGGGCGCAGCGGCTCGAACTGGGCGAAATCGAAAGCGTGCTGGCCGGATTGGCCGAGGTGCGGCACGCGGTGGTCGTCACGCACACCATCGGCGGCGACCTCACCGATGCGCCGAGTGGCGCGGTGCGCTTGGCCGCCTATGTCACCGCGGCACCCGGGCACGCGCCCGATCCCGACGCGGTCCGGCGGTCCGTCGCGCAGCGGTTGCCGTCGTACATGGTGCCCGACTCCGTCGCGGTACTGGACGAACTGCCACTGACCTCGACCGGCAAACTGGATCGGCGCGCGCTGCCTGCCCCGGATTGGTCGGTCGTGCCGTATCGGGCCGCCGCCACGCCGTTCGAGGAACTCGTGATCGCGGTGTACGCCGAGGTGTTGGGCATCGACCGGGTCGGTGCGGACGACGACTTCTTCGCGCTGGGCGGGCATTCGTTGTCGGCGACCCGGGTAGCGGCGCGGGTGAGCGCGGTGGCGGGCACCGAGGTGAGCGTGCGGGACGTGTTCGATACGCCGACCGTAGCGGGCCTGGCTCGGATACTCGGCGCGCGCTCGACCGGCGGCGCGGACCCGGCACGGTCCCGGTTGCTGGTGCGCGAACGGCCCGAGTATCTGCCGTTGTCGTTCGCGCAATGGCGGATGTGGTTCATCAACCGGCTCGAACCGGACTCACCGGCCTACAACATCCCGCTCGTACTGCGCTTGACCGGTGCGCTGGATGTCCCGGCGATGATCGCCGCCCTCGGTGATCTCGTGGCCCGCCACGAAACCTTGCGCACGGTCTTCCCGGACCGGGACGGGAATCCGTACCAGCGGATCGTGCCGGTGCCCGAGGCCGCGCCGGCGGTCGAGGTGCGGACCGTCGCTCCGGCCGAACTCGAGAACGCCGTATTGCCGCTGGTGCGGCGCGGTTTCGAGCTGTCGAGTGCGTTCCCGTTGCGGGTTACGTTGCTGGCCGGCGGTTCCGATGAGCACGTGCTCGTACTCGTCCTGCATCACATCGCGGCGGACGGTTGGTCCCTGGCGCCGCTGGCGCAGGATTTGTCGCTGGCGTACGCGGCGCGCCGGGCGGGCCGGGAGCCGGCGTGGGCGGCCCCGCTGCCGGTGCAGTACGCGGATTACACGCTGTGGCAGCGGGAAATGCTGGGAGCGGAGTCCGACCCGGCGAGCGTCTCGGGCCGCCAGCTCGCGTATTGGACCGAGCAACTGGCGGACCTGCCGGATCGTTTGGAGCTGCCGGCCGACCGGCCCCGGCCCGCCGTGGCCTCGCAGCGCGGTGGCACGTATTCGTTTGCGGTGGCGGCGGATACGGTGACCGGTCTGCACCGGGTCGCGCGTGCGCGGCACGCGACGGCGTTCATGGTGGTGCACGCGGCTTTGGCGGCATTGCTGTCGCGGCTGTCGGGCAGTGGTGATATCGCGATCGGTACGCCCATCGCGGGGCGCGGTGCCGCCGCGTTGGACGGCTTGGTCGGCATGTTCGTCAACACGCTGGTGCTGCGCACTCAGGTCGATGCGTCCGCCTCGTTCGGCGATCTGCTGGATCAGTGCCGCCGCGTCGATCTGGCGGCGTTCGCGCACGCGGACATCCCCTTCGAGCGAGTAGTGGAGGCGGTCGATCCGCCACGGGCACAGTCGCATCACCCGCTGTTCCAGGTGATGCTGGCGTCCCAGCACCTCGATCTCGAGCTGACCGGCGCGCAACTGCCGGGCATCCGGTGCGCCCCGATGGATCTCGGTGTCGAGGTCGAACGCTTCGACCTCACCGTCACCGTGTCCGATACCCCGGACGCGGACGGTGGCCTGCTGATCGGGATGAGCTATGCCCGAGACCTTTTCGATCAGCAGACGATTGCCACAATGGGGCGGCGCTTCCGGCGCATCCTCGACGCGGTGGCCGCCGATCCCGCGATGCGGTTGCGCGAACTCGAGGTGCTCGACGCGCGCGAGCGAAAGTTGCTGTCGGCGTGGGGTTACGGTGGACCAGGACCGGAGGCCGTTACCTTGGCCGAGATCCTCGGTCGAGCCGCCGTCGAGCACGCCGATCGGGTCGCGGTCGTCGACGCCGGGGCCGAGTGGACGTACCGCGAGCTGGACGACTGGTCGAACCGATGTGCGCGAGTCCTGATCGATGCCGGAGCGGGCCCGGAAACCGTGGTCGCCCTTGTGATTCCGCGTTCGGCGGCGTGGTTCCGCGCGGTGTGGGCTGTCGCCAGAACCGGTGCGGCGTTCGTATCGATCGATCCCGTGCATCCGGCCGAACGCAATCGCGTCATCCTCACCGATTGTGCTGCCGCGATAATTCTCGGCAGCGGTGAAAACATCGCGCAAGCAATCGGTTCCACTGTGGATGCGCTCGAGTGGGGCAATGCCGACGCGCGGATGATCGATCTGGACCGGCTCGACGTGTCCCGGTGCAGTGCTGCACCGGTCAGCGATCTCGACAGGGTCGCGCCGGTACGGCCGGTCAACACGGCGTACGTCGTCTACACCTCGGGCTCGACCGGCACACCGAAGGGCGTGGCCGTGACCCACGCGGGACTGGCGGCTGTCGCGGCGGTCCAGCGTTCGAGGTTCCAGGTCGACCCTGGCTCCCGGGTATTGGCCCTTGCCGCACGCACTTTCGACGCGGCGATGCTGGAAATGCTGCTGGCCGTGCCGGCCGGTGCCGCAGTGGTGGTTGCCCCGGCCGATGCCTTCGCCGGGGAACCGCTGGCGCAGCTGATGCGGGCCGAGCGTGTCACGCACGCCTTCCTGTCGCCCGCGGTCGGCCTCTCGGTCGATCCGGGCGGGCTCGACGCCCTGCGGGTGCTGCTGACCGGTGCCGAAGCCTGTCCGCCGGAGCTGGTGCGGCGGTGGTCGGGTACAGACGCCGCCGGGGTCCGCGAGGTGTTCAACCTGTACGGGCCCACCGAGGCCACCATCTGGATCGCGGGCGCGCAGTTGGCGATCGGTGATCCGGTGTCGCTGGGCGGCCCGATCCCGGGCGTGCGGTTGACGGTGCTGGATTCGTCGCTGCGGCCGGTGCCGGCGGGCGCGGTCGGTGAGTTGTACGCGGCCGGTCCCGGAGTGGCACGCGGATATCTGAACAGGGCGGGGTTGTCCGCGACATCGTTTGTGGCCGACCCGTTCGGTGCGGCAGGTTCACTGCTGTACCGGACCGGAGACCTGGTGCGGTGGCAGGTCGTCGGCGCGAATGACGCGGTGTTGCTGTTCGTGGGTCGCGCCGACGGTCAGGTCAAGATTCGTGGTCAGCGCCTCGAACTCGGCGAAATCGAAACGGCGCTGGCCGGATTGGCCGAGGTCCGGCACGCGGTGGTCACCGTCCGCGCCGGTGAAAGCGGCGATGCGCGCTTGGCGGCCTATGTCGTCGTCAGGGATCGGCGCGACCTCGACGCGGCGGCGATCCGGCAGGCGGCGGCGCAACGGTTGCCGTCGTACATGGTCCCCGACACCGTCACCGTGCTGGATGCATTGCCGTTCAACGCGAATGGGAAGGTGGACCGGGCTGCTCTGCCCGCACCGGAATGGGTGGTCGCACCGTATCGAGCCCCCTCGAACCCGCTCGAGGAGCTCGTGGTCGCAGTGTTCGCCGAGGTGCTCGGCGTGCCGCGGGTGGGCGCCGACGACGACTTCTTCACCTTGGGCGGCACTTCGGTGGTCGCCATGCAGCTGGTGGCTCGCCTGCGTTCGTGCAGCGGGACCGCCGTTCCGTACCGGCTGATCTTCGCCGACTCGACACCGGCCTCGCTCGCGCGGTATCTGGCGCAACCGCAATCGGATTTGGGCGTCTCGCTCGGCGTGCTGACGCCGCTGCGGTCGGCGGGCCACGGCACCCCGTTGTTCTGCGTCCATCCGGGCGGTGGTCTCGCGTGGGTGTACGGCGCACTCGCCGGGCACCTGGATCCGGATCGGCCCGTGTACGGCCTGCAGGATCCCTACATCGTCGAGGACGGTACGCGGCTGGAATCAGTGGCGGCGTACGCCGAGCGTTACGTCGACGAGCTCTTGAAGTCCTTCCCGGACATCACGTTCCATCTGCTGGGCTGGTCGCTGGGCGGCAAGATCGCGCACGCCATGGCGGCGCGGCTGCAAGAGCTGGGGCACCCGGTCGGGCTGCTCGCCCTCGTCGATACCGGTATCGCGGAAAACCTCGACCTGCCGCCCGCCTCCGAGTCCGACGACGTGCAGAACCGCCGGGCGCTGACCGAATTCCTGCGCGGCTGGCGGGATTTCCTCGGCATGACCGACGAGCAGCAGATCGATGATCCCGAAGAGCTGTTCCCGCTACTCGCGGAACGACTCAGCAGCGAAGGCATCCTGACCACGCAACAGGTGCAACGGGTAACGGAGAGCTTCATGGCTCCGGTGCCGCACACGCCCGGGTATTTCGACGGCGACGCCGTGCTTTTCGTCGCCGCCCGCGAGTCGTACCGCGACCAGATCGCGCAGACCTGGCGCGGGCACATCACCGGGCCCATCCAGGAGATACCGATCGACGAATGGCACACAGGAATGATGAACCCGCGAGCCGCCGCCGCAATCGGCCCGCTCCTGAACGAACTACTTCGAGCAAAGGAGTCGTGACAGTAGAACTGCGCGGCCCCTGAAACTCACTGCTCCCGAGGGACGAACCCGGGCTGTTACCGTCCGAACGGACGACGACGGATACCGCGGGGGTTGTGAATGCGAATAGGCAGGCCATGCCACATATTTCGGCAGCGGGCGGGCTCGACGTCGCGGTTGTACCGTGGCGTCGGGCTGCTGGCGGGTGTGCTGGTCACGACGGCTTGTTCCGGTGGTGGCACCGACGATCTGCGATACGCGACCGGATTCGCCGCGCTGCCCGCATCGTGTGCCGAGGTCGGCGCGATCGTGGCCGATGCGTTACAAGGGTTTTCCGGATCCTTGCCCGCGGGTGACGCACAACCCTTCACCAAGCATCGGTACACCACCGCCGTCGGGGGATCGCTCGAGTGCGAGACAACCTTCGAAGATCCGATTCCGCGGCCCGAACAGGTCGCCGAGCCCGTACCGCTGTCCCGCGCGGCGACCATCCATCTGTTGTTCCTGGACGCCCCGACTCTCGCGGACCGAAGCACCACGGCGACAACCTCGACCGGGCCGGAACCCGCCACCGTGACACCGTTGCCCGGTATCGGCGACGGCGCGACGATAAGTTTCCAGCCCGCCGGCGACCGTCGGATCGCGGCAGACGTGTCGGCGCAGGTTGCCAACCTGTCTGTGCTCGTCCGCACTACGGGTCTGGACTGGTCTGGTGCGAGTGGCACCCCACCGACGGGCGACTCGCCGAAACTGCGTACGGAATTGGCGGCAGGAGCCCAAGCGATCGCCACGGTGCTCACTCGCGGCCTGTCGTCCAGTCTCCCGCGCCGCACCCTGGACAGCGTCCGCCAGACCACTCAGGAGCCCGCTACCGCCACGACAACTCCTGCGCCCCAACCTGTCTGGGATCCGTGCAGTATCCCTGACGGCGACGTCACGGCCGCCGGACTGGACCCGTGGACGAAGAACGCGACCGTGGCGAGCGATTCGCGGGGACGATGCAGTTGGTCCGCGAGCTGGTTTGGCGTGGACGTGCACACCACCGACCAGCGATTCGCCGAATTCGCCTACGGCAGTGCACGGTTCCTTCGGCCTGCCCCGATCGCCGTCGCCGACCGGCGTGCCGTGCTCGCGCGTCGCAGCGAGTCCGATTCGACCTGTTCGCTGCTCTTCGATGTCCCACAGCAGACCGGCGGCGGAATCGAGACCGGCACCGTCGAACTGGAGGCGTCGTCCGACGTTCCCGGTCGCGGCGACGAACTGTGCGGCGAACTCGCGCGGCTGGCCGTACCGCTCAGCGCCCACTTCCCGGCTGGTCGCTAGCGGCGATCGCGCGGTTGTCGGTCATGGTGCGCAGGTAGGGGCAGGCTTGGGCGGGGTTGGGGTCGGGGCAGGTCAGGAGGTGTTCCAGTAGCGCGCGGGCGGCCGCGAGGCGTTGTTGCTGCTGGGCTATCTCCTCGAGGCGTTGCTGGACCGCGTGCCGCCACTCGTGATTGCGCGCGGCTAGAACCGTGCCGATTTCGTCGAGGTTCATCAGACCGGTTTCGCGCCACATCTGGATGAGGCCGATGCGATGCAGTTCGTCGTCGCCGTAGAGGCGCCAGCGCGACCGCCGCTGGGCCGGGCGGAGCAGCCCGCGCTTCTCCCAGTAACGCAGCGCCGATTCTGCCAAGCCGAATCGCCTTGCGGCCGTGCCGATTCCGACCAGGCCCTGGTCTCGCGGCCGGTCTGTCGCAGCGGTGTCGTCCATCTCACCTGCCGTTCTCGTCGTCGTAGGTCTTGATCTCTACTCGACTTCAAATGTTTGAGTAAGGCAAGCCTAACGAACCGGGTGGAACTACGACCGTCGCGCAGCGCGGAGAGGGTGATCCGATGACCATCGAATATGCCGAAACTGTCATCATCGGTGCGGGCCAGCAGGGGTGTGGGGTGGCCGCCTCGCTACAGGAGATCGGCCACGAGGCGGTGATCGTGGAGAAGGCCGAGGTGGGTCATGCCTGGGCACACGAGCGGTGGGACAGCCTGCTGGTCGGTAGCGGTAACCGCACCATCCAGCTCCCCGGCTGGGAATACGACGGTGCCGATCCGGACGGCACCATGTCGGGTCGCGAGCTGGCGGGGCACCTACGTCGCTACGCGGCGCAGCGACAGCTTCGGGTATGGCAGCACACCGAGGTGCGTGCGGTCGAGTGCCCGCCGGCAAAGTCGGATCGCGACGATGTCAGGTTCCGGACGTCGCTGGCGACCGGTGCGGTGCTCGAATCCCGCAACGTCGTCGCGGCGGTGGGCGGTTACGCCAAGCCTCGGGTGCCGGACTGCGCGGCCGATATCGATCCGGCTGTCCGGCAAGTGCATTCGCGTGACTACCGCAACCCGGCGACACTGCCCGAGGGCGCGGTCCTCGTGGTCGGGGCGGGCATCAGCGGCCAGCAGATCGCCGACGAACTCGCCGACACCGGCCGCCGCGTCTTTCTGTCGGTCGGTCGGCACCGGGTGTTTCCGCGCCGCTACCGGGGCCGGGGCATCCACGAGTGGATGTACATCTTCTCGCTGTACGACGATTTCGTGACCGGGCATTCCGACAGTGCCGATCCGGCCAAGCTGCCCGGCCTGCCGGTGAGCGCCGTGACGAACCGCGGCGCGGACCTCAACCTCGGCACCTTGGCCGAAAAGGGTGTCGGCCTGGTCGGCTCCGTGCGTGCGGCGCAAGGCACCGTACTGTCGTTGGCGGACAATGTCGTCGACGTCGCGGCGGATTCCGCTCGGTCGCTCCGCGCGATTCTGCATCGGATCGACACCGGAATCCGCCTGCGCGGCTTCGTCGCTCCGAAACAGGAGCCGCCCTTGGACGTGCACATGACGCATATCGCCCCTTTCGGCAGCACACTCGATCTGGCGCAGCACGGCATCACGGCGATCATTTGGTGTACGGGTTTCGGGCCGGACTACCGCTTCCTGCCCCAGCAGGCCCTCGACGAGCACGGCGCGCCCCGCCGGCAGAAGGGCATGCTCGGCGCGCTACCCGGCCTCTACTACGCCGGACTCCCCGACGGAAACTCGTTGCACCTCACCGGCATCCCCGCCACTGTCGAGTGCGGGCGCTTCATCGCCCGCCAAATCCACATCGACGCCGTCTTGCGCTCCGGGTCCCCGGAGTCCGTAGTCGTGCGGTAGGCGCTTACTGCACCCCAGGGCATTGCGGCTGTCAGGGCCGATGCAGGCCGCCCTACGCCGACTGCGCCTGTCCCCGCGGGGCGTGCAGCGGGGTGGTGTCCCGGGCTGCGGTGACGGTGCGGTGCACGTAATCGGGGTGGGCGAGGGGGACGTCGAGCAGGACTGCCGGGACGTCCAGGAGGTCGAGGACCTCGGCGTGATCCTCGGCGCACCGATCGCTCAGTTCGCTTCGCTGGGTGAACAGGCCGCGGATGCCGGGACCGTCGAGCAGTCCCTCCGCGGCCAGGTGATCGGCAAGGCCCAGCAGGCAAGTCACCGCGTGCAGCAGCCGGAGGCGGTCGTCGACGGGGCCCCGCGCATGAGCCGACCATCGGCGCAGCAGCGCGGCACTGCAACTGGCGTGCCCGTGCGGCCGGCACAGTGCGCCGCTGCGAGTTTCGCGCCATCGCCGTAACAGCAACTGCGCCAACGCTTCCAGCAGGGCGATTCCCTCGGCGCAGGAGCGCAGACCGGCCTGTGTGAGGGTGGGCGCGGTGGGCAGGGCACTGTCGGCCTCCGTGTTTTTCGCCACGATGCGGACGCTTTCGTAGCAGAGGACGTTGTTGTCGCCGCCGAAGGTGGTGTTGATCTCGCCGTCCACCCGGGCGGTGACGATCTCGTTGTGGCTGTGGAATCCGTGCCCGCCGCACAGTTCGCGCAGTTCTACGAGCGCCGTGTTGGCGGCCCACGAGGCGTGGGCTTTGGCCGCGGAGGTCAGCCCGTGCAGCGGCCGTCCGTGCAGGGTGATCGGCTCGGTCGGATAGCGGCTGGTCCACTGCTCGATGAGGTGTTCGGTCAAGTGCTGCAACGCGAGCGCCTCGGCGACCACGGGCATCAGGCGTTCGCGGTAGTGCTCGAAGCTCAGCAGGCTCTTGCCCGAGGTCTCGCGGTATGTGCTGTAGCGCAGGGTGATCGCCGAGCAGCGCCGCATGACGGCGGCCGCTCCCGTGACCGGGAAGATGCGTTCCTGGGAGAACGTCCCGAGGCAGCGCAGATAGCGTTCGCGACTGGGGATTTCGCTCACATACTTGCCGGAGTCGTCGATCTGCGCCCAACCGGACATAAGCGCGTCCAGCGGAATGCGGTACTGGTCGAAATGGAGCATCCCGGTCTGGTTCCCGGGGAGCCCGCCCTTCGGATCGGCCCGGCGAATCCGAATGCCGGCGAACGGCATCGCCCCTTCGCCCGGACGCAGCGGCACCCGAAACCAGTGGTGCCCTTCGTCGCTGCCGTCGACCACGAGCCGGGCGAGCACCATCGCGTACGTGGCGGAGAAGAGGCTGTTGCCGATCCAGTATTTCGCCGCGTCGTCGGACGGGGTCACCAGGGTCAGCGAGCGGTCCTCGTGGCGGTAGTGGGCCTGCGTCCCGGTGGTGATGAGGTTGGTGCCGCGGCCGATCTCGGTCGCCGCGAACGCGTACACCTGTGCCATCCGGTCGATTTCGTCGCGGTAGGCCGCCACCTGCGCCGGGCTGCCGTGTGCGAGCAGCGCGTTGCCTGCCAGCTGCTGGTTGCCGGTCGTCGCGACCAAGGAGATGTCGAAGGCGCTCAACCAGCCCGCGGTGCGGACCAGATCGGGGAAGCGGTCCTGCCGGTTGCCGCCGCACCACGCCTCACTGCCCACGATTCCCTTGGCGTGCAGTAGTTTCGCGCGCTCGACGGTCAGCCGCATCAGGTCGTCGACGTCCAGCTGGTAGCGGACGTGCGGATCGAAGAGTGGGTCGCTGAGCAGATCGATCACCGGTGATCCGGGCACTATCGCTCCTTCGGGTGGAAGGTGGGTGCGGGTAGATCGTGGCGGGTCAGGTGCAGCGCCGAAAGGGTGGGCGCGACGATGTCGCGCAGGTAGACCTGCGCGTTGATCCCGGTGGAGCGCATCAGAACCGAGCGCGCCTCGGGATCGGGCAGCAGCTGTTCGGCGGGCATGCGAAAGGTCCGCAGCACATGGGCCAGATCGGCGAGGGTGCCTGCGCGGTCCTCGTCGAGCAGCAGCGCGACCATGTGCTGATAGAACTTTGTGTGCGCCATCTCGTCGCGGCCGATGATCCGATAGATATCGGCCAGGACCGAGTGCCCGGTCTGGCCGGCCAGGGCGCGCTGAGAGCGATAGACCACGAAAGTCGTGAGCTCCTGGACCATTCCGTAGATCAGCATCTGCCGGGGACTCTCGTACGGCCGTTCCCAACGCTTGGCCAGGACCGTGTCCGCGTAGTCGTGGAGCTGCTCTTGGGTGCGCTGACCACTGCGATGCAGGTATTCGCGGAGCACGAGCGCGTGTTTGGATTCCTCGTACCCCCAGTTCGCGGCGAACCAGGCCTGTGCGTAGTTGCGGCCGAACAGTTCCAGGTGCGTGTTGAGGTAGTCGGGGAGGAAAAGTTCGACACCGCAGAATGTTTCGGCGTTGGTCGCCAGCTGCGTGTCGCTCCGCGTGGTGTCGAGCCCGTCCCAGTCGATGTCGTTGAACGGATTCCAGCGGCGCGTGCGCTCGGCGTTCTCGAAGAAGGTCATGTATGTGCGGTGAAAGGATTCGCGCAGATTCCTGTTCATCGATCGACCCGGTGCGCTAGTTCGGTCATGATGAGCCGGCACAGCCCCTCGACATCGGTGACGGCATAGAGCTTTTCGTCGGGCAGGCGGATGTCGAGCTGCTTCTCGGTCCACGTGACGAGCTCCAGCAGCTGCACCGAATCGATGCCGGAGGAGAAGAGGTCGGAATCCGGGCGTAACGGCGGATGCGCTGTGGAGGTGACATCGCGCAGACCGCTGCCGAGCAGGGCCAGCAGTTCGTCCTGGGTCATAGGCATTCCTTCGGTGCGGTTTCGTTTGGGGCAGAGAGCTTTTACTCGGGATCGTCCACGCGACGCAGGCACCACTGGGACAGGGTCATGTGCCTGCGTGCGAACGAGTTGATACAGCACGTCAAATAGCGGTCGTAGGTGTCGAAGAGGTCGCCGCCCCAGCGATCGCGAATTTCTTCCTCGTGCGCGCGCAACCGGGTGCGCCAGTGCGTGGTGGTTCGTTCGTAGTCCTCGCGCCGAGTGCGCAGTTGCATGACCTCCCAGTAGGGGCCGACGGCCATGATGATGTCCTCGGCCCGGGGCGTCATGCCGCCGGGAAAGATGGTCTCGCCGAGCCAGCGCAGCTCGCGTGCGTCCTCGGCTCGGCGCGGCAGGCGGTCACGCAGACCCGTCTGGAGTGCGAAGTACGCGCCAGGGTTGGTCCATGTCCACGCCTTGTGGAAGTAGTCGCGGTACCGGGCGACGGCTCGTCCGGCGCGGGCGTCCGCGGGGGTGCAGACATGTTCGATCATGCAGATCGACTGCACCGCGTCGAAGGTGTGCGCCGGGGTGAAGTCGCGATAGTCGACGCAGGAGACGGTGACTCCCGGCAGGTCGCGGCGCACGATGTCGTCGTACTGAGCTTGCGACAGGGTGATGCCGTGTGCTCGGGCGACGTCGCGTTCCTGCGTGAGATAGGCCAGGTTGTTGCCCCAGCCGCAGCCGATATCCAGCACCGTGCGGTCGGGCGCGATGTGCGCGAAGTCGTGCAGGACCGCGAGTTTGGCGAGCTGGGCGGTGTCCAGATCGTCGGTGTCGTCGAAGACGCCGCAGGTGTAGTTCATCCGGCTGTCGAGCCAGAGCCGGTAGAACTCCGGGTCGAGGTCGTAACTGACGGCGATGTCAGCTTTGCTGGACATGCAGCGCCCCTTCCAGATAACGGCGGCGGGTCTCCTGCCGCCGTGGTTTTCCCGAGGTCGTCCTGGGCACGGTGCCGGGGGCCACGGTGACCACGTCGTGCACCGGGATGCCGAGGGCGGCGGCGACGGCTTCCCGCAGTGCCGCGGGAATTTCCGTCGTCTCCGCGGTCCGGCATTCCGCGACCACGACCAGTTCCTCGGAGCCCGATCCGGGCCGGGTGCAGGCGACGACTCCGCCCGCCCGCACACCGGCCACGGTCTCGGCGACCCACTCCACCCGTTGCGGATCGATGTTGCGGCCGTTGAGGATCAGCAGATCCTTGACCCGGCCGGTCACGAACAGTTCCCCGTCCGCCAAGTAGCCGAGGTCGCCGGTACGCAACCAGCCGTCCGACCGAAACGTGTGGTGCGTCGCGGAGACCGCACCCAGATAGGCGTAGGCGATCGAGGGACCGCGCACCCAGATCTCGCCGATGCTCCGCTCGGCGACGGCTTCGCCGACGTCGTCGCGCACGACGATCTGATGCCCGGCCAACGGCGGTCCGCAGCTGACGATCGTCGCTGACTCCTCGGAAATCACAGGCGTGGGGCAGTTTTCGGGCTCAGCCGATACCGGGGCGGCGATTTCCGGGTCGAAGGGGACGGCGCGTCCGCCGGACAATTCGCCGGCGCGGATCCGGTCCACGCGGTAGGGGTGATCCGGCGGGGCGAGCGCGACTGCGAGGGTAGCCTCGGCGAGTCCGTAACACGGTGTCAGCGCTTCGGGTTGGAGTCCCGCGGGTGCGAAGGTGCTCAGAAAGTGTTGCAACACAGCGTGGTTGATAGGCTCCGCGCCGCACCCGAGCACGCGCACGTGATCGAGCCGCAGCGCGGCGATCTCCTCGGGCGAGGTCCGGCGGGCGCTGAGCGCGTAGGCGAAATTGGGGGCGAAACTGATCGTCGCGCGCCGTTCGGACATGGCGCGCAACCACAGCCCGGGTCGGCGGACGAAGGCGCGGGTCGGCACGAAGGAGACGGGAACGCCGATCAGCAAGGGCGCCAAGACGAATCCGACCAGACCCATGTCGTGGTGCAGTGGCAGCCACGACAGCCCGCGGTCCACCGACGGATCGCCGCGCAGGCCGTGGCGCATGATGGCCATCCCGTTGGCACGCACCGCCGCCACGCGCGCGGGGATCGCGCGCGGAGTTCCGGTGCTGCCGCTACTGAACTGCACATACGCGGTCGCGTCCGGCTCGGGATGGCAGGGGTCCGATGCGTCCGGCGGTGCGGCCACGACGGTGTCCAGGACTATCGTCCGCTCGTTGCCCGCGGGTGCGGCGTTGCCGGCGCGCAGCGCGATCGCGCGGGCCTGCGCTGCCGCGGCCATCGCTGCCACGTGATCGTGCCAGGCGGCGCGACGTCCCTGCGGCGGCGGTGGCGGCACCGGAACCGGCATCACACCGGCCCACAGGGCGCCGAGGAAAGCCGGGACGAAGAGGCGCGGGTCGGTGGCCTCCATCGCGACCCGGTCACCGGGTCGGACACCGGCCGCGCGCCATCCCGTGGCGGCAGAGCGCACCTCGCGTAGTAGGTCGTGCCGGCTGACGACGGTCCATTCGCCGTTCTCGCCGAGGTATTCATGGGCGGGCGCGTGGTCGTTCTCGTAACCGGCCACGACATCGGTGACCCAGCTTTCGCGCAAGTGTCGTTGCCCCTCTCGCACAGCCGATTTCGAAGAATCGGAGCGGTCGTGTTCCGGGTCTCAGTACACGTGACCGCGCGGCGCGAGGGCCAGACACGGAATTGCGGCGTGCCGATCAGTTCTTGCGATACACCGAAGGCCGGACTCCGGTGTACCGCAGGAAAGCGGTGGACAGCGCACCGGCGCTGCCGAAACCGCAACGCGGCGCGATCTGTTCGATCGAGAGCTCGGTGTCGCGCAGCAGCCGCTTCACCTCGTCGACCCGCAGCCGGAGCAGGAACTGGTGCGGTGTCGTCCCGGTCTCGGTCCGGAAGACCCGGACCAGGTGATAGACGCTGAGATGCACCTCGCCCGCGATATCCGCCAAAGTGATCGGCTCGGCGAACCGTTCGCGCATCATCGTCACCGCCGCCCGCACGCGCCGATCCTCGCGGGTCGGTGCCGTCGGCGCCGCCGCACCGGCATGCCGGACCAGCAGGTGCATGCTCAGAAAGGCGGCCGCGGACTCGGCGTAGAGATCGTCCGCGCCGCTGGGGACCGCGAGTGCGCGCACCACTTCCTCGATCAGCGGATCGCCCTGCGTGAGCGCCGCGGACACCGCTTCGAAATCCACTCCCTGTTCGCCCAATTGCGCCGCGGCCGTGTCGACGGTGGTGCGCGGGATGTGCACCTGCACGCTGCGCATCGGACCGTCGCCGCGGTAGCTCACCGAAGTGGCCTGGCCCGGCAATTTGGCGTCGATCGTGCCGGGCAGCCAGGTGGACGGCACGCTGCGCCCGCCGTTTCGCGTCTGCATCACCGCTTTCCCCGTCAGCGGTAACACCAGATGCAGATCCGCCGCGGCAGGCAACGGCATCTCGCGCACCACGGGCGCATGCTCGAACCGCTGTACGAGCAGCGACTGCCAGCCGGCATCCTCGAAGCTGCAATACGTTCGCCGAACGTAGCCGTCGAAGTCGAAACCGGCATAGGGTTGCAGATCGAAACGCGTGGAATCGAACACCATACCCCGAGCCTACTCAGCGGGTAGTTCGCAACCGTAACAACTCGATAATCCGCGGGTCATCGTCTTCGAGAACGCACCACCGCGGCGCAACTGGGGTTGCAACTGGGGAATGCGATGACTTCGATTGTCCTACCATCCATTCGACGGCAGACTCGCTCGAGCCGCCGCTTAACGGGAGGGATACGACCATGCGATTTCGCATGAATTTCAAACAGGGCGTCGCGGCGGTTTCAGCGGTTGCCGGAATGGTCGGAATGGGCGCGTTCGCCGCGCCCGCGCAGGCCGAAGCGGCTGGATACGACCGCTGCCCGAGCGCCCGGTTCTGTATCTTCAGCGCACCCAACGGCGGTGGCCGAATTGCCTACTTCCAGCTCGGCTCGACCGACCTCCGGTTGCAGAACATGGACGGCCAGGTCTATTCCCTCTGGAATCGCACATCGCAATCGTGGCAGGGATACACCGAGTACAACTATCGCGGCGGTATCATTTTCAATGTCACCCCGGGCTGGAAATCCGACGTCCCAGCCGACGTCGCCGTGCAAATTCACTCTGTACGTGGTGTCTGAATCGCGACGTCAGTCTGCGACGGGCGACGATGTGGCCGGGACTTCCGGAGCCGTCGGCGCCCGGCCAGGTACCCGAGCGACGATCGGGCGAAGGGCGGAACCAGGCGTGCTGTGCGGCCCCATCCGCACCGTGGCAAATTCCGTCGGCGCGCCTACCGGTCGACATCGCTGCCGTCCGAACCACCCCTGCTAACGTCTGGCAACATCGCAAGAAATCAGCCGGGTCGTGGTCCACAGAAGGGATCGGTCGGGGCGTGGCGGAAACTGTGATCGGACGGCGTGCGTTGTTGACCACCGCGGCCGCGGCGGGAGCGTTGGCCGCAGGCGCGACGACCCTCGCCTGCGGTCCGCCTTCCGCTCGAACCGACTTCGCGCGGTCGATGGATCGCAGCGTGGAGTTGGCCAGGGAGATGCTGGGGGTCGACGCCGCGGGCAACGATCTGCGGCTGACCTACCTGCGCACGCTGATCGACACCGGTCTGCCCGGAACTGCTGCACCCAAACGAGTTCTGGTGATCGGCGCGGGTCCGGCCGGACTGACCGCGGCGAATCTGCTGGCCGACGCCGGGCACCGCGTGACGGTCATCGAAGCCAACGGCAGCCGAACCGGCGGGCGCGTCAAGACCTTTCGCGGCATGTTCAGCGATCCGAACCTGTATGCGGAGGCCGGGGCCATGCGGCTACCGAGCGCCCATCCCATGGTGCTCGCGCTCGCCGACAAATTGGGGCTGCGGCGGCGGCAATTCCACAACGCGGACGTCGCGCCGGAGGCACGTTCCGCGGCGGTCACGCCCGTCGTATATCGCTCCTTCACCGGCGAGCAATGGAGCAACGGTCCCGCTGCCGAGTTCCGGCCACCGCCCGCGGCGGGCCGTACGCTGATCAACACCAACGGAAGGATCGTCACGCGTGCCGAGTACGCCGGCGATCCCGCGGCGTTGCATCGTGATTTCGGTGTGGACCTCACCGCGCCGGCCAGGGTTGCGCTCGATTCGGCGTTGCACAAGGTGGGGGTGCCTGACGACTGGCCCATCGAGCGTCGAATCGATGGCTGGGCAAAGGTTTTCAATACCTACGAGGACTACTCCACGCACCGTTATCTGATGGAGCACGGCTGGAGCCTTGCGCATCTCGCCACGGTGGGCACCCTGGAGAACCTGACCTCCCGACTGCACTACGGTGTCATCTCCGCGATGGTGGACCATGCCCTCATCCGCCCGGACGCGAGCTACTGGGAACTCGAAGGCGGCACCGCGACGTTGACCGATGCGCTCACCCGCAAACTCGCGCCTGCCGTGCGTCAGGGCAGACGCATGACCCACCTGGAGCAGACCGATCGCGGTGTGAAGGTGTGGACCACCGCCGAATCCGGCAGCGAGCACACCGATGGCGCACCGATGGATCCGATCGAAACGTTCGAGGGCGACTACGCCATTCTCGCTATTCCCTTGACCGCCACTCGTTTCTGCACCTTCGACCCGCCGCTGTCCTATCCGACCCGTCGTGCCATCACCGAGCTGCACCATGATGCCGCCACCAAGGTGCTGCTCGAGTTCAAGACCAGGTTCTGGGAGCAAGGCGTGCGCGGATTCCGCGGTGGTGGGTGCGTATCGGACTGTCCTAATCGATTCACCTATTTCCCCTCCCACGTGCCAGAGTCCGACGGCGGCGTCGTCCTGGCCAGCTACACCTGGTCCGACGATGCCATGCGCTGGGATTCGCTCACCGAAAGCGAGCGGGTGCATTTCGCGCTTGCTGGGATGCGTCGCATGTTCGGTCCCCGGGTCGACACCGAATTCACCGGTGTCGGTGTCTCGCAGTCCTGGCAACGTGCCCGCTACGCCCTGGGTGAAGCGGTCATTCCCACCCCCGGCCAGCTACACGAACACCACGCCGCGACCCGGACAATCGAAGGGCGAATCCATTTGGCCGGCGACCACACGACGCTCAAGCCGGCATGGATCGAAGGAGCGCTCGAGAGTGCGGTTCGCACTGCCCTGGAAGTTCATCAGAGATAAAGGGAGCGGTGTCGATCGCGGTACGACCGCTGCCGAGGGTTCGGGATCACAGGAGATACTGGGCGACGATGTGGCCGGAGTTTCCGGAGACGCCGGGCCCGCTGTTCGGGTGGAACGCGGAAAAAGTTGCGGGAGTGACAATTTCGCGGGCGATGATGGTGGCGCTCAAGCCCCGGGACGTGGCGTTCCACGACCTCGGGTACCCGGTCGGCGAAAAGGTTCACCACGTCGGCGTTCCAGGTGCCGTCGGTGGTGATCGCCCCCTGCCGTGTGGACGGGTGGGCACATCGGTGACCTGGATGCGTAGCACGCTGGTGCCCGCGGGTGCGCACGTCGCGTCGTGTGTGGTGGGGGAGTCGATGGTCATCGTCGGCCGCGCGGGCAGCAACCCGGCCCGCGCCTGAGCGGGCGGCATCGCGCCGCCTGTTCGAAATACCTTGTGCCCCCGATTTCGCGATCGGGCAGCGGGACGCATCGCCCCGGTCCACCCAGCGGATCAGCCGCCGGTGACAGGCGGTGCACAGAACCGCAACGAGGGGTTCGTGACCTGCGTGCGGTCCGCTGAGTCGACCGAGGTCTTGACACGGCGAGAGTGGGGTTCGAGAGTGGTGGCCGGTGCCGGGGTTGCTCGGCGGTTGCGAAATAGGTTGTGCCCCAACATTATCTAGATGTAGGAATAATCGTCGTATGACTGCTTCGGCTCGGCTGCACATCAGCAAAGAATTCCCTGCGATGCTGGAACGGATCGATGCGCTCGCCGAATCGATAGAAGCGAACGCGGCGGCGGCCGCGGCGCGCGGCCGCCTCACCGACGATGTGGCGCAAGACTTGCTGGCCGCGGGGATCGTCCGGGCCGGACTGCCGGAGAACCTCGGTGGCTACGAATTCTCGCCGCTGCAGTTGATCCAGACGATCGAGCGGCTCAGCTATCATGACGCCTCGGCCGGATGGACGATGATGGTGTTGCAGATGGTGACGGGCACCACCGCGGCCTACCTCGGTGCGGACGCGACGGCCGAGTTGTTTCCCGATGTCGCGGCGGGCAGGCACGCACTACTGTCCGGCCACGGGACCCGGCCGGGACGAGCCGTCCCGGTGGACGGCGGCTACCTGGTGAGCGGGGAGTGGCAGTTCGCCTCGGGCATGGCATTGGCCACGCACATCCACAGCGCGATCAGCGTGGCGGGTACGGGTGAGCCGCGAATCCTCGCGATGCCCAAATCGCAGGTGACGCTGGTGGACAACTGGGATGTGCTGGGGCTGCGCGCGACGAGCAGCATCGACTATCACTGCACGGAAGTCTTTGTCCCGCAGACGCATACCTACCCCGCGACCACCATGATGCCCGCCAATGGCGGTGCGATCTACCGCATCGGTGTGGTGAACATGTCCGCGATCGTGCACACCGGCTGGGCGCTGGGCACCGGCCGGCGACTGTTGGACGAACTGCGGCGGTACGCCGTGCAGAAGTCCGGCTCCTTCCACGCCGCCGTCGACACCGCGCAGTTCCACGCCGAATACGCCGGTGCCGAAGCGAAACTGCGGTCGGCCCGCGCGTGGGTGATGCGGGTCTGGCAGGACCACGAAGAAACGCTGACCGACGGGGATCCGCTCAGCACCGAACAGGAGACGTTGGTCCGATTGGCGCTCAACCATGCGACGTGGACGGCACACGATGTCGGCCAGACCGTGCACCGCTGGGCCGCGACGACCGCGATCCGGCGCGGACCGATCGATCGGTTCCTCCGGGATCTCGAAACCGGCACCCAGCACATCACTTCGGGGCCGGTGGTGTTGCAGAACTGCGGAAAGTGGCTCAGCGGTGCGCAACCCGGAGCGCACTGGGAATTCCTGGATCTGGTGGAGTGAGCGGACCCTCAGTTCTGCAATGTGATCGGGGCGTTGACGAGTTCGGCCTCGGTGGGATCGCCGTTGGCGTCGTAGAACAGCCAGACACTGGTGAAAGTGGCGGGGCCGGGCTGGAATTCGAAGTAGCTGCCGGGCGGGAAATGGATGGTGTAGGGATGTGCGGCGCCGTCGCAGTTGCCGGGCACCGTGACCGACGGTGACGAGACACCCGCGTCGTCCTGGTACAGCCCCGAATCGCCCCTGATGATGCTGCTCGGGCCACCACTGCACGTGTAGGTGCCCGTGACGTCAACGCTGCGGTCGGTGTTCAAGTGCGCAACGCTGTCCACCGTGAGACTCGGCGGCGGCGCCACGGCAACGGCGGTCGGCGCCATCGCGACACCGAATCCCGCTGTGGCGGCGAGGGTCAGTCCGGCGATCCAGTACTTATCGATACGCCTTCCAGCGCTTCGGGCATGGTCGAACATCGCATGACTCCTGTTGTGTAGGAGAGGAATTCGAAGACGCTTGCCCAAGGGAGCTTATCCCGTCCCGGGCCGTCCCACGATCCCCGGAAAGTACGGTCACCACAGTCGGGTGTGGGTGGCGCGGGTGGCGCCGCCCGCGCCGGGATGTCCGAAGGCGCTCGCGCGGGCCGGTTCGGGCAGGATGAAGTTTTCGCAGGGCAGCATGTAGCCCAAGCCGAAAGCGCTCTCCAGTAACAGCACCGTGTCGGTGCCGCGGACCTGTTCGCGAGTCGCGTCGTTCAGCAATCCCGGCGCCAGCAGAGGTCGACGACGGCACGACCGGCTACGAACACCGCGACTGCGGCTCCCGTGTTCTGTCCATCGTCGAAACTCGCCTCGAAGATCTCGCGCACAGCGCGGAAGGCAGGATCGACGTGCTCGTGCACCAGCCGGTTCATGAACGGAATTAGAACACGTTCTAGTTTCTGATGCGGCTCTTCTCCCGCGACCAGCCCTCGCGATTAGGCTCAGGTCGTGAGTCGATGACTCGGGCGGGGCGGCCCGTCCGTGACGGAGGGGTGGAAGTATGACTGGTTTTCCGCATGGAGCCGGTGGTCGGTCACGGGCGGACGGCAAACCGTTGCTGGTCGTCGCCGGAGCAGTCGGGGTCGGGTTGCTGCTGGTAATCGGCGTGGTGATCGGCTTCGTCGCGAGTAACCGGGACGGCGGCGGAGCATCGGGCACTCCGCTTCCAGTACCCGCTACGTACTCTGTGGCGGCGACGACGAACGCTTGCGATCTCGTCGATCGCGCCGTGTTGACGAAATGGGCAGCGGCACCACAGCTCGAGCCCGATCACACGGAAACCCGGATCTCGGGCGACGTCGGCACGCTCAACTGCAATCTCTTCTACGGCAACGCGTCCGGCGACAAGTTTCCGATGAACACTGCCGCCCTCCGGGTCCGGGCCGACGTCGAAGCGGGATCGGGCGCCCGGACCTACGAGCACTGGAAGCGCAGCACCGCAGACCTGGCCGATGCGGGCTCCGAGGTGACCTCCGGGGAGTTCACCGGGATCGGGACCCAGGGGTACTGGCAGTTCGAAGCCGACAACTTCGGCGGCATCGTCGACGCGAAATATGTTGTGTGCGTGTGGGATGGGGGAGTCGCGGTGAAAATCGACATCGCCCTCTCCCGCGAGAAGGCGGCTCCCGTGATCGGACGGGACGAACTCGATTCGGTCGCACGCTCCCAAGCCCGCAAGGTGCTGGACGGCCTGCGCCAGAACTAGCGACAAGGTCTGCGAGCGGATCCGTCAGGATGCTCCCGGTGATCACTCGTCCGTCGGCGAAGTACGATCGGCGCAGAGTTGCGGGGTCGACGGGGAGCGTGTCGTGGAATCGAAGGGCTGCGAGAAATGACCGATCCTCGATCGCGCCCTGAAAAGCCCGGTGATTCCGAGCCTGTTGCGTGGGGGGCGAACCCGCCGCCTGTGCCTTATCCGTCTGCGCCGGCTGCTCGTGATAGGACCGGGTTGATCATCGCCGGAGTTGTCGGGGTGGTCGCGGTGGTGCTGGGTGCCGGTGTCGGGATCGGGATCGCAGTCGGCGGCAAGGACGGCGAATCCGTAGCCGTTGCGACCGTTTCCAGCGCACCGGTGCGGCCGTCCACCGCCGCGACGACCACGCCACCGCCGGAACCCGCGCCGGGCAACTACGCGATGAGCAAGGCCGCCAATGCGTGCGACCTCGTCGATTCCAGTGTGCTGCATCAGTGGTCGTCCACGCCGGACCAGCCGCCCGCCCATCACGAAACCCAGCCGAGCGCCTACGGTCCCGGCCGTCTCACCTGTCAGGTCAGCTACAAGAGCCTCGCCGGCGATGGCGTGCATTGGAATCAAGCGGCCATCGACCTGCGCGTCGAGTTCACCACGGCCGGCGCGGCTCCCGCCTACGACGAGTGGAAACGCAAGGACACCGGCACCACTGGATCAGGTCTGAATTCGGGCGACGTGCCCGGCATCGGCACGCAAGGTTATTGGCATACGGCAGTCGCGGATTCGAGCAGCACCACCGGCATGGACTACGTCGTTGGCGTGCAGGACAGCAACGTGTCGGTGCGCGTGCGCATCCCCATCCTGCGCCAGCACGGCGAACCGCCGGTGCACCTCGATGAGGTCGGCGCCGTCGCCCGAAACCAGGCCCAGCGGGCACTGGACGCACTGAGGAAATAGCGCGCACGAACGCTGGGTTCAGTCGCCGTATTGGTCGTAGGACTCGAACTCGCCGAAGCCGTCCTCGAACCAGCCCAGATCGCGCCAGGAGCCCGAGCCGTCGAGCGGGCCCTCGTAGACGATTTCGAGATAGCTGCCGGACTGGTCGTCGAGTCGCACGCGGCGGCCCCGGCTGTACAGGAACAGGGACACGCTGATGTCGGGCTTTCCGTCCTCGTACGCCATACCGAGCACCCCCTCCCAGGCCACCTGGAGCGGCCCGGACGGAGCCGGACCCCTTAGGAGACAGGAGAAGCCTTCGTCGAACTGGTTCGACTTGACCACGGTCACCTCTTCGCCGAGATGCGCGCCGAAGCCTGCGACGAAGGTATCGATCGTCGCCTGCCACCGGCCGGATGGCGGGTTGTCCTGAGGGTCGTTTTCGACCGTCACTGCCAGCTGTTCCCTTCCCAGCTCTCCCGCGTGGGATACACCACTTCATGAGCGCCGTTGTTACGGGTGATTTCGACGTAATGCTCGCTCTCGGCCCATTTTTCCGGTTTGAGCGCTTTCGGCTTCTTTTCGTTCTTGTCGATCAAACCATAGGCCGTGATGACGGAGTTCTTGTTGCCTGCCTCGGTGACGACAATCGAGCCTTTGCTGTAGTAGACGTCGACGGGGCGGATGTAGGGCTCCTTGGTGACATGGTGTTTGCCGTGGTAATCCCCGCTGAAGATCCGTTGCGGGTTGTTGAGGATCGATGCTTGAACCTCAGGGGTGACACCGTGTTTCTGCAGCGCGTGCCCGATTCGGCCACCGGGGTAGGGGGCCGGTGCCCGTTGCAGTTCCTTCGGCGTGACCTGCCGGTAAAAGTTGGCGAAGCGTTCACACGCGGTCGGCGTCAAACCGAGTGGGTCGATGAACCGGAGCGGATTGCTGGTGTAGGCGTACGGGTTCGGTGCGGGGTCCAGCCCGAGCGGATCGGGTGTCAGGTACTGGCCGGTGTCCGGGTTGTAGTACCGGAACATGTTGTAGTGCAGGCCGGTTTCGGGGTCGTGGATCTGGCCGGGGAACCGTAACGGTGAGCCGGTTCGCCCGCGCCAAGTCGTCCGGCCCCATAGATCGGTGTGTGCGTCGGCCACGGTGTCGGCGGTGGCGGGGTCCACCAATTCGGCGGGGGCACCTACGAGATCGGCGACGATCGCGTAGAACTCGCGATCGACCGTGCCCTGGTCGGTCGACTGGGTGAGCGGGGTGTGTGAGCCGGGTTGGTACTGCCAGCGAACGGTCGCGGTACCGCTGGACTGCTCGATGAGATGTGTGCCGTCCCAGAGATAGTCGACGCGCTCCAGGACAGTGCCGTCGGTAGCGAGGTGTTGTTTGGTGGTGCGGCGGCCGAGGGCGTCGTAGGTGTAGTGCCACCACTGGCGATCCGGCGTCCAGGCGTCGGTCAATTGGTCGAAAGCGTTGTAGCGGTAGTGCCATACGTCCGGTTTCCGGGACAGCCGGACCGTGGTTTTGCGAATCAGCCGTCCGGCGGCATCGTAGTGGTACCGGGTGCGGCCATCCCGGACGAGGAGAGCGCCGCGGTACTCGCGACGACCGTTGTCGGGCGGAAAGCCAGGTTCGCCCCCGGCTATCGGTGCTGCCACGGTGGCGCTGGTGACGTTGTCGAGTGCGTCGTAGGTGTAGCGCTCGGTGGGCGCGCCATCGATCGTAACGGTGGTGACCCGACCGGCGGGGTCGAGTTGGTAATCGCGTCGCAAGGGGTTGGTCTGCGGACGGTCGATGGTGTGGGAAAGGAGGTATCCGTCTGGGCGATAGGCGAATTCGTCGCGACGAAGGCGCGTCGGGTCCGGTCGAGCGGACGGCCCGGCTTCCAGTGACAGGGAGCGTGGCGGAAAGGCGGTCACCTCTTGGTGCGTCACTCGGCCGAGGGCGGTGAGGCCACGCGTGACGGCCACTTCGCCTACCCGCCAGGTGGTCAGCCGCCCGAGCGGGTCGTAGTCGAAGGTGATGTCGTGGTCGTCGGCGTTGAGATGGTCCAGGCGGCCGGTGACATCGTGGTGCCAGGTGGCGACGGCGCCCGAAGGGGTGGTCCGGCGCGTGCGGTGGCCGCGCCTGTCGTGTTCGAAGAGCATCGGCGGGTTGGCGTCGAGTTTCTCGGACACAACGGCACCGATTGCGGTGTAACCGAATTCGAGACGATGGGTGAGATCCGCGCCGACGCCGTTCACCGCAGCCAGGACGCGGCCTGCCGGGTCGTGGGTGTAGCGGATCCACTCGTCGCCCGCGGAAATCTCGGTCAGGCGGCCGAGGACGTCGTGGTGCTGGTGACGAGTCGCGCCGGTTGCCGGGGTGATCGCGCTGACCCGCCCCGCGCGGTCGTACGCGTATCGGGTGGTCGCGCCGCTGTACGCGGTCTCGGCGACCAGCCTTCCGGCACTGTCGTATTCGTAGGCCCAGCTCTGGCCGATCGGGTTGTGTACGGCGACGAGGCGGCGTTCGGTGTCCCAGGTGTAGCGAGTGGTCGAGCCGTCCGGATCGGTTCGGGAGCGCAGGAGGTCGAAATCGCCGTACACGAGCCGGGTGACCGCACCGGCGCGATCGGTGCGACTGCGGATGTTGCCCTCGCCGTCGTAGGTCCACGATTCGCTGCGTCCGTCGGGATCCGTTCTGCGCAGCAGCTTTCCGGCGGCAGACCAGTCGAAGCGGGTGACCTCGCCGAGGGGATCGATGATGTGGGTGGTACGGCCTGCGGCGTCGCGCCGGATATGCGTCACCGCGCCGTGCGGCTCGGTGACCTGGGTCAGCAGCCCCGCCTGATCTACCTGAAAGGTGGTGCGGGCACCGTTGGCTTCGACGACGGACGCCAGTGCGCCGTTGGGGTGATAGGTGAATTCGGTGCGGCTCCCCATGGCGTCGACCACCGCCGAGAGATTGCCGTGCTCGGACCATTCCCGGTGCGTCACCGAGCCGTCGGGGGAGGTGATGGTGAGCGGGCGGTTGCGCCAGAGATATTCGACCTCGGTCGAATGCCCGTCCGGTCGAACGACTTTTGCGCAGTCACCCGCGCCGTTGTAGTGGTAGCGGGTTGTCGCGCCGTCCGGGCCGGTGACGGTCAGCGGCCTGCGGTCGGCGTTGTAGTCGATGTGCGTGCGGCCGCCGATCGGGTCGACGAGATCACGCAGTTGCAGTTCGCGGTCGAAGCCGTGCGACGTGGTGGCACCGAGAGAATCCGTGACCATGGTGAGCCGGCCGGTGCCGTCGGGGAGTTCCAGATAGTCGTAGTCACAGTTCAATATTCCGGCGGTGCCGCGCTGGAAGACGACGCGGCCGGACTCGTCGTAGGTGTTCACCATCTGGTTGCCGTTGGAGTCGGTCCACGAGGTCATCCGGTGCTCGGCGTCGTAGCTGTACCGGGTGGTGGCTCCGTCGGCATCGGTGACCGCAGCCAAATCTGTTCCGGCATAGGCGAACTCCAGCACCGGGGCGGCTGATTCGCCGAGCTCGGGATCGTCGGAGAGCAGCGACAGGCCGGTGATCCGCGCACCGTCCGAATCGATCCGGACCCGATACCCGCCCGAGTGTGTGACCTCGACCGGCACGCCGTCGGCGTCGTAGTGGAAGCGGATACGGTTGCGGTGCCGGTCGGTGATCGCCGAGATCGCGTAGTTGCCGAATCTGGCCTCGATGCCGTCGAGACCCAGTTCCGGCGCGAAATGCCAGAGGACCTCCGCTCGTTGATCCCAGACGCGGTACCCGCCCGCTTCGGTGCGGGTCAACGACCACTGCTGTCCTTCGGTGAGCGGGTGCACCGGAACGCCGACCTCGGCATGCGGGTAGGCGAGCATCATCGCGTTCTCGCCGATGAACGTGACGCCCGCGTCCTCGACCACGATCCGCGCGTCCAATGTACTGGACCACGACGGGCCGAACCAGCGGCCGAACCCGAAATTTGAATGATGGGCCCGCTGCAAGGTCAGCGGCAGCACACCGGGCAGGTCGAGATCTGTGTCGGGAAGCAGGAATTCGCCGGTGCTGATATCGACCGGGTCCGTGGAACAGGTCTTCTGCGCGGGTGTCCGATCCGCCTCGGGGCCTGCCGCTCGTGCGTGCTCATGCGCATTCCGATCGGCCTCGGCGCGCTCCCGGGCGGGGTGATCGGCGTCAGGGTCGTGAGGACGGTCGTGGGTGTCCATGCGGTCGGTATGGCGATCGCGCGGTGTCTCGTCGTGGTCGCGGGGGCGGTCGTTGCCGTGTTCGCGGTCCCGGGTGCGTTCATGGTCGCGGTCGGGGTGCCGGTCCCGCGGTGTGGTCTCGGAATCGTGCGGGCGGTCGCGATTGTCGGTGCGGTCGCGGTCGTGCGGCGAATTGTCCGGCCTGTGCCGGCGGTCGTGGTTGTGGTCGCGATCGCGCGGTGTGTCGTCGTGGGTGCGGGGGCGGTCGTTCGGGTGGCGATCGCGCGGTTTGTCGTCGAGGTCGTGCTCGCGGTCACGGGTTGGTTCGCGGTCGGGGTGGCGGTCGCGCGGGTGATCCAGGTCGGGACGCCGATCGCGTGGTGCGTCTTCGGGACCACGTGGGCGATCGTGGCGGTCGGTGCTGTCCGGGGAGCGATGTGGATCCTGATGCGGCGTAGGCCTGTTCGTGTCGTGGGAATCGGCGTGCCGGGACGGTGTTTCCGAGTGGGGGCGGGCCGTCGGTTCAGCGTGTGCGCGCTGCGGGGCATGGTCGGGAGCGGGACGGGTGGTCGGGGACGGGCGCGGCTCGGCCCGGCCGGTGGGAGTGGGGTCACGGTGCGGGCGGGCGACCGGTTTCGGATCGGCGTACGGACGCGTGGCGGGGTCCGGCTGCGCGCGTGCGGCAGGCGTTCGATCCGGTTGGGTGCGAGTACCGGGTTCTGGGCGTGACGAGGGGGTGAGATCGGAGTATGCGCGCGTGGGGTCTGGTTGCGCGCGGACACCAGGGGCGGGATCCGGGCGGGTGTACGGTGCCGGCGGGTCGGGATGTGACCACGGACTGGTCTGCCAGACGGGTGCGGGATCGGGTTGGCGCGCGGGGCCCGGCTGCGGGTCGGGCGTGTGCGGGCGGACCGACGTCGGGTCGGCCTGATGTGTCGGCGTGGCCCCGGTATCGGAGCGTGCGGGCGGTCCGTCGTCCGGGTTTGTGGTCGAAGTGTGGCCCGGATCGGTGCGAACATGCGGTGCCGCTTCGGAATTCGCTTGGGGTGACCGCTGGTAGTCGGGGTTCGCGCGCGTGTCGGGGGACGCTTCGGAGCTCGTCTGAGGTGACCGCGTGGAGTCAAGGCTCGCGCGCGTGTCGGGTGTGGCGTCGGAGTTCACGCCCGGTGCGGTGTCGTTGTGCGGCGTTCGTGTGGTGTCGGGGCTCGCGTGGGTGTTCGGCGCGGCGTCGGTGTGCGGGGATCGTGTCTCGGGGTGCGCTTGCGGCGCATCGGAATCGGCGTGCGGTGAGGGAGAGTCGACGTCGGTGCGGGAGTGGGGTGCGCGTTCGGGATCGACGTGCACGGTCGGCGGGGTGTCAGCGTGGGTCGTGGGGCGCAACGCTTCTGGCCGGGGGTCGGTGCGATGCGGCGGTGGATCCCCGTCCGGGCGCGCGGTCGGAGTCGGGTCCGCGTTCGTGTGCGGCGACGGTGCGGGATCGGGATCGCGGTGGGTGACCGTCGACCGGTCGGGGCTGGGATCCGCGTGCTGGTTCGGTGTGGGCGAGGGGTCGGTATGCGAAGTAGGGGAGGGGTCGGCATGCGAGCTGGGTGCCGGATCCGGATCGGTGTGTCGAGTGGGTGCTGGATCGGGCGCGCGATGTGTCGGGCCCGATGCCGCGGGCTCCGGTCGATGCGGTGGGTCGGACGCTGAATGATGTGTACCGCCGACATTTTCGTGCTTCGGAGCGGGAGCCTCAGGACGGCTGTTCGCCTGCACCGGGTTCGTGTTGGTGGGCGTATGCGCGTTGTCCACGCGGGTGGGCGCGGGGTGCTGCGAGGTCTCCATCGACATGTGCGACGGCGTGCCGCTCAGGGTGTGCGGCGAATTGGGCAGGTGCCGTCCGACATCGCCGACATCATCAGCGACACGGGCGAGTCGGCCCGCGTCCTTCATCTTCCGCAGCGCACTGACCGCGACCTTGGCACTACCGCCACCGCCGGTGGCGGCGGTGAGCAGCGCGTCACCGGTCAGCGCACCCATGAATTCGAACGGATTCTTCCTGGCGTCGGACAGTATCGCCGAGACCGTCGCGCCCGGATCCGCCACTGCGACAACCAGCCCCGTCGCGAGGTCGGAGAGGCCCGCCGCGTATTCGGCGGGGTGGGTCATGTTGTAGATATCGGTCGGGTTGACCTGGCGCACGAACTGTACGAGTCCGGTGAAGCTGGTGAGCAGCCCGGAGGTGAAGTTCAACGCCCCGTGTTCGAGAACGCCACCCAAATCCGAGATATTGGCGATCCAGCGGTCGGTGAAAGGCGGTTCCTTCGGTGCCTTGTCGGTGGCGGCGCTGAACGCGCCCACTGCGATGGAGGCGCCGTTGTCACGCTGAGTTCGCGCTCCGCGCAGGATCTCTCGCGCTTCGTTGCGCATCGAGGTCCAGGTGTCGACGAGCGTGGTCTGCGCCTGCTGTTCGCCGGTGAGCGAGTTCCACCAGTTCTTCTGCCTGCGTTCCTCCGCGTCGGCGGCCTTCCATTTGTCGATGGCGTCGGCGGCCTTGCCCTGCCCGGTCTTCACCTCGTTGTGCCAGGCTTCCATCGCCTTGGCTGCCGAGGTGAAGGCGTCGGCGCAGTCGAACCACAGTTTCGGCTGCTTGTCGTAGACCGCGTTGAACGCGTCCGCGCCTTCGCCGACCCATTCGGCGGCATCGATCTGTTTGAGCGCCTGCCCGGTCGAATCGATGGCGGTGGCCATCTTCTGCAAGGTCTGTGCGGTAGAGCTGATCTCGGTCGGCTCGCCGCGGATCAGCTCTTTCGGATCCTCGGTCGCGCCGAGCTCTTCCTCCTCGACGTCACCGCCGGTGCCGGAGGCGATGTTGTCGCCGAGGTCGTCCAAGCCCTCGGCGATGCCGTCGAGGCCGATCGCTTTCGCGCCATCGGAGAGCAGGTCCAGCGCGTCGTCGGCGACCTGTCCGACGCCCTCGACGACCGCTTCGACACCGTCCTCGATCGCTTCGCCGATATCGTTGACAACGTCCCAGAATCCCAAGCCTATTGCCCCTCGGACTGTTTCATGATTTCAGCGGCCTTCTTCGAGGCGCCGGTGTCCCACCCGGGTGTCTGACCGGAGAGCAGGCTGCCGCTCACCGGGGACACATTCGCGATCGCCTGCGGGGCGACCGCTTCGATCACTTTGAAATTCGTCATGATCTTCTGGTTCGCCTTATCGAACGACTGCATGCTGTAGTCCGCATTGCGAATGTGGTTGAAGGCGTTGTCGGAGAACGTGTCTCCCCAGGAACGGGCGGTGATCTGCTCATCGGTGAGATGTGGATTGCCCGCCAGGTGGGTCCACATCTTCTTGAGCATGCCTTCGGCCTTCTCGTCCATCTCGTGGTAGCGCCCGGCCGCCAAACCGAGCGTCTTGGCGATCGAGTTGCCCGCCTGCACCAGTGCCCGGACGCCCCACGACCAGCGCTCGGTGAACTCCTCGAATGTCTTCTGCACGGTGTGCTTGCCCGCCTCCATCGTCGACAGGGTGAGCAGCGCGAAACCGCGGCCCATGTTGCCGGTTTCGCCGATGCCCATGTTCGACAGTTCACCGATGGTGGATTGAATGCCTTTCGCGGCCTGCTGCAGCACCACAGGATCGACCTTTACCTGCTGGGTCACGCTGCCCCCTCGATTCGTGTGTTACTCGGTTACTTCGGGTGGAAATGCCATCGGGGTCGACCCGACGATGTCTACTGCGATGCCGGTGGGTTGCTTGCACGATTCGGCGTAGTCGAGCAGTCGCCAACCCGCGAGGGTGTGGTACCGGTACTCCCGGTCGGCCTCGATACCGTCTTCGGCCAGATAGCCTCGCGCCGTCATATACCGGGCGTATTCCTCGATGCTGGTGAACGCACACAACCAATCGACACCACCCACCTGCGAGGTGCAGACGCGCTCGTCATCGGTCACCGGTACGAACAGCGCTGCCTGCCGAAACGCGGCCTGCAGGGCTTCGGCCTGACCGAAACCGGCATAGAATGCGGCGATCTCACCGCGCAGAATTCCCCGGCCGTCGACGTCGGACATCCCCCGAACCCTCCCCAGTGATTATGCATTGCCCGCTGAACGAGTTCAACAGAGTGTACGCACATCCTGTGACGAGCCAGGGCCGCTACAAAGTTGCTGAAGTGCCCCTACTTTCACCGGTACGAACTATTTCACCTGCGCCGCAAGATCTGTCGACGGCGTCAATGGCAAATCTTGGGCGTCTACCCGTGCCGGTGGAACTGGGGGCATCGCGGCCGTTGAGGGTCGAGAACGCGTCGGCCGAACAGGCCTGGGCCGCTGCACATCACCATTCGCGGGTGCACTCGGCGCGACTATCCGCCGAGCGTGGTCGAGCAGAAGCTGGCGGATCGGTACGAGAGGTGTCGACCGCCGGCGTGGCAGCTCAGGTCAACTTGGCGGCCAACCTTTTCGCGTTCATGTAGGCGATGGCCTCGATGGAGATCATCGGGTTGACGCCGGACGCGGTGGGGAAGCAGGAGCCGTCGGCTACGACGATGTTGGGGACGTCCCAGGTGGCGCCGTCGGGATCGGTGGCGGCGAGCTGTGGGGAGCCGCCCATGCGGGCGGAGCCCATGATGTGCAGGGCGCCCATGGCGCAGCGCCCGGGCTCGTAGCCCGCGGCACGGCAGGCTGCGGCGAATTCGGCGTGCGAGCCACGGCTACCGGGCTCGTAGTCGACGCCGGCCTGATGGCCAGAGAAGATGCGGTGGGCGCCTGCTGCTTCGAGAATGCGCGCGGCGCCTTCGATGCCGGTGTGCAGGTGTGCGGCGTCGTAGGCCGAGAGGCGATAGTTGACGATCGGTTCGCCGGACTTGTCGACGGTGACGGTGCCCGAGTCGCGGTCGCGGGTGATGACGCCGATCGGGGTGGTGCGGGCGAAATCGAGCAGGGTGCGACGGTGCGCGTCCGACCCGCGCCAACCCATGAAGCCGAGGGCGAGGCCGGGATGCACCGGCCCGGTTTCGTAGATGACGCCATAGCCCTTGCCGTCGAGATTCGCGTGCTCACCGCAGATTCGGCCTTGCAACGCGCCTTCCCAGCCCCGCAGTTCCTCCTCGAACACGCCGAACACCGCGGCGGCCGGATGCAGGCGCAGGTGGCGTCCGATGTTCTCGTTGCCCAACCCGGATCGGCGCAGCAGCGCGGGCGTCTGTACCGCGCCCGCGGCGACGACGACGGCGCGGGCCCGCACCTCGATCTGGGTCCCGGACTCGGTGAGCGCCGAAACACCCTCGGCGCGACCATTTGTCACGTGGATGCGGCGCACGTTCGCGTCGACGACCAGACGGGCACCGGCCGCGGCCGCGTCGGCGAGCCAGGTCTTGGTGACGGACTGTTTGGCGCCGATGCGGCAGCCGTAACCGCAGGAACCGCATTCTTTTCCGGCGTCGCAGGCGTCGGTCACGTTGCGCGGCAAGGTGCCCACTTCCCAGCCGAGCGCCTGTGCGCCGCGTTCCAGCACGCCGTCGCGGGCCGAGAGCGGAGAACGGGTGTCGGTGACGGCCAGTCGTTCGCCCACTACCTTCAGCGCTTGGTCGAACTCGTTCTCGGCGAACTGCTTTGCGCCGAGCGCGGCCCATTCCGCGCGGACGGCATCGGGAGTGGGCAGTGAGGTGCTCCAGTTGACCACCGTGCCGCCACCCAGGCAGGTGCCTGCGACCAGGGTGATCTGCCCCTCCACGGAACTGGCGCCGGGCGCGTAGAGCTGTTCCAGGGCGGCGAGTTCGCCCGCGCCGAAATCCCGGTCGTCGTAATAGTTTCCGCGCTCCAGCACGATCACGTCGAGACCTGATGCAGCGAGCACGGCTGCCGCGGTGCCGCCGCCCGCGCCCGAGCCGACGATGACGACATCGCAGGTAAGCGTGGTGTTTTCGGTGTATCGCAGGGGCGTGAGCGCGGGTTGCGGGGCGGTGCCGAGCGGTCCGCGCGGTGCGGGGTAGCCGATCTCCCGCCACAGCGGATTGGTGCCCGTCGGGCCGGGCGTCACGTTGTAGGCGAGCAGCGCAGCCTGTTTGAGCGCTTGGAAGATCGCACGAACCGGCCCCAGCCGGGAATCACCGAGCCGCAGCAGGGCCTCTTCCCGTTCCTGTTGCGACAGCGTGGAAAACCGTCGCGGCCCCGCACCGAGCAGCAACCCGGTCAGCCGAGAATCCCACCACCCAAGCAACATCGCCAGCTGCTTACGATCCGCCTCCCGCGGACTGCGCCGCAACAGCTGAAATACGGTGTCCACCGCCCCCAGCTCGCTCGCCGGTGGCAGCGTCGAACCGTCGCCGGGAACAAACGTATCGCAAATCATCCGCAGCGCTGCTCGCTGCGCACCCGTCGGCTCCATCCCGATCTCCCCTTCTCACTGCCGGTCGAGTTAACCACGCCGCACGGTCATATCGCACAAATTGCTGCGAACATGCAGTTAGGAGCTCTGCGACAGCAGAATGATCATTTACTTTTCGGGGTGAACGGGTCCGCTGACAGGACCGGATCATGGTCTCGCGGAAACTTTGCTGAGACCCAGCACACCGCGGTCGTCTTCGCCGGCGGACGAGACATCCCCGAAGCCGAAGCGATCGAAGCCGCCCGGGCCAGTGCCGCCGAAGCCGGTCACCACCCGAAGGGCCTGAAGGTTGCACTGAGCAATAGCCCCCAAACCCTCCGTGGCCCACATCGAATCGATACCGGCACAGGCGCCTTCGTCCGCGTGGCGAATCCGGAAGCCGCTGGCCGGGGCTCTTCGGCGTCCTGATCGCTCGAAGACCTGTCGATCATCTGCGGAAGTTGCAAGAGGCGGTTGCTTCCGGGTAGAGGCGGCGGGGGCGAGATCCGTTCGGGATGCGACCCGGCCCGAGCTGGACGCGGTGGAGGCGGTGCAGCGGCGCGCGGAACTCGGTGCGTACGGTCTCAGTCTTCACGATGACGATCTGATCCCGTTCGAGGCTTCGGCTGCCGAACGTGCGCACCGGGTCGAGAACTTGCGAAAGGCGTTGCGGGAGACCGGGCTCGTGGTGTCGATGGTGACCGCGAACTTGTTCACCAGCAACGATCGCCCGGTGCGCCGGTTCGCGCTGCGCAAGGTGCTTCGAAATGTGGAGCTGGCTGCCGAATTGGGGGCGCGCACCTATGTGCTGTGGGGCGGTCGTGAAGGCGCGGAGTACGACAGTGCCAAGGATGTGCGCGCCGCACTGGACCGTTACCGCGAAAGCCTGGATGTGCTGACCGGATTCGTGCGCGAGCGCGGCCACGATCTGCGGTTCGCGATCGAGCCGAAACCGAATGAGCCGCGCGGCGATATCCTGTTGCCGACCGTCGGGCGTGCGCTGGTGTTCATCGGGACGCTCGCGCATCCGGAGATGTTCGGTGACCTGATGAACGCCTTTGCCCTGGTCGACCTGCTGGAGCACGGTGGCCCGGACGGCATGCCCGCCTACACCGGCCCACGGCATTTCGACTACAAGCCGTCGCGAACCGAAGACATGGCGGGCGTGTGGGATTCGGCCGCCGCGAACATGCGGACCTATCTGCTGCTGCGCGAGCGTGCCCGCGCCTTCCGTGCGGATCCCGAAGTGCACGAAGCCTTGGCGACCGCGGGTGTCGGTGAATTGCGCACGCCGACACTGGCGGCGGGCGAAACCTACGCCGACCTGCTGGCCGATACCGAGCCGTCGACATGCGACGCCGATCGCGCGGGGGGAGCGCGGGTACGATTTCGTCCGGCTGAATCAGGTTGCGCTGGAACATCTCCTCGGCGCGCGGTGAGTGCAGGAACCGCGCGTGCGGCACGATGCGACGCCGCGGTTCAGCGCACTGTCTCGGCGTGGTCGAGGATGACCTGTTGTGCGATGGCCCAAGCCGAGGAGGTGGCGTCGGCGAATTCGCCGTGCCCGGTTCCCGGCAGCAGCCGCAGGTCGGCGCTGTTGCCCGCGCGTCTGGCCGCGTTCACGTAGCGGCGGCTCTGTTCCGGCGCCACTACGGTGTCGGCGTCGCCGTGCAAGGCCGTGATGCGCATGCCGGTCGGGAGATGGGCGATAGGGGAGGCGTAGCGGTAGCGTTCGGGGACCTCGCTGGGCGAGCCGCCGAGAAGTTTCCGGACGAATCCGTCGCGCCCTTTGGTGACGGCGTATTCGGGATCGAGCACCGCGGACATGAGGGTGGCACTGCGGATGCGCAGCGCCTTGGGCTCCGGTGACCGCTGGAACCGACCCGCCACCCACGCGGCCAAATGACCGCCCGCCGAGTGGCCCGCGACTTGAATCCGCTGTAGATCCAGCGCATTGCCCGACTGCTGCTGCACGATGGTGGCGAGGGCGAGGACCGCGTCGGCGACGTCGGTGAGGGTGACCGGCCAGCCGCCCGCACCGTTGACCCGCCGGTATTCGATGTTCCACACCGCCACCCCGTTCTCCGCCAAAGCCCTTGACTGGGCATCGAATTGGGTGAGGGTGCGGTTTTGCGACCAGCCGCCGCCGTGGATCAACACCACGACCGGAAACGGTCCTCGTCCGGTGCGCGGTAGATAGAGCTCGCCGAAACAGTCCGGGGCAGTGTCGTACGCGATGCGCAACGGCTTGTCCGGGGCGGCGGCAACGATGCCCGAGCTGACCAGGGCCGGTGCGACAGGTTCCCGTGGCCCGTATGCGATCGCCAGGGTGACCAGCGCGACCAGGGCGGCAACGACCAGCCGGCGGAGTCGCCGCGATCCGATCAGCATGATGGCCGGCACCTCCTCTTTCCTGGCGCATCGCCGACACCCTACTGGCCGCTGGTGTCCGATATGGCAGCCAACGGACAACAGGTGTCGACCGTCACTCCCCGGCTCGCACCGGCCGGGCACAGCGCATTATCGAAGGGTCGCCCGTCCGTGGCGGCGAGGACGAGGGTTCGACGAAAGCGAGGGAATGCATGGTCCGGAAGATCCACCGGCTGCGCACCGTGGCGGTGGTGGCCGCCGCGGTCACGCTGGCCGGCGCGGTGGCGTACTGCGGTTCGGCGGCGGCCGAGCCGGTCGCACCGGTAGGTTGCGCGACGCCGGATTTGTGGACCGTGCCCACCCGACCGGCGGAATCTCTCACGATGATCGTCGCGTACAGCTTCGGATATCGGAGCCCGGCCGACCCGTCCAGCGCCGATCACGAACCGGGGCCGGTCAACGAGGCACTGGCCGACGCGGTCGTCGTCGCGCGCGGTACGCGCGAGATCCCGGTGTTCGCGCAGTCGGAGATCGCGGCGGTGCTGCGGTCCCGGTATGCGATGCACGATGTGATCAGCATCGACGGTGACATGAATCCGGACGGTTCGCCGATCTATCTGTCCACCGAAGGCGTCGCCGGGAAGGTCGCCGCACTGCGCGGTAGCGCCCGCGACACCGACATCGCGGGTGTTGTCGCGTTTCGCGATCACCTCTGGCGCGCCACGCGAACAACGGCGGCCGCCGGTTTCGTAGCAGCGGCACCGGCCGGCGTCACGATGCCCGACCGATACGACCCCCAATCGGCCCAGCCCTGGACAACCGGTCCCGAACGCTATCTGCCGGTCGACTACGCGGGCAGGGTGAAGTTCCTGATGTGCGGCTGACCGTGCCACCGCCAGAACTCGGGGCGATGGCACGGCGTCCGTCGCACTACACGGAAAGTGGTGCGGCCGCAGGAGCTTCGGACATGCGCCGCAATTCGGCGAGCGCGAGTTGCTTGCGAAATTCCCCCTCGTAGGTGGCGTCACCGCCGTTGTGCATGATTTCGGTGAGTTGCACCGCCGCGGTCTGGACGTCCCAGATGTGGCGCAGACAGGTGTCGGTGTAGGCGTCGAGCAGGCTCGAATCACCCTGGGTGACTTGGTGAATCGCGGCGCGCGCGAACACTTCGGCGTCGTGCAGCGCCATGCTCATTCCTTTCGCGCTCATCGGTGAGACGAGGTGTGCCGCGTCGCCGAGGAGGTAGAGGTTGCCGTGACGCATGGGGCTGTACACGACGCTGCGCAGCGGTACCAGTTGGCTATCGGTGATCCGGCCTGGACCGACCGGGTAGCCGAAGCGGGCGCCCAGTTCGCTCCAGATGCGTTCCTCCGGCCACTCGTCGAGCGTGTCGGTGAGCGGGCATTGCAGGTAGAAGCGGCTCGCCTGCGGACCGCGAGTGATCTGCCCGGCGAAACCGCGCGAGTGCACCGCCATCACCGCGGGCGGGTCCGCGGGGACGTCGGCGAGCACGGCCAGCCAGGCATATCCGTGCTCGTGGGCGTAGCGGGTGAGCACGCCCGCCGGTATGGACGACCGGCTGACGCCGCGATCGCCGTCGCAGCCTGCGACCAGCGGAGAGCTGATTACCCGCGAGTTCCCGGCGGCATCCTGATAGCGGACCGTCGGCCGATCGTGAAGGTCGTCCAGAGTGATGTCTCGCGCTTCGAAGCGGAGGTCGCCGCCGTCGCGCAGGAAGACCCTGATCAGATTCTGGACGAGGGCTTGCTGTGTGCAGAAGATGCCCTCGGTGTCGTCGCCGGTGGCGTTCCACAGCCGTGTTTCGCCCTCGATCAGCAGCGGCATATAGGCGGTGTCGGCCGTCCTGGCCGAGAAGCCGTCGACCACTTCGCCGAGGCCCCATTCGCGGAGCATGCGCACGCCGCGGCCGTCGAGCGCCCCGGCCCGTTGCCGTTGTTCGACATGCTCCCGGCTCTCCTGCTCCAGGATGACGCAGCCGATACCGTTGCGCAGCAAGAAATTACCGAGCGTGAGCCCGGCGACGCCGGCACCGATGACGACTACGGCCGGATGCTCAGCTGTTGTGCTCATGTTTCGAACTCCTCATGGGAAATAGCTCAGTAAGGGTGGCCATTTGTGGACCGACCACCACTCTGGTCCCGAGAGCCAGTGCCGCCAACCGGTGAATGGACAGCGAATACGGCAAACTCGCCAAACTTGTCGCGCGCTACGTTCCGTCGCGCAGATCGGCCTGGTAGCGGCCCGGTGTCTGGCCGACGACGGCGGTGAAGGCCTCGATGAAACTCGTGGGATTGGACCAGCCGCACGCGATCGCGGTGTCGGTGACGGATCGACCGGCACCCAGCTCGACCAGCGCGTGATGGATGCGCAGAATGGTTCGCCAACGATGAAAACTCATGCCGAGCTCGTCGTGGAACAGGCGGGTCAGGGTGCGTCCGCTCGCTCCGACCGTACGGCCCAGCTCGACCAGCGTCGTGGTCTGCGCGGGATCGGCACGCAGCAGATCGGTGACCCCGCGCAGCCGGTCGTCCCGGGGTTCGGGCAGGTGCAGGGACTGCCCGGGCGCCTCGACGAGTTCGTCGATCACCACGGCGCGTAGCCGTTCATGCGCACCGGGACGGACTTCCGGCCGCATCGTCAGCGCCAGAATGGCCTCGCGCAGTAGGGGATTCACGGCGAATACCGCGGGCCGCGGCACCAGCGATGCACACAGCGTGGCGGGCACGACGACCAGCCGCGCGTCGGTCCGGCCGTAGAAGCGATGCGAGTGCACGAATCCCGGTGGCGTCCAGGTCACTCGGTTGGCGGGCGCGACCCACGTACCGCGCTCTGTCGTGGTGGCCAAGACCCCTGACGCCGCGTACACGAGTTGGCCGTCGGTGTGCGAATGCGCGTCCATGTGGAAGCCGTGCGCGAGCCAGCCCGCACCGTGCCGTGCCGGTTGCGGCAACGGTGCGGGCGGCCCTGCGGTGTGGCGATCTTCCGGCATCGACCGCTATTTTATCGACAGTCGGTCGCCCAATTCGGTCCGTCGGCACCGGGCTCCGGTATCGGCCGACGATTCAACGCAACGCGAGGTATTTGGTTTCGAGGTACTCCTCGATACCTTCGGTGCCCGCCTCGCGGCCCAGGCCGGATTGCTTCATGCCGCCGAAGGGGGCCGCGACGTCGGAGACGATGCCGCGGTTGACGCCGACCATGCCGGATTCGACCGCCTCGGCGACCCGGAGGGCTCGATCCAGATCTTTGGTGTAAATGTAAGCGGCCAAGCCGAATTCGGTGTTGTTCGCGGCTTCGACCCCTTCGGTCTCGCCGTCGAAACCGGTGATCGCGGCGACCGGACCGAAGACCTCCTCGCGCAGGATGCGCGCGTCGGCGGGGACGTCGGCGAGCACCGTTGGGGCGTAGAAGTAGCCCTCGCCGGGCAGGCTGTGACCGCCGGTGGTGACGACGGCCCCCTTCGCCACGGCGTCGAGTACCAAGTCGGCGACCGTGTTTCGCTGCCGCTCGTTGATCAGCGGCCCCACCTGGACGCCGTCGAGGTGACCGGGACCGATCTTCAGCGCGAGCATGCGGGCGGTGAGTCTCGCGGTGAACTCCGCGCGCACCGCGTTGTCGACATGGAAGCGGTTGGCCGCGGTACAGGCCTCACCGATATTGCGCATCTTGGCGGCCATCGCGCCGTCCACCGCCTCGTCGAGGTCGGCGTCGGCGAACACCACGAAGGGGGCGTTGCCGCCGAGCTCCATCGAGGTGCGCAGCATCCGGTCGGCGGATCGGGCGAGCAGGAGCTTGCCTACGGCGGTGGAACCGGTGAAGGTGACCTTGCGCAGGCGCGAGTCGGTGAGCAGGGGGCCGGTCAGTTCGGCCGCGCGCGAGGTCGGCAGGATCGACAGCACGCCGGGCGGCAGGCCGGCTTCGGCGAACATCCGGCCGAGCAGCAGCATGGTGAGCGGCGTTTCGGGGGCGGGCTTGACCACCATGGTGCAGCCGGCGGCGAGTGCGGGCGCGATCTTGCGGGTGCCCATCGCGAGCGGAAAGTTCCACGGCGTGATCGCCAGCGTGGGGCCGACGGGCTGTTTGGTCACCAGGATCCGGCCGTTGCCCGAGGGCGAATGGGTATAGCGGCCGTGCACGCGCACGGCTTCCTCGGCGAACCAGCGCAGGAACTCGGCACCGTAGGTGACCTCACCGTGGCTCTCCGCCAACGGTTTTCCCATCTCCGAGGTCATCAGCAAGGCGAAGTCGTCGCGCCGCTCCAGCACCAGTTCCCAGGCCCGATGCAGGATTTCGGCGCGTTCGCGGGACGGCCGCGCCGCCCAGTCGCGCTGCGCCGCCGTGGCGGCGTCGAGCGCGGCCGCGCCGTCGGCGACCGTGGCGTCGGCCACCTCGGCGAGCACCGCACCGGTAGCCGGATCATGGACCGGGAACGTGGCGGCGTCAGTGGCCGCCACCTGCCGTCCGGCGAGCCATAGTCCGGTCGGCACCTCCTCGAGCAGGGCGGTTCGGTCACGCATCGTCGTTTCTCCTGGTGGTCGAAAGGGCTCGGCCGCGCAACACTTCGGCGAGCACTTCGATGCCGTCGGCGAGCAGGTCGTCCTCGATGATCAGCGGCGGCAGCAGTCGGATGACGTTGCCGTAGGTGCCGCAGGCGAGCAGTAGCACACCGCGTGAAAGCGCTTGGGCAACAATTTCTTTGGTCAGCACCGGATCCGGTTCCGTGGTGCCCGGACGGACGATCTCGAGCGCGAGCATGGCGCCGCGTCCGCGCACCTCGCCGATCACGTCGACCCGCGCCGCCAGCGCGCGCAAGCGCGGCAGCACCGTGGCTTCGATGGCCCGTGCCCGGGCAGGCAGGTCCAGCTCACGCATGGTCGCCATGGTGGCGAGGGCCGCCGCGCAGGCCACCGGATTCCCGCCGTAGGTGCCGCCGAGCCCACCGGGATGCACGGCGTCGAGCAGCTCGGCCCGCCCGGTGACGGCCGCGAGCGGCATACCGCCCGCGATACCTTTGGCCATGGTGACGATGTCGGGCACGACGCCTTCGTGTTCGCTGGCGAACCAGGCGCCGGTGCGGGCGAAGCCGGTCTGCACCTCGTCCGCGATGAACACGATGCCGTTGCGCGCCGCCCAATCCGACAGGGCCGCAAGGAAACCGGGGGCGGGCACGATGAAACCGCCCTCGCCCTGGATCGGTTCGATGATGAGTGCGGCCACCGCGTCGGCGCCGAGCTGTACCTCGATGCGCGAGATCGCGCGCCGCGCGGCCGCCGCGCCCGACAGGCCGCCGTCGCGGTAGGGATACGACATCGGCATCCGGTAGATCTCCGGCGCGAACGGACCGAAATTGGCCTTGTAGGGCTGGTTCTTCGCGGTCAGCGCCATCGTCAGGTTGGTCCGGCCGTGGTAGGCGTGATCGAACGCGACGACCGCGCTGCGCCCGGTGGCCAGGCGCGCTACCTTGATCGCGTTCTCGACCGCCTCCGCGCCGGAGTTGAACAGCACCGAGCGCTTCTCGTGCCGCCCGGGTGTCAGCGCGGCGAGTTCCTCGGCGACCTGTACGTAACCCTCGTACGGCGTGACCATGAAACAGGTGTGGGTGAACCGTGCGGCTTGGTCGGCGATCGCGGCGGTGACGGCCGGGTGGGCGGCACCGACACTGGTGACGGCGATCCCGGAGCCGAGGTCTATCAACGAGTTTCCGTCGACGTCGACGATGATCCCGCCATCGGCGTCGGCCGCGTAGACCGGCACCGACGACCCGACTCCGGCGGCCACCACGGCCGAGCGGCGGGCGGCGAGCGCCGCCGATCTCGGGCCCGGTAAGGCGGTGACGAGATTGCGCTGCTGCGCCAAACGGTGGGCGATATCGAGCATCGAAGACTCCCTAGCGGGTCGAATTGTCTGGGCATGCCGAAAAGAGTTCGGCCGCATGCGGTACCGGGTGGTGCTAGCGCAGTTCGGCCGGAACCAACGCGGGGACAACGGGTTCGGCGGGCACCGGCTCCGCGCGTTTGGCCACGCCGTCCCGGAAGAAGCCGGGATTCCACCAGCGCGCCGCCAGCATCAGGACCGCGCCCAGGCACAGCATGCCGAAGCCCATGAAGAACACCAGCCCGATGCCGCCGATGGACGCACCGCTGCCGTTGTCGGGGTTCATGCTCTCGCGCACGGAGACCGCGAAGACCGCGAGCAGCATCAGCCCGCCGAGCAACGGGAACGCGAGCTTGAACACGACATTGCGTGCGCTGCTGAAGAGTTCGGCGCGGAAATGCCACACGCAGGCGAACGCCGTGATGCCGTAGTACCAGCAGATCATGATGCCCAGCGCGGCAACGGTATCCATCAGCGTGTGCTCGGAAAGCAGTGTCACCAAGGTGTAGAAGATACCGGTGACGACGCCCGCGACGACGGTGCTGAACGCGGGTACCCGGGACCGCTGGCTCACGTCGGCGAACTTCTTCGGGAATGCTCCGTAGGCGCCCATCGCCAGCATCGTGCGGGCGGCGGGCAGGAACGTCGTCTGCAGGCTGGCCACCGAGGAGGCGAGCACCGCGAGCAGGAGCAGCGGGCCGGCCCAGCCGAGCACCGGATCGGCCAGCGCGCCGAAGACATTGTTCGCGTTCGCCGCGTTGCCCAGGCCGAGACCGTTCTCGCCGACCCCGGCATACATCATCACCGCCACCGCGACCAGCAGGTACGTCAGCAGAATCGACAGCACGCACAGCAGACCCGCGCGGCCCGGCACCTTGTCCGGGTTCTTGGATTCCTCGCCGAGGGTCAGGCAGGTGTCCCAGCCCCAGAACGCGAAGATGGATCCGGTGACGCCGATCGCGAACGCGCTCAACGTGATTCCGGCGAAGGGATTGAACCAGTCGAGTGCGAAGGACAAGCCGCCGGGCGCATTGCCCGTACCGACGCGGACCAGCGCGATGACTGCGAAAGCGAGCAGCACGACCATCTGGAATCCGACGAGCACATATTGCACCCGTTCGCTGGTGGTGACGCCGCGCCCGGCGATCACCGTGGCGATCGCGATGAACAGCAGCGTGGTCGCGATAGCGACGGCCTTGTTGCCTGCCAGTTCGGCGAGGGATGCGTTGCCGGATATCCGCGCGAGGAACAGGTAGAGGAATTCGACGCCGATCGAGGCCAGATTGGACAGCACGATGATCGTCGCCATCACCATGCCCCAGCCACACATCCAGCCCACGTACGGCCCGAAGGCCTTGGTGGACCAGGTGAACGAGGCCCCGCAGTCGGGCATGCGCGAGTTCAGCTCGCGATAGGCGTAGGCGGTGAGGAACATCGGGACGAAGCCCGCGATCAGGATGGCGGGCAGTTTCAAACCCACGGCGGCCACGATCAGGCCGAGGCTCGCGGTCAGCGTGTAGCCGGGCGCGACGGTCGAAACCCCCAGGACCGCACCGGCGAACGCGCCGACCTGCCCCGAGGCGAGTCCTTTGTCGACCAACTCCGGACCCGGGGCGTTGGTTGTGCTCATCTACCCGCCGCCTAGTCGTGCGCGCTCATCACGTGCTTGACGCGCGTGTATTCCTCGACGCTGTAGGCGGAAAGGTCCTTGCCGTAGCCGGAGTACTTGAAGCCGCCGTGCGGCATCTCGGCCACCAGGGGGATGTGACAGTTCACCCATACCGCGCCGAAATCCAGTGCGCGGGTGAAGCGTTCGACCGTGGCATGATCTTTGGTCCAGACGCTGGCGGCCAAGCCGTAGCGGACGCCGTTGGCGTATTCGATGGCCTGCGCTTCGTCGCGGAACGGTTGCACGGTCAGCACCGGGCCGAAGGTCTCGTCCTGGACGATGTCGTCGTGCTGGCGCACCTGCGTGATGATGGTCGGCTCGACGAAAAAGCCCCTCTCGCCCAGTCGATGTCCGCCGGTGACCACCTTGACGTGCGCGGGCAGCGCGGCGAGTTTGCCGAGTACCGCGGCGAAGTGGCGGGCGTTGTTGAGCGGACCGTAGAACGTGTCCGGGTCGTCAGGCAGGCCGGGTTTCAGCGTTTCCGCCTTCCGGACCAGCGCGTCGACGAGCTGATCGTGGATCGACTCGTGCACGAGCACGCGCGTCGCCGCGGTGCAGTCCTGGCCCGCGTTGAAGAACGCGGCCTCGGCGATACCGCTTGCGGCCCGGTCGATATCGACGTCACCGAAGACCACGGCGGGCGCCTTGCCGCCGAGTTCGAGGTGCGCGCGCTTGAGTTGCTGTGCGGCCGACCCGGCCACCGCGATACCCGCGCGCACCGAGCCGGTGATCGACACCAGTCCGGGGGTCGGATGGCTCACCAGTTCGGTGCCGGTGCTCGCATCGCCGAGCACGACGTTGAAAACCCCGTCCGGCAGAATGCCTTTCGTCAGGCGCGCCAGCACCAGCGTGCTCTCCGGCGTGGTGTCGCTGGGCTTGAGCACGATCGTGTTGCCCGCGGCCAGCGCCGGACCGATCTTCCAGATCGCCATCATGAACGGGTAATTCCAGGGCGTCACCTGCCCGACCACGCCGATCGGCTCACGCCGGACGTAGGAGGTGAAACCCGCCATGTACTCACCGGCGGGGCGGCCCTCCAGCATTCGGGCCGCGCCCGCGAAGAACCGGATCTGATCGGCGCTGACCGCGACCTCCTCGGCGGCGATCACCGCTTTCGGCTGGCCGGTGTTGCGGCATTGCGCCTCGACCAGTTCGTCGGAGTGCGCCTCGATGGCGTCGGCCAGCTTCAACAGCGCGGACTGGCGCACGCTCGGTGTTGTCCGGCCCCAGGATTCGAATGCCCTAGCGGCCGCGGCCATGGCGGCATCGATGTCGGCGCGGTTGGCGATCGGTGCCCGGCCCACCACGGTCTCGTCCACTGGATTGACCAGATCGAGTGTTGCGGCGGCGCTGGAAGGCACGAATTCGCCGTCGATAAAGTTCTCGAGTACCGGCAATGACATTGTTCACCGTCCATCTCTCGGGGCGTGTCCTTCGGTTCGCCCTGGGATCAGTGTGCCCTGAGACACACGCGCGCGCCTCTCGACAAAATGGTGAATCAGTCGTCCACTCTTCGCCGCTCTGTACACTGCACTCGATGGCTGTACCGATTAGCTGGGTGTTGTCCCAAGCGGATCTCGCACTCCGGCTCCGGGGTGGCGCCGATGGCGTCGGTCGCGAGGTCGATCTCGTGCTCACCACCGAACTGGAAGATCCCTTCCCCTGGCTCTCTCGCGGCGAACTGGTGCTCACCACCGGTATGCGGTTGCCGCGCAGCAGCCGGGAGCGCGCGGCCTACCTGCGCGCGTTCGACGACTGCGGGGTGGCGGCGGTCGGTTTCGGCACCGGCCTCACCTTCGCCGACGTGCCCGCAGATCTGATCGCCGCCGCCGATGCCATCGGTATCCCGCTGCTCGAGGTGCCGTTGCCGACGCCGTTCGCGGCCGTGGTCAAGAAGGTGTCCGCGCGCGTCGCCGAACTCCAGTACGACGCGCTGTTGCGGGCCTCGCGCGCACAACCGCGAATGACCAAGGCGCTGCTCAAATCGGGCGCGCGGGCGATCGTCCGGGAGCTGGCCGGCTCGCTGGCGGCGACGGTGCTGATCGTCGACGCGGCGGGCACGGTGACCGAATGTCATCCGGAGGCGCCGTCGGACGCGCTGCTGCGCGCGGTCCGGGCCGCCCTCGCCGCCGACCCGGCCACCGCGGCCAGCAGCGTCCGGACCGATACCTCCGGAGCGTCGATCACGCACCAGCGGATCGGTGTCGACCGCCGTTCGTTCGGTGAACTGGTGGTGGTCAGCCCGGCGCCGCTGAGCGGTGTGGATCAGATCCTGCTCGGGCATGCGAACTCCTTGCTCGCCTTGGACTTCGCGAAACCGGTTCGGTTGCAGGCGGCGCAGCAGCAGCTCAACAGCCAGGCGTTCGGATTGGCGCTGAGCGCGGAAGCCGATCTGGCCCCCGCCTGGGCGCAGCTGCTGCCCGCCGCCGACGCGCACGGCCGGATCCGCCTGCTCGTCGCCGAATGCGATTCGGCCGCAACGACATCGGACGTTCGTGAGGTGGTGGCGGCGGCACTACACGCCGCCGGGCACCCCGTATTCGTGCATACGACGGACCAGCGGGTATCAGTGCTGCTGCCCGGCTCCGAGGGGGTCTCGTTCGCGCGCCGCCTCGCGCTCGAAATCGGCTCCTCGGCACGTAAACTCACCCGGATCGGGCTCAGTGGCGGACATCGGCTGCGTGATCTCGGCGTGGCGGCCGCCAACGCGACGCGGGCCGCTTCGGTGGCCGAACGCGGCAGCGCCCCCGTGGAATTCGATGCGATGACCGGTCGCTCGCTGCTGGCGTTCGACGCGACGAGGCAGGTGCTCGACGCGATGGCCGATACCGTGCTCACCCCGCTCGTCGAGCACGACCGGAGCAACGGCACCGACCTGCTGAACGCCTTGCACGCATTTCTGGAAGCGAACGGACAGTGGGAGTCGGCCGCGGCGGCGCTCGGCGTGCACCGGCACACGCTGCGCAAGCGCATCGCCTTCGTCGAGGGCCTGCTCGCCTGCGACCTCGACAACGCCAGGGTGCGCGCGGAGCTGTTGCTCGCCATCCTGGTGCGTCGCTCGTGACGGTGTCCGCCGCACTCCAGTGGAGAATTCGACGGATTTCGTTGCCGAGCGGGCAGCCAGGTGCTGGATCGGACCGTCGACATCACCTTCGATGCTTGTCGGTGTCCGGGTGTTCGGGCAGGATGCCGGGCGTGAGCGACCAAGAATCGAGCCGGACGGCGCCGGTACTGGATGACACCTCGAAGAAGATCATCGCCCAGTTGCAGGAGGACGGGCGGCGCGCCTACGCGACGATCGGTAAGGCCGTCGGACTGTCCGAGGCCGCGGTGCGGCAGCGGGTACAGAAGCTGTCCGACGCCGGGGTCATCCAGATCGTCGCGGTCTCGGATCCGTTGCAAGTGGGACTGTTTCGGCAGGCGATGGTCGCGATCACGGTGGACGGGCCGCTGCAACCGGTCTCCGACGCGCTCACCGCGATGGACGAGATCAGCTACGTGGTCGAATGCGCGGGCCGCTACGACGTGCTGTGCGAGGCGGTCTGTGCCGACGACGCGGCACTGCTCGATCTGGTGTCGAACCGGCTGCGGACGTTGCCCGGTGTCCGGCACGCCGAGATCATGATCTACCTCAAGCTGCGTAAACAGACTTATCAGTGGGGGACTCGCTGAATCAGGCAACGAAATCCGTAGTTCAGATCGATATTTTCCGCCGTATCGATCGATGTGCGGATATTTCGCAACGGATCTAGTTGCAGCCCTGGGTGCGATGTGGGATAACCGAGAACATGACCGCTATCACCGATCTATCCGCCGTGGGCGCCGGCGACTCGGCCCGCGTCGTTCGTGACCATCTCTGGATGCACTTCACCCAGCAATCCGAGGACACCGATGCCGAGACACCGGTGATCGTGCGCGGTGAGGGGGCCTACATCTGGGACGCGGCCGGCAAGCGCTACCTCGACGGGCTCGCCGGCCTGTTCGCGGTGCAGGTCGGCCACGGCAGGGCCGAACTCGCCGAGGCCGCGGCTCGCCAGACCCGGGAACTGGCCTACTTCCCGCTGTGGGGATACGCGCATCCGACGGCGCTCGAGCTCGCCGAGCGCCTGGCAGTGGCCGCCCCCGGCGACCTGAACCGGGTCTTCTTCACCGTCAGCGGCGGCGAATCCGTGGAAACCGCATGGAAACTCGCGCGGCAGTACTTCAAGCTCGTCGGCAAGCCGACCAAGCACAAGGTGATCAGTCGGTCGATGGCTTATCACGGCACCTCGATGGGTGCCCTGTCGATCACCGGAATCCCCGGCGCGAAAGCGGATTTCGAGCCGCTGGTGCCCAGCACCGTGCGGGTGCCGAACACCAACTTCTTCCGCGCCACCGAGCACACCGACGATTACGACGCGTACGGTCGCTGGGCCGCCGACCGCATCGAAGAGGCGATCCTGTTCGAAGGCCCCGAGACCGTCGCCGCGGTATTCCTCGAACCGGTACAGAACACCGGCGGCTGCTTCGTCCCGCCGCCCGGCTACTTCCAGCGCGTCCGGGAGATCTGTGACCGGCACGACGTGCTGCTCGTCTCCGATGAGGTGATCTGCGCGTTCGGCCGCCTCGGATACGATTTCGGCGCAAAGCGTTTCGGCTATCAGCCCGATATCCTCACCACCGCCAAGGGGCTCACCTCCGGGTACGCCGCACTCGGTGCGGTGCTGGTCAGCGATCGGGTGGCCGAACCGTTCCGGCACGGCGCCACGTTCATGCACGGCTCCACCTACGGCGGGCACCCCGTCGCCTGCGCGGTCGCCCTCGCCAACCTGGACCTCATCGAGCGCGACGGCATCTACGAGCACGTGCTGGCCAACGAATCCCGGTTCAAGTCGACCCTCGACAAGCTCACCGATCTGCCCATCGTCGGTGAGGTGCGCGGCGCGGGATACTTCTACGCGGTGGAGCTGGTCAAGGATCGAAATACCAAGGAGCGCTTCACCGATGAAGAAGCGACCCGCATCCTCAAGGGCTACGTGTCGAAATCGCTGTTCGACGCAGGCCTGCACTGCCGGGCCGACGATCGTGCCGAGCCGGTCATCCAGCTGGCTCCGCCGCTGATCTGCGAGCAGGCCCAGTTCGACGAGATGGAACAGATCCTGCGCGAAACCCTTACCGGCGCATGGTCATTGATCTGACCAGCAGCATCGGCTGGACGAAGGGGAGACCCGTATGACGAACACCGGCGACTACGCCGATCTGATCCTGCTCGCCGCACGGGTGCACACGCTCGATCCGGCGCGACCGCACGCGCAGGCGGTCGCGATGAAGGGCGACCGCATCATCGGCGTCGGCGGTCCGGCCGATGTCCGGGACTGGCGCGGGGCGCGGACCGAGGTCATCGACCTCGGCGACACGACCATCACACCCGGTCTGGTGGACGGCCACGCCCATCCGCTGGTCGGTGCGGATATGACCAACGGTGTCGACCTGTCGTCGGTGTCGAACGTCGACGAGCTGATCTCGGCACTGCGCGCCGAGGGCGTGGCACCGGTCGACGGCTGGATCCGCGGCTGGGGTCTGGACCCGAATGTTTTTGCGGACCAGCCGATTACGTTCGAGCCGCTGCTGCGGGCCGTCGCCGAGACGATTCCGGTGTACCTCGACCTGAACGACGCGCATTCGGCGCTGGTGAACCCGGCCGCGCTGCGGGCGGCGGGTGTGACCGGTCACCGCGAGTTCGATCAGGGTGCGCGCATCGTCTGCGACAGCGACGGCCGGCCGACCGGGCACCTGCTCGAACCGGCGGCGATGGACCTGGTGCTCGACGTCGCCCCGGTGGCCCCGATGCAGGTGCGCCGTGGCCGCGTCGCCGAGGTGCTGCGGGGGATGGCCGCGACCGGACTCACCGCCGCGAATGTGATGGACTTCGACGGTGACAGCGAGGAATTGATCACCGGACTGGCCGCGGAACTCGAGCTGCCCGTCCAGTTGCGGTTCGCGCCGCGTTGCCACCCGGGCACCGGACGCGCCGGGCTCGAGCACATCGTCGATCTGCAGCGCCGTGGCGGCCGCCGGTGGCAGGTCGACGGGGTGAAGTTCGTCATCGACGGCACGATCGACGGCGGCACGGCATGGCTCGACGAACCCGACAGTCACGGCGAATCGACGGTGCCGTTCTGGCCCGACCCGGCACAGTATCGAGAAGCCGTGCACTACTTGGCCGCTCGTGGGGTACCGACCGTTACTCACGCGATCGGCGACGCCGGCGTCCGGTACGCGCTGGAAACGCTCGCAACCGCCGCGTTGCCGCCCTCCGGCGTGCGGCATCGCATCGAGCACATCGAAACCATCCCGACCGAACTGGTCGCGAAATTCCGGGAATACGGTGTGGTCGCGAGCATGCAGCCGACGCACTGTAGTCACTTCACCCGGGCCGATCACACCGACAACTGGTCGGCGCGATTGGGCGACGAGCGCGCGAGCCGTGGGTTTCGCACCCGTGATCTGCGCGATGCCGGGGCGACGGTCGCCCTGGGCTCGGACTGGCCGATCGGCCCCTACGACGCTCGCGCCATTCTCGCGGACGCGCAATTGCGCCGTCCGGCAGGACGTTCGGAAGTCGAACCGGTTTCTCCGAAGCAATCGCTCACTGCGGCAATGGCTTTGGAGGGCTACACCTCGCATGCCGCACGCGCCGCGGGACGGGAGGGCGCGGCCGGGCGAGTGGCGATCGGTTGCGCGGCCGATCTCACGGTGTTCTCGCTCGATCCGCTGGTTGTTCCGCCCGACGAATTGGCCGGTGCGCCGATCGCTTCGACGGTCGTCGGCGGAGCGGTGGTGCACCGCGCCGAATTCGCTTGAAGTCGTTGTGTGACAAGGGAGTAACGAACGATGAAAGCCAGCGCCCCGCTATTGACTGAATATTCAGTTGAGAATACCGTCACCTCATGAAAGAGCATGTGGACCCGACCAGTGATCGGGTCGGCCGGATCGAACAAGCCGGCGTGGAATATCTGCCGGAGGCGGCCCGGGATTCGTCGCCGTGGAATGTGGCCGCGGTATTCCTGGGCAGCGGATTCACCTGGACCGCGGTGATCTACGGCTGGGTGGCGATTCAACTCGGACTGTCGTTCTGGCAGGCGCTGCCCGCGCTTCTGGTCGGCGGTCTGATCGGTGCCCTGGTCGTGCTACCGACCGCGCTGATCGGCCCGCGCACGGGAACCAACATGACGGTCGCGAGCGGTGCGGAGTTCGGTATCCGCGGGCGCTTCATCGGTTCCGGGCTGGCCTTGGCGACCGCGGTCGTCTTCGGCGCGATCACCGTGTGGACCAGCGGTGACGCCCTTGTCGCGGCCGGCGCCCGGTTGCTCGGGACGCCCGACGCCGGTTGGGTGCGCGGCCTCGCCTACGGCGTGATCGGCGCCGCGATGGTCGCGATCGCCCTGTTCGGGCACGCCACTATCGTTGCGGCACAGAAGATTATCGTCCCGGTAGTCGGGCTGCTGATGCTCGCGGGGGTCTTCGCCTTCGCGGGCCGGTTCGACGCGGACGCGGCGCCGGGGGAGTACGCCCTCGGCGGATTCGTGCAGACCTGGGTGGTGGCCGTGGTGATCTCGGCGTCCGGGCCGATCTCGTATGCGACCACCATCGGCGACTACACCCGCCGGGTATCGCATCGGCGGCACAGCGACCGCCGGATCGCGGGAGCGCTCGGTCTCGGCCTGTACTTCGGCGGCATCCTTCCGGCGACGTTCGGTGCGTTCACCGCATCGACCCTCGCGAGCAACACCGGCTCCTACACCACCGACCTGGTCGCCGCGGCGCCGCTGTGGTTCACCTTCGCGATCGTGGTGATCTCGATTCTCGGCGGGCTGGGCCAGGGCGTGCTGTGCATCTACGGGAGCGGCCTGGACCTGGAAGGGGTGTTCCCGCGATTGCTGCGCGTGCAGACCACGATGATGACCGCGGCCCTGGTCGTCGTGCTGCTCTACGTCGGCGTCTTCGTCTTAGACGCAGTGGATTCGGTGAGTGCGGTCGCGGTCATTCTGAACGCCGTGGTCACGCCCTGGGTGGTGATCATGGTGATCGGCGCGCTGCGCCGGCGCGTGCCCGGCTACGACGTCGTGGATCTGCAAACCTTCGCGCAGGGCCGCACCGGCGGTCGATACTGGTACACCGGCGGCTGGCAGCTCGGTGCGGTGGTGGCGTGGGCCGCGGGCGCGATCGTCGGTGTGCTGGCGATCCACACCACGGTGTACACGGGTCCGATCGCTTCGATAGCGGACGGGATCGATATCAGCATGATCGGTTCCGGACTGGTCGCCGCGGCGGTCTACCTTGTCGCCTCGCGAGTTCGGGCCACCTCGGCCGCGTCGGTGCCGCTGCCACGGGCAGTGTCCGAGTTCAACGAGGCGTGAATTTCCGTCCCAGCAATCTTGACTGAATATTCAGTTATGCATCTCGAGAAGGCAGGTAGTAATGACCGAGCAGACCTTCGTGGTTACCACCGCACCGACACCGCCGCTGTCGCACGCGCGCGTCGCGCCGAGTGACCGGACACCGCTGCGTGTCGGACTTGTTCAGCACCAATGGGTTCCGGATGCGGAGGCGTTGCGCGCCACGCTGTACGACGGTATCGGCCTGGCCGCCGCCGAGGGCGCGCGTGCGGTGTTCCTTCCGGAACTGACGCTGTCCCGCTATCCCGCCGACGTGCGAGCGGCGGCGAATCCCGGCGCGGCGGCCGAGGACCTGCGGACCGGGCCGACGTTCACCTTCGCCGCCGGCGCGGCCCGCGCGCACGGCGTTGCGGTGCACGCCTCGCTGTACGAAAAAGACACGGGCACAGATGGACTCGGGTACAACACGGCGATTCTGGTCTCGCCCGGCGGGGAGCTGATCGGCCGGACCCGTAAGTTGCACATCCCGATCAGCGACGGCTACTACGAAGACACCTACTTCCGGCCCGGCCCCGCCGAGGACGCCTATCCGATCTATCGGCCCGCCGCGCTGGACGGTGCCGCCATCGGCCTGCCGACCTGTTGGGACCAATGGTTTCCCGAGCTGGCCCGGATGTATTCGCTCGGTGGCGCGGAAATCCTGGTGTACCCCACCGCGATCGGGTCCGAGCCCTCGTTCCCGGGCTTCGACACCCAGCCGCTGTGGCAGCAGGTCATCATCGGAAACGCCATCACCGCGGCCACTTTCATGATCGTGCCGAATCGGTACGGCGACGAGGGCGGTGTCACCTTCTACGGCTCTTCGTTCATCGCCGACCCATATGGCCGGGTGCTCGCACAAGCGCCGCGCGACCGCGCCGCCGTGCTGGTCGCCGACCTGGACCTGGATCAGCGCAAGGACTGGCTCGCCCTGTTCCCGTTCCTCACCACGCGCCGGCCCGATATCTACGACCGGCTCACCGCGCCGGTCGATCGGGACCACGCCTTCGGCGCGGACCAGGTCGGGAGCCGGGCGTCATGAGCTGGGTGATGCCGTCGGAAACGGCACCGCAGGAACGGATCTGGATGGCCTTTCCGCCCCTGGGCGCGAGCGTGTTCGCCACGGCAGAGTCCGCGCACGAGGCGCGCGAGGCCTGGGCGCGGGTGGCGCACGAGATTCTCGAGTTCGAGCCCGTCACGATGGTCGTCGACCCGCGTGATCGGCAGGCGGCTCGAAAGTATCTGTCGGACATGGTCGATGTGCTCGAAGCGCCGCTCGACGACGCCTGGATGCGCGATATCGGCCCGTCCTTCGTCCTCGACGCCGACAGCGGCAGGCTCGGCGCCGTCGACTGGACCTTCAATGGCTGGGGCAGACAGGAGTGGGCGAACTGGGCGCGCGACAGCGAGATCGGTGCGACGGTCGCCCGTGCGGCGGGCGCCGAAACGGTCGGCTCGAGGCTGGTCAACGAGGGCGGCGGTATCCAGGTCGACGGGCTGGGCACCGTATTGGTCACCGAGACGGTGCAACTCGATCCGATGCGCAATCCGGGGCTCGACAAGGCCGCAGTCGAAGCCGAATTGGCGCGCACCATCGGTGCGCGGCACGTCATCTGGCTGCCGCGCGGCCTGACCCGGGACAACGAACAGCACGGCACCCGCGGGCACGTCGATATCGTCGCCGCGATTCCCGCACCCGGAACCTTGCTGGTGCATGCCCAGCACGACACCGCGCACCCGGACTGGGCGGTGACCCGCGAGCTGCTGGCACTGCTGCCGGACACCACCGATGCCGACGGCCGAGCCTGGGAGGTCGTCGAACTCCCTGCCCCGCAGGTGCTCCGCGACCGCGAAGGCTGGGTGGACTACAGCTATATCAACCACCTCGTCGTCAATGACGGCGTAATCGCCTGCGGCTTCGGCGATCCCAACGACGACGTGGCGCAGGGCATCCTCGCCGAGATGTATCCGGGCCGGCAGGTGCGCACGGTCGATGCCCGGGAGTTCTTCGCCCGCGGTGGCGGCATCCACTGCATCACCCAGCAGCAGCCGAGGGTGCTCGACTGAAAGTTCAGTTGGACTATGGTGGTTCGGGAACCGGAGCCGACCGACTGGAGCAACTGCGATGGCGAGCCGACGCGAAGCGATCCTGCGGGCGAGTGCCAAGGCGATCGCCGAGCGGGGTGTGCGGGGGCTGCGCGTACACGATGTCGCCGAGGTCGCGGGCGTCTCGCCCGGCCTGCTCTACTACTACTTCAAGGATCGGGACGGCCTGCTCGCCGCCGCGCTGACCTATATCAACGACCGGGCCCGCGAATCCGGCACCGCCAGTGAGGTATCGGATTCCCCGCTGGACCGGCTGCACGCGCACGCGCTCGCCGACATCCAGGACGAGCCCGAGGTGTTCGAGAACGCGTTGGTCTGGCACGAATTACGGGCGTCGGCGGTCTTCGAAACGCCGCTGCGGGCACCGCTGGCCACGACCTCGCGGCAATGGGACGCGGAGATCGCCGACGCGATCAGGCTGGCGCAGGCGGCGGGGGATGTGCCGCAGTCCGTGGATCCGAAAGCCATGGGGCTCATCGTCACCGCGCTGACCGACGGCCTGTCCGCGCGCTGGCTCTCCGGCGAACTCAGCACCGAGCAGGCGCGCGCGCACCTGTCGATCGCGCTGAAAGCCCTCCTCCCCGCGACGAATCGAGCGTCCGCGGACCGGCCGTGACGCGAGGCGGTGGCCGCCGCGCCAGGAAACTATGACACGCCGGGACTTTTCGACTGAATAGACCGAAATGCTGACATCGGCGATGAGATCTGATAAAACATCGGCCGTACTAGAGGTTGCTCCTCCGCTTACGTCCATGCCACGCCTACCGTGCGGTAGGTAGAAGGACGGCGCGGGGAGCTGTTCGCATGCAAGCGGGCCGCGAAGGTGCTGTACGGGCCCTGATCTCAGCACAACCCGGTTACCTCGAGGAGAGCCCGTTCGTGTCCGTATACCTCTATAAATGGGGAAAGTTCGCCTTCCGCCGCAAGTGGATCGTGCTGCCGCTATGGCTGGTACTCCTCGGTGCGCTCGGCGCCGGTTCGCACCTGCTGAGCAAGTCGATGAGCGACGAGTTCAGCATGCCGGCGCTGCCGTCGGAACGCGCGACCGAGATTCTGGACAAGCAGTTTCCGGGCATGTCCGCGCAGTTCGGCATCGACGCGGTCAGCGGTACCTACGTGCTCGCGGCGCCCGCCGGGACGAAGCTGACCGACAAGGACAACAGTGCCGCCATCGACGCGCTGATCACCGATCTGCGGGCGCTGGTGGTCGGGGACGACCGGCACCGGCTCGTCGCCGAAAAGGCCGGGGCGGCTTTGCAGAACCCGGTCGCGGCCACCCAGGCGATGGGCTGTCTGACCACCGCCGACCCCGCGGCATGCGCGGGCGCTCCGCTCAATGTGCTGAGCAAGGACGCTCCGGCGACTGTCGCAGTGCTCACGGTGCCGTTCGACATCGCCTCCTCGATGGACATCACCGACGAGCAGCGGCAGCTTGCCTACACCGTGGCCGACCCGGCCCGGGCGCGCGGATTGGTGGTCGAACTCGGCGGGTCCATCGCCCGCGAACAGGAACAGCCCAGTGGGCAGGCCGAGCTGATCGGCATGGGGGTGGCGCTGGTCGTCATGGTGATCGCGTTCGGCGCCATCATGGCGGCTTTCGTGCCGATCGTCACCGCCATAGTCGGCCTTGGCGCCGCGATGCTGGTGATCTCGCTGAGCACCGCGGTCGTCGAGGTGCCGAGTTTCACGACGTTCCTGGCATCGATGATCGGTATCGCGCTGTCGATCGACTATGCGCTGTTCATCGTCTCCCGGTACAAGCACGAATTACGCGTCGCGGCGAATCCGGAAGAAGCGGCGGGCATTTCGGTGGGTACGGCCGGATCGGCGGTGGTGTTCGCCGGGCTCACCGTCATCGTTGCGCTGGGCGCGCTGAGCATCGTCGGGGTGAACTTCCTGACGTTCATGGGTCTCGGCGGTGCCGTGGCCGCGTTCTTCGCCGTCCTCACCGCGATCACGCTGATGCCCGCGCTGCTCGGCGCTTTCGGGCGTTTCCTGTTCAAGCCGAAGCTGCCGCTGGTCGCGCGACACGACCCTGAGGACGACACCTCCGTCACCAACGGCATGCGGGTCGGCCGACTGATCGGCAAGCGGCCGTGGCTCGCGCTGATCGTCGCGGTGGCCGCGTTGGCGGCGCTCGCGATGCCCGCGCTCCAGTTGCAGTTGGGCTTGCCCGGCGAGGACAGCCTGCCCACCGAGTCCACGGCTCGGCAGGCCTACGATATCCGGACCAACGGCTTCGGCGAGGGGAGCAACGGCGTTCTCACTGTGGCCGCCGACCTGGAGCAGGTGCCGGAAGGCGAGCGCAAGGCCGCGGTCACCGCGCTGCGCGACCGGCTCGCGGAGTTCCCCGAGATGGATTACGTCACCACACCGCAATTCAGCGCGAACGGGCTGGGTGCGATGCTGAGCGGGGTGCCGAAATCGGGTCCGAACGATCAGGACACCAAGGATCTGGTGCGTGATGCGCGCGCCGCCGAAGGCGAACTGAGCGAGCGCTACGGCATCCGATACGGCATCACCGGCACCACCGCCATCTACGCCGACATGGACCACGTCCTGCTCGGCAAGATCGTGCCCTACCTGGCGATCGTCGCGGGGGCGGCGTTCGTGCTGCTGATCCTGGTGTTCCGGTCCATCCTGGTCCCGCTCACCGCGGCGCTCGGCTTCCTGCTCTCGATGGCGGCCACCTTCGGCGCCACCGTCCTGATCTTCCAGGAGGGCACCTTCGGCCTGATCGCCGATCCGCAGCCGATCGTCAGCTTCCTGCCGATCATGTTGATCGGCTTGGTATTCGGCCTCGCCATGGACTACCAGGTGTTCCTGGTGACCCGCATGCGCGAGGAATTCGTGCACGGCAAGTCGCCGCGCGACGCCATGATCGCCGGGTACCACCACGGCGCGCGCGTGGTCACCTCGGCGGCGATCATCATGATCTCTGTCTTCGGTTCCTTCCTGCTGGAAACCGACGTGACCGCGAAATCCATGGGATTCGCGCTCGCGGCCGGCGTCGCCATCGACGCCTTCGTGGTGCGCATGGTGCTGGTGCCGGCCCTGCTGGCGATCATGGGAAAGGCGTCGTGGTGGATGCCGAAGTGGCTCGACCGCATCCTGCCCGACATCGATGTCGAGGGGGCGAAGCTGCGCGCGTTGCCGCGCAAGCGGTCCGGTGCGGCCGAGCTCGAGCCGGTCGGGGCCGAACCGGCGCCTGCCCTCGTCGCGGTGAATACCGTTGCGGTGCAGCAACTGCCGGACGTGGAAAGTGGACAGTTCGTCGCGTCGAGCGGGCGCACGATCTTCGGGCGGGTGTGCCGCGACGACGGGTATCCGGTGCCGGACGCGGCCCTGACTCTGATCGACCAACGTGGACAACAGGTTTCGCGGGCGTCGGCGGATGGCGACGGCAACTACGCGATCGAGCCGCCCGCGCCGGGCGGGTACGTCCTGATCGTCTCCGCGAATCGGCATCAACCCGCCGCCGTGAATGTCACTGTCGCCGAGGGCGGTGCGCACCACGTCGACGTCACGCTGCAGGGGTCCGGCGAACTGTCCGGTGTGGTGCGCACCGCCGCTCGCGAGCCGGTGGCGCAGGCCACGATCACCGTGACCGACCTGCGCGGCGAGGTGGTCGGGGTGGCGGTCAGCGCGGCGGACGGCGGCTACGCCTGCAAGGGCGTGCTGGCCGGAACCTACACGCTGGTGGCGGTCGCCGCTCGGATGCGGCCCACCGCGACGACGCTGACCGTACCCGAGAGCGGCCGTTTGCGTTTCGACGTCGAACTCGCGCCGATGGCGATGCTGTGGGGCACGGTGCGCGCGAACGGCCGCGCGGTGTACGACGCCCGGATCACCGTGCTCGACTGGTCCGGCACGATTGTCGGCACCGCCCACACCGACGAGGACGGCCGCTACGCGGTGGCCGACCTGCCGGAGGGCGACTACACCGTCGAGGCCCGGGGCTACCCGCTGGTGACCGGTCAGGTCACCATCACCGGCAGCCAGGTCGACCACGACGTCCGCCTGGGCTTCGACATCGATGAACACGCGGAAATGTCCTGAGCCACGGCCTTTTCGGTTCGTAACGAGCACGGCGGACCCCGCGCTCGTGGTTGCAGTGCCCCTGAAACCGTGGGCGCGCCCCTGGGCGGGTCAACTCCTACGATGTGAGGTTCGGAGTGCAGGGGCGACAGAGGTGGGGAACGCGCGGTGACCGAGGTGCTCGTCGGTGTGGCGTTGCACGACACCGTGATCGCCGCGCTGCGGGAGGCGTGGACGCAGGCACGGCCGCACCCGGTGGATACGCGTGAGCTGCTCGTCGCGCTGATGCGCGCGGACATGTCCACCGGTTGGTCGCGGATCTGGTTGGACGTCGGTGACATTGCGGCGATCACGCGCAAACTCGTCCTGGACCCGGCCCGCGGCGGCACCGCGACGTGGTCGAACGTCGAACTCACGGATACCTGTGCCACCGCTCTCGGCGTCGCTTGGCGGTTGGCCTACCGATATCACCTGTGGCCGATTCCGGTCGGTGTCGTCGCGCTCGGCCTGGTCGCCGACGACGGTGCGGCCGCCGCACAGGCGCTCCGAGATCGCCTGTCGCGCAGCGAGATGCTGGAGCTGCTCCAATCCGAGGTGCTGCGGATCCAACTGGGCACGCTCGACCGGATACTTCCGGCACTGCTGACCGAGTCGCGCTATCCGGTGCCGGTCCCGAATTCGCCACCGCCGGTTCGAGTGCCGCCCCCGCCCCCGTCGGTGCAGCGGCCACTGTCTCCGGCCCAAATCCGGCAGCAGAAGCGCAATCGCGTCATCATCCCGATCGCCTTGGTGCTGTTCGCGATCCTGGTTTTCATCATGACCATGAACCCTTACAACATCCTCGACGAGCCCGGCTCCAAACCTCCACCTCCGGTTACGGTCACGACCACGAGCGTCGTCGTCCGGTGAACGGCGCCGAAGACCGTGCGTCGCTCATCGAGGTGTGGTGATCGGTTGGCGGGGAAGGGGTTCGGGCAGGGTCAGGGCAGTATGCGCGGAGCGGGCGGTTTGCGGGGGCAAGGTGCTGAGGCCGCGGAGTCTGGTATTGCGTTTCGCCAGAGCTTCGGCGGTGGTGGGGAAGAGGGCGGCGTCGCCCGCGCCGACCAGGGCCTGGTTCTGTTCCACGAAACCGCGTAGGCCGCGCTCGTAAGCGGCGAAAGCCGCGGTGTGGTCGTGGTGGGCGGCCAGGGAGTGGGCGAGCATATAGGCGCCGACGAGAGCGAGGCTGGAACCTTGCCCGGTCAGGAACGACGGGGCGTGCGCGGCATCGCCGAGCAAGGCGTATCGCCCGCGAGTCCACCACGGCATACGCACCTGGCTCACCGTGTCGAAGAAGGCATCGGGCGCGTCGCGCAATGCCGCGACCATGGCCGGGACCTCCCATCCGTCGTTCGCGAAAGTGGCTGCGACGAGCTCACTCTGCGCCGCGGGGTCGCGCAGGACCGCGCTCGGCGGTATCGGGTGCGCGAAATTGAGGAAGGCGTGTAGTTCGTTGCTGTCTTCGACCGCGTAGAGCGCAGCACCGCGTCCCGGCGTGTTCCAGATGACCGCTTCGTGTGAGAGGCCGAATGTGTTGGGCATGGTGAAGATGGCGAAGCAGTAGCCCAGGTAGCGGTGGTACTGTTCCGCGGGCCCGAACACGAGTTCCCTTATCCGCGAATGTAATCCGTCGGCACCCAGGACCAGGTCGAAACTGCGCTGGACGCCGCTGCAGAAGGTGACGTCGACGCCGTGCCCCTGTTCGGTGAGCGTGGCGACGGAGTCGTCGAACACGAACTCCACGTCGTCACGGACCTTCGCGTACATGGCTTTCGACAGGTCTCCGCGTGAGACCTCGAGGTCACGCCCCCCGACCCCGCCGACCACCGCCTGCGGGTGCACCACCGCCGCGGTCGTCCCGTCGGCGTTGCGAAAGGTCAACCGGCGCGACTCGATATGCGCCCGCTGCAGCTGCGGCAGGATTCCCATCCGGCGCGCGACCTCCACCGCGGTGCCTCGCACGTCGATCGGGTATCCGCCGCTGCGCACTGCGGCCGACTTCTCCACCACGGTCACCGCGAACCCGTAGCGGTGCAGCCAGAACGCGACGACGAGACCGGCGATGCTCGCCCCGGACACCAGGACCGACGTTGTCGATGCGGTCTTACAGTTCATTGCTCAACTCCTGAATCGAGACGGTCACACGGGGCAGCGGGGGGTATTGCGGGCCAGGACGACAGACAGCACGGCGGCGATCACGAACGCGGCGGAAGCGAGGGCGATACAGCCGAATACACCGGTCGCCGAATTCACCGTCACGCCGTCGACGACCACGGTGGTCGAGTCGAGCACGGCCGCGCCCACGAAGTTCAGCACCACCGACCCGATCGAAACCATCACCATGACGAGGCTGGAAACGATGCCCTGCCGCTCGGTCGCGGCCAAGCTGCCCGCCATGTTGAACCCGGCCGTTCCGAGCGCGCCCACCGTGACGCCCAGCAAGAAGGCGAAGCACAGCGCGGCGGCCAATTGCGAAGCGCCGAGGAACATTCCGAAGGTCACCGCCGTGCCGAGCACGATGGCTCCGGCCAAGGTCGACGCCGGCCCGATGCGCGCGGCAAGCCATCCGGCTCCCGGACCGCCGAGCATCACGCCGAGTCCCGGCGCCGCGAGCAGCAGCGCCACCGATCCCTGGTCGGCCAGTCCGTACCCGAGGTGCTGATCCGCCGAGACGTCACCGATGAGCGGGATGAGCTGAAGCATGCTCTGGTACGAACCGGCGCCGAGGAAGACGACGAGCAGCGTGAGTACCAAGGGGCCGTTGAGATCCCGGATGTCGATGAGGGGATCGGGCTTTCGATTCGCGACCAGGAACCAGCGGACCAGCGCCGCGCCGCCGCCGCAGAGCAACGCCAGCGGGCCGACGGCGAGCCAGCCGAGATCCGAGCCGAGGCTGATGTAGCTGAGCACCCCGGCGAGACCGCCGCCGAGCAGCAGCGCGCCGCCGATGTCGATCCTGCCGGGTGTCTTGACCAGGGATTCGGGCACGATTCCGCGCACGAAGGTCGCCATCGCCACCGCGACGAAAGCCGAGACGAGGAAAAGGATTTGGAAGCCGTGACGCACGGCCAGTTGCTCGATGAGGAACCGGGACGCGATGTTGAGCACCGCCGACCCGGAGGTCACGATGCCCACGATGATCATCCCGATCCGGGGCGCGCAGACACTGCGAACGATCGCGACGGAGAGGAACACCGCCGCCAGCGACGCCCCCTGTAGCATGCGTCCCGGCACGAAGATCCAGATGGTGGGGGCTACGGCGCATACGAGCGCGCCCACCCCGCTGACGAGCAGCGTCAGCACGAGGACGGTGCGTTTGCCGTAGATATCGGCGCTCTTGCCGAGCAGCGGCGCCCACATCACGCCGGCCAGCATCGCGGTGGCGTTGAGCCACGCCGCCTGGTGGGTATCGAAATGGTCGAGCATCTCCGGCAGGACGAGCAGCGGAGCGGTGATGGCCGAATCGACCACGAAATTCACCAGGGCCAGTACCGCCACCAAGCCGATGAGCTGCGCGTTCCAGCTCGAGTGCAGTCCGGTGCCGGTACTTCCGGACACGCTCCGGTGCATCAGGGACTCCTTGATACGGGCGCGCATCAGAGCGACGCGCACGCAAGTAAGATACGAGCAGGTTTCTTAATTTCGAGAGTAGGCTACGCGATAAGAAACGTCAAAGGATCTAAGGAGTGCGGTGTTACGACGGCGCGGCGAGGCGCTCGAGGCGGCCATCCTCGAGGCGGCGTGGGACGAGTTGAGCGAGCGAGGCTACGCGAACCTGACCATCGATGCCGTTGCTCGGCGCGCGGGCACGAGTAAGCCGGTGCTGTACCGGCGCTGGGCTGACAAACAGCAGCTGGTCGAGGCGGCGGTGGTGCGCCGCAATGTGATTCAGCTGGCAGCTCCGGCGGATACCGGGTCACTGCGCGGTGATCTGATCGCCACGCTCACTGCGGCGAGCGAAAAAGGACCGTTTCTGGCGCAGCTGAGCCTGCTGCTCGCGGAGTACTTCGCGGAGACCGAATCCAGTTTCGCCGAACTGCGCGAGATGATCGTCGCTGGTCGCCGCTCGGGGCGCGATGAGATCATGCAGCGGGCGATCGAGCGGGGCGAGCTCGATCCCGCCAAGCTCACGCCGCGCATCGCCGCATTACCTTTCGACCTGCTCCGCGCCGAGGCGATGATGACGCTGCGACCGGTCGCGCCGGAGGTGATTGAGGAGATCGTCGACACGATCTTCCTACCGCTGGTCCGCTAGCTCGTGCGCCGACGGCGCAGACACTCAACCCCTCCCTCTTCAACATATATCGCACCGGGGGGCTTGCGGCAAGGCCCGGGTGGTGTCGCAGAATAACCGGCCGGAAGTCATAACCTGCAGAAATGGGGTATCGCGAAGTGCGTGTGCTGTTGACGACGTGGGGATCGCGCGGGGATGTCGAACCGCTGGCGGGGCTGGCGGTCGCGTTGCGGGAACTGGGTGCGCAGGCGCGGGTGTGCGCGCCGCCGGACGACGAGTTCGCCCGATTGCTGGAGCGGGCGGGCGTGCCGCTGGTGCCGCTCGGTCCGACGGTGCACTCGATCGTCGCCAACCCGAAACCGCCGACCGCGCAGGACGCGTTCCAGCTCGCTCCCGCGTTGGTCGCGGCCCGGTTCGAAACGCTGATGACGGCCGGCGAAGGCTGCGACGCCTTGCTGGCGACCGGGCTGATGCCCGCAGGCGCCCGCGACGTGGCCGAAAAGCTGGGCATGCCTTATGTTCTCGCGTGCTTCCATACCCTGGGCTTGCCGTCGCAGCACTTCCCGCCGGGGCGGCGGCCGGGCACGCCGTCGCCGGACGGGGAGACCGACAACCGGGTGCTGTGGCGGCAGGACGCCGAGCGGGTGAACGCCCTGTACGGGGACGCGCTCAACAAGCACCGGGCGGCTATCGGCCTGCCGCCGGTCGACAACGTCCGCGACTACGTGTTCACCGACCGGCCGTGGCTCGCGGCCGACGAGACGCTGTGCCCGGCCGCCGGAAAAATCGACCTCGACGTGGTGCAGACCGGCGCGTGGATCCTGCCGGACCACCGCCCGCTCCCGGACGAACTGGAAGCTTTCCTGAATGCCGGTGCGCCACCGGTATATGTGGGCTTCGGCAGTATGGCGTCCTACACCGCGACGGATATCGCCCGGGTCGCTATCGAGGCGGTCCGCGCGCAGGGCCGTCGAGTCCTGCTGGCTCGTGGCTGGGCGCAGCTCGCGCCGATCGACGACGACGCCGACTGCTTCGTCGTCGGCGACGTCAACCAGCAAGCCCTGTTCCCTCGGGTGGCGGCTGTTGTCCACCACGGCGGCGCGGGTACCACCACGACGGCCGCCCGCGCGGGCGCGCCCCAGGTGATCGTGCCGCACATCGCCGACCAGCCGTTCTGGGCCGCCCGGATCGCCGAGCTGGGAATCGGTGCGGCGCACCAGGGTTCGACTCCTACCGTCGACTCCCTGTCCGCCGCTCTTGCCACGGCCCTGACCTCCGATACCCGCAGCCGAGCCGAATCCGTCGCCCGAGACGTCCGCGGTGACGGTGCCACGGTCGCCGCGAAGATGCTCCTCGACCTGGCGGCCGGGAACAGTCGGTAGTAGGCCGGATCGAACCGGCGGGCGCAACGGCGCGCGTTCAATAGATCGAGGTCGCGCCGGGGCGCATGCCCAGCCGCCCCATCGGCGGGACCATCGCCAGCCACGCGCCGGCCAGCGGGAAGTGGGGTGCTGTCCGGCCGGCGAGCTCGCGGGTGACGAAGGTGATCGGATCGCGGGCCCGCATCAACCGGAGGGCGGCGGCCGCGGCGTCGCGGTTGTAGCGTCCCGCTGCGCGGCGGTCGTCCGCGCAGGCGTCGATGTGTGCCGCTGCGGCCGTGCTGTCCTCCGCCGCAAGGGCTTTCGCGATGGCGGTCGCCGCGTCGGTCGCATCGACCACGCCGGAGTTCAAGCCGCGGCCGCCGCCGAACGGTGCGAACAGATGCGCTGCCTCGCCCGCGAGCAGGATGCGGCGCCGCGGGTCGGTGTAGGTTTCGGCGACCACCTGCTGGAAACGGTAGGTGGAAATCCAGCGGATGTGGCCGGCGTACCAGGGGTCGAGGATTTTCGGCAGCCACTCGCGCACGCCCGCCGGACTGGCCAGATGTGCGACATCGTCGCCGCGCCTGCACTGCAGGTCGACACGCATGCCACCGCGGAAGGGCATGTGCATGACATTGCGGCCGCCCAGTTCCGGTGTGCGGTAATGGAACAACGCAGGTTTCGACGCCGTGGATCCGTCGGGCAGTTCGGTGACGTCGACGATGATGAACGGCACATCGTCGGTGTGGCCGCACATGCGTAGCCCGAGGCTCTTACGAACCGCGGAGCGTGCTCCGTCGGCGGCTATCGCATAGGGCGTGCGCACTTTCGTGCCGTTCGCCAGGGTCAGGGTGACACCGGAGGCGTCGGTCTGCACGTCGCGGACCTTTGCGTCCCAGCGGAATTCGACGCCGTGCGCCACGCATTCGGCGTACAGGATCGCCTCGGTCTCGGTCTGCGGCAGGCTCGTACCCCGGGTCATGGCGGGCAGGACGGGGGAATGGAAGTCGAAGATGCGCCGCCCGGCGTAGTAGCAGTCACCGCCGCGCACCTGAATCCCGGCGTCGCCGATCCGTTCGCCCAGGCCGGGCAGTATCTCGCTGAATCGGCCCAGCGTCCACGGCATCAGGAAGATCGCCCGGCTGCCGGGCCGGGGACGACCCTGCGCTTCGCCCTCCAATACGAGCACTTCCAAGCCGAGGCGGCGCAGCGCCAGCGCGGCGGTCAAGCCGACCGGCCCCGCTCCTACGACGACGACCGGTGGTTGGCGATTCTCGTGCCCCATAGTCACTCCCACGCTAAGTACGGACCCGTACTTACGGTGACATAAGTACGGGTCCGTAACAAGAGGGGGATTGTGCAGAGCTGCCGGGTGGTTGCGCCGGTTCAGCCGACGGCGCGGCGGCCCGCGGCGAGGATCTCGACCGCGTGCGCCACGAAACGGCTCAACCGATCCGGCCCGTACTCTTCGGGATTCGTCACGGCCTGGCGGACGAAGTGCTCCCCGACGGCGAGCAGGGACTCGGCGAGCAGGTCGTCGTCCAGTCCGAGCACGCCACCCGCGCGCGCCCGGTCCCACGCGATGAGGCCGCGCAGATTGTCCAGTGCGACCTGACGCGCCTGTGCCGCATGGGCGCGCACCTCCGGCGGCGCGTCGTCGGCGGGCGTGAGCAGCAGCCGGACCCCGTCGGGGTACGCGGCCACCGCGTGCAGCATGTTGCGGGCTGCCGCCTCGAGGGTCGCGGCGAAGTCGGATTCCTCGGTGAATTCGGGCATCGCCGCGCCGAGCGCGTCGATCGCGCGCTGCCGCTCGCGTTCGAACAAGGCGGACAACAGCGGCCCGCGGCCGGGATAGGCGGCATAGACGCGCGGTTTGGCCAGCTCGGCGGCGCGCGCAACGGCCTCCATGGTGACTGCCGAATACCCCTGCCGGACAACCAGATCCAGCGCGGCGTCGAGTACCTGCGTGCGCCGCACCGCCAAATCCATCCGCGGTTGCCGGGGCTTTTTCGCTGCCTCGTTCATCGGCGCACCCGCCTTGTGCACCGCCGTGTCACCGCACCTTCACGACCGCCCGGCGACACCTCCATAAGCCGTACCCTAACGTAAGGCCTCGGGGAGGCCATGGGCCCAGCTGCGCTGTTGCCCGCGCTTGGCGATGCGCCAGCCGCCGGGCGTGCGAACGTATTCGTCGATGTACCACATGCCGAGCAAGGTCACCGCCGGATCGCCTTCCTCGACCGGCAGGAGCAGCGCGTTGTAGCACATGATCCGCCCGGTCGCCCGATCACCGTCGAGGTGGATCTCCGGGTTGCCCAGCAAATGCTGGGACGCCGAGATCGGCGCCATGCTCTGGCGGGCGCACCACCGACCCCAGCCCTCCGGGCCGTTCGTATCCCGCCGAGCGGCGGAACCGGTCGGACACAGTTCAGCCGTTGATGATCTGGGGTGCGGCGACGGCTTTGAGGCCCTCCGTGCCGAATTCGAGGCCGTAGCCGGATTTCTTGGTGCCGCCGAAGGGGACTCGGGGGTCGAGTCCGCCGTGCGAGTTGATCCAGACGGTGCCTGCTTCGAGACGGGTGGCGATGGCGCGGGCGGTGGTGTTGTCGCTGGTCCAGACGGACGCGCCCAACCCGACGTCGAGGGCGTTGGCCATGGCGATGGCTTGTTCGACGTCGTCGTAGCGGATTATCGGGAGGGCAGGACCGAACTGCTCTTCGGACACCAGGGGGTTGTCGTTGTCGATATCGGCGACCAGGGTGAGCGGATAGAAGTTTCCGGGTGCGGCGGGATCGGGATCGCCACCGGTGAGCAGCGTCGCACCGGACCGGCGTGCCGCGTCGACGAGCCCTGCGACGATATCGAACTGCCTGCGATTCTGCAGCGGCCCCAGCACATTGGCTTCGTCGAGTCCCCGGCCCATCGGCATGGACGCCGCGACCTCGACGAGCGCCGCGCACACCTGCTCGTAGACATCGGTGTGCACGTAGAGCCGCTTCATGGCCGCGCAGGTCTGGCCGGTGTTGATGAACGCTCCCCAGAACAGATCCTGGGCGATCGCGCGCGGATCCACGTCCGGCAGCACGATACCCGCGTCGTTGCCGCCCAATTCGAGGGTCAGCCGCTTCACGGTATCGGCCGAACCCTTGATGACGGCCTGCCCCGTGCGGGTGGAGCCGGTGAACATCACCTTGTCGATCTCGGGGTGGCTCGCGAGCCGGGCGCCCAGCTCGCCCGCCCCCGCCACCGCCCGCAGAATGTCTTGCGGCAGCGCGCTGTTGAGCACCTCGACGAGCGCGAGCACACTCAACGGCGTGTACTCGGAGGGCTTGACCACGGCGGTGTTGCCCATGCGCAGGGCGGGCGCGACCTGCCAGACGGTGATCATCATCGGCCAGTTCCACGGGCCGATGGCACCCACCACCCCGAGCGGCCGGTAACGCAGTTCCGCGTGCGCGGTATCGTCGTCGACCACGGTTTCGCCGGGCAGCGGCGTGGTCGCCGCGGAACGCAGCCATGCGGCGCAGGCGCCCACCTCGAAGCGGGCGTTGGGCCCGTTGAGCGGTTTGCCCTGTTCCCGCGAAAGCAGTTCTGCGAGTGGCTCGCTCGCGGCGTCGATCGCGTCGGCCGCGCGTAAGAGGAGCGCAACGCGCTCCTCGTCGGTGCGCGCCGCCCACTCGGGCTGCGCGGCGCGGGCCCGGCCGATGGCCGCGTCGAGTGCGGTGACGGGTTCGAAGCGGACCCGGCCGACCTCCGCACCCGTCGCGGGATCCGAGATCACCCGGCCGTCGGGGTCGGTGACGGTCGCGAGGAGCTTCTCGTAAGTGACTGTCGGAGAGGTCATTGCGCAATCCTTCGGTGTCGGTCGGGCTCGTCGCGTGGCGAGCCGATGAATCGGTGGGCCAGCGCCTCCGACCCCGCGGGCGAGC
>NZ_BAFT02000081.1 GCF_000308475.2 Nocardia brasiliensis NBRC 14402 | reverse complement strand
CAGAGGCACAGAGGCACAGAGGCACAGAGGCACAGAGGCGGCACCCGATGCTGCGGAGCTGGTTAGCACCGTTTGTCCTTCTTTATTTTAACCGAGGAGGCGGGGAAAAACATCGGCATGCAGGGGGATGTTTCCGCAGGTAGTCCGTACTTAACTGGAGAGCTGTCACCTGGATGGCGCACTGTGCGGAGGAATTTTGGACAGCCTGGAGAGCGTTGATCGCGGGGTGGCCGGCGCGCTCGGTCACGCGGGCCCGGTCGTGTGCCGGGTCCTCGGACCGGTCGAGATCGACGTCGACGGCGTGCCGGTCGACCTGCCCGGCCCACGGCCACGTCAGTTGCTGGCGGCGCTCTCGTTCGCGGACGGCGCCTCGGTACCGAACGATGTGCTGGCCGGGCACCTGTGGGGTTGCGCCCCGCACGGCCGACCCAGCCCCAATGTGCGCGTCGTGGTGCACCGCTTACGTGCCGCCCTCGGACCGCAGGCCGGCCGGGTCCTCGTGCTCGATCGGTGCGGCTACCGGCTCGCGCTGCCACCGGAGTGCACCGATCAGGGACAGTTCGGCGCACTGGTCGGCGCGGGCGTGCACGCACTGCTGGACGGCCACGCCGAAAAGGCGGTGACCACACTGACCGACGGTCTCGCGCTGTGGCGCGGGCAACCGTGGACCGAACTCGGCGACTCACCCGAATTACTCGGTGCCCGAACAAAGTTGAGCGAACTCCGGGAACTCGCGGTCGAAGAGCTGCAAGCTGCCCGGCTGGCGTGCGGCGACACCGCGGGCGCCGTCGCGGCGTTGAGCGAAGCGGTCATCCAGACGCCGTATCGCGAACGACGATGGGAGCTGCTGGCGCTCGGCCTGTTCCGCAGCGGCAGGCAGGCCGACGCGCTGGCACAGCTGCGCAAGGTGCGGCAGCTGCTGCGTGAAGAGATCGGCGTCGAACCCGGACCCGCGCTGCGCGACCTGGAACGCCGGCTCCTCGACCATGACCAGGGATTGCTCTTACCGCAGCATCCGGTCCGCGCCAGCACCGGCAGCCCGGCTACCAGCCCCCTGGTCCGTGGTTTCCGCCCCTACCCGGCAGGGCAACAGGCCAGCTGATCAGGACGACCCGGCGGTCGCGCCGGACACCAGCATCGACATCACCCAGGCGAAACCCTGGCCGAGTGCCGTCATCCAGTCGCCTACGTTGAACGAACCCATCTCGGTTTTCCTTCTGCTCGTGCGTATTTCAGGCTCAGCGCAGACCCGCGTCCGGCCGCACGGCATCGCCCGCGGCCGTCAGGTCGCAGGAGTGGTCGTTGCTGAGGTTGCCGCCGGTGGACAGGATGGTGGCGAACACTTTCTTACAGTTCTGCTCGCCGAGGCCCGCGGTGTTCTGCGCAATGGTCGAGCCGCGCAGGATCAGGTGCCCCATCCCGGGATTGAACACATCGGTGAATTGATAAGGCAGCGAATCGAGATACGCGGGCGCGATATTGATCCCGCCGCCGCCTTCATCCGCGCTGTTCCCCGTCACGACGGAGTCGATGAGCACCACCTCACCGACGCCCCGGATATCGAGTCCGCCACCGCGCCCGGCGAATCCGCCGAACCGGTACCACTTGACGCGCGGGTTGACGACGTGATTGTCGGTGATCGCGGTGCGGGTGAAGGTGCAGGTGTTGTCGCAGCGCACACCGCCTGCCTCACCCGCCGCGTTGGCGGTGACGATACTGTCGGTCATCCGCATATCCGCGACGGGAATGTTGAAGATGCCGCCGCCGTAGTCGGCCGCGTTCCCGACCACCGTCACGTGATCGAGAATCAGCTTGCCGGAGTTGGCGATTCCGCCCCCGCCGGTCTCGAACAACGGAATCTCGTGCTCGGTGGCGTTACCGCCGGTGATGGTCAGTCCGGACAGCGACACGTGCGCGGTGGTGAGCATGACCCGGTCCCGATGACCCGCGTCGATGACCGTGCGGTCCTGGCCGGCGCCCTCGATGGTGGTGTCCGCGGTGATATCGAGGTCGCCGGTGGCCGGATCGATGAAGGGGCCGTTGGTGTTCCAGAAGTTCGGCGCAATGGTGAGCTCGTAGCGACCCTCCGGCACCCGAATCGTGCTGCCCGGCCGCACATTCGCGGCCTGGATCGCCGCGCGGAGGGTGCACTCCCCCGCGTCCGTACGACACACACCGTCGAACGGGTTCGCGGCCGCACCGTCCGCCGTGGTCGTGACGATGTAGCTGCCGGGGCCGGCTGCCGAGCCGGTATCGGCCACGGCGCGGATCGGCGCGCCGTACAGCGCGCCGACTACCACCACACCGATCATCGACAATGACGAGATCTTCATCCGACCAACCACTCTCGGCGCGACTGCTGCGGGTGAGACAGCTTTTGCGGCGCTGTCTCGGTGCTTCGGTTCTAACAGACCCGAAAGTCACGCCGGTGCGTGTCGGGCACTTCCTTCACGAATGCACAATTTCGCTGGGCAGATCGACAGGACACCCTCAGCGCAGCAGTGAACGAGCGGTCGGCGCCAGCCGCAGTCGCTCGATCGGGCGCGACACCCATTTGCCCAGTTCCGGCAGCACCCGCTCGGTCCAGGTGGGCTCGGCCAGCGCACGCAGGTGCGCCTCCCGCCAGGCCGCGCTCTCGAACAACGAGAACACCACGACGGCCCGTTCATCGCGGACCGGCAGCGGCGCAAAGGTATTCGGTGTGGGATCGGTGACGTACAGTCCGGTCAGCGTGCCCCCCGTCAGTAGCAACGCGCGGCGCACCCGCTCGTTGAAGAACGGCGCGAACTCCGCCAGCGGGGTGTCGGGATAGAAAATCGTGACGAGCAGCCGCGAGTCCGGCGGATCCGTGACCGCCACACCGGGACGCACCCCCTTGAGTCGCAGTGCGTGCTGCGCTGAAACGGGCTGCAGCAGCAGTGCATTGGAAGTGTCGACCATGGTCGCGCGCGCGGCGGGGGCGTGCGTCCGCCAGACCGCACCCTCGACATAGAAGGCGTTGAGCGCGGCATCCCGAGACGCCATATCAGGGAAGGCGCGAATCCAGACGAACCGATCCGGATCGTCTTCGTCACGGAACTGGCCGACAATGCGCATGCCCACGGCTTCCTGCGTTTCGACGAGTTCCCGATCGAACAGCTCGATCATGGTGTCCCGGGTGCCGGGATGCAGCGTGTACTGCCTGAGTTCGACCACGGGCCAAACAGTTTCGGTCATCGGACAACTGTGCCATCGAGCGCCGACAGTTTCACGCCAACGGATAGGGCGGGGTGCTCTTGCCCATGATCCGGTACCGATTCCACAGATCCCGGTCGCCGACCACCGCGGGCCGCGCCGCGGCGTCGGTCCGCACCACGCACGGCGTGCGCTGTTCGTCGCCGAGCACCTCGGTGAGCGCGTCGTTGGCGTCGACCCGGCCGACCCACCGGTACACGCCGTCGGTGGGCTCGGGATATCCCCGCAATTCCACGCGCACCGGCACTTCCACGCCGCGCACCACAAGGGTCGCCGCACCGAAATAGTCGGCGCGGTCGTGCGGACTGCCGTCGGCTGCACCGTGTTCGGCCATGGCGACCTCCTGAAAACTGACGAAACCGTGTCTCAGACAATCTTGACAATACGCACCGCGAGTTCCAGACTCAAGGGAGATCGGTACCAGCGGTACCGGATAAACATGTCACGATCGTGCGCCGTTGCGGGTCGACGCCGAGGACACCCGTGCGCGACCCGAAGGGAGCCGATCCCGATGGCAACCCCGATTCCCGAACCGAGCGAATTCCCTCGGCCGGACACCAGCTCGGGCGGCCCGGTGCGGCGCCGCCGCACCGTCGCCGACCGCGACCTCAGCGCGCGCCGGTTGCTGCTCGACGCGGCCGAGGAGACCTACGACGGCGATCTCGACATCGACTGGGCGGCGCCGATCGATCCCGGAAAGCATTGGCTGCCCGAGCGTCTCGGCACCATTCACGACACCTGGGTGTGGCGCCGGATGAGCACCGAGCAGCGTGCGACGCTGGCCAGGTACGAGCTGGCCAACCTGCTCACGCTCGCCATCTACGCCGACGCGGCCCGGTCCATGCTGCTGTTCCGCGACATCATCGAGGCGTCCGGGCCGGCGGACGACCGCACCCGCGCCGCGCTCGCCGCCATCCACGCCGACAGCCGCACGATGGCCATGTTCGGCCGCATGGTGCACAAGAGCGGGCTCGCACCTTACCGGCGACCCGTACTCGCCCAGACAGTCTCGCGGCTCATTCTGCTCACGCCGAAGAACACCGCGTCCGCGGCGGTGACGCTGCTGATCCAGCAGGCCATGCACGACGTGGCGGACACGATCGCGAACGACCCGGAAATCCAGCCACACCTGCGTCAGCTGATGAAGATCCATCAGGCTGCCGCCCGCCGCAACCTGGCCTATGCCAGGGACCAACTGCTCGCCGAAATCGAGGAGCACGGCGCGGTTTCCAACGCGGTCGCCGCCCTGTGGGCCGCCGCCGCGACAGCCGCGCTCTACCCGGCGCTCATCGCACCACGCCCCTATCGCGCGGCCGGGGTACGGCGCAGGCACGCGCTCCCCGCCGCCTATCTGAGCAGGCACTACGCGGAATCCGCCCGGATGCTGACTGAATCCTTTGTGCAACAAGGCGTTCAGGCCGGACTGTTCGACGGGCCGGTAGCCACCACCATTCTCCGGCTGGGTCGCGTGTGGCCCGGTTCCACTCCGAGGAGGCACCGATGAGCACCCCGACCAAACATGCCGTCAGCACGGCGGGCATGTCGACCACTCGCGCCAAGAACGTCGGCGATCGGCAAAAGACCGCGCAGCGACTGCTGCGTTCGGCCGCCGATCGCGCCTATGACGGTGAGGTGGACATCAATTGGGACGCGCCACTGGAGCCGGGCAAGCGATGGATGCTCGACCACCGGCAGACCCTGTACGGCACCTACCTGTGGGACCGGCTCACCGACGAACAGCGCAGCACCCTCGGCATGCACGAGGCGGTCAGCGCACTGAGCTTCGGCATCCTCGCCGAAACCGCGCTGTCCACGTTTCTGCTGCGGCAGGTGATCGAATACCAGAATCCCGGCGACGAGCACAGCCGCTACGCGCTGGCCGAAGTCGGCGAGGAGACCCGGCATTCCACCATGTTCAGCCGGATGATCAACAAATCGGGCCTGCGCGCGTATCAGCCGTTCATTCCCAAGCCGTTGCTCAAGGCGGTGCGGCTGGTCGGCCTGGTCCCGATGGGCCCGGCAACCCTGGCCGGACTGCTGCTGGTCGAGGAGACCCTCGATCGGCTGCAGCGGGAGAACATGGACGATCCACAGATCCAGCCACATATGCGCCAGCTCAACAAGATTCATGTATTAGAGGAGGCCAGGCACATCACCTACGCCCGGGAAGAACTGGTCCGCCAGATCGCCGCGCGCGGCAAGCTGGTGAACGCGGCGCACCGACTCGCCTTCGCGATCATGGTGTTCGGCATCCAGCCCGCCATCGTGACGCCGCGGGTCTATCGCTCGGTGGGCATCCATCCGCTGCACGGGCTGGTCGTGGCACTGCTCAATCCGCACTATCAGGAGAACGCGAAGTTCGCCGGAGAGATGTTGCTGCGCTACGGATACGAGGTCGGCATGGTGCGCGGCGCGGTCACCACCCGCATCCTGCGCCTGGCCCGAGCCCTGCCCGACGACGTGCTCGCCGAGCTGTCACGGACGGCGTGACGATGACCGAACCGGAGGTCGCGCCGCCGCGGACCGGCCAGGCGCCCGCCGCTACGGCGAATACCCATGTGCACGAATTGACGATCGTGGAGGTGATCCGCGAGACGCCGGACACCGTCTCGCTCGTCTTCGAGGTGCCTGATCTGCTCGTCCCCCGATTCCGTTACCGCCCAGGCCAATTCCTGACGTTGCGGATCCCGAGTGCCCGGACCGGCTCGGTGGCACGCTGCTACTCGTTGTCGAGTTCGCCGCACCTCGACGACGATCTGATCATCACCGTCAAACGGACCGAGGGCGGCTACGCCTCGAACTGGCTGTGTGACAACGCTGTTCCCGGCCTGCGCGTGACGATGCTGTCCCCGTCCGGTGTCTTCACACCGAAATCACTGGACGCCGACCTGCTGATGATCGCCGCGGGGAGCGGGATCACCCCGGTCATGTCGATCATCAAGTCTGCGTTGCTCGCGGGCACCGGAACGACCTACCTGTTCTATGCCAACCGCGACGCGGGCTCGGTCATCTTCGGCACGGAACTGACCGGGATGATGACGGAGTATCCGGACCGCCTGATCGTCGACCACTGGCTGGCGTCGAGCATGGGCCTGCCCACCGCCGCGGCGCTCACCGAACGACTCTGGCCGTATACCGGATTCGACGCTTTCCTCTGCGGGCCTGCGGCTTTCATGCGGACGGCACGGGCGGCGATGCTCGCGGCGGGCATGAGCGAACGGCACGTGCACACCGAGATCTATCAATCGCTGACCGGCGATCCCTTCGCCGATATCGTGCTCGCCGCGGACGACGCCGGAACACCGGCCACGGCGACGGTGCACCTCGACGGCAGGCGGCTCGAGCTGGCCTGGCCTCGGCACACCCCCTTGCTCGATGTGCTGCTGGCCGCCGGTCACGATGCGCCGTACTCCTGCCGGGAGGGCGCGTGCAGCGCCTGCGCCTGCACGGTGCGTTCGGGCGAGGTCCGCATGCTCCGCAACGACACACTGGTCGATGCCGATCTCGCGCTCGGTCTCACGCTGGCCTGCCAGTCGGTCCCGCTGACCGAGCACGTCGACATCGCCTTCGACCAATAGCGCACCGATGGACGACTACGACTACGCGGGCCCCGCGACCGTCACCATCGGCGGCCGGGATATCGCGGTAGAGCTGGTGCTGCGCGGGCACTTCCAGGGCATCGACGGAATCTATCGCTGGTACGGGCGGATCCTGCCGAATGCGGAGCTCGCCGACGCGGTGGGCGACCGTGCGGAGGGGACGGTCGAGACCGCGTTCGGCACTGCGGCGGCCGTGTTCGGCGACCTCGATTTCTGGGATCGCTACCGGGTCTCGGGCCGCAGCACCCCGCCGTTCTTCGTGCCGAAAAGCTTGGCCGACCTTGACGATCCGGCGACGACCGGGTGAATTCGCTCAGCGTTCCCGGAACCGCAGCGGACGGGCACCCTGGGCGGCCTTGTTGCGGTACATGGCCGTATCGGCCGCGTGCATGAGTTCGTCGGGGGCGGCGGGTACTTCGTCGAGGAAGACGGTGCCGATGCTGGCGCCGACGGTCACCAGATGATTCTGCACGGCTATCGGCTGCACCAGCGACTGCGCCAGCGCGGCCGACACCTTGGCCAATTGCTCTGCACAAGAACACTTTTCGACCAATACGATGAATTCGTCGCCGCCGAGCCGCGCGACCAATCCGCCGAACGGCACCACGGCGCCCTGTAGTCGCTCCCCGACGACGCGTAACACCTTGTCGCCCACGGTGTGTCCCCAGACGTCGTTGATCTCCTTGAAGCCGTCCAGATCCAGGTAGCACACGCCGATCGGCGGATCGGCGTTCGCCAGCCGGTCGAAGAACAGCGTGCGGTTCGGCAGTCCGGTGAGGCTGTCGTGATTGGCGTCGTGCCACAGCCGGTCGGCCAGTTGCTTGCGTTCGGTGACGTCGACCGCGACGCCGATCAGGAACCGCACCTGGCCGGTGTTGTCGCGCACAGCCGACATCGACAGGTCGATGGTGGTGACGGTGCCGTCGGGCCGCAGATGGTCGGTCTCCAGCCGGAATCGGTCCGCCGCGCCGCTGAGCAGCCGCTGCAGTTCATCGAAGGCGTAGCCGATGTTCGCGGGCCCGAGCAGTTCGGCGACCGAACGCCCCGGCATCACCTCCACCGGGAGACCGAGCATGTCGGCCATCGCCGCGTTCGAGTCGAGCACGTTGCCCATCACATCGATGGTGCCGATGCCGACCGACGCGCCCGCGAAGACCGCGGCGAACCTGGCCTCCGAGAGCTGCCGCTTCGCCTCGGCCTCCTGGGCCGCGGCCAAGGTCGCGACCAGGGTCGCCTCCTGTTCGGCCAGCGCCGCCGAGCGCAGGGCCGCGGTGCAGCCCGCCGCGAACTCCGCGGCGGCGAGCACGGCCCGGTCCCGGATCCGCTCGTACTCCGGTCCACTGTGCGCCGGGCACAGGTCGTCCACCAGATCCCGGCAGATCACCACCACCGAGCGGCTGACCGCCACCGCGTCGCGATAGTTCGCCGCGATCAGCACCGCGGCCGCCTCCCTGGCCACGGCGAGCTCGGCGGTGCCGAGCACCACCGCCGCCAGGGCATCGGCCAGTCCGGCCAGCATGGCTTCGATCTGGGATCGCGTGAGCGTGGGAGCCACCGCGCCGTCGAGCGCGTCGGCCCACCGCACCGCTAGCTCCTGCGACCCCACTCAGGGACCCCCTGCCGGCTCGTGGTCGGGCTTCAGGCCTTTCGGCCGACGCCGGCCAGACCGAGCGAACGGCCCGGCGTCTCGTGCAGATCGCGGTCCGACTCCGGGCGCCAGACCGGCAACTCCACCACGCCGGGCTCGACCAGCTCCCATCCTTCGAACATAGCGACGATCCCGTGACGATCGCGAAAATGGATACCGATTCGTTCCTTGTTCGTCGCGTTGTCGCCGAGTTTGCTCGCGTCCTCGGGCCGCAGCTCGGAGGTCAGATGCGAGATCGCCACGTAGCTACCTGGCTGGACCGCGGCGCGCAGCTGCGCCACCTTGGCGATCGGCTCGTCACTGTCGGCGAGCAGGTGCAGCACCGCGACCAGCAATAGACCGACCGGTTGGTCGAAATCGATCAAGCCGGTGTCGCCCGCCTTGGCGAGCAGTTCGTCCGGCTTGCGCAGATCCGCCTCGATCGCGCCCGCCCGGTCGTTTCCGCGCAGGATCGCCCGCGAATGCGCCACGGCCACCGGATCGATATCCGCATAGAGGACGCGGATATCGGGGTCAATACTCTGCACCACCTCGTGCACATTTCCGGCTGTCGGAATCCCCGACCCGATATCGAGGAATTGGCGAATTCCGGAATCGGCCAGGAAACGCACCGCACGCCGCAGGAAGGCGCGGTTGCTCAGCGCCAACCTGGGCAAATCGGGCACCAGCGTCTTGCCCATCTCCGCGGCTTTGCGGTCGATCTCGAAATTGTGCGAACCCCCGAGCAACGCGTCATACATACGCGCCGGGCTCGCCTGCTGCATATCCACGCCCTCGGGTGCCCACGCCGGCCTATCCATCGAAACCCCTTTATTTGCTCACGATCGAACTCGCCGCACCAGACCGGCCTACCCACCCGGGCGTCGTGTGCCTGATCACCCGGACAGTGCTGTGCGAATGATAGTCGGGTTCGGTGGCCTGCGGGTAGATCGGAAGCGACGGGGGTTGGCGCACACCCGATTTCATGCGCCCGCGGCGGAGATCCGGGCCAGCGTCTGCACCGGGTCGGTGAGCACGTCGGCGAAGGCCAGCTCGGCCGCGCCGATCAGGGTCGCATCGCCGCCCAGGGACGAGGTGCGCAGTCGCACCCGCTCGCGGACCGCGAGCAGGCTCTCTACCGCCACCCGGCTGCGCACCTGCGCCGCCGAGGCGAGATAGATCTCCCGCAGCACCCCGCCGAAGACGACCATCGACGGGTTGAAGATGTTCACCAGGTTCGCGACGCCGTACCCGAGCCAGTCCCCTACCTGATGCAGCGCGTCCCGGGCCGTCGAGTCGCCGCGGGCCGCGGCCTCCACGATCGCCTCCACCGCGGCGCGGCCCGGCGGATCGGTACGACCCGCGGCCGCGATCAGGCCCAGCTCGCCCGCCTCGGCCTCCAGGCAGCCGCGCGATCCGCAGGCGCAGGGCCGTCCGTCCCGGTTCACCACCATGTGGCCGACCTCGCCCGCGTAGCCGCCTTCTCCCCCGAGCAGCTGGCCCCCCATGATGATGCCGCCGCCGATACCGACGTCGCCGTGCAGATAGATCAGATCGGACAGGCCGGCCCCGACGCCGCGCTCGCATTCGGCGAGCGCGCCGAGATTGGCGTTGTTGCCGACCACCACCCGCAGGCCGAGATCGAGTTGCCGAGTCAGGTGCTCGCCGAAGGGCACATCGACCCAGCCGATGTTCGGGCCGTAACGGACGACGCCGTCCTCTTCGCGCACCATGCCGCAGAACGCCACCCCGACACCGACGCATCGAGCCTCGCCCGCGGCCCCGCCGATCAAACCGCGCGCCATCGACGCCAGCGTGTCGATCACGTCACCGGGATCGAAAGTCCCTGTCGGGCGCACGGTTTCGACCTGATCGAGCACAGAGCCGCCCAACCCCACCCGAGCCGCGGCCAGTCGATCGGCCCCGACATCGAGCGCGACGACGTAGACCCGGTCCGACTCCGGGCGCACCACCAGCGACGGGCGTCCCGCCTTGCCGGTCTGACCGGGAAGTTCCTCCCTGATCAGACCGGCGGCGGCGAGATCGGCCGTCAGGGCCAGGATGGTGCTGCGGTTCAACCCCATTCGCTCGGCGAGCGTGGCGCGCGAGACCTGGCCGTCCCGGTGCACGTGCCGCAGCAGCACGGCCAGATTCCGTCTGCGGATCTCCTCCGGCGAAGAAGCCGGTCGCATGGTCACCGCCTCTCCGCGTCTCGTGTCCTCGGTACCCGGGCAGCTAACCGCCGAGGCGGGTGCGTTTGCGCGACAACGCGTCCACGCCGGCCGCCAAAAGCAGCACAAATCCTGTCACAACGAATTTCGTGCCCGCGCTGTAGCCCATCAACCCCATGCCGTTGTCGATCACGGCTACCACCGCGGCACCGAGTACCGCGTCCAGCATCCGGCCCCGGCCACCGAACAGGCTGGTACCGCCGATGACCGCCGCGCCGACCGCGAGCAGCAGCACGCTGCTGCCGCCGGTGTTGGGGTCGACCGAATTGGCGCGCGACGCCGCGACCAGACCGCCGACCGCGGCCATCGTCGAACACAGCACGAACGCGGTGATTTTCACCCGATCCACCGTGATCCCGGCGCGCCGCGCCGCTTCGGCGTTCCCGCCGACCGCGTAGATATGCCTGCCGAACGACGTGCGGTTGAGCACGAAGGTCCACAGCAGCAGCAGGACCGCGATCAGCGGAACGACGATCGGCATCCCCTTGAGCGAGTGCAGTTCCGGGTTGCGGCTGCGTTCCCCGTTGAGCACCAGCACCGCGATGCCGAGCACGACCGCCACCGCGACGATCCGCGCCACGATCACCGGCATGGTCTCGCCGGTCAGCCCGAGTTTGTTGCGGGCCCGCAGTTTTCGATACTGGAGCACCGCGAACCCGGCGACCAGGAGCACGTACATCAGCCAGCCGAGCAGCGGCGGGACGTTCTTGTTCGCGATGGCCAGGATGGTGTCGTCGCGGATGGAGATATTGCGGCCGTTGTCCATGATCTTCAGCGCGACACCTTGCAGCGCAAGGAAAGCCGCGAGCGTCACCACGAACGACGGGATGCCGATCTTGACCACGATGGTGCCGATCGTCAGGCCGATCACCATACCGGTGAGCAGCGAGACCAGCACCGCCACATACCAGGGCCAGCCGCGATCGGTGAGCAGCACCGCGAGCACCGCGGCGCAGACACCGCTGGTGAATCCGGCCGAGAGGTCGATCTCGCCGAGCAGCAGCACGAAGATCAGGCCCATCGCGATCACCGCGATCGCCGCGCCCTGGGTGAACAGGTTCGCGAAGTTGGCCTCGGACATGAAGACCGGGCGCGCGACCCAGAAGACACAGGACAGGATGACCAGCGCCAGCACCGACGGCAGCGCGCCCATATCGCCGCTGCGCACCCGTCCGACGTACTCGTTCACCAGCTCGGAAACCGGTGCGGTGGCGGGCTTTTCCTTCTCCAACAGGCTCATCGATTGGCTCCGTTCGCGTCCAGGCCGAGATCGCCGCTGCGCCCTGCCGTAATGAGTTCCACGACTTGGCCGTGCGTCACGTCGGAGGTCCGCACCTGCGCCGCCATCCGGCCCAGGTACAGCGCCGCGATCCGATCCGATACCGCGAAAACGTCGTTCATGTTGTGTGAGATGAGCACCACCGCGAGCCCGCGGTCGGCCAGCCGGCGCACCAGTTCGAGCACCTGCTGGGTCTGCGCGACGCCCAGCGCGGCGGTCGGCTCGTCCAGGATCACCACCTTGCTGTTCCACAGCACGGCCTTGGCGATCGCCACCGTCTGCCGCTGCCCACCGGACAGGCTCGACACCTGCTGCCGCACGCTCTTGACCGTGCGAACGGACAAGCTGGCCAAGGTCTTTCCGGCCAGTTCCTCCATCGCGTACTCGTCGAGCACGATGCCGGTCTTCTTCTCCCGGCCGAGGAACATGTTCTGCACGATGTCGAGGTTGTCGCAGAGCGCCAGGTCCTGGTACACGATCTCGATGCCGAGCGCGGCGGCGTCGCGCGGGCTGTGCACCTGAACGGGATTGCCCTCGAACAGGAACTCCCCCGCATCGATCGGGTGCGTGCCGCCGATGCATTTGACGAGTGTGGACTTGCCGGCTCCGTTGTCGCCGACGAGCGCCGTCACTTCACCCGCGTAGGCGGAAAAGGCAACGTCGTGCAGGACATGCACCGGTCCGAAACTCTTTTGCAGGCCGCGTAATTCGACGACCGGCGTACCGTGCCCGCCGGTCACCGGACCACCACCCGGATCGAATCGCCGCGCGATGCTTCACTCATTTACTGCTCCTAGGGGTGCCCCGTCCGCCGTCCCCTCATCGAAACGGCGGAAGGGGCGTGGCGGGATCAGATGCCGTTGTCCGCGCAGAGTTTCGCGAACTCACCGGTGCACAGCTCGTCCTTGGTGACGTAGCCGTCGGCGACGACATCCTTGACGTTGGCCGCGTAGATCGGCTTGGGCTCCAACAGCACCGAGGGCACGTCGGACTTGGACTCCGGATCCTTCACCGAGCCGTTCGCCTGTCCCTGCTGGCCCTTGGTCAGCGCGATGGCCAGCTCGGCCGCAGCCTCGGCTTCCTTCTTGATCGCCTTGTAGACGGTCAGGCACTGGTCGCCCTTGAGCACGTTCTGCAGGCCCTGCACCGTGGCGTCCTGGCCGCTGACCGGGACCTGCCCGTTCAGCTTCTGCTTCTTCAGCACTGCGATCGCGGCGTTGGCCAGTCCGTCGTTGGCCGCGACCACCCCGCCGATATTCGGTGTGCCGGTGAGCATCTGCTCGAAGATGGTGCCCGCCTGGGTGTTGTCCCATTCCGGCACAGCCTGATCCGGACCCTTCACGAACTGGCCCGCGTCGAACTTCGGCTTGAGCACCGAGTCGTAACCCTGCTTCAGCAGCGTGGCGTTGTTGTCGGTCGGGCCGCCGTTCAGGTACGCGACCACGGGATTGACCGCCTTCTTGTCGGACAGGCACTTCTCCACGCCCGAGCCGAGCAGGCTGCCGACCTTCACGTTGTCGAAGGACACGTAGAACTGGGCCCCGCCGCCCAGCGTCAGCCGGTCGTAGTCGATCACCGTGACGCCCTGCGCCTTCGCCTTCTGGATCACCGCTTTGCCGGTGCCGCTGTCCAGGTTCGTCATCAGCAGCACCGACGCGCCGTTGGTCATCATCTGATCGGCGATCGTCTGGAAGGCGTTCTTGTCGCCCTGCGCGTTCTGGATGTCGGCCTTGACCCCGGCCGAGTCGAACGCCTGCTGCAGGTACTTGCGGTCCGCAGTCTCCCAGCGCGCGGAAGTCTTGCTGTCCGGCAGGATCACCCCGATCTTGGCCCCACCCCCTGAATCCTTCGAGTCGTCGCCGCAAGCAGTCAGCGAAGTGAGCAAGGCGACCGAGACGGCCGCGACGCCGAGAATGCCCTTACGCATGAGGGGGCCTTTCGTGGAACCACCGCCCCGGAAAGGCCTGGGCGGTCGAGGTCGAGCGAATGTTGTTCGCTGCAACATATTCGACTGTGACCCAGCGCACAACCCAGTCGAGCGACCATTTTGTTGTTTGAGATAACAATCAGGACACGAGAGCATCCGCTCACCCCGGCCCGCCTAGCTGTCGGTCACCAAGGCCGCGGCCAGCTCGCGCGCTTCGCCCAGCCAGCCGGAGCGGAGGTCTGCGGTCGAGTCGGTGACCGTTCGGAAGACCTTGCGGCGAATATCGTCGACGCCGATGTAGGGCAGCACGCAGGCCGCCCAGATCTGCTGCAACGGATCGCCGAACACGTCCCGCTCGCGCTCCACCGTGGTGTCGGAGGTGTTGAGGACCAGCGCCCGGCGCGCCCGGAGCAGGCCGACCGGCGCACCCGCCGCGGTGTCGAGCTTGTACGCCACGGCGGGCGTGAGCACGCGCTGCACCCACCCGGTCAGGATGGCGGGCGGCATCCCCCACCAATTCGGGTGCACGAAGACCAGCGCATCGAGTTCGGCCAGCTCTTCCTGATGCCGGCGCACCAGCTCGTCGCCCGGGACCGCACCCACGAGCGTTCCGGTCTCCGCCGCGGTCAGCAGCGGATCGAAGCCCTCGGCGTACAGATCGTGCGCGAGGACCGTTACTCCACGCTGCCGTAGCTCGTCGACCACCGCGTCGAAGAGCGCCCCGTTGAAACCGTCGGCCCGGGGATGAGCCAGGTACACCGCAATACGCATGGAGGCAACTCTGCCGCAGTGCCCGCACCGATCGACCGTGGGCCGGTGCCTGCGAGAAGCCCAGGCGAACAGGGCGATTCGGCACACCCGGCGGATAGCAAGAAACTGGCATTTACGAACAACGCTATTCGTGAAGTTGCGCGGCTGCTCTAGATTCAGGCTCGGGATCGCACCGTTCGACGACCCCGCGGGAAGGAACATCCGATGCCTCGACTCAGCAGGCTCCTCGTGGCAGTCGCCACCGTCATCGCAAGCCTCACAGTGCCTTTCGTGGCCGGCGCGCCGGCCCAGGCCGCGGCGGGCACGATCCGCTGGGAAACCCGGGTCAGCGACCGCATTCTCGATCTCGGCATCTCGTCGCCGAATCTCGAAGGCCCGGACTGGTCGGTCAAAGTTGTTCGCCTGCTGCTGCCGCCGGGCTGGACCAAGGAGACCACCAAGAAGTGGCCGACGATCTGGGTACTGCACGGCGGCTTCGACGACCACAAGTCGTGGACCGACAAGGGCAACCTGGAAGCCCTGACGGCCGGCCGGAACGCGATCTTCGTCCTACCCGAAACCAGCTGGTGCAGTGCCTATTCCGATTGGTACAACGACGGGCGCGGCGGGCCGCCGGCGTGGGAGAAGTACCTGCTCGAGGACGTGCGCACCATTCTGGAGCAGACCTACCACGCCAATACCACGCGCGCCGTCGCGGGCAACTCGATGGGCGGGCTCGGTTCGATGAAATTCGCCGCGGCCCACCAGGGTTGGTTCAAGTCCGCCGCCTCGTTCAGCGGCAACGTCGACCCGTTGCACGCCTCCGGCGCACCAGGTGAGCCGGACAAGCCAGGTCAAGGATGCGCCGCCGAGTGGGAGCGGGTCTGGGGCGACTACCGCGACGCCGAGGAGCGCAAGATCTGGGTCGCCAACAACCCGTACAGCCAAGCCGCGAAGCTCACCGGCATCCCCCTGTTCGTCTCGTACGGCAAAGCCGATCCCGTCGAAGCGCGCGCCTACGAACAGAATTACCGTTTTGTCGACGAACTCCAGCGTGTCGGCGCCCAGGTGGACGAGCGCTATGTGGCGTCCCAGGGCCACAATTGGGACGCCTGGAAGGTGCAGATGCAGCACGCCCTGCCGATGCTGCTCTCCTCGATCGGCGCCTGACCGACCACCTCAGGCGCCGTACGGCGGCAACCCGTCGGCCGGGGTCAGCTGACGGGACCGGCCAGGGCGGCGAGTTGATCGACCACCTCGCCGAGGGGCTTGTCCGTGTCGATCACAAGGGTCGCGGACGGGCGTAGGAGAGGCTCGATCTCGGCGGCGTCGGCTTCGATGCGGGCACGTTCTTCCGGGGTCTTGCCGAAGGGGTTGGTGGCGCGGGTGGCGATGCGGTCGAGGAGCACCGGGAGCGCGGCGGTCAGCAGGACCACCTCGGCGCAGCGCGGGTAGAAGGTGTCCTGGTTGTAGACGGTGCCCGCGAGGAACAGCGGGGTACCGGTGCGCTCGTGGTCGGTGATCAGGGCATCGATCAGGTCTTCGCGCCATTGCCGTTCGGTGCCGGTGCCGTCGGGCAGCGGCAGGTCCTCGATCCACGGGCCGTAATCGGTGTCGACCACCTGGTAGCCGCGCCCCGCCAACTCGCGCAGCACCGTCGACTTTCCGGTGCCCGACATCCCCGTCACCAATATCACCGCCACCCGTTCAGCCTAGAGCGCGATTCGGCGGCACCGGGCAGCGTGTCGCTTGCCGCGCTGAGTGTTTCGTCGCTCAGGGCGCGGTGACCAGATCGGCAGACCGCACCGCCGATTTCGGGGTGGCCGCGAGGGTCTTGTCCAGATCGGTGCGCAACGTGAAAACGGAGTCGAGCAGATAGTTCTGCCGGACCTTCCACGGGCGACGGTCACCTTGCCGGGGGAACGCCCCGATCGCGCGCTGGATGTAGCCGGAGGTCAGTTCCAGCAGCGGCTGCTCGACCAGGTCACCGTCCGGCTTCGGGACGACGGCGGCCTGGCCGCGGCGATCCATGTGGTTGATGATCTTGCACACCAGCCGGGAGCTGAGGTCGGCCCGCAGCGTCCACGACGCGTTGGTGTAGCCGATGCACACGGCGAAGTTGGGCACACCGCTCACCATGGTGCCCTGCCAGACGAATTGCTCTGCCAGCGTGACGTTTTCCCCATCGACGCGGGGCGCGATGCCACCGAAGGCCAGCAGTTGCAAGCCGGTCGCGGTCACCACGATATCGGCGGGAAGCACGCGACCGGACCGCAGCCGGACGCCCTCCGGCACGAAGGTGTCGATGTGGTCGGTGACGACCTCGGCCTTGCCCTTCTTGAGCGCCCGGAAGAAGTCCGCGCTCGGGGCGGCGCACAACCGCTGGTCCCACGGGTTGTAGCTGGGGGTGAAGTGCTCGGCCACCATCTGCTTGTCCCCGAGAATGCGTAAGTTCAAGCGGGTCAGCAGGTTTCGAGCCGACTCGGGACGTCGGCGGCAGTACTGGTAGAAACCGATGCTGAACAGGATGTTCTTGGTCCGGATCACCCGATGCGCCAGCTTCGGCGGCAGCAGTTCGCGGATCTTGTCCGCGCGCTTGTCCCGGCGCGGCACCGCGCTGATCCAGGTCGGGCTGCGCTGCAACATCGTCACCTGCTCGGCGGCGTCGGCCATCGAGGGCACGAGGGTGACCGCGGTGGCGCCGCTGCCGATCACCACGACGCGCTTGCCGCGGTAGTCGAGTTCCTCGGGCCAGCACTGCGGATGCACCACCTGGCCGGAAAACGAAGAGAGGCCGGGGAATTCAGGCGTGTAGCCGTGGTCGTAGTTGTAGTAACCCGCACAGGCGTAGAGGAAGCCGCAGGTCAGCTCGCGCCGCACGGTCTCACCGGCGCCGTCGCGCTGTTCGAGAGTCAGTGTCCAGCGGGCGGTTTCGCTCGACCAGTCGGCGGCGATCACCTTGGTCCCGTAGCGGATGTGCCGGTCGATGCCGTTCTCGGCCGCGGTCTCTTCGATGTAGCGCAGGATCGACGGCCCGTCGGCGATCGATTTCGCGTCGCGCCAGGGCTTGAACGGATAGCCGAGGGTGAACATGTCGGAGTCCGAGCGGATGCCGGGGTAGCGGAACAGGTCCCAGGTACCGCCCAGCGCCGCCCGGGCCTCCAGGATGGCGTAGGTCTTGCCGGGGCACTCGGTCTGCAACCGGTACGCCGCGCCGATGCCGGACAGTCCGGCCCCGACGATCACGACATCGAGGTGTTCCGGGGCCTTGCCGCGCTCACTCATGGTTCCAGTGTGCTGCGGCACGACACCGCATTCTTGACTTTGCGCGACAACTATTTGATTCTGTACGACATGTCGGTCATCCGCTCCGCCGGACTGCGCGGATTCCGCGCGACCGTCGCGGAGCTGGGCGGCGATGCCGAACAACTGGCCGCCGCCTGCGGGTTGCCGGTCGCCGCGCTCGACGCCGACGACCTGCTCATCCCCGATCACGCGCTCGCCTCCGTGCTGGAACTGGCGGCGCGCCGGCTGGACTGCCCCGACCTCGGTCTGCGCATCTCGCTGCGCCAAGACCTCGACATGCTCGGCCCGCTCGCGTTGGCCATCCGGAATTCCCCTTCACTGACCGGCGTGCTGGAATGCTCGGCACGCTATCTGTTCCTGCATGCGCGCGCACTCACCCTGACCGGCGAGTCGGACCCGTACGGCGACCGCGGCGTGATCGCGCTGCGCTACGGGGTCCAGCCGGGCCTGGCGATTCCCACCCAGGCCACAGATCTGGGACTCGCGTTCGTGCACCGCACGATTCAGCGCCTGGTGGACGGCAGCTACGGCCTGCGCTCGGTCGAATTGCCGTATCAGCCCGCGGCACCGCTCGCCCGCTACGAGGAGTTCTTCGGTGCGCCGGTGCGGGTCAAACGGCCCTACGCGGCGCTGCGCGTCCCCCGCGACCTGCCGACCCGGCCACTGAGCGGCGGGGACGAGAAACTGCACCGGCTGGCGATGGCGTTCCTGGCCGAACAGGCAGGCGGGGTCGGCGCCTCCGCGGTGCCGCAGGTCCATGCCGCGGTACAGCAGCTGCTCGGCACGCTGCCGCCCGAAATCGGCTCCGTCGCAAAACTTCTCAATATGCATCCGCGAACTCTGCAGCGCAGGCTGGCGGCCGAGCACACCTCGTTCGCCGCGATCCTGGACGACGTGCGCCGCGCCGAGGCCCGGCGCTACCTCACCACCACCGACATGCCGATGAGCCAGGTCGCCTCGCTGATCGGCCTCTCGGAGCAGGCGACCTTCACCCGTTGCTGCCGGCGCTGGTGGGGCACGACACCGACCGCGATCCGGCGCGACAACTCGGTAGCCCGCGCGTGAACGGCACTGTCCGGCAACAACTATCGGGCCGTGCGCAGCCCGTCCAAGGTGACCGCGAGCATGCGCGGAGCGGCTTCGGGCGTTTTCTCGCACGCGGCGCCGATGCCGTGCCCGAAGCGCAGTAGATCGCGCGGTTCGACGTCGGCGCGGATCGCGCCCGCGGCTTGAGCGGGCTGCAGCAGGGCGGCGGCCGCGTCGGTGATCGTTGCGCGACACAGGGTGAAGACCTCCGAATCGTGGTCCATCACCGCCTTCAAGGTCGTGACGAGGTTGTGCCGGTCCATCACGTACGCCACCAAGGCTTGCATCCATTGCGCCAAAGCGTCGGCGGGAGAGTGTTTTTCGAGCAGCTCGTAGGCACGTCGACTCAATTGCTCGAGGCTGGAGCGGTAGACGGCTTCGATCAGCGCATCCCGATTCGGGAAGTGCCGGTACAGCGTCCCCGGACCGACCTGCGCTTGGCGCGCGATGTCGTCCAGTGGCGCCTGCGGACCGTGCGCCGCGAACGCCTCGCGGGCGCACTCGATGATCCGTTCATAGTTGCGCCGCGCATCGGCCCGCATCGGCCGTGCCGCCGTCGGTGCGTCCATGAACCCTCCAGTAGAAACGGATGGACTCTCCGTTTAGTCTTGCGTAAACGGAGAAACTCTCCATATGATAGCTCTGCCGGAAGCGGAGACTATCTCCGTTTAGCTCACGATTCGACGGAGCATTCTTTGTCCACGAACACCCTTACCGCGGGAACACCCGCGTCCCTCGCCGGAACCAAGCCGTTCCAATCGGGATTGGTGCTGGTCACCCTGCTGACCTGCCAGCTGATGATCGTCCTCGACATCACCGTCATGAACGTCGCGCTGCCGCGCATTCGCACCGATCTGGAGTTCAGCGCGACCGGGTTGTCCTGGGTCATCAACGCCTACGCCCTCACCTTCGGCGGACTGCTGCTGCTCGGCGGCCGCGCCGGCGACCTGTTCGGCAGACGCAGGCTGTTCATCATCGGGACGGCCCTGTTCACGGTGGCCTCCCTCGTCGGTGGGCTGGCGCCCTCGGCGGCGTGGCTGATCGGTGCGCGCGTCGTCCAAGGCATCGGCGCCGCGATGGCGGGGCCGAACACGCTTGCGCTGCTCACCACCACCTTCAGCGAGCCGAAGGCCAGGATGCGCGTGCTCGCGCTGTTCTCGGGTATGTCGAGCGCGGGCTTCGCGATCGGTCTGATCGTCGGCGGGCTGCTCACCGAATGGCTGAGCTGGCGCTCGGCATTGTTCATCAACGTGCCGTTCGGACTGGCCGTCGTGGTTCTCGCGCTGCGGTACCTGCTCGACGCGCCGCGCAGGCCCGCACGCCTCGACCTACCGGGCGCGGTGACGGCGACCGCCGGTGTCGCGGTGCTGGTCTACGGGTTCATCAGCGCCGCGGCCAACGGCTGGGGCAGCGAGACCACCGATATCGCCCTGGCTGCGGGCTTGCTGCTGCTCGCCGCGTTCCTGGTCATCGAACTGCGCACCGCGCAACCCCTGCTGCCGCTGCGGCTGTTCCTGGACCGCGATCGGGCGGCCGGTTACGCCAATATCTTCTTCGGCCCGATGGCGGGCATGTCGATGTTCTTCTTCCTCACCCAGTACCTCCAGGAGGTGCGCGGGTTGAGCGCGCTGGCAACAGGTTTCGCGTTCTTGCCGACCGCCGTGCTGATGTTCACGATGATCAGGCTGATCCCCCGGCTGCTGCCGCGGTTCGGCCCGAAGCCGGTGACCATGATCGGTTCGGCGCTGATGCTGTCCGGACTGGTCCTGCTCACCCAGCTGACCGCCGAATCCGGGTACTTCCCGCTCCTGTTCGCGGCGATGGTTTTGATGGGACTCGGTATCGGCTTGGCCTTCTCGCCGCTGGGCGTGATCATCATGGCCAACGTGCCCGGTGAGGACGCGGGCGCGGCGGGCGGTGCGATGCAGACCCTGCAGCAGACCGGATCGGCGCTCGGCCTGGCGATCCTGGTGACCGTCTTCGGCACCGCGGTCCGTGATGCGTCGGGCTCGGCGCACGAGGTTCTGGTCAGCGGGATCACCACGGCGTTCGCCGCGGCGTGCGGTATAGCCGCCCTGACCTTCCTCGTGGCACTGACCTTCCGCAGCACCCGATCCGCCGCCTGACCTCGCCGGATACCGCGCCGAGGAGAACACAGCGACGGCCGTCGGCCGCCTCCCGCGCGGACGGGACACGCGGCGACTGATCGCATGAGCCGGACAACGCGCCACGGTGCCACGTAAACTCCCAGCGTTCGGGAGGTCGGTTGGTGCATTTCGAGGTGTTGGGCGAGGTCAAGGGGTGGCGCGGGGAGGCGCCGCTGCACCTGGGACCTCCGCAGCGCAGGGCCGTGCTCGCGGCCCTGCTGCTGCGTGCCGGAAACGCGGTGACCGCGGCCGAGTTGGTCGAGGGGATCTGGGGCGAGCGGCCGGTGCCGCGCGCGATCGCAGCGCTGCGGACCCACGTCGCACAGTTGCGCCGCGCACTGGAACCCGGCCGCGCGGCCCGGGCTCCCTCGACCGTGCTGGTCTCGGTCGGCGACGGCTACGCGCTGCGCATCGCGCCCCAGGCCACCGATGTGGCGGAGGTGGAGCGGCTCGTCGCGGCGGCAGGCCAGGTCCGCGACCGCGATCCGGCCGCGGCCCGCGCGAAACTGGTTGCCGCCCTGGGCAAATGGCAGGGCAATGCGCTGAGTGGACTGCCGGGACCGTTCGCGGAACGGCAACGGATCCGGCTCGAGCAGTGGCGGCTGGCCATCCTGGAGGATCGGCTCGCCCTCGATATCGAGACCGGTCACAGCTCGGCCGCCGTCGCCGAACTCGGCCCGCTGATCGAGGAATACCCACTGCGCGAACGTTTCCGGGCGCTGCTGATGACCGCGCTGTATCACTGCGGGCGGCAGTCCGACGCACTGCACGCGTACGCCCAGGCCCGACGGGCCCTGGTCGACGGGGTCGGGGTAGAGCCGGGGCCGGAGTTGTCGGTGGTGCACGAGCGGATCCTGCGCGGGGCGATGCCGCCGATCGCCGCGAGCGGCGGCGCCGATGCGACGCCCGACTCGTCGAGCGGGACCGGCGCGTTCGAACCGACGACCAGATCGGGCGCGGGCATCGAACGCGGGCTCGATCCCGTGCCCGCGCAATTACCGCCCGATATCGCCGATTTCACCGGACGCGAGCAACTCGTCGCCGAACTGGCCGATCAGTTGACCGGAGCGGGCAGCGCCGTGGCGATCTCGGCGGTCGGCGGTATGGGCGGGGTCGGCAAGACGACACTCGCACTGCACGTGGCACATCGGGTGCGGGATCGGTTCCCGGACGGGCAGCTGTACGCCAACCTGCACGGCGTCGACCCGGTGCCCACTCCCCCGGGTGCCGCGCTCGGCGGCTTCCTGCGGGCGCTCGGCGTCGCCGAGGGCGATATCCCCTCGACCGTCGACGAGCGTGCCGCCGAACTGCGAACCAGGCTGTCCGGCAAGCGCATCCTTATGGTGCTCGACAATGCCAGGGACTACAGCCAGGTGGCGCCGCTGCTCGCCGGGTCCGCGGTGCTGATCACCAGCCGGTCCGCGCTCACCGAACTACCCGCGGTGACCCGCACCCGGCTCGACGTGCTCGACGAGGCGGAGGCGACGACGCTGCTCGTGCACATTCTCGGCGCGGATCGGGTCGCCGCCGAGGCGGAGTCGGCGCGGGAGGTGGTGGCCCAGTGCGGGTTCCTGCCGCTGGCGGTGCGCATCGTCGGGGCGCGGCTCGCGGTCCGGCCGCAGTGGACGATCGCCTCGTTCGCGGCGCGGCTGGCCGACGAGAAGAACCGGCTGGACGTGTTGAAGACGGGTGAACTGGCGGTGGAGGCCGCGTTCCACCTCGGCTACGGGCAGCTCACCGAACGCCAGGCCAAGGCATTTCGCACGCTGGCGCTCGCGCAGGTGCCCGATCTTTCGGTGGACGGTATCGCGGCGATCCTCGGCCTCACCGAGCCCGAGGCCGAGCAGGTGTGCGAATCCCTGGTCGATCTCAGCCTTTTGGAGACCACGACGCCCGGCCGCTACCGATTCCACGACCTGCTGCGGCTTTTCGCGTGCGGACTGGCCGACGAGGACGAATCAGCGGTGCTCGTCCGCGTGCTCGACTACCACCTCGCGAGTGCGCGAAATCTGCTCAGCGCGATCGACTACAGCAACACGGCCCGCCTGCTCGTCCCGACCACCGCGGCCGGCCGCGCGTTCTGCGGCGGCTCGGATGGCCAGGCGTGGAACGACATCGAACGCCCCGTCGTGATCGCGCTGCATCAGCAGGCGGCCCGCATCGGCGGACGTGCGCTGGAGGTGGCAGCCGACCTCGCCTGGGTGATGGCCGAACTGATGGACGCGGGCACCCGCGCCCGGGAACTGTCCCGTGCGCTGGAATCGTTGCTGGACACCGCCATTGCCGAGGACAACCACGGCGCCGAACGACGGATCAGGACGGCACTCGGCGCGCTGCTCCAGGTAGGACTCGGGGAGGTCGAGGCGAGCCTGCCGCATCTGCGTGCGGTCTCGGGCCCGACGACTAGCGATGTCGATCGCAGGCTTTCGGTGCTCGCCTCGGTGTTGCTCGGCGTCGCCGCCCGGCGGCTCGGCGATGCCGACGGGTCGCATCGGCATTTCGAGCACGCGACCGAACTCACGCGTGCGCTCGGCGATCGGTCGATGGAGGCATGGTGCTTGGCACTGGTCACCCGGACCTACTGCGAGGCAGGGCAATACGAGGAAGCGGTGCGGATGGCGGGCCGGGCGATCGAGTTGGCGCGGGAATCGTCGAACCCGGTGGCGCTCGGCTGGGCCACCCATGAGCTCGCCGCGACGCTGTCGATGCGCGGCGAGCACCGTCGCGCGATCGAGCTCGGTACCGATGCGGTGCACGCGGCGCAGCGCAACGGGGTACGCCTGTGGGAGGGCTGGGCCCGCACCAGGCTGGCCCAGATCCAGCTGCGGGCGGGCAACGTTGCCGAGGCGCAGGCGAACGCGGCGGACGCGCTGCACCTGCTGACCAAAGCGGCCGACCCGATCGATCGCGCTCGCGCGATGGCCTTGCACGCGGCCGCGCTCGCGGCGCAGGGCAGGCGGGCGCGCGCCGAGCAGGAGTTCCGCGAGGCGGCCGAGATCTTCCGCCGAGCCGGACTCTCGGCGCCGACCATCGACCGGCTGTTCGGCACCGGCGGACAAAAGGCCGAGTCGGCGGACACGGAATAACGAACGTTTATTCGATATTTATCGGTTGCTGAACAACAGCTGGCATGCTGCTTTATCGATGTGACCACACCATCGCCAGTGGTGGACAGGGATGATCCGTGCGGAACTGGGACCGCCCGGAAACCGAGACCGGGAGGGCGGGGCCGGGACCGCGTCCACTCGCGTTCGAGGGGTGCGCGAGGCGCAGCGCGTGCCCGTTACTCGAACCCTGTCCACCACCCTTCTCCCTGTTCCAGACAGAACTCACAGCGCAACAACCAATTTGCCGGTGGCTGCGCCGGATTCCATATAGGCGTGAGCTTCTCGGATCTGCTCGAGCGAGAAGACGCGATCCACCGGAACGGTGCTGCGACCGGCCGCCACGGCATCGAGGAAACTTTGCAGCACGGCTGCCGGGAGATCGCTCGCGTCGCCCCCGTAGGCGGTGAGTCGCACGCCCTGCGGCAGATAGCCGATGGGATAGAAGTTCTCGACTATCCATTCGTTGGAAAGCATCCCGGTGAAGCAGACGACGCCGTGGACCTTGGTGGCACGCAAGGTATCCGGCAGCGTCGGAGTGCCCACCAGTTCGAGCGCGGTATCGACGCCGTCTGGGAACAGCTCGCGCACCTGATCGGCGACAGCGCCGTCATCGATCAGCACATGGTCGACGCCGAGCCGGTGCAGCGCTTCGGCTTTCGCCGGATTGCGGGTGGTGGCCAAGACGGTCATGCCGCGCTGGGCGGCCAGCACGGCGGTGGCCGCGCCGACCGAGGAACTGCCGCCACGGATCAGGATCGATTGACCTGAATGACCATCGAGGCCGATGGTCAAAGAACCGTAGGCGGTTTGCAGCATCTCCGGGACAGCGCCGAGGGTGGGCCAGGCCAGCGAGCTGGTGAACGAAAGCACCTGGGCGGCGGGGACACAGGTGTATTCCGCATATCCACCGTCGAAGGTGCGGCCCATACCGCCCATCATCGCCATCACCTGACTGCCGACAGCGAATTCTCCGCCGGGACAAGCGGCGACGACGCCCGTCGCCTCGATGCCCGGCACCCGCGGGAAGGTCACTCCTTCCGCCAGACCGAGTCTGGTGTGTAGCTCGGACCGGTTGAGCCCGAACGCTTTTACCTTGATCAGCACTTCACCCGACCGGGGCGCAGGAACCGGCAGCTGCCGCACTTGCAGGGCCTCGACCGGTCCGGGGCCATCGAGCACGACGGCTCGCATGGTATCGGGAACAGCGGACATTCGAATCACTCCTGGTAGTTCTCCGCCGCAGCGGCGGTGTTGGCGGCACGGAGCAGACGCAACGTGGCGTCGAGCCGGTCCAGCGAATCGGGGCCGAGGACGGCACCGACCCGTTCGGCGAGTTCCGCCTCTGCGGTCGCGGTGGCGGCACGGAGCATCCGAATACCTCTGGGCGTCAACGTGATCCGTGACGATCGGCCGTCCGCCGGATCACGGGTACGTTCGGCATAACCGGCCGCCTGCACCCGATCCACGATCTTGCTGGCACCACCCTCGGTGATCGTCAACGCCTCGGCGACGTCACGCACCCGCGCCCCACCGAGCCGATCCGCGACGCGCATCATCTCGAACCACGGCACCGGAAGCTCGTGCTCGGCCCGCAACCGACGCTCCACGGCATTCCACAGCAGGATCTCGACCCGCACCAGCTGGTCGAACAGATCGACCAGACGCGCATCCGACATTCGTCACTCCATTCCATGTCACGTTGCTCAGCCCGTTTGCCCGATGGGTTCGCCGCTCTTCAGTGGATCCGGCGGGCTTATCCCCCGTTGACGCCGTAGATATTGTTTCCATGGAATGGAACATGGGAGGGGTGTCGTTTGTTCCTGGCGTCGCCAGGCGAGGGTGGTTGGGTTCCGGAGAGAATGTTGCGTTGGGGGTGGTTGAGTTCTGGCGAGAACGTTGCGTTGGGGTGGTTGAGTTCTGGGGAGAGGGTTGCGTTTGGGGTGGTTGGCTGGCTTCCGAAGTTCGCCGAGCCCAGTTTGGTGTTCCTGCCGCGGTAGTTACACGGATAGTGCTGAGCGCGTCGGGTGCCGTTCCCGGCTGTAGGCGCGCGCCGGGTGCGCGGTGTCGCGTCCCAGCGTGGTCGTCTGGCTGTGGTGCCGTTCTCGAGCGTTTCCTTTCGGGGGCGGGCGAATGCTCTGGGGATGCTTTGGGATCTGCACCAGTTCTCGGGACTTGCACCGGTTTTGGCCGGCCAGAAAGGGTGTGAATCCCGAGAAGTGGTGCAGCTGTGGGGTTTCCGCGTGTCGACACGCACCAAGCTGTCGCTTGGTACACGGCGACCAGGGGTTTCTGGCGTGATCGGCTGCGCGTGACAGTGCGGCCCACGGCTTCACAGACCGTCTCTACGCTTCACAGCAGCTACAACCCCTGTGAACCGTGCAAACGCTCTGTGACCCCGCCACCTATCTGTCGCTTGGTCCAGACAACCCGACCCCCTCCCCTCCCAAGCCGCTCGAGACGCAACCACAGCCAGATGACCACGCCGGAACAAGACATCACGCACCTGACCTGCACCTACAGCCGGGTACGGCAGACGACGCGCTCAGCATGATCCGAGTGCAAACCTGGGACGCGCTACACCATTGCGGGTAGCCTCCACGCTCAAAACAGCTACCGCCCAACTGAACTCAACACACAGAGTCCGGCGCGCAAAACCCAGGACGGGCACACCACCACGGGTAGCCACCACGCCCAAAACCCTCACCGCCCAATCAAACTCAACACACCAATTCCGGCGTGCAAACCTGGGACGGGCACACCACCACGGGTAGCCGCCACATCCAAAACTCCTACCGCCTAAACAGACTCAACACACGACGTCCGGCGTGTAGACCGGGGACGGGCCACCATCGCGGGTATCCGCACTCGGACCGAGCCGGCCAGGTTCCGGCGAGGGCGAGGGGCTAGGGGCTAGCGGCTAGCGGCTAGCGGCAGGTTGTTCCGCGGTCCGGCACGACTCCGTCGCGCAGGTAGGCGTTCGCTGTTCGGTCGACGCAGGCGTCTACTCCGCCGTAGGCGCCGTGGCCGACGCCGTGGTAGGTGAGGAGGATGCCGGAGGGGAGGGCTTGGGCTAGTTCGGTTACCCAGGTGAGGGGGGCTTCTGGGTCGCCGGTGTTGCCGATCAGCAGGATCGGGGGTGCGCCTGCGGCGCCCAACGGGGCGCGGCCGACGCCGTGGACCGGCCAGTGGGCGCATTCGGCTAGGCGGAGGGCGGTCAGTTCGCCGAATCGTGGTGCGGTGGCGGCGAATTCGGGCAGCAGCGCACGGACCTGGGCGACGGAGTAGACGTCCGGATAGTCGGCGCAGTTCGCGGCGGTGTTGATGGCGGCGAAGTTCGAGCGGGTGCCGTCGGGGCGTAGGCCGGCGAAAAGGTCGGCGTAGCCGACGAGTTCGTCGCCGTTGCCGGAGATGGCCTGGGCGAGGGCGGTGATCAGGTGCGGCCACACCTCTGGGGCCGCGGCACCGAGACCCAGTCCGGCGGTCGCGACCGATCGGGTGAGCGGTGTACCGCGCCCGGTGGGCAGCGGCGACATCTCCGTGCGGGCGAGGAAGTCGTCGACCCGGTCCAGCGCCTCCTCAGCGGTCGCGCCGAGGGGGCAATTTCCTTGGGTGACACAGAAAGCGAGGAAGTCGCGCAGTGCCGCCTCACTGCCTGCGGACTGATCGAGCAGGCTCTGCCGGAAGGTGCGCAACGGGGTGCCGGGCGCGTCGAGCAGCATGCGTCCGACCCGCTCCGGGAAGAGTGTGGCGTACGCGGCACCGAGCTGCCCGCCGTAGGAGACGCCGAGATAGTTGAGCCGGTCGTCGCCCACCGCGGCGCGGACGAGATCGAGATCGCGCGCGGAGTCGAACAATCCGACGTGAGGCAGCAGGTCCCCCGAACCAGCAACGCACGAGTCGGCGAATTGCCTGCTGCTCGCGTCGATCGCGGCCCACTCCGCGTCTGTACGCGGAACACGTTCGGGCAGTGTGGTTTCCGTGCAAACCACCGGGGTGCTCCGACCGACCCCGCGCGGATCCCAGGACACCAGGTCGTATCGGTCGAGCAGGGCGGAGAACCGGGTGGCCACGCCCCCAACGGTTTCCAGGCCGGAACCGCCGGGTCCGCCAGGGTTGTAGACCAACGAGCCGAGTCGCTTCGCGGGATCGGCGCTGCGGGTGCGGATCAACGCGAGCTCGATCGTGCCCGCGCCGGGATCGCGATAGTCCCGCGCGGCGGTGATCGTCGCGCATTCCCACTGCCGCCCGTCGTCTGCGCCGCCCTGACACGGTGACCACGCGGGCTCGGCCGGCCGGGACGGCACCGCCGAACAGGCACCGGCGGCGAGCGCCACGACCGCGAGTATCGCCCCGAACCACCGCATCACTGTTCTCCGCTTTCTCAGCACGACTGTATTGGTAATGAAACCTAGCACAGTTGTGCTACAAATACGAGATGGCTCGAACCGTGGACCCGCAGGCGCACCAGCAGCGACGGCATGCGATCGCCGAAGCGGCCTGGCGGGTGATCCAGCGCGACGGACTCGAGCACGCCTCGGTACGCAAGGTCGCCACCGAGGCCGGGGTGTCGATGGGCAGCCTGCGGCACTACTTCTCGACGCAGTCCGAGTTGCTCGCGTTCTCGCTCGGCATGGTCGGCGAGGGCATGATGGACCGGATTCGGCAGCTGGACCTGGCCGCCGACCCGGTCGACCGGGCGGCGCAGATCCTGCTGACCGGCCTGCTGCCGACCGGCCCGCGGCAACACACGGTGACCAAGGTCTGGCTGGCCTTCCTGGGCCGCGTGCTGACCGAGCCCGCCTTGCGGCAGAGCAGTGACGAACTGTACGACGCCACAGCGGAACTCGTCGCCTGGGTGCTCGACGAACTGGCCGCGAGCGGAGTCCTGCGCGCCGGCCTCGATCTCGAACGGGAAGCACAACGGCTCTACGTCTTTATCGACGGCCTCACCGTGCAAGCGCTGATCCGCCCGGAAAAGGTTTCACCGGAACGTGTTCGGGAGTTGCTCCGCGAACACCTCGATCAACTGTGCCGCTGAATTCCGCGGGAGAGCCGAAGGCACGGACCAGCGTAGGGTCCTCGAAGGCGACGGTCCGACGGATGACGGGCGTGGTCGTCAAGTCGGCAACGTCGAAAGTCCGGTAGCACCCCGGGCTTTCGCGCCGATACGCCACCGTGGCGGGTCCGATTGCAGACAACGGATAAGCGCTAACCGCACACTGTCCCGGCGGACGGCCACGCTCGCCGGATCCGCAGATCGTCGGCGCCGAGCGCATCGGGCAGCGGCTGCACCCAGCCGATCCAGGACACCGCCAGGACAGGTTCGGCGTAAGTGTCGGCACTCGCGGGGGCGAATCCGGCCGGCAGCGCACGGTGGGCACCCGCCTTCGATGCGGTCGTGACCGGGGGCGACACTGCCGCCGGAGCCGGCTGCCGAGCGGTTGATCGTGCAGATCACACCGGAACGCGTGTACGCCCCACCTGCGTGCGATCGGCAGGGGCCTGGGGTTGGGTATCGTCTGCGGATGTGGCCGGCCTGCGACGAGCGGGGATCTTCTTCGGTGCCCTGCTCGCCCTGGTGGTCGTGATCGGGGCCGCGGGGTGGCCGGTGTACGTCCATCCGCAGCTCGACCCGCTGCGGCGCGCCGATGCCATCGTGGTGCTCGGCGGCACCGCTTACGAACGTTTCGACCTCGGGCTGGAGCTGGCCGAGCGCGGTTACGCGCCCACGCTGTTGATCTCGCGCTCCACCGGCCCGGACGACCACGAGATGGACAAGTACTGCGCGGGCCGTTTCGAGTTCACCGTCAGCTGTTTCATTCCGGATCCGTGGACGACCGAGGGCGAGGCGCAGGAGATCCGGCGGCGCGCACGGCAATTCGGGTGGCGGCACATCATCGTGGTGACCTACACGCCGCATGTCTCCCGGGCCCGCTACATCGTGCAGAAATGCTTCGACGGCGAGGTGACCATGGTGGCCAGTCCGAGCGCTTCGGGGCTGCGCTTCTGGGCCTGGATGTACCTGCGGCAGTCGGCGGGGTACCTGCGGGCGTTCCTGACACCGGGTTGCTGAACCGGATCGTGCCCCGCGCGCGGCTAGTCTTCGACGCATGGCCGAAACCGCCGCCGCGGGACCGCACCCGCACGAACCCCACGCCGAAGGGCTGGCGTCCAAGCTGAACTGGTTACGTGCCGGGGTGCTCGGCGCGAACGACGGGATCGTCTCCACCGCGGGCCTGGTGGTCGGCGTCGCGGCCGCGACCACCGGCACCGGTGCGATTTTCACCGCGGGCATCGCGGGCCTGTCGGCGGGCGCGATCTCGATGGCGGTCGGCGAATACGTGTCGGTCAGCACGCAACGCGATTCCGAACGTGCCCTGCTCGCCAAGGAGCAGCGGGAACTGCGCGAGGAACCCGAGTACGAACTGGCGGAGCTGGCCGGGATCTACGAGGCTAAAGGCCTCTCCCCCGAGACGGCCCGCCAGGTCGCCGCGGAACTCACCGCGCACGACGCGTTCACCGCGCACGCCGAAGTCGAACTCGGCCTGGACCCCACCGAACTGACGAACCCCTGGCACGCGGCCCTCTCCTCGGCGGTGTCGTTCACCGTGGGCGCGCTGCTGCCGCTGCTCGCGATCCTGCTGCCGCCGGTCTCGGTGCGCATCCCGGTGACCTTCGCCGCGGTGATCGTCGCGTTGGCGCTCACCGGCTCGGTCAGCGCACGCCTGGGCGGCAGCGCACCCGGTCGCGCGGTGCTGCGCGTGGTGCTCGGCGGTGCGCTGGCGATGGCCGTCACCTACGGCATCGGCCAGCTGGCGGACGTCGCGGGCATCTGATTCCCGCTGTCGCGCCGGCTGTTTCGGCGCGAGGCGGCAGGGACGCGAGCCGTCAGTACGCGGCGAGCGTGGTGTCGAGCCAGTCGAAGATGCGCTGATTGGTGAGCGTCATCGCGCCCATGTGGCAGTGCGCGCCCGCACCCTCGGCCTCGGTGCCGACGATCAGTTCCTTCGGGCAGGCGAGCGCCTTGTAGACACGCTGCGGCTCGCCACGGAAGAACAGATCGTTCTCGGCGTCGAGCACCAGTGTGGGACATTCGATGCGGTGCGCGATCCCGGCCAGCGTGTACGGCTTGGTCTTGCGGATGTACTCGGCCGCCGACTCCGCGCCGAAGGTCCAGATGCCGTTGCGCAGCGCCCAGCGCACGGTGGTGTCGTAGGCCATCATCAGCCCGGCGACCGCGAGCGCCTCGGCGTCCTGATTCGATTCGATCCACTCGGTCAGGAACGGTGGCATCATGCGCACGTTCGACCCGTGGTAGTCGAAGAGTCCGTCATTGAGCACGAGCGCCGCGAGACGATGTTCGAACGCCGCGGCGCGCGCGACCAGGTATCCGCCCAAGCTGTAGCCGTACAACGCGATTCGATCCGGGTCGATTGCCGGGACCGTCCGCGCGAAGTCCACCACCGGCGTGATCACCGCCTCCCAGTCGTGCCGGAACGGCAGGCCCTGTTCGCGAATCACCTGCCCCTGCCCGGGGCCGTCGAAGGCGAGCACGTGGTAGCCGCGCGCCACCGCCGCGGCGGCGAGCACGAACCAGGATTCCTCCAGCGTGGAGTCGAAGCCGCTGTTGAAGATCACCGTCGGCCGCGGCTCGGCGGAATCATCGGCCAGATAGAGGTAACCGGGAAGTTCGGTGTCCTGGAACGGAATCACGACCCGCCGCACCGGCGTCTCGAACAATTCGGCTGCCTGCGCGAAGGTTTCGCGCGAGCGACGGGAAAGTTCCTGCGCCACCGCGTCACCGGCCGGGTTGTCCCGCAGGTAGAACTCGGCGGTGCGGTAGTAGTTCGAGGCCCGCAGCAGGGCCTCGCGCGCGCTCACCCGATGCCCCTTGGCCAGGCAGTCCGAGCCGATCGCGTGCACCCGCTCGGCGGTGGCCCGCCACTCGCGCAGCCAGGCCGCCTCGTCGCCGTCGTCGATCCGGCGCGCGGTCGCCAGCACCTCGCCGAGCTCGGCGCCGTCGTGGCGGGCGAAACCCGCCGAGCGCAGTGTCTCGAAGTCGAACGATTCGTCGTCGAACAGGAATTTCATGGCTCTACCTCGGCATTTGCGTCGATACGGTTGCGTTTCGTCGTGCGATTGCCACGGTACGGCGATCTACGACGAAACGCAACCGTGTCGTCGTTGCTATGCTGAGCCGATGACGGAGCCGACGACCGACCGCAAGCGCGCCCCGGCCGGCGCCGCGGTGATGCAGCCACAGGTCACCGCCGCGATCACCCAGGCGGCGTTCACCGAGCTGGCCGAGCTCGGGTACGGGAAGCTGACGATGGAGGGCGTCGCGCGGCGCGCGGGCGTCAGCAAACCGACGCTGTACCGGCGGTGGCCGACCAAAGAGCAAATGGTGCTCGCGCTCGTCGAACGGGTCGCGGTGGCCGCGGCCGATGTCCCCGACACCGGATCGCTGCGCGGCGATCTACGCGCGTTCCTCGCCACTACGGCAAGCGGATTCAGTCATCCGCTGGCGGCACGGATCATTCCCGACCTGCTCGCCGAGGGCGTTCGCACGCCCACCATCGCCGAAAGTTTGCAGTCGGTCGGCCACAGTCGCCGGGCGAAGGTCGCCGAGTTGCTGCACCGCGCCATCGATCGCGGCGAACTACCGGCGGATCTGGATCTGGAACTCGCCCTGGACCTGTGCATCGCTCCGCTCTTCTGGCGAAAGCTGGTGGGCGGCAACCCAACCGGTGACGACTACCTCGACAAGCTGGTGCACACACTGATCACCGCGTTCACCGGAGCGAGCGCCACCGACAAGAAGTCTTGATAGCGAAAGACGGCGAAGGCCGAGGGGTACGGTGCACCCCTCGGCCTTCGCCGGTGATCAGGTCAGCGCTTGAACGCGCTCCGGAATTTGTCCGCGGCCCGTTTCAGGTTGCCACGGGCCTGTTCTCGACGACCTTCGCCTTCCAGGCGCCGGTTTCCCGTGGCCCGGCCGACGATCTTCTTGACGTTGCCCCGGGCGGCCTGCACCTGGTGCGCAATCCTGTCTTCGAACTTCATGGTCGGTCCCTAGTAATACCAGCGACGACCACCGACGGGGCGGCCGACCGAACCCGCGACCATCAGCACCAGGCCGACGATGAGGATGATGATTCCTGCGGTCGTGAGCAATCCGATTCCGAGCAGCCACCCGGCGATGAGGAGGATGAGTCCGAGAATAATCATTGTCGTATTTCCTTTTCTCTATGATTATTTCGACGTCGGCGCCTGCGCGCGGGGCGCGCTGCCGGCATGTACTGCGTCACCGGACGGAGCTGTGGCAGGTCGACGAGTGAACCGGCCCCAGACCGACTCGCGAGGCGATTGCATCGCGGGTTCGGTGGACGGACGCACGAGGGGCTCCTTACGAGCCGGAGGTGTGGTGTTGCCGAGATCGCGCCGCACCGCCGCAATTTCACGACGAGACTGCTTCAGCTCGCGCCGCGCCACCATGCTCCGGCGGGAAACCCGCCAAGCACCCGTCAGTACCAGGGCTAGTCCGATCGTCCCGATAGCGCCGAGAACGATGCCGTAGCCGAACAGCAAACCGCTGGAGCCGTGGAAGTGGAAGTCGAAAACCGCGAAATCATCTGGCAGTAAATGACCTTCGCCGCTGTTCGCCACCACACCGGCGACGCCGACAGCCACCGCGGCAATCAGGACGACGAGCCCTATGATGATGATCATGACAATCCTGTTGCGTCGAGTTGTTTGACAACCCGGCTATTCCCTGGGTTGCGACAACCAAACGTAGGAAATCGAACTCGACTGCTCGACGGCGTTTGCACGCCTCGATTCGGTCTATTCGGAGGACATGACCTACACGATCACCCTGCACAACGTTACACGCGAGTCCGCTTCGGCCATCGAATCCCAGCTGCGCGGCGTCAACGGTGTCGACTCCGTCGATATCGATGTTCCGTCGGAGACCGCCCTGGTGAACTCCTCCCTCACCTACGGTGAAGTACTCGACGCGATCCGCCAGACCGGCGTCGCGGCAAGCTGATTCGATCTCGGCGCCCGCCTGTCGGTGCGGGCGCAAGTGAGATTCTTCGTTCAACGCCCACCGAGATCGAGACGCCTGGTCACCCGGTCGACCAGATCCGGCGGCATTCCGGGCTCCCGGCGCGCGGCGAGCGCCTCGCGGCGGCCCGCCTCCACGACATCGTCGCGGATAGCTCGTAACTTCTTGGCCACCTTAATGTTTCGCTCAGCTTCGGCTTTGGCATCGGCATCCGCGGCCTGCGGGTCGGCGCGCGCCATCCGCTGACGCAGGCTGTCGCGGAATCGCTCGTAATACTCGTCGGGTAGATGCTGTTCTGCGGCAATCTCTTTCAAGCGGGACAGTTGAGCTTTGACGACTCGCTCCCAGAGCTGGCGTTCGAGTTCGCGTTCCCGCTTGGTGTCGGCGTGCACCCCGGTCAGGCGGACCACCAACGGCAGGGTCGGTCCCTGGAGCAGCAGGGTGAACAGGACGACCATGAACGCGGTGAACAGTATCTCGGTCCGGCCGGGGAAGTCGGCGCCGTCGTCGGTGACGATCGGAATCGCCAGCGCCAGTGCCACGGTCGCCACCCCGCGCATACCGGCCCACCAGGTCACGATCGTCTCGCGCCAGGTGTAGGGCTCGTCGGCGTCGGTCTTGCGCCACCAGGTGCGACCGATGGCCCACGTGGTCAAGAGCCAGACCAGTCGCAGTCCGACGACGACCGCGACCACGGCGGCCGCGCCGCCGAGCAACCGCGGCCAGTCGTCACCGGTAGCCTCCAGCACCGCGCCGAGTTCCAGGCCGATGAGCCCGAAGGCGAAGCCGCTCAACAGCATTTCGGCGATGTCCCAGAACGAGTCGCCGACCATGCGATAGTCCGGGTCGCCGAACTCGGTGACCGCGTCGGTCAGATACAGGGCGCAGACCAGCACGGCGAGCACGCCGGAACCGTGCAGCTGTTCGGCGAGGCCGTAGGCCGCGAACGGCAACAGCAGGCTCAGCGCCACCCGCCACGTCGCCTCGCCGAGATAGTCGGTCAGCTTGCTGCCCGCGACGCCGAGCACCAGGCCGACGAGAACGGCGACCACCGCCGAGACAACGAATTCCGCCGCCGCCCGCGGTGCGGAGAAGTGCCCGCTGACCACCGCCTGGATCGCGACACCGTAGAGCACGATCGCGGTGACGTCGTTGAAGAGTCCTTCGCCGCCGAGCACCACCACCAGACGCCGGGGCAGGCCGAGGCTACCCGCGAGCGCGGTCGCGGCGACCGGATCGGGTGGTGCGACAAGCGCTCCCAATGCGAAGGCGGCCGCGATCGGCAGGCCCGGATACCACGCGTGGAAGACCGCGGCCACCGCCGCCGCGGTCGCGATCACCAGGCCGACCGCACGCAACGCGATCGGTCCCCAGTTCTCCGCGAACTGCCGCCACGAGGTCCGTCGCGCCGCCGCGTACAGCAGCGGCGGCAACACCAGCGGCAGGATCAGATCGGGTGGAACGTTGACCCGCGGTGCGAACGGCAACAGCGCCACCACACAGCCGAACACCGTCATCAGCACGGCCGAGGCGACGCCGATCCGGTTGGCCAGCGGCTCGGCGAGAATCGCGGCGAACAGGATGACCAATATCAACACCAGCTGGTCCATGACCGTCCAGTCTGCGGCGCGCCCAACGGGTTGACGTTCCGGCGCGCCGTACCGCCGCGATCCCGCAGCCGGCGCACCGACTCGTCCGTCGACTGCTGATCACCACCGCCGGCTCGGCTCGGGCACCCGCCGTGCCGGCACCAGCTCCCACCAGGTCACGCAGCGCCACAACCATTCCAGCGGCCCGTAGCGGAACAGTTTCAGCCAGCCCCAGCTGAACACCGCTTGGACCGCGATGATCGCGACCGCCAGACCCAGCAGCAGGGCGTACCGGTTCGACCCGGCCAGTCCGATGCGCGGCGCAATCAGCAGCACCAGCGCCGTCGCGGACACGTAGTTGGTGAGCGCCATCCGGCCGAGGGGTTCGAGCACCTCCGAAACAACTTCGCCGATCTCGGTGCGCAGCACCAGCAGCAACCCGGTCAGATACGCGAGCGCGCCGAACAAGCCCGCGACGGACGGGATGTTGCTGGCCAGCAGATCCAGATACGGGATGCGGAACTCCCACACTGCCGTGGCCACGGCAGCCGGCAAGGCAAGCGCGAACGCCACCGCGAGCTGCCCGCCGCGCTCGTCGAGCGTGTCGGCGATGCCGTAGCGAGCGGTGGCGAGGCCGAGCAGGAACAAGCCGGGCACCAGGCCGAACCCGCCGCCGAGCGCCACCGCGACACCCACCGCCACCAGTCCGAGCAGCAGCACCAGCCAATCCGGCAGGCTCGCGGCGGGCAGCAGGATCACCAGCCCGACGATCGCGTAAGGCAGCAGGGCCTCGCCGGGTTGGAATTGGTGGTGGACGAACCCGAGCACGCCGAGGGCGAGCAAGCGGCGGATCAGCACCAGCCGAGGACGATCGGTGCGCGCCGCGGCGCTCTCCAGGAACAGCGCGAAGCTCAGTCCGAACAGGAACGAGAAGATCGGAAAGAACCGTCCTTCGAACAGGATCGAGAGGACGTGCCGCAACGGCACCATCTCGCCGGGCGCCTTCACCGCGGTCATGTCGGTGAGCTGCCAGATGTTGACGACCAGGATCCCGCACAGGGCGAATCCGCGCACGGCATCGAGTTCGTGGATACGTAATCGGCCGGGGTCGTTGTGCATGCATCTCAAATTAACCACCGCGCCCGCGAGAACCGTGCATCTGCGGACGAGATGTCGCCCACATACTTCATGCACTAACTGTTTGTGCGTTAACCTTAGAAGCGAGCCCATGAGGAGGACCGATGGAGATCGAAGATCCGCTGCAGCTCGATCGGCAGGTCTGCTTCGCGCTGGCCGTGGCCAATCGCGCGGTGCTCGCCGTCTACCGGCCGCTGCTCGAACCGCTCGGGCTCACCCATCCGCAATATCTGGTGATGCTCGCGCTGTGGGGCGAGGCGCCGATGTCGGTCAAAGCGATCGCCGAGGCGATCCAGTTGGATTCACCGACCCTGTCGCCCCTGCTCAAACGGCTGGAGAGCGCCGGGCTGATCAGCCGGGAACGGGACAGCCGCGACGAACGCAACCTGGTCGTGAACCTCACCCCGGCCGGGGTCGCCCTGCGCGAGCAGGCCCTGCGGATTCCGCCCGCCGTCGTCGAGCGACTCGGCGTGACCCTGACCGACCTCGAGGAACTCCGTGACGTACTCCACCGCGTCAACGCCGCGGCCCGTCGCGCCGTGCCCGCCTAGTTCGCCCCGACCGCCTGCGAGGAGATCGCGCATGTCCCGAGAACAGCGACGGCCCAACCCGATTCAATGGCTCGGCTATGCCTTAGGGCGCCGCCTGCCCGATTCGATGATCGACTGGGTGCGCCGTGACCTCACCGGAAAGCACGCGGTCGCCCGGCATCTGGTGCGTGGGCTGATCCCGTTCACCCCGCTGTTCGCGGTTTTCCTGCTCTTCCCCGGGGAACTGTGGCTGCGCGGATCGATGGTGTTGCTCGCGCTGCTGCTGGCCCTGTTCTACACGGTGGCCTTCATGCCGATGAACCGCGCACACCGGTTGGCCAAGCACGGATTACCGGCCGATCTGGAGAACCCGGAACGGGCCCGCCGCCGCGCCGAGGAACGCGCGCGCTACGCCGCCCAGCATCCGCACTGAGCATTCACAGCTCTGCGCAGCTCAGCTCGAGACGCTGCTGCCGGCGCACGAAGATGCTCGGAAACCATTGCGCCGCATCGTGGTTCGGACTCAGCTCGAACGAGCCGGTGCGCTCCAGCAAAGTCCCGAGGGCGATCCGCGCCTCCAATCGGGCCAGCGCCGCGCCGACACAGAAGTGCATGCCCTTGCCGAACGCGAGGTGACTGCGCGGGGCGGCACGGTGCAGCCGGACCTCGTCCGGCGCGTCGAACACCGCCGGATCACGATTGGCGGCGCCCCACAGCAGCAGCACATGACTGCCCGCGGGCAACTCGGCCCCGCCCAGCGTGGTGTCGGCGACCACGTGCCGGTGATGCGCCCGGAACGGGGACTCCAGCCGCAGCGCCTCCTCCAGGAACGGCTCCAGCAGCTGCGGCTCATCCCGAACCTGCTGCTGGAGAGCACGATTCGTAGCCAGCAGCCGCGCCGCGTTGCCGATCAGACCGGCGCTGGATTCACCGCCCGCACCGACCAGTTGCACCAGGATCAGTACCGCCACCGACGAGGTCAATTCGCCTGCGGCGCAAGCGCGGACCAGATCGCCGAGGAGGTCGTCGCCCGGCTCGGACCGCGCGCGGACGAACTGCTCGTGCAGGTAGCCCGCGAGTTCGACGGAGGCGGTCACGGTCGCGCCGAGCTGATCCGGTGCCATCAGGCCGCCGAGCAGTTCGGTACTGGCATAGCCCCAGCGGACCAGTTGCGCGATGTCGTTGTCCGGCAATCCGATCAGCGCCGCGACCAGAGTCATCGGCAGGCGATCGGCCACCGCGCCGGCCCATTCGATCCGCCCGTCGCGAAACCCGCGCTCCCACAACCGTGCCATGGTGGCCGCGACGGCGGGCTCCAGGGCACGGATCCGTTTCGCCACCAACGTCGGCAGCACCAGTTTGCGGTGCTTTCGATGCGCCGGCTCGTCACCGGTGGCGAGCACGTGCACGGCGTTACCGCCGCCGTCGAGATCGAAGACCGCCGGGTTACCGTCCGGCCCACGCACCAGGGCGGCGGTCAGGTGCGAGGAGAACTCCGCGGTCCGGGCGGCGGCCTCGACCACCAGATCGGACCGGCTCACCAGCGCGAACCCGATGTCGGCGAGCCAGTGCACGGGCGGCCCCGCGCGCAGGGCGGCGTAGAGCGGGTACGGGTCGTCCAGCAGCGCTGGATCGAAGAAGTCCAGCCGATCCGTGGTGTCCGGCATCCTCGCCGCCCCTTCCTGTCGCCGACAATTGTTTCCGCACAACAGGTTTCGCGCTGCCACCGGCGAAGTCAACAGTTCCCGAAAAGTGAGACGACCCAGGTCCATCCAGGTGCGTCCGGTGTCTCGACGGCCGCGATGAGCAGCGGTTTATCGAGCAAAACAGGTGGATTCGTCGCATGGTGAGACAAAATTGTTCGACCGTATCTCGACCGAACAGGGTTTTGATGACCGGACAACCGGACTGGCTCGCCGGCGGCGAGCGTCGCGAACTCGCCGTGGCCCGCATTCATGCCGCCGCGACGACCCTGATCGCCCGCGACGGCATGCAACGGTTGACCATCGACCACGTCGCCGCCCAGGCGGGCTGTTCACGCGCGACGGTCTATCGGTATGTGGGCGGCAAATCCGCGCTGCGCGAGGCCGTGCTCGCCGCGGCCACCGCGCGCATCGCGCACACCATCGAGCAGTCGGTGGCGGCACTGACCGGCGCCGAGCGCGTCACCGAAGCAATCCTCACCGCCTTGACCGCGGTACGCGCCGACCCCGTGGCCGCGGCCTTCCTGCGCACCGCCGACCCACGCGAGGTCGACCGCTTCCTGGCAAGCAACCCGCGCCTGGCCACGGCCGCGACGACGGTCACCGGCGCGGCGGCCGCCGACCCCGCCGCCGGCCAGTGGATCGTGCGGGTGGTGCTGTCACTGTTGTTCTGGCCCGCCCACCCTGCCGCCACGGAACGTGCGCTGGTCGAACGCTTCGTCGTGCCCCTCTTCGCCCCATAGCCGCCACCTCACCCCAGCGCCCACGGCGCGATCCCCCGCACCGCCAGATATCCGTCGTCCGTGAGGTCGCCCATCGCGAGGAAGTCCAGCCAATTCCGGACGGCGCGCACGAGCGTCCAAGCCCGCGCCCGATCGGCGTCGAGGCCTGCGCCATCGATGACGGCGGCGAATCTTTCGTCCAGCGTCGACTCCGTGCGGCGGTTCCAGAGCAGCGCCAGCGTGCTGAACTCGGGATCGCCGACCAGCGGCTTCGGATCAATGACCAACCACGGTTCCCTGGTACCCGCGAGCACGTTGCCATAGTGCAGGTCCTCGTTGACGAGCAGTCGAGCAGCCCGTGGGCCCAGCTGAGTGCACGCGGCCACGGCCCCGTCGAGCAGTACACGCGAGAAAGGCCGGCCGAGGCGCTGCCAGTCACGCGGCAACTCTTCGATCCAGCGTTCGGCCTCGGTGCGCAGGTCACGGGTGAGCCCATGCGGAGCCGGAATCGTGAGGCGGCGCAGCAGACCGGACGCGATCCGCACCGCGTCCGCGATCGGTTCGCCCTCGAGGGGGCGCGCGGCATCGAGGCGCTCCAGCAACAGCACGCCGCGCTCCGGATCACTGTCCAGCAGCCGCACCGCCCCCGCACCGTTCCATGCGGCCAGTGCGGTCGGCTCGTCGCGCGTCTCCGCGGTCACCAGTGTCAGTTTCAGCACCGCGGGGCCGCCGTCGGCCGTGGTCACGGGTAGGGCCAAGCCGACGACACCGTGCATGAGCGGACCGTCGGGGGTCAGTTGCCATCGTTGGGCAAACTCTTCGGCGAGGGCGGGGGTGCTGCGCAACCAGGTTGTGGGGCGGGGTCCCTCGTAGGCGACGAGCTGCTCAGCAAACTGGCTCGGAACGACAATCACCTTTTCAGCGTCTCAGGACTGTCCATCCATTTTCGCGGGGAGCGGGCGACGGTTGGCGGGTCGGCGGTGGAGGGTTTCGGTGCCGATAATTCAGCGCAGGGCCCAGGGGGCGATGGCTTGGACCGAGGGGTAGCCGGGGTCGGTGCAGTCTTCTTCCTCGGCGAACCAGAGCCAGTTCCGGGCGCACTGCACGAGGGTCCAGGCGCGGGCGCGTTCGGGGTCGAGGCCCGCGAGGTCGACCAGGGCGGCGAAACGGTCGTCAAGGGTGGATTCGGTGCGGCGGCTCCACAACAGCGAGAGCGTGCTGAACTCCAGATCGCCCACCAGCGGCTGCGGATCGATGACGAGCCACGGTTCCCGTTGTGCGGCAAGGACATTCTCGAAGTGCAGGTCCTCGTTCACGAGCAGCCGGTCCGCGGTGGGGCCCAGCCGGCGGCACACCTCGACGGCGGCGTCCAGCAGCTTGCGCGAATACGGCGCACCGAGACGCTCCCACTCGCGGGGTAGTTCCTCGGCCCACCCCGCCGCTTCCACCCGCAGATCACGCGAAATACCTTGGGGCGCTGGGACAGCGAGCCTGCGCATGAGTTCGGCGGTGATCCGCACCGCGTCGTCGATGGGCTCGGTCTCGAGGGACCGGTCCGCGGTCAATCGTTCGAGCAGGAGCACGCCGTCGTCAGCCGCGCTGTCGAGCAGCAGGACCGCCCCGTCGCCGCCCCAGGCGGCGAGCGCGACCGGCTCGTCCCTGGTCTCCGGCGTCAGGTAGGCGAGTTTGAGCACGGCCGCGGTACCGTCGGCACGCCGGACCGGCAGGACGAGCGCGCCGTAACCGTGCATCGACGGTCCGTCGACGGTGAGCTGCCAGCGGTCGGCGTAGCGCGCGGCGAGATCGGGCAGGGCATCGAGCCAGGCGCGGGCGGGCGCGCCCTCCTGCCCGGCGAGGCGAGTGGCGAAGAATTCGGGGACGACGATCACCCGTCGAGCATCTCAGCCGTGTCGATCGATTTTCGCCCGTCAGCGCACGGCGGGTACCGGGGGCGGCGGGGGCGGAAATCCCGGCAGTGGCGGGAAAAGCGGAGCCGGTGCGGGCGGTTCGGGCGCAGGCGGCGGTTCGGGCGCCGGCGGCGGTTCGGGCGCCGGCGGCGGCTCCGGCGCGGGAGGTGGCGCAGGCACGACCGGCGGGGCGGGCACAACCGGCGGAGCGGGAACCGGTGGCGGCGCCGGATCGCCGCCTTGCTCCTGCGGGATGCAGATCCAGCGCCCGTCGGGACCCAGTCCCCACTGCGCGACGATCCCGTCGTGGGAACAGTCGTCGCCCACCCGGTGCGGGTCACGACCCTGTCCCTGCGGGACGCACATCCATTGCCCCTCGCGCAGATCCCACTGCGCGACGATGCCGCCGGCGGAGCAGTCGTCGCCGATCCGGCGCGCCGGTTGCGGCACCACCGGCGGCGGGCTCGGTGACTGCAAGGTAGCGGGCAACCGGCTCACCGTGATGGTCGGCGACGGGCTCGTCTTGGTGGACGTCCGGGCCGTCGTCGAACCCGGCTTGTGGTCTTCGGCGTCCCCGTTCGACCGCAACAGCAGACCGACCGCGACCACCAGCGCGAGCACCGCGGCGATCACGGCCGCGATGGCCAGCATGCGGGAGTTGTCGCCGCGCCCGCCTTCAGGTGTCGCCATCGAAACCGCCTTCACTGCTGGGACAGGAAATACCGGTACGAATGCACAGCTGATCCGAACGGGAGGTTACCCGAGATTTGCTGAATGAATCAGCATTACTGCTTGGGCAGCGCGCCCGCCACTCCGCCGACGTCGGCGACCTTCCAGCCGTTGTTCGGGTCGACGTTCACCGTGTAGGTGACGGTGGTCTGCGCGCCGTCGGGGGTCTGGGCGCTGGTCGAGGTGACGTTCAGGAAGACGTTGACCTTGTAGATCCCGTTGTCGGTGTTCATCACCTTGGCGGTGATCGGGGTCGAGGTCGAGGTCCACTTCAGCGGAACCAGGATGTCTTGCAGCTTCGGCGCGGTCGCGTCGAATTTGTTGGCCAGCTGCGGGGTGGTGTTGGTCTTGAGCTTGGCGACCCAGGAGTTCACGTCCTGGAAGTTGATGTTGGAGGCGCCGACCGCGTAGTCGGTGGCGACCTGTTCGGCGTGCTGGTTCGCCGCGACCGCGGCGTCGCGATCACTGAGATCACCGCGCGCGGAGAACCACAGCGAGGCGAACACCACGGTCGCGGCGCCGAGCCCCACCAGCGCAGCACCGGTCGCGATGGTGGACAGGCGGATCGAGACGGTCCGCGCGTCCCGGGCCGGCGCGGGCGCGGCCGCGCTGACCTTGTCCTCGGTTGCCGGCTTCGGTTCGGTCACAACGTCGTTCGACATCGCGGCCTCCTTTCCTACTTGATCGCGACCCGCACCTTGACGGCGCCGTCGGCGTCGACATCGGCGAGGGCCTGGGAGATCAGGGCTGAGATATCGATCCGCGGCGCGGCCGCGACGATCGCGTCGACCAGGGGACGCAGCACCGGAGCCAGCGAACTCAACTCCGGCTGCAGCTCGCGCAACGTGGCGATGGTCTTCTCCGTGAACGGAGCGACCCCGTTGCCGGTGGTGTACTGGTCGATCGGCTGGCTGTCGACCATGGTGCCCACGTGGTCGACCAGGTTGCTCACCGCCTCGGCGAATTTCAGCCACTCGGGCGCGGCGGCGCTGAAAGACGGGCCGACCCAGTCCATGTTGGTCGCCGTGCTCTGCAAGCTGTTGAGCAGCGAGACGATCTGCGGGTTGCGGCTCATGACGGCCGCGGCGAGCAGATCGCCGGATCGGGCCAGATTGGGAATCGCGCTGTCGGTGCCGACCAGCGACTGCTCCGCCGTGCTCACCAGCGAGCTGACCACCTTGGGATCGAGCTGGTTCAGGGTCCGGGTGGCCAGGCGGGCGACCTCCGGAATCGACAGCGGCGTCTGCACATTGGTGGTCTGCAGCTGCTGGCCGTCCCGGATGTACGGTCCGCCTTCGGAATTCGGACGGAACTCGACGTAGGGCTCACCGAGCGCGGAGAGATGTTCGATGGTGACCGTGCTGTCGGTGGGCACCCGGCGCTCGGCGACGAGCTTCAGCCCCACCTCGACGCCGCCGATGCTGTTGGTCACCGACTCGACGCGGCCCACCTCCATGCCGGTGAGCAGCACGGGCGATCCGACGGCGAGGCCACCGGAATTCTGCAGCACCATCGTCGCCTTCGTGTAGTCGGCCAGCGGATCGACCTGCACCACAACGAAGGTCAGGTAGCCCGCGCCGAGCACGACGATGGCGGCGATGCCGCCCAGGGAGGCAAGTGGCCCGAGTTTCATCGGACGACTCCGATCATGCGTAGCGTCTGGATGATCCGGTCCGTCTGGTCCTGGGCCGAAACCACAGTCGCACCTTCGGTTTTCACCCCGACGATGTTCACCTTCGGACCGCGCTCGACGAACGGGATGACCTTGTCGCGCAGCAGCGAAACCAGCGCTTGCAGATTCGACGGCTGACTCAGGTCCAGTGGCCGGGCCGAGGCCAGCAAGGGCAGGAACGCCTGCACGGTGCCGTCGGCATTGTTCAGCAGCGGAGCCAACCAGGTGAGCGAGGTGCCGATCGGACCGAGCTCTTTGAAGATCTTGGTCACGCCGACGATGGACGGCGCGATGCCGGTGAGCTGATCCACCGATTCCTGGGACAGCAATTCGGCGAGTTCGGGCCGGATCTGGTGCAGGACAGTCGAATTGTTGTCGATGCCGTCGAGCAGCGAATCGAGTTCATCCAGATGATTACCCAGGTCGACGGCGTCGTCGGCCATGGTCTTGCCGATCTGAGCGGTGCGGGCGGTGTCCTTGGGCAGCACATTGTTGAGCTGCTTGATGGTGTCCTGCACCTGTTGCACCGCCCCGCCCTGGGTGAACGTGGCCAGCGCGGCCATCGTGTCCTCCAGTTGCACCGGCGGTTTGGTCTGCGCCAGCCCGATGGTGCCGCCCTCGGGCAGCAGCTTGTCGAAACCGTTCGTCGGGGTGAGCAGCGCGAGGTGGATGTCGCCGAGCACCGTGTTCTGCCGCAGCTCGGCACGCGTGGCCTCGGGCAGCCGCACCGACTTCGAGATCCGGGCGTCGACCACCACATAGCCGCCGCGGCCGCCCGCCTTGGCCGAATCCACCACCGACACTCCGGAAACCGTGCCGACCTGCGCGCCGTTGGCCATGATCTTGGCCCGGGCAGGCAGATTCAGCACGTTCTCGAACTGGATCCGGATCTGGTAGGTCGGACCGGACACCTCGGCCCCCGGCACGGGCACCGACGAGGGGTCGAAAGCACAGCCCGAGGCAGGCAGCGCCACCGCGAGCACCGCGGCGACACCGGTCGCGAAATGTGCTCCACGCCTGCGGCGTTGGTGGTCACCACGCTGGAAAGAAAGAGCCCACCGGCCTGTTTCGTCGCGCCGAAGCTTCATCGCACACCCGCCGATCCGAATACCAGGGCCGCCAGGTCGAGCTTCGCCAGACCGCCGTCGGCCGTGCACTGCCCCGGCGCCAGCGCGTTCACGGCGGCGCAGACCTGATCCGCGTGCTCCTGCGGAATGGCGATCTTCGGTGGGGCGTAAGCGATTCCGGAGGTGCCCACCGCGCGGAACGCGTCGGTCAGCACCGGCATCATCGACACGACCTGGGCCAGCGAGCCGACCCGGGCCCGCAGGAACTTCACCAGCGGCACCGTGAAATCGAGCGCCTTCGTCAGCGGACCGCCGAAGGCCATGGTGAGGTCGTTCAGCACCGGGAGCAGCGCCGCCAGACCGTCCACCACTTCGGCGCCCGGCTCCAGCAGGGTCGTGCGCGCGACGACGAGCACCGGCGCCAACCGGGTGAACATGGATTCGATATCGCCCCAATGCTCTTCGACCTTCTTACCGACCGAGGAGAAGGCGTCGAAGACACCGACCAGGTGCGCGATATCGGCATCGGGCGAGGCCATGGCGCCGCTGAGCTGCTTGATGATCTCGTTGACCTGCGGGCCGGTGCCCGCGGTGGCCGCGTTCAGTTGCGCCAGACCGTTGGCCAGCGCGTCCGGCGTCTTGGCATCGGGGCCCGAGATCTCGGCGGACAGCTTCGCGACGGCGTTCAGCGTCTCGGTGACACTCTTCGGCGTCATCGTTTTGGTGATGCACTGCCCGGGATTCCAGCGCGCGGTGTCCTTTCCGCTGGACACCACGGCCAGCTGCCGCGCGGCGACGATGCTGTCGGCCAGTGTGGTGGCGCCCGCGTCGGCGTAGACCGGCTTGTCGGCCTCGACCGCGAACTCCACCCTCATCGCTTTGCCCTGCGGGACAATCGATGTCACCGTGCCGACCGGGATGCCGCGCATGGTCACCTGGTTACCGGTGTACAGGCCGACGGTGTCCGGCATGATCGCGCAGTAGCTCTCGGTCTTCTTCAGCGGATCGAAGGCGACGAAATAGGCGACCACCACGAGGAGCACCGCGACGGCCGCACCCGAGACCGACATGAACGCGCGGGAGCCGAGGATCTTGTGCAGCATCAGCAGTCCTTCCCCGGCACCGGCACGCACACCCGCGCGAGCGCGTCCGCGGGCGCGGTGATCGTCTGACCGGACTGATCGACCCGCAGGCCGTCTTCCGGGATGGCCAGCGCGGACACCTTCTGCTGCATGTCCTGCACGGAGCCGACGACCGGATCCAGCCGGTTCAACAGCTCCTCCATCCGGGGCAGCACGTCGAAGAGCTCCTGCAACTTCGGCTTCGCCGCCGCGTAGGCAGGCGCGATCGCCGCGGCCTTGCCCAGCACCTGGTTCAACAGCCGGATGGCTTCGCTCAGCTCGGCGCGCTTGGACAGCACCAGGTCCTCCAGGAGGTTGGTGGCCTGCACCAGCCGGCCCAGTGAGCTCTTGGCGCCGTCGTACATGGTCGTGTACTCGTCGGCGTTCGCGATCGCCTTGGAGATCATCACGTGCTGGCGGTTCAGGTCGTCGACGAAGCTGTTGAGGCTGTCCAGCGTGGTACGCAGGGTGTCGGGCGCCTGCGCGACCGAGGTGCCCAGCGCGGCCAGGTTGCGTCGCAGGGTATCGCCGTCGATCTTGCGCAGCGGCTCGGCCGCGTCCTGGAAGGTCTGCACCAGGCTGTACGGCAGCCGGACCCGGTCGGTCGGAATATGCTTGCTGCCCAACGGTTTCGAGCCGGACGGGAACAGCGCCACGTAGTTGCCGCCGACGATGGTCAGCATCCGCACGTCCAGCGTGGACTGGTCGCCGACGAACACCTCGGAGTCGACGGTGAACCGCATGGTCACCCGATCCGGCTGCAGCTCCAGTGATTTCACCGTGCCTACGCTGATCCCGGCGACCCGGACGTCGTCACCGACCTGCACCGACTGCGCCTCGGCGAGATCAGCCGTGTAGGTCTTCTTGCCGAACGGGACGACGTACAGCACGCCCACCGTGACGGCGAGGATCGCGACCAGCACCACCCCGATCAGGCCGAGCCGGATCTCACGCCGTGTCGTCTCCGCCGCGCCGACCACCCGGCGGGCCGGGAAAAGTCTGCTCACCCAGCGCATACCGCCACCTGCTGTCCTGCGATCAAGACGCCGAGCACCTGCGGCACGTCGGCCTGCCCTTTGGAGCACTGCGGTTTCCAGCCCGCCGCACCCGATTTCGGAATGGCCGCGTCGAAACCGGCTAGCAGGCCGGGGAGTTTGTCGAACACCTCGAGCGCCTGCTGCGGATCGGGAAAGATCTTCTGTATCAACGCGTTCACGTCGTCGGGGCTCCGCAGACCGAGCGCGTCGAACAGGTTGTTCAGCGGACCCAGCACCGACGGTGCGGACGCCGCGAAGTCGGCCAGCCCGTTCATGTTGGTTTGCAGACCGGAGATGATGTCGGCGAGGCGGGCCAGGATCGGCACCATGTAGTGCATCTTTCCGCCTGCGACATCGTGCAGGTCGGACAGATTCTGCAGCACCACGTCGATCACCTGCTGGCGATCCTTGACGTGCGCCGCGAGCTTGTCGATCGCCTCGAGCGCGGGCCCGATCCCGTTGCCGTCCCCCTCGATCAGCGCGACCATGCTCGCGCTGAACTGGTTGATCTCCTCCGGCGAGATGGTCGCCAGTACCGGTTTCAGACCGTTGAACATGCTGGTCACGTCGAACGAGGGCACCGTGTGATCGATGCCGACAGTGGCACCGCCCGCCAGGCGCTTGCCCGGTTGCGGTTGCTGCTGCAGATCGATATAGCGCTGGCCGGTGAGATTCTGGTAGCGGATGGCCAGCTTCGAGTTGTCGTAAAGGGGCGCATCGGTTTTCAGCGACAACTGGACCCTGGCCTGCGTGCCGGTGAGCGAGATGCCCTCGACCTTGCCGACCTGCACGCCGTACATGCGCACGTCGTCGCCGACCTTGAGGCCGTTGGCGTCGGTGAACAGCGCGGCGTGCGGTTCGGTGGGGCCCGAGACCGGGCGCTTGATCGCCGTGCAGACGACGATGAGCACCGCGATCATCACCACGGCGAACACGCCGAGCCGCCACGCAGCGGCACCCGCCTTCATCGGGCACCTCCCAGCAGCGGCGCCAGCACCGGCATGCCGCTCACATCGATCTCGGCGTTCAGTACCGGGCCATTCGGGGTGTCGGGCATCGCCGCACGCAGCCGCCGCAGCAGTTCGGTGAGTTCGGCGCCGGAGCGCGTCGGCTGCGGCACCATCTGCGTGAGCAGCGACAGCACCGGACCGAGCATGTCGGTGACGCCGGACAGGCCGTCGCCCGCCGCCGCGCCGAGCCCCGCGATATCCGGCAGCAGCCGATCGGTGTGCATCCGCACGCCCGCGTCGAAGGCTTCCCGATTGCTTTGCAGCCGTGGGTTGTTGCGCAGCACGTACACCATCAGTTCGTTGGCGCCCGCGAAATCGCCCGCGCCGTAGAACGCCGGACCGAGCGCGCCCGCCAGCTGCGAGGGCGGCATCCGCTGGGTGTCGGTGACGATCTGGGCCACCTGGATGATCGCCTGCGCGAGCGGGGTGAACGCCTTCATGTCCCGCGAGACCTGGTCGATCACCGTGGCCACCTGCGGGGTGAGCACCGAGTCGCCGGTCTGCGACAGGCTGCGCAGCATGCTGCCCATGGTCGCGTCGAATACCGCGTCGGTCCGTGCACCGGTCAGATCGATCACGCTGTCGTCGCGCAGGGCCGAGCCGCCCGGCCCGCGCCGCAGCCCGATCTCGCTGATGCCGAACAGGTTGGCCGGCGCGTAGTCGACCAGCAGGCTGTCGTCCAGGCCGTGCAGCTGAGAGCTGTTCAACCGCAGCGTGATCCGCTGCGTGCCGCGCACGTCCGGCGCGATCGCCTCGACCGTGCCGACCTGCACGCCGTCCAGCCGCACCGGGGTGCCCGCGAGCACCCCGTCACCGATCTGCTCGGTATGCAACGTGATCTGTAAGCCGTTGTCGGAGCGCAGCTCTCGATACAGCACGACGGTCGCGAGCACGGCGGCGAGCACCACGAAGGCGACCACGCCGAGGAACCGGGTCCTGCGCTGGTCGACCGCCACTCCGGGCATTCCGTACTTAGGCATCGGCCGCTACCCCGTGAAACTGATCGTCGCGTTGAAGCCCCACAGCATGATGGTGAGGACCATGTCGATGGCCACGATCGCCACCGACGAGGCGCGCACCGCACGCCCGGACGCGATGCCGACACCCTCGGGGCCGCCGGTGGCGAAGAAGCCGTAGTAGCTGTGGATGAGGATCACGACGGTGGCGAAGATGGCCACCTTGATCACCGCGGCGACCACGTCGAACCCGGAGACGAACTGGAAGAAGTAGTGGTCGTACACGCCCGCGGATTGGCCGTGCACCAGCGTGATCAACCCGCGGCAGGACAGGTAGGCCAGGATCAGCCCGATCAGGAAGGTCGGCACGATCGAGATCGCGCCCGCGATCACCCGGGTGGTCACCACGAAGGGCACCGAACGCAGGCCCATCGCCTCCAGCGCGTCGATCTCCTCGGAGATGCGCATGGAGCCGATCTCGGCGGTGATCCGGCAGCCGGCCTGCGCGGCGAAGCCGATGGCCGCGGCGATCGGCGCGAGCTCGCGGGTGGTCGCGTAGGCGGAGACGATGCCCGTGACCGGGCCCATGCCCAGCATGTTCAGCATGGTGAACGATTCGACCGCCACGGAAGCACCCATGACCAGGCCGAGCACGATCATCATCGGGACCGTGCCGCCGCCGACGATGACCGAGCCGCGGCCCCAGGTCATATCGGAGATGATGCGCAGCGTCTCGTCGCGATAGTGCCGCAGCGTCGCGGGGATCGAGGAGAGTACCTGCCAGACGAAGGCCAGCACGAAGCCGAGCGCCTCGAACCGGCGCAGGATCAAGCCGCGGCGGCGATAGAACCGGGAGAGTTTGCCCAGCCCCTTGGGCACATAGGTCGATGCGGACATGGCTCAGACCAGCCTGGTGGGCAGGAACATCTCGACGACCTGGGTGACGCCCAGATTGACGATCGCGATCGAGACGACCGACAGCACGACCGCGGCGTTCACCGCGTCGGCGACGCCGCGCGGTCCGCCCTTGGCCTCCAGCCCGCGCTGGCAGGCGATGACCACCACCAGGAAGCCGAACAGCGCCGCCTTGAGCAGCGACACCCACACGTCGGCGACGGTGGTGAACGAGCCGAAGGTCGCCCAGTAGCTACCCGGGGTGACATTCTGGCCGCCGACCGCGACGGCGTAACCCGCGACGATGCCGACGAAGATGATGAGGATGTTCAGCAGCGGCGCGACGAAGATCATCGCGACCAGCCGCGGAATCACCAGGCGCGGCACCGGGCTGATGCCCATGGTGTTGAGCGCGTCGATCTCCTCGCGGATCGTGCGCGCGCCCAGGTCCGCGGCGATCGCGGCGGCGCCCGCGCCGCCCAGCAGGAAGCCGGTGGCCAGCGGCGCGCCCTGTTTGATCACGCCGAGCCCGCCGGTCGCGCCGAGCAGCGAATCCGCGCCGAGGGTGTGGATGAGGTTGCCGACCTGGATCGAGACGATGACGCCGAACGGGATCGCGATCAGGATCGCCGGAATCGCGGTGACGGTCACCAGGCGCCACGCCTGCGTGATCGCCTCCCGCCATTGGAACTGACCGCGCACGATGCCGGTGACCGCGCCGGTCGCCGATTCGCGGGCGATGTCCACCGCGCGACCGAAGGTGCGCAGTGACGAGACGACCGTGTCGGAGAAGTTCTTGCGGACGACACGGACGGCAGAGGCGCTCGAGCGAGCCCGGGTCACCGGTGCCACGCGGGGCCCCGGCCGAACAGGTGTGTCTCGAGTTTCAAAATCGCACTCTCCATGATGGGCGTCACTGCCACCATGAAGCTATCGGTGACGATAGGTAACAGTAAAGCCGGTCACGGTGTGAGCATCGCCTCTAAAACGCTTGCTGTCAGCTAGCACCAGCCGCAGGTCAAAGGCTCAACTTGGAAGTAAATCCGCATTCTGAAACGAGTTATCAGCACTGATCAGCTATCGCGGTGATCCACGCCACTTAGCTCAGCTAACACTAAGCAAGATCACGACACGGTCACGAGAACCGGAAGTTCAGCGAAAAAGACAAGCCGGACGTCTGGTTTTTCGGCCGAATGGCCCGAGCCGGACAACAGGCAGCACACCCGGAGTGAAAGACCGAAACCCGGAACGGGGCGAACCGAGGCAGCGGAACCCCGGCCGTGGGTGAGTCGAGTCACATCGCTACGGGCTGGCGGCCAGGAAAACGAAGGCCGAGAACAGGGCCAGATGCACCCCGCCCTGCAGCAGCGTGGCCCGGCCGGGCACCACGGTGAGCGTGCCGACGACCACGGTCAAGCCGAGCAGCACCATCTGGGTGGCGCCCAGTCCGAGCACCAGCGGACCGTCCAGCCAGATCGTCGCCACGGCGATCACCGGAATGGTCAGGCCGATACTGGCCATGGCCGAACCGAGGGCGAGATTGAGGCTGATCTGCACCCGGTCCCGGCGGGCCGCATTGAATGCGGCGAGCGTCTCCGGCAGCAGCACCAGCAGCGCGATCACCACGCCGACCGCCGAGGGCGGCAGTCCGGCCGAGGCCACGGCCGATTCGATGGCCGGCGAGACGACCTTGGCCAGCCCGACCACGCACACCAGCGCGACGAACAGCAGTAAGAGGCTGAGCAGCGCGGCTCTGACGGTCGGTCGCGTCTCGTGCGCGTCGTCGTCGGTCACCACGCCGTCGCCCTCGACCGGGAGGAAGTCGTCGGGGTGCCGGACCGTCTGCACCATGACGAACAACCCGTACAGCGCGAGCGAGGCGACCGCGGCGAAGGCCAGCTGCGCGGCGGAGAACTCCGGTCCCGGCGTGCTGGTGGTGAAGGTCGGCAGCACGAGGCTGAGCGTGGCCAGCGTCGCCACGGTGGCCAGCGCGGCGCCGGTGCCTTCGGCATTGAACACCGCGACCCGTCTGCGCAAGGCGCCGACCAGCAGCGCGAGACCGACGATGCCGTTGCAGGTGATCATCACCGCCGCGAACACGGTGTCCCTGGCCAGCGAGGCGGCCTTGTCGCCGCCGGAGATCATCAGCGTGACGATGAGCGCGACCTCGATGACCGTCACCGCGACCGCGAGTACCAGCGATCCGAACGGTTCACCGACCCGGTGCGCGACCACCTCTGCGTGATAGACCGCCGCGAGCACCGCACCGATGAGGGCGGCGGCCACCACGATCACCGCCACACCGGACAGACTTCGCCCCCAGGTCAGTGCCAAGGCAACGGCGGCGAGCAGGGGGATGACAAAGGTCCAGCGGTCGGTCAACACACGGATCATGAGATCCATCGTTCCAGCAAACCATCCGCACACAGGTCAGAGCGGTATCGGTGGGCGTTTTGCCGGTTTTCGGGACGCCCTCCCGGCCCGTCGGAGGCCGAGAGGGTACGGGTCAGTGGTCCTGCAGGGCGTACCCGCTCGCGCCGGTCGGCCGGACCGCGATGGCCACCCGGTCCTTCGCGTCCGGCGGTACCACCGGGCCGCGGCCGTAGCGTTCGGCCAAGCGGCTGTAGAGGGCGCCCTCGGGATCGTCGTCGACATGGTCGACCACGCCGCGCACCTCGATGTAGCGGTAGGGATTGTCGGGGTCGAAGATCGAGATCGAGACGCGCGGCTCCTGGGCCAGGTTCTTGAACTTCTGCCGAAAGTTGGTGTGGGTGAACCAGATGTACTCGCCGTCCCACACGAACCACATCGGGTTCACCTGCGGCGCGCCGTCCGGCCGGGTCGTGCCCAGGCTCGCGTAGATCGGGCGCTCCAGCAGGTCGCGGGCCTTCTCCGGGATCTCGTACGTCGTCATACACCCTCCAGTCGTGTGCGGTCTGCGGGACCTGCTCAGGTCACCGGAGGGTATGACATCGGCAGACACCGATTTCTTCCGCGCCATCCCCGCATTCATCCCAGGTCTACGCATCGCGGGTCGGCAGCAGGTACTTTCAGCTCGGCCTGATGATTCGTGCCCCCATTGATGGGGGCAGATTCCCTGGCGGCGAGCCGATACCCTGGCTCCGCCTTGATCGAGACGACCAGCAGCGGGAGCTCATGTCATACCCACCCGGCCAGTACCCCGGGCAGCCTTACGACCCGAACGCTCAGCCGAAACCGGCCGAGGGCGGACAGCAGGCTCCCGACCAGCAGCGTTCGGATCCGACGATGCTGAATCCGGCGCATCACTCCGGTCCGGGATACCAGCAGGTCCCACCCGCCGATCCCACGCTGCTCAACCCGATGAGCCAGCCCGATCCCGGCTACCGCCCGGTGCCGCCGTCGGATCCGACCCTGCTGAACCCCGTCAGCCAGGCCGATCCCGCCTATCAGCAGGTGCCGCCCGCGGATCCCACCCTGCTCAACCCGATGAGCCAGCCGCAGTACGGCCAGCCCTACGGGCCGCCGGGACAGCAGTATCCGTCGGTGCCGCAGTACCAGCAGCAAGCCCCGCAATACCAACAACCGCAGTATCAGCAAGCGCCGCAACAGTTCGCGCCGCAGCAGGGCGGGTTCCCACCTGGTCCCCCGCCCGGCCAATACCCCCCGCAGTACGGGCCCGGCGGTTCCGGGTCGGGCGGCGGCGGCGGAAAGATCCTTGCCGCAATCGGTTCGGTGCTGTTCACCGTGCTCGTGATCGCCGGCATCATCGGACTGAAGGTGTGGAAGAACAACGAGAAGCAAGACCGCTACGAGCGGAGCGCGAGCGCCACCACCAGCCAGTCCGCCGCGGGTTCCATCGACTCGTCCGGGACGCCGAGCACCCGGCCCAGCGCCAAGGTGCCGCCGGCGACCACCACACCGCCGACCACCACTCCCAAGGCCACGACCACGTGGATCGCCGCGACCTACAACGAGGCGTCCAGCGAGGTGCACTGGGCCACAAGCACACTCAGCCAGGAAGCCGCGTCCGCGAAGGCGCAACTCGCCTGCGGCCCGACTTGCCAGGAGCCGGTCTGGTCGAAGGACGGCTGCGTCGCGTTCGCGTTCGGCCAGAACAACGGCTGGGGTTCGGACTGGGGCGTCACCATCGACGAAGCCCAGGACAAAGCGGTCGCCCGCGCGCAGAGCGCCTGGAACATCCAGGGCCCGTTCAAGTTCTGGTCGAAGTGCGCCAAAGACTAGCGCCGCGCTAGCTGCATATCGTCCTCGGTCGGCATACGACGGCAGCACCGGCGGGGTGCGAACGCACTATGGCGATTGGGCATGGTGTCCGATCCGGCGACCGCGGGTCGTGCACTGCGCAAAGAGCGCTTTGGGCACAGTGCCGGAAAAGATGACCCCCGGATCCGGCAATCCCACGAATTGCCGAAAATGCTGCATTCCTAATGTGATACGCGCCATAGAGTCCTGGTCCCCCGCATTACTCTCAGCACCCCAGGACATCTCATGCCCACTGCATCCCTCCGTCCGCGCGGCGTCGTCATCGCCGCGGCCACAGCAGCACTCTGCCTAGCCTTTCCCGCTTCCGCCCAGGCCGCAGGAGCGATCAACTTCGCACCTAAGGTGGATTCCCCTTCCGGCGGCCAGTTTCCGTCATGGGGGCCGGGTCCCTCGCCGATCGGCACGGTCACGGCCGACTTCAACGGCGACGGCAAAGCCGATATCGTCGCGGCCGATTTCCAAGGAACAGGCCCGATCCTGATGACCGGCAAGGGGGACGGCAAATTCAACAGCGGCACCAGGGTGGGCGATGTCGGCCTCGGATTCGGCGCGGTGGCGGCGGGCGACCTGAACGGGGACGGAAAACCCGATGTCGTCGCGCAGGCCTGGACGACCATCGCGACCTTCCTGAACAACGGCAACGGCACCTTCGCCGCCGCCGAGAAGTACACGACACTCGAAGGCGCACAACAGGAAGTGATCGTCGCCGACGCCAACGGCGACGGCAAGGCCGACGTGCTCAGCCTGGTGCCCACCGGCGTGAAGACCTGGATCGGCAAGGGCGACGGCACCCTCGACGGCGGATCGACCAGCTCGGTCCTGGGCACCCCGTCGGCCTTCACCGTCGGAAAGTTCAACTCGGACAACAAGATAGACATCGCGATCAACAACACCGTGTTGCAGCAGGTGCAGATCTTCACCGGCAACGGCGACGGCAGCTTCGCCCGCCGCGACGCGAGCACGTCCGGCCTCATCACCGAGGACGTCCGGGCCGGCGACTTCGACGGCGACGGTATCGACGACGTCATCTCGGCCGACTCGTTCTCGTTCAGCACCACGCTGCTGCTGTCGAACGGTCAGGGCGGATTCAAGAAGACCGACCGGGTCGCGCTCTCGGGACTCGGCCCGACCAGTATCGCGGTCGCCGACTTCGACAAGGACGGCAAGCTCGACGCCGCGATGTCGGCGGTGCTCAACTCGAAGATGGTGATCTTCGCCGGCACCGGCGGATCGATCAGCAAGACCGGGGAATTCGACGTCACGTCACAGCCGCAGACACCCGCGGTCGCCGACTACGACGGCGACGGCAAGCTGGACATCGTGGTGGCAGGCAGCGCGAACGCCGTGTCGTTCCTGAAGAACGTCAGCTGAGCGAGGTCACCAGACCGAGGTCGGGGTGAGGTTGTCGTCGAACGGGAGGAAGCCGTCGACGGTCGCGTTGACCTGAAGGCTGTTCACCCCGATCTCGCCGCCGTGATTGTCGAGAAAGGCCACGTCGGAGGCGTCGCGGCCGGTGGCGATGCGCACCAGCGTGGAACGCGGAGCCAGGCCGGTGGCGTCGAAGGCGCGCCAGGTCCCGTCGACGTAGGCCTCGGCGACCGCGTGGAAATCCATCGGCATACAGCCCGGCGCGTAGACCGACACCACCCGGGCAGGCACCTTGACCGCGCGCAACAGCGCGACGACCAGATGCGCGAAATCTCGGCACACACCGGCACCGGACAGCAGCGTCTCCACCGCACCGTCGATGGGGTCGCTGCTGCCCGCGACGTAGCGGATCCGCCGGCCGACCCACGCCGACACTTCGGCGGCCAGTTGCGCGCTCGGTGCGGCCGAACCGAATTCGGTATTGGCGAAGCCGAGCAGCTTGTCCGATTCGGCGAAGCGGCTGGGGCGCAGATACAGCGCGAGATCGTAATCGGAAGGACTGTCCGGCAGCGCGGTTCCGAGCACGGTCGCGGTGTAATGGGCGCGCAGGGTGCCCGGGCCGACCGAGAATTTGTGGATCCGGGTGCCGTGCGGCCCGAAAATCTCCCACGGCGTGACCGACCGGCCGTCGAGCTCGAACACCAGCGATTCGTTCAACTCCAGATTCGGGTGCCGGGCCGCGGCGATCTGGAATTCCAGGGTCGTCGGCGCGGTGATCGCCACCTCCAGATGAGCCGACACATCGCGCTGCACAGCTCAATCCTGCCAGCTGCCGTCGAATACTCGGGCGTATTCGCGGCCCGCGGGTACCGAGTCGGCATCATATAGGCGGTCAATTCATGGCCGACAGGGGATTCGTGTGCCCAGAGGCGCGGATATGGGCGAGAATTTGCGCGTGCGAACCCAGTTCACTCGCGAGCTCGTCGCTTTGACCAATGATCTGACGCTCATGTGCCGCCTCACGCACGACGCTACCGAGCGGATGACCGACGCGCTCGTCGGGGCGGACCTCACCGCGACCTACGAGGTGTTCGCACTCGACGAACAACTACAGGGGATGTACGGCGCGTGTGAGGCGAGAACCGTCGTGCTGCTCGCGTTGCAGGCGCCGGTCGCCCGCGACCTGCGCCACGTGGTCACCGCCATTCAGATCGCGACCGAACTGTCCGGCATCGGCACCCTGGTGAGCAAGGTCGCCGATCAGGTGTATCAGAGCCATCCGGGACACGTTGCGCCGCAAGCGGTGCTGGACATTCTCGCCGCGATGGGCAGGCTCGCGGCCGCCCGCACCGCGGCGAGCGGTGCGGCCGTTGCGACCGGCCGTCAGGAATCGGATACCGAACCGGAATCGGGCAGCCAGGCCATGGAAGTACTGCATCAGCAATTGCATACGGCCCTGGCCGATCCGGTGTCGGCGCAGCCGACCACCTCGGCGATCACCCTCGCGCTACTCGCCAACCAACTCGAGCGCTGCGTCGATCACACCGCCCGGATCGATCGGCTGATCCGTTTTCTCGACACCGGCGTGCCGCCGACCGCCCAACCCGCCGACTCGGCCTGAGCTACCGCGCACCGGCGCTCAGCCGCTGCGGCGGGCGATCGTGTAGAGCTCGCGTGCGGGTCCGGTGAGCCGATGGCCCGTGGGCCAGACCGCGCGCAGCGTACGGGTCAGGTCGAGGTCGGTGACGGTCGGTGAGACCAGGGTGCCCGCGCCGAGTTCGGCGGCGACGGCCAGTGAGCTGAGCACCGCCGGGCCCGCACCCGAGGCGACGGCCGTCTTGATGGCCGTCGTCGACGACAGTTCCAAGGCGACACCCGGTGTCCATCCCGGTAGGCGCCGAGTTACCGCGTGCTCGAACCAGTTTCGGGTGCCCGAGCCCGCTTCCCGCTGGATCAGCGGGGTTTCGGCGAGTTCGGTGAGACCGACCGCGCCGCGCCGGGCCCAGCGATGGGCGGGGGCGACCACCACGACGAGCCGGTCGGTCGCGACCGCGTGCGACTCGAGACCGCGGAAACTCTGTGGGCTCTCCACGAATCCGATGGCCGCCCTGCTGTCGAGCACCTGCTGCGCGACCTCGACCGAGTTGCCGGATTCGAGCGCGATGGCGGTATCGGGCGCGCAGGCTCGCAGTTGCATGAGCCAGCCGGGGAACAGATATTCGGCGATGGTCTGGCTCGCCGCCACGCGCAGGTGCGACGCATGTTCCGCGCGGAGCGTGCCGATCCCGGCATCGAGTTGCTCGGCCGCGCGCACGACGGCCCTGGCCCATTCCGCGATGAGCGAGCCGGCCGGGGTGGGCCGGGAACCGAGCGTGCTGCGCTCCAGCACGGGCACCCCGACCAGTTGCTCCAGATACCGGATGCGCGAGGACGCGGACGGCTGGCTGATGCCGTGCTGCTGCGCGGCGCGGCCGAGACTGCCCAGCTCGATCACCGACAGCAGCAGGTCGAGGGCGGCCAGGTCGGGCACGCGCGGGGACAGGGGCATAGAACGAGTCTATGCATGCATAGGAACACAGCAGCTACCTGACATGACAACCGGCGACCAGTCTGGAGGCATGACCGCCACCCTGACCGTCCGTCCCGCCGCCGCGCGGCACGTGGTCGACGAGCTCGACCAGCGCCGGTCCGTCCGGAAGCCGTCCCCGCTACGGCAACTCGGACCCAACTGGTTCGCCGCCGTCATGGGGACCGGCATCGTCGCCAACGCCGCGGCCACGGCGCCGCTGCGTTTTCCCGGCCTGCGGGGTGCCGCGACGGTGGTGTGGGCGCTGTCCGCCGCGCTACTCGTGCTGTTGAGCGTGGCATGGCTGGCCCACCGGGTGCGGTTTCCCGACAACGCCCGCGACCATCGCGACCATCCGGTGATGTCGCAGTTCTTCGGCGCGCCGCCGATGGCGCTGCTGACCGTCGGCGGCGGCACCCTGCTGCTCGGCAGCGACGTGATCGGGCTGCCCGCGGCGCTGGCGATCGACTGGGTGCTGTGGATCGCGGGCACCGCACTCGGGCTGCTGTCCGCCGTGGCCATTCCCTATCGAATGTTCACTCGGCACCGGGTCGAGGCCGACGCCGCGTTCGGCGGGTGGCTGATGCCCGTGGTACCGCCCATGGTGTCGGCGGCGATGGGCGCCTTGCTCGTCCCGCACACTCCCGCGGGTCAGCCGCGGCTGACCATGATCCTGGTCTGCATGACGCTGTTCGGGCTGAGCCTGATCGCCGCCCTGGTCACCATCACCATGATCTGGTCCAGGCTGGTACACCACGGCATCCCCGCGGCGGGCATGGTGCCCACCCTGTGGATCGTGCTGGGTCCGCTCGGCCAATCCGTCACCGCCGCAGGGTTGCTCGCCGACGCCGCCCCGCTTGCGCTGCCCGACCTCTACGCCAAAGGGCTGCTGGCGTTCTCGGTCATCTTCGGCCTCGCCGTCTGGGGTTTCGCGATGCTCTGGCTGACCCTGGCGCTCGCGATGACGGTAAAGACCTGTCGCGCAGGCGCATTGACCTTCAACCTGACCTGGTGGGGCTTCACCTTCCCGCTCGGCACCTGCGTCACCGGCAGCACCGTGCTCTACGGCCACACCGGCGCGGACCTTTTCGCGGTCGTCGCGGTGCTGCTGTACCTGGTGCTGGTCGCCGCGTGGGCGGTGGTCGCGGCCCGCACCGCCCGCGGCGTGCTGGACGGATCGCTGCTGCGTCCGGCGGTACTCACTGCAGCAGCGAATAGCGCCCGGACCGGAGCAGCTCGCCGATGACGTCCATCTTCGCCTGCGGCGCAGCGTAGTCCGGGTGGGCTCGGAGCACGGCCGCGGCGTCGTGCAGCTGGATCATCTGTTGTTCGGCCTGGTCTGCGGTGCGGCCGCCGGGCGTGACCGGGTGCCGGGCGAAGTTCGGGCGGCTCGGGTCGATCCGGCCCAGGGCCACCGCCTGTTCCACCCGGCGCGTGCATCGGCAGAACGCCGCCGGATCGGCCCAGCCGCAGCTGGCGGACAGAAACGCGCCGAGGCGTTTCTTGGCGCGCGCCAAGCGCTTTCGGTAGGCGGCGGGGGTGATGTCGAGCACCCACGCGGCTTCCGCGGAGCCGAGTTCGAAGACGTCACCGAGGACGAAGGCGACCCGCTCGTCCCTGGCCAGGCATTGCAGCATGGCCTGTGAGCAGTTGAGCCGCAGCTCGGTGACCAGCAGCGTCGCCTCCGGGCCGCGGTAGTCCTGCTCGGCCAGCCCGTCGGCCAGTCCCTCCCGAAAAGTGTCCAGGCTCAACTGCGCTGCCTCCTGCGGCGTCCGGCGCCGCAGGTTCAGCAGATAGTTCACCCCGACCCGGTAGGCCCAGGTGCGCAGCCCCGCCTCGGCCCGCCAGGTCGCGAGGTTGCCGAGGACGCGCAGCAGGATCTCCTGCGTCGCATCCTCGGCCTCGGCGGGCCGCCCCACCATGCGCAGCGCGAGCCGATACAGCGGATCCTGCAGCAACCGCACCACTTCGGTGATCGCGTCCCGATCCCCGGCCACGGCCCGCTCGACCAGTTCCTGCTCCGCGGCCCGCGTACCGTCTTGTGACTGCTCCTGCACACCCATCCGGCCATCCTTCGATGACCGGCGCGGTTGCGCAAGCGTTGCCCGTCCGGCCGCGGGACCGAGCAGACCCACCTGCCCGGCGATTCAGGCGATCTCGGCCGTGCCGACCAGCGCGTGGCGGCGCAGCCAGGCGGCGATCGCGGCCCCGATCTCGTCCGGGCGATCCTCCGGCGCGTGATGCCCGGCCGGGGGAATCACCGCGGTCTCCGCATTCGCGAAGGTGGTCGCGGCCCAGTCGACCACCTCGGGCGAGCCGAGGCCCGATCCGTTCGCCAGGCCCATGATCAGCTTGGGCACCTCGGGCGACGCGGCCGCCCAGCGGCCGTAACTTTCGATGATCGCCACCACGTCGGCGGGTTCGCCGTCCAGCGGCAGCTCCCGCGGCCAGGCCAGCAGCGGCCTGCGCGATTCGGGCGTCGGGTACGGCGCGCGGTACACGTCGTGGTCCTCAGGGGTCAGGCTCGGCGCCTGATTCGGCAGGTTGAACTCGATGAACATGTTCTCCGCCAGCACCATTCGCTCCCCCTCCGGCCCACGGTAGGCGCGGAAGATCTCCGCACCCCGCGGGGGCAGATCGGACCAGCGCAGCGGCCGCAGGAAGGTCTCGAGCACGGCGACGCCGCGCACCCGGCCGGGATGACGTGCGGCCCAGTCCAAACCGAGCGCACCGCCCCAGTCGTGGCCGACGAGCACCACCTGGTCCAGGCCCAGCGCGTCGAACCAGGCCTCGAGGTAGCGCGCGTGCTCGACGAACCGGTAACCGATGTCCGGCTTACCGGAGGCACCCATGCCGATGAGATCGGGTGCCAGCGTCCGGGTCTGGTCGCCGACGTGCGGAATCACGTTCCGCCACAGGTACGACGAGGTGGGATTGCCGTGCAGGAAGACGACCGGCACCGAACCGGTGCCGGCCTCGCGGTAGGAGATGAACGAATCGAGAACGTCGACGGTGGCCATGAGCTGTCCTTTCGGGTCCGGCTGAGTTGCCTTCACCCGGTTGGACACCCGAACACCGCCCGCTGTGACCGGCATTCGAGTGACGCTCGTCACCCGGATCGAGCGCACCCGAGTCGGGTTCGCGCCGACGCTCTAACCGCGCACCGCGCGGTACATCCGTATACATCCAGTAGATATAACAGTCAGGCTGAAATGATCCTGAGAATAGTCCCGAATCAGCGCCCGCGACTTGCCAAGATCAATCCGCATTACCTACTGTCCTAATACGTAGAACACCCCCTGAACATCACGAGCTAGCTCGCCCAGCGCGGTTCGACACCTCGGGACCTCCCTCATCAGCCCCGTGGTGTCGGTGTGTGCGGAATCGGGACTGGACATCCTTCCGCACCGCCGCGCTTCGCGGTCGCAGTGACTCGTGATCCGCCACCCCCGAGTCGGCGCCGGCACGGCGACTCGGGGGTGGTTTTTTCTGTTTAACCGCCCCGCTGTGCGGAAAGTCATATAGGGCAATCACTTACACCACCTCGGCCGCCGGATACGTTGGCGGCCGTTATAGTTCAGGTGGTTGGCGTTAGGAAGCTCGATGAAGTTCACAGCACAGCGACTCGCTCTGATCGTCCTGGCGATCGTGACATTCATCGGAGTCTCCTACTACTACGTGAACCGGGTGGAACCGCCGAAGGCGAACGCGCAGTGCGAGACCGGATCCGCCCAGGTCTGCGCCGACGCACCGGCGAGTATGCCGAGCCGTGACGCGCTCGCCCTGCTCGATACCGTCCGCGTCGCCGGGCGTGCCCCCAAAACCGGTTACACCCGTGAACAATTCGGTCCCGCCTGGTCCGACGACGTGTCAGTGCCCGGCGGGCACAACGGCTGCGGCACCCGCGACGACATCCTGCAGCGTGATCTCATCGACGTCACCTTCAAAGACACCAAGCGCTGCGTCGTGGCCACCGGCACCCTCAACGATCTCTACACCGGTAAGACGATCAAATTCGTGCGTGGCCCCAAGACCTCCGACGACGTGCAGATCGACCACATCATCGCCCTCTCGGACGCCTGGCAGAAAGGCGCGCAACAGCTTTCCGCCGAGCGCCGCCGCGACCTGGCCAACGACCCGCTGAACCTGCAGGCGGTCGACGGCCCGACCAACCAGTCCAAGAGCGACTCCGACGCCGCCAGCTGGCTGCCGCCGAGCAAGAGCTACCGCTGCGCCTACCTGACCAGGCAGATCCAGGTCAAAGCGGCGTACCAGCTCTGGGTGACCCAGGCCGAGAAGGACGCCATGACACGCGAACTCGGCACCTGCCCATGATCAGGCCATGCTGACGACGACCTTGCCGAACGGGTTGCCGTCGCGAAAGTAGCGATAGGCCTGCACCGCTTCGTCGAACGGGAACACCCGATCGATGACCGGTCGCAGGCGATGCGCGGCGATGGCCCGGTTCATCGCCTCGAAGTCGGTGCGACTGCCCACCGCGATCCGCCGGATCGACAGGTATTGCGGCCCGAACACCGCATCGATCGACGGCGCCTGTTCGGCCGGCATCGCACCGATCATCGTGACCTGCGCGTTGTATCCGCCGGACAGAACGGATTTCGCCAAGGTCGGCAAGCCGACCGCATCGACGACGTGGGCGACGCCGTCACCCTCGGTCAGCTCCCGCACCGTCTGATCCCAGTCCGGCGTCGCGGTCCGATCGATCACCTCGTCCGCCCCGAGGTTGCGCAACCGTTCGGCCTTGCCCTGGCTGGACGTGATCGAAATGACGCGTGCGCCCAGCATTTTCGCGTGCTGCACGGCGAACAGGGCAACGCTTCCGCTACCTACGGTCAGCACCGTTTCGTCGGGCGCGACCGGCACCGGCTTGGTCAACGCCGCCCAGGCGACGACGCCCGCGCAGGTCAACGACGCCGCCTCTGCATCGGTCAGATGTGCGGGCACGTGCACCACCGAATCCTGCTCGACCACCGCATAAGTGGCGAGCAGGCCGGGGAAGTTCGCCCCGTACTGTTCCGCGGCCAGTGCCGGCCGCTGCGGGCCGTCGACCCAGTGCACGAAGTAGCTCGCGGTGATCCGATCACCCAGCGGGTTGATCGAGGCCGCGCGCACCCGGATCACGACCTGATCCGGCCCCGGTTCCGGAATCTCCTGCGCCGCACGGGTCACACCGGCGAGACCGCGCAGCGGTTCCAGACGATAGGCGGTGCCGCTCATCGCACGCCCTCGATGAACTGGTGGTCGGTCAGGATCCGGCCGTCGGTGTCCAGACCGATCACATCGAAGCCGCCGCCCGCGATCGCGCCGTCCGCCTTCGCCATCATCACCCAGCTGACGCCGATCAGCCCGGCGGGCAACGGGATCGCCGGTGCCGGCACCGCGAACTCGTAGTCACCGGACGCGATGAACAGCTCGTAGGCCCGAGTCACCCGGCGCGACAGCGCCGCATAGCCGCGCACCTCCAGCGCGGGCAGCGCGAACTGCAACCGCTCCACCTGCTCGCGCAGCTCCACCGGCGGATCGACCAGCACCTGGACTCCGGTGGGCGCGAAGAATTCCCGGATGCGCCGCTCCCGGGCCTCGGGGTCCGACTCGTTCCACAGTGCGGCGAACTGCTCGGAGAAGTCAGCCAGTTCTTTTTCGGTCATCTGCTTGCTCATGGCACCGAGTTTTGCCGTCACGGCGATACCGCGCGATTCCCGGCAGGGAATAGCCGAATCCTCGCTCAGGTGCTCGCGTCATACCCTCCGCGGAATCGCGGTCCCGCAGGGCGCAGACCAGACTGAACACATGACAACGGCGATCGAGACGCCGGGATTCGCCCGGCAGCTGAAGCATTGGCGGACCCTGCGCCGGGTCAGCCAGCTGGACCTGGCGATCCGGGCGGACACCACGCAGCGGCACCTGAGCTTCCTGGAACAGGGGCGGTCGCGACCGGGACGCACCATGGTGGTGCGGCTGGCCGAATCGCTGGAATTGTCGCTGCGGGAACGCAACGCGCTGCTCCTCGCCGCCGGGTACGCACCCGCCTTTCCCGAATCCGCGCTCGACACACCGGAATTGGGTCCGGTTCGCGAGGCACTGACAACGATCCTGGACGGCCATCGACCCTATCCCGCACTGGTGGTGCGCCCGCACGGCATCCTGCTCGCGGCCAACGACGCGTTCGCCGTGCTCACCGAGGGCGCGGCGGCCGAACTGCTCGAACCGCCGGTCAACGTGCTCCGGCTCGCGCTGCATCCCGACGGGCTCGCGCGACGCGTGGTGAACCTGCCCGAGTGGGGCAAACACGTGACCGAGGCGCTGAACGGCCGTCTCGCCCGCAGCCCCGACCCGGCTCTCGAAGAACTCATCCAAGAGCTGGAAGGCTATCTCCCGCAGGCCGAACCGGGCCCCGACCACCTCGGCTTCGCGGTCCCGCTGCGGCTGCGCAGCCCCGACGGCGAGCTACGGCTCATCACCACGCTGACCTCGTTCGCCACGGCCACGGACATCACCCTGGCCGAACTACACCTGGAGGCCTTCCTCCCCGCCGACGAACAGACGGCGCAGATCCTGCGCAAGCGCGCGGCCCAGGAGTACGGACCGCGCTGAGCGCCGCGCGGTCACCACGTGCGGGCCGCGCGACGGAGGTGGGTGTGCACCAGCTCGACGTGGGGCAGGGTGGTGCCGGGCCGCCGGACGAGGAAGCCGGTGTTGATCGGCGGGTCCGACGGCTCCAGGAGCGGGACCAGGGCTCCTGAACGCAGTTGTGGCGCACAGAGATAACGGGGCAGCACGCTGATGCCCGCACCCGCCGCGACCGCGGCGGCGACGGCACGCAGATCGGCGACGACGACCGCCGCCGCGGTGGTCAGGCGGAGGCCGAAGACGTGCCGCCAATAGCGGCGCAGGATCGGCAGATCGGCGGCATAGCTGACCAACGGCAGACCGGACAGCGCGGCCGGGCCGTCCGTGCGCAGCCGGTCGAGATCGATGCGCGCGGCCAGCGCCGGGGCGGCGACCAGGAGGAATTCCTCGTCGATCAACGGTTCGGCGAGGACGGTGCGCCCCCGCGGGCGGACCGTCGAGACCACCAGGTCGTGGTGCCCGGCCCGTAGTCCCGTCAGCAGCTCCTCGGAGAGTCCGGCGGTCACGGTCAGCCGGACACCGCGCTGGACCAGCGGCGCCAACGTCGGAAGAGCCTGCACCGCAAGCATTTCCGCCGGTCCGGCCAGCCGGACCGGGGGCTGCGGCACGGATGCCGCGGGATCGGCGGGCCCGGCGGCGGCCGTCAGCGCGTCCATCGGCTCGGCGATGCGCGCGGCCAGTTCGGCGGCCGCCGCGGTCGGCGCGACACCCCGCGGTAAACGCTCGAACAGCTGCTGACCCAGCCGCTTCTCCAGCGCCTGCAACTGCGCTGTCACGGTCGGCTGCGACAACCCCACCAGCCGCGCGCCCGCGGTGATCGAACCCGCCCGATGCACCGCGAGGAACGTGCGGAGCTGATTCAGATCCAGGTTGCCATCGGGATCCCTATCGCTCACCCGGCCAGTCTATTGCCGGGCCGATGTGCGCCGCATTGTCCCGCCCGAGCGTGCGGGGACACAGAAGTGGCGCGTCAGCGGGGGCGGAGCGTGGTGAGCAGCTCAGGACCGCGGGTGGTCAGGCGCTGCTCGGCGATACGGGCGCCGAAGAAGATCGCGGCCAGGCCGGTCGCGATGCCGACGGGGACCGCCAGCCATTCCACCGGTTTCCACTCGGTCAGATACCCGATGACCAGGACGGCCAGCACCGGCAGCAGTGCGACGAACTGGCCGAAGATCATGGCCATTTGGACGAGCATCTTGGCGCAACCGGGATTGCCCGAGCCGGAGAACGGGTTACCCGTCCGGGGCGGCAGCGGATACGGCGCGAGCACGGACAGGACGAGGGCCGAGCAGACGCCGACACCGAGCGCGGCCGCGTACAGCGACAGCACCCACGGATAGACGCCCCAACGTCCGAGGGCGCCCGGCAGGACGAGGGCCAGCAGCAACGTGGGCACGCCGATCACGACGAGCAGCGCGAGCAACCTGCCGCGCACGTCGGCCCGCACCGCGCCGGGCGTGATCAGGGTCTGCCACAGCGCGGTGCCGTCGTAGCCGTAGAGGTTGGCGCCGGCCAGCGCGGCGAACGCGGCCGAGGTGACGCCGGCGAACGGTACGCCGCCGGCACCGCTGCCCTGCACCGCGGGAAACACCGGCATCAGGACGCCGACCACCAGCACCGGCAGCAGCGTGGCGCGCCGCCGACTGTCGCGGGACCAGGCGCGCAGTTCCTTCACGAGCACCGCGCCGACGGGTCCGCCCTGACGAACCCGGCCGAGCAGCCCGCCGCCCGCCGACCCGGCGACCGAGTTCATCGGCGCGGCGAGCCGCCGCGCGAGCAGCACCGACCACGCCTGCCACAGGCCGAGCGAGACCAGTACGAGGCCGAGCAACGGCAGCACGGCGAGCACCCAATTCCCTTGGGCCGCACCCTCGACCGCGACGGCGGCCCAGCCCGACGGAAGCAGGCGCACCGTGTCGGCCACCGCGGGCGGCACGTCGCGCAGCGCACCGACATGGGACAGCAGCCAGCTCATCGGGTAGTAGGCCAGCCCGAGCAGCCCCGCGACGAGCACGCCGAGGTCTTTACCGCGCCGGGACCGCATCGCGGCCCCGACCCAGGCGAGCACCACCCGGGACAGCAGCACGACGAACACGAGCTGCAGCACTACCCCGAACACCGCGACCACCGTCGCCGCAGCTCCCGAACGGGCCGCGAGCAGCACGAGGCCGCCGAACGCGACGAGGTTCAGCACCGGCGCGGGCCCGGCGAACGCGGCGGCGAGCAAGCCGGTGGCCAGCTGCCGATGACTGAGTGGCAGCAGGCGCAGGTGCTCCGGTTGCACCGTCTCGTCGCTGCTGCCGAACAGCACCGGCCCGCACAGCCACCCGAGCGTCCATATTCCGAAAAGCGTTGCCGCGATGGTTATCCCGCGTTCGATCTCGCCATCGCGGACCGCGAATCCGATCAGGGCCGCGGTGATGATCGCGAAGCAGAGCCCGATCACGATGCCGATGACGAAGGTGACACCCTGCCAGCCGTTGCTCAGCGAACGCTTGGTGAGCAGCAGCCGCAGCCGGATCAGGACGCCAGCCACGACAGCCCGTCCCCTCCCCCGACCCGGCCGCCGACCAGCCGAACAAAGGTCTCTTCCAGCGTATTCTGGCCGCGCACCTCGTCCAGCGTGCCCGCGGCGACCACCCGTCCCCCGGTGATCACCGCGACGCGGTCACACATGTTCTCCACCAGCGCCATCACATGACTCGACAGCACCACCGAGCCGCCCGCCCCGACGAAGCGTTGCAGGATCGTGCGAATCGTGCTCGCCGACACCGGATCCACCGCTTCGAACGGCTCGTCGAGCACCAGGAGTTTCGGTCCGTGCAGCAGCGCGGTGGCCAGCCCGATCTTCTTGCGCATGCCCGCGGAGTAGTCGACGACGAGAGTGCCTTCGGCGCCGGTCAATTCGAACACCGAGAGCAGTTCGTCGGCGCGCTCGGCGACAATGCGCTCCGGCATGCCGCGCAAAAGGCCGGTGTAGGTGAGCAATTCGCGCCCGGTGAGCCGTTCGGGCAGCGCGAGCCCGTCCGGCAGCACACCGGCCAGGGTTTTCGCCCGCACCGGGTCGCCCCAGACGTCGGCCCCGAAGATCTCGGCCCGCCCGCCGTCGGGCCGCAACAGCCCGCAGGCCATCGACAGCGTCGTCGTCTTGCCCGCCCCGTTGGGGCCGACCAGGCCGAAGAACGAACCGGGCGGCACCACGAGACTCACGTTGTCGACCACCCAGGGACCGCCGAAGCGTTTACACAGGCCGGCCAGGTGTAATGCGGGCTGATGGTCAGGTTGCACAGGTCCCCCAGGGTCGTTTCGGTGGCTTCCCAGGGTACGGACCATCAGCCCGCGCGGTTCGAACCGATCAGGCCGCGGGGGCGAGTTCCCGCGGCACCGGCGCGTCCCAGTCGATCCGGTACCGGAAGTTCAGGCCCTGGGTCTTCTCCGGGTTCATCACGGTCTTGACCATGATCGGCATGAGCAGGTTCATGATCTTGCGCCCCACCGGCCCCGGCGTCTTGCTGTGGTTGATCTTCGCCGCGGCGGCCGTGATCCGCTCGACGCGCTCCCGGCGCAATTCCTCGTACGCGACGAAAGCGGCTCTGGGCGTTGGCAAGTCACGCAGGCAACGAGCCAGCTGCACCGCGCTCTCGATGGCCAGCGACGCGCCCTGCCCCGAGCTGTTGGACGGCGCGTGCACCGAATCGCCGACCAGCACCATGCGACCCCGCGACCAGTGCGGCACCGGCGGCATGATGTGCAGCGCCCCGGTGATCTCCAACTGTTCCTCGGTCGTGTTGCGCGCGAGTTCACCGCCGGGCGTGTCGTCGCCGTAGACGTCGCGCAGGATGCCCAGCCAGTGCGCCGCAGGCAGCGCACGTGCCTCGGTGAGCGACATGTACTGCTTGCTCGGCAGATTGACGCCCCACATCACACGACCGTCCGGTGTCTTTCCGTACAGGTAGTAGGCCCGCTTGCCGAACGCGAAGGTCATCGTGTCGGGTGCGATGTCGGCGCTGCACTCGGTGATCGCGCCGAACCCGAGCATGCCGGTGTAGTCCGGCCCGGGCGCGTTCGGATCGATCAACCCGCGCACCGTCGAGCGGATGCCGTCCGCGCCGATCAGCACATCGGCGGTGGCGGTGCTGCCGTCGGTGAAGCGGGCCGTGATGCCGGACTCGTTCTCGACCACGTCGACCAGACGTTTGTTGTATTCGAACGGAACGCCCGCTTCGACCGCGTGATCGTGCAGCACGCGGTGCAACTCGCTGCGGTCAACCACGTGCAACGCCATACCGGGAATCCCCGGCACGGTGTAGAGCTTGCCGCCGACCGAGAGGCTCTGCCCGGTCACGGGGTAGGCGATGGCGCGGACGGCCTCGCCCGCACCGATGATGTCCAGTGCGGCAATGCCGTTCGGTGCGAGCGCGAGGCCGCTGCCGATGTTGTAGGACGGGCCGGGATAGGCCTCGTAGACGCGGGCGTCGATGCCGGCCTTGCGCAGCGCGGTCGCGGTGACCGGTCCGGCGATGCCGCCGCCGATGACCAGTGCGGTTCGTGTTTCGGACATGGGTGTCTCCAGGATTGTGTCGCGGATTGTCGAATCCCCGAACCGACCCGTGCACCACGCACCCGGTTATCCTGTGGTTGCCAGCCTTGTAGCCGGGTGCGCGCATGCGAGCGCGGTTCGAGACTGTTCAATCGGGCTCGGCGGCGGTGTTGCCGCACCCCGCCGAGCTCGGTCTCGGAATCAGATCTGCCAGTCCAGCTTCTCCTTCACTGCGGCGATGGTGTCGGCGGCGGAGAAGCCGCCCGCGTGGATCTGCCGCCACCAGTCCACGCCGTCGAAGGTGCCGCTCCGGATCTCGTCGCGGAACGAACGCGCCCACGCGACTTCGGCTTCCAGCATCGCGACGCCGTATTCGGTCTCGATGGTGAACAGCCGGGGCAGCTTGCTCGTCGCGAGCTTGTCGAGTTCGCCGCGCACGGCAGCGATGGCGTGATCGAGCGCTTCGATGCGTTTCCCGAGCAACTCGACGACCTCGTCGGGGGGCAGCACCGAGAGCACGGAGAGGCCGGCGACGAACCGGTGCTGCTCGGGCTCCGGCTCGGCGACCAATTCCCTGGTCCAGTCCGTGAGTTCGGTGCGGCCCGGCTCGGTGATGCGGTAGATCACCCGTTCCGGTCGCGCGCCGTCGCGCTCGCTGCCGACGATCTCCAGGAAGCCGGCCTTTTCCAGGCTCTGCACGACCGTGTAGAGCGAGCCCCACTTGATCGCCATGTCCTGGTCTTTGCCGTGCTCCCGCAGGGTCTGCGCGATCTCGTAGCGGTGCATCGGCCGCTCCATCATCACCGAGAGCACCGCGAGCGCGAGCAGGTTGTTCACCTTGCGCTTCGTGGCCATCGCACCTCCTTACTCGTCTACGAATATACGTGTACGAGCATTAGCCCGGCAAGGGGCTGTCACCCTCGAATTCGACGGTGTTCAGGCGCGCGTGTGCTCGTGCTCGGCCGCCTCCTGCTCGAGCAGCTTGCCCGCGAGGTTGTCCAACGCCTGGTCGAACAGCGCGCGATCGGCGGGGTCGTCGTTGTTCCAGTCGACCAGCCGGGTGTCGAGCCAGCGACGCCAAGCCGCTTTGAGGCGGTTCAGCTCGGCCTGTCCGTTCTCGGTCAACCGCAGTTCGCGACCGTCGTCCACCAGATAGCCGCGCTCGGCCACCTTTCGATAGATCGGCTCGAGCACGTCGTCGGGTAGTTTGTGCGCCCGCGCGATCGCGTCCAGCGTGGCCGCGCCCCCGGCACGATCGCGCAGGTAGACCTGGCCGAGCGCCCACGCCTCGCCGCGACTCAGCGTGCTGCCCGCGTCCGCGAGAATCCGCGGCCCGATCGGCCGGTCGTCGTCCTTGCGCATGGTGCCCGCGATCGCGCGTTCCAGCTGCACCACGCGATCGGCCGAATCCGGCACCGAAAAACCTTCGCCCACATCGCCCGCGCTCACCCGGGCGCTGTCGCGCAGCGGCACCTCTTTGAGGAACCAGGCGACGACGAAACCGACCAGCGCGACCGGCACCACCCAGACGAAGACGTGATCGATGGTGTCGGCGTAGGCATCGATGATCGGCGCCGCCACGTCTTCCGGAACCGCTTGCAGCGACTGCGGATTCGCGGCCACCTCGGGCGGGACCACCTTGGCCTCGAGCAGCGCCGCGCGCAGATTCGGGCCGATCTCGTTGCTGTACAGGGTGCCGAAAATGGCTGTGCCGAAGGTACTTCCGAGGGTGCGGAAGAAGGTGACGCCGGAGGTGGCGGTGCCGAGCTGGGCGTACGGGACGGTGTTCTGCACGACGATGGTGAGCACCTGCATGGTCAGGCCGATGCCCAGGCCCAGCACCATCATGTACAGCGACTCTTCCCAGATGCCGGTGTCGCGGCCCATGGTCGACATCAGATACAGCCCGAGCGCCATCACCAGCGTGCCGACGATCGGGAAGTACCGATAGTGCCCGGTCTTGCCGACCACCTGCCCGGACAGGATCGAGGTCACCAGCAGGCCGGCCACCAGCGGCAACGAGCGCACGCCGGACATGGTGGCCGAAACCCCGTCCACGTATTGCAGATACGCGGGCAGATAGGTGATCGAGCCGAGCATGGCGAAGCCGCAGATGAAACTCAGGATCGAGCACACGGTGAAGACCCGGCTGCGGAACAACCCCATGGGCAGCATCGGTTCCTTCGCGCGCAGCTCCACGGCCACGAACGCCGCGAACAGCACCGCCGAGGCGACGAACAGGCCGAGGATGGTCGGCGAGCCCCACGGGTACTCCTGCCCGCCCCACTCCAAGCCGAGGATCAACGTGGAAACCGCCACGGCGACCAGGCCGATGCCCGCGTAGTCGATGATCGGCTTGACGGCGGCGCGCACCCGCGGAATGGTGCGCGCCGACATCGCGATCATGATGATCGCGACCGGCACGTTGACGTAGAAGCACCAGCGCCAGCTCGCGTGGTCGGTGAACAACCCGCCGAGGGTCGGGCCGATCACCGTGGTGACGCCGAACACCGCGCCCAGCGCGCCCTGATATTTGCCGCGCTGGCGCAGCGGGATGGTGTCGGCGATCAGCGCCATCGCGGTGACCATCAGCCCGCCGCCGCCGAAGCCCTGGATTCCGCGGGCCACGATCAGCATGGTCATCCCGTTGGCCAGGCCCGCGATCATCGAGCCTGCGATGAAGATCAGCGCACTGAGCTGGAAGATCAGCTTGCGTCCGAAGAGGTCGCCGAGCTTGCCTGCCAGCGCCGTCGCCACCGCCTCGGCGAGCAGATAGGCCGTCACCACCCAGGCCATGTGCCCGGCTTCGCCGAGGTCGGCGACGATCGTCGGCAGCGCCGTCGAGACGATCGTCTGATCCAGTGCCGCCAGCAGCATGCCGAGCACAATCGTGGCGAACACGAGGTTGATCTTCGCCCGGCTCATCGGCTCGGGGGTTTTCTCGGCGACAGCGACTGCACCGGTCATTGCCTCAGTATGGGGCGAGACGCCGCCACTGTCCGTCCAGCGACACGGCAGCGACGCCCGGCGAACTCGCGCCGCCGGGCGGGCCGGGGCTCAGCCGAGCAATCCCTCCAGCGCCCGCGCCCGGGTCGCCTGCCGCAGCTTGGCCAGGCCCTTCGCCTCGATCTGCCGGGCCCGCTCGCGGGAGACCCCGTAGACCTTGCCGATCTCGTCGAGCGACTTCGGATCGCCGCCGTCCAGGCCGAAACGCAGGGCGAGCACCTCGGCTTCACGCCCGGCCAGCCCGGCGAGCACTTTGTCGAGGTGTCCGCGGACCGACGTGGCCAACGCCACATCGGCCGGGTCCGGCGCGGTGTCCGCGATGAGCTCGCCGAACTCGCCCGCGTCGTCGCCCAGCGGGGTGTGCAGCGAAATCGGCTCGCGCGCATGGTCGAGCACCTCGCGCACCTTGTCCTCGGTCAGGTCCAGCTCGGCCGCGATTTCGGCTGCGGTGGCGGCGCGCCCGAGCTGCTGGGTCAGCGCGCGCTGGGCCCGCGTCACCCGGTTGAGCACCTCGACGACGTGCACCGGAATCCGGATCGTGCGGCCCTGGTCGGCCAGCGCCCGGCCGATGCCCTGCTTGATCCACCAGGTCGCGTAGGTGGAGAACTTGAGCCCGCGATGGTGATCGAACTTCTCCACCGCGCGCATCATGCCGAGGGTGCCCTCCTGCACCAGATCGAGCAGGGACATCCCGGTGGGCAGCGGGTAGCGCTTGGCGATGGACACAACCAGGCGCAGATTCGCCTCGACCATGTGGTCTTTGGCCCGCTGCCCCTCGGCCACCCGGCGCTGCAACATGCGGCGTTCCGCGACGTCGAGTTCGCCCTGCTCGGCCAGGCGCTGCGCGGCCTGCACGCCCGCCTCGATACGGGTGGCCAGCTCGACCTCCTGCGTCGCGGTGAGCAGCGGGGTGCGGCCGATGAGCCGCAGGTAGTCCTTGATCGGATCCTCGGAGACGGTGCCGCCGAACGGAGCGGGGCGAGCGGTGCAGTACATGGTCACGGTGGGTCCTTCCGAGGGAGCGGTGCCTGGTCGGCGGAGCGTTCCGCCTCAATGCGAACGCCGGGATCGAGTCGAGACTTCCCGGGAGGAGGACTCGATCCCGGCGTTCACCCGGCCGGACGGGTCTGGCCGGCGGTGCTGCGGACGCTCAGCCGCGACCGGGAATACGCTGCGGACGCTGCGGGGCCGCCCGGAAGGCGCTCTGGTGCCGTGGCTGTCCGCCCGTGCGGTCGAGGCGCGCCGCGCCGGGGAACCCGTTGGCGTGCTTCCTCTTTCGCGCCTTGGCCGGAACCGCTTCGGTCGGCGCGAAGCGACGGAGGACGGCGTCGATGGTGGTCTGCGCGGTGGTCTTGTCGGCCATGGTGGCTGTTCCCTTTCGGTCGATGGTGGTGCTGGTACGGGCCGGGGTCACTACGACAAGTCCGTGGTTCAAAGCGGTGGTGCTCCTTCGTTCTCGTTGACGAGGACAAACTTAGAATAGACCTAAAAATATGTCAAGCATAAATTTTGGTCGATATCAGTTATGGTGTCTGCATGACCACAGAGCAGATGGGCCTCCGAGACCGGAAAAAGCTGCAGACCAGGGAGAACATCTCCGATCAGGCGACCAGGCTGTTCCTCGAGCACGGCTTCGACAAGGTCACGATCGCCGACGTCGCGGCCGCCGCACAGGTCGCCAAGATGACGGTCACCAACTACTTCCCGCGCAAGGAGGACCTCGCCCTCGATCTGCGCGACGTGTTCGTCGACCAACTCGCCCGCGTCGTCCGCGAGCGCGAGCCGGGCCAATCCGCACTGGCGGCCTTGCGCGCCGCCTATCTGACGGCGGCGATCGAACAGGACCCGGTGGCAGGCTTCTCCGGCCCCGAGTTCGCCGGCATGATCGCCGACAGCCCGGCGCTGCTCGCCCGGCTCCGCGAATTCCACGACGACCGACAGCAGGCGCTCGCCGACACCCTGGCGGCCGAAACCGGTGCGGCCGCAACGGATATCACGCCCCGGGTGGCGGCGGCCCAGCTGGGCGGGGTGCACCGGGTGCTGTTCGACGAGACCATGCGGCGCACCCTCGCCGGGGAGTCCAACGACGACATCGCCGCGGCACTCATCGAATACATCGGCATCGCGTTCGACACGCTCACGCCGTCACTCGCGGACTACGCGGTGCGCTGATCCGGCGCTTCCAGCATGGCCAGCGCCATCGGCACCAGCACGTCCACCAGTTCGCCCACCGGGGGGCGCGGGTCGGCGAGCACCCACTCGTGCGCCAAACCGTTGATCGCGCCGATGAGCGCGCTTGCGCCCCAAGCGGTCCCGCCGCGAATGCGGGCACCGGGGGCCACCCGCGGCACGACAGCGGCCGCGAGCAACTCGGCCCACGCGTGCCGCCGCTCCCGGCGGTGCCGCTCCATCCGGTCGCTGACGCCGACCACCTCGATGAAGGCGACCTTGGCGCGGTACGGGTCGGAACCGATCGAACCCAGGTAGGCCGAGACCACCGCGTTCATCGCGGCGGCCATATCGGCGCCCGGATCGAGTTCGGCCAGCGCCGGGAGCAACGCCACGGCGGCCTCGTCCTGAATCCGGTCGTAGGCGGCGACCAGCACGTCTTCCCGGGTCTGGAACTCCTCGTAGAACTGCCGCTTGGACAGTGCCGCCGCGGTGCAGACGTCGGCCAGCGAGCAGTTCGCATAGCCGCGTTCGGCGAAGATCCGCGTCGCCGCGTCGAGGAAGCGCTGACGCCGTTCCGCCTTGCGCTCCGTGACGGCGCGTCCGCCGTACTGCCTACCCACGATGGTCACCCTGCCACCGTATCCGAGCCCGCACCGGACCAGCGGTGACCAGCGCGGGGAAGGTCTCATCGCGCGGTGGTTGTGATCCGGGTCATGACTGTGCATACTCGACATCATTCTGAAACCAATCGGGATCACATATGGCTCCGAGCAACAAAGAGGTTGGTCTGTGGTTACTCCGCGCACGCGCACGATGAAGGTGGTCGCGGCCCTCGCCGTGCTGGCGGCCGGGCTGCCGATCGCCCTTGCCGGGCAGGTCGCCGCCGAACCGGGCACTCCCCCGGTCGCGCCCGCCCTGCCGTTCCCGATCCCGCCGATGCCGCCCGGCTTCGATCCCGCGTTCTATCGCCCGGCCCCGGACAGGTTCGCCGATCTCGCGCCCGGTCAGCTCATCGCAGCCCGGCAGGTGCATGTGGCGAATCTGTCGCTGATCCCGGTCAACGTGGACGCCTGGCAGCTGTCGTACCGCTCGACCAACACCCGCGGCGAACCCATCGCCGCGGTGGCCACCGTGCTGAAGCCGCGCGGCTACGTGGCCGATCGGCCGCTGTTCTCGTACCAGATCGCGGAGGACTCCACCGGCAACTACTGCATGCCGTCCTACCAGTTGCAGATGGGTTCCATCCCGGCCACGATCACCGGATCGGTCCTGGTCGCCGCCCAGTTCCTGGAGGTGCAGGCGGCCCTGGCGCAGGGCTGGGCCGTGATCGTGCCGGACCATCAGGGGCCCGATTCCGCCTATGCCGCAGGACCTTTGGCGGGTCGCATCACCCTCGACGGCATCCGCGCGGCGGAGAACTTCGACCCGATGCAGTTGTCCGGTACCGCGACCCGGGTCGGCTTGATGGGCTACTCCGGCGGCGCCATCGCCACCGGTCACGCCGCCGAACTGAAGCAGAGCTACGCACCCGAACTCAACGTCGTCGGCGTGGCCGAAGGCGGCATTCCCGCCGACCTGTCGGCCGCATTGCAGATGGCCAACGGCAACCTGTCGGCCGGACTGATCTTCGCGGGCGCGCTCGGTGTCTCCCGCGAATACCCGGAACTGCGCGATTTCCTGGACGAGAACATGAACGGCCTCGGCAAGCTGACGATGGCCGCCAAGGAACAGCTCTGCGCGAGCTACCAGTCGATCTTCTTCCCGTTCGCGAACAACATCGGCATGCTCGCCAAGAATCCGTTCACCGATCCGAAGGTGACCGCGGTGCTGGACAAGACCAAGATGGGCAAGGCCGTCCCGGACATGCCGATGTTCATGTACCAGGCGAACCCGGACTGGTTGATCCCGGTGGGACCGGTCAACGAACTCGTCGGCTACTACGCCGCGGACCCGAACGCGCGCGTCGAATACGTCCGCGACCACTTCAGCGAGCACCTGACGCTCGACCCGATCGCCGCGCCCCGCGCCCTGCTGTGGCTGGCCGACCGATTCGCGGGCAAGCCGGTGCCTACCGGCGTGCACACCACGGACGTCGGCTCGATGATGCTCGACCAAGCCACCTGGCAGGTGTGGGGCGACACGGTCGGTACCGTACTGGCGGCCGCGTTCCAGCAACCGATCGGCAGCGGTCGCTGAATCCCGTTAGCTGCCACTGCAATGCCTGTTAGCGGACACTGAACCTGGACCGGAAAGTGACCGGGATCACTTCCTGTCTGAGACACTCGATGTACGATCCGGGCGATTCACTTCCCTCGGAACTTACTCGAGAGTAAGGTTGGCTCATGGCGTGGAAACCTACTGAAATCCCGGATCAGACCGGGCGCACCTTCGTGATCACCGGGGCGAACGGCGGGTTGGGCGCCGTGACCACCGCAGTCCTCGCGAGCAAAGGCGCGACCGTCGTCATGGCCTGCCGCAACGCGGCCAAGGCCAAGGAGGTCGCCGACGGCATCGCCGGCGACGTGCGCGTCGCCGAACTCGACCTGTCCGACCTGTCCTCGGTGCGCGCGTTCGCCGAGCAGCAGGGCGAGTTCGACGTGCTGATCAACAACGCCGGACTGATGAACGTGCCGTTCTCGCGCACCAAGGACGGCTTCGAAACCCAGTGGGGCGTCAACCATCTCGGGCATTTCGCACTGACCGGCCTGCTGCTGGACCGGATCGGCGACCGGGTCGTCACGCTGGCCAGCATCGCGCACAAGCAGACGCCGAAGCTGTGGGTCGACGACCTCAACTACGAGCACCGTCGCTACCAGCGCAACCTCGCCTACGCGCAGGCCAAGCTGTCGAACCTGATGTTCGCACGGGAACTGCAACGCCGCCTCGCCGAATCCGGCTCGAGCAAACGCTCCTACGGGGTGCATCCCGGGGTTTCCGCCACCGAGCTGTTCGCCAGGACCGAAACGCCGATCGACCGGATCATCAAACCGTTCGTCGCGCTGATCGGTCACCCGCCGAAGAAGGCCGCGCACTCGACGCTGTTCGCGGCCACCATGCCCGACGCCGACCCCGAGGTCTACTGGGGCCCGCGCCGGTTCTTCCAGACGCAGGGCCCGGTGGAATCCTCGCCGTCCACCCGGCTGTCCAAGAACAAGGAACTCTGGCAGAAACTCTGGACCGAATCCGAGCGACTGACCGGCGTCACCTACAAGTTCTGAGCTCGACCGGCTCGCCCACCGGCCGGTGGGCGAGTCCGCGCACGGCACCTGGCCGAACCTGTCCTACGTACCGTGTAGTAGACGGGGTACCGTAGTAGCCGTGTCCGCTTCACCCCGCCGCTCGGCACACAATCGCCCGGCCCTCATCGTGCTGGTGATCGTCGCCGCACTGGGCTGCCTCGCGCTGGCCTGGTGGCAGTGGCAGCGGTTCGAATCGAGCAGCGGTACCGGCCAGAATCTCGGCTACGCGTTGCAGTGGCCGCTGTTCGCGGCGTTCGCGGTGTTCGCCTACTTCCGGTTCGTCCGGCTGGAACAGGAGGCCGAGGAACACGGCGAATCCGGCGACGCCCCCAGGACCACCCCGAAACCCGTTGCGCCGCGCGAGATTCCGGCTGGCATCCTGCCGGAGCGGCCGCAGGCGGTGCGCGACGAGGACCCGGTGCTCGCCGAATACAACCGGTACCTGGCCGAATTGCACGCTCGAGACATCGATGATCAGGTCCGCGAGGCGGGCCTGGGCGCCCGCGATACCGAAAGGAAAGCCGGTTGACCACCAGCGAGAATTTCACCGAGGGCGGTTCGGGCTCGGCTGAGGAGACCCACCTGTCGCAGACACCGGACAGCGTCGAGGCGACCGCCGGCGACTCGACCGCGAACGCGGCCGCAGACCGCACCGCCGCCTCGGCCGACCGCGCGGTGGCCTCGACGACCGATGGCACGCTGGCCACCGCACTGCGCGGCGGCAAAGCGCCGCAGGAGCAGGAAGCCGCGCCCGCCACCGGCTCGGACAAAACCGAGAAGATCAGGGCCGCACTGCTGCGCTACCGCACCCTGGCCTGGGTCACCGGTCTCTGGCTGCTGCTGCTCACCGGCGAGATGATCGCCAAGTACGGCTTCGACGTGCACACCCCGAGCTGGATCGCCGTGGTGCACGGCTGGGTGTACTTCGTCTACCTGCTGGTCACCGCCGACCTCGCGGTCAAGGTGCGCTGGCCGGTGCTGCGCACCGTCGGCACCCTGCTCGCCGGCACCATCCCGCTGCTGTCCTTCTTCGTCGAGCACGTCAACGCGAAGAAGGTCAAGCAGGACTTCGGCGTCTGACGCTCAGTCGGCGAGCTCGGTGAGCGCGGGCAGCAACTGGGTCAGCGCGCGGCCGCGGTGCGACACCGCGTCCTTCTGCGCGGGCGTCAACTGCGCCGCGGAGAGGTCGCCACCGTCCGGGAAGAACAGCGGGTCGTAGCCGAAACCGCCCTCGCCCAGCGGTTTCCGGCCGACCGTGCCCGGCCATTCGCCACGCACCACGAGTTCCGCGCCGTCCGGCACGACCAGCGCACAGGTGGAGACGAACCGGGCGCCGCGACGCTCGTCCGGCACATCACCGAGCTGCGCCAGCAGCAGCGCGTTGTTGGCCGCGTCGTCGCCGTGCTTGCCCGCCCAGCGCGCCGAGAGCACGCCGGGCATGCCGTTGAGCGCGTCCACCTCGATCCCGGAATCGTCTGCGACACAAGCCAATCCGGTGGCCGCGGCCCCGTCGCGCGCCTTGGCAAGCGCGTTCTCCTCGAACGTCGCGCCGGTCTCGGGCGCCTCGTCGTAGGCGGGGACGTCGTCGAGCCCGACGATCTCGATGCCCGCGATCCCCGCCTCGGCGAGGATGCGGCGCAGTTCGTTCAGCTTCTTGGCATTACGGCTTGCGACCAGCACGCGACGCGTCATTACTTCTTCTTCGACTCGGACGGCTCCGGCAGCACACCGGGATACGGCAGGGCCAGCGCCTCTTTCTGAATGGCGAACAGTTGCTCGCAACCGGCGAGCGCGGAGTCGAGCAGCTTGTCCAGGGTGGACCGCGGGAAGGTGGCGCCCTCGCCGGTGCCCTGGATCTCGACCAGGGTCCCGGTGTCGGTGGCGACCACGTTCATGTCGACCTCGGCGCGCGAATCCTCTTCGTAGGGCAGGTCGAGTCGCACCCGGCCGTCCACCACGCCGACGCTCACGGCGGCGATCGCGCAGGAGATCGGCTGCGGGTCGGCCAGACCGCCCGCGGCCCCCAGGTAGGTGACCGCGTCGGACAGCGCGACGTACGCGCCGGTGATCGCGGCGGTCCTGGTGCCGCCGTCGGCTTGGAGCACGTCGCAGTCGATCGCGATGGTGTTCTCGCCGATCGCGGCCAGGTCGATGCACGCCCGCAGCGAACGGCCGACCAACCGGCTGATCTCCTGGGTGCGGCCACCGACGCGGCCCTTCACCGATTCACGGCCGCTGCGGGTGTGCGTCGCCGCGGGCAGCATCGCGTATTCGGCGGTGAGCCAACCGAGTCCGGAGTCCCGCCGCCACGGCGGCACCCCCTCGGTGACGCTGGCCGTGCACATCACCCGCGTCTGCCCGAACTCCACCAGCACCGAGCCCGCCGGATGGGTGGTGAACCCCCGGGTGATCCGTACCTCGCGGAGTTCGTCGTCCGCCCTGCCATCGGCTCGTCTAGACACGCGGACAGCCTAAAGGGTGGGGGGTGGAGCCGGCGGGGCGGGTGAGCTCAGATATCGAAGGTCTCGCCCGGCGCGACCGCGTGCACCGGTCCGGTGAACTGCGCCTTGGCTTCCGCGATCACGTCTTCCCGCGAGGTCCACGGCGGGATATGGGTGAGCAGCAACTCTTTCACGCCGGCCTCGGCCGCGATCTGTCCGGCCTCGGTGCCCGAAAGATGAATGCCGGGTGGCCGATTCGCGGGATCGTGGGTCCAGGACGCCTCGGCCATCAGGATGTCGGCGCCGCGTGCGAGTTCACGCACCGACTCGCACATCGCGGTGTCGCCGGTGTAGACGAACGTGCGCCCGGCGGCGGTGACGATCCGCAGACCGTAGGACTCCGGCGGATGGAACATCCGGAACGCCGACACCGTGTGGCCCGGCCCGAATTCCACTGTCTCCTCGACGTTCCACGGGCGGTGGTCGATCACGTCGGACCAGTCGTCGCATTCGCCGCCGACCTCGGCCGAGGCGTTGCCGATCCGCAGCGCGCTGTCCGACGGTCCGCGCACGATGGCCCGGCCGACCGGGGGTGTGGGGTGGTAGCGCCGCCAGACCAGCAGCCCGGGCAGATCCAGGCAGTGATCGGCATGCAGATGGGTGAGAAAGATGTCGACCTCACCGGGGTCGGCGTAGCGCTGCAACGCGCCGAGCACGCCGGGTCCGAAATCGATCACCACCGGCCGCATATCCGGGCCGGTCAGCAAATACCCCGACGCTGGGGAGTCCGGGCCGGACACACTGCCCGAGCACCCGAGGACGGTTAGGCGCATTCCCCCATGCTGCCACGACGATTCTGCGCTCAAGAAACTATCCCCCACATTTCTCGAAGGGCCGCACGCTCACCGTGGCGACGCAATGATTCCCTGCTGATCCCCGCGACGACTTCGACGTGCATCACCAGAGAGTACCCAGCCGGCGAGCAATCCACCCACCGCCCCGAAAAGATGGCCCTGCCAAGAGATTCCGGGCTGACCGGGCAATACCCCCCACAGCAGCGACCCGTAGAACGCCAGCACGACCAGCCCGAGCACGATTTGCCCGACGTTGCGGGCGAACCAGCCGCGCGAGATCAAGAATGTCAACCAGCCGAACACCAGAACCGACGCGCCCAGGTGCACGGAGCCGGTGGCGCCGGTCAGCCAGGTGCCGAGGCCGGCCACGATCCAGATGATCGCGGTGGCGACCAGGCCGCGCCCGATGCCCGCGCACAACGCCAGGAATCCGAGCAGGAGCACCGGCAGGGTGTTGCCGACCAGATGCGGCCAGCCATTGTGCAGCAGCGGCGCGAACACGATCCCCCACAGCCCGTCGGCGTCGCGAGGATGGATTCCGGCATTGTCGAGCTGGTTGTTGTCGAGGGTGTCGACGCCCTCGATGCCGTACAGCAGCGCGACGAATCCGGCGATCAGCACCCCGGCGCGCAACCACAGCTGCCGCAGCACCGCGAAATCGGTGGATTTCGCAGGCGCGCCCGGCGCCCCAGCCGCGGCACCCGGCTTGGCCGGTTGCGCGCGGATCCGCGCTATCCGATCCGGATCGAACGACGAACCGACGCCGGTCATCGGCACCTCCTCGGGACGCGGGCGACGGCCCGCCCCTTCGAGGGTACCGACCGGCGCCGCGCGCTACCGTGGGAAAGGCTCAGGCCCAGAGCTGTCCGTCGAGGCGTTCCTCGGCCTCTTCCAGCGTGCCGTCGTACGCGCCGGTCGACAGGTACTTCCAGCCGCCGTCGGCCACCACGAACGCGATATCGGCGCGGGCGCCCGCCTTCGCCGCCTTCCGGGCGACCCCGAGCGCGGCGTGCAGGATCGCACCGGTCGAGATGCCCGCGAAAATGCCTTCCTCCGAGACCAGTTCGCGGGTGCGTTTCACCGCGTCGAACGGCCCCACCGAGAAGCGGGTGGTCAGCACCGATTCGTCGTACAGCTCGGGGATGAAGCCCTCATCGATGTTGCGCAACCCGTAGACCAGTTCGCCGTAGCGCGGCTCGGCGGCGACGATCTCGATGCCCGGCACCTTCTCGCGCAGGAATCGGCCGGTGCCCATGAGCGTGCCCGTGGTGCCGAGGCCCGCGACGAAGTGGGTGATCTCGGGCAGGTCGGCCAGGATCTCCGGACCGGTGGTCTCGTAGTGCGCCAGCGCGTTGGCCGGGTTGCCGTACTGGTAGAGCATCACCCAGTCGGGGTGCTCGGCCGCGATCTGCTTGGCCCGCGCCACCGCCTGATTCGAACCGCCGGCGGCCGGGGAGTCGATGATCTGCGCGCCGAACATGGTGAGCAGCTGCCGCCGCTCCACCGAGGTGTTCTCCGGCAGCACACAGACCAGCTGATAGCCCTTGAGCTTGGCGGCCATAGCCAGGGAGATGCCGGTGTTGCCGCTGGTGGGTTCCAGGATGGTGCAGCCGGGCCGCAACAGTCCGTCCCGTTCGGCCTGTTCGATCATCCGCAGGGCGGGCCGGTCCTTGATGGAACCGGTGGGATTGCGGTCTTCCAGCTTGGCCCACAGCCGCACGTGGTGCTCCCCGTCCCACTGCGGGGACAGGGTGCGCAGCCCGACCAGCGGGGTGTTGCCGAGCGTCGCGATCAGCGATTCGTAGCGCGCCACGGTGTCGGTCAGCCTCCGGCGACGGCAGGCAGGATCGTCACGCTCGCGTCGGCGGGCACCTCGGCCGCGAGGCCGCCCGCGAAACGCACGTCCTCGTCGTCGACGTAGATGTTGACGTAGCGGTTCAGCTTGCCGTCCTTGAGCAGCCGCTCGGCGAGCCCGGGATGGTTCGCCTCGAGGTCATCGATCAGCGCGGACAGAGTCGCGCCCTGCGCCTGCACGCGCTTCTCGCCTCCGGTGAGGCCACGCATGATGGTCGGGATGGACACGGTTACCGGCATGAGAACTCCTCGGTTTCACGAACAGGCATCGGTTCAGACGGATTCGTAGGCGTCGACGATGCGCACCGGTTCCTCGGTGACCTCGCCGTCGACGATGCGGTAGCTGCGCAGCTCGTGCTGTTCCGGATCACGGGTGGAGATCAGCACATAGTGGGCGTAGGGCTCGGACGCGTAGGACACGTCGGTGCGGCTCGGATAGGCCTCGGTGGCGGTGTGCGAGTGGTAGATCACCACCGGCGTCTCGTCGGCGTCGTCCATGGCGCGCCAGACGCGCAGCTGCTCGCCGGAATCGAAACGGTAGAAGGTCGGCGAACGCTCGGCGTTGATCATGGCGACGAACCGCTCCGGCCGGTCCGAGCCCTCCGGTCCGGCGATGACGCCGCAGGCCTCGTCGGGGTGGTCGGCGCGCGCGTGCGCCACCATCGCCGCTACGAGGTCGGCCCTGATCACCAGCACGAGTCAAACCTTTCCGCTGTGCCGACCCATCGCAGTCGACAACCAGTCACAATATTCGGCTATTCCCCGCGACCGGTCGGCCGGTCGGTTCGCCCGCTCGGGCCCGGCGTGTCCGGGGTGCGCGGAATCAGCGCGCGGGCGGGAAGAGATCGCGATACGCGGGCACGCCCGCGACCGAGGTCGCACACAGAATGGCGTCGACGATGGCCCGCTCCACGCACAGCGCGGCGGCGGTGCCGAGCTGGTCGATGAGCTGTACGTCCGGCGGGAACGCGGGCGGCAGCGCGATGCCCTCCGGCGGCACCCAGGTACCGGTGGCCAGCGCGAAGAGCGTGTCGCCGTCGAACGGCGAGTGCGCGGGCCGGACCGCACGGGCCAGTCCGTCGTGCGCGACCACGGCCAGGCGCTTGCAGGCGGTGGGACCCAGGGGTGCGTCGGTGGCCACCACGCCGATGGTCGTGTTGAGCGCCATCCGCTTGCCCGGCAGTGCGTTCGCCCGCGCGACCTCCTCGGCCGTGCCGGGCCGCAGGCCGAAGAACTCCGGGCCGTCGGTACCCACGCCCCACGGCAGCCCGGTGCGCGGATCGATCACCGAGCCCGCGCAATTGGCGACGACGAGCGCCGACACCGTCGCCCCCGCCGCGGCGCCACCGCCGATCACCACACTCGCGGTGCCGATGCCGCCCTTGATCGAACCGGCCCGCGCACCGACGCCCGCGCCCACCGTGCCCCGCTCGAATTCGAGCGCCGCGGCCGCCGCGGCCCGGTAGCCGAAGTCGGCGGTGGGCCGAATGCCCCACGCGCCCACCGGAAGATCGAAGATCACCGCACCCGGCACGATCGGGACCACCCGGCTCGCGTCGGTCGGATCCATCGGAATGCCCTGGCCCTGCTCCTCCAGCCAGCGCATCACACCGTCGGCGGCGGCGAGCCCGTAGGCGCTGCCGCCGCTGAGCAGGATCGCATTGGCCTGGCGGACCGTGTTGGCCGGATCGAGCAGATCGGTCTCGCGGGTACCCGGCCCGGCACCGCGCACATCGACGGCGGCGACCGCGCCGTTCGGCGCGTAGACGACGGTGGTGCCGGTCGCGGCGCCCGTGCCGAGGGTGGCGTCCGCGTCGATGACGTGCTGCTGCCCGACGAGCAGGCCCGCCACGTCGGTCAGCGAATTCCGTTTGCCCGCTTGCGCATTCATACGTCGGCTCCTGCTCGGGGGTGGGGCGGACTCAGGGCGCGAGCGCCTGCAGCAACGAGTCCTGCATCCAGGTGAGCCAGTGGTAGACGTCCAGGTGCGGCGCGCGCGGATCGTCGGGGCTCAGGTGATCGGGGGTGTCCGCGTCGATGCCGAGCACCGTGCCCAGGGCCAGCCGGACATCGGTCAGCGCGGTCAGCCACGCGTCGGCCTGCTCGGGGGTCAGCACGATCTTGCCGCCCGCGCTGGGCAGCGTTTCCAGGATCACCGAACCCGCGGCCAGCTTGGCGTCGATGATCTCCGGCTCGTGCAGGCCGCGCAGGGCGCTGTTCAGGTCGGCGCGGTCGGCGTCGGGCGAACCAGGCTCGGGCCGATGGAAATCCGGCAGCAGCCGGCGCAACCGGGGATCCTCCGGTGCGACGGTGTTACCCGTGCGCAGGCCGGTCAACGCGGCGAGGTCGTCCTCCGGCGCGGCATCGGCTCGTTCGGTCAGCAATCCGGACACCGCACCGACCAGCGACCGCAGCACGTTGGCCTCGCGTGCGTCCATCTCGGATCGCAGTTTGAGACCGCTCAGCGAGTTCTTCCTGCTCCACTTCCGCACGGCGTCAGGGTAGTCGTCCTGGTCAGTCGTCCCGCTGCATGGTCGCCCAGAGACCGGCGGCGTGCAGCCGTTGGACATCGTGTTCCATCTTGTCCCGGGAACCGGAGGAAACCACCGCTTTGCCCTCGTTGTGCACCAGGAGCATCAGCTCGGTCGCCTTCGCTTTGCTGTAGCCGAAAAGCTTTTGAAAGATGTAGGCGACATAGTGCATGAGGTTGACCGGGTCGTCCCAGACCACAGTGACCCACGGGCGATCTTCCGCCTCCAAGATCTCGGTGTATTCGACCGCCTCCGGGGTCGCCTGTGCCGCCGACAGTGTCGCGTCCACGGCGTCCACCACGACGCCGCCTCGGACTATGTTGCACAAGGCCATAACGTCAAGGGTACGACTCGACTCCGAATGAGCAACACCCCGATCTGCCCGGATTCGCGCATTTTCCAGGTCAGCGGCCGGGCACCGACCTATGATGCGCGGCCGGGCTGTCTACAGTGGCTGCGTGGACATCCGCGATGGCGGCACCAGCACCGCGCTGCTGACCGACCAGTACGAACTGACCATGCTCGCGGCCGCGCTGGCCGACGGGTCGGCGCATCGCCGCTGCACCTTCGAGGTGTTCGCGCGCCGGCTCCCGCACGGTCGCCGCTACGGCGTGGTCGCGGGCACCGCGCGGGTGCTCGACGCGCTGGAGCACTTCCGTTTCGGCGAGGCCGAACTGTCCGTCATCGCACGGTTCCTGCCCACCGAAACCGTGGACTGGCTGCGCGCGTACCGCTTCACCGGCGAGATCGACGGTTACGCCGAAGGTGAGCTGTATTTCCCCGGCTCCCCCATCCTCTCGGTGCGCGGCACCTTTGCCGAATGCGTCGTGCTGGAAACGCTGATCCTGTCGATCCTCAACCACGACAGCGCGATCGCGGCCGCGGCCGCGCGGATGGTCAGCGCGGCGGGCGGGCGGCGGATGATCGAAATGGGCTCGCGCCGCACGCACGAACTCGCCGCGCCGGACAGCTCCCGGGCCGCGTATCTGGCAGGCTTCGACGCCACCTCCAATCTGGAGGCGGTGCGGCGCTACGGCGTGCCCGGCGCGGGCACCAGCGCGCACGCGTTCACGCTGCTGCACACCGGCCTGGCCGGCGGCAGCGGCGAACACGAGGCGGCGGCGTTCCGCAGTCAGGTCGCCGCCCTCGGCATCGGCACCACGCTGCTGGTCGACACCTACGACATCACCCGCGGCGTGGCCACCGCCATCGAGGTGGCGGGGCCCGAACTCGGTGGTGTCCGGATCGATTCCGGCGATCTCGGCGTGCTGGCCAGGCAGGTGCGCGATCAGCTCGACGGTCTCGGCGCGACCAAGACCCGGATCGTGGTGTCCGGGGACCTGGACGAGTACGCGATCGCCGCGCTGCGGGCCGAGCCGGTCGACGTCTACGGTGTCGGCACCTCGCTGGTCACCGGCTCGGGTGCGCCGACCGCGGGCATGGTCTACAAGCTGGTCGAGGTGGAGGGCGTGCCGGTCGCCAAGCGCAGCAGCCACAAGGAGTCGCGCGGCGGCACCAAGCGGGCGATCCGGCTGTCCCGGCCGACCGGGACGATCGTCGAGGAGATCGTCTATCCGGCCGCCGGGCCGGCGCCGTCGGCGAACGGCTTCGAGGCCAGGGAGTTGCTCGTCCCGCTGGTGCGCGACGGCAAGCCGGTGCCGGACCTGCCGACCCTCTCCGACAGCCGGGACCAGGTGGCCCGCGGCCTGATCAGCCTGCCGTGGGAGGGATTGAAGCTCTCCGCCGGCGAACCCGCGATCCCGACCAGCTTCCCGAGCTGACCCGGCTACCGTTCGATTCGGTGTGCGCGTAGCGATCGCACCCGAACGGGTGTTCTGGCGAACCGGCGGAACAGCATCATCCCCGTCGTGCAGAGCGCCGAGGCGTACCGAGCGGCAGAATGCAGTACAGGGACACTGTTCACACCGCGGGAGGTCACCGTGACCCGAGCCTTGATCATCGTCGATGTGCAGAACGATTTCTGCGAGGGCGGATCGCTCGCCGTCACCGGCGGTGCGGCGATCGCGTCCCGGATCAGCGAGCACCTCACGTCCGCGGACTACGCCGCCGTCGTGGCCACCCGCGACTTCCACATCGATCCCGGTGACCATTTCTCCGCGCACCCCGACTACGTCGACTCCTGGCCGCCGCACTGCCGCGCGGGAACGCCCGGCGCCGACTTCCATCCGAACCTGGACACGAAATCGGTCGAGGAGGTCTTCTCCAAGGGCGCGTATTCGGCCGCCTACTCCGGTTTCGAAGGCACGGCCGAAGACGGCACCGGCCTGGCCGACTGGTTGCGCGGGCGCGGCATCGAGGCGGTCGACGTGGTCGGCATCGCCACCGACCACTGCGTGCGTGCGACCGCGCTGGACGCCCGGATCGAGGGCTTCGACACCCGCGTCCTGCTCGATCTGACCGCGGGCGTCGCGCGCGACACAACCGACGTCGCACTGGATCGGATGCGCACCGCGGGCGTCGACCTCGAAGGAAGCGTCTGCGGGTAACGCGATCAGCGTAAGGCCCGCACCCCCCTGTCGGTGGCGCGCAGTAGGCTGCTCGCGTGCCCGAACTGCCGCCCGTACCCGAACTTTTGGCCACCGCTGTACAGGCGCTCGGCGGAAAAGAGCGTGTCGGACAGCTGACCATGGCCACCGCCGTGGACCACGCCATCGACACCAAGGAGCACCTCGCGGTGCAGGCGGGCACGGGCACCGGCAAGTCGCTGGCCTATCTGGTGCCGAGCCTGCGCCACGCGGTGCGCACCGGGCGCACGGTGGTGGTGTCGACCGCGACGATCGCGCTGCAGCGCCAGCTCGTCGACCGGGACCTGCCGCGGCTGTCCGAGGCGCTGAGCAAGCCGCTCGGGCGCACGGCGAAGTTCGCGATCCTCAAGGGCCGCAACAACTATCTGTGCTTGAACAAGATCAACAGCGTGATCCCGGACGAGCCCGCCGAGGCCGAGCTGTTCGACGCGTTCGCGATCTCCCGGCTCGGGCGCGAGGTGCAGCGGCTCAACGAGTGGGCCTCCGATACCGAGACCGGCGACCGCGACGAACTGGTGCCCGGCGTCACCGACCGCGCCTGGCGGCAGGTGAGCGTCTCCTCGCGCGAATGCCTCGGCAAATCGCGCTGCCCGTTCGGGCAGGACTGCTTCGCCGAACGCGCCAGGGCCGAGTCGGCGCAGGCCGATGTGGTGGTGACCAACCACGCCCTGCTCGCCATCGACGCGATCAGCGGCATCCAGGTGCTGCCCGAACACGACGTCGTGGTCATCGACGAGGCGCACGAGCTGGTAGACCGGGTCACCGGCGTGGCCACCGCGGAGCTGGCCTCCACCGCGATCAGCGCGGCCGCGCGCCGCTGCGCCAAGCTCATCGACGAACAAGAGGTCGACCGCCTCGAAGGCGCCGCCGAAGCCTGGCACGAGGTGCTCGAAGAACTGCCCGCGGCCCGCTGGGAACAGCTGCCCAGCGGCGTCGCCCCGGTGCTCGCGCTCATCCGGGACGCGGCCTGGAACGCGCGCACCGCGCTCGCGCCGCAGGGCGGCACCACCCAACAGGGCGACCCGGAGTCCGCGGCCGCGCGCACCCAGGCGCTGGCCGCCATCGACGAGGTGCACGACAGTGCCGTGCGCGCACTCACCGCGTTCGACGAGCCCGACCCGGCGAACCGACGCGACGTCATCTGGCTGTCCGCCGACGAGATGCGCGGGGTCACCCGGCGCTCGCTGCGGATGGCGCCGCTCTCGGTGGGCGGGCTGTTGCGCAGCAGGCTGTTCGGCACCGCCACCGTGGTGCTGACCTCGGCGACGCTGCAGATCGGCGGCTCGTTCGACGGACTGGCCAGCACCTGGGGCCTGCCCGCGCAGACGCCCGGCCGCGCCGATCCCGGCATGGCGAACGGCGCCGTCGCGCCCGCCGACTCCGAGAAGGTGCGCTGGAGTTCGCTCGACGTCGGCTCGCCGTTCGATCACGCCAAATCGGGCATTCTGTATGTCGCCAAACATCTTCCGGCCCCCGGTCGCGACGGACTCGCGCCCGCCTACCTGGACGAGATCGAGAAGCTCATCACGGCCGCGGGCGGGCGCACCCTCGGCCTGTTCTCCTCCATGCGCGCGGCCAAGGCGGCCACCGAGGCGTTGCGCGAGCGGCTGGACACACCGGTCCTTTGCCAGGGCGACGATTCGACCGGCGCGCTGGTGCGCAAGTTCGCCGACGATCCGGAGACGTCACTGTTCGGCACGCTGTCGCTGTGGCAGGGCGTCGATGTGCCGGGTCCGTCGCTGAGTCTGGTGATCCTGGACCGGATTCCCTTCCCCCGCCCCGACGATCCCCTGCTCACCGCCCGGCAGCGGGCGGTGGAATCGCGCGGCGGCAACGGCTTCATGACGGTCGCGGCCAATCACGCGGCGCTGCTGCTCGCGCAGGGCACCGGACGATTGCTGCGCAGTGTCGACGACCGCGGCGTGGTCGCGATCCTGGACTCGCGACTGGCCACCGCCCGCTACGGCGGATACCTGCGCGCCTCGCTGCCGCCGTATTGGGAGACTGCCGACCCCGAGGTCGTAGTCAAAGCGTTGAAACGGCTCACCGCGAACGCCGTGTGATACCGCGCACATTCCCGCGCACGTACTTCCGAACAGAAGTAAATTGGCAGTGGTACTTCGGTGAACCCCAATTCCCACCGAATGTATCGGCGGTCCCCGCGCCAAGCCCTGCACGCGGCGCGGGGACACCACAAATCCCTGTCGTGTCCGGTCGATACATGAGACCGTTTCCAGATGAAGCACCCTTCCGACAGTGATGTCCTCGGCGAATTCTTGGTCAGCGCAAGATCATTGACTGAATATCGGGCGATATTCACCCTCACCGACGCCGATCTGCACGGCCGAATTCTCGATTGCCCCGGCGGCGCAGCGAGTTTCACGGCCGAGGCGAGTGCACTCGGCGCCCAGGTCACCGCCGCAGATCCGATCTACGCCCGTGCACCCGATGCCCTGCGCGCTTTCGCGCTCACCGAAACAGATCGCGGAAGCGATTGGGCTACAGCACATTCGGCAAGATATCGGTGGGACTGGTACGGCAGCCCGCAGCGGCATCGCGAGCTACGGCACGCCGCGGCCCGCCGATTCGGCGCCGACCTGATCGCGCACCCCGACCGCTATATCGCCACCGAGCTGCCCACGCTCCCGTTCCCCGACCGCAGCTTCGACCTGGTCCTCAGCTCGCATCTGCTCTTCACCTATGCCGACCGATTGGACGCGCATTTCCACCTGACCGCCCTGCTGGAACTGGCCAGGGTGTGCGCGGGCGAAGTCCGGCTGTACCCGCTGGTCGATCACCTCGGCAGCCACCAGGACGACCTGCTCGCCCAGCTACGAAAAGGACTGGCCGACAAAGGTATCGGCACCGAATTGCGCGCGACCGACTACGAATTCCATCACGGTGCCCGCACCGTACTGGTACTGCACCCGTAGCTACCCGCTGTGCGCCACCGCGCGATAGGTGGTGTCGAGCAGCGCATGCAGCTGACGCTGGATCTCCTCGGCCGTGCCCGGGGTGAGGGTGAACTCGTCGTGCCCGTGGTTGTGCAGCAGGTAGCGGCCGTCCGCGGGCAGATAGTCCATCCAGTGGAAGCCGCGGCCGTCCGTGGTCGGCCTGCTGTCGATCGCACCGCCCGCGAACACCCCTACCTCGCCGAGCCCGGACCGCGGCCGGCGCACAATGCGATTGAGCTGCTCGGTATGCGACAGCCGCGTCGGATGCCGGGCGTACTCGACCCGGTTCAGATCCGTGCGCCGCCCGCTGATCGGCGGAAACCGCCCCGCCGCACAGTTCGGCAGTTGCGCGGTGATCAACCCGGGCAGCGCCCGCGGCGGACACCGGGTCAACACGATATCGCGGCCGTATTCCTGTGTGGGGCCGGGCATCTGGACCGCGACCGTCGCATCGCGACCGGTCATGCCCGCGTGCACGCGCACCACCTGCTTGAAGTCCCGGCCGAAGAAGCCGTGCACCTCGACCCGCACCTGCGGTTCCGTCAACACCGTCAACGCGGTGTACAGCTCACGACTCCCGATGCCCGACAGTCGTTCTCTGGCCTGCGCCCGCAACCGGACATAGTCCTCATACGCCTCGACCCCCTCGACCGAGAAGCGCAAGGGATACGGCAACCGGTCCCGCCCGAGCGCCTCCAGCGCCACCTCGAACATCAAACCGTCCATGCGCCAGCGAGATTCGCTCATCCGCCGATGACTCCACCCGGCGGTAGCGCGGGCGGCTGCGTACCCAGCAACTCCGAACCACGGTCGTAGATCAGGTAGTCCGGCGTCTTGTGCTCGTCGTCCTCGTCACCCTTACCGCGCGCCCCCGGCGCACCCATGCCACCCATCCCCGACGTGCCCGCCCGACCCGTCGACGCGGCGCGCGTCGCGGCGTTCGCCGCCGCCGCCGGCGTCCCCGTATTCGCCTTGCCCGGCACACTCTTCCCCGGATCCGGCGTGGCCCGCGGGCTGCCCGGCGAGCCCGGGACACCCGACGGCGTACCCGTATGCGTGGACGGAACGTTCGACGTCGGCGACTGCGTCTTCGGCGCGTTCGGATCCGTCGGGGACGTGTTCGCCGGCGTCGTCGACGCCGGAGTCGTACTCGGCTGCTTCGACTTGTCCGGATCCTCGCCCGGGTTCGTGCTCGCCGGCTGCGTCGACTGCGGAGTCGTCGGATCCTGCGAAGACGGCTCCTCCGTAGTCTTCTTCTCCTCCGGCGACCCGTTGTTCGACGGATTATTACTGCCCGGATTGCTCGACGGATTGCTGCTCGGCCCGGTCCCCGGATCCACCGCCTTACCCTTATCGATCGTCGTCGTAGGCTCCGGCAGAATCGGCGTGATCCCATCCACCTCGTTCACACCCGGCCGGTAATACTGCGTCATCACGAACCGAGCCTGCTTCTCCGCCTCCTCGGCGCGATAGGTAGGACCCTTGATGACGTTCTGCAACGGCAGCGCATCGATGAGCCGATCGCCGACGGTGTAGTTATCGGGTTTGCCGACGCTGGCCTTGGCTTGCCCCAAATGCCCCTGCACCAGATCGACACCGTGTCCGACCATTTGGAACCCTGCAGCAAGTTTAGAGAACGACGTCGAGAACTCCCGCGTCGCGTCGATCGCACTTTTCCCCGACTTGCCGTCCCAGTGCTGGGTGATGTCGTTGTTCACAGCGGTATTGAAGTCCGCCACGGCAGTGCGCGCCGCATCAGACAAGCCCCGCCAACCATCGGCGGTTGTGTTGATCTCGCTTTCCCTGACACCGTCAAGCGCATCGTAAATTTGCTGATGCGACATAGTTTCGAACGGGTCCTGCGCAGTGATCGCCCGCCCATCGAACGAGCCACTTCCATACTCCGACAGCAGTCCCGCCCACTCGTTGTTGACAAAGCCACGGTCTCGATCCCATGTGGTTTTCGCGTCGGCGGCCCGCTGCTGATCATCCGTCTTGTTCTTGTCGGCATCCGCCGACGAATCAGTGACGAGTCCGACTCCCATCGCCAGGGAGTTGATCGCAACCTGAAAATCGTTGTACGACACCATTACGAATTCCCGACATCTAGTCCGGCGAGCCTGTCGGCAGCCGACTTATCAACTTCCGCCAACTTGCCGCAGGCCAGCCTGTAGGTATCCCTCATCAAAGTAACGACATCAATGCTCTGTTCGAGCCTTTTCACAGCCGAATCGTTGCCCTTATTGGCCTTGAGAGAGAACTTATTCTTGAGTGCGACTGCAGACGACAACGTACCGAAACCAGAGAGGTGCTCCAGCTCGCCAGCTTTGTTCAACATGCTTTGGAGTTTGGACTGCATCTGCTCGGCATGCGCAGCAAGCTTCTCGCCGACCTCTTCATCCAAGCGAAGTTCACCGCCGTCAGCCTGCTTATACAGCGACTGCCACTGCGTCATCATTCCCTGCATATCAGGCTGTTCGTCTGCCAACGCCCCTCCTCCATTCCGTCACAAGCTGTACGTCACCGCACGGTCAAGCATCTTGGTATCGCGCCACAACACTCTTTGGAAAGCGCTGCGCTTACTTGGGTAGGTAAGGCTCGAGTTCCTTTGCATGCTCGACAGCAAGTTCGCAACGGTCACGCGTCATCGGCTCGCCGTACCGCCAGCCGACGGTCACCTCGAGCATGCCCTGTACAGCAGGAAGGCTCACGTAGCAGCGCAGCTTCCGCTCGTCCGATTTGTCCTGGTAGATCAGACCTGACCGAGGGCCGATCGGAACATCACGGAAGCCCGTGAGATTTGCGTTCTTCCGGGCTTCGTCCTGGGAGTAGATGGTCGACGAGACAGACACGAAATATGGTCCGTCGACCGCATCCCACTGACAGACCCGAGCGCTAACCGGGCCGGTCGGAGCATCCGTGGTCACATCTTTGGTCGCCGGATCCATCCGGGCCACCCGCACAGCTTCGTCCGACAACTGCGTACAAGGGTTCCACTCGACCGTCTTCTCCCCGTTGACAGTCTTCGGCCCGGACGTCGTCGGCGTCCCGTCCTTGGTGGGCGAACAGCCGGTGACCAGCGCAGTTACCGCTGCGCCGACCAGCACGGTGCGGATGGCAACCCTCGACACACTGGCGGTTCGCATATCTCTCCTGACTACGGCCCCGGACTCCCGACACAGGATAAGACGCATGAGATCTCCCCCTGGTTCCGTTCCAAAATAGATCTATCCAATTGGACCGTTCCACTCAGGATGCAGAATGCCAGGTCGGCGCGCCGAGGGCCACCCCCACGACCTGGACAGACGATCAGGGGGAACTGGTGGCGGCAACGCCCGAGAGCGCCCCGCCACCAGTTCCCCCTCGATCTCAGCCGCGGACGGCGACGGCGTCGACTTCGAATTGCATGTCGGGCAGGGCGAGGGCGGCGACGCCCGCGAGGGTCTGCACCGGCGGGCGGTCACCCCAGATCTCGGCGATCTTCTTGCCCAGCACCGCGAGCTTGTCCAGGTTGTGGTCGACGATGAAGGTGCGCAGTTGCGCCACGTCCGCGTAGTCCAAACCGGCTGAGCGCAAAGCGATTCCGAGATTGGCGAAGGCATTGTCGACTTGGACGGCGAAGTCACCGCTGGTGGTGTGCCCCTGCGCATCGGAATCGTACTGTCCCGCGATGAGCACCAACTCCCCCCTCACCCGCGCCACATGGCTGTAACCGAACCCGGTGGGGTCGTGCAGTTCCGCGGGGTTGCTGATCTCGATGGCCATCATCGTCTCCTCGTATCTCGACTCATCAGCAGAACAAGAGGACGACGAAGCACCATCCCGCACTGTGACATGGCAGTCGTCACCAGGCAGATCGCCGCCGCGATCGTTCTCGGCCTCGGTGGTACAGCCCATGCGAATCAACCGCCGAATGTGCTGCATCCGGGTGCCAAGTTCGTGGGTTCATATCCGACCGAGAAGAAGTGCTGGGCGGCCGCCGCGGATGAGATGGGGCGCGATCCCAGTCGGATCAAGTACTCCTGCGCGCTGACTCCGCAGGTCAGATGGGATTTGTGGATGTGGTGACAGCGGCGCGGGCCTCTCCTCCGGTTCGGAGGCGAGGCCCGCGTGCTCATCCGGGTCTCGGCCCGAACGGTGATGTTCTTCTTACAGCACCCATTTCAGGATCAGGGTAAGTATCGCGGCGGCGACGGCGAGGACAACTGCGCCTGCTCCCCAGACGAATCCTTGCCGCTGCCACGGACGACCGTGGTCCAGCGAGAACCTGCCCGCCCCGGTGAAGGCGATGGCCGCACCGACCGCGGCGAACAGCAACGGCATCTCGTAGGTGTCCTTACCGAACAGCCCCAAGCTCCACAGGGAGTTGATCGCGTTGATCATCGTGCCCAGGATGATCGCGCCGGCCAGTGGTGTCAGCAGGCCGGCGACGAGCATCAGGCCGCCGACGAATTCCGTGAGCCCGGCGAGGGTGCCGAACAGTTTGCCCGGGTTGTAGCCGGAGAGTTCGAAGCCTTCGGCATTGGCACTCCAGCCGGGACCTTTGAACCAGCCGAACAATTTTTGCGCACCGTGTACCGCCATCAGCGCGCCGAACACGACGCGGATGATCAGCAGTCCGATGTCGACGGTAATACCGTCCAGCTGGGGATTGGTGGCGGTGCGTTCCAGTACAGATTTCGTGGTCATGCTGGTCCTCGTCCCTGCAAGTCGATTCCAAACATCTGGTCCATTGGCCTCGGCGATGAAGCGGACTGCGGTCCGATTATCACACGATGCGACCCAACTTCCCAAGACCCGGTCTTATTCCTGTTCTACGGTTTCATCCTGACGTGGGTTCACTCCGCAAGGAAGAAGAAGTAGCCGAGGAACACGACGAGCAAGGCCCACATCGCCGGATGCACGTCCTTGATCCGACCCTTCGCCACCATCACAATCGGATAAAACAGCATGCCCATCGCCAGACCGTTCGCGATCGAGTAGGTCAGCGGCATCATCACGATGGTGATGAACGCGGGCACGGAGTATTCGAGACGATTCCAGTCGATCTCGCCGAGCGCACGCGCCATCAGGATGCCGACCACGATGAGCGCGGGCGCGGTGACCTCGCCCGATCCCGCGACGACCGCGAAGATCGGATAACAGAACATGGCGACGAGGAACCAGCCCGCGGTGGTGACGGCGGTCAATCCGGTGCGACCGCCGGCGGACACGCCCGCGGTGGATTCGACGTACGCGGTGGTGGTGGAGGTGCCGATGACGGCGCCCGCCATGGTGCCGACGGAGTCGGCGGCCAGTGCGCTGGCCGCGCGCGGCAGCTTGCCGTCCTTGTCGAGCAGGCCCGCCTGGTTGGCGACACCGATCAGCGTGCCGGAGGCGTCGAAGAAGTCGACGAACAGCATGGTGAGGATGACGACGGCCATCTGACCGGTGAAGGCGTCGGGCAGGTTGATGATCGCCTGACCGAAGGTGTGTTCCAAGCCTTTCGGCGCCGCGACCACGCCGTCGGGCAGGTCTACGAGCCCGCTGACGATGCCCACCGCCGCGGTGAGCACGATGCCGTAGAGCACCGCGCCGTGCCAGCCGATGACGAGGAACACCACGGTCACGACGAGCCCGAACAGGGCGAGCAGGGTGGTGCCCTTGGTGAAGTCGCCGAGGGTGACCAGGGTGGCGTCGCTGTTCACCACGATGCCCGCGTTCTTCAACCCGAGGAACGCTACGAACAACCCGATGCCCGCGCCGACGGCGAGCTTCATCTGCATCGGGATCGCGTTGAGGATGCGCTCGCGCACCTTGGTGATCGCGAGCAGGAAGAAGATGACGCCGGACAGGAAGGTGCCCGACAGCGCGACCTCCCACGGAATGCCCATGCCGAGCACCACCGAGTAGGCGAAGAAGGCGTTGAGGCCCATGCCGGGCGCGAGCGCGATCGGGTACTTGGCCCACAGCCCCATGACGAGCGTGCCGAACACCGCGGCGACGGCGGTCGCGGTGAACACGGCCTGCATGGGAATGCCCTTGGCGCCGAGCGCACCTTCGTCGCCGAGCACCGACGGGTTCACGGCGAGCACGTAGGACATGGCCAGGAACGTGACCGTGCCCGCCATCAACTCGCGTTTCATGGTCGAACCGGTCGCGCTGATACCGAAGAACGCGTCGATGCGACCTCGGGGCTCGGTCGGTGCGGCGGTGGCCATGGGCGATCTCCAGTCGGGAAAACGGTACGGGCGTGCCCAGGCACGGTAACCGACCGTTCGCCGAATCGGGGAATTCACGCACCGGTCGTGACCGGGCAGTTGTCCCAGCTCACACGCGCGCGGCTAGGCGTTCGGCGCGGCCACCAATCCCAGCTCCGCGTCACCGGCGAGCAGTTCGTTGTGCGGCAGCACGCGCACCGTGTATCCGACGGCGCCGGGCAGCGGCACGGGGGTGTCGACGACGAAGTGCGCGACCCCGGAGTCCGAGCCCTGATGGGTCATCGGAATGGTCACCACATCGGACAGGTCGTCGGCGGGCGACACCCGGCCGAGCACGGCCTGCACCACCACGTCGTCGACCGCGAGACCACCGAGATCGATGCGCGCGGTCAGCGACAACCGCGCCCCGATGATCGGCGTATCGGGCAGGCCCGCGCTGTCCACCTGGATCACCTTCACCGACGGCCACGCCGCCTCGACCCGGCGACGGTAGTCGGCGATGGCGCGGGCGACGGCGAAATCGTCGGCCGTCGCCTGCTGGTAGGCGTTGGCGGCGGGCGCGTAGTACTCGACCGCGTAGTCCCGAACCATGCGGGAGGCCAGCACTTTCGGGCCGAGGGTCTGCAAGGTGTGGCGCACCATCTCGACCCAGCGCACCGGCATGCCCGCGGCATCGCGGTCGTAGAAGCGCGGCGCGACCGTGCGCTCGAACAGGTCGTAGAGCGCGGCGGCTTCCAGATCGTCGCGGCGATGCTCGTCGCTGACGCCGTCGGCGGTCGGGATGGCCCAGCCGTTTTCGCCGTCGTACATCTCGTCCCACCAGCCGTCCCGGATGGACAGGTTCAGTCCGCCGTTGAGCGCGGACTTCATGCCGGAGGTGCCGCACGCCTCCAGCGGGCGCAGCGGATTGTTCAGCCACACATCGCATCCCCAGTACAGGTAGCGAGCCATCGACATGTCGTAGTCGGGCAGGAAGACGATGCGGTGCCGCACCGCGGGATCGTCGGCGAACCGGACCACCTGCTGGATGAGCGCCTTGCCGCCGTCGTCGGCGGGGTGGCTCTTACCCGCGACCACCAGCTGCATCGGCCGCTGCGGGTCGAGCAGCTGGGCCCGCAACCGTTCCGGATCGCGCAGCATCAGCGTGAGCCGCTTGTAGGTCGGCACCCGGCGCGCGAACCCGACGGTCAGCACGTCGGGATCGAAAACGCTGTCTACCCAACCCAATTCGGCTTCGGCCGCACCACGGTCCAGCCAGGACGCGCGCACCCGGCGGCGCACTTCGGCAACCAGGATGGCGCGCAACGCGTTTCGGGTCGACCACAGCTCGCCGAGATCGACGTCACGCAGCCGCTCCCAGCCGCGCGCCTCCTCGACGAGTTCGGCGCCGATGTGCTCGCGCGCCTTGTCGAACCATTCGCGGGCGGCCCAGGTCGGCGCGTGCACGCCGTTGGTCACCGAGCCGATCGGCACCTCGGCCGCGTCGAAACCCGGCCACAGTCCGGCGAACATGGCGCGGCTGACCTCGCCGTGCAGTTTCGATACGCCGTTGGCGCGCTGGGCGAGTCGCAATCCCATATGCGCCATGTTGAACACGGACGGATCGGCCTCGCGCCCGAGCGCGACGATCCGATCGACGGAAAGCCCCGGCAGCATGGCGGATTCGGATTCACCGTGCGCCCCGCCGAAATAGCGGCGCACCATCGGCATCGGGAACCGGTCGATACCCGCGGGCACCGGCGTGTGCGTGGTGAACACCGTCCCGGCCCGGACCGCTGCCAGCGCTGTGTCGTAATCCTTTCCGGCGGCGACGAATTCACGGATGCGCTCGACGCCGAGGAAACCCGCGTGCCCTTCGTTCATGTGGAACACGTCGGGATCGGGCAGGCCGTTCGCGGCGGTGTAGGCGCGCACCGCGCGCACGCCACCGATACCGGCGAGAATTTCCTGGCGGATCCGGTGTTCCTGATCGCCGCCGTAGAGGCGGTCGGTCACCGCACGCAGTTCCGGATCGTTCTCGGCGATATCGGAATCCAGCAGCAACAACGGCACCCGCCCGACCTGCGCGATCCACACCCGGGCGCGCAGCACCCGCTGGTCGGGCATCGCGACGTGGATGAGCACCGGCGCGGTCTCCGAATCCGACTGCTCAGAGGTCAACAGTCGCAACGGCAGACCCTGCGGGTCCAGGTCCGGGTAGTGCTCGGTCTGCCACCCGTCGGCGGACAGCGTCTGACGGAAATAGCCGGAGCGGTACAGCAATCCGACGCCGATCAGCGGCAGGCCGAGATCCGAGGCCGCCTTCAGATGATCGCCCGCCAGGATGCCGAGCCCGCCGGAATAGTTGGGCAACACCTCGGTGACGCCGAACTCCATGGAGAAGTACGCGATCCCGCGCACACCCTCCTCCCCCGCCCGGCGCTCGAACCAGCTCGGCGCCGCGAGGTAGTCGCGCAGATCCGCGGCCGCGGCATCCACCCGGCGCACGTAGTCGGGGTCGGCGGCCAGCTCGTCGACCCGCGCGGCGGGTACCTCGCCGAGCATGCGCACCGGGTCGTGACCCATTTCCAGCCACCGCTGCGGATCCAGCTCGGCGAACAGGTCCTGGGTCGGCGGATGCCACGACCACCGCAGGTTCGTGGCGAGCTCCCCGAGGGCGGCCAGCCGCTCGGGCAGATGGGCACGGACGGTGAAACGACGGAGGGCCTTCACTCCGCGAACCCTACCGAACCGCAGGCCTCGAGTCCGCCCGAGCAGCCCGGCGCACAACCGTGCGCGCAGCTCCGCCGCTGCTACTGCGCACCGAACTGCTCCGCCGCGTACTCCGCGGAGAACTGCGCCACGTAGTCGCCGGCGGGCGGGATCTCCTTGATCACGTCGATCAGCACGCCACTGGGGTCGGCGATGATGAAGTGGCGCTGACCGAAGTCCTCGGACCGGATCTCCAGTTCCGCCTTGTGGCCGCCCTGCACGACGAGGCGCTCCCATTCGGCGTCCACGTCGTCCACCTCGAAGTTCAGCAGCAGACCCTGCACCGGTTTGCGATAGGCCGCGGGCACGGTCGGGTGGGTGTAGTCGAGCAGCGCGAGCTCGTAGGTGCGCTCGCCTGCACGACGCAAGCTCACGTACCAGTCCGCCTCGAAGGTGATCTCGAAACCCAGCCAGGTGGTGTAGAAGTCGCGGGCCGCCGCGATGTCGGCAGTGCCGATGACCGGATAGAAGCTGCTCAGGTTCATGACTCTCTCGCTCTCACATACCGTTGGTATGTGAGCTAAGCTAGGTCACATACCAACGGTATGTCAAGGGAGAGGTAGGCGATGCCGAGCACGATCCGCACCCAGCAGCGGGAGGAGACCCGGCGTGCGCTGTTGCACACGAGCCGACGCCTGTTCGCGGCGAAAGGCTATGGCGCCGTTGGCCTGTCGGAGATCGTCATGGCGACGGGCGTGACCAAGGGCGCGCTCTATCACCACTTCGACAGCAAGGCCGCGCTGTTCGGCGCGGTGCTGGAACAGGTGCAGCAGGAGGTCGGCGCGCGGGTTTCGGCGGCCGCCGAAACCGTCACCGACCCGTGGGATCAACTGGTCGCAGGTTGCGAAGCCTTCCTGACCGCCTGCACCGATCCGGAAATCCAGCGGATCATGCTGATCGACGGACCCGCGGTGCTCGGCTGGAACGAATGGCGCGAGCTGGACGCGGCCGCCTCGGCCCGCCATCTCGAGGAAGCACTGCAATCACTGATCGACGCGGGCGTGCTCGCGCGGCAGCCGGTCGCGCCGCTCACCCACCTGCTGTCCGGCGCGATGAACGAGGCGGCCCTGTGGTTGGCCACCACCACCGACCCCCGGGCCCTCACCGACACGAAAGCCGCTCTGCGCCGCCTGCTGGAGGGCTGCCGCGCCTAGCCACGCGCCGCAGCCGTCTCTCGCCGGCGTCTCCCGAGCCGTCTCCCGCCGGCGTCTCCGAGCCGTCTCCCGCAGCCGTGTCCCGCAGCCGAGTCCCGCAGCCGTCTCCCGCGGCCGTGTCCCGCAGCCGTGTCCCGCGGCCGTGTCTCGCAGCCGTCTCCCGCGGCCGTGTCCCGCAACCGTGTCCCGCAGCCGAGTCCCGCAGCCGTCTCCCGCGGCCGTGTCCCGCAGCCGTCTCCCGCAGCCGAGTCCCGCAGCCGTCGTTCGTAGCCGAGTCCCGCTGCCGTCGTTCGCAGCCGTCTCCCGCAAGCCGTCTCCCGCAACCGTGTCCCGCAGCCGTCTCCGGCAGCCGTGTCCCGCAGCCGTCTCCCGCAGCCGAGTCCCGCAGCCGTCGTTCGCAGCCGTGTCCCGCAGCCGTCTCCCGCAGCCGTGTCCCGCTGCCGTCGTTCGCAGCCGTTCTCGCACGCCGACGCAGGTGCGAGCGGACCGCACAGGATCCGGGAGTCGGCCCTGAAAACCGCTGGCGACGTCGCCGATCCGCATGGCAGCATCGCCAGATGCCGCACTGGGTCACCGTTCTTCCGCAATTCCTGCTGGCCTGTTTGATCCTGGCCGCACTTCCCGGACCGGCGACCGCACTGTTCCTCCAGCGCGCGGTGCGCGACGGACGCAAGGCGGGATTGGCCGCGGTCGCCGGGAACGAGATCGGCGTGTTCGGCTGGAGCATCGCGGGCGGCGCCGGACTCTCGGTGCTGCTGGTCGCCAACCACTTCATGAACACCGCGCTGCATATCGTCGGCGCGTTGGTGTTGATCTTGCTCGGTATCCAGGCGTGGCGCGGGGCGCGGCGCGACGACGAGTTCGGCGGCGCGATGACCAAGCTGCTGCCGAGCGGGCGCACCCCGGCCTCGGCATTCCGCGCGTCGCTGCTTTCGATCGCCGCGAACCCGAAGGCGGCTGTCTTCGGCCTGACGATCCTGCCGCAGTTCCTGCCGTCCAGCGGTCCGGTACTGCCCAGCGTGATCGCGCTGGTGCTGATCCAGGTGGTGATCGACACCGTGTGGTGCGTCGGCATCGTGCTCGCCGCCGACCGCGCCGGCACCTGGCTGCGCCGCACCGGCATCCGGCAGCGGGTGGAGCGGATACTCGGCGCGATCCTGGTCGCACTAGGACTCGGACTCGCCGCCGACGCCCGCTGACAACCCACCCTCGCCGATGTCGCCGGAAGGCGAGCCGACCGTCCGACGCGCCCCACCAGTGGACGCGCACAACCCCGGCTTACAGCGAAGGTGAGCCGACCCGTCCGGCGCGCCCTACCAGTGAACGCACAACCCCAACTGACCGCGAAGGCGAGCCGACCGTCCGGCGCGCCCTACCAGTAGACGCACAACCCCAACTGACCGCGAAGATGAGCGGACCCCGTCCGGCGCGCCCTACCAATGGACGCGCACAACCCCGGCTGACCGCGAAGACGAGCCGACCCGTCCGGCATACCCTGCCAACGAATGCGTCCCCAAGCTGACCGCGCCGACACAGGCAGGACAGCCGCATCCCGACCGACTCCGATGCTGCGACGAAGTCGGCCCAGGCCGTCCACGGCCGTCCCCGATCACCGCGCTGATCCGGTGTATCGGGACCGGTGCCGGTAGGTTGGTCCCGTGACCGGCCGCATCGCAATCGATGACACTGCCCCGTCCATCGCAGGCGGTCGACCTGCCAAGGCCGTCGTCGGGGAGGTCTTCCCGGTGCGCACCGTGGTCTGGCGGGAGGGGCACGACGCCGTCGCTGCGACCCTGGCGGTGCGGGCGCCCGGTTCGTCGCGACCGGTTCGGATCCGGATGGCCCCGGACTTCGAGCCCGATGTCTTCAACGCCACCTTCACGCCGAATCTGCCCGGCCTCTGGACCTATCGCATCGAGGGCTGGAGCGATCCGATCGCCTCTTGGCGCTCGGCGGTGGAGGCCAAGCTCGCGGTCGGGCAGAGCGCCGCCGACCTGGACAATGATCTCGAGCTCGGCGCCCGGCTGCTGGAGCGGGCCGCGCAGGCCGTGCCGAAGCAGCAGTTCGAGCGATTGCGCGCCGCCGCAGCGGCTTTGCGCAGCGACGAGCAACTGCCCGCCCGGGTCGCACCCGCGTTCGCCGAGGAGATCGCCGAGATCCTGCGCGCGACGCCCTTGCGCGACATGGTGACTCGCGGCCCGCAGCACACCGTGCAGGTGGATCGGCAGCGCGCGCTGTTCGGGTCGTGGTACGAATTCTTCCCTCGCTCCACCGGCGGCCGGGACAGCTCCGGCGCACCGATCCACGGCACCTTCGCCACGGCGGCAAAGGAATTGCCGCGGATCGCCGCGATGGGCTTCGACGTGGTCTATTTGCCGCCGATCCACCCGATCGGTGTGATCAACCGCAAGGGCCGCAACAACACGCTGGTCGCCGAAGCGGGCGATGTCGGTTCGCCGTGGGCGATCGGCTCGGCGGACGGCGGCCACGACGCCGTGCATCCCGCACTCGGTACCGAGGCGGATTTCGCCGAATTCGTCGATGCTGCAGCACAACTCGGTCTGGAAGTGGCCTTGGACCTGGCGTTGCAGTGCGCGCCGGATCATCCGTGGGTGGCCGCGCATCCGGAGTGGTTCACCACCCTGCCGGACGGCACTATCGCCTTCGCGGAGAACCCGCCGAAGAAGTACCAGGACATCTACCCGATCAACTTCGACAACGATCCCGACGGCCTCTACGCCGAGGTGCTGCGCGTGGTCCGGCACTGGATCGCGTTGGGCGTGAAGATCTTCCGGGTCGACAACCCGCACACCAAGCCCGCCGACTTCTGGGAGTGGCTGATCGCCACGGTGCGCCGCGACGACCCGGACGTGCTCTTCCTGTCCGAGGCCTTCACCCGCCCGGCCCGGCTGTATGGGCTGGCCCGACGCGGCTTCACCCAGTCCTACACGTATTTCACCTGGCGCGTGGCGAAGTGGGAGCTCGCCGAATTCGGCCGGGAACTGGCCGCCAAGGCCGACGAGGCCAGGCCCAATCTGTTCGTCAACACCCCGGACATCCTGCACGAGAGCCTGCAGCACGGCGGGCCGGGCATGTTCGCCGTCCGCGCGGTGCTGGCCGCCACCCTCGCGCCGACCTGGGGCGTGTACTCCGGGTTCGAGCTGTTCGAACACCAGGCGGTGCGACCGGGCAGCGAGGAGTACCTGGATTCGGAGAAGTACGAGTTGCGCCCGCGCCCGTTCGCCGAGGCCCTGGCGCGCGGGGAATCGCTGGAGCCGTGGCTCACCCGGCTCAACGAGATCCGCCGGGCGCATCCGGCGCTGCAACAGTTGCGCTGCATCCATTTCCACCACGTGGACAACGACGCGCTGATCGCCTATTCGAAGATCGATCCGAGCAGCGGCGATGCCGTCCTGGTGGTGGTGAACCTGAATCCGTTCGGCGCCGAATGGGGCATGCTCTCGCTCGATCTGCCCGCCATCGGCCGGGAGTGGCACGACCACCCGGTGGTGCAGGACGAGGTCAGTGGCGAGGAATACCACTGGGCCCAAACGAATTACGTGCGGCTGGACCCGGCGCACGCGGTCGCGCACATCCTCGCGCTGCCCCCGGTCGCCCAGCAGGCGCGCACCGAACTGTCCTATCGGAGCACCCTGTGATGCGCCGTAGGGATCTGATGCTGCTCGCCGCGGGCACCCATCCCGATCCGCACACCGTGCTCGGCGCGCACCCGCATCCGGACGGCATGGAGATCAGAGCGCTACGCCCGCACGCGGATTCGGTGGCGGCCAGGGTCGGCGGCGTGGATCATCCGCTGAAGTCGTTGGGGCACGGGGTGTTCGCGGCGGTGGTGCCCTATCCCGAACTCATGGACTACCGCCTGGTGACGACCTATCCCGGCGGTCAGACGGTGCTCAGTGCCGACGGCTACCGATTCCTGCCCACGGTGGGCGAATTGGACCTGCACCTGATCGGTGAGGGCCGCCACGAACGACTCTGGGACGTGCTCGGCGCACACCCGCGCCGGTACACGACCCTGGACGGTGACGTGCACGGCACCTCGTTCGCCGTGTGGGCACCGAATGCGCGCGGCGTCACCGTGTTCGGCGATTTCGACGGATGGGGCGGGCAGAGCGCGCCGATGCGCGCCCTCGGCACCTCGGGCATCTGGGAGGTGTTCGTCCCGGATGTCGGGCCCGGCACCATGTACAAGTTCCGGGTACACGGCGCCGACGGCCGCACGATCGACCACGCCGATCCGATGGCGTTCGCCACCGAGGTGCCGCCCGCCACGGCCTCGGTGGTGACCGAGAGCCACCACGTCTGGAGCGACCAGCAGTGGCTCGACACCCGCGCGCAGACCGATCCCACCCAGGCGCCGATGAGCGTCTACGAGGTGCACCTCGGTTCCTGGCGGCCCGGCCTCGGCTATCGCGAATTGGCCGACCAGCTGGCCGATTACGTGCGGGCGGCCGGATTCACGCACATCGAACTGCTGCCCATCGCCGAGCACCCGTTCGGCGGCTCCTGGGGATATCAGGTCACCTCGTACTACGCCCCGACCGCGCGCTTCGGCAGCCCCGACGACTTCCGCGCCTTCGTCGACCGGCTGCACCGGGCCGGCATCGGCGTGCTGCTCGACTGGGTGCCCGCGCATTTCCCGCGCGACGAATGGGCACTGGCCCGCTTCGACGGCACCCCGCTCTACGAACACGCCGATCCCCGGCGCGGTGAGCAACTCGACTGGGGCACCTACGTTTTCGACTTCGGGCGGCACGAGGTGCGCAACTTCCTGGTGGCCAACGCGCGCTTCTGGATCGAGGAGTTCCACATCGACGGCCTGCGCGTCGACGCCGTCGCCTCCATGCTGTACCTGGATTACTCACGCCCGGAAGGCGGTTGGGAGCCGAACGTGCACGGCGGCCGGGAAAACCTGGAGGCCGTGGACTTCCTGCAGGACCTCAACAACACCGTGCACCGCCACCACCTCGGCGTCGTCACCATCGCCGAGGAGTCCACCAGCTGGCCGGGCGTCACCCGCGGCACCGATGTCGGCGGCCTCGGCTTCACCATGAAGTGGAACATGGGCTGGATGCACGACACCCTCGACTTCCTCGGCCGCGACCCGATCCACCGGTCCTGGCACCACAACGAGATCACCTTCTCGCTGATGTACGCGTGGAGCGAGAACTTCGTGCTGCCGATCAGCCACGACGAGGTCGTGCACGGCAAGGGCACGCTGTGGACCCGGATGCCCGGCGACGATTTCGCCAAAGCCAGCGGGGTGCGCGCGCTGCTTGCCTACATGTGGGGGCATCCCGGCAAGCAACTGCTGTTCATGGGCCAGGACTTCGGCCAGTTCCGGGAGTGGTCGCACGATCGCGGACTGGACTGGCCGGAACTGGACAACCCGCTGCACCTCGGCATCACCGCGACGGTGCGCGCGCTCAACACGGTGTACCGCGACCGTCCCGCGCTCTGGAGCCAGGACACCACACCGGGCGGCTACTCCTGGATCGAGGCGAACGATCAGGCCAACAACGTGCTGTCGTTCCTGCGCTACGGGTCGGACGGTTCCGTGGTGGCCTGCGTCTACAACTTCTCCGGCTCGGTGCACGGCGAGTACCGCGTCGGGCTGCCCAGCGTGGGGCGGTGGACGGAGATCCTGAACACCGACGCCGCCGAATACGGCGGCTCCGGCATCGGCAACATGGGCGCGGTCGAGGCGACGGACGAACCGTGGCACGGTCGCCCGGCCTCGGCCACCCTCGCGCTCGCCCCCAACAGCGCGGTCTGGCTGGCCCCGGAAAGCTGATCGCCCACCGGGGCCCCGCGCCCCGCCGGTCAGTACCGCGGCACCCGCCGTCGGTACCGCCGATCAGTACAGCGCGGCGGCGAGCTTGCGCCGGGCGGCCACCACGAACGGCTCGGCCTGGTCGAACAATTCGAAGAGTTCGAGCAGCCGGGTGCGCGCCTTGGTGCGGTCGTCGTCCGCGGTGCGCTTGACGACCGCGATGAGCCGCTCGAACGCGGCCTCCGGCAGCTGGCTCAGCAGCTCGAGGTCGGCGGCGTCCAGTGCCGCGTCCACGTTCGCGGGGTCGGCATCGGCGGTGGCGATCGCGGTCTCCGGGATCTCCTGCGCGCGAGCGAGGAACCGCAGCTGCCGCAGCGCGCCCTTGGCCTCCTCGTTGCCCGGCTCCGCGGCGATGATCGCCTCGTAGGCGGCCTCGGCACCGGCCATGTCGCCCTGCTCCAGCGCCGTTTCCGCCGCGACGAAGCGCGGGTCCTCCGGCGCCTCCTCGGGCGCCTCGCCGCCGGGCAGCTTGCCCGCCACCGCGTCGACGACCGCGCTCAGCCACTGCCGAACCTGCGCCTCGGGCTGGGCGCCCTGGAAATCGGCCAGCGGCTGACCACCCGCGACCGCAATGACGGTCGGGATGCCCTGCACGCCGAACGCCTGCGCGATCCGCATGTTCGACTCGGCTTCGACGGTGGCCAGATCCCAGGCCCCGCCGCTCTCGCCGACCAGTCGTTCCAGCGTCCGGACCAGCTCGACGCTGCCCGGGCTGCGCTGCGAGTACAGCGCGACGACCACGGGCACCTGCACCGAGCGGCGCAGCACCTTCGTCTCGAAGTTCGCCTCGGTGACCGCGTAGTCGCCGCCGCCGGCCGCGCCGGATGCTCCGGCGGGCGGCTGCTTCAGGCTGGACAGGTCCACGGCCCCGGAAATGGCGGCGGCAACGGCGGGCGAAGTACGGCGTGCAGCAGGTCGAGTCACGGTTTCCAGTTTGTCACGAGGTGGCCGAGGCCGGGGCTCCGGACTCGGCAGAAACCGGGTTGCTCAGCTCACCCAGCTTGCCGGAGCGCACGGCCCAGATCTCGAACACCACGGTGAAGAACGGCGGGATGCTCGACAGCAGCGCGAGCAGCGTGGTCTTGCCGGTCCACCCCAGTTCCCGCGAGGCCACGATGACCGAGAGCACGAACAGCACGAAGACGATGCCGTGCGTCATGCCGAAGACCTTCACCGGCCACAGGATCGGTTCCGGCAGCCGCTTGAGCACCATGCCGATGATCAGGAAAAACCACGAGATCGCCTCGAGCACCGCGATGAAACGAAGCCGCTTCGCGGCAGTGCTCAGGTCGAAGACATTGCCCATAGGCCTTATTGTGCCGCATGCACTACGACGTGTCGTAGTGCGACGGATCACATTGTCAAGTCCGGTTCGCGAAAATCGCCCTTCACGAAGGATTTTCGTGAAGGGCGATCGAAAAGAGTGGCGCAGACCTCAGACTCGGACAATCAGGGCGTCGCCCTGACCGCCGCCACCGCACAGCCCGGCCGCACCCACGCCGCCGCCGCGGCGCTTCAGTTCCAGCACCAGGTGCAGCAGGATGCGCGCGCCGGACATGCCGAGCGGGTGACCGATCGCGATGGCACCACCGTTGACGTTCACCTTCGCCGGATCGATGCCCAGCTTGCGGGTCGAGGCGACGCCGACCGCGGCGAACGCCTCGTTGATCTCCACCAGGTCCAGGTCGGCGGGCGAAATGCCCTCGCGCGCACAGGCCTTCGCGATGGCGTTGGCCGGCTGGTCCTGCAGGGTCGAATCCGGGCCCGCGACCACGCCGGCGGCGCCGATCTCGGCGAGCCAGCTCAGCCCGAGTTCCTCGGCCTTGGCCTTGCTCATCACCACGACCGCGGCCGCACCGTCGGAGATCTGCGAGGCGCTGCCCGCGGTGACCGTGCCGTCCTTGCGGAACGCCGGACGCAGCTTGGCCAGCGACTCCGCGGTGGTGTCGGCGCGGATGCCCTCGTCGGCGGCGACCAGCACCGGATCACCCTTGCGCTGCGGCACCGCGACCGGCACCACCTCGTCGTCGAACAGGCCGTTCTTCCACGCCTCGGCGGCGCGCTGATGCGAGGCCGCCGCGAACGCGTCCTGCTCCTCGCGGCTGACCGGCTCGGTGTCGTTGCGCTGTTCGGTCAGCGCGCCCATCGGCTGATCGGTGAAGATGTCGTACAGCCCGTCGTAGGCCATGTGATCGCGCAGCGTGACATCGCCGTACTTGAAGCCCTCGCGGCTCTTCTCCAGCAGATGCGGCGCCTGGCTCATCGATTCCTGACCGCCCGCGACCACGATCTCGTACTCACCGGCCCGAATCAGCTGATCGGCCAACGCGATTGCGTTGATTCCGGACAAACACACCTTGTTGAGGGTCAGCGCGGGGACATCCATCGGGATGCCGGCCGCCACCGCCGCCTGCCGAGCCGGGATCTGGCCCGCACCCGCGGTGAGCACCTGGCCCATGATCACGTAATCGACCTGCTCGGGCGCGACGCCGCCCTTCTCCAGCGCGGCCTTGATGGCGAAGCCGCCGAGATCGGAACCGCTGAAGTCCTTCAGCCCACCGAGCAGCCGACCGACCGGGGTGCGCGCACCGGAGACGATTACGCTCCGGGGACGGACGGAGGCGGAGCCGACGGGGTGGGTTGGCACAGTGGTCACGACGAGCCTCGCTTCGCTTGTTCCGCAGAATTCCGTACTCAACGGTAACTCCTGTGCCCCGGTTGCCGGTACGCAGGTACGAGCTACCTTCGAGTAGTGAGCAACGATATGGATTCGTCCGATTTCATCCCCGCGGACTACGTCGTCGCCGTCGACCACGTCGGTGTCGCCGTGCCCGATCTGGATGTCGCGGTTGCCTGGTATGCGGAGAATCTCGGCATGGTCGAGACCCATCGCGAGGTCAACGAGAGCCAGGGCGTGCACGAGGCGATGCTGTCGCTGCCCGGCGCGCCCGATCGCGGGACTGCCCTGCAGTTGCTGGCGCCGCTGAACGCCGAGTCGACCATCGCGAAGTTCATCGACCGTAACGGACCGGGCCTGCAACAACTGGCCTATCGCGTCACCGACATCGATGCGGTCTGCGCGCACCTCCGAAACCGCGGTCTGCGTTTGCTGTACGAGGCGCCGAGGTCTGGAACAGCGGATTCGCGCATCAACTTCATCCATCCGAAGGATGCTGGCGGTGTGCTGATCGAGTTGGTCGAGCCGAACGCGAATGTTACGCACTAGTATCAAGATCGGGCGCGAAAAACTCATCGGAATCACATTCGCGGTCGAGTCACCATCGGGACTCGGTAGGCTGTAGTTTGTGTGCCATGTCGTCACCTGAGTCCGATCGCAATCGCTTCGTTGCACTGCCCTTCACCGTTGTGCGCAAGGGTTATGCGCAAGACGAGGTACGCAACTACTTCGACCGCTTCGACGCCGAACTAAGGGTCACCGCTACCGACCGGGATGCTGCTGCGGCACAAGCCCGTAACCTCGCGAGCCAGCTCGAGGATGCGCGTGACGAGATCGACGAGCTCCGCAAGGAGGTCGACCGTCTCTCGGTGCCACCCACCACCGCGGAAGGCATGTCCGACCGCATCTCCCGCATGCTGCGGCTGGCCTCCGACGAGGCCTCCGAAGTTCGTGCCCTGGCGCAGGCCGAAGCCGCGGAGATGGTGTCGATCGCGGAGCAGCAGGCCACCGAAATGCGTGGCAAGTACGAGTCGTTGCTGGCCGAAACCAAGGAAAAGCGCGAGGCGCTCGAGATCGAGTTCGAGCAGACCCTCGCCAACGCGCGCACCGAGTCCGCCAAGATCATCGAGGCCGCCCAGGCCGAGGCCGACCGTCTCGGCAAGGAAGCCGACGCCAAGCGCAAGGCGAACCAGCAGGACTTCGAAGTCACCATGGCCGAGCGGCGCACCAAGCTCACCCGTGCCATGGAAGAGCTGGAGGCCACCAGCCGCGCCGAGGCCGCACAGCGGATCAAGGACGCGACCGACGAGGCCAACCGCCTCATCACCTCCGCGACCCAGACCTCCGAGCGCAAGATCGCGCACGCGAAGGAACTGGCCGAGGAGATGCGCGTGCTGCGCGGCCGGGTGCTCGCCCAGCTGCTCGGTATCCGCGGCCAGCTCGACTCGGTGCCCGCGATGCTCGCCGCCGTCAACCGCGAAAGCGAACTGCTGGACGGCGTTCCGGACAACCGCAAGTCCATCGGTGGCAACACCAAGCAGGTCGCCGGCTCCAACCGCAAGGCGATCCCCGAGGTCGCGGCCGAAGACGACGAGATCGTCGACGAGGAGCGCGAGAACGCCGACATCAGCAACTGAACGGCGGGCTCGCGGCGACTAACGCAGTACCCCAACCGAATTCATCCGAAGGCCGCTCCTTACCGGGGCGGCCTTCTTTACCGCCTCTCCGCGTCTTCAGGCCAGACCTAGGTGTCGACAACAGTCGCGTCGGCGGCCGGCGGCCAGCTGTCCAGCCAGTCAGCCCGTTCCCGACGAGTTACCCATGTCCGCGCGAAATCAGCTGTTACGTCGAGCCTCTCATCCTTGTGCTCAGGACCAGCGGCGGGTGATCCCGCGGGTGCGGCGGCCGTTCCAGCAGCCGCTGTGCCAGTGGCGGCGGTCGTCCTCGCCGCCGTCGGCCGCCCAGGCGACGATATGGGCGACGCCGATCGCGATCTCATGGTCACAGCCGGGGCAGCGGTAGGGCTTCGTCGCGCGGGTGCCGGGGATGGTGCGCACCACATAGGTTTCGTCGCCTGGACCCGTCTCGGTGCGACCGAAGACATCACCGAGCGGCGCGCCGCCCGTGCGCGAGCGGCCCGCTTGACCGTCCAGGCGCGGTTTCCGACGAGGCATACCTCCACCCTATTACCCGCGCGGAGCAGGCTCTGAACGGCCGGTTCGCCGCTTGCCCTGCCGTCCTCAGGTTCGTGTGGCACAGTGGGGCACCGCCTGCGCTACGCACGCCGGCGCGCAGTTTCACCGCACGCACACCGGGAATACCCTGATCGGGCCGGACAACGGAGGTAGGTATGGCCGTCGCGACGACCACGGACGACCGGACGCCGGTCGTCGGTTCTCGTTGGTGGCGACCGCGCGTGCCCGCGACAGTCGGCTATCTGGCCGCGCTGGTCCTCGTCACCTCGATCTTCTCCGTGCTCAGCGACTCGGCCCAGTCGAACGTGGTGCTGCACGCCAGCACCAATCTGCACAATCTGCTGCAGGGACGCATCGTCACCCTGCTGTCGAGCGCGCTCGTCATCGGCGACGTCGGCGTCGCCTGGCTGATCATGCCGATGCTGGCCTGTCTGCTCGCGCTGGCGGAACTGCGTTTCGGTGCGCTGCACATGGTGCGGGTGTTCCTCGCCGGGCATATCGGCGCGACCCTGCTCGTGGCCGCCGGACTGTGGGTGGCGATCGAATTCGACTGGATGCCCGCGAGTGTGCGGTGGAGCGAGGACGTCGGCATCAGCTACGGCGCGATGGCACTGATCGGCGCGCTCGTCTTCGTGGTCCCGCGCCGGTCCCGTATCCCTTGGGCCACAGGGTGGTTCGCGGCCGCGGTAGGCGGCGTCCTGCTCGGCCAGACCTTCACCAACGTCGGCCACCTGCTGGCCTTCTGCATCGGCTCCGCCGTCGGCTACGGCATGATCCGCACCAAAGCCCCGGTCACCCGCTCCTTCACCAAGGTGGAATTGGCGCTGCTGGGCACCAGCGCGGTGCTCGCCGGCGCGGTGCTCTTCGGCTGAACCGGACACGACCGCACTCGCGGCGGGCTGACGACAACGTCGCGCGGCCGTTCACCTACAGTGCTTGGGTGCGCCTAGTGATTGCTCGCTGTCAGGTCGACTACGTAGGGCGACTCACCGCCCATCTGGCCATGGCCCGCCGCCTGCTGCTGATGAAAGCGGACGGCTCGGTCCTCGTGCATTCCGACGGCGGTTCCTACAAACCGCTGAACTGGATGAGCCCACCGTGCTGGCTGGAGGAGCGCGGCGCCGCCGACGTACCCGACGGAGCCAAGGCACTCTGGGTCGTCACCAACAAGGCCGGCGAGGAACTCCGCATCACCATCGAGGACATCGAGCACGACTCCTCGCACGAACTCGGAGTCGACCCCGGTCTGGTGAAAGACGGTGTGGAAGCCCACCTTCAGGAACTGCTCGCCGAACACGTGCACACGCTCGGCGCCGGCTACACCCTGATCCGCCGCGAATACATGACCGCGATCGGCCCCGTCGACCTGCTGTGCCGGGACGCGGCAGGCGCCACCGTCGCCGTCGAGATCAAGCGTCGCGGCGAGATCGACGGCGTCGAACAGCTCACCCGCTACCTCGAACTGCTCAACCGCGACCCCCTACTGGCCCCCGTTGCAGGCGTTTTCGCCGCCCAGCAGATCAAACCGCAAGCCCGCACCCTCGCCGAAGACCGCGGCATCCGCTGCCTCGTCCTCGACTACGACACCCTCCGCGGCACCGAAAGCACCGAATTCCGCCTGTTCTGAACGTGATTCAGCGGAACCGCCGAGGTCCGCGCCACGCGACCGCAGGCCGTGCGGTGCTCGGGAGGTAGCCGTGCGCCCGCTTCACCTGTGGCCGAGCCACATTCGTTGTGCCGGTGCGTCCATCGGAGCGTGATACAGCGCAGGCCGGCCGAGGTACGCGCCCGGCCACCGCAGGCGGCACGGTTCTCGGGAGGTCGCCGTGCGGCTCTCGGGAGGTGACCGCCGCTCCCGCATCGCCTGTAGCCGAGCCGCATTCACTGTGTCGGTGCGTACCATCGGAGCGTGATTCAGCGCAGGACAGCCGAGGTCCGCACCATGCGACCGGAGGCTGCGCGGTGCTCGGCAGGTAGCCGCCGCTCCCGCTTCACCTGGGGCCGAGCTGCACTCGCCGTGCCGGTGCGACCCGCCCTAGGGGCTCCTTACGGGCCTGGCAGCCCTCGTCGCCGCCAGGCCATGCTGGCCGCGGTTGTGCTGCGCGTGATTCAGTGGGCCCGATGGTGGGTCGCACCGGCACGACCGCGGGCTGCGCTGACGGCCCTGGGCTGACGGCCAAGCCTCCATCGCGCCTGTGGCCGCGCCACATTCGCAGTAGGGCCACCACCCCGGGGCGTGCGGGCCGTCTGTTCTGAGCGTGATCAGCGTGGGCCCGCCCGTCGTCCATACCGGCGCGACCACCGACGGTACGGCCGTCCGCTGCGGGTCGAGCACATGCGCGATGGTGCCGTTGTGATGATGGACGTTGGCAGCCGTGCCTTCACTGCGCCTGTGGTCGAGGCGCATGCAGCCGTACTGGTGTGACCGCGGGCCGCACGGTCCTCGGCTGGCGGGGTATGCCCCCGCTTCACCTCTGGCCGAAGCACATTGAGACGCACTGGTGTAACTGCGGGTCGCACGGTCCTCGGCTGGCAGCCATGTCGCCATCGCACCTGTGGCCGAGGTGCGAGTGTGACCGCGAGCGGCACGGTCCTCGGCTGGGAGGCCATGTCCGTCTCATTGTGGCCGCTACGCTTTCGGCCGCCATGATGCGCCGCAGAGTTTCCTGCCGGTGTCGCAGCGGTCACCTGAGCAGCAGGTTCTGCGACGGGCTTGCGGGCTGGGTGATGGGCCGAGCGCGCCGCCGAGATGTCGTGGGCGGGCAGGGTCGCACCGTGCCGCGAGGGCTTCAGCGCACCGGTGCGCTGAAGGTTCAGGTGGGCGTGAATCAAGGCTGCTCAGTACAAGTCGCGGGCTCGGTACCCTGACCTGAGCCGCCCCCACCGCGGCGACGATTCGCCCGTCGCGACGAATCGCGGTGCGCGGGAGGCCCTCGTCCGGCGCAATTTTCGACTTGGGGCCTGCGAATTTGCCTGCCCGCCATCGCCGGCCGGACGCACTCTAGTCCTCGATCGGCGGGCCGTTGGTTCGGTTGGTGCCGGGTGCGGGATGGGAGCTGCGGGGAAAGGGCTGTTAACGCAAGAAGACCCCCGACAGTGTCGGGGGTCTTCTGCAATG
>NZ_BAFT02000082.1 GCF_000308475.2 Nocardia brasiliensis NBRC 14402 | reverse complement strand
GATCGCGACCAGCATGCGTTGCGCCTGTTCACCATCCGGCAGGCCGTTGGTCGAGGTGAGCGAATCCACATGGCCCGCAGTGGTGAACGCGATCATGTAGACGATCGCGGCCACCGGTTTCCACAGCATGAATGCGATGATCCAGCCGATCAGCTTCTGGTACGACTGTTTTCCGACATTCATCCCGGAGGCGGCCGCGGCGAGCGGCAGCACACCGGCTGCGATGATCAGCAGACCCTGGCGCACGATGGCCAGCACGATCTGGGCGAGCGCGCCGAGCAGTCCGACGATCGCGATGATCAGCACCAGGCCGGGCGAAAACGCCTGCAACTTACTGGTTTTCACCATCAGCTCGGCCAGGTCCTTGGCGTTGCCGTTGGTCGAGTCGTTGATGATCCACTCGGAGAAGCGATCCGAGGCCTGGGTGCCCGCGACGATCACCGCGCCGAGCATCCAGGAACTGAACACCACCCGGGCGAACATCCGGAACGACTCGGCCGCCTCGTTCATCGTGGCCCCGCGTCTGGCCTCGGCGAGCCGGGCACCGGACAGGATCACCGAGGCTATCAAGAGCAATATCTGAGCTTGATAGGTGTAATCGTTGATCTTGGTGAACAGCGAGCCGGAGTCGCTGGCCGCCTCGTTGGGCACCTTCATCCAGAAGGTCAACGCCAGGATGATGGCCTCGCCGAGGCCGTTCATCAGCGAGTCGACCACCTTGCCGAAGGTCGAATCCCAGGCCTTGTCCTTCACGGCGGTGGCGGCCTGGCCGGGGTGCGAGGCGGCGTTGCCCGCCTTGCACGCGGCCGAGGCGGCGTCGCCGAGCGAGATGCCCGGCAGACCGACGTTGTCGAGCGTGTCGTGGATTTCGTTGCACGTCTCGTCGAAGCCGTAGGTCTGCCCGTACGCGACCGTCGGCGTCGCGACCATCACCGTGAAGATGACCGCGAAAATCGTGAGTATTCGCCTCACCATTGTGTGCACCCCTCGCTGCTGCGCTGGTCGGCCGTCAAGTGTTTCCCGCGCCTTTCTCACCGTGCTCACCATTTCGTCCACCCACCGAGCGACTCGACGTACTCGGTCTGCGGGGTGTTGGACGTCGAGGGCTTGAGCCGCCAGTCGCCGGCGTCCCAGACCATGACCAGGCGGACCGCCGCCCACAGTTGTTTGCCGTCCACCACCGGCCCGCGCGTGGCGAGCCGGACGATGGCCAGATCGTCGGCGTAGTCGTCGACCTTGAACGCGTCGGAGGCGACGAAGTACTTGGTCACCTTCTCCGGCTGCTGCTCGGGCAGCTTGTCCGCCGCGAGCGCCCGGTCGTAGGCCGCGATCTGGGCCGCCGAGACCCGCACCTGCCGCACGTACAGGTCCCGGAAGGCCGGTCTCGCGTTGAGCCGGTAGGTGATCTGCGCCGCGGCCAGCACCGCGCCCTGTGGCGTGTGCGAATAGCCCACGGCCAGATTGTCTTCGATGCGGGTCGGCCCGTCGGAGGTGGAGAACGGCACCGACGCGCCGTAGACCCGCTGCCAGCCGTGCGGGGCGGTGGTGCCCTCGGGCGCCGCGGTCAGCCAGTCGCCGTCGTCGGGTTTGCGCTGACGGGTCGGATCCTGCGGAAGTATCTGGCCCGCAGCGTTGTTCGGGACATCGACGCGCCGGCCGAGAATATCGACCTCGGGGTTGCCGAAGCCCGAGCCGCCGGCCGATTCCGCGGCCGCGGGGCCGGTCGCCGCCGCGCCGCCGTCGTCGTCGCGGCTGACATACACGATGATTCCCACGATCACGATGAGCGCCAGCACGGCGGCGGACGCTACGGCACCGAAGGAGACGCGATCGCGCGCGTACGACTCCTTCTCACTCATGACTGCGGTGCCTCCAATTTCACGGTGTCGGGGGGTAATACGTCGATCGGATCGATCGGTCTGGCCATGGTGCCCGGATCGGGCAGGCGTAACCGCCAGTCCTGGCCGAACCATTCGACGGTGGTGTGATTCACCGCCTTGGAGCTGTCGGAGTATTCGGTGTGCACATCGACGGTGCTGCGTTCGTCGGTGTAACCGGTGATCTTGTAGCCGAGCACTCTCGGCGCGTACTCGGGCGCGGCCGGGCCGGTGATCGAGAGCTGGAACCGGTTGATCGCCCACTCGTCCTTGGCCGGGCCCGGAACGAGTTCGCGCGCCGCGACTTTCGCCCATTGGCTGTCGGCGGCCACCGCGAGCCGCACCGCGTGCGTGATCGCGGCGACGCCCGCGCCGCGCGGCGAATGCTCGAAACCCGTTGCGGCGCCGTCGGCGACCGACTCTGGCCCTTGATCGGTATGCGGCAACGCCACGCCCTGGAACGGCTGCCAGCGCACACCGGTCGGCGGCGCGGACAGGTCGGGTCCGGTCTGTTCGTCACCGCCACCGCAGCCCACCGTGGCGAGCAGCAGCGCGGCGCCGAAGGCCCCCGCCGTGGTCCCCCTGCGCTCGCTCACGTCGGCAGGAACGCCAAGGCGATCCCCGACGCTGTGCTGGCCACCGTCGCTCCGAGCAGACTCATCAGCACCCCGTGCGAGGCGTCGTTCATCGCCAGATCGCTGCGAAACGCGATCCACAGCCGGCCCGCCGAGACGATCATCCACGCCAGGCACACCAGCAGGACGAACCAGAGCAGCCAGTTCAGCAGCTGCATCAGCGGTTGCAGTACCTCGGAGGGCATCTGCTTGTAGGCCAGCAGCTCGACTGCCGACGCGCGCACGGTTCCCATCGCGGACATCAGGTTCCGATGACGGCGTTCATGATGGTGCCCGCGCTGGTCGCGACGACGCCGCCGATCATGGCTCCCGCCACCATCTTCGGCGACTCCAGCCCGCCACCGGTCCACTTCTCCCACGCGAATTTGCCGCCCGCGTAGGTGATTCCGCAGATGCCGGAGAGCAGCACGAACCAGGTCAGGTAGCGCACCAACTGCAGGATCTTCTCCGAGCCCGGAGGCGCCTCGGGGGTCGGATTACCGACCTGCGCAAGGACGGTGCCGTACGTCTCCTGCACGGCGAGGAGAATCGTGCTCATCGGGTGCCTTTCTCGAAAGTAGTTGGGTCGTCGCCGATTCCATGCGTGAGGTCACTGATCGGGCGGCTTGCGGCCGCCCCGGTGCTGCGCCGGATCGTCGAGTTCCGCCTCCTCCAGTGCCGTACGTGCCGCCGCGACGATGTCGGCGCCGAGCTCTCGGACATCGAGCGGTACCTCCTCCAGCGGGTCGATCTTGCGCTTCTTCGGTGGCATCGGGTCGCCCGGCGTCCACACCGGCAACTTCTCCGGTTCTACCAGCGTCCACTCCTCGTACCACGGGACCTGCCACAACTGGCCGGCCAGCGAACCGACCACGTCGCGGTAGCGGCGGATCTCGGCGGGCAACCGGCCGGGCCGGGCCGCGACGGTGATCAGCCCGAGCACCTCGCAGGAACCCGCGAAACCCGAATGATGTTGGCGCAGTAGATCGTGCGCGCGGGTAAGCCCCGAGATGGTCTCCCTGGCCACCAGCACGACGAAGGGGGACTCGCGATCGAAGACGCCGGGCCAGCGCCGACTCGAATCCGCCGCGGGCGCAAGCACGTGCGCGAGGCTGCTGGCGCCCGCGCCGCCGTGTACGCCGAGCAGCCAGACCAGCGGTGCGCGGCCGATCCCGGGCACCGGACGGTCCCAGATCGGGGCGCGCCGCGATTCCGGCGGGGCGACGACACCGACGGGCGCGGATTCGGGTTGTTGACGTCGAAAACTCATGGCGGCGGTCATGATGCCACCCCGGCGAGCAGGCGCCCATAAGCCCGGCGCGTCTCGATGGCCAACGAGGCGTGGCGGACCAGCTCGCCTCTGGCCAGGTGCGGGTCGTAGGGAATCTCGCGGATATCGCGCACCCAGCCCGACAGATGCTCACGCAAATGCTCGGCAACGCGCGATTCGGTGCCGGGATGCTGGTGCGAGATGACGATGGTGGTGTCGCCGACGATGCCGCCGCCCTGCCCCTCCGCGGAGTCCCCGAACTGGTCGTCCAACCATTCCAGGGTGACCCGGAGTCGGTTCGCGGCGTCGGCGCGCGCCGGAATGGCAAGTACCAGAGCGACATCCGCGTCATCGAGCAGTGGCCGCAGCTGTCGTCCGGCAATCGGGCTGCCGCCGTCGTACACCGCGGTATGCCCCGAGTCGTACACCGCGCGCGCGACCGTGAGGTAGGTCGCACGCCGGCGCAGCGGCGCCGAGTCCCGCCACAGCAGACCGATGCCCGAGGTCGCCCGGGACAGGCATTCCTTCAGCGGCGCGGGTTCGTCGTCGCCGCGGCCGTATAGCCAGGACTGCAGGCTGATCGGGTGCAGGTGCTCGTCCGCGCCGCGCAGCGCGAGGTCGCTGCCCGCCTGCGTCGCGTCCACCGCGACCGTGGGGGTACCCGCCATGCCGAGCTCACCGGCGATGCCGAGCGCCGTGGTGGTGGTGCCCGCGCCCCCGCAGCCGCCGACCACCAGGATCGGACGTTGTAACGGTTGGTCCGCGCCGGAACCACCACCCTTGCCGCGCCGCAATCGCACCACCGGAGCCTTGGAGCGCCCAGGCTTGCCCGACGATTCACCCGCTTCGGGTGCCTCGTCGAGCCAGCGGCTCCAGTCCTCTCCCATCGCTTCCTGCTCTCCTCTACCCGGCCGCGATGCCCGTGATCAGGGTGCGGCCGTCGATCACCGCGGTGGTGACCGTCTGCTTGTTGTACGTGGCGGGCACGCCGCCGGGGCGATACTCGGTGACCTCCACCGAGTACCGGTTGTCCGCGATGGTCACGATCCGCACGCAGTGGGTGGTTCCGGCGGGGATCGTATCGATGCCGCGTTGGATGGTCGCGGCGGGTGACACGGTCGCGTCGTCGGCGACCGCCTGCCTGGCCCGTTCGCCGGACCGCTCGACGTAGTAGGCGTACTGGAACGCCATGATGGCGTCGGGACCCGTTGCGGTGCTGCCCTTTTCGGCACCGCGCACGATGGTCGCCGCGTGTTCGGTGGGGCAGGCGCCGTTCGGGCGGTGGGTGGACACACCCGCCTGCGACCGGCTGAGCAAGCTGTCGGTGCTCACGCCCGCCTGCACGCTGCCCGCGGTGAACTGCACCGAGGCGGCCGGCGTCGGCGTCCTGGGCGCGGCCCGGTGGCTCGCCGAATTCACCAGGAACAGCACACCCGCGGCCGCCGCGCCGAGCAGCAGCACGGCGATGACCAGGACCACGAACACCCGGGTCCGGCGCGACCCGCGCGCCCGCGCCTGCGCGCGCAGCGCACCGGACGAGCGCCGGCGCGGCTCGTCGAAGTGGTCGTAGTCGTCCTCGTCGGGCCACGGGAAGCGCACCAGGTCGGCGTCGCGCGGGGTGTAGTCGTCGTCCGGGCCGGGCGCGCGCCCCACCCAATCCGACCAGCCGCCGGTGAATTCGCTGCGCTGGGCGGCGAGTTCGGCCGGCACCTCGGGCGCGGGTTCGTCCCGGATGTAGTGCGGGTACCGGGCCGGGCCGTCGTCGTCGAGCTGTACCGGGTCCGTCTCGTCCCGGTGCACCGGGGCGGTTTCCGGCTCCAGTGCGCCGTACCATCGCGACAGATCTTTGTACGACTTCAACATTCCCCCATTCCCGCTGAGCGAGACGCATGATGCAGCATCGTCGGACCCTCTCGGCGATCAGTTCGTGGAGAACGGGTAGGTGTTGGCGGTGCCGGGTCGATCGGTGGGCGGAATCGACGTCGCGCCGCCGGATGAGGCGCCATCGGCTCCTGTCCCGAACGGAAATTGTCCCGTACCGGACGAATTCGGCGTAGTCGACGCGCCGGATTGCTCGCCGAAGAATCCCGTCGGTGGCTTATCTGCGCCACCGCGTGGACTGCCGTTCGCGCCGAATGCACCGGCGATATCGCGGGCGATCGCGGCTAACCAATCGGCCACGAATGTCGTGGGTGTGTCACCGTTCGCGGCGACCGTCGCGGTGTTGTACGCGTGATGGCGCTGCACGGTGTCCCAATATCGCACCCAGGTGGTGGTATCGAGTAATTCGCTGTTGTCGGTGATGTTCTGCACGACCGCGTCGAAGGCCTGGTTCACCAATCGAACACCCGTGGTCGGCGGCACGAGCTGAGTCAGCGCGCCCGCGAGTTTGGTTCCGAGCGAGAGCAGCGCGGCCGGCGGATCGGACAGCCCAGCGGTGGCCAACTCGCTGATGGCGGCCGGGTTGAGCACCGTCTTCACCACCGCGACGACCGCGTTCAACCCGATCGTGCCGACCTTCACCAGCGCCTGCAGCGCGGCGGGCAGGTCCAGCGGGGTCCGCGGGTCGGCGGCGTCGGCGAGCCGCTCGGAGATCGACTTCTTGGGCGAGAGCGACAGCGTGGCGAGCGAATTGCCCTGCACGTCCTCGTTGACCACCTTGGTCGCGGTCTTGATCGAGGTGTACGCCAGCGCCTGGGCGATGGAGACCAGCGAGGTGATCGGGTCGCCCCCGCTGAGCTTGGACTGACCGACGACGTTGGTGACCGCCTTCAGAATCGGCGCGCCCTGCGGTGCGTCGCACGCCAGGTCGCCCGCGGCACAGAAACTCGCCACGCGGCCGGTGAGCGCCCCGAAATTGGCCGCCCGGTCCCGGTCCGGGCCGATGCCGCCGCCGGTGGCCGGCGTCAGCGGCAGCGCAGTGAGTTCGGCCAACCGATCGCCCGCGGTGCCCGGCGCGGGATCGGGCGTCGCCTTACCCGGCGAGCCGGGGAACAGCGGGGCGCCCGCGTTGCGGGTCGGGTCGCCGAACAGGGCCACCGCGGCGACCTTGTCGGCGGGCAGCACCCCGTTCCCCTGCCCGACCTCCTGGGCGAAGACCGAAGCAACGTGCGCGCCCTGCGAGTAGCCGACCACCGCGAATCGGGTGTCGGCGCACCGGTCGGCGACGTTCTTGGCCATCGTCCGCAGCCGGACCAGGCCGCCGGTGACCGATTCCGAGTACGGCACCGCGGCGCCGGCGGTTGCGCCGCCGAAACTGGATTCGTAGGGCACATAGGCGCGATCCACCAGACCCGCGTCCGCCGCCTTGGCCAGCATCGGCCGGAAGACGGTGGACAGCATTCCGGTATCGGTGGACGGCGCGGCGTCCGGCGACGATTCGCCGGTACCTTGAATTCCCAAGGCGTACAGTGCCGGACAAGCGCTGAGCGCGATGTTCGTCGACGGGCCCGCGGGTTTCGGCGGATCGGCTACGGCGATTCCCGCGGTAGCCACGGTCACGGCGAGTGCTGTCAGCACCCCCGTGACACCTGCCGAATAGTTAGTCATAGCGATCCGCAATCAATCCGTGTTGCCGCAGCTATCATCAACGCCATGAAACGCAATAGACCGTAACAGATTCCGGCTATTGCTGTGGCATCGCCGAAAAGTTTGCATGAACTGCCGAAAGCACTCTGACACATTCCGGCGTGCCGTCAATAACCCTCCGGCAACTTTCCGATGGTCCGAAAACGAGAGCAACTGGTCGGCGACCCACCCGCGACGCGAAATGCCCACCGCGACGCCAACTTCCGGCCGCGCGAGGGTGCCGGCATTCGGACAGAAACCACCGATCCGGCAAATGGATTGCCCAAATGTTGCCAATGCCAAAGCGAATGACACGTCAAGGGGAGCTGACCAGCAACTCGGATATCAGGCGGCGGAGGTAACGCGGTAGACGTCGTAGACGCCCTCCACATTGCGGACCACGTTCAGCAGATGGCCCAGATGCTTCGGATCGCCCATCTCGAAGGTGAACTTGCTGATCGCCACCCGATCGCCGTGCGTGGCCACCGACGCGGACAGGATGTTCACCTTCTCGTCGGCGAGCACCTTCGTCACGTCGGAAAGCAACCGGGTGCGGTCGAGCGCCTCGATCTGGATGGCCACCAGGAACACCGACGACGGCGACGGCGCCCAGGCCACCTCGATGATGCGTTCGGCCTGATCCTGCAACGATCCGGCGTTGGTGCAGTCGGTGCGGTGCACGCTGACCGCGCCGCCACGCGTCACGAAGCCCATGATCTCGTCGCCCGGCACCGGCGTACAGCACTTGGCCAGCTTGGCCACCGTGCCCGGCGCGCCGGGAATCAGCACGCCCGCGTCGCCGGTGGTCCGCTGCCGCGCCGGGGTGGTCGACGGGGTGGACCGCTCGGCCAGCTCGTTCTCCACGTCACCGATGCCGCCCAGCTGCGCCATCAGGCGCTGCACCACGTGATGCGCGGAGACCTGGTGTTCCCCGACCGCGGTGTACAGCGTGGAGATATCGGTGTAGTGCAGTTCGTGCGCGACCGCGGTCATCGCGTCGACGCTCATCAACCGCTGCAGCGGCAGACCGACCCGGCGGACCTCCTTGGAGATCTGCTCCTTGCCGTTCTCCAGGGCCTCCTCGCGGCGCTCCTTGGCGAACCACTGCCGGATCTTGGCCTTGGCGCGCGGCGAGACCACGAAGTTCTGCCAGTCCCGGCTCGGCCCGGCGTTCTGCGCCTTCGAGGTGAACACCTCGACGACCTCACCGTTCTCCAGCTGTCGCTCCAGCGCGACCAACCTGCCGTTCACCCGGGCGCCGATACACTTGTGCCCGACCTCGGTATGCACCGCGTACGCGAAATCGACCGGGGTCGACTTCTGCGGCAGCGTGATCACGTCGCCCTTCGGGGTGAACACGAAGATCTCCGGCGACTTCAGGTCGAACCGCAGCGACTCCAGGAACTCGGCCGGGTCGGCCGCCTCCCGCTGCCAGTCGAGCAGCTGACGCATCCACGCCATGTCGTCGACTTCGGTGCTGTCGTTGGAGTGCTTGCCGCGGGTCTCCTTGTAGCGCCAGTGCGCGGCGATGCCGAACTCCGCGGTGCGGTGCATGTCCTGGGTGCGGATCTGCACCTCCAGCGGCTTGCCGTCCGGACCGACCACGGTGGTGTGCAGCGACTGGTAGACGCCGTAGCGCGGCTGGGCGATGTAGTCCTTGAACCGGCCCGCCATCGGCTGCCACAGCGAGTGCACCACGCCGACCGCGGCGTAGCAGTCACGGACCTCGTCGCAGAGGATGCGGATGCCGACCAGGTCGTGGATGTCGTCGAAGTCCTTCCCCTTGACGATCATCTTCTGGTAGATCGACCAGTAGTGCTTCGGGCGGCCCTCGACGATCGCGTTGATCCGGGAGGCCGCGAGGGTATTGACGATCTCGGCGCGCACCTTGGCCAGGTAGGTGTCGCGCGAGGGCGCCCGGTCGGCGACCAGACGCACGATCTCGTCGTACTTCTTCGGGTGCAGGATGGCGAACGCGAGGTCCTCCAGCTCCCACTTGACCGTCGCCATACCGAGGCGATGGGCAAGCGGCGCAATGACTTCGAGCGTTTCCTTGGCCTTCTTCGCCTGCTTCTCCGGCGGCAGGAAGCGCATGGTGCGCATGTTGTGCAGCCGGTCGGCGACCTTGATCACCAGCACGCGCGGATCGCGCGCCATCGCGATGATCATCTTGCGGATCGTCTCGGCCTCGGCGGCCGCGCCGAGATTGACCTTGTCCAGCTTGGTGACGCCGTCCACCAGGTGCGCGACCTCGGGACCGAAGTCCAGGGTCAGCTGCTCGAGCGAGTAGCCGGTGTCCTCGACCGTGTCGTGCAGCAGCGCGGCCACCAGCGTGGTGGTGTCCATGCCCAGCTCGGCCAGGATGTTGGCCACCGCGAGCGGGTGCGTGATGTACGGATCGCCGGATTTGCGGAACTGATGCTTGTGCCGCTCGTCGGCCACGTCGAAGGCGCGCTGCAACAGCGTCAGGTTCGCCTTCGGATACAGCTCACGATGCACGCTGGCCAACGGTTCCAGCACCGGCTTCACCGCGGCGATACCGCGCTGACCGGTCATCCGGCGGGCGAGCCTGGCGCGCACCCGGCGCGAGGCCGAGGTCGGCACCGCCGCGGTCGCGCCGGCCTGCCGGGCGGGGGTACCGGGTTTGGGCGGTTCTCCCCCGGTGGCGGCACCGTTCGACTGCGGGGCTCCTGCCGATTGCTCGACATTCGCCTCGCCCAAGTGCTGAGTCATGCCACCACCTCTCAGTGCCCACTGGCGGCGCGCACGGACCCTCCGTGGTTACGCAGGCTGCCGCCTCCGGGCCTGTCGTTCGCGCCGCGTGCCTCGATCGGACCACCCTATCCGACCGCTGCAACCGCCCAGACCACCAACTTTAGTCCCGACGGCGCAGTGCTGTCCGGCGCGCGACGACGGGGGTGCGGTATGGGGTCTCGGGCCGAGTGACACGAGGTTCGCCGAGGACTCCGAGGCGTACGGGAAAGCGTGACATATCAGGCGTCGCGCGGAGGCGTTTGTCGCCGGAATGATCGCTAGCGAATAGTGGCCACGTCGGTGGGCGGGCGGGTGATCATCGACCGGCCGTCGAAATCCGGACTCGCCGCGACGCCCAAAAGATCAACCACGGTGGGGGTGATGTCGACCAGGGTGAACCGTGAGGTGGTGCTGCCCGCGGCGAAGTCCGGGCCCCGGGCGATGACGAAATTCGTTGTCTCGTCCGCGGATTGGCCGCCGTGACCGCCCTTCGGGGTGTGCCCGTGATCCGCGGTGACCAGGATGGTCCAGCGCTCGCCCGGATTGGCCTGCGCTCGCGCGTCCACCGCGGCGGCGATCCGGCCTACCTGCGCATCGATGCGGCGGACGGCGTCGAGGTACTCGCCGGACGCGCCGCCGTCCTGGTGACCGGCGTGATCGACCTGGTCCAGGTGCGTGAAAAGGAAGTCGGGCGCGAACTTGGTGACGGCGGTGACCACGGCGGTGGCGGTGGCCGCGTCGGTCTTCGCCTCGTCGGGGTCGTCCGGCACGGGTGGGGTGGAGACGACCACGTCGGCGCGCGGATCGCCGCTGCCCGACATGGTCGCGATCTGATCCCAGGTGGCGATGGACTGGGTCTTGAGCGCCGGATCGGCCCGTTCTAGCTGGGTGAACACCGTCGGGTAGGCCGCGAACGGTGCGGCGGTGAAATCGTTGTTCGCGATACCGTGCTTGCGGTCCCACACGCCGGTCAGCACCGACGCCCAGGACGGACCGGAGATGGTGATGTGCGGCGCGATCGAGGAACGGCTGAGCAGACCTTCGGCGCTGAGCCGCAACAGATTCGGGGCCTGTACCTGCTTCACTTTGTCGAACATCAGGCCGTCCAGCCCGATCACGACGACCTTGTCCACGCGGGTGTCCGCCTGCGCCGTACCGGCGACCACGGTCAGTGGCAGCGCGGTCGCGGCGGCGACGGCGAGGGCCTTGGCAACGAGGCGCATACCCCGAACCATGCGGGGCGCACCGGCCGCGCGGATAGCCTCCGCGAGGAGTGTTCACTGATGCTTCATCGCTCGCGGCAGTGCCCGTTCCCTCGCTGAACACGGGTTGAACTTTCCATAGCCGAAAGCTATTCGGCAAGCTCACGTGTGGGTAGCGGCCGGGTGAACGCCGGATTTCGGTTGACACCCGCGGCACCGGTGTGGCTGGCTGACGCCATGTCAGCCGATTCCGCGCGGCCCGGGGTGCGGGTCGCGGCCGTCGCGGACACCCATCTGCGCCCCGCCGTAGCCGGACGTTTTCGTCCGGCGTTCCGCCGCCTGGCCGAGCAGGCGGACGTGCTGCTGCTCGCGGGCGATCTCACCGACGGCGGCACGCTCGCCGAGACCGACCTGCTCTGCGCCGAAATCGCCGACCTGCCCGTGCCGGTCGTCGCGGTGCTCGGCAACCACGATCACGACCGGCGGCTCGGCTATCGCATCGCCGCCCGGCTCACCGCGGCCGGCGTGCATATGCTCGACGGAACCGCGATCACCCTCGAGCTGAACGATTTCCGGCTCGGCATCGCGGGCGTCATGGGCGGCAGCGGTGGCTTCCCCGACTACCCCGGCAGCCCGGACACCGGCACCGTGGAGCACCGCGAACGGATGCGCCGCGGCCCGCTGGACGCGCTGCGGTTACAGCAGGCCCTCGACACCCTGGACACCGAGATCCGCATCGCCCTCATGCATTTCGCGCCCACCGTCGACACCCTGACAGGCGAACCACCCAAGATCTACCCCGGCCTCGGCTGCGCCGACCTCGGCCGGGCCGTCGACGCAGGCAGAGCCACACTCGCCATCCACGGCCACGCCCACGCCGGGACCGAAATCGGTTGCACACCAGGCGGTATCCCGGTCCGCAACGTCTCCTACCCCGTCCTGGGCCGCCCCTACGCCGTCTACACCCTCACCCCCACCTCGCCCTGGAAACCTGACACCCCGGCTCGCCGCCGAAACCCCCTCACCCAGCAACCGCCAAAACTCCCCCAACACCACACGCGACCCATCACAACACTCCCTGATCAGCCGCGTCGCAAACACCACTTGAATCCGCCCCCTTCTGGGCGGCCAAACCTGTTGCAATTGCTGCCCCGAGCCCGCCCTGCGGCGGCGAACTGCCGCAGCCAACCGCCAATGCGGGTCGGATCGCGAGCCACACGCCCGCGATGGCATCCCCACCCCACACCCGGCCCGGTCCCCTACGAGCGCGCAGCAACCCTGCGCTCAGGCAACTCGCCCCGCGAACCGCAAGCCAGTCGCGAACACGGCACACCGGCCGCTCGGTCTCCGGCCACGCCGCCGGACGCGTGCGAACAATCGAGCAGGCATGCCCCACTATGCAACTCGCCCGCGAACCGCACGCCAGTCGCGAACACGGCGCACAGGCCGCTCCGGTCTCCGGCCCCGCCTCCGGGCGCGGGCGAACAATCGAGCGGGCGTGCGCCACTATGCAATTCGCCCCGCGAACCGCGCGCCAGTGGCGAACACGGCGCGCAGGCCGCTCGGTCTCCGGCCACACCCCGGACGCGGGCGAACAATCGGCAGCTTTGCGCCACCAGGCAACTCGCCCTGAGAAGGGCGAAATGTGGCTTATTCCGTGGGGGGCTCGGGGGCGAAGGCCCAGATGGCGGCGGGGCGGCCGGTGGGTTTGACGCGGCGGCGTTCGGTGGTGCGGGCCAGGCCGGGGAGGGTGGCGAGGGTGCGGTTGAGGTTGGCAGGGTCGGGGCGGGCGCCGGCCAGGGCGGTGGTGGCTGCGACGGCGCGGGTGGCGGGGAACTCGTCGCCGATCAGGGCGCGGGTGAAGGGCAGGTCCTTCCACAGCAGGCCGGCGAGCAGCCCGCGGGCGGCCTCGACGATTCGGTTGTGGTCGAAGGCCAGCTCGGGCACCCCGCCGAACTCGACCCAGTGCGCGGGGCCCTCGTGCGGACCGACCACCGCCCACATGGCGATCGAGAGCGTCGGTCCGCGGGGATCACGATTGGGTTCGTCGAAGGTCACCAGCTGACCGACCGCACCGATCGCCGCCTGCGGTACACCGAGTTTCGTGTGTACGGCCCGGCGCGCGGCCTCAGCCAACCGCTCCCCCCGCCCGAGCAGCACACCCGGCAAGGCCAGCTCACCGGCGAACGGATCCAGCGCCCGCGACGCCACCCCCAAGCGCACCTCGGCGTCGTCACCCCAGAACCGCAACGTCACCACGTCCACCGAAACCACAGACTGCTCCACGCCGCCCAATCCTGCCCCACCCCAGCCACCCCGCCCCACGCGGCACATCATGTCGGCGTCACCGATTTCCACCGGACCGGTCGGCGCACGGACAAGGCCCCCGCTAGGCCCGCGCCAACGCACACCCACTGGTCCGCGATACAACGCCACCCGGCAATCAACTCTGTCAGGTCGGCTGTCGAGGTCGCGGCGCGCTTCATCGGCCGACCTCGCGCTGACCGCCCCGCTGCCGAAGTCACGCCCGGTCGCATCCCGAGGCCCGCTTCGCGCACCGTCTGATGAGCAGACGCACCCCTTTCGTGTTCGCGCACCTGCTGGGGCGTGTGTGATGTGACAGGACATTGCTGACAGTTGGTGACAGGACATCCCGGACGGTTATGGGTTGTAGTTGAGGGTAGGTCGGTGTGGTCCGCGGCGGGGGCGGATGGGGTTTTGGCGTCTGCGGGTGCGGTCGAGGGTGAGTTCGCGGACGAGTTGTTCGCGGTAGAAGATCAGGACGTCGTCGTCGCGGACGAAGGCGGTGACTTTGCGGCCGGCGTATTCGGTGCCGAGGGGGATGGCGGCGCCTGTGATGTTGACCAGTCCGCGGCTGGTGACGGTGGCGTCGCGGGCTAGCAGGTAGGGGGTCGCGAGGTTGGTGTGTGGGGTGTGGCGGCGTCCGGTGAGGCGGGTTTGGTCTGGGGTTGCGCCGTGCAGGGCTTGGTGGGGGCGGGTGTTGTAGAGGGGCCGGTAGTCATCGAGCAGGGTTTGCAGCTCGCGGATGCTGGTTGCTGCCGGGGGTTGGGCGGTGAGCCATTGACGCAGGGTGCGGTGGGCGCGTTCGTTCTTTCCGTTGGTTTGGGGGTGCCGGGGTGCGGTGGTGATGAGTTTGATGCCCAGGCGGGCGAGGTTGCGTTCGAAGGACACCATGATGCCGATGTGTTTGCCGGTGAATGATAATCCGTTGTCCGACAGGATCATTCGTGGTTGTCCGTAGCGTTCGATCGCGGTCGAGACGCATCGCCAGGCGCCTTCGGTGTCCTCGCGGGGCCAGGCCAGATCGGTGAGTTCGTAGCGGGAATGGTCATCGGTGAGCTGAAAGATCACTACCACGGTCGCAGCGTTGTCAGCGAGAGTGTGTTCGAAAGCGTCGATATGCCAGCAGTCGTCGGTGGCGGGGAACACAAACCGGCGATAAGTGGCACGGGGTCGTTTACGGGGTTCGGGCTCGACCATTCCCGCTCGGACCAGGACCCGGTGGATCGTGCGAGCACAAGGGGCATCCAGGACGCCGTCGTGGAGCAGCCGGGCCCGGATCGAGAGTCCGCCGTTGTCCCAGCCCTCACGTTCGAGCTCTTTGCGGGCCGCCACGATCAACCCGGTCATCAACTCCCCGGTGCGAGTCGGGCTGGACTTGGGTGCTCGCGAACGCGGCACCAGACCAGCCAGCCCCTCCTCGGCGAAGCGGCGCCGATACACATAAAACCTGTCCCGGCTGATCCCCAGCTCGGCACACACTCCAACGACCGTGGCCCGCCCAGCAGCAACCTCGGCGAACACAGCAGCAAGCCTCTGCTCCATCGTGACTACCTTCTGGCCCATCAATGAACACTCACCGATCGACCGATCAGCGTCCGGGATGTCCTGTCACCGAAGTGTCAGGGAAGTGCTGTCAGTTGAGACCCGCTGTGCCATGCCGCAGCGGGTGCGCGAACACGAAAGGGGTGCGGGAACCGCTCCCGCTTGGTATGGAGCGGGCTGCTCCGCGCTCCGGGGACGCGGCCGTGAGCGCAGGTCAGCCCTGGTGGTCTCGCCTCAACCGATTGTCCGCACACGCGGTGGGAGACCGAATGGCCGGAAAGCCGCGTTCGCCGTGACCCCCGGTTGTGTTCGGCCCCCAGGGGTTGTTTGACCCGGAAGTCGGCGCGCATCGAGCGAGTGCTGCTGTACCCCAATGGGTTTCACAGACCTTCCGTACAGTTCACAGGGACTGTAGCCCTTGTGAACTGTACGAGCGCCCTGTGAGGCCACGCCCTATCACGCCGCAGTGGCGAAGGCCGGGGTGCGGTAGGCGCGGGTGGGGCCGTCGGAGGTGAGGGCTACGGGGGTGCCCAGCTGCTGTTCCAGCCAGGGCACTACGTCGGCGGGGAGCTCGGTGAGCACTGGATCGGCGTCGGTCAGGAGGTCGGTCAACCGTTGCTGGTGGTCGAGGTCTTGCCAGTCGCCGGGCGGCAGTTCAGTGCGGACGCCGCGGTCGGTACGGTATCCCGTTGCCGCATAACGGGTTCCCGGCACATCCAGGTGGGTTACGGCCAGCGCATCGATTCCGCCGCATACCGCGATGGCGTAGCGCAGCAGGATCGGGTCCAGGTGTCCGCGGCGGAACTCACCCTGGTAGCGGCCGGTGGTGTTGTGCCGTTCCGGCAGGTCGAGGGCGGGGTCCTCGGTGGGAAACGGACCTGCTCCGTGTCTGGTCAGGTAAGTGCGGGTGACCCCGAGTACGTCGCAGGTCGCGCCGATCTCGGCGAGCAGGGCGCGGGCGTTGCGGGGTTCGACGGTGGACCAGGTGGTGTGCGGGTGAAAGCCGCGCCATTCGTCGAGCAGCACCCCCTGTGCTCCTTCGAAGACGAGCCGGCCGCGGCGCGCGAACCCGGCCAGCTGTTCGCCGCCGACGATGCGGACGGCCGCGGCGAACTCCCGATACATCTCGACCAGATCGTCGATCGGCTCGTATCGGTGTTCGCTGCTCGCGATCAACGCATCGTAGTGCGCGGCGAGACTCCCGAGCTTCTCCCGAAGCACTTCGGGGCGCAGGCAATCCGCTACGGTCGGCGCCGCGTGCTCGAGCGCGTAGGCCGCCGTCTCGCCGATACCCCGCCCGCAGGAACCGTGCCGCGAGGAACCCCTCGCGTCCTCGCGCGCACGGTTCGCGGCGATATGGATCGGTGTGGTCAGCCGGGCCCGCCCGTCGATGCGCAACAGCGACAACGGATCTCGCAGGCCCAGCACGGCGAGCTGTTCGGCCTCGCCGGCCAGCGCGATCGGCTCGACCAGCATGTGCCGGGACAGCAAGGTCGGCACACCGGAGAACGTGCCGGACCCGAACTGCGCGAAGGTGTGGTGCCGCCCCTCGGCGATCACGTTGTGCGCCGCCTGCGCTCCCCCGTTGAACCGCACCACGGCCGCCACCCCGAGCCCCGCCTCGGCCGAGCACAGCCAGTCGACCGTCGCGCCTTTCCCCGCGTCCCCGAACCCCAGGTCGACAACGACGATGTGCGATCGAAACATGCTCGGCTCCTGTCTATTCCACACCGGACCAGCCGGATTCAGCGGCGTCCGCTGGGCAGCGCCCGCATCCGCGGACCGGTGGCCGCCAACGCCTTACCGACCGATGCCGCCTCGGCCGCCGACCCGATGTCTCGCAGGTCCGCCAGCCCGGCGTCCACATCGACGCGGTTCTCCGCCACTCCGATGGTCAGCGCGATGAGTTCGCAGACCGCGGCCGGCTCGTCCAGCTTCATGAAGTGCTGGCCGAGCAGTCCGCGCCAGTGCTCGGCGATTTCCGGATCGTCGTAGTAGTTCGACTGATTCGGCAGGATGTAGTAGACGTGCCAGCGCTCGGCGAGTTCGCGGTAGATGGATTCCACCGAGATGTCGCGGCGCACACTGTCGCCGATCACGCTGCGGATGTGCCGCGACGCCAGCTTCGGCTTGTTCAGCTCGTCGCCGATCAGGAACAGGTAGCCCTTCTTGCCGCGCTTCTCCCAGGCGTCGGTCACAATGTGGGTGGCCATGAAATAGGCTGCCAGCTCGTAACTTTCGGACTTCTGTCCACCGCCGCCGCCTTCGAGCAGGATGGCGCGCAGTTGCTCGTCCATCCGGTTGTCCGACTCGAACTGCCCGACCTGCAACGGCACTCGGTCGGTGTCGGCATCGCCGATGGCGCCGAACAGGATCTGCGGATCGTCGGCGTAGCCCTTGCGCTGCAGCAGACCGTGCAGTGTGCCGAGCTTCTGCTGCATGATCCGCGGCACCCGGCCCATCGAGCCGGTGACATCGAACAGCACCGCGATGGGCAGCGAGTTGTCGTGGTCGGCGGAGTCGCGGCATTCCCGCACCGTGACCCCGAACGGGTCGAGGGTCGGATGCGCCTGCCAGCTGTCGTAGGGCACGCCCTGCATCTCGGCGGTGTATCCGAAGTCGTCGAGCCCCCGGCTGGCACGGAAGGTCTTGGCCGCCCGGTAGGCGGTGTCGTCCCAGTTCCCGTATCCCATGTGATCACTTCCTCTCGTGAACTCGTTTTAGTGTATTCGACCAAAACTATCTCGGTCAAGCCTTTCTCGTGAATCCCGTTGCCTGGCAAGATCGACGGGGTGGAGCTCGAACCGCGCAACCCGACCGACGGCGTCTACGCCGCGACCGACGACTACGTGCACGCGATGGAGGTGCGGGGCGCCGAACGCCTGCTGTTCATCTCGGGCACGATGGGCTTGGATCCCGACGGGAAACCCGGCGCGACCCTCGCCGAACAACTCGACCTGATCTGGTCGAACCTGCGCGCCATCCTCGCCTCGGCGGGCATGACCGTCGACAACATCGTCCGGCTCACCAGCTACCTGCGCGACCCGGCCTACGCCGACGCGAACGCCGCGGCCCGGGTCGCCGCGCTGCAGGGCCGCCGTGCCGACCACCGCGATCGTGGTGCAGACGCTGGTCAGCGAGTGGCTCGTCGAGATCGAGGTCGTCGCCGCGGGCTGAGCGGCCGCCGGACAGTCGCGGAATTCCGCCGCGCGGGAATCCGCGGCACCCGCGACGAGTTGGCTCGACTCGACACCTTCGCACTTCGAGGAGATCCGACATGTCTTCGTCCGTGGCCGTTTTCGGCGCCTACGGCCACACCGGCCGCTTCATCGTCGCCGAACTGGTGCGGCGCGGCTGGACGCCGATCCTGTCCGGTCGCGACGAAGTTCGGCTGCGCGAACTCGCGGATGCACATCCCGGGCCGGCGGTCCGGCCCGCGACCATCGATGACCCCGCGGCGCTCGATCGCGCCCTCGCGGGCAGTGTGGCCGTGATCAACGCGGCCGGGCCGTTCGGCGATACGGTCCCGGCAGTGGTCGAGGCCGCCCTGCGCGCGGGCGTGCACTATGTCGACGTCGCCGCCGAGGTAGAGGTGGTCGCCAAAACCGTTGCGGCCTATCAGGATCGCGCCACCGAGGCGGGTATCGTGATCGCGCCCGCGATCGCTTTCTACGGCGGGCTCGGCGACCTGCTCGCCAGCGCCGCCATGGCCGACCTGCCCGCGGCCGACGAGATCGAACTCGCCTTCGCCCTCGACAGCTGGGTGCCCACGAAAGGCACGAGAGAGGCCGGGGTCGCCTCGCGTGGGCGGCGTAACGGACAGCGACTCGTCTACCGCGACGGCGCATTCGGCCTCCGCGACGACGCGGCTCCGGTGTCGGAGCGGGCCTTTCCCGCGCCGTTCGGAAAGCAAACCGTCGTCGGCGATTTCACCACCGCCGACAGCGTCACCATCCCGTATCACCTGAAAACCACTGCCCTGCACACCTATATGACCGCCGCTCCCCTGCGCGACCTCGCTTCCCCCGATCTCGCACCACCGCAGCCCGCCGACGAATCCGGCCGATCCGCTCAGCAGTTCTTGGTCGAGGTCGTGGTCCGATCCGGTTCGCTGCGACGCCACGCCGTCGTCGCCGGGCGCGACATCTACGCGGTCACCGCGCCGATCGCGGTAGAAGCGTTGTCGCACATCACTTCCGGCGGACGCTCCGGCGTGCGCACCGCCGGTCAGCTCGGCGACCCCGGCGCGATCCTGCGCGCCCTGCTGCCCGCCCACCTGGACCGGCTGGAATTCAACGCCGGCTGACCCGGCGACGCCGAAAATCAGCGGCCGACCGCGACGACCGCGGTTAGTATCCCGGCATGGACGAGATCGCCGCGAAACCGACCGTGCTCGCCGTCGAGGCCGCGCTGCGCGCCGCCGGGATCACCCCGCAGATCCGGGTCCTGCCGGAGACCGCCCCGACCGCGGTCGCCGCCGCCGAGCAGCTCGGCTGCCCGGTCGCGGCCATCGCGAACAGCCTGATCTTCGACGCGGCGGGCGCGCCGCTGCTGGTCCTCACCAGTGGCGCGCACCGGGTCGACACCGGCAAGGTGGCCGCCCACCTCGGTCTCGCGAAACTCACCCGCGCCACCGCCGAATTCGTCCGCGCCCACACCGGCCAGGCGATCGGCGGTGTCGCGCCGCTCGGCCATCCCGCCCCGATCCGGACGTTGATCGACGAGAGCTTGGCAGCCCACGACGAGATCTGGGCCGCGGCCGGTCACCCGCACACCGTGTTCTGCACGACGTACCCCGAATTACTCGAAGCCACTGGGGCAGAAGCGGTCTCGGTCAACTGAGGACGTCACGGCGACATGTGATCGCCGATGAGCATCGTCCCCGGCCCGCGGTGCGCGCCGGGGCCGTGCGCGAATCGGACGTTGTCCGCGGTCAATTCCGCGCCGCATTCCCGGCACACCACCACGCCTGCGGTCACCTTGCCGCAGTCCTCGTGCACGACCAGCGCGGGCGGACCTTCCGGCCCGGCCAGCCAGGTATCGCCCCACGCGACGAGCATGGTCAGCGCCGGGTACAGCTCGCGCCCCTTGGGCGTGAGCAGGTACTCGTGCCGGACCGGATTCGACTGATATTCAACGGCTTCCACGATGCCGTGCGCTTGCAGCGTGGCCAGGCGGGCGGCGAGCACATTGGAGGCGATGCCGAGGTCGCGCCGGAGGTCCTCGAATCGGGACAGCCCGACGAACAGGTCGCGTAACACCAGCGGGGTCCACCGCTCGCCGATCACGTCGAGGGTGCGCGCGATCGAGCACACCATGTCGGAGAGATCAGCTTTGGGCACCAGGCCAGTCTAGTCCATTGCTTTTTGCAAGTGACTCGGGCTAGGTTGGCGACATGGACACAGTGCACGATCAGGCAGCCGCGACCGACGTCGTGGCCGCGTTCCGCACGGCAACCACCACCGCCGATTTCGACACCCTGATGGACCTGCTCACCGAGGACGCGACGTTGACCTCGCCACTGTCCGGACGCATGGTCTTTCGCGGCAAAGCGGACCTGCGCGTGCTGCTCACCGCCGCTTACGGCGGGCTCTCCGGATTGCGCTGGACCGACGAGATCGGCGACGGGAATCGACGGGTGCTGCTCGCGGAAGCGTCCGTCGGCCGGTTCCGGCTCACCGAGGCGTTGGTGCTCGACCTCGCCGACGACGGCCGTATTCGCGGCCTCCGGCCGCACCTGCGCCCCTGGCTCACTCTCACCGTCGTTGCCGTTCGGCTCGCGCCGGGCTTGTTCAAACATCCCGGGGTGCTGCGTCGTGCGATGCGCGGAGCCGCGACGCCGTAGACTCCGGCTATGGACCCGTTGCCACGGATCCGCGCGATCTGTCTGGACCTACCGGAGTGCAGCGAACGGCTGAGCCACGGCTGCCCCACCTTCTTCGTGCGCACCAAGAAGTCGTTCGTGAAGTACATCCCCAGCGGGTACGACGAGCCCGGCCCGACGATCTGGTGCCCCGCCCCCGAGGGCGTGCAAGGCGAGTTGGTGGATGCCGAGCCCACCCGATTCTTCGTGCCGCCGTACGTCGGGCACAGCGGTTGGATCGGCGTCCGCCTCGACATCGACCCCGACTGGGGCGAATTCACGGAGATCATCCGTGACGCCTACCGCAAGGTCGCCCCGAAAAAGCTGGTGGCGGAACTGGATTGACGCGGATCGCGCCGCAACTCTTGCCCCGATGTCATGAAAGAGACGGCATCAAGCCAGTGGCGGGCCACCGTGATCGAGCACTGTACCGAGCCGCGGCAGCACACATCGTTTCCAGCTGCGTTCTACGGCGTTGCGCACCATCCGCTGCCGACGATCTTCGATGTCGAATCCCGTCTGCCTCAGCAATAGTCGGGTGCCGGACCCCTGCGGCTGCAACGTCCAGCCGACAATCCAGCTGACGGGATACGTGGCCTGCGAATACACCCAGCTGTAGGTCAGCTGCTCGTACGGGTCGGCCACCAGCACCTCGCAGGCGATCTGGTCGAGGGCAGCACCCGGAGCGGTGAATCGGAAGCGTGCCCCGGCGGTGGCGGGGAACGGGGTCGGTCGCAACAGCCACCGCTGCAACAGATCCGGCTCCGTCAACGCACGCCATACCACCGTCGGTGACCGCCGATAGAAGTTGCCCAGCTCGACGGCTGCCGGATCCAACTGTGTGTCAGCGATCATCGGCGGGGTGCGCTCCACAGCGTGCCCGGCTGCTCGAGGGCCCTCAATTCGCCTGTCCTTCCTGCAATTTCGTCGAGATCTCGGCGGCGAGTCGAGGCTGTTCGGATTCCATCTTCTGGACGTAGATCACCGCATCGCCGACTGTGCGCAGTCCGGCCAAGTCCTCGTCGGGGATCTTCACCTCGTACTTGTCCTCCAGCTGTACGGCGATCTCCACCAGGGACAGCGAGTCGATTTCCAGATCGTCGATGAAAGACTTCTCGATCGACACTTCCGCCGCCTCGATGCCGGTCACCTCCTCGATGATCTCCGCGATACCGGCGACGATGTCTTCCTGCGTAACAGTCATGAATAACTCCCTCGTTCGGCTGTCCGCGTCGGCTGAGGGCCAGGTGCCTCGATGGAGCCGAGCGGCAGTGCGATTACGCTAAGAGCTCCAGCGGGGTGGAGGTTCAAGAGCTTGTGACAGAGGACACACGAGTCGGCGGGCTGGTGAGCATTGGGGAATTGGCACGCCGAACCGGGTTTTCGGTGCGCACCATCCGGTTCTACTGCGACGAAGGCATTCTCGAACCCCAGCGCAGCGCCGGTGGGCATCGGATGTTCGACGCCGACGACGCCACCGAACGATTGCTGCTGGTACGGCAATTGCGCGCATTCGGGCTCGGACTCGATTCGATCACCGGTGTGCTGCACGAGCAACGGTCGCTGACCGAGGTGATCGCCGCCGAAAGTGCGCGCCTGGACGACGAATTGCGGACCCTCGCGTGGCGGCGGGCCTCATTGCGGGCCATCGAAACGACCACTGCCGCACAGCGAACCGAGCGGCTCGCGCTGCTGGCCGTCGCCCAGGACGGCACGGCGCTCCACGAATCCCTCGTCCGATTCTGGCAGCGGGTCCTCGCGCCGCTCCCCCGAGCCGCCAGCGATCCGTGGATCTACTGGAATGTGCCGGAACCACCCGCCGCCCCGTCCGTCGACGAGGTGGTCGCGTACGCCGAATTGATCGCACTCACGGCCGCTCCGGGCATGAGCAGTGCTGTGCGACGGCAATATTGGCGGCAACGACCAGAACTGATCCGCGATCCGTACGCCTTATACCGCGAGATGGGCGAGCTGATGGTCGAAGTCGTCCATCGCGTCGCGGAGGGAGCACCCCCACAGCCGGGCGCTGAACTCGACCGATTCGTCACCGCCCACGCCCGAGCCCGCGGCGAAAAGGACTCAACCATCTTCCGACAGCAATTACTCACCGACGCAACCGATTCCGACGCCCGAATCCACCACTACTGGACCCTGACCGCCCACCTCCTCGACTCCCGCGTCACCATCGGCCAAGCCCACAACTGGCTATACAACGCCCTCACCCAGTCCACCTGACATCCCGCGCAGGCCAGCGGCAGCAAAGGTCAACGCGCACGATGGCATTGTGCGCGAGCAAGATCCGACACCGGACGAACAGCGATTCTTCAACGTCCTGAGAACGCAAGTGCCCGAGATCGATGATTGGTACCACGTGGACCAAGACGGCACGCTGTGGGTGACGGGGCTGATCCAGTATCAGCGGCCGGTCCCCGGGTTCGTCGACGGGGAGGGCCACTCGATCTGGACACGGTGCGCCGGGTTCCTTTCGGCGTTCAGCCGATGCCAGACCGAGAGCTCGAGCTGACCGCGTCGAAGCCGTTCCCCTCGACCAACTTCAGCGCGTTATCGCCGACACCGGTGGCGCCCATCGAGATCACGTCGTCCGGCCCGAGCCAAGAACGTGAAAGGGCTGACCACTGATAGGTCCACCTCACCTCGTGCTGGGGAAACGCTCTACTCAGGGCAACCCATTGGACCACCAGGCCCGAGGCCGTGCCGAGCCCCGTTGTCCCTGCCGTGAAGAAGCTGCGCTCGCCCCTGCGGCGAAATTCGATATCGGACCGCGACCGTCGGTATTCCTGCGTAGCCGCGACTCTTTCGCGAAACGTGTCGAGCACCGCCGCGGTCTGCTCGGCCGACGCCTCCTCGGCCAACACGACGATCGTCCTGGAATTCTCGTCGACCTCGCTCGACACCCGATGGACTCCCGGCATCCCGCTGAGCGCGCCTTCGATCTCTCTCGATACCGGGTCCTCGTAGGGATGGCTTCGCAGATACAACCCGATCGCCACCTCGGAACCGAGCGCAGGGGTTCCGGATTGGCGAAAGCCAAGAACTGCAACTATCGTAGTTGCAGTTCTTGTCGGCGAGGAGGGTGTGGTGGGGGTCAGTAGTCGGACGGCGGTTGCGATTCATGCGCTGACGATGCTGGCGTGTTGGGGAGATCGGTCGCTGACCTCCGGGGAGATCGCGAACAGTTTGGCGAGCAACGCTGTTCTGGTGCGGCGCATACTCGGTGGGCTGCGCGAGGCGGGGCTGGTGTCGTCCACGGAGGGACGCGGCGGCGGCTGGTCGCTCGCGCGGGCTCCGCACGAGATCACGCTCTATGACGTGTACACCGCCGTCGAAGAAGGTCCGATTCTGTCGCGGCATCCACATCCGCCCAATGCCGAGTGCGAAGTGGGTCGCCATATGCGGGGACTACTCGAGACCGAGTTCTGCGCCGCCGAACAGGCTTTGGCCGAACGGCTCGGCCGAACCTCCATCGCCGACCTGGCCGGGCACGTGACGACGATCGAACGCGAAGTCGCGCAACGGGATCGTTGAGCTCACTCGACAGCGGACGCGGAGAGAAGCCGAGATGACAACGGAGAGTTCGAGATGACAGCGCGAACCCCCGAAGACCTCCTGCCGATGATCACCGACGCGATCAACGCCGGCGATCCGAGTGCGGTCGTACGGTATTTCGACGAGGATGCGTGTTTCGTCCAGGCGGATGGCGTGCTCGTACGCGGACACGCCGCTTTGCTGGCGATGTACGAACAGCGCCTAGCCCTGCGACCCGAGATATCGACGCACGCAGCGAAGATCATCCGGGCCGGCGACGTGGCGCTGGTGACGAATGTGTGGACCACCCGCCTTCGAAATGGCGAGATCGGCGGGCAGGATCGGTTCGAAGGGGTCGCGACCATGGTGTTGCGCCGCCAGGATGATGACAGCTGGCGCATCCTCGTAGACGACTCCGACAGTTGATGCTTCGGTAGCTAGCCTTGGCATCGGGACAGCCGATAGACGGGGGAAGCTGATGGGTGCGGTCGTCGCGCGAGCATGGGCGGGGTGGGTTCGATTCCAGGAGGCGCGCTTTCGGATCGCGGTGTGGCTGGCGATCCCCGGCGCACTCCTGTGGGCCGTGCAGGCTCTCGGCGCGTGGATCCAGTCGCAGGAAGGCAAATGGCAGGACAAGGACTATCTATCGATCGGCGGCTCGACGATCACCGCAGATAACCTGCTGACGATGCTGGCACTGGCGTTCCTGCTCATCACGGGCCTCCTCACCGCCGGCGCGATATACCTCCTGCGCGGCAACAGGTCCGGGCGATATCTGTTGCTGACCGGTGCGTGTTTGGTGGTTCTCGGCCAGTTGTTCGCGGGTGTGCTCGCGGCGATCCCGATCGATGCCTTCTATTACTCCGCCCCCGCCAACGTCGTCTTCGTGACACCGCTGGCGATCTTCCCCCTGCTGACGATCCTGTGCCTGACGCCAGCCGCGCAATCCCCTGCCCCACGGGCGGTTCAGGACTCGTAGCTGAGTCAGGTACCCACCGCCTCTGCTCCGAACCGACGGCCGCAGGAACATTTGTCCAAGCCAGCGGCGCCGTCCGGCGGGGACAGTGCACCTATGACTGTTTCCGAGGACAAATCATATGCCGAATCGCTGAGTCTGGACGGCGGCGCGATACACGTATATCAGGACGGCCCGCACGACGCCCCCGTCCTCCTGCTCATCCACGGCACCGCCGCGTCGGCCGCATCGTGGGAGCCGATGGTTCCGCTGCTGACCGGATCGCATCGCGTCGTCCGGATCGATCTGCCCGGCTGTGGTCGCTCGGCCCACCCGGCCGACGGGAGCTATGCCGTCCCAGACCAGGCTCGCCGAGCGGCGGCCGTGCTGGACCGGCTCGGTATCGAACGCGCCTGTGTGATCGGGCATTCCAGTGGCGGCGTCGTCGCCACCGCCCTGACCGAGCAACGACCCGATCTGGTGCGCGCCGTCGTGCTGATCGGCACCGGTCCCGACATGTCTGCCTACCTCGGACAGGAAGGCGGCATCGACCCGCGTGCGTGGCCGCATATCACCGACGAGCAGTTGCGGCAGGCGGCCGCCTCCGCCTTCGCGCCGGGGTACCGGATCCCGCATACCTTGCTGGATCAGTTGCGCGACATGGACTTACAGGTGTTCGCCGCAACCTCGCAGGCCGTCCCGGCCTACCTGAACGAGCGCGGCCTTCCCGAACGCCTCGCACACCTCGGTAAGCCGCTGCTAGTTCTGTTCGGCGAGCAGGACCAGCGGTGGCGGCCCTCCGCCGCACCCGAGTACCGTGTCGTTCCCGGTGCGCTGGTGGTGATCATGCCGGAGGTCGGCCATTCGCCACCGATCGAGGACCCGACCCGAACCGCGCGAATCCTGCTGTCGTTCACCGGCGTTCACGTGTCCTGAACCGCGGCCGAGGCGTTCGATCACCAGAGCGCCCCTCGATCGAGAATCGAGGGGCGCCCGGGCGCTCTACTAACGGACCAGCGTTTCGCTCAGCCCGTCCGCGGTGAGCTCGAGCTTGCGCGTCACGCCGATCTCGTCGAGGAAGCGCGGATCGTGACTGACCACGATCAGCGCGCCCTCGAATCCGGCCAGCGCCTGGGTGAGATGTTCCAGACTGGGCAGGTCGAGATTGTTGGTCGGCTCATCGAGCAGCAGCAGCTTCGGCGCGGGATCGGCGAGCAGCAGCATCGCCAGCGCCGCCCGCAACCGTTCGCCACCGGACAACGCCGCGGCCGCGACGTCGGCGTCCGCACCGCGGAACAGGAACCGGGCCAACCTGGTCCGGATCTGTTCCGGCAGTGCATGCGGCGCGGCCGCCGCCACATTCTCGAACACCGTCCGTTGCTCGTCGAAGATGTCGAGACGCTGCGGCAGCATCCGCCACGGCACCTTCGGCCCGATCGCCGCGATCTGTTGCAGCAGCGTGGTTTTACCCACACCGTTGCGTCCGGTCAGGGCGATCCGCTCCGGGCCGTTCACCCGTAGTGAGACCGTCGGCCCGCAGGCCAACCGCACCCGGTCCAACTCGATCACATCCTGCCCCGGGTACAGCCGCGTGCCAGGCAGATCCACCCGGATCTCGCGGTCGTCCCGCAGCAGATCCTGGGCATGCTGCAGCTGATCCTTGGCCGTCTCCAGTTTGTCGATGTGGTTGTTGCGCAGCTTGCCCGCCGACACCTGCGCCTGCCGTTTGCGTTCCGCCATAATGATTTTCGGCTCCCGCTTCTGGTCCCACATCTTCTGCCCGTAGCGCATCCTGCGATCCAGTTTGATGTGCGCTTCGACGAGTTCGCGCGCCTGTTTGCGCACATCGCTGCGCGCATCCCGGACCGCCGCCCGCGCGGCCTTCTGCTCGGCCTCGACAACCCGCTCGTAGGCGCTGAAATTGCCGCCGAACAAACGGATCTCGCCTTGCCGCAGCTCTGCGATGGTGGTCATCCGCTCCAGCAGTTCACGGTCGTGACTGACCGTGAGCACTGCGCCGGAGAACTGGGCGACCACATCGTAGAGCCGTTCGCGGGCAACCTGATCCAGATTGTTCGTCGGCTCGTCGAGCAGCAGGATCTGCGGTTCGGCCAGCAGTTCCGCGATCAGCCCGAGCAGCGTCGTCTCACCGCCGGACAGGGTTGCCAACCGGCGATCCAGCTGTGCGGCCGAATCGGCGACATAGTGCAGGCCGAGCCGGCCGAGCAGCGCGATAGCCCGCTCCTCGACGTCCCAGCGGTTGCCGACGAGGTCGAAGTCGGACTCGTCGCCGTCACCGGATTCGATGCGGTGCAACGCTTTCCGGATATCGGCGATACCGAGCACGGCATCCACCCGCTGCCCCGCCGCGAGACCGAGGTCCTGCCGGAGATAGCCGAGGTGGCCGGTGCGGGTGATCGATCCGCGGGCCGGAGTGAGCTCGCCGGCGATCAGCCGCAGCAGTGTCGATTTACCCGCTCCGTTGCTGCCGACCAGGCCGATATGGCCAGGACCGAGCACGCCGTCGAGCCCCTCGAACACAGGTGTGCCATCAGGCCACGAGAAAGTGAGATCGGAAAATGAAATATTGGTCATGGCGACTCCATGAGGTTGCTCCGGAAGACGCGGCACGCGAATGCGGACCGCCCGAGTGGCTACCTCAGAAGATCAACGGCATGACTCCGATCAACGGGAACAAGACTCGCCCAGAATAACCACACCCCCGCGACTCCCGCCAGTGCAATTTCGATCACACACACCTGGCGCACCCGGCCGGGGATGATGTGTGTCGGTGCCGGGAGTTACCGTGAACGGATGATCGAGCGACGCCAATTCGTCTGGGCGGTAACCGAAACCGCAGGGTTCGAGTCGTGCTGGCTCACCGCGAACGGCCTTGCCCTGCACGCCGAAGGCCACGCCGTCGCGCAATCTCCCACGCCCTACTGGCTGTCCTACACGCTCGACACCGACGACCGCGCCGCCACCACGCGCATGACCGTCACCGCGATCACCGGCTCCACCCGCCACGAGTTGGACCTCCGTCGCACCGGGTCACAATGGACGTTCGACGGCGTCGCGCGCCCGGATCTCGACGATGCCCTCGACTGCGATCTGGCCTTCTCGCCGCTCACCAACACCATGCCCATCCTGCGCACCGACCTGCATCGCAGCCCTGGGCACGCGGACTTCCACATGGCGTTCATCGAGGTCCCCAGCCTCGAAGTCACGCTGTCCCTGCAGAGCTACACCCACCTGACCACCACGCCCGATGGCGCGTCCGTCCGGTTCACGTCCGGCACCTACACCCAGGATCTGCTCGTCGACCTCGACGCCATGGTCGTCACGTATCCGACCATGGCGCAACGTGTTTCGCCCAGGTCGTGACCGCTCGTTCGGGTTTGTCGGGTTTCCTTGCGTTTGGGCTTGTCGGCTGGCTTCCGAAGTGTGACTACCCAGTTTTGTGTACCTGCCGCGGGAGTTACCGGGATAGTGCTGAGCACGCCGTGTGCCGTACCCGGCTGTAGGTGCACGTCAGATGCGTGGGGCGGGGTTCCGGCGTGGTCGTCTGGGTTGTGTGGCGAAACCGGCTGGTCTGTACCAAGCGACAGATAGGTGGGGGCTCACAGAGGTTTCGTACTGTTCGCAGGGGCTGTAGCTGCTGTGAACAGTATGGAAAGTCTGTGAGCCCCCACCTCACAGCGCGTCGGCACCGTGAAACCCGCCGAGGCACAAGGCGGGTACCGCCTACGCCTCCGAGCCGATGAAGGTCCGGACTCGGTCGACCAACCCGGCGTTGTCGCGAATCCAGGCGTAATGCGGATTGCGGTGTGCCGCATCGCCGAAACCCAGGTCGATGCGGGTGATGGCGGCGTGGGTGAGTTTTTCGCTCAGGGCGCGGACGCCGTGGGCGGTTGCCATGTTGTCGCCTTCGATGGTGACTACGAGTACCGGCAGGGTCACTCGGGAGAGGTCGGATTCGAAGTCGAGGGGTGAGGAGGGGACACGGTAACGGCCGGAACGGATTTGGGCGGCGAAGTCGCGCATGAGGCGGGTCGAGTCGTTGCCGAGGATGCCCAGACGTCGGCCGGGGAAGTAGCCGACAACCGACCCGATACCGACGGCAAGGTGGGCCGCTGCGAAGATTCCGAGGTTTCGGGGGAACGGCCAGCCGCGGTGGTGGCAGGACGGTGCGCCGATCAGGATCGCCCCGGCGGCCTGGTGCGGCTGTTGCCCCAGGTAGAGCGCGCCGAGTTGCCCACCTAGGCTGTGCCCGAGCAGGTATCGCGGAGCCTCGGGGAAGGCCGCTGCGACCGCCTCGAACAGGGCGGGGTAGTCGAAGGTCACGATCTCGTGGTAGCCGTAGCGCACGCCGCGCCGCGGCCGCACGGAACTCGTTCCCTGCCCGCGCAATTCGCCGAGCACCACTTGAAAACCGGCCTGGAACAACGCCTCCGCCAGCGGCACATAGCCGGCGGCGGGGGTTGCCATGGCGGGCATGCAGATCACGACCGGCGCGGATGGATCCGCGGCTTGCCGGTACATCCGGACCTCGGTGGTCGCACCGTCTGCGGCGCGCACGGTCTCGGTGGTGGCCTCGGCAGCTGGGATCAACGGTCCTCCTCGTTCATGATCATCCTCGACACGCGGTGTGCCCGCTGTCAACGAGGAGCGGCCGGGTCACCGCCGCTTCGGCGTGCAGGTCGCGATCACCACCCCGAGACCGACGATTCCGGCGCCCATGAAACGCAGCGCCGAGCTTTCCGAAACCCCGAGCAGGATCCCGGTGAGCAACGCGCACACCGGCACCACTCCCGCGAACGCGCCGGCCGTCTCGACCGGGATCCGATCCAGCGCGGCGTACCACATGAGGAAGGCACCGGCCGAGGCCACGACGGCCAGGTAGCCGATCGCCGCCGACTCCCCTGCCGTGGGCCAGCGCAGCGCGGGCAGATCGACCGGCACCGCGACGATCGCGCACAGGATCGCCCCGGCTGCGGCCGCATACGCCGCTGTGGCCTGCGCCCCGATCTCGCGCACCAGCGGGATCGCCACCAGCGAGAACGCACATTCACCGGCGAGCGCGCCGGTCGCCAGCAAGAGTCCGACCGGATCGCCCGCGCTGCCGGTCCACTGCACGACGACCGCGCCGGTCGTCACGATCCCGGCGGCCAGCACCGCCTTCGCCGACGGTGAGCGTCCGGCCATGAGCGGACCCGCGATCGCCAGCACCACCGGCACCGCACCGACCACCGCGCCGACGACGCCCGCGTCCACGCGTTGCAGCGCAGTCACGAGGCAGATGTTGAAGCCCGCCAGGCCGGTCGCCCCGAGCACCCCGATCCGGACCAGCTGCGGCGTGCTGACCCGCGGCAACCTTCCGCGGAAGCAGACGACCATGAGCACGGCGGCGATGCCGTATCTGATCGCCTGTCCCGTCAGGATCGGAAATTCCGTCAATGCCGTCGTCGCCGCGATCGCGGACCCGACCGCGACACTGGACCCGAGTGCCAGCAGCGCACCGAACCAGATGCCGGACCCGCGCTGCGCCGCTACTTCGAGGCTCATCCGTGCTCGTTCGGAACGGCCGGACGCAGTGCGGGCACCGGACAGGTCCGCGCGCATCCCGGCACCAGCGCGCCACGCCCGCCGTCCGCCAGATGACGAGATCGCAGCTCCGTCAACCGTTCCGGCGCGAGCACATCCTGCACGACGGACGGATGACAACCGCGCCGCGCGAACACGAAACCGTCGCAGTGATGCGCCTTCTGGTACGAGGGCACCGCTTGCAGCGTCCGGTGCAACCGGCGAATTCGATAGTGCGGCACGGCCGGGTAGAGGTGATGCGCCAGATGCCAGTTGGAATTGTGCGGGGCGAGGAATTGCCGGACGAGCCAGGACGCGTCCCAGCTGCGCGTCGACTGCCAAGGGTCGTCGGAGCGCAATCCGGCGTGGTCGGCGATATCACTCCAGTAACGCAGAATTTGATAGACCGTCGCGTACGGCACCACCCACAGCAGCAGAAAGTCCAGACCGAATCCGGCGACGAAGAATCCCGCGGAGACGACCACGAGGAAAACAAAACGAAGTCGCGTTTCCCGACGATCCTCGTCTCGCCCGATGAGGTCCGCCACGACTTGGAACGGCGCGTGCACCATAAGCAGCGGTTTCAAGAGGTGTTTACCGGCGAATTGCTTCATGTCCCGCGGGTTCACCAATCCCAGGCGCAGGTAGCCGAGCAGTTTCGGATCACGGCGGTCGTCCCACAGATGGCGGTGGTGTTCGCAATGCGCGCAGGTGTACGCGGACAAACCGGAGAACAGCGGCCAGGCGATGAACACCCGGCCCAGCCAGAGATTGAGCGGACCGTGCCGGGTGAGTTTCGCGTGACTCGCCTCGTGCATCAGGCTGCGCAGCGCACGCTGTCTACCTCCCACGATGAGCACGCCGGCCAGGTAGACGAGGGGTTGATAGTCACACAGCACGACGACGACGGCGACGCCGGCGACGACCAGCCAGTCGATGCAGAGACCCAGCGGCCCGTGCCAGTTGTCCCTGCTGTTGTGGATATCTTTGACGGCTTCTTTGGTCTCCGGTGAAAGTTCCCGTTTGAATCCACCGACCTTCGGCTTCGATGCCCGGCAACGTTGCCGAACCCGGTCTTCGTGCTGAATCAATTCACTGTTTTGCGACATGGCTGTATCCCCAACGGTCCGGACTCCGCAAATTCCGAGCAGCAAGAAAAAGACTTCTGATGAATTACCCGCGTATCCCCCTGCACCACCCGACAGAATTATCGAGCTCAGCCTACGTCAGCACCCGAGGACTGGGGAAGCCGTGACAACTGGGGGTAATTCTCATGAACCGTCCGGTCGGAACTGGCCACGTCAACTCGAGGACCGCCGGGAATATACCGGTGGGGCCGGATATTCACACCGGCCCCGCCGAAATTCGTGCTGCCTTTGTCACTCCACCGCTGCCGCCACCGCGATCTCCGTCGGCGGCTGCGCCCGCACCGCCTTCGGCAGGACCAGCGTGCCGATGACGGCCCCGGCGGCGAGCAGACCGGCGGCCAGGCACAGCGACGTGGTGTAACCGTCCGCCAAGGACGCTCTGCTGCTGTCGTTTCCGATGACCTGGGCGGAGATCGTCACCAGGACGGCCAGGCCGAGCGAACCGCCGAGCTGGCGGACGCTGTTGAGCACGCCCGACGCGAGCCCGGACTGTTCGGCGGGCACGCCCGCGACCGCGGCGGTACCCATCGCGACCACCGACGCACCGATCCCGATGCTGCCCACCAGCGACGGACCGAGCAGGCCGGTCAGGAAAGTGGTCGACGGATCCGCGAAGCCGAACCACAGCAGCCCGAGCGCACCGACCAGCCCGCCGACCAGCAGCACCGGACGCGGACCCCACTTCGGGGTCACCACCATCGCGATCCGCAGGCCGATCACGACGCCCACGCAGAACGGCAGGAACGCCACCCCGGTGAGCGTCGGACTGTACCCGAGCACCCGCTGCAGGAACTGGGCGACGAAGTAGAAGCTGGCGATCTGCCCGGACGTGAGCATGAACCCGAACAGCGTGGCGCCGAGCAGCGAGCGCCGCCGCAGGAATTCGAGCGGCACCAGCGGATCCGCGGCTCTTGTTTCGGCCCAGGCGAATCCGGCGAGCAGGACCGCGCCCGCGGCGAACCAGCCGAGCACCCGCAGCGAACCCCACGAATGGCTTTCCGTGGCGATCACCCCGAGCACCAGGGCCGTCGTGCCGAAGGTGACCAGTGCCGCGCCGAGCACGTCGGGGCGGCCGCGCCGCGCGGCCACCCGGTTGTCGGTGCCGCGCTGCACCGCCACCGCGGCCGCGATGACGAACACCAGGTTCACCCACATCACCCAGCGCCAGCCGAGATGATCGGTCAGCACGCCGCTGAGCACCACGCCGACCGCGCCGCCGGCAGCTCCCGCCCCGCCCCACACCGACATGGATTTCGTGCGCTCGGGCCCCTCCGGGAATTCCGAGGTCGCCAGCGCCAACGTCATCGGCGCCAGCACCGCGGCGCCGACGCCTTGCAGCGCCCGCGCCGCGAGCAACTCCCAACCGTGCTGCGCCGCCCCACCCCACGCGCTGGCGAGCGCGAACAGACCGAGGCTCGCGAGCAGCAGCGTGCGCTTGCCGGTGAGGTCGGCCAGCCTGCCGCCGAGCAGCATGAGCCCGGCGAAGGTGAGCAGGTAGGCGTTGATCACCCAGCTGAGCCCGGACGGACCGAAATTCAACGTCTCGTCGATCGCGGGCAGTGCCACGTTCACGATCGAAAGATCCAGGGAGACAAGGAACATCACGAGGAATACGACGCCGAGCGCCCACCCCTTGCGTGCGCCGGTTCGCTCTGTCACGACAAACCTCCATAATTAAGTAACGCGTGTGTTTAATATAGTTAGCACAGCCTTACCTGAGTGTCGAGAGCCTCGATCCGCAGAATGAGAGGGTGAGCAGCAACGTGACCCGCAGGCGCGGCCGACCGATCCGGGTGCACCGCGACGACGTCGTGACCGTCACCACGCGGCTGCTCACCACAGGCGGGGCGCAAGCCTTCAGCATGCGTAAGCTCGCCGACGAACTCGGCGTCAGCACCGCCGCCGTCTATCACCACTTCCCCACCAAGGCGGCACTGATGATCGCCGTCCTCAGCGCCCGCGCGGACGAACTGGATCGCCCGGACCTGCCCGCCGACCCCCGGGACCGGCTCGTCGCGATCGTCGCCTACCTGATCGACGTCCTACATCAAATGCCTTGGGTCGCCGATATTCTCGTCAGCGGCGAATCCTTCGGCCGCGCGGCGATGTGGATTCTCGACGAATTCGTCGACACCGCGACCCGGCTCGGCGCCACCGACGACTACGCCGGCTACATGTACTCCGCCATCTGGCGTTTCGTACTCGGCGAACTCATGATGCGCCGCGCCGAAGCCGAACGCGCCGAAGCCGCGCATCGCGGCGACCCCCGCCCCGCTGGACCGATCAGGCCGACCACGAGATCCTGGCCGAGTTCCCCACCACCGTACGCATGCTCCCGAAATGGGCGACCATCCGCGACGCATACCGCACCACCACCGCGATCGGCCACCTGATCGACGGACTGGTCGCCGGAATCCCTTCCTGAACAACCACTTCCGCCCGGAACCTCAGGTGTTCGCGGCGCGCCGGGCGCGGAAGGCCGCGGTCTTGGCGCGGTTCTGGCAGGCGGTGCTGCAGAAGCGTTTGGTGCCGTTGCGGGAGGTGTCGAGGTAGGCGCGGTCGCAGTTGCCGGCCGAGCACAGGCCGATGCGGTCGGCGTGCTCGCTGCCGAGGACGTAGGCGAGGCCGACGGCGCACGCGGCGGCGATGCCGGGCACCAGCGCGGCGTCTGGGGCGTGGAAGTGCAGATGCCACGGCTGGGTGCCGTGCCGGATCAGGGTCGGTCGCGCACCGTACTCGGTGATCATCGAATTGATCTGGGCGGCAGCGGAATCCATGTCGTCGGCGGTGACCGCGTCGAAGACCTGCCGCAACTGCGCAGCCGCGCGGGCCAGGCCGGGGGCGTCCTCGGGTTGCGCGTGCACGCCGAACAGGGTCGAGACCACGCCGTCCATCCGCGCGTGCAGTTCCGCGTCGTCGGCGGCCGGCGGGTAGGGCTTGCCGCGGCGCTCACCGGGGACCGCGGCGTTGATCAACGCGACACCGTCTTCGACCACACCCAACGCGTGACTGTCTAAATGCACTTGATCAGTCACCTCACTCTCGCTACAGTCGTCACTGTCGTTGATGCTTATGACAGTAACGGAGTTACTCATGTCGTTGACACCCACCCTCGCCCATGCCTGGATCGATCGCTGGGATCGCCAGCAGGAGGGGTACCTGCCCGATCGCGAACTCATGTTCGCGGTGATCGCCGATGCGGTGGCCGCCAACGCGGACCGCCCCGACCCGGTGGTGCTCGACGTGGCATGCGGCCCCGGCTCACTCGGCGCCCGCATCCGGGAACGGCTGCCCCAGGCCCGCGTCATCGGTATCGACGCCGACCCGGTGCTGCTCGAATTGGCGCGCACGGCATACGGATTCGAGCTCGTCGACCACAATCTCGCGGATCCGGCCTGGGCGGCCGGACTGCCCGCCGGTCAGATCGACGCGATCGTCAGCACCACCGCCCTGCACTGGCTCTACTCCGATCAGCTCGCCGCGCTCTACCGCCAAGCGGCGCAACTGCTCCGCCCCGGCGGCATCCTGCTCAACGGCGACGATATGGCCACGCACGCAACGGATATCGACCAGCTACACGAGGCCATCGGCACCCGGCAGCTGGAACGGGAAGGCGTCACGGATCGCGAGAACTGGGCCGACTGGTGGAGCGCCATCACCGCTGAACCGGAACTGGCCACGGCCGTCGCCGAACGCGAAGTCCGCCGCTGGGAGCACCCGTCCGACAGTGGCACCACCTATGAGGAGCACCTGAACCTGTTGCGGGCGGCGGGTTTCCGAACGGCCGGATCGATCTGGCAGTACGGCCGCCGCCACATCGTCGCCGCGGTCAACTGACCCCGGGCTCGCCCACCCAGGACAGCGTCAGACCTGAACGATGGACGTCACCGGGTAATCACCCTGACGCTCCCGGCCGTTGAGGAAGGTGAGTTCCAGAACCACGGCGGCCGCGACGATCTCGGCGCCGGCCTGCCGGAACAGGTCGGCGGCCGCGGCCAGGGTGCCGCCGGTGGCGAGCACGTCGTCGAGCAGCAACACCCGGCGGCCCGCGAGCGGGACGCCGTCGGCGGGGATCTCGAGCGCGGCGGTGCCGTATTCGAGTTCGTATTCGCGCTCGAGGACCGGCGGTGGCAGTTTGCCCGCCTTGCGGACGGCGATCACGCCGGTGCCGAGGCTGGCGGCCACGCCGGCGCCGATCAGGAAGCCGCGGGCGTCGACGCCGGCCACCAGGTCGGCGTCGGGCGCGATGTGCGCGAGGCAATCGATGACGGTGCGGAAACCCTCGGCATCCGCGAACACCGGGGTCAGATCGGCGAAACGGACTCCCGGGGTGGGGAAGTCGTCACGCCAGCGGGTCAAACGCTCGACCGCGTCCGCGGCCAGGCTGGTCCGCTGGGCGGCTAGCTCGTCGGACTCGATCGCCGCGTGCTTACTCATCGACACCTCTCCATCATCACTGCACCCACAGCACCTGTCACCGCTTCAACACCCAGCGGTCCATGTTCCACCCGGTTCCGGCCTGGCTGGGCGCGGGTATCCCGTTCTGCAGGCCGCCGCCGAACGCGATGGTGCGCGGGGTGGCAAACAGGGGGATGCTCGGCAACTCCGCCCACAGCAGGTTCTCGACTTCGGTGAGCAGATTCAGCTGTGTGGTCGAGTTGTCGTCGACCGCAAGCTGATCGGTGATCGCATCGTAACGGCCGTTGCCGAATCGCCCGAAATTGAGCCCGCTACCGGTGCGCAACGAACTGGCCGCGACGACGCCGCTCAGCGACCCGGCCGGCCCGGGCGCGGCCGCGGTACTGGCCAGGATCGCGTCGACCTTACCCTCGCTGAGCTGGGTGGGAACGAAATCCGAGGCACCGGCGTCGACGATCGTGAGGCCCGCCGGTTTGCACGCCTCCGTGATCATCGCCACGGTCTGCGCGCGCCGGTCGTCCGGGCGCAGATAACCGATCCGGATGGTCGGGTTCTGCGCCTTGGACGCCGCGACGGCCTGCGTGGCACCACCCGCGTCGCCGCCGCCGAACTTGCTTCCCGCGCCCGCCGCCGGGCCGTAGTACAGCGAATCCTGTTGCACGATATGGGTGTTCAGCGGCCCAGAACCGAGACCGGTTTTCGGCGCGTCCTTGACCTGTCCCAGCTTCTCGAACAGCGCCTGGCGTGGCACGCACAGGGCCAGCGCCCGGCGCAGTTCCGCGGAGCCCAGCACGCCCCCGGTGGCGAGCACCAACTGCTCGGCGCCGCGCCCGGGCAGGTTCTCCACCCGGAATCCGTCCAGATTCAGGTCTTTCACCGATCCCGCGCCGATATCGATGACGCCCATCGCGCTGTCACCGACCTTGGATTTCAGGTCGACGTTCTTGGGCCACACCAGGATCCGGCCGGTCGCGGGCGTGCGACCCCACCACCGCTCGTTCGACACCAGCACCAAACCGTCCTTCTCGCTGAAGGATTCGATCCGGTACGGCCCGGAGGAGGGGAACCGCGTCAGGTCCAGCTTGCCCGGCTTCAGATTCCAGCCGGTGTTCCAGAACTCGGCGATCCGCCCGATGGCGTTCCCGTCGCCGGATTGCACCGCCGACACGATGTTCGGCACGTTCGCCGCCTGCGCCGCGATGTGCGCGGGCAACACCTCCCCGGCCGCGAACAGCGTGCGCCAGGCGGCGTAGCGCCGATCCGGCCGGAACACCACGAGGGCGTCGCGGGAACCGGGCTGGCAGTCCACCCGCTCGATATCGGCGTAGCCCGCGGTGCTCGCCGCGTCGAACGCCGGAATCGGGCCCCGGTCACCGGGTTTGGTGAACCGGCCGCTGCGCGCCGCCCAGGTGAGCACCAGGTCGTCGCAGGAGGTCGGCACGCCGTCGGAGTACACCCCGTCGGGATTGAGCCGGTACTGGATGGTCTGCTGCTCGGCGGGCGTCTCCTTGGCGGTGCCGAAATCGGTGTCGGCGACCTGCTGACCGTCCGGCCCGGTGTAGAAGAACCCGGTGAGCACCCGGCCGAACACGGCGGCAGCACCGGAGCTCACGCCGAGCGTGCTGCCGCCGTTGTAGGTGGCGATGGTGGCATCCACGGCATAACCGATGGACGGCACCTGGTTCTTGCTCGAGCACCCGGCCGCCAGTCCGGCGGCGGTGACGCCCGCGGCCAGTACCGCGAGCAGGCGGACCGTCCGGCTGCGTGGCTTTCGCATGAACTCCCCTGCCTGTGTCAGTGCCGCCGCTTCTGCCGTTTGCCGCTCGGGCGCGCGCCCGGTCGGGGAGCCTGGCCGGGATCACGGGGCCTGCGCGGCTCGTCGTCGCCGAAGGACCGGCCGGTCGCGGCGGTGACCCGGCGATCGGCCTCATAAGCCGCCCGCGCGCCGGCCGCACCGGCCCGCTTGTTGAGCACCTTCTTGGTGTGCGCGGCGACCGGACCCCAGCGTTCCTTGATCGACACCAGCAGCGGAACCGCAAGGAAGATCGACGAATACGCGCCGACGACCATGCCGACCAGCTGCACCAGCGCCAGGTCCTTCAGGGTGCCGACACCCAGCAGCCAGACCGCGATCACCAACATGCCGATGATCGGCAGGATGCCGATGACGGTGGTGTTGATCGAGCGCATCAGGGTCTGGTTGGCCGCCAGGTTCGCCTGCTCGGCGTAGGTGCGCTTGCTCAGATGCAGCACACCGCGGGTGTTCTCCTCGACCTTGTCGAACACCACGACGTTGTCGTAGAGCACGTAGCCGAGAATGGTGAGCAGACCGATCACCGCGGCGGGCGTCACCTCGAAACCGACCAGCGAATAGATGCCACCGGTGACGATCATGTTGAAGAACAGGGATCCGATGGCCGCGATGGACATGTCCCGTTCGAACCGGATCGCGATGTAGAGCATCGTCAGCAACACGAAGACGATGAGCGCGATCACCGCCTTCTTGGTGATCTCACCGCCCCAGGTCTCGCTGATCTCGGCGACGCTGATCGCGTTGCGCGATTCCGCGCCGCTGCGGTCCTTCGGATGGAAGGCGTTGAACAGCGCGGTCTGCAACTCGTCGGCCTGGCTGGTGCTCAGCGTGTCGGAGCGGACCTGAATGGTCGCCGCCGCACCGGAACCCACCTTCTGCACCGACACCGGCTTGTGCCCGAACGTCGCCGCGTAGACGTCCTCGACCTTCGAGGTGGTGACATTGTCCGCGGCCGGGATGCCGATCCGCGATCCGCCCGCGAAGTCGATGCCGAGGGTGAACCCGCGAACGCCGATGCTCAGCAACGAGATCAGCAGGAACACCGCGGTCAGCCCGTAGTAGAAACGGCGCCGGCTGACGATCTTGAAACCGCCGGTGCCGGTGTAGAGCCGCTCGAAGATGCTGTGCTTGGGGGCATTCGCGTCGTCGATCTCGTCCGCGAAACTCGGCTCCAGGGTAGGGCTCGAATTGTTCATCGTGACGCCTCCCGCACCAGTGCGCCGGTGCTCGCCTTACGTTCCCTGGCTATTTCCTGTACCGCTCCGAGGCCGTTGACCGACGGTTTCGCCCAGTAGGACGAGCGCGAGGCCATCATCATCAGCGGCGCGGTGACCAGGTACAGCACGATCACGTCGAGGACCGTGGTGATGCCGAGGGTGAACGCGAAGCCCTTCACCTGACCGGCCGCGAGGATGTAGAGCACGGCGGAGGCGATGAGGCTCACCGTCTTACCGGAGAGGTTGGTGCGCTGGGCGCGGGCCCAGCCGCGCGGCACGGCCGAACGGAAGCTGCGGCCCTCGCGCATCTCGTCCTTGATGCGTTCGAAGAACACCACGAACGAGTCGGCGGTCAGGCCGATACCGATGATCAGACCGGCGATACCGGCGAGGTCCAGGGTGAAGTTGATCCACCGGCCCAGCAGGATGATCAGGCCGTATACCGCGACGCCGGAGGCGAGCAGCGAGAACCCGGCGAGGAAGCCGAGCATCCGGTAGTAGAGCAGGCAGTACACCAGCACCACCGCCAGGCCGATCGCGCCCGCGAGCAGACCGGCCCGCAGCGACGAGAGGCCGAGCGTCGCCGACACGGTCTCGGCTTCGGAGGTCTCGAACGACAGCGGCAGCGAGCCGTACTTCAGGGTGTTCGCCAGTTCCTTGGCCGAGGCCGCGGTGAAGCTACCGCTGATCTCGCTGGTGCCGTCGGTCTGCACGCCCTGCACGGTCGGGGCGGTGATGACCTTGGTGTCGAGGGTGATCGCGACCTGCTTGTACAGCATGTCCTTGGTGAGCTGGGCCCACTGCTCGGCACCGGTCGACTTGAACTTCAGCTGCACCACGTTCATCGCGCGCCGCGAGTCGAAAGCCGAAGTGGCGTCGGAGATTTCCTGGCCGTCGAGCCTGCTCTTGTCCAGCAGGTAGACGTTGCCGTCCGAACCACAGGTCACCAGCGGCAGATTCGGGTCGTCGTTGCCCGCGAGCGGATCCGGCTTGCCGCAGTCGATCGCGGCCATCGCGGCCTGCTGCACGGTGGGATCGGCGCTCTGCCTGGTCGCCCTGGCCTGCTGGATGTCCTTCTGGGTCTGCTCGCGCGAGGTGAGCGACGGGTCCGGCGCGGGGTTCGGCGTAGTGGGCGCCTGGGCCGGGAACACGCGGTTCTGCGGGGCGGGCGCCTGCGGCTCCGCC
>NZ_BAFT02000083.1 GCF_000308475.2 Nocardia brasiliensis NBRC 14402 | reverse complement strand
CGGCGGGGCTTGGATCGGCACCGAGGGTTTGCGCGCGGCGCTGCGCGCGCACGACGGTCGCGGCCCGCACACCACTCTCGCCGCCCGGGCCACCGAGAGCTACGGGGTGACGCTCGACGAATTGCCCAGGCACCTCGGTCAACACGAGAATCCCGCGCTGCTCGCGGCACGTTTCGCGCCGGTCGTCGCCGCGGCCGCGGCCACCGACGAGACCGCCGCGGCCGTCATGACCGCGGCCGGACGCGCGCTGGCCCGCACCGTGCGCGCGGCGATCGCGCGCTCGGGCCTGCGGCCGCCGGTCCCCTACGCGCTCACCGGCGGGCTGGCCAATCTCGGTGCGGCGCTGCTCGAACCGCTGGACCAGGAGATCGCGCCGCTCATCGACCGGCGGACCGCGCTGGGCGGCCCGATCGACGGCGCTGCCCTGCTGGCCGGTGATACGGCTACGGTATTGGAGAAATTGGTGGTACGAATCGTCTGACAATCATTGACAGAGTTCACGTGACGGCTGACACTAAGTTGCAATCAGCACGCCGCGTCACCTAGGAGCTGCGATGAACGCACTCAACGTCGCCGTCATCGTCGTCTATCTGATCACCGTGGCGTGGATCGGCCTACGGCTGTCCGGGAAACAGAAGTCCAGCAGCGACTACTTCGTCGGCGAGGGGCGGATGCCCTGGTGGACCGTGTGCTTCTCGGTCGTCGCCACCGAGACCAGCGTGCTCACGGTCATCTCGATCCCCGGCGGCGCGTACACCGATCAGGCCTTCGGCAACGTCGAGCTGGCGCTCGGCTACATCATCGGCCGCACCATTGTGGCGACCGCGCTGATCCCGCTGTACAAACGCGGCGGATTCGTCAGCGCCTACCAGTACCTCGAGCTGCGCTTCGGCCGCTATCTGCAGGGCGTGGCGTCGGTGACGTTCGTGTTCACCCGGCTGCTCGCCGAGGGCGTGCGGCTGTTCGCCTCCGCCATTCCGATCAAGTTGCTGCTCAGCGAATTCGGCATCGACCTCGGCTACGACGTGATCATCATCGCGCTGACCCTGCTGACGGTCGTCTACACCTATCTCGGCGGAATCAAGGCGGTCATCTGGACCGACGCACTGCAGATGGGCCTGTACCTGTCCGGCGCGATCATCGCGATCGGCGTGCTCACCGGTCACGTGGGCGCTGCGGGCTGGTCGGATGCGCTGCACGCGGGCAAGTTCCAGGTCTTCGACACCGATTTCGGCCTGGCGCACATTCTGACCAGTCCCTTCGCCATGCCGACGGCGATCATCGGCGGCGCCATCTTCGCCATGGCCTCGCACGGTTCCGATCAGCTGATCGTGCAACGCATCCTGGCCACCCGATCGCTGCGCGACAGCCAGAAGGCGATGATCGGCTCCGGTATCTTCGTCGCCATCCAGTTCGCCGCCTTCTCTCTGGTCGGCGCGCTGCTGTGGTCCTACAACGAGGGCAAGACGCCCAAGGAACTCGGCCTCGCCACCGCGGACAACCTCTACCCCAACTTCATCCTGCACGGCCTGCCGGTGGTGATCTCCGGCCTGCTGGTCGCCGGCATCCTCGGCGCCGCGATGGGATCGCTGTCCTCGGCGCTGAACTCGATGGCGAACTCGACGGTCGCCGACATCATCCGCAGCTTCGCCACGCGTGAGATCTCCGACGCGTCCATGCTGAAGCTGGCCCGCTACATGACCCTGGTGTGGGCGGTGCTGATGGCGCTGTGCGCGATGGGCTTCAGTGCGACCACCGGCAACGTCTACCTGACCGCGCTCACCATCGCCGGGTACACCTACGGCGCCCTGCTCGGGGCGTTCCTGCTGGGCAGGCTGGTCCCACGCGCCAACCAGGTCGACGCCATCATCGCCTTCGTGGTGACGGTGATCGTGATGACCATCGTGGTGCGGGCGGTCCATATCGATGTCACGGTGGCGGGCAAGACCGTCGAGAAGGGCATCGCGGCACAATGGCTGGTGCCGATCGGCGTGCTCGTCACACTGATGGTCGGCGGGCTGACCAGCCGCCTCCATCCCGCCCCCGAGCCGAACCCGGAGCCGGTCGAGGCGGTGGCCTAGTGCGTGTCGTGGGGTTGATGTCCGGCACGTCGCACGACGCGATAGACGCGGTCGCCGCGGAAATATCCCTGCGGGACAGCACGATCGAGGTCCGGATCGCCGGACTGCTGAGCCGCCCCTACCCGGCCGAGTTGCGGGCCGAGCTGATCGCGGCGCTACCGCCCGCCTCGATCGATATGGCGACGGTGTGCCGGCTCGACACCGCGATCGGACAGCAGTTCGCCGCGGCGGCCGACGCGGCGGTCTACGAATTCTTCGACGGCACAGCCGATCTCGTCGCTTCGCACGGCCAGACCGTGTACCACTGGGTGCACGAAGGCATCGTGCACGGCACGCTGCAACTCGGCCAACCGGCCTGGCTCGCGGAACGGACCGGGCTGCCCGTCGTCAGCGATTTCCGTCCGCGCGATATCGCGGCCGGCGGACAGGGCGCTCCCCTGGTGGGCCTGTTCGATCTGTTGTGGCTGGCCGGACGGCCCGGACGCGCGGCCGCGTTGAACATCGGCGGCATCGCCAATGTCACCGTCACGGGCGAGCCCCCGGTGGCCTTCGACACCGGACCGGGCAACGCGCTCATCGATGCCGCCGTCGCCGCGGCGACCGGCGGCGCGGAACTGTTCGATTGCGACGGACTGCGCGCCGCCCGCGGCACGGTGGACGAGCACCTGCTGAAAGTCCTTCTCGCCGAACCCTACTATCGGGCGGCGGCGCCGAAGACGACGGGCAAAGAGCTGTTCAACAGCGCCTACCTCGCGCGCGTGTTGCGGGACCACGCACCCTCCGGCGACGATATCGTCGCCACGGTGACCGCCCTGACCGCCCACACCATCGCCGACGCGCTGGCTCCCTTCGCACCGGACGAGGTGATCGTCTCCGGCGGCGGCACGCTGAATCCGACGCTGTCGGCGATGCTGCGCGACCGGCTGCGCCCGGCGACCCTGCGCACCTCCGATGAACTCGGCTTGCCCTCGGCCGCCAAGGAAGCCGCGGCCTTCGCGGTACTCGGCTTCCTGACCGCGCACGGGCTCGCGGGTACCCATCCGGCGGGCACCGGCGCGCGCCACGCCGCGGTGCTCGGCTCGATCACGCCGGGCGCGACGCCGCTCGTACTTCCCCCGGTACCGGGTACCCCACCAAAACGGCTGACAGTGGTGGCGCGATGACCGAAGCAGCACACAGCGATTCGACGAAGGGCGGTAGCCGGGTGCCGGGTGGGCCGGAGGGCGACGACGTACGCACTCGATTACTGGGGGCGCTCCCCAGACTCACGCCGGCCGGGCTGCGGGTGGCCCGGGTGATTCGCGACGATCCCTCCGGCGCCGCGCAATTGACCGTGAGCGAGCTGGCCGAGCACGCCGCGACCAGCACCTCGGCCGTGGTCCGGCTCGCCAAAGCCCTTGGCTACGAGGGCTATCCGCAGTTGCGCCTGGCGCTGGCGGCGACCGCCAAGGACGACGGCAGGCCGGTGTTCGCCACCGATATCGACGCCGACGACCCGCTGTCGAAGGTGTTGCAGAAGCTCACCGCCTTCGAAACCGAGGGCATGCTGGCCACCGCCGAACTCGCCGATCCCGCCACCATGCTCGCGGTGGTCGAGGCCCTGGTGCACGCGCGCCGCGTGGAACTCATCGGCATCGGCGCGTCCGGTTTGGTCGCGACCGATATGGCACAGAAACTCGCGCGGATCGGCATGTGGTGTGACGCGTGCACCTCCGAGGACGAGGCGCTGGTGCTCGGCAGCCTGCTCGAGGAAGGCGATGTGCTCATCGCGTTCTCGCACTCCGGGGAGACCGCCGCGATCGTCGACGCCCTGGATCACGCCCGCGGCAGGCGCGCCACCACGGTCGCCGTCACGGCGGGCCCGCAGTCCAAACTCGCCCGGGTCGCGACACACACCGTGCTGGTGGCCGGGCGCGAAGACGGCTTCCGCTCCGCCGCGATGGCGAGCCGGATGAGTCAGCTGCTGGTCGTCGACGCGCTGTATGTCGGTGTGCTGCAACGCACTCCGTCGGCGGCGTTGGCATTGCGCCGCACCTACGACGCGGTCGCGGACCGCAGGATCCCACGCTCGCTCCGGAAGTCTCCGTGAGATCGGCTTTCGCTCGACCCCCGGAGTTGGCGGACCCGCAGGACAGAGGAGGCGAAGTGAACGAGATCAGCGCACTGACCACCGAGGAAGCCAATCCCCATACCGCCGCACTCGATGCCATGCCGGTCGAGGACATGCTGCGCGTCATGAATGCCGAGGACGCGGGCGTGGCCGGCGCGGTGGCGCAGGCGCTGCCGGAGATCGCGCAGGCCGTGCACCGGATCGTGGCGGCGCGCGAACAGGGCGGCCGGCTGGTCTACGTCGGCGCGGGCACCAGCGGCAGGCTCGGCCTGCTCGACGCGGTGGAGTGCCCGCCGACCTTCGGCACCGATCCGGGCGAGGTGCTCGGCATCATGGCCGGTGGCGCGCAGGCGTTCACCCGGGCGATCGAGGGCGCGGAGGACGACCCGGAGCGCGGCAGGCAGGACATGGCGGCGATCACCCTCACCGCGCGCGATGTCGTCGTCGCGCTCGCGGCCAGTGGCCGGACGCCGTACGCGATCGGCGCGCTGCAATACGCCCGCTCCGTCGGCGCGACCACCGTCGCGGTCTCCTGCAACCGCCATGCCGAACTCAGCGCGCACGCCGATATCGGCATCGAAATCGAAACGGGCCCAGAGGTTTTGACCGGATCTACGCGGTTGAAAGCGGGTACCGCGCAGAAGATGGTCTGCAACATGCTCTCGACCGCGACCATGGTGCGTTCCGGCAAGGTGTACGGCAACCTCATGGTGGACGTGCGGCCGACCAACGCCAAACTGGTCGACCGCGCCTGCCGCATCGTCGCCGACGCCACCGGCGCCGACCTCGCCACCGCCGCCGCCCTGCTGGACGACGCGGGCGGCCACCCGAAGACCGCGATCGTCATGCGCCTGGCCGGTGTCGACGCGGACGCAGCCCGATCCCTGCTCGCCGGCGCAGGCGGTTTCGTGCGAGTCGCGGTGGGCGAGGAAAACTAGTGCGCACCGCGAGTCCGCCTCCAGGCTTGCTGGAGACCGCGCCGGTACGGTACCGCCATGCCCTTCGTGATCGATGGTCCGATGACGTGCTATCTCATGCCCGGCGACCACGCCGAGGCCGAGCAACGGTTTCTGGAGCTGGTCGCCGGGCCGGGTGAAACCTGGCTGATCGCTTACGGATTCACCCTCACCGATGCCGCCGACAGCTTGATCGCCGCGCACCGGCGCGGCGTGCCGCTGCATCTCTACCTCGATCACACCCAGTCCGCGGGGCACACGCAGCAGCCCATCGTGCGGCAGCTGGTCGACGCCGGTATCGAGGTCACCATCGGCACCAGCACCAGCGGACGCAAATACATCTGCCACACCAAAGGTCTGGTCGTGGACACTCCTGCCGGTCCGCAATGTTGGGAGGGCTCGGTCAATTTCAGCACCAGCGGGTGGCTTCAGGTGAATACGGCGATCAATTTCGGCGCCCCGGCCTGGCGCGACCATTTCGTCGCCCAGTTCAACACGTTGCGCCACTACGCGTGGACCGAGGAGCGCGACCTCCAGCTCATGCCCGCGCCCCCGGCCGACCTCGGCGAGGCGGCGCTGCCGATGCTGCCGCTGACCGTCTGAGCACCGCGGCTAGGAGCCGGTCGAACCCAGCGCGACCTTTTTCATCGTGAAAGTGCCCAGCTCGGTTTTCTTTTTGTCGGTGCCGATGCTCACCACGTCGGCAGTGAAACTGCTCGGTTTTCCGGTGCCGTCACACGTCAGCGCGGAAATGGTGGCGTGCACCGTGCTGCCGTCGCCGATCAACTGGGTACCACTCCAGCTGGTCAGCACATTCTTCGCGTCGACCACGAATTGCCCGAGGTAAACCACCGGTTCCGCACCCGCCCGGGTGTACTTCGTTTCCACGAAATTGATCAGCCCCCCGAACCCCCCGACCAAAGTATTGTTCTCACCACCCTTCCACGCCCCGTCATACGCACTGCGATCCGCCACCGACGCGCAGGTCGCGGCATGCGCCGCAGGCGCAACACCGGTCACCCCACCGAGCCCGAGCAACCCGGCGCACAGCAATACGACCCCCTCGACGAAACGCCCGGACATCCCCCCGACAAGACCTAGTGGCACGGTTACGAATCCCTTCCATTCCCGGTAGCCGACACAACCGACCAGCCAGTATTACAAGGGAAATCCGAATAGCCCGTGCGGGCGCGCGGAAGAAATACCGCGGCGCTTTACTGGTCCGGGGTGGGGTTTGCGCGGCGGGCGCGGGCACGGCGCTTGCCCTCGTGCATGGCCTGGACGCGGGCGATCGGAATGGTGTGGCCTTCGGCTACGAGGTCGGCGGGCAGGGTTTGCGGGGCGGGCATTTCCGTGGCCCACGGGTCGCGGTCGCCGAGCTGCGCCAGCGCGTTGCGCACGGTGAAATCGCGCGGGGTGACCTGCTCGAGATCCGACCACGCCACTGGAAAGGACACCGGCGTGCCCGGCCGGATGCGCGGGCTGTAGGCAGCGACCACGGTCGCGCCGCCCGCCCGGGTGGAGTCGAGGAACACGCGACCGCCCCGGTCCTCTCGAATGAACGCGGTGGTCGCCAGTTCCGGATCGATCCGCTCCGCACGGGCGGCGATCGCCCGGGTCGCGGCCGCGACATCGTCGATGGCGAGCCCGGGCACCAGCGGGACGAAAACGTGCACCCCTTTGGCGCCACTGGTTTTCACCGCGCCGTCGAGCCCGTCGTTGCCGAGGGCCGTGCGGATCAGCTGCGCGGCACGCACCGCCTGCCCGAACGGCTGTTCCGGCGCCGGATCGATATCGAGCAAGAGGTGCGTCGGACCCTTGTCGTGGTCGGCGAGCAGCAGCGTCGTGTGGTACTCGATCGCCCGCTGGTTGCCGAACCACACCAGCGTGCGGACCTCGTCGGCCAGCGCGTAAGTGACTTCACGACGGGAACTCTCGGCCCACATCGTCACCCGGTGCATCCACTCCGGGGTGTATTTGGGCAGGTTCTTCTGCATGAACGGCTCCTGCCCCGGCCGCACCCGGATCACCGACAGCGGCCGGTCGCGCAGCTGGCGCACCATGCGCTCGCCGACCGCCGCCAGATAGTCGACCAGATCGCGCTTGGTCGCCTCGGCGCCGTCGAACAGCGGCTTGTCGAGGTTGGTCAGCGCGATCCCCGCGCGGACCTCTGCACTGCCCATCGGCTCACCATGCCCGCCGCGGGCAGTGCGGTCAACCCGGGTGTTTCGCGGGCTGTATCGCGGCGAGCGTGTCCACCACGGTGCGATTCGCACCGTTCGCGTGCCGCCCGAGCTGCGGCCAGCCCTTCCCGGCGGGGCCCAGCAACTGGGTCCAGACCTCCCGGGTCCGCTCGAGCAGCTCCCGCTGCTCCGGGTCACTGAGCGCGGACAGGAATCCACCCGGGAAGCGCGCGGCGGCGAGCCAGTCGAGCGGATCGATCTTGGCGCCCGGATCGTAGCCGTACGGCATCACGCTGAGATGCAGGTGCGGACCGCTGGATTGGCCGTTGCTGCCGACGTAACCGATCAGCTGCCCCGCCTCGACCCGGTCCCCGACCGACAGCCCGGTCGCGCGGGCATCCCACATATGCCCGTATTCGGTGACACCGCCGCCCTCCGTGGCGGGATGGTCGATGACGATCCACTGTCCGTAGCCCGCGGCGGCCCCGAGGTGCAGCACCGTGCCGCCGGCACAGGCGTGGATCGGCGTTCCGTCGGGCGCCGGGAAGTCCTGACCGGAATGGAATCCCCCGTCCCGCGGGCCGAACGGTGAACCGATCGTGAGCGTTTCGCGGGTCATGGGCCAATAGCGAGTCATGGGTGCCCTCCTCTCCGCTCCGAATATCGGTGCGCGCCGTCGCGGGCATACCGATACGGTCCGCTCAGCGGGCCGGGGTCGACGACCGGCGGTCACAGCCGGACGTCCCGTCCCGCTCCCCAGCCGACCACCGCCTGCGCCAGGGTCGCGGCGGTCAGTGTGAGCAGCGCGAGCGCCCAGCCTGCGGTCAGCGTGTGCAACAAACCGAGCAGCAACGGGCCGACCGCGGCGACCGCGAAGCCGACCGTCTGGGCCATCCCGGCGAGGGCGGCCGCCTGCGCGGCGTCGCGGGCCCGCCTGCTTTGGAAGGTCATGGCCAGCACCAGGCATACGCCCGCGCCGAGACCGATCAGCAGCACCGAGACCAGCGCCAAGCGCGGCGCGAGCGCGAGCAGCAGGAACCCGATCGCGTTGAGTGCGGAGGCGCCCGCGGCGAGCAGCCGCTGGTCGCCGAGCCTCCGCTCGAGCCACGGCAGCAGGTTGACCGCGAGCAGGCCGAGCAGCTGAAAGGCGAACAGCAGCACGCCCGCCGCCCGCTCGGACATGCCGTTGTCGTGCACGATGCTCGGCAGCCAGGCGATGATCGCGTAGAAGCCCAGCGACTGCAGGCCCATGAACACGCTGACCTGCCAGGCGAGACCGGACCGCCACGGGATGCCCGCGGGCGCCGTGGCGGCCGGTGCCCGCACCTGTCCGCGCTGCTGCCCCGACCAGACCAGCAGCGCAGCGACCGCGAGCACCGCCCAGCATGCCAGCGCGCTGCGCCAGCCGCCGGGCAAGTGCTCCGACAGCGGCACCGACACCCCCGACGACACCGCCGCGGCCAAGGTCATCGCGGTCACGTAAGCGCCTGTCGCCCAGCCGATCCGGCGCTCGGGCAGGCTCGCGCGCAGCACCGACGGCAACAGCACGTTGCCGAAGGTGATGGCCACGGCCAGCACCGCGGTGCCCGCGAACAGGCACCACAGGCCGGCGGCCGAACGCAGCAGCACCCCCGCGACCAGCCCGAGCAGGGCGAACAGCAGTACCCGCGCGGATCCGCGGCCCGCGATCCGGGCGACCAGCGGTGCGACGGCGGCGAATATCAGCAACGGCAACGCGCCGAGAACTCCGCTGCCCGCACTGGACAGTCCCGTCTCGCGTTCGATGGTGGGCAGCAACGCACCGACGCCGGTGAGCGCGGCCCGCAGGTTCGCGCCGATCAGCACGATGCCGATCAGTAGTCCCGCGGCCGGCAGGCTTCCGGTGCGGTCGCGGTCGACCACGGCGGAGTTCATCGGCTAGCGGCGCGAGCCGAAGGTCATCCGCCGAATCAGCTTGTCCCGCAACAGCAGTGCGTGGAACAGCACCGCGCAGATGTGCGCGGTGAAGGCGGCGAGCAGCAGATAGGCCAGGATGCCGTGCGCCGTGCGCAGCGTCGCGTACAGCCCGGCGTCGGTGGGCACGATCGCCGGGACGCGCAGCCCGCCGAAGATCCGAATGGGTATCCCCGAGGCCGAAACCAGGGCCCAGCCGATGAGCGGCTGAGCCAGGAACAGTGCGTACATGAGGATTTCGGAGCCGGTGGCGATCAGCCGCTCGGGCTTGCTGAGGCCGAGCGGCGGCGGGGGCGGCCGGTGCCACAGCCGATTTCCGATGCGCAGCACGGCCAGCGCCAGGATCGCGAACCCGAGCGACTTGTGCACCTCCAGCAGCACGTCGTAATGGCCGAGCGAACCGACCAGCGCGCCGCCGATGAAGATCATGGCGACGATCAGGATCGCCATCAGCCAGTGCAGGATTCGCGCCGTGACCCCGAATCGGCCGAGCTGCTCGGTGCGGGTTTCGCCGAGTGCGGTCATCATGCCCGCACCACCTGGATCGCACCCGCGGCCCGCGGCTCGCCCGCCCGCCGCCGGAACGATTCGGCGTAGACGGCCGACCGAGCGGGCAGCAGCGGATCGTCGGAAGCCGCGATGCCGTCGGGTAACACGAGCGGATCGAAATTGACGTCCTGCACATTGTCGGCGGCTTCGGTGCGCACCGCGTCGAGCACCAGCGTGCCCACCTCCACGGCGCGCCGATCGGCGGGCCACGGTGTCGTCGCGTCGTCGGTCGGGTCCTGGCCGCGAATCCCGATGACCAGGCGCAGTTTCCAGCGCAGCGGACCGCGCTGCAGCTCGGCGACGAGCGCGTCGAACAACTGGTCCGCGCCCGGGCGCTGCGGCGGCACCGGGCTCGCCTCCGGTTCGAACTGCCAGCGCACGGGCACTGCCCGGCCCGCGGCGTCGGTGCACTCGAAGGCGTTCAGGCCGTAGTAGGTCGAACTGGCGAAGCTCGGGGCGTGCGGCCCCTGCTCGATGAGCGCCAGGGCGGCCGCGGTTTTCGGATGGGTGGCCAGGTGCTGCCGCATCCGCTCCGGATCGGGTTTGCCGGTCGCCGGATCGGGCGCGAAAGCCAGTGTCCGCGTGTAGAAATCGTCCGGTGTCGCATCGAGGAACACCGGGACGTTCACCAGGGCCAGCCGCCACTGCTCCCCGTCCGGCAGGAACAGCCGCAGGCCGAGCCCGCGCGGCGTAGCGAGATCGTCGGGCACGTGCGGATTTCCGCCGGCCAGGGAGAATCGGCCGTCGAGGCGATACCGGCCGACGCGGAACACCGACGCCTTGCACACTTCGACGCCGTTGCCGTTGCTCTCGAAATACCCTGCCACGGCAACCCCTTTGGCGTGGTTGCGGCGGCGGCCGGAAAAGTTCCCGCCCGCCGCCTCCTGCAGCCGGTCGGCGATTCGCCGGGCCGTCAAACGCCAAGGGCCGATGCGATTTTCGCTGAACAGGAAGCCGCCGATGCTCGCGGCACCGACCGCGGCAAGCACCGCGCCGCCCAGTACCGTGCGCCGATTCAACGACAAACCCGCACTTTCGTCGGTCATGAGTTCCCCCTCTTTCGTGCACTGATGGGGCGGCGGCCACCGCCCGGAATGTTGCGAGGCCGGATCAGGGCGGGCCGAGCGCCTGCAGGCGTTGCACCAGTTCGGCATCCACGCCCGGCTTTTCGGCCATGAACATGTCCACCGTGGGCGCGGGCGGCCCGGACGCGGGATCGACGCGGATGTCGATCACGTAGGGCGCGCCGCCCTCGATCACCTTGAACCCGCGCTCGATGGCGTCGCGCAGCTTGCAACCCTCGGTGACGACCTCGCCGTCGATATCGAAGGTCGCCGCGATCGCCGCGAAGTCCTGATTGGGCTGCCCCAGCCGCAGATACCAGGGTTCGTTGGCGGGCTCCCACCCGTAGATCTGCTCGATCGCGCCGACGCCGGTCATCAGCGTCTTGTACTCGTGGTTGTTCAGCACCAGGTACAGCACCGGCAGGTCGAACTTGCGCGTGGTCCACCAGGCATTGGTGTGGAACAGCGCGGACCCGTCGCCGACGATGTTCACGACCAGCCGCTCCTTGCCCAGGGCGAGCGAAATACCCAGCGACGCAGGCAAGGAGAAGCCCAGCGAACCGCCCGTGGTGCAGAAGTAGGCGTCGGGCACGTCGTACCGGATCGTCTTCTGCACCGCGGCCAGGATCGAGAACGCCTCGTTGATCACGGTGATCGGCTTGCTGAGCGTCTCCTGCACCTCGGCGATGGCCATCGGCACCTGGATATCGGGAATCCGCGCGTCCACCTCGGCGTGCGCGAAGAGATCCGTCAGGGCCGCGAACCCCTCGTCGCGTCCGACGGAAAGCTGTTGCACCCGAAAGTTTCTCGCCTCGGCCGCGGACCAGTCGAAGTCCGGGTGGGTGGCGATGCCGTCGATGATCCGCGGCAACGTCATCGCAATGTCGCCGAGGACCCCGACCTCCGAGTAGTAGTTCTTGCCGATCTCCCACGCGTCGTTGTGCAGCGTGACCTGGGTGAGATGCGCCGGAATGATCGGCCCGTTCTCCCAGCGGAAGACGAGGATCTGCGCCTGGGTGTTCACCCCGATCTGGAAGACCGTGTCGAAGTCGCCCAGCTGCATGTGCACACCCTCCTGGGTGGGCAGCAGCTCGCCCTGCCAGTGCGGCAGATCGTTGGGATAGTTCAGCCTGCTCGATTGATTCGTCGAATAGACCGCCGCGCCGAGCAGCGTCGCCAGCTCCTCGATCTCCGGCCAGGCCGCCGCCTCGCCGACGCCGTCGCCCACCAGCAGCACCGGATTCCGCGCGCGGGCGAGGGTTTCCGCGGCCGCCGCGACGCCGGCCGGATCGCCGATCACCGCGTGCGCGATCCGGGTGGCCCGCCCCGTCTCCTGCAGCGCGGGCGCCTCGATCAGGAAGTTCCACGGTATCGAGATGAACACCGGCTGGAACGGCGGCACCAGCACCTCTTTGAACGCGCGCTGCATGACGATCGGGATCTCGTCGACGTTGCGGATCTCGTGGGCCCACTTGGTGTACTGGCCCGCGGTCCGCACCAGGTCCGAGGCCAGGATCGGCTCCTGCACCAGCAGATCGCTGTGCTGCTGGCCGCAGAACACGATCAGCGGAATGTTGGAACGGTAAGCGTTGAACAGGTTTCCGATGATGTTGGCGGTGCCCGGGGTGACGTGCACGATCGCCGCGCCCGGCCGCCCCGACATCCTGGCGTAGCCCATGGCGGCGCCGAGCGCGATGTTCTCGTGCAGGCACGGAATGTAGGACACCCCGTTCTCCGGGATGGTGGTGCCGTCGATCAGCGGGATCTCGTGGGTGCCCGGCACGCCGAAGGCGTATTCGATCCCCGCGTCGCGCAGATAGTCGAAGATGATGTCGCGTCCCAGCTTCTTACCAGGTGAATCCATTGTCATTCCTTCATTGCCCGGTCCAGTTCGGGGCGCGTTTCGCCACGAAGGCCCGGGGTCCTTCCTGTGCGTCGGCCGAATTCGCCCGCAGGGTTTCCCACGGGTAATCGGCCACGAATGCGTCCGGCAGCGACTTGGCCGCCCCGGCCGCGGCGGCCTGCTTGATCGCGCGCACCGACAGCGGCGCACAGGCCAGCAGATCGGCGACCCAGCGATCGACGCAGGCGTCCAGTTCGGCGGCCGGGACCATTTCGTTGATCAGGCCGAGTGCGGCGGCCCGTGCGGCGGACAACCGCCGGCCGGTCAGCAGATACCCGAGCGCCACCCGATACGGCGCCTGCCGCGGCAGCCGGAACACCCCGCCCGCCCCCGGGATCAGCCCGAGTTTCGCTTCGGGGAGCCCGAATTCGGCGTCGTCGGCGGCGACGATGAGGTCGCAGGCGAGCGCGAGCTCGAAACCACCGCCGAGTGCGTAGCCGGACACCTTGGCGATCACCGGCTTGGCGAAGGCGAATCGCTCGGTCAGCCGGGGGAATCCCGGCTTGCCCGCACTACCGATCGACGAGTGCGCCGTGCCCGCGTCGATCCGCCCGGCCAGCTCCTTCAGATCCTGCCCGACCGAAAACGCCCGTCCCCCTTTGCCGCCGAGCACTACCACCCAGATCGCCGGGTCGGCCTCGATATCGTCCCAGACCTGCCCGAGCTCGTGGTGCATCCGCAGGTTCATCGCGTTGAGCACCTCGGGCCGGTCCAGTTCCACGGTGGCGACGCGGCCGTGCTTGCGGTAGTCCACCGTCGTCAAGGCCTCGGCGGACAGCGTCATCGGCCCACCCCCGCATGGAAGCGGCTCACCTTCGTCAGCACGTCGGCGCCGTAGCAGCGCAACGCCTGGTGCAGCGCGAATTCCGACAGGTAGCGCCGGAACACGTCCTGTGGTTCCTCGGCGCAGACCAGCATGTGCTTGTTCGCGACGACCGCCGGTGCGGCGAGTTCTGCTGCGGCCCGGTCGATTTCGGCGTCCATCGCGTCGGGTTCGACCACCGTGTCCAGCACGAGACGGGCATCGGGGTCGGTCGCCGCGATCTTGCGCCCCCACAGGATCACCTCGCGGGAGAGCCGGAAGTTCGTCGCGCGACCCAGGCGCAGGTTGCCCGCCCCCGGAATGATGCCCTCCTGCGCGGCGGGCAGGCTGACGAAACTGTCGGCGGCCGCGATCACCCGATCGAAGACCAGCAGCAGCTGCGCACCGCCGCCGATCGCGAACGAGTCGACCGCGGCGATCCACGGCTTGGTGGCCGGACCGGACAGCCAGTGCCGCTCGTCCCGGGTCATCCCGCGCAGAATCTTTGCGATATAACCGGTTTCGCGACCGAGGAGGAAATCGACGAACGAGATCCGTCCCTCGTGCAGCTGCGCCAGGTTGATGCCCGCGCTGAACACCCGGCGACCGCGGTACCGCGGATGATCCATCACGCCGCCGCGCACCACGCCGACCCGGGACCGCGGGTCGAGCAGGACCAGATCGACCGCGCACTCCATGTCCGCGACGTGCTGGTTGTCCTCGGCGTTGAGGCAGTGGCCGTTGGTGATGGTCAGCGTCGCGGTGGTGCCGGTGCGCCGCAGCTCGACCGCGGGCAGGGTGAGCAGCCCGGTCGCCTCGTACTCGGCCAGCAGGCCGAGCGCGCGGGGCGTCGGAGCGCGCATCGCGTCCAGCAGATGGTTGCCCGCCACGGGATCGGCGAAGACGGCGTGGAAAAAGACGCCTTGGTCGATCTCCCAGCCTTCCTTGGCCGCCTGCGGCGTACCGGCTTCGGCGGCGAGTTGCCCGGCATCGGGCAGCAGACCGGGAAACAGCTCCCCGGCCGCCGCGGCGAGCTCGGCCAGTCGCAGCGGGCGACGCAGGTCGTCGGTCGCCGCGGCGTACACCTCGCCCAGATGCGCGCGCAGGAACCGGTGGCGCAGCGTCCGCACGGCACGGTGGGACTCGGCCGCTCGCGCCGCGTCGCTCGCACCGCGCTGCGGCACCGGCCCGAGTGAACGCAGGAAGGCAGCGTGTTCTGTTGCCGCCGTGCGTACTTCGGCTCGGTCGCGATCGAGCGCGGCGTCCGCGCGCGAGAGGCGGGCCGCCGTCACGACGCGGCCCGTTCCCGGCGCAGCATCCGATCGGACGCCGCGAGGTGGGCGCCGAGCGCATCCTCGAAACGCGTGGTCGCGGCGTCCAGCAACAGCCGGCGGCGGATCGCGAGTTCGGAGCCGACCGCGGCACCGAACAGCCCGACGGCCGCCGTGATCGCGGCCGCCTCGCCGCCCTCGGTGATCACCTGATCGATCAGCCCGTGTTCGCGCGCCGCCTCGGCGGACAGCGTCCGCCCGTGGATCGCCAGCTCCCTGGCGCGGCCCAGGCCCGCCTGCCCGGCGAGCCGATAGAGCGCCATCGCGGGCCAGACGCCCGCACCGGTGCGGGCCAGGCCGAAGGTGGCGCCCGCGCGCACGATCCGGTAGTCGGCGACCAGCAGCAATTCGGCTGCCGGACCGTAGGCCGCACCGCTCACCACGGCGATGATCGGCGCGGGTACCTGCTCCAGGCGGCGCAGCGCGCTCTCCCATTTGCCGACGTCGGCGACGGCGACATCGCCGGGCCAGGCGAAATATTCGTCCGGCCGGGCCCCGTGGATATAGAGGACGACGCAGTGGCGCAATTCCGGTGTGGTGTCCTCGGCCCGGCGTGCGACCGCGGTCACCGAGGCCACCAGGTCGGCGGACAACGGACGGTCCGCGGAAATCACCGCGGTGATGACATGAACGTCGCCATTTCCCTGCTCGGCGCCGTTCGAATCGACAGTTGAACTGTTCATCGACATGCCTTGTCTAGGTAGGTTTCGAAAGTGAAGAGATCAGAATCTGAGCAATGCGGTTTCGATCTGCGAGCCGGGCCCCATGGTCATCAATATCCCGTAGTCGCCGGGCCGGACCACCCGCTCGGCGAGCAGGCGCTGATAGGAGAACAAAAACGACCCGCTGGAGAGATTTCCGTAATCACGCATAACGCTGACGGTGTGCCGCACATCGTGCCCGGTGAGCCCGAGATTGATTTTCACGGCGTCGATGACCTTCTTGCCGCCGGCATGCACGATCCAGTGCGCGATGTCCTTGCGCCGCAGTCCGTTCTCGAGGAGCAGGCGGTCGACGACGATCTCCACGTGCGCGCCGACCTCGTACGGGACTTCCTTGTCCAGGTAGAAGCTGAACTTGCCCGCGTCCTCGTCCCAGTCGTAGCGCATCGCCCCGACCGCGTGCGTGATCATGTAACTGCGCTGGGCCAGCAGCGCGGGCGCGCGCTCGGCGGCCGGCGCGAGCGATTCGGGCGCGAGATCCGTGCCGATCGCCAGCGCCGCCGCGCCGTCGCCGAACAGGCTGTTCACCACCGCTGTTCGCAGCGTCCCGTCGAAAACGTAGGCCGCCGAACACGTTTCCGAGCAGGCCAGCATCGCCAGCTCGCCGGGATGGGCCGCCGACCACGAGGCCGCGGCGGTCACCCCGTTCAAACCGGCATTGCAGCCCATGCCGACGACGTCGAGGCGCGCGGTATGCGCCGAGAGCCCCAGCTCGTTGATCAGCAGCGCGCTGAAGCCCGGCGTCAGGAAGCCGGTGGTGGTGACGGCCACCAGGTATCCGATGTCGCGCACGTCCCGGCCCAGCTCGCGCAGGCAGGCCCGGATCGCCTGGGCGGCCGCGTGCACGCCTTCCCTGCGGTGTTTGGCGAGCAGCTCGCCCTGCGTTTCGACCCGGTAATTGCCGTCGGCATCGCGGGGCGGCAGCACCAGGTGCCGGGTTTCGATTCCGCCGTTGAGAAATATGCCCCTGATTTTGGGGTCGGATATATTCAGCAGCTCGACCAGTTCGCGTTGACTGTAGCGGGTGGACGGCGTTGCGGTCGCCACGCCCAACAATCGCGGATAAGACGGTTCCGCCGGAAATCCTACCCGGTCTGTTTTCGCATCGAACTCTTCGATGCAGTATTGTTCGAGTGCACTCATGAGTCGCGTCCGATCCGGCGGCAAAGGTGCACTTCAGTTGTTGAATTGAGCAGATTCGTCGCACATGCGATAGACATGCGTCTCCCCCAGAAAATTGCTGATTTCAGTCGCCGACAACGAGTTCGACGTTGTTCGACGCACCCCCGAGCATATTTTCGCTTCGACACGAGACTAGCAGCCCCCCTACGGCCCCGCAATAACAAAAGACGGTACTCGCTACCGCCTGGAAGTACCCACACTTTTTGGTTTATACGTTGTGCCGCAACAGTTTTCGACAGGCAGCCGCGGTCACCGGCGAACAGCCGCCCCGAGAATTGAGGGCAGACACCGTCGGCGAATATGTCCCGGATATCGCAATACCAAACCGGTCGTTTGATTGTTGAATGGTGGGCGATCGCACCCCCGGTCGCCCATCGACCGCGCTGGTCAGCGCGCTGTGACCGTGGTGGGCAAGGCCGCGAATCCGCGGTTGTTGGACGCGTGGATGCGGCGCACACCGGCCGGATCGATCTCGTACTCCGCGATCTTGCCGACGATCTCGCTCAGCGCGACGCGCAGCTCCAGCTGGCCGAGGTTGGCGCCGAGGCAGTGATGCCTGCCGCTGCCGAACACCAGCGCAGCACTGGTGTCGCGGTCCAGGTCGAACCGGTCCGGCTCGGCGAAGACCGCCGGATCCCGGTTGGCCGACCCGGTCAGCAGCAGCATCCGGGCGCCCGCGGGCACCGTCGTCCCGTGCAACTCGAACTCCTCGGTCGCGGTGCGCAGCGCGGTCTGGGTGGCCGGGTCGTAGCGCATGCCCTCGGCGATCCAGTCGTCGATGCGCCCGTCGAAGGCCTTGCGCCGCTGGTCCGGATGCCGCCAGGCGGCATGCCAGAGGTTGCCGAGGGTGAGCATGGTGGTCTCGATGCCCGCCCCGACCAGCAGGATCAGCACGCCCACGATCTCCTCCGGAGTGAGCCGGTCGGTGCCGTCGGCCGCGTCGAGCAGGCCGGAGAGCAGATCGTCGCGCCGATCCTTGCTGCGCTCGATGGTCAGCTCGGTGTAGTAGCCGATGAGAGCGCCGATCGCCTGGATCGCCTCGGGCCGCAGGTCGGTCGACTCCTCGTCGGAGTACATGATCTCCATGCCGAGCTTGCGGATCATCTCGCGGTCGCGCTCGGGCACACCGACCAGTTCGGAGACCACGTCGGTCGGATAGGGGCCCGCGAATTCGGTCATCAGGTCGAATTCGCCGCGCTCGAGCAGGGGCTCCAGCAGTCCCCGAGCGATCTCCCGCAACCTCGGTTCCAGTGCCTGCACCCGGTGCTGGGTGAACGCCCGCACCACGAGTCCGCGCATGCGGGTGTGCCGCGGCGGGTCCATCGCGACGAAGGAGAACATCTGCTCGGCCTGCGGCCCCCAGAACGCCGGCTCCATCCGAATCGAGCCGTTGGCGCTCGAGAAACGATCCGAATCCCGTAGCGCGGCAAGAATATCCGCATGCCGCGAGAGCGCCCAGAAGTCGTCGGCCGCGTTCCGGTAGACCGGCGCCTCGGTACGCAGCCTGGCATAGGCCGGATACGGGTCCTCGTGCACGGCGAAGTCGTACGGGCTGTAGTGCAGTGGCATGATGGACCCTCCCGGGGCGGCGCGACGTCACCCTCGCTACTGGTTCGCAACTCGAGCTGACATGATGACCATAGTCGAGATGAATTGAGGGCGTTGTGGACTCGGAATCGGCAGCGGCGAGAATCGACGTCTCGAAGCCGCACCCGGCGCGCCGGTACGATTACTGGCTCGGCGGCAAGGACAATTTCCCCGCCGACCGGGAGTCCGCCGACATGGTCGCGCAGGCTTTTCCCACCATCCGGCTGGCCGCGCTGGAGAACCGCAATTTCCTGCGCCGGGCCGTCGGCTACCTGGCCGATGCCGGCGTGCGCCAGTTCCTCGATATCGGCGCGGGCCTGCCCACGGCGGGCAACGTGCACGAGATCGCCCAGGGCATCGCGCCCGAGTCGCGCATCGTCTATGTGGACAACGATCCGATCGTGCTGGTGCACGCCCGCGCGCTGTTGAACAGCTCACCCGAGGGCGCGACGGCCTACCTCGACGCCGACATCCGCGACCCCGACCGCATCCTCGGCCACCCGGATCTGCTCCGGGTGCTGGACCTGGACCAGCCGGTGGCCTTGATGCTGGTGGCCATCATGCACTTCTTGACCGACGACGACGGTCCCTACGAACTGGTCCGCAAGCTGTGCGACGCGCTGCCCTCCGGTAGTTACCTGGTGATGTCGCACGCGACCAGCGACCACCTCTCCCCCGACGAACTCGCCGAGAACAATGCCGCCAACAAGCGCAGCGGCGTCCCGTTCCGGTTGCGCACCAGCGAGGAGTTCGCCCGCTTCTTCATCGACCTGGAACTCGTCCCGCCGGGCATCGCGTCAGTGACCGCCTGGCGGCCCGAGGAGTATCGGCCGCACCCACGCGCCGAGGCGGTCTCCATGCTCAGCGCGGTCGCCCGCATCCCCTGACCGGGTCGGCGCGCGCCGGGCGTGGCACCGAACTTCGTTGTGCGATCGGCCTTCCCGGACCGCCGCCCGGTACTGAACGACCGACCAGGTGCGGGCGGCCGGAGCGTCGAACGGTACCGTCCCTCCCATGACTCCGCCACCGTCCGGACAGCAGTTCTCCATCGGCCACGGGGAGCAACGGGCGGTGATCGTCGAGGTCGGCGGCGGGATCAGGGAGTACCGCGTCGGTGACCGCGATGTGCTCGAGCCCTATGCCGTCACGGCGATGTCGGACGGCGGCCGCGGCGCCGCGCTGATCCCCTGGCCGAATCGGCTGGCCGACGGCAGGTACCAGTTCGACGGCGTCGACCACCAGCTCGCCCTCTCCGAACCCGGCAAGCAGAACGCCATCCACGGGCTGCTGCGCTGGCGACCCTGGCGCGCGACCGAGCACGAGCAGGACGAGGTCACCATGCGGGCCACCTTGCATCCGAGCAAGGGTTACCCGTTCCAGCTCGAGCTCGCCATCCGCTACGCGCTGTCCGACCAGGGCCTGACGGTGACCACCACGGCAAGCAATCTCGGCGATACCCCCGCGCCGTACGGGTGCGGCCACCATCCCTACCTCTCGCCGGGCACCGGCCCGATCGACGCGGCGACGCTGTGCTTCGCGGCCGGGACCCGGATCGTCAGCGACCCGGACCGGCAATTGCCCGTCGGCACCGAACCCGTCCACGGCACCGTCTTCGATTTCGCCGCACCGAAGCCGCTCGGCAGCGTGCCGATCGACCACCCGTTCACCGATCTGGCCCGCGACGAGCACGGCCGCGCCTGGGTGCGATTGCAGGGCGCCGACGGGGCGGTCGCCGAGCTGTGGGTCGACGACTCCTATCCGGTGATCCAGTTGTTCACCGGCGACCCGCTGCCCGCGCCGCGGCGGCGGACCGGCCTGGCCGCGGAGCCGATGACGTGTCCGCCCAATGCTTTTCAGAGCGGCGACCGGTTGATCCGGCTGGCCCCCGGCGACACGGTCGCGACCCGATGGGGCGCACGGCTGACCCGTCCCTGACTCCGGCCCGGCTCGCCGCCTGAGTTCTGCTGTGGACGAACGCGCTACGAGCGCACCGTCCGCGCCGGGTAATCTCGACGGAGCCCGCGCCGGGCGGAGGGACCGTGCGCAACCGCGCCCCCCGAGGATGGTCTCTGTGAAGTACGTGCCCCGCGTCGCCCTGTTCCTGGCGATCCCCGCAGTGCTGTTCCTGCTGCCCTGGTGGACGCTGGTCGCCGCGCCGACCACGGGCGCCGGGCCGCTGTTCTGGCTGGGCACCGCGTTGTTCGGTCTCGGTTTCGCCGTGCTGCCCGCAGCGATGTTCCTCGGGCACGGCCCCGCGCAATCGGATGCCGCGTCGATCGTGGGCGACACCCTGCTCGGCGCGATGTGGGTGGTGTTCAGCTGGTCGGTGCTCGGCAATGTCGCGGGTCTGGCGCTGGCCGCGGGCGGGATGTCGGATCCGGGGCGCTCGCGCGTCGTCGCCACCGGCGTGTTCGTGATCGCGACCGCGCTGGTGGCGTGGGGCGTGTTCGAGGCGCGGCGGGTGCCGCGGGTGCGCACGGTCGAGGTGCCGATTCGCGGTCTCGGCCCCGGGCTCGACGGCTTGCGCCTGGTGGTCGTCACCGACACCCATTTCGCCGCGCTCGATCGGCTGCGCTGGTCGGAGAAGGTGGTCGACGTCGTCAACGCGCAACGGCCCGATATCGCCTGCCATGCGGGGGATCTCGCGGACGGGTCGGTGGCGAAGCGGCACCCGCAGGTCGATCCGCTCGGCAAGGTCGACGCGCCGCTGGGGCGGTTCTACATCACCGGCAATCACGAATACTTCGGCGACGCGCAGGGCTGGATCGAGCACATGACCTCGATCGGCTGGCAGCCGCTGCACAACCAGCACGAGACGGTGACCCGCGGCGGTGACCGGCTGGTGATCGCGGGCATCGACGATCCGACCGGTGTCGGCCTGCCCGGGCACGGCCCCGACCTGCGCACCGCGCTGGCCGGTGCGGACCGGACGGTGCCGGTGGTGCTGCTGGCCCATCAGCCCAAGCAGATCACCGACACCGCGGCCGAGGGAATCGATCTGCAGATCTCCGGCCACACGCACGGCGGCCAGATCTGGCCGTTCCACTACCTGGTCCGGCTGGATCAGCCGGTGGTGGCCGGCCTGAGCAGGCACGGCGTGAACACCCAGCTCTACACCAGTCGCGGCACCGGATTCTGGGGTCCGCAGCTGCGTGTCTTCGCCCCCAGCGAGATCACCGTCCTGGTGCTGCGCACCGCCGCGGCGACCGGCTAGCCGCCCGGGGCGCTCCCGCCGCGAAGGTCCGCGAAACCGCGCCAAGATCGGTTTCGCGGCCTAAACTCCTCCCACCACTGCAGTCCTCGGCAGGATCGGTGAGTTGGGTTGCGGGGTATCGCGTTTCAGGAGGCAAAAATGGGCAGGTTGCTACACACCCTCACCGCCGCCGGTGTGCTCGTGCTGACCGTCGCGGCGTGCGGTAGCCCGCCCGCTGAACAGGACAAAGCCGGTGAACCGGGCGCCAAGGACTTCAAGGCGTGCATGGTCTCGGACTCCGGCAAGTTCGACGACAAGTCGTTCAACCAGACCTCCTTCAAGGGCGTCACCGACGCCGTCGCCGCGCTCGGCATCTCGAAGGCACAGCTGGAGTCCAAGTCCGACAACGACTACCCGACCAACATCAACACGATGGTCCGGCAGAAGTGCAACATCATCGTCACCATCGGCTTCAAGCAGGGCGACGCGACCTACGCCGCCGCGAAGGCCAATCCGGACATCGACTTCGCGATCGTGGACTACGCCTACACCGATACCCAGAAGAACCCGCCGCTGCCGAACCTGCAGGGGCTGACCTTCAATTCCGCCCAACCGTCTTTCCTGGCCGGCTATCTGGCCGCGGCGCAGACCAAGACCGGCAAGGTCGGCACGTTCGGCGGCATCAACATCCCCACCGTGGCGATCTTCATGGACGGCTTCGCCGAGGGCATCGCGCACTACAACAAGGTGAAGAACAAGCAGGTGCAGCTGCTCGGCTGGGACGAGGCCACGCAGCAGGGCGTGATCACCAACGACTTCCAGGACAAGAACATCGGCAAGACCAAGGCCAACGATCTGATCAGCCAGGGCGCCGACATCGTGCTGCCGGTGGCCGGTCCGGCCGGTCTGGGCGCGCTGGAAGCCGCGCATTCCTCGGGCGGCAAGGTCCTCGCGATCTGGGTCGACACCGACGGCTGTGTCAGCGCCGCCGAGTACTGCTCGTCGCTGCTCACCAGCGTCGAGAAGGCGATGGACGTCGCGGTGCAGAAGGCGATCACCGACGCGTTCCACCAGCAGTTCAGCAATCAGGCCTATGTCGGCACGCTGGCCAACAAGGGCGTCGGCCTGGCCCCGTACCACGAGTTCGACTCCGTCGTACCCGCCGAGCTGAAGAGCGAGATCACCGCGCTGGCCGCCGATATCGCGAGCGGGAAGATCACGCTGGCCTCGAAGGCCCAGCCCGCAGCCAAGTGAGCCGCGGCCGTCACCACGGGGAGCGATATGCGGCTCGAATTACGCGGTCTCACCAAGCGATTCGGTTCTTTGCTGGCCAACGACCACATCGACCTGGTGGTCGAACCGGGCGAAATCCACTGCCTGCTCGGCGAGAACGGGGCGGGCAAGAGCACGTTGATGAACATGCTCTACGGCCTGCTGCAACCGGACGAGGGCGAGATCCTGCTGGACGGCAAGGCCGTGACCTGCCTGTCCCCCAGCGACGCGATCGATGCCGGAATCGGCATGGTGCACCAGCATTTCATGCTCGTTCCGGTGTTCACCGTCGCGGAGAACATCATCCTGGGCCGCGAGCCGACCAAGGGGTTCGCCGTGCTCGATCGCGCGGCCGCGCGGCGGCAGGTGCGCGAATTGTCCGAGCGGTACGGGTTTCCGGTGCGCCCGGACGCGCTGGTCGCCGATCTCTCGGTCGGTGAGCAGCAGCGGGTGGAGATCCTGAAAGCGTTGGCCAACAACGTCGAAGTGCTGATCCTCGACGAGCCGACCGCTGTGCTCACCCCGCAGGAGATCGACGAATTGATCGAGGTGCTGCGCGCCATCGCGGCGAACGGCACCTCGATCATCTTCATCACGCACAAGCTGAAGGAAGTCACCCGGATCGCCGACCGGATCACCGTCATCCGCCGCGGCAAGGTGGTCGGCACCGTCGAACCCGATACTGCCGAAACGGATCTCGCGGAACTGATGGTCGGCAGGTCGGTCGAGCTGGTGGTCGCCAAGACACCGGCCGCGCCGACCGGCCCCACCCTGGTCGTCGACGGGCTGACCGTGGTGGACGCGGCCGGCGCCGTCGTCGTGGACGACGTGTCGTTCCGGGTCGACGGCGGCGAGATCGTCGGCATCGCGGGCGTGGTCGGCAACGGCCAATCCGAGCTGGTCAGTGCGCTGCTCGGGCTGCGGACACCGGTGGCGGGCACCGTGGCCGTCGGCGGCTGGCAGGTGGTGGGCCGCTCGCCGCGTCAGCACCTGGCGGCCGGGATCGGCTATGTGCCGGAGGATCGTTCGCACGACGGCATCATCGGCACGTTCAGCGTCGCCGAGAATCTGGTGCTCGATCTGATCGACCGCCCGGAGTTCTCCCGGCACGGCGTGCTCTCCCCCGCTGCGGTGAAACGCAATGCCACCCAACGGATCGCGGAGTTCGACATCCGCACCGGGTCGATCGCCGACCCGGTGCGCACGCTGTCCGGCGGCAATCAGCAGAAGGTGGTGCTGGCCCGGGAACTGTCGCGGCCACTCGAGGTGCTGATCGCCGGGCAGCCGACCCGCGGCCTGGATGTCGGGTCGATCGAGTTCGTGCACAAACGCATTGTCCGCGAACGGGATCAGGGCACCGCGGTGCTGATCGTCTCCACCGAGCTGGACGAGATCTATGCGCTGTCGGACCGCATCATCGTCATGTACCGGGGCCGCATCGTCGGCGTCGTCGGCCCCGACACCCCGCGCGATCGGCTCGGCCTGATGATGGCGGGCGCGGCGCCGGAGGAGGACGCATGACCGGGACGACGCGCGGCGATTCGACCGACGGCCGACCGGCGGGCCGGGCCTGGGTACGCGAGACCGTCGTCAGCGCACTGGCATTGGTGCTCGCGCTGGCCGTCGGCGCGGTGCTGATCATCGTCAGCGACCCGAATGTGACCGCGGCACTGGGCTATTTCTTCGCGCGGCCGCTGGACACGGTGTCCGCGGCGGGCACCGCGGTCGGCGAGGCGTACCGGGCGCTGTTCCTCGGGGCCTTCGGCGGCACCCACCAGATCGCCGAAACCCTGGTCGCCGCAACGCCGTTGATCTGCACGGGGCTGGCGGTCACGCTGGCGTTCCGGACGGGACTGTTCAATATCGGCGCGCAGGGTCAGCTCATCGCCGGGGCGCTCTGCGCGGGCTGGGTCGGCTTCGCGCTGCACCTGCCGCCGGTGCTGCACGTGGTGGTCGCCTTAGTGGCCGGTGTCGCGGGCGGCGCGCTGTGGGGCGGTCTCGCCGGACTGCTGAAGGCCCGCACCGGCGCGCACGAGGTGATCACCACGATCATGGGCAACTACGTCGCGCTGTACGCGCTCACCTGGTTGCTCACCACCTCGACGTTGCAACGGCCGGGGCGCAACGAGCCGATCAGTCCGGTGGTCGACGAGACCGCGCAGCTGCCCCGATTCGGCGATACCCGGCTGCATCTCGGCCTGCTCGTGGCGCTCGGCGCGGCCGGACTCGTCTGGTGGCTGCTGTCCCGGTCGACGCTCGGCTTCCGGTTGCGCGCCGTCGGCGCCAATCCCGACGCCGCGCGCACCGCGGGGATGAGCGTCGGCAAGGCGTACGGGCTGGCGATGCTCCTCGCCGGCGGTCTTGCCGGACTCGCCGGCGCGCAGCAGGTACTCGGCACCGCGCTGCCGCTGACCAACGGCATCGCCGGATCGTTCGGCTTCGACGGCATCACCGTCGCGCTGCTCGGGCGCGGCAGCCCGATCGGCACCGTCTACGCCGCACTGCTGTTCGGCGCGCTCAACGCGGGCGGCAACGAGATGCAGGCCGCGACCGGTACCCCGCTCACCCTGGTCACCGTGTTGCAGGCGGTGATCGTCGTGCTGGTCGCGGCGCCCGCGGTGGTGCGCACCGTGTTCCGGATCAAGGCCGAGCGTGCGGACGCCGTCCTCGCGAAAGGGTGGAACTGATGGTGACGACCACATCCGAGGCCACCGCCCGTCCGCTGGAATCACCCGAGAAGCGGAATCGGCGGCTGCGGCTCGGGATCCTGCTGCTGATCCTGGCGCTCACCGCGGTGGCGCTGGCGCTCTATACCCGATCCGGCATCGTCGACTTCCGTTTGGCCGCACCGGATGCCGCCGGACCGTCGGATATCGACGTACCCGCCAAACCGGCGGCGCTGGTGCTGTCGGTGCTCGCGCTCGGCATCGCGATCGCCCACCTGTGGCGCGGACTGTCCGGGCGCTGGGCGGGCCTGCTGTTCACCGTCTTCGGCTTCGCGTTCGTGGTGACGTTCGTCTGCTGGGCCGCCTCGGGCAAGATCTTTCCGCTCACCAATCAGATCCAGGGCACGCTGGCGCTGTCCACCCCGCTGATCCTCGGCGCACTGGCCGGTGTGCTGTGCGAGCGCGCGGGCGTCATCAATATCGCCATCGAGGGCCAACTGCTGGCGGGTGCGTTCGCGGCGGCGTTGATCGCCACGGTCAGCGGCAGTTTCGTGGTCGGCGCGGTGGCCGCGGTACTCGCCGGGGTGTTCGTCGCATGGCTGCTCGCGGTGTTCTCGATCCGCTACCTGGTCAACCAGATCGTGCTCGGCGTCGTGCTGGTGGTCTTCGCCACCGGTATCACCGGGTTCCTGTTCGATCAGCTAGGTGATCTGTCGAACGGGCCGGCGCGGTTCAACAACCCGGGTACGTTGCAGCCCATCGCGATTCCGGTGCTGTCCTCGATTCCGATCATCGGCCCGACCGTCTTCGATCAGACCGCGCTGGTGTACGCGATGGTCGTCGCGGTCGTGCTGATCGGCTACGTGCTGTATCGGACGCGCTGGGGTCTGCGGGTCCGGGCGGTCGGCGAACACCCGCGCGCCGCGGCGACGGTGGGCATCAAGGTGCTGCGCGTCCGGTATCAGGCCGTGCTGCTCGCGGGTGCGGTGGCCGGCCTCGGCGGCGCCTACTTCACCATCGGCTCCACCGGCGGTTTCACCAAGGAGATGACCGCGGGCAACGGTTTCATCGCGCTCGCGGCAGTGATCATGGGCCGCTGGCATCCGCTCGGCGCGACCTGTGCCGCACTGTTTTTCGGTTTCACCAAGGCGTTGCAGGGCCAGTTGCAGGTGCTGGCGACGCCCATCCCGACCGAGGTGCTGCAGATGACGCCGTATCTGCTGACGGTGATCGCCGTGGCGGGTGCGGTGGGCCAGGTGCGGCCGCCGAAGGCCGACGGCGAACCCTATGTGCCGGGCTGATCATCCGCCGAACAGCAGGTACAGCCCGGTGAAGGTGAAGCCGACCATGGTCAGCATGAGTGCGAGCTGACCGGTGGCGCGCTGTGCCGGGGGCAGCACGCGCAGGCAGCGATCGTGCGCGGCGGTCACCCCGAGCACGTGCCCGGCCAGCACGGCGAGCACCTTCACCCCGGCCAACACGGCAGGATGCGCGGACAGCAGGTAGACCACCCGGTGGTGCCCGAGACCGGCGATATCCCAGCCGCGCTGGAACGGATCCGCGAACAGCAACGCCGTCGCCTGACCTTTCTCGACGAGAAAAGTCAGGTAGTGCGCGACGATATAACCGGCGACGATCGGCGTGATGCTGTGCACGAGCAGACCGGGCAGCCGGGCACGCTCGGCCCGGGACAGGCCGCCGGTGGCGCGGGCGGCGCCGGCGAACAGCAGGCCCACCACGGCGATGACGGTGAGCAGGCCACCGGTGCGGACCAGCGTCGCGGCGAAAACCGAAGCGCCACCGAGCGTATCGACCAGCTCGCGCCAGCCGGGCAACGCGGAAAGACTGTCGAACGCGGTGGATCCGAGCAGGGTCGCCGCGAGCGCCACCGCCCCGGGCCGCACCGGCGTCCCCGCCAGGTTGTGCAACGGCCACCGCAGCACCGGCGCACCCGTCGCGGACCTGCGACCGAGCGGGCTGAGCCGGGCGAGCAGGCTGCTGTACACCTCGAACGGATCCCCGCGTTCGGCCCAGGTCGTGCCGAACAGCACCAGCCCGGCCAGGGTGAGCACGACATAGCCGAGCAGCCACCAGCCCACGGCGGCAACCGAACCCGGCGCAGGGGACGCCAGCTCCAGCCAGACGAACGCGAACAACCCGAGCACGGCCGGCCGGTAACCCCACGCCTCCGGATAGGCGCGGACACCACGTCCGGGATCGCGGCCCAGCACGGCACAGCCGAACCGATGCACCGCTCGCACCGGGGACACGATCTGCCAGACCGGACCGAACACCAACGATGCGAGCATCACCCCGACCCACACGTATATATAGAGCACTCCCGGCACCGGATTGTGCTGCGGCGACGAGGAACCGAACACGGCCACCAGCGCGATCAGCACGGCGGCCAGAACGCTCGGCACAGCGATCGCGATCCGGACGGGACGCGCGTCGAGCACCGTGCGCACGGGGGCGGGCAGCAGCAGGTCGGGCCCGTCCGGGTCCAGCCGGGGTCTGCGCCAGGCGACGAGCAGGATCGCGAACGAGAAGGTCAGGGCCCACGCGGCTCCGATGAGGGCGTAGGTCAACGGAATCGGCAGATCCCCCGCGCCGTTCAGTCCGTGCGCCAGCGGCCGCGTCACTGCCGGATCAGCAGGGTGGTGATGGTCTTGCCCGCCCGGTGCAGTTCGATGTCCACGCGGCCGGGCACCGTGACGATGAAGCGGAACTCCTGTCCGGCCCGTGCCTCGACCGGGAAGGTCTGACCCGGTTCCGCATGCACATGCAGTTCATCGGCGGCGTCGCTGTCGAGTTCGACGATGATCGGTTGATACAGCCTGGCCTCGGTTCTGGTGTTCGTCGGCGTCACCGTCCCGCCCGCGATCCGGACGGCGATCCGCACCTCCGCGGGGCGGTCGATCGAGATGCTCGCGGCGGTGCGCTCGGCGGGCGACTCGGAGCTCACCCCGCACCCCGTCACCGCGGTGACCGCGGCGGCGATCGCCGCCAGTCCGCTCCATCGGCCTGTGTGCGTCACGGGTTCTCCTCTCTGCCAGGCGGTTCCGCGTTCTCCCCGGTCGCTCGCCGGTTCTCGCGCCGTTCGGCCCGGCGATCACGCGCCGCGATCACCAGGATCACGCCGACCACCGCGAGCGCGGGCACGAACGCCGGAATCGCCAGCAGCATCGAATGACCGGCCAGCACCGTGCTGTCCGTGTTCATGACCGGACCGGCTGCGGCGCGCGGACGTCACTGCGATACGCGAGGTTGATCCGGGCCGCGCCCCAGGAGAGCGCGCCGATCACGAGCAGCGAGCAGACCAGTACGACCAGCGAGGCGGCCGCGAGCAGCCAGGCCGGATGATCGAACGAGCGCTCCCGCTGCAGCACGGTGATCTCCGAGACGAACGGGCGGGTGAACTCGTCCGGTGCGGGCACGCCCGCCGCGTCGATGCCGCGGTCGTCCGGCAGATAGATCGGCAGAGCCGCCAGCATCCGGCCGTCGTGCACCCGCAACACCGTCTTCCAGTTGCCGTAAGCCGGAACGGGTCTGGTGCTGCGGTAGTGCCCGGGCTCGACCAGCCGCAACTGGTCGACGACGAGTCCGCGGCCCGGGCTGTCCGGGCCGACGCCGCCCTGCCAGGCGAGCACCTGCACCCATTCGGGGTCGTCGCCGACCACGTCCGTCGGCGTCAGGGTGAGATCGAGGGTGACCATCCGCCCGCCACGCACCGGGTCGGCGTCCTGTACCCGGACGGTCGCGCCCGCCTGCTCCGGCACCTCGGTGCGCAGTCCGTTCGCGGTGGCCAGGCCGGCGATCAGGACCGCGAGCAGCACGATCGAGCGCCGCACCGCGGGTCTCGGTATCGGCTCACCGCAGAGCACGAGACCGAACAGTGCGCCGAGCACCCCGCCGGCCACGCCCACCGGCACCGACATCAGCAGCAGCTCCGGCCACATGCTCGCGGGCCAGCTGTTGACGAATGCGCGCTGGATCCACAGTGAATCGAGCCAGAGCCCGGCGGTGGCGGCGGCCAGCCCGGTGAGCGCGCCCCACCACAGCGGCCTGCCGGACAGCGGCAGCAGCGCCATCAGCTCCACCACCACGGCGATGCCGAGGTAGAGCGGGAAGATGTTGTGCGGTTCGCCGAGCACCGGGCCGACCAGCATGGCGACGAGGCTGCGGACCACGAGGGCGAACACCACCGCGACCAGGGCACTGCCGCGGCCGAGGGTGTAGCGCGCGCCCACCAGGGCCACCGTCCCCGCCGCCGTGATCAGCATCGGCTGGAAGACGAAGCGGAACTGCTCGACGCCGAAGTCGAATTCGACCTGATACACCGACAATCCGATCAGCAGGCCGCCGAAGGCGAACACCCGTCCGAGCCACAGCCAGCGCCCGTCCACCCGCTCGGGATCCGGCCGGTCCAGCCGGCCCTCGAATTCCAGCAGCAGCACCGCCACCAACGACAAACCCGCGCCGCCGATCAGCATGAGATGAGTTGGGCCCCACAGGGTGACGTCCTGGCCGAACAGTCGGTGCCAGACGTCGTCGAGCGGGAAGCCGATCAGCGCGTACAGCCCGACCGCGGCCATGAGCACCCCGCCGACCGGCGCGTACCAGGTGCGGGTGATCCGGATGGCGGCCGGGCCCGGCTTCTCGTCGAGCGGCAGGACCACGGCCGTCATCCCCGCGATGAACAAGAAGAACAGCCCGATCAGGATGAAGTAGTGCGCCGGATTGGCCAGCGGCCCTTCGTCTCTGCCCTTGCCGACGTGCAGACTGACATCCCAGATGAAGCCGACCAGCGCGGTCAGGATAGTGGTGAGGAACAGCGTGAGCGGCAACGCGACCCAGCCGGGGCGATTGCTGTACGCACCGAGCCGATCCGCGCTCGCCTGCAACCAGGTGATGCGCCGAGTCCGATGCAGATACGCCACCACGAACAGACCCGCGGCGACCACCAGCGCCGCACCGGTCAGCAGCGCGACCTGATCCAGTGCGGCGCCACCACCTTCGGAACCCCGTGCGGACACCGCGAACTCAGGCCTCATCGCGCACACTCTCTCTGTAACTCGAAGTCTCTGTAAACGCTAATGCCCAGGACCGGCCGAGATATGCGGATGATCATGCGCGAGTTACAGATCTGGGATCACTCACAGCTATCCGGCATTCTGCGCTGGGGCAGTTCCCAACCGGGGCACGCAGATCCGCACCGCCGCCCTGCCGAAAGCCGAGTACTACGCACCGGGTATTCTCCGGCAGCAAGTTTTCAGCAGCCGTAAATTCGGACAAAACGGACTTAAAAACTAAACAGGACAAATATCAACAAGCGGTGACACGTCACCAACTGGGGAGCGAACACGTACTGTCGTGTTGCCATCGATTTACCCCTCGATGGCGTACCCTGGGCCAGCCGGTGACCGCCCGCCCGATCGCGCAGGACCCGGCCCCACGAGCTCCAGAAAAAGCGCAGTTCAACACGTTTCGAGAAAGGAAAAGTGGCCCCGCCGGAATGGCGCCGGGCCCTTCTCCTATGCACTTGCATAACAACGCCTTTGGTAACCAGAGGATATCTAGAACCCATTTCAAGATCACGGGAATGCAAGATCAAAAACCTTGGTACGCAAGCAGGTTGAGATGTGTATGCTGTGGATCAATCACGACCCCCACTACGAGGTGGGCCGATGGACGAAGGCGGTGTCTGTGTGGACGTGAATAGGCTCCAGATACGGCGTTCAGCCATTGTCGCGATCGCTCTGGGTGTGCTGGCGTTGGCCATTACCGGGATGATCGATCGACTACTGCTCGGCACATTCATCTGCGCCGGGTTGTTCGTCGGTTGGCTGAATGCACAGCTCACCCTGTGGGCCATCACCCGAATAGCCAACGCGGCCACACCGAGCAAGCAGCGCCTGGTCGGTTCTTCCGCCGTGCGACTGCTCGGTATCACCGCCGTCGCGATCCTGGTGGCTTTCCTGGCTCGCCCCAACGGCGTCGGGATCTTCTTCGGCCTGGCCCTTTTTCAAGTCGCCCTGGTCTTCAATACCGTTGTGCCTGAATTGAAAGGGCTCCGCCAAACGCCATGACGATCTCAGCCATTTCGTTTACCCAGATGGCCTCGAGCGTCACGTTGCTCGCCGAAGAGGCTCCCGCCGGAGAAGAACCGAAGATCAAGGTCGGCCACCATGCCGTGGCCCATGTCTTCGGCATGGACTTCAACGTGGACACGATCGTGTCCACGTCGGTCGCGGCGATCATCGTGCTCGTGCTCGCGTTCCTGCTGCGCCTGAAGCTGACCTCCGGAGTCCCCAACGGCGTGCAGCTGTTCTTCGAGGCCGTGACGGTGCAGATGCGCGGCCAGGTGGAAAGCGCCATCGGCATGAAGGTCGCGCCGTTCGCGCTGCCGCTCGCCGTCACGCTGTTCGTGTTCATCCTGCTGTCGAACTGGTTGTCCGTGCTGCCGGTACAGGTCGGCGACGGTGAATTGATCGCGCCGCCCGCCTCGGACGTCAACTTCGTCTACGCGCTCGCGCTGTTCGTCTTCATCGCCTACCAGTCCGCGGGTATCGCGCGACGCGGTCCGTTCGGTCACGCCAAACAGTTGTTGAAGGGCCATACCGGCTGGGGACCGATGGTGTTCATCAACGTCATCGAAGAAATCGCGAAGCCGCTCTCGCTCTCGTTGCGACTGTTCGGAAACATGTTCGCCGGTGGCGTCATGCTCTCGGTGATCACCCTGTTCCCCTTCTGGATCAGCTGGGGCCCGAACGCCGTCTGGAAGCTGTTCGACTTGTTCGTCGGCGCCATTCAAGCGTTTATCTTCTCGCTGCTGACTGTGCTGTATTTCAGTCAGTCGATGTCCCTCGAGCACGAAAACCACTGATCGGCGAGCGCCGAATCATACGCACACATCCGAGAATAGGAAGTAGAACATGGCAGACCCAACCACCGCGTCCATCGTCCAGGGCGCGCTTATCGGCGGCGGCATCATCATGGCGGGCGGCGCCATCGGTGCGGGTATCGGTGACGGCCTCGCCGGTGCCGCGCTGATCAATGGAGTCACGCGTCAGCCGGAAGCCGAAGGTCGGCTGCGCGGCATCTTCTTCCTGACCGTCGGTCTGGTCGAGGCGGCGTACTTCATCAATCTAGCCTTCATGGCCCTCTTCGTATTCGCTACTCCCGGCAAGTAACCGGGTATGTCTCCGAGAACAGATGTGGTGGCCCAGGGGAACTTCCTCATCCCCAATGGCACCTTCTTCGTCGAGCTGCTGATCTTTCTGATCGTGCTCGGAGTCATCTGGTTCTTCGTCGTTCCGCCGATCCGCAAGGTATTGGCGGAACGCGAAGAACGCGTTGCCGAGACCTTGACGAGGACCAAGGAGGCTCGGCAGCTGTTCACCGAGGCCGAGGCCAAACATCAGGCGGCGCTGGAAAAGGCGCGCGCCGAGGCGGCCGCGATCCGGAACCAGGCGCGTGCGGAAGGCCGCGCCATTCTCGAACAGATGCGCGGCGAGGCACAGCAGGAGGCCAACGCGATTGTCGTGGAGGCCGAGGCGCAATTGCGGGCACAGGCCGATCAGGTCGCCGCGGACTTGCGTGAGGCTGTCGAGCCGCTGGCCCAATCGCTGGCCACTCGGATGGTCGGCGTCAATGATCGGCGCGCGGGCACCAGCCGCGGCCATCAGACAGGACGGGCGTCGTCATGACCCTCAGCAGCAGCACCGACATCCTCGCCGAGAGTATTTATCAGATCAAGTTCGAATGGCCGGTCTTCCTCAGCCAGCTGTTCGGCTTCGTGGTCATCGTCTGGGTCATCGTCAAATACGTTGTGCCGCCGGTGAAACGGATGATGGCCAAGTCCCAGGACGCGATCCGCAAACAACTGGAGGAGAACCAGGAGGCCGCGGATCGGCTCACCCAGGCCAAAGAGGTCTACGACAACGGCATGGCCGAGGCCCGCGCCGAACTCGCCCAGCTGGTCGAGGACGCGCACGCCGACGCCGAGGCCATTGTGGTGCAGATGCGCGAGGCCGCGGCCGCGGAGGTCGAGCGGGTGCGCAAGCAGGGCCGCGACCAGATCGAGCTGGCCCGTAGGCAATTGATCCGCGACCTCAAGGACGACTTCACCGAACTGGTGTTGACCCGCACCACCGACGACGTCCGCGAACAGGTCCGCTCCCCCGAGGTCAAGGCGGACGCGGTCGAGAAGTTCCTGGACGAGCTCGAAACAATGGCCAACGCAGGCTCCGAACTCCGGGCCCGCAGCCAGTCACAGTGGAATTGAGTGTGCTTCAGGTGAATTGAGGCCCTGCCGGGTAGGCAGGGCCCTCACTTTTTTCGTGGCCGAGAGGTCGGCATGCGGCTAGTCTGACGCTGTTCGAGTTACAGCTTGTCGGATCGGAGTCGGCATCATGACGGAACCAACGGCGGGACAGACCGCCGACGCGGTGCCCAGCCTGTACGAATGGGCCGGGGGCACTGCGGCTTTCGAGTCGCTGACCGAGGTCTTCTATCGGCAGGTGCTGAAGGACGATCTGGTCGGGCCGCTGTTCCGCGGCATGGATCCCGGACATCCCGAATACGTCGCCATGTGGCTGGCCGAGGTCTTCGGCGGCCCCGCGACCTACAGCACCGAGCGCGGCGGCTACGCGCACATGGTCCGCCAGCACCTCGGCAAGGCGATCACCGAACCGCAGCGCCGGCGCTGGGTGAATCTGCTGATGGATGCCGCCGACGAGGTCGGGTTGCCCGACGATCCCGAGTTCCGCGCCGCCTTCGCCTCCTACATCGAATGGGGCACCCGGCTGGCCCACGCCAATTCCCAGCCGGAAGCCACCCCGCCGCTGGAAGCCCCGATGCCGCACTGGGGTTGGGGCGTCGCACCGCCCTATCGGCCGTAGGCATCGGCCGGGCCGGACGCCGCGGACAACGGCGGGAAGTAGTCCTTGAACAGGATCTCGCCCACCCGGGTGACGGTCTTGCGGCCGACCTGGTAACCGTTCTCGATCACCTGGGTGTTGTTCATGATCGCCACCGTGAACTGTTCCCGGGGGCCGGCGAAACCCACCGAGTTCATCAGCCAGGAGCCGTCGTCGTTGTCGTCGGCCCAGCCGTTCTTGTTGCCGGGCAGCGCGTCCGCGCCCGCCCCCCACACACCCCACTGCTGGTTCGTGTCGACGGAGTCGCTGCCGTCGACCGAGCGCATCTCGCGGACCAGGTAGGCGCGATCGCGGGCGGGCAGCTTCGTCAGCGCGAAGTCGATCAGGCGCTCGAGGTCGTTCGCGGTGACCATCATCCAGCCCCACGAATCGGGATGGCCCGCAGAGAAGCTGAACTCCGTCATGCCGAACGACCGGAACCGCGGCGCGAACACCCGCTCGCCGCCGTAGCGGTCCCACAGCGTGGTGGCGGCGTCGTTGTCGCTGCTGTGCAGCATCCGGTGCATCAGGTCGTGATCGTCGGCGCGCCACGTGATCGTGCCCGCGTCGGCCCGCAGCAGCAGGTCGACCACCATCGCCAGCTTCGGCGTCGAACACGCCGAAATCGGCGTCCCCGCATGGGCATTGCGCCATACCGCGCCGGTGCGCCGGTCCCGGACCACGATGGCGGTGAAGCCGGGACGCTCTTTGACGTAGGCCTCGGCCTGCGCGATCCGCGCGGTGAACGCCGGGTCGAACCCGAGCGGCGTCCCGGTATCCGGCCGCAGCGGGGCCTGCTGCGCGGGCTCGGGCGGGTCGTAGAGCAAGGCCGCTGCGAACACCGCGGCGACGACCAGCACGCCGGACGTCACTAGGGGAAATCGTCTCCTGACCAACCGCACGCGTTCATCCCTCGCTTCATGTCGCAAAGGTCCTGCTCGGCGCTCTGCATCTTGCCCAGTGGGACAGCGCCCGGGCAACCCGACACCCGGCAGTGGCGACAATTGGTTGCGGTCTGCCGCGGTACAGGCCCCGAGAGCTGGGGGCAATATTTTTGACGTGGGAACGCATGTGTGAAACTTTGTAACAGGAATCGGGAGGGCGCCGATCTCCAGGTGTCTCCCGAGCGCGCGGGAGTGGAGGTCCGCGCGCACTGCTCCGTGACCGGGGCAGCGGGAGCACACCGTTATCCACCAACCGATTTCGGGGGTTCAATGAACGTCAAATCGTGGGCTTTCGCCGCACTGGCCGCGAGCGTCGTACTCGGCGCGACCGGCTGTACCGACTCGAGCCCGGCACCGCAGGCCACCAGGACACCGATTCCCTCGGCCGTGCCGTCGACACCTGCCGTCACCCAGGCGCCCACCCCGGGCGAGGGCAACCCGCCGGCCGATCCGCCCAAGGCACAGCCGAGTCCGGTGACCGAAGCGCCCGCTCCGGCCCCGAACAACCCACCGGCCCCGAACAATCCGCCGCCCGTGGCCGACCCGCCCGCCGCGGACCAGCCGCCCAACGGGAGTGGTCACGGCCTGTGCTTCGACTCGAACTCCGATCTCGCCCGCTCCGCGGTCGCCCGATTGGCGCCCAACAAGGAGGGTTACCCGTGGGTGATCCGCGAGGCGAGCACCGATCCGGTCTCCGCGGGTTGTGCCGGCGTCCTGTCCTGGATGCTGGTGGACTGGAACGGCAGCCATCCCGGCTATCACGTCCTGTTCTTCACCAACGGCACCTACCTGGGCACCGCGACCTCGAAGTACTACGGCTACACCACGGTGCTCGGCAAGACCAAGAACACCGTGTCGGTGCAGTACCGCTGGGTCACCCCGCAGGACGCGCTGTGCTGCCCCTCCGGCGGCCCGAACGTCGTGACCTACACCTTGACCGGCACCACGGTCCAGGCCAAGGGCGAGTTCCCGCCGGACCCGGACAAGTAGACCGAGCCACGAGTCCGGCCGACTGCCCCTGACCGGACTCCACCGGGCGTCAGTACCCGCGCGGCCGCTGGGCTCGCAGCGCACTGACCCACCGGCGAAGCCCCTGTATCTCCCCCTGCTCCGAGGTACAGGGGCTTCGTCCTTGCCAGGGGTCAGCGCGCGAGCAACGCCGCGACCGCCTTGGGCGCGGCCACCCATTCGCGGAGGTTGTTGCGCACCTTCGTTATTCGCCGGCAGGCGCATGCGGCGGTGACGCCGTCGGCGTCGATCCCCGCGCCCCGACACAGGGCGACCGCCCGCGGCACATGCTGGTACTGGGTGACGACGAGGGCGCGGTCGATGCCGAACAGCCGTCGCGCGCGTGCACCCGTGGCGCGGGTCGACAAGCCAAGGCCGTCGGTGCGCACGACCGCCTGGTCGACGCCGCGGGCCGCGAGATACCTTGTCATCGCGGCGATTTCGTCGCCGGAGGCGCCCGCCGCATCGCCCGAGACCAGGATTTCGCGTACCTTTCCCGCGCGCAGCAGCTCGATCGCGGCGTCCAACCGCCCCCGCAGATACGGCATGGGTGTGCCGTCCGGCGCGACCTTCGCACCCCGGCACGATCACCACCGGCGCGTTGGGAGCCGTCGCCGGATCGAACCGATGTCCGGACGACAGTTGCCACAGCCGCAGATTCGCGCCGACCACCAGTCCCGTCACAGTGACGGCGGCCGCCGCGACCGAGCCGGCCAGCCACCGCCGCACCGCACCGGCGGCCCGCTTCGAATCCCTCGGCACTGTCATCTCTTTCGTCGACTCACCGGCGCCCGCGCGAGCGGGCCGTACCGGCGACCATCGTAGTGACGTGCCTGCCGCGACCAGTCGCTCGACCTACCGTGGGTCCGGCACCGGTTGCACCGCAACGTCTTCGGGCGGCACCGGCTTGGCCGCACGGGCTCGGGTGATGGCTACGCCGGACAGGCACAGCAGGCCGCCGACGATCGCGAGCAGGGCCGGGACCTCGCCCAGCGCCAGCCACGCCATCACGACCACCAGGGCCGGAACCACATAGGTGGTCACGCCCATCTTTCCGGCGGTGGTGCGGGCCAAAGCGTACGCCCAGGTGGTGAAGGCCAGCGCGGTGGGGAATACGCCCAGGTACAGGACGCTCAACGTCGACGACAGCGGCGCGGCGGCGGCTTCGGTGAGCAGCTGTCCCGCGAAGGGCGCACAGGCGATCGTGCCGATGACGCAACCGCCGGTGGTCACCTGCAACGCCGACGCGTGCGCGAGCGCAGGCTTCTGCGCGACCACCGCGACCGCCCAGGCGGCGGCCGCGGTCAGGCAGAGCACCACCCCAAGCACCGCGGAACTGCCCGCGTCCGAATTCGACAACCCCACGACCACCGCACCGGTGAAGGACACCGCGATACCGGCCATCAGGCGCGCCGGAAACCCTTCCCGCAGTAGCAATCCGCTCAGCAGCGCGATCAACACCGGGCCGATGTTGATCACCATCGCGGCGGTGCCCGCGTCGACGTACTGTTCACCCCAGTTCAGCGCGACCATGTAGACGCCGAACCAGAGCACCCCGGAGACCACGATGCCGGGCCAGGCGCCGCGGGCGGGCCACCTCTCCCCCTTGATGAGCAGGATCAGCACCAGCGCGATGGACGCCGTCAGCAATCGTCCGAATGCCAAAGCCCCGGGCGAGAAATCCGCTCCCGCAGCCCGGATGAACACGAACGCCGACGCCCACAGCACCACCGTGACGGCAGCGGCGACGGCGGCCTTCTGACCGGCAGATCGAACGACTAGCTCCATTTACCGAACACTAGATCAGGGGGCAGGAGAACTCACGCGGATTTCGGACGGCACGATCGCCCTGCGGCGCTAGGCGATCCGCGCGTTGCTGCTGAGGTCTCCTTCGAGCAGCGCGACGCCCAGGGTGGTGATCTCGTGGCGCATGGCATTGCGGTGCCGCCAGCTGTCGACCAGTCCGGCTTCGCGCAGAATCGACGCGTGTTCGCTGGCGGTGGCGGGTGAAACCCCAAGGCTGCGCGCGAGTTCGGTGGTGCTGCAGCCTTCCGCGATCACCTGCAGGGCGGCCGCCCTGGTCCGGCCCAGCAACGCGGTGAGCGCCTCGTTGGTGCCGCGCGGACCCCAGGCGGCGGCGAAGTCTCCGATATCCCGCAGCACCGGCACGATCAGCATCATCGGCGCCGTCTCGTCGACGGTCGAGTGCAGGGTGATCGGTTCGGGCCAGGCGAACAGGGACGGAATGATGAGCAGGCCGCGGCCGGCGAGATGCTCGTCGTGGCACGCCTTCGCGCGCAGCACCTCGAGCACCGGCGCCCGCCAGCGGGCATGCGGCATGAGCCCGGACAGCAGCCGTTCCACACCTTCGGCCGCCATGGTGCGGGCCATCCGTTCGGCGGCGACCTCCAGGTAAGTCTGGATATGCGCCCACCGGCCCGCGAACGCCACCGAGTGGAAGGCCTCGACGGCGCTCGCGACGCTCTGCCTGGCGCTGCCGTCCCGTTCGAAGAGGTCGGCGGTCCAGGCGGGCAGCGGGGTTTCGCCGATCTCCGCCCGCCGCCGCACCACGGTCTCCACCTCGTTGCGCAGCTCCAGCCGCGAGGCCAGATGCAGCGCTTCGACGCCGCCGGACATCGTTCGCGCGCCCCGGGTCGGCGTGATCAGGTCGAGAAAATTCTCCTCGGCGGGGAAGATCTCGGCGATCCGGCCGAAGTCGGCCGGGATCGCGGCGCCGACCTGCTGCCGCCAGCCCGTGTAGACGGCGACATTCGAGCGTTGCACGGCCCGGGTGGCCAGCATGGTTTCGCCCAAAGCGCCCAGTGGCGACCCGACCCGGATCCGGACGAGATCCTCCGGCGTGAAGATGATCCGCTTCATGCGCGGCTCACCGCAGGCCTTGCCACCGCACCGCCACGAGCGGATCGATGCTCGTCAGCAGTTCGTCGGTATTGCTCGGGTGCGGCGCTGCCCGCAGCACCGGTTCGCCCCTGCGGGACCACATGGTCTGCCACCGCCGCCTGCCTCGCTTCCACTCCGTCGCCATCCCGTCGGCGCACCGCGCCACCACCAGCGCGACCTCGCCGCCGGCGGGCGCCGCTACGTCCTTCATCATCGTTGCACTCCTCATAGTCACTGCTCAGCAGCCTATGAAGGAGAGCGGGTGGGACGCACCATGTTTCGGTCCAGGCCGAAACACCCCGGGAACTCGGGGCGCGACGAACCGCTCAGCGCTTGTGCGCGATGTCGTACCACTGGTGCGGCACGGACCAATCCCACACGTCCGCGCCGGGGACGATCGGCGATTGGGCGCGGGCCGCTTCGATCCGCTCGGCCTCGATGAAGCAGCGCACCGACCCGCCCACGCAGGCCCCGTACAAGAGCAATCCCCGGACGATGTGACGCCGGAACACCTGCCACGAGATGCGCCTCTGCATCGGTACCTCCTCGCCGAAGGTGCTTGCGGTACTACGGATTCCGAGCCTGAACCACCGCGCTGAGCAGGCCGGATCCAGTCACGATACCGCCGGGGTTCCGATTTCGGACCGAAATCGGAACCGAATTCGACCGGGTAGGGAACGGGGCGTGCGGCCCGCCCGGCTTACCCCGAAAACGGCGACGGCCCGGCGGTGCGCTACCGCCGGGCCGTCGTTCGCGATCAGGAGTGCGTGCGCACCGGTTCGCCGCGGTACCGCGACTCTTTGCCGTCGATCCGCAGCACCCGCCAGGCCAGCTTGGCCGCCGGGTTCATCAGGCCGATCTCGGCGGCCAGCATCCTGGCCTCGCCGAAGAAGTCGCGCCGCCGCGCCCTGGCCTCGGCGCTGCGCCAGAACAGTTCGCGCCGAATGCCCTTCGGGATGTCGAACTCGCGGAACAGCGACCGCGGTGGCTTCACGATCAGGTCGCAGGCGATGAACATGATGATCGGGTAGGCCAGCGACAGCGTCGCGCGCTGCACCGGATGCTGCTTCGGGACCCGGTGCCGCAGATATTCGTGCGCGAACGCGATATGCCGGGCCTCCTCGGCGATGTGAATCCGCATCACGTCGCGCATGATCGGGTGCACGTCCTCGCCCGCGCGCAGCACCTGCTTCTGCACATGGTCGATCGGTTCCTCGCCGGCGAGCACCGCGACGAAGAAGGTGGTCGGGAAGAAGCGGCCGAGCAGCGGCACCAGCGGGCCGAGCAGCTTCATGATCGAGCCCATGCCCGGGACGTCCGCGCCGATCCGGTTGACCATCTCCTGGAACATCAGGGTGTGGTTGACCTCCTCGGCGACCTCGTGATTGAGGTAGCGGAACTCGGCCGAGCCGTTGGGCACCTTTGCGAACAGATAGTTCATCACGCCGCCGATGAGCAGTTCCTCGAACTGCAGCCCGACCTTCGCGATATTGGCCTGCCGCCACATCCCGATCTCGATCTTGCGGCTTTCCGGCAGCGCGAGGTACCAGGGATGCGCACCGAGCGGATCGGTGGAGGCCGGGAGAATCCAGCGCGGGTCGTTCGGGATCACCGCCCATTCGGCGGATTCCCAGTCGATCTCGGTGTACGGGTCGAAGTGCCGATTGACCGAGCCTTCGGACAGTGTCGTCAGGATCGCCGTGTACTCACCCTTTGCTGCGGTGCGAGACGGCGCCGTTGCCGACTGTGTTGCCATGACGTCTACCTCATATCGGGTCGAGGTTAATGTGACACAGGTTTACGGTAACAGCCTGTCTCAGTCATTTCTAGATCGATCGGGTCTGCTGGGCAGATTGCCGAGCAGGCAGCGCCGCGGGAACAGAACCGAATATCGGCGTGTTGGCTGTTCAGGGGGTTGCGACGAGAGTGAGGACGCCCGTGCGGGTCGAGATCTGGACCGACATCAACTGCCCGTTCTGCTACCTGGGCAAGGCGCGGTTCGGGGCGGCGCTGGCCGAGTTCGCGCATCGCGCCGATATCGAAGTGGTGCACCGGTCGTTCGAATTGGACCCGACGCTGTCCGCGGACGAGTCCGGGCCGGTGATCGCGAAGATCGCCCGCAAGTACGGGATCAGCGAGGCACAGGCCGCGGCCAACGAACGCGGCATCGGCGCGCAAGCCGCCGAACTCGGTCTGCCGTACCTGACCGAGGGCCGCGACTACGGCAGTTCGTTCGACATGCACCGCCTGCTGCACTTCGCCCTCGCCCAGGGCAGACAGGAAGAACTGCTCGACGCTCTCTACCGCGCGAACTTCGCCGAGGAGCAGTCGTTGTTCGCCGACCACGACCGGCTGGCACGGCTCGCCGCGGACGCCGGACTAGCGGAGTCGGCCGTGCGCACGGTCCTCGCGGACCCGACGGCTTACGCCGACGACGTGCGCGCCGACGAAAAGGAAGCGGCCGAACTGGGTGCGACCGGTGTCCCGTTCTTCGTCTTCGATCGCAAGTACGGCGTCGCCGGCGCCCAGCCCGCGGCGGTCTTCGCCCAGGCGCTCGAGCAGGCCTGGGCCGAGCACCGACCAGTCCTGCAGACGATCGGCGGCGCGGACGCCTGCGGCCCCGACGGCTGCGAAGTGCCCGCGCGCGACTGAGCCGCGACGCAGTTCGCCCCGCGTGGTCGGCTACCACGCGGGGCGATCCGGAACTATCCGGCTATGCGCAGTTGCTCGGCGCGGGCTGGCCGGCGAAGCGTCCGTCCAGCCAGTTCATCATCGACGGCAGCCCGAGTTCGGCGGCCGTCAGGTGATCGGGTGTGGGGTACAGCTCCGCCTGCACCTTGACCCCCGCGCGGCAGTACCGGTGCACCGTGTTGGTGATCGCGTCCAGCGGGATCAGTCCGTCCTGCGGCGAATGCCATTCGAAGACCGGCGCGGCGGGGACACCGTCGTAGAGTTCGACGCTGTTCTCGTCCGCCACCGCCCAAGCCTTCGGATCATGGGCCAGCACAATGTCTTTCGCGTAGTCGTCGAAACTGTGCCCGACCCCGCGCGCGATCAGGTCGTTGGTGCAGCTGTTCGCCATGCCCCTGGCCGCGGCGAGCCCGCGCTCGTTCAGCGCGCTGGTGATCGGCAGGCGGTCCGGGTACTCCCGCTCCAGGCCGAGCACGGCGGCGAAGCCGAGCCCGAACGCCGGATGCTGGTTGTGCCCGATCGCCCAGCCCATGGTGGTCAGATTCATCGGCACCCCGCCTTCGGCGGCGCCGACGAGATTCAGTTCCGGCGCGTACGTCGGCGCCAGCGCGGCGGCCCAGGCGGTCGCCATACCGCCACCGGAGTAACCGGCCACCGCGGCCGGGCTCTGCCCGAGGCCGAGCTGCGGCAGCCGCTGCGCCGCACGAATCCCGTCGAGGGTGATCCGGCCGCCCAATTTCGCTGCGCCGTACGCACTGTTCGGGCCCAGGTGGTCCGGCAGCGCGACGCTCCAGCCGCGCGCCAGCGCGACGTTCAGCACCGGCGCGAACGGCACGATGAAGTTGGTGTCGTTGGCGTAGAGCCCGTGCGAGATCGCGCACTGGGTGCCGAGTCCGTTGATGATGTGCTGGAACGAGAGCAGGGGCGCGTCTGCGCGGTGACCGAGCGGCGTGAGCACCGTCGTGGTCGCCGCGATCGGCTCGCCCTGCGAGTTCGTGGACCGGAACTTGATCAGCGTGACCGTGGCACCGGGAAAAAAGAACAGCGGTGGCATCGGCCGGCTGTCGAGCACGTCGCCGGGCGCCTTGCTCGCGATGTCGGCGGGCGCGGCATAGAACGGGTCGGGGTCCGGGAGCGGCCAGATCGGCTGGGCGCTCGCGGTGACCGTCCCGGTCGCGGCCATGGCCACGCCGATCGTCAGCACACCGAGGATCGCGCGAATCGGTCTGAATTTCCGGCCGCCATCCGGCCGGAAGAAACGTCTGCCCACTGCTGCTGTACCTCCACTGCTTCGCAAGAATTGTCGGGTGATCTGCATTCAGCTGCCTCTACCGTAATATTTCAGCTGCGCTTCACTCTTTTAAGTACCGGCTTGCAAATAGCGCGCAGGCCGGTCACGACACCCAGTACGACGATTTATCACGAATATCCGCCGCACCCATATCATCGCCTCGATCAGCGTCCAGGAAACGCGGCGCAACATCTGCGCTGATCGGCGAATCATGCTGCACCACAACATCTATCGAGGACAGGAGAAGCGAACGCGGAGCCCCGTCCGATAGTCCGTATTTACCGGCGCCGATGTCCGATCTTTATCCGAGCCTGCCACACTCCCGAGTTCTGTCGTTCCGCACCGTCGTCCGGTCAGCGTAATGGCGGCAACCATATCGGTCCATCCCGAGGTCCGGCGTCGCGAAGAATTCACACCTTTCTAACAAGGTACACCGGCGGAATTCACCGGGCAGGCGGCGACAGCCACACCGGCCCGTGCCGGGAATAACGGACGGTCACCGCGCGTTCGAATCCGAACATGACCAGCGCTGACTTGTTGACCGACGCCTTCGGCCGCGTTCGGGAGAACGTGCACGGTGCCGTCGCGGACCTGACCCCCGACGAACTGGGCGTGCGCCTGGACCCTGGCGCCAACTCCATCGCCTGGCTGCTCTGGCACCTGACCCGGGTGCAGGACGATCACATCGCCGAGGTCGCACGACTGGACCAGGTGTGGACGGCCGCGGGCTGGGCGGACCGCTTCGGCCTACCCTTCGCCGACCAGGCGACCGGCTACGGACACACCCCGGCCGATATCGAGCAGCTCGGCCGAGTGCCCGTCGAACTGTTGCTCGGCTACTACGACGCGGTGCACGCGCAGACGATCGACTATGTCTCCGGCCTCACCGACACCGACCTCCCCCGCGTCGTCGACACCCGCTGGGATCCGCCGGTCACCCTCGGCGTCCGGCTGGTCAGCGTCGTGGACGACGATATCCAGCACGCGGGCCAAGCGGCGTTCATCCGCGGAGTCCTGTTGCGCCGCAGATGATCAGGCGCTCGGCCAATTGCTGAGCAGCGCGTCGAGGGCGTCGAGCGAGCGGGCCCACGAGCACTCCACCGCGCGCGGGTGGCTGTCGTAGCGACCCGCCAGTTCGAGCTGCACGCGCGCCGCACTTACTGTCTGACGGCCTGACGCGCCCCTACCCTCGAGGACCAGCTATGACCGACTGGATCACGACACCGATCGAACCACTGTTACGCGGCACGCTCGACGTCGAGCACACCGCCGACGGTCTACTCCCGCACCGGCTTCCGGCCGCGGCCCGCACACAGTTCCCGGATGACTACCTGGCGACGGTCGAGGCCCAGCCCGCCGGTGTCCGCCTGGCATTCCGGACCGAAGCGACCGGCATCGAACTGGACGCGTTGCCCACCAGGGCGTTCTACCCTGGCATACCCGCCCCCGCCGCCGGTGTCTATGAACTGCTCGTCGACGGTCGCCCGGCCGGTAGCGCGACCGTGCCGGGCACCGGCCGGCTGGTCGACATGACCACCCAGGCGGTCGTCACCGCGGACGCGGCGGCAGGCACGCTCCGGTTCGACCTGCCCGCAGGCGCTAAGGACATCGAGATCTGGTTGCCGCACACCGAAACCGCCGCATTGGTGGCACTGCGCAGCAACGCGCCGGTCCGGCCCGCTCCGGCCGACGGCCGGAAAGTCTGGCTGCACCACGGCAGTTCGATCAGTCACGGCTCGAACGCCGACCGCCCGACCGCGACCTGGCCCGCGCTGGCGGCGGCGCGCGGCGGTGTCTCGCTGCTCAACCTGAGCCTGCGCGGCAACTGTCTGCTCGATCCGTTCGTCGCCCGGACGATCCGGGACACACCCGCGGACCTGATCAGTCTGAAGTTCGGCATCAACCTGGTGAGCAGCGATGTGATGCGGGTGCGCGCCTTCACCCCGGCGGTGCACGGCTTCCTGGACACCATCCGCGACGGCCACCCGGACACGCCGCTGCTGGTGGTGTCGCCGATCCTCTGCCCCATCCATGAGGACACCCCCGGCCCGGGCGCGCTGGACTTCGACGGTCAGCGCGTGCGCTTCCGCGCGCTCGGTGATCCGGCGGAGCGAGCGAACGGAAAACTGACCCTCGCGGTCGTGCGCGACGAACTCGTCCGCGTCGTCGAGCAGCGCGCCGCCGGCGACCCGAACCTGCACTATCTCGACGGTCGATTGCTGTACGGCGAGCAGGATTTCGCCGAGCTGCCGCTGCCGGATCAGCTGCATCCGGACACCGCGACGCACCGTCGCATCGGCGAGCGCTTCGCCGACCTGGCGTTCGGCGCGTCGGGACCGCTCGCGTCGGCGGGCTGAACGCGCCGCGCGAACAGCGGATGCCGCCGGACACGTCCTCGGTCCGGCGGCACCCTCGCGTGCTGATCCGAAGCCCCCGCGGGTGCGGCCGGTCCCGCGAAGACCCGGTAAACCACAAAGCGAGTTTGTGGCTTACCTATCGAGTCAGCGCTGACTCGTCCGAGCGGCCAACTGCTCGAAGACATTGCGAATCGGGGCGTCGAAGCCGTTGCTCCACGGATCCCACGACGACTCGGCGGCGTCGTCCGAACCCCAAGGGTCCCAAGCGGAATCGCCCCACGGATCCCAGGATTCGCCGGCGCCGTCGGCACCCTCGCCCCACGGATCCCACGAATCACCGCCACCATCGGAACCGTCCCCCCACGGATCCCAGGAATCACCGCCGCCATCGGACCAATCGCCCCACGGATCCCACGGCGAGCCGCCGTCGGGCGGGTTCGCACAGTCACCGTCGGAGGGATCGCCGCCGCCGGGTTGGCCGGGCTGGCCGGGCTTTTCGGGCTGGCCGGGCTTTTCGGGCTGGCCGGGCTTTTCGGGCTGGCCGGGCTTTTCGGGCTGGCCGGGCTTTTCGGGCTGGCCGGGCTTTTCGGGCTGGCCGGGCTTTTCGGGTTTACCCGGCTGACCGTCGGTCGGCTTGCCGGGCTTACCGTCGGTCGGCTTACCGGAGTCCGGTTGGCTCGAGGTGCCGAAGTTCTGGGTCCAGTACGGAGTTCCGTTGCGCGCCTTCGCGTATCCGACACCGATATCGCGCAGGCCGCAGTTCAGGATGTTGGCGCGGTGCCCCGGGCTGTTCATCCACCCGTCGACCACGTCGGTGGCGCTCTGGTGTCCGGCGGCGATATTCTCCGCCCAGGTCTGCGGTTTGTATCCCGCCGCGCGGATGCGCGCGCCCGGATCGCCCTTCGACGAGTTGTGGTCCATGAAGTTGCCGGCGGCCATATCCTCCGAATGGCCCTGGGCGGCTTGGGTGAGATGACTTTCCGCGCGCAACGCCGGACACCCGGCCTTGGCGCGTTCGTCGTTGGTCAGGCTGATCACCGCATCGGCGGGCGATTCGGCCGAGGGTGCGGCCTGAGCCGCGGGGGCTCCGGCAAGCGCGGCCACGGCAATCGCCGAGGCGCCGACAGCGGTGGACAGAGACAGCATGGTCGCTGGCGAGAAACGCACAATTTCCTTCGTGAAGTTGTCGATTACCTTGTTATTCGGTTGTCAGCCGACGCTCGGGCCGAGCGCGAGCGGAGCCCACTCGGCGTCGTCGTCGGTCACATAAGCCGAATCGTCAGCGGCATAGGCTGATTCATCGGTGTCGTACGCCGAGTCGCCCTCGGCATAGGTCGAGTCATCGGCTTCGGCAGCCGCGTCGTCGGTGTCGTAGGCCGAGTCATCGGTCTCGGCAGCCGCGTCGTCGGTGTCGTAGGCCGACTCATCGGCTGCCGCCCCGTCGTCCGAGACGACTGCCGCGTGCCTGGGCGCACCGCCGGGCGCGGCAGGCGCGACGCCGGCGAGCAACTGGTTGATCCCCTTGGCCACCTCGGGGCCGATCGCGGCATTACCCGCGCTGAGCGCCGCCGCGAGCGCCTTGATCACCACGCGCATCGGCTCCTGCAGGGCCGGACCGCCCAGCTCGAGCAATTTCTGCGCGCTCTCGATCAGCGCCGCCGTGTTGCCGGGCTCCGGCTCCGCACGCTCGGTGCGCCTCGACTGTTGGGCGGGCGCACCGATTTCCGGCCGCTGCGCCCGCGCGTCTCCGGGTGTCCGCGAAACAGGCACGGCCACTGTCGGTTCCGGGGCCGCGGTGGCACCGTCGCGGGCCGCACCCCCTGCGTGCGGCGCCGGCTCGCCGGCTCCCGCGTTGGCCGAGACGGCCATGCCGATCAGCGTCACCGTGGACAGCATCGCCATCCGGGCGGGGACATAGGTATTTCTCGGCGCGCTGTGCTTACCCAAGATGTCTTCCTTCGAAATGGCCGATCGTCCATCGGATCGACTGAGTCGAATTGATCGCCGATTCCGGCCGGTCGCGACACTGCGACCGGCCGGACCGGCTAGCCGCGACTCTGCGGTCTAGTACGCGGTTCCAGCGTGCTGGCTTCCGATTCGAAGCGTACGAGCGCCGCGGGCACCCGACAAGGTCGCGAGAACATTCTTACATCGAATCAAGATCCCAATTAACAGACGTTGGATCGGCGATCACGGTCAGATCACGTACAGCGTCGAAACGGACAATTCTCCGATCACGGCTCGATCACGTAAACCGCGCGATTCATAGCCGCTCCGCTATATCGCGGGAGTTGTCGTAATGAACAAGCCGGATTGTCATCCGGTACAAGATGTCCACCGGTTGTTAGCCGCTCTAACATTGCGTTAAGTTTCGATTGAATAAGCACCCCACGGCCCGTACTTCGAGACCGACACGGTTACGATCCAGTATCCGATGAGCACGATGCAGGGGCGCGCTCGGCGGACCCAGAAGGCGGTTCAGCAGCCATCACCCCAGGTAGCGAGAGCAAGCGAGTCAGTGTGCGAAGTGGCAAGGTGATCCAGATAACAGAACGATAAATACTTCCACATTGACGTATCCTGCACCCGCGTAGATACTGACTCCGCGCAAGTCGGCACGATCTCCGAGTTAGTTCTTTCCCGGCCATCGCCGAACCATTCGAGATATGAACGCACGGTAAACGGAAAGAGCCGGAAGTCGAAGTCGATCGACGCTGATCGGCAACTGCCACGACTCGGCGACGGATGCTCACTTAAATTTCAGTGAAGGACCGCAAGTGCGGTAGATGAGCCGAAGGCTCGATATGAAGGTTGCCGATGTCTGATTATCCCTTGCTCACTTCCAACACGATCACGTTGCGGCAGTTCGATTACTTTGTGAACACGGTGCAACTGGGTTCACTGTCCGCGGCGGCGCGCCGATTCGGAATAACGCCGTCCGCGATGTCGCAGCAGATCGACTCGCTGGAGAGCTCGCTCGGCCGCAAACTGTTCGACCCCCGATCCCGAAGATCGAGGCTCACCAAGTTCGGCCGCGAGTTCTTCACCCAGGCCTCCGACGTCGTCGACTCGGTCCGGCAGGCGATGGCCATGGGTCAAACGTTCGGCGACGGCGTCATGACCGTCGGCACGACGCCGACGATCGCGCAGAAACTGTTGCCGCCGCTGATCTATCGGATGCGGCTGGAGCGCAATATCGACAACATCGAGGTCCGGTCGTTCACCGATATCCGCGAACTGCACTCCACCCTCGACGAGGGCGCGCTCGATCTCGCGGTCGGTCCGCTGGAGCGGTCCACCGCGAAGGTGTTCCACTGCTTCGGCGAGGAGGAACTCGTCGTCGTGTGCCACCACAGCCATCGCAACAGCTTCGATGGTTCCTGGAAACAGCTGATCGAGGCGCCGTGGATTCGCTGCGGCGCGAATTCCGATCTCACGGATATCCTTTCCCGCGAGGCGGGCCGGGCCGGCGTGCACATCCGCTTCGCGGTGCGCGCGCCCGACGTGTCCACCGCCTTGAGCCTGGTGGAACACGGGGTCGGCGTGGCACTGGTACCCCGCATGGCCTTGCACGGGTGCTCGCGCCTGGTGTCCATCGTCCGGCTGCCCCGTCCGATCCGGCGCGAACTGACGGTACACGCCCGCGACAAATCCCCGTATGTGGAGAAGTTCCTGGACGCGATCACCGACACCGAACTCGTCCGGAAATTCGGTGCCGCAGGGCTGTTCGACATCCGGCGCCCGAAGCTCGAGTCGGCGTCACGGCCACAGGTGCCCGCCCAGATCGGCGCCCGTGACTCCGCCTATATCCCCGAGGCCAAGGCGCAGTGAGGTGTTATGGCCGGACCATCGAATTCGCCCAGTCGATGACGGCCGCCTGATAATCGCGAGTGTTGCGCGCCAAGTTGACCGAATGCCCGCTCCCGGGCAGCACGAAGGCGCGCAACTTCGCGGCCGGGCCGAAGTACTGGGACTCCGACGCCAGCAGGGTGGCCGAGTCCGTGCAGACCGAATAGTTGGTGCCGCAGGACAATCGATCCCGGCTGCCGTTGACGAGCAGCACCGGCGCGGTGATGAGACCGGACATACCGGGCAGAGTGGAGGTCAGGCCGTCGGGATACTCGGTGAGCGAGAAGATTTCCTTGTTCTGTTCATCGACCGCGAGGACCTGCGGGTCGACATTGTCGGGATCGAAGAAGTCGTGCACGCGGGTGCCCGGCCGGGACACCAGGTAGCCGGAATCGAGCCCGCGCCCGGCGAACTTGGGGTCCTGCACCGCCGGGTAGTAGGTGGAAATCACGCCGAGGGTCTCGGGAATGTTGAGCGAGTGCGAATATCCGGTGAGCACAACGCCGTCCACGTCGTGGTGCTTCGTCGCCTCGATCACCGCGGTGCCCGAGGTCAGCGAATGCCCGACGCTGATCACCTTCGCGAACGGCGCGGCGCCGGCCAGCCCGGCGCGCAGTGCCCGCACGATCTCGTGCAAGGCGTCCGCGGTGGCGGTCGCGGTGAGGGTCAGGCTCGGCGGATGCGTGCTGTTGCCATTGCCGAGCCGATCGACCACGAGAGTGGCCAATCCCGCCGCGTTCATCGCGCGCCGGAAATTGTAGGTCTCGGGGGCGTACTGGAAATCCCAATACGAGCCGTTGTAATTCGAACCGGCCATGAGCACCATGACCGTATCGGCCGTGCCGTCGGCGGGCAGGCACAGTGTCGAGGCCAACTGGCCCCGGGCGACCTCGAAGGGAAACGATCGGCAATTGTCCGAGGCCGGTGCGGGATCGGCCTGCGCCACTCCCGGAACCACGCCGAGCAGAGCTGCTGCCGCCAACGCGGCCAATGTTCGAACCGAAATCCGCACGCGACGAGCTCCTCGAAAGTGAGATGCGAAGAACGCCCGTCCGGCGTCCCTGTCCAGCAACTAGTCAGGCAGGCTATCGCCGGGGGCGCGCCCATCGCAAGGATTACCGCGGATTCGAGCGCGCGCGTCCGCGTCACCGAACTCGTTGCGGGGCAAAGCCACTCCACACGACTCGGTCTTGGAAAGAACGAACCGCCCCCTTGTGAGGGGCGGTTCGCGCTGTCGACCCGGTCAGGTCTTACTTGGCCGGGTTGAACGGCTGGTTGATCGTGGTGAAGTACTGGATAGCCGCACCGATCGCCACCGGGGCGGTGATGAAGATCTGGCCCGCGACGGTGCCGAGCGCGCCCATGGCGGCCGCGCCACCGAGGCAACCCGCGGCGATGCCGCCCAGGAACGGACCGAACAGGCCGACGATGGTGCCGCCGACCACCGCGCCACCGACGATGCCGCCGAGCACACAGCCGACGGCCGCGCCGCCGAGGCCGCCGACCAGGGTGGCGATGCTCGCACCGAGGCTGATCGTGCCGGTCATGCGGGACCAGGCGGCCTGCTCACGGTCGTACTCGCTCTTCCACGGCGCCTTGTCCTCGAACGGCAGCGCGACCGGCTTGTAGACGGCCTTGCTCATGTCCAGCTGCGGGGTCAGGGTCGCCGTGCAGCCGGCGATATCGGCCGCGATCGGGAACTCGAACTCGTCGAGCCGGAACTTCAGGGGGGTGCCCGCGACGACGTTTCCGTTGGCGGCCTTGATCTTCAGCGCGCCGTCCTCGACGACGATCGAGCCGGCGTCCAGGGAGACGATGGCCTGCGTGTCGGTGGACTCGGCGGTGAAATTGATCGGCGCATCGGCAGCGGCCGGGTCTGCGGCCGCGGTGCCCGCGGCGACACCGAGTGCGGCGATCAGCATGGTGGCTGTCGCGGCGAGGTTCCTCATCAGCATTCTTCGAAGTCCTTCGTAGGTGTGGTCGGGATGCCGGAAGCTTAGGATAGCCACACCTTATTTTGTCAACATGTTCGTTGTCACTGTTTAGATTTGCTTAAATGCTCGCGGACGACCCGGATGCCAAGTCCGACACCGGGTTTCGCACATGCCGCTGGCGGGCGAGCGCTGGAGATCCCGTAGCTACCTCCCCGCCCGATCCGCCGCACGATCGGTCCGCGCACCCGTCGCCGCCCGCGCGACCGAGCGCACGATCTCGCCGGTGCGCACCGCGATATTCGACAGCAGGGACGAGGAGAGCCCGTGCGTGTGCTCGGTGCCGCCCTGCAGATAGATATCGCCCGGCAACGGCGCGGTCGGCACCAGCCGGTAGTCCCGGGTCACCTGAACCTGTCCGCTCTCGAACGCGACGGATCCGGCCAGTTCCCCGAGTACGGTCCGGACATCGCCGGGCCGGAAACCGGTGGCGCACACCACCGCATCGCACATCAGCGTCTCGGTGAGGCCGGTCGGCCCGTGCGTCACGTCGACCCGGACCCCGCCGCCGGAATCCTCGATGCTCGCGACCGTCGAGGCCCCGTGCATGAACAACCGCCGATCACCGGCGACCCGCTCGGCGTACTCCTGGGCGTACAACCGCTCGATGAGCGAGGGCTCCACCGCGGAATAGTTGGTGCCGCGGTGATAGGTCATCAACTGCCGCCGCAACTCCGGCGAGGACGCGTAGAAGTCGTCCACGGCGGCCGGGTCGAAGATCCGGTTCGCGTACGGGCTGTCGTCGGCCGGGCTGAGCCCGTATTTGCCGAACACCGCATGCACCCGCGCGTCCTCGTAGCGCTGATGCAGATGCCCGACCACCTCGGCCGCGCTCTGCCCCGCACCCAGCACCACGAACCTGTTGTGCCGCAACCGCGGCAGCGTTTCCAGACTGGGCAGCAGGCGATGACTGTGGAACACCCGCGCACTCGCCGCCACCCCTTCCGGCAGCCGCGCCGAAAGGCCCACGGCCACCACGATGTTGCGCGCTCGCAGCACGCCGGGCGCGGCACCGTCCAGCTGGATCTCGAAGTAGTCGCCCGCCGCAGCCATCGACACCGCGGTGGTACCGAAGGACACCTCGGCGTCCACCGTGCGCGCCGCCCACCGCAGATAGTCCTGGAACTCCAGCCGGGTGGGCCGGAAGGTCGACAGGTTGATGAAATCGGTGAGCCGGTCGTGCTCTTTCAGATAGTTCAGGAAGCTGTACCTGCTGCGCACATTGCGCTGCGTGACAAGGTCTTTCAGGAACGAGATCTGCATCGTCGCGCCGGGCAGCAGCATGCCGGGATGCCACTCGAAGCGCTCTTTGGTCTCGACGAACCGGGCGCTCAGCCGCTCGTGCGCGCGGTCTTGGTTGTGCTCCTCGAGCGCGATCGCCAGCGCGAGATTCGAAGGCCCGAAACCGATCCCGGCGATATCGACGATCTCGTCACCGGTGCTGCCCGTCATGTCCGATCCGCGTGACCGGGTACCAGGACGTCGAGCCAGACACCGAGCACCGGCTCGGCGGCCAGGGTGGCGAAATCCGCCTCCGTCGCGCCGCTGGCCCGCCACTTCTCCACCAGCGACATCAACCGCACCGAATCCAGGCCGGCGTCGGTGAGATCCCCGTCTTCGGGCACCTCGTGCGGTGCGACGCCCAGTGCCGCCGCGATATCGGCGATCACGTCCTCGCGGCCGATGGTAACCGGCTCGGTCATAACACTCCTCCAACTAGTCGAAAGCCCGGGTCAGGCCGCATTCGATTGCCGCAGCGCGTAATCCAGCGCGTCGGTGGTGGTCACCGCGCCACAGCGGCGCGCGACGTAATCCATGGCCATGAGGTGCTCGTCCCTGCCGAAGTCAGCGGTCGCGTCCAGCACCAGGAACGGCTGGATGTCGTTCATGAACGCCTCCGCCGCGCTGAGCATGCAGCCCATGTGCGCGTAGACGCCGGTGATGATCAACTGGTCGCGGTTGTAGTGATTGAGCAACTCGCGCAGATCGGTGCGCTGGAACGCGGAGTAGCGCCACTTGGTGACCTGGATATCGGCGGGGCCGGGCGCCAGTTCGGCGACGACCTCGGCCTCCGGGCCGTTGCTCAGCCCGCTGCCCCAGAAATCGGCGAGAATGCCACGTCGTGAGGGGTGCTGGTCACCGGGCTGCATGGTGAAGACCACCGGTACCCCGGCCTCGTTGCACTGCTTGCGCAGGCGCCGGATGTTCGCGACGGCGGTCGAGATCGGTTCCTGGTCGAGCTGGTACGCGTCGATGAAGTACCGCTGCATGTCGTGGATCAGCAGCGCGGCGCGCGACGAATCCAGCGTCCATGGAACCCGATTGACGGCGACGTCCTCGCGCGCCGGTATCGAATACGGTGCGATCGGCGGGATAGCCAACAGTTATCTCCTTGTGGGTCGGAACAGAGCCGTCATGCGTCGAACGTCGCGCCGCCATCCACCCGCAGGTCATGCATGGTGATATGGCGGGCGCGGGGAGAAGTCAGGAAGTAGATGCCTTCGGCGACGTCCTCGGGCTGGGCCACCCGGCGCAGCGGGATGCCGAGCCGGAAGCGCTCCGGGTCGCCCGCGAGCACCTGATCGCGGGCCGCGGCGGGCAATTCGGTCGCGGCGTGATCCCACATGCCGCGCAGCATGGCGGTGTCGGTGGAGCCGGGCGAGACCATGTTCACCCGCACGCCCGCGGCAGCCACCTCGAGCCCGAGCGCCATGGCGAACGCGGCGGCCGCGGCCTTGGACGCGCCGTAGGCGGCCATGCCGACCCGAGGGGTGTTGGCGGCGTTCGAGGTGACGACCACGATCGAACCGCCACCGCGCGCGGCGAGCAGCGCGGCGGCCCGGCGGGTCACGTTCATCGTGCCGGTGGCGTTCACGGCCAGGCACCGATCCCATTGGTCGCCGGTCAGTTCCGCGATTCGGCCGGTTTCCAGCACACCCGCGGCGTGCACCACCGACTCGAGCGGGCCGATCCGCTCGACCGCGGCGGCGAAGGCCCGATCGACGGACGCGGCGTCGGTCACGTCGACCTGTTCGGCGTGGGTGTCGACACCAATGCGGCTCGACCGGATCTCTTCCGCTGCGCGGTGCACTGCGGGATCGTGGTCCCAGAGCACCACGGGCGCCGCGGACCGGTCCGCGAAAATCTGTGCCGCCGCTCGTCCGATGCCACCAGCAGCACCGGTGATGATCACACCGCCACCACTTTTACCATCTCGAGACATATGCTTAGCCTAACCTTAATTCTTGATGAAAGTAAACCAAGTGTGATCAGCACGTGAGGAGCTCGTCTTGTCCACGCAATCCGACCTAACCCCTTGGCCGGCAAACGAAGTCGATACCTACCGCGCCCTGGGCTACTGGTCCGGAGAAACCTTCGGTGACATGCTCACCAGCCGCGCGGCCGCCACACCGGAGGCCGTCGCCGTGCTCGACGACCGCAATCGCTGGACCTACGCCGAGCTGGAAACCCGGGCCAGGTCGCTGGCCTCGGGTTTCCTCGAGCTCGGTATCCAGCAGGGCGATCGGGTGCTCGTGCAACTGCCCAATATCGCCGAGTTCGTCGAGGTGATCTTCGGCCTGTTCTACGCGGGCGCGCTGCCGGTCTTCTGCCTGCCCGCGCACCGCCAAGCCGAACTGCTCCCGATCGCGCAGGCCAGCGGCGCGATCGCGATGGTCACCTGTCACCACCACCAGGGGTTCAATCACGCCACGCTCGGCGCGGTGCTGCGCGACAGCGCACCCGAGCTGCGGCATCTGATCCTCGTGCCGGACCACCGGCGTCCCGCCCTGCCGCCGGGCGGCACGCACGGACTCGACGACTTGCGCGCCGCACCACGCGAATTGCCCGAAGTCGACCCGTCCGGCATCGCGTTCCTGCAGCTCTCCGGCGGTAGCACCGGTACGCCGAAGCTCATCCCGCGCACCCACGACGACTACCTGTACAGCGTGCGGCGCAGCGTGCAGATCTGCGGACTCGACGAGACCAGCGTCTACCTGGCGGTGCTGCCGGTGGCGCACAACTTCCCGATGAGTTCGCCGGGCATCCTCGGCGTGCTGTACGCGGGCGGCACCGTGGCGATGGCCATCGAACCCTCCCCCACCACCGCGTTCGGCGCGATCCAGCGTTTCGGCGTGACCATCACCGGCCTCGTGCCGCCGCTGGCCAGACTGTGGGTGGAACGCGCGGAAGCCGGGACGGACTACGACATTTCGAGCCTGCAGGTGCTGCTCGTCGGCGGCGCCCGCTGCCCCGACGAGCTGGCGCGGCGGATCGCCCCCGCGCTCGGGGTCACCCTGCAGCAGGTGTTCGGCATGGCCGAGGGACTGGTCTGCTACACCCGCCTCGACGATCCCGACGAGGTGATCCTGGCCACGCAGGGCAGGCCGATGTCGGACCACGATCGGATCGCCGTCGTCGACGAGCAGGGCGAGCCGGTACCGCCCGGCACGGACGGTCTGCTGATCACCAAGGGTCCATACACGATTCGCGGGTACTACCGCAATGCCGAGGCCAACGCGACCTCGTTCACCGAGGACGGCTGGTACCGCACCGGTGACGTGGTCAACCTGCGCCCGGACGGCAACCTGGTGGTGAAGGGCAGGCTGGGCGACCGGGTCAACCGCGGCGGGGAGAAGATCTCGGCCGAGGAGATCGAGGCACATCTGCTGGACCATCCGTTGATTCGGGACGCGATCGTCGTGTCGGTGCCGGACGAGCGGCTGGGCGAACGCAGTTGCGTGTTCGTGCTGGCGACCGACCCGGCCACCCCGCCCGCGCTCGGTCAGATCCGGCAGTTCGTGCGCGAGCGCGGCGTGGCGACCTGGAAGATCCCGGACCTGCTCGAGGTCGTCGAGAGCTTCCCGGAAACCGGCGTCGGCAAGATCAGCCGCCGTTCCCTGCGCGCCGCGCTCACCGCGCGGGCGGCGCAGTCCGCCTAGCGCGGCCGCCCGTCGAGGTGAGCCGCAGGACTCGCCTCGACGGGCCGCACGGGCCCTAACGGTGCTCGGCCGCCTGCCGGTCGGCCGCCGAGGTGGCCAGCCAGACCGGACGCGAGACCGCGCACAGCAGCAGCCCGAATACCGCCGCGCCGCAGCCGTATACGAGCAGCGCGGTGTCGGGCGCGAAGTACTGACCGAGCACGCCGGCCACCAGCGAACCGACGGCGGTGCCCGAAACCGCCTGCACCAGCCACAGACTCGACACCCGGCCGCGCAGGTCGTCGGGGGTGTGCTGTTGCAGCACCGCGAAGCGGAAGGTGTCGTTCACCGCGCGCCCCAGGCCGAAGCCGGCCAGGCCGAGCACCGCGAAAACCGCGGTGCCGCCGACGCCCACCACGATCAGCGCGACGGGCAGCAACACCACCGAGGCGAGCAGTGCCCGCCCGTTGCGGTGCACCCGCCCGGTCCAGCCGCTGGTGAACAGCCCGACCAGCGCACCGGCCGCCGGTGCGCCGTACAGCCAGCCGAGCACGGCCGGGCCCGCGCCGAGCACCGTGTCCGCGTACGCGGGCAGCAACACCAGCGGACCGCTGACCAGCATCACGGCCAGCCCGACCAGCAGCGTGCCGCGCACGATCTGGTGACCGAGCGCGAACCGCAGGCCGGTCAGCAGCGCCCGCAACGGCGGCTCGTGCACCGAACCGCTCGGCGGATGCGCGCCCACCTCTTGGAACAGCGTGACGGTGAGCGCCGTGGCGGCCGCCGCGACGAAGTAGGTCACCGAAACCCCACTGGCGGCGATGATCACGCCCGCGAGGCCGGGCGTGACGACGGTGCCCAGCTCCGTGGTGAGCGTCATCAGCGCACCCGCCGCGGCCAGCCGGTGCCTGCCGACCAGCGCCGGTGTCAGGGCCATCAGCGCCGAACTGCTCACCCCGCCCGCCACGCCGTCCAGCACCGCGGCGCCGTAGATCACCCACAGCAGTGGATGATCCAGCAGCGCGTTCCCGCCGAGGATGAGGAACCCGACCCCGGCCAGCGAACGCGCCAGCTGAATGGTGCGCCGGCGATCGTGCCGATCGGCCAGCACACCGCCGGACAGACTGCCCGCGAACATCGCGACCGCGGTCACCACCGAGACGCCCGCGACGTGCAGGCTGGACCCGGTGAGCTGATAGACCTGCACCGGCAGGGCCACCATCAGCAGCCCGATACCGAGCAGCGAGATCAGCCGCGCCGCGAAGACATAGCGGAACGCCTTGCTGTCGCGCAGCGGCGAGATATCGATGACGAGGCGACGCAGCACGCTCATCCGAAGGTTTTCGCGATGGTGTCGAGCGTGGTCAGCGCGCCGTGGTAGTCGGGCCGGTAGCTGGTCGCGGGCAGCTCGTAGACCTTGCCGTCGCGGAACGCGGGCAGCCGCGCGTACAGCGGGTTCTGGCCCAGCTCGGCCGCGCTCGGCCCGCCCACCGGGATCACGATGGCCACCGGCGCGTCGGCGACCTTGTCCAGCAGTTCGAGGCTGACCTGGAAGGAGTCACCCGAGCCGTACAGTGCCGGATTCCCGGCCTTGGTCAGCACATCGTCGGCGACGAAACCCAGTTCACCCAATTGGCTGGGCAGCGCCGCGGTCTGCGGCACCACGAACGGTTCCTTGTTGGCGACCGAGAGCAGGTAGACCACCTTGCCGGTCGGCACCTTGCCGGCCGCCTTCACCTGCGCGGCCTTGTCCTGGTAGGCGCTCAGCAGCGCGGGCACCCGGTCGGGCCGGCCGGACGCGTCCGCGACCATCCGCAGTTGTTCCTGCCAGTTGGTCACCTTGGTGGGCACCAGCACGGTCGGCGCGATCGCGGTGAGCTTGTCGTAGAGCTCGCCCGCCTGCACCGCGGTGATGCCCTGCCCGCCACCGATGATCAAGTCCGGGTTCGCGTCGGCGACGGCCTCGATGTTCAGTTCCGCGCCGGCCGGTAATTGCTTGGTGCCTTGAGCCTTCGCCTTGTCCGCCCACTGCGGCGGGAAGCCGCCGTCGAGGTTGGTGATGCCGATGACCCGGGTGTCGGTGGCCACCACCGGCGCGTCGAGCGCGTACAGGTAGTCGGCCAGGCTGCCGCTGAGCACCACGATGCGCTTCGCTTCGTGCGGCACGGTGACCGCGCCGCGATCGGTGGTGATCGTCCTGGTGTGCTCGCCGGCCGCGGTGTCCTCGGACGACGAGCATCCGACGGCGAGGCCCAGCGCCATGGTCAGTCCGCCGAGCAGGGCGACTGCCCGCCGCATGCGTCCGGCGCGGCCGGACGTTCGGGTCGACTTCATCGGTCTCCTTGTGTTGAACGAACTTTCATCTCCAGCTCCCGCTCGATCAACGGCGTGAGCTCGGCCCAGCCCGCCGCGGTGACGAGCCCGGCGTGGTCGAAGGGCAGATGGTGCACCACGGGGTCGAGCCCGAGTCCACGCCAGCCCGCGGCCAGCTCCGCACCCGGCGAGGCGACGGCATCGCACCGCCGATCGGCGGTGAACAGCGTCATCGGGCCGGCGTAGTCCGGAACCGCCGACACCGCCAGCAGTCGCACGCATTCGGTGAAACCGGCGCGCAGCGCGGCGTGCAGGTGCGGGTCCGCGGTGCCGATCTCCGGTGCGAGCACGGTCAGCAATTCGGTGACGTCCGCGTCGATGTCGGGTTCGGCCCGACGGCCGAGCGGTGCGGCATCGATCAGTCCCGCGAAGGCGACCTCCTCTCCTGCCGCACTGAGCTGGGCCGCCATGGCGTGCACCACATTTCCGCCGAACGAGTAGCCGAGCAGGTGGTACGGCCCGCTCGGCTGCTGCGCGCGCACGGTGGCGACGTACTGCGCGGCCAGCTCGTCGATCGACGAGGCGGCCGGCGCCGCGCCGCTCAGCGTGGGCAGTTGCAACCCGAGCACCGGTCGTCCCGCGGACAGACGAGCCGCCAACGGCAGGAACTGCCAGGCGAATCCACCGGCCGGGTGCACGCAGAACAGCGGCGCCTCGGCACCGCCTGCGCGCAGCACGAGCACATGTTCCCGGCCCGGGGCCGAGGACTCCGGCTCGGCCGCGGCGCCCTGGGTGCGGTCCAGGTGCGCGGCCAATTCCGCCACCGTCGGCCGGGCCGTCAGTGTGCCGAGCGAAATGGTCACGCCCAGTGCGCGATCCAGCGCGCCGAGCAGCCGCATCGCGCGCAGCGAATCGCCGCCGAGGTCGAAGAAGCTGTCCTCGATATCCACCTCGGCGAGCTCGAGCACCTGCTCGAACACCGCGCACACCGCCCGCTCCCGGGCCGTCTGCGGCGCCCGGCGCACCGTGCGGCGCTCCGGTTGCGGCAGTGCCGCGCGATCCAGCTTTCCGTTGGGCGTCAACGGGATCGCGTCGATCACCACGATCTCGGCGGGCACCAGCGCGGCGGGCACCTTGGCCCGCACTTCCGGGCGCAGATCACGAGGGGCGCAGCCCGCGTCGAGCACCACGTAGCCGAACAGTCTTGCGGTGCCCGCGGAGTCGGCGCGGACGGTCGCGGCGGCCCGCCGGACGCCGGGCAGCGCGGCCAGCGCGGTCTCCACCTCGGCCAGCTCGATGCGCACGCCGCGGATCTTCACCTGATGATCGACCCGGCCCAGGTACTCCAGTTCCCCATCGGCCCTGCGGCGCACCAGGTCTCCGGTCCGGTACATCCGGCCGCCGTCGGGAGCGAACGGATCCGCGACGAACGTGCCCGCGGTCAGGCCCGCCCGATCCCGGTAGCCGATCGCGATGCCGTCACCGGACAGATACAGCTCGCCCTGCGCGCCGACCGGCACCTCGGCCAGACCCGAATCGAGCACCCGCACCTTGGCATTGCGCACCGGACGGCCCAAACAGGGTGTGGCACTGCCGGATACCGGCGAGCCGAGCGCGTTGATGGTGAACTCGGTCGGCCCGTACAGGTCGTAACCGGTGGCGACGGGATGTTCGCGCAGCAGCGTCCACAGATCCGGCGGCACCGCCTCACCGCCGAGCAGCACCAGGGCAGGCACATGCGCGCCGGTGAGCAGACCGGCCGCGAGCAATTCCCGTGCGTAGGAAGGCGTCACGTTGACCGCGTCGATGCCGACGTCCTGGTAGTGCGCGACCAGCGCGGCGGGCTCCAGTCGCGCCTGCTCGTCGATGACGTGCACCTCGTGCCCGGCGAGCAACCAGAACAGTTCCTCCCACGACATGTCGAAGGAGAACGAGACGGTGTGCGCCACCCGCAGCCTGCCCCGGTTCGCCCGGCGGTCGGTCGGGCCGAAGATCTCGTCGAGGTGGTTGTGGTACATCGTGGTCAGACCGCGATGACCGATCACCACGCCCTTCGGGCGACCGGTCGAACCGGAGGTGTAGATGACGTAGGCCGGTTGATCGGCACAGCTCGGACCGGCCACCGCCGCCTCGGGCACCGCGGGCGGCGGCACCGCACCGTCGAGCACGCGCGCCACCTCGGGCTGATCGATCAGCAACTGCACCCGCGGCCCGCCGTCGCCCTCGACCACGCTCGCCCGATGGACACCGGTGCTGATCAGGGCCGAGGCCGCGCTGTCGGCGAGCAGCTCACGCAGCCGGGCCGGCGGATGGGTCAGATCCAGGGGCAGATACGCCGCCCCGGTGCGCATGACCGCGAAGATCGCCACCACGTGGTCGGCGATGCGCGGCAGCGCGAGCGCGACCACGTCGGTGATCCCCACGCCGCGGCTCGCCAGCAACCGAGCCATCCGGTCGACCCGATCGTCCAGCTCTCGCGCGGTCAGCGCGACCGCTCCGCACACCAGCGCGACGGCGTCCGGGGTCGCGGCGGCCCGTTCCCGCAGCAGCGCGTCGACGCTGCCACCGCGCTGCCCGGGCAGCGGCACGTGCACCCGCTCCGGCGTGAACTCCGGCGCGGCGGCGACCGGCGCCGCGGTGTTCGCGACCACCGTGCGGCCCGCTGCGGTGTCCGGTGCCGCCAGCTGTTCGAGGATGGTGACCAGTCGCGCCAGCATCTGCTCGGCCAGTCCGTCCGGGATCAGATCGGCTCGGTGTTCGAGGGTGATCCGCAGCGGATCCGACCCCGCGCCCGGGTCGACATCGAGGGTGAGGGCGTAGTGCGTGCTGTCCACCGCTTCGCGCCCGACCACGCCGGTGCGCGCGAAAACGTCTGCGGCGCCGCTCTCGTCGCGCGGCAGGTTGCGGAAGACGTAGAGCGTGTCGAACAGCGTCGGGTACCCGGCCGCGCGCTGGATGCGGCCCAAGCCGAGCTGCTGATGCGCGACGAGACCACCTTGCTCGCGCAGCATCCGGCGCAACAGTTCCAGCAACGACTCCCCCGGGCGCACCTGGACGCGCACCGGAATGGTGTTGAGCACCAACCCGATCATCCGTTCCGCACCCGGCACCTCGGGCGAGCGCGCGGAGACCGTCGATCCGAACACCACATCGTCGAGCCCGGTGCTCGCGCGCAACGCCAGTCCCCACGCGGTGGACACCACCGTGGACAGGGTGACCTGGCCGTGCCCGGCCAGCGCGCGCAGCGCCGCGGAGGTCGCCGCGCTCAGTTCGATCCGGGACCGGCCCGGCAGCGGTGACCGGTCCGTGGCCCCGGTGCCGACGAGGGTCGGCTGCCGCAGGTCGGAAAGGTATGCGTGCCAAGCCTTTTCCGAGGCGCCGTGATCCAGACCGGCCAGCCAGCGCAGCTGGTCGCGGAAATCGGCGGCAGGTTCGAGCGCCGCGTCCAGGTCTGCGGCGGTGGCTGTTTCGGCCCGCTCGTAGAGGGTGAACAGTTCGGTGAACAGCAGGGCCAGCGACCAGCCGTCGATCAGCAGGTGATGCAGCGTGAAGACGGCACGGCTGGTGCCGTCCGGCAAACGCACCAGCACCAGTCGGATCAGCGGCGGTGCGCCGAAATCGAAAGGCGTGCGGTATTCCGCGTCCGCCAGCGCCGCCACGGCGGCCGCGGCGTCGTCGGTCGGGCTCAGATCGACTTCCCGGCACGGTGTTTCCCACGTACCCGGAATGAACTGCACCGGTGCGCCGAAGCCCGCGTGGGTGAAACCGGCCCGCAGGTTGGCGTGCCTGCGCAGCACCGCATCGAGGGCGCGGCGCAACAGGTCGGCACGGGCGGGCCGGGCGGCCTCGAACACGAAGCTCACCTGCATGTGGTACGCGTCCGAACCCGCGGCCCGATCGACCACGGACTGGAAGTACATGCCCTCCTGCAACGGACCCAGCGGCAGCACTTCCTGCCACGCCGGGCACAGCGCGTCCAGGCGGGCGCGCTGGTCGCCGTCCACCGTGACGAGGTCCGCCGCGGCGACGGGCGCGGCCGCGGTGTCCGCCGGTGCCGCGGCCGCGGCCAGCTCGCCCAGGGTCGGGTGTTCGAACACGTCCGCGACGCTGAGCACCAAGCCGTGCCGCCGTGCCCCGGTCACCAGCCGCACCGAGGAGATGCTGTCGCCGCCGAGCGCGAAGAAGGCGTCGTCCGGGCCCGGCGCGGCGATGCCGAGCACCTCGCCCGCCAGCGCGCACAGCGTCCGCTCGGCGGCGGTGCTCGGCGCGCGACGCGCGGTATCGGTCCGGGTCGGCTCGGGCAGCGCGGCCCGGTCCACCTTGCCGTTGAGCGTCAACGGCAACGCGTCCAGCACCGCGATCGCCTGCGGCACCATGTATTCGGGGAGAATGCCCGCGACGGCGGCGCGGACCGCCGCCGGGTCCAGCGTGCCGCCCGGCAACGCGACGACGTAGCCGAAGAGCCTGCCGGTGCCTGCGCTGTCCGCGCGGACCGTGGCCGCCGCCCTGGCGACCCCGGCGACCGTCCGCAGCGCGGACTCGACGTCGCCCAGCTCGATCCGGAAGCCGCGCACCTTCACCTGGTCGTCGCTGCGGCGCAGGTATTCCAGCTGTCCGGCACGCTGCCGGACCAGATCACCGGTGCGGTACAACCGGCGGCCGGGCAGATCTGGATCCGGCACGAAGCGCGCGGCGGTCAGTTCCGGCTTACCGAGATAGCCGCGAACCACTTGCGCGCCACCGAGATACAGCTCGCCCGCCACACCCGGCGGCACCGGGCGCAGATGCTCGTCCAGCACTCGGGTGTGCACATCGGTCCACGGTGCGCCGATAGTGACCTGCTCGCCGTCGTGCAGATCGCTCGCCGTCGCCCACACGGTCGCCTCGGTGGGCCCGTACACATTCCGCACCGACCGGCAAGTGGCGACCAGCGCCACTGCGAGATCCGCGGGCAACGCCTCGCCACCCACCAGCGCGCGCACCGCGGCCAGCCGCGGTGCGTCCTCGTGTTCGACCAGCACACGCCAGAGCGAGGGCGTCGCCTGCACGAGCGTCGCGGCGCTGTCGGCGATCAAGGCGTGCAACGCGTCCGGATCCCGGACGGTGGCCCGATCGGCGAGCACCACGGTCGCGCCGACGGTCAACGGCAGCAGCAGCTCCAGCACGGCGATATCGAAGGACACCGTCGTCACCGCCACGATCCGGTCGCCACGACCGATCCAGCCCGCCCCGCCGACGGACTCGGCGAACGCCGCGAGATTCGCCGTGGTCACCATGACGCCCTTGGGCTTTCCGGTCGAACCGGAGGTGTGGATCACGTAGGCCAGGCGCTCGTCCGCCGGCCGCGGCTGCGGCAGCGCCACCGGATCCGGTTGTGCCACAGCGTCGGTCAGCACCGTGGGCGGCCCGCCCGCGGGCAGCCGATCGGCGAGCTCGGAACTGGTCAGCACGCACACCGGGGCCGCGTCCGCGAGCATGTACGCGAGGCGATCCGCCGGGTAGTCGACGTCGAGCGGCAGATAGGCGGCGCCCAGGCGCAGCACGGCGAGCAGTCCGGCGACCAGATCCGTCGAGCGGGCCAGCGCGACGCCGACCACCTGCTCCGGTCCCGCACCCGCCGCCAGCAGCCGCGCGGCGAGATCCGCTGTCCGCGTGGCGAGTTCGGCATAGGTGAGGGAGTCCGCGCCACAGACCACCGCGATCGCGTCGGGGGTCGCACGCACCTGGTCCGCGAAGCGCACCGCCACACCGGGCGGCGTGGTCGAGCGCCGCGCCGGATCACGCGCCGGATCGGGTGCGGCCAGGGTGGTTTCGAAGATGCCTGCCGTCGGCTCGGGCACGACCCGCTCGAGCACGGCGATCAGGCCGTCGACGAGCGCGTCCGCGGTCGCGGGGTCGAACAGGTCGGCGTCGACCACCAGGCGCAGGTTCGCCTCGTCCGGTGCGCCGACATCGGCCAGCCACACCGCCGCGTCGAACCGCGCGGCGGTGGTGACCGGGGGTACCGGCTCGACCCCGAGGCCGCCGAGCTGCGGAGCCGGGGCCGCCGGTTCGTAGGCGACCATGGTCTGGAAGAGCGGATGCCGGGCCAGCGAACGCGGCGGGGCCACAGCGTCGACCACCCGCTCGAAGGGCACGTCCTGGTGCGCCAGCGCGTCCAGCGCGGCGACCCGCACGCGACCGAGCAGCTCCGCGAAACTCGGACGGCCGGTCAGATCGCAGCGGACGACCAGCGTGTTGACGAAATACCCTACGGTGTCCCCGAATTCGCCCGCGTCGTCGTCCAGCACGCTGTCGCGATGCGACACCGTGCTGCCCAGCGGTATATCGCGCCCGGCGCCGAAGGCCGACCAGGTCGTGGCCACCGCCGCCTGCAACACCATCAGCGGACTGACACCGTACGCGCCGCACAGTTCGGTGATCGCCGCGCGCAGCCCGGCGGGCAGCGGCCGGAGCACGGTGTGCCCGCGGTACGCGGCCCGCGCCGGGCGCGGCCGGTCGAACGGCAGCTCCAGCTCGGCGGGCAGACCCGCGAGGGTGTCGCGCCAGTACGCCAGTTGCCCGGCATAGGCGTCCTGCTGCTGTCGGCGACGCTCCCGCACCGCGTACTCGCGATAGTCCGTGCCTGCCGGAGACCACTGGGGCGCTTCGTCTTTCACCCGCGCTCGATACGCGGTGTCCAGGTCGTCGAACAAAGGGCGCAGCGAGGTGGCGTCGAAGGCGATGTGGTGCACCACGAGGACCAGCACGTGGTCGTCGGGCGCGATCTCGAGCAGCGTGGCCCGCGCCGGTGCCGCGGCGGTGATGTCCACGGGCTGGGTCAGGCATGCCGCGATGGCCACGTCGAGGCCCTCGGTCCCGATCGCGTGCCAGTCCAGTCCGGCCGCGTCGGCGGCCGCGAGCACGTGCAGCGTGGCGGACCCGGCGGAGTCCTGCGGATAGGTGGTGCGCAGCACCGGGTGTCGCGCCAGCACGTCGCGCCAGGCGGCGGCGAGCGCGTCGTTGTCGAGCGCACCGCGCAGCCGGACGACCACCGGCACGTCGTAGGTGGTGGACGGTCCTTCCAGCCGGTGCAGGAACCACAGGCGCTCCTGCGCGGGCGACAACGGCGCACCGGTGCCCATGCGGTCGAGCACCACGGGTGTGAACTCTGTTGGGGGCGTTGCCACTTCACTGGCCCCGGCGACCGCGCGCTGCCCGAAGCGCCGCGGATCGATCTGCGCCCGCGTCGCGAGGGTACGCGCCGTCGGGGCGTCGAACACATCGGTGATCGCGACCCGGACGCCCAGCCTGCGCAGCCTGCCCACCAGGCGCATGGCCGTCAGCGAATGCCCGCCCAGCGCGAAGAAGTCGTCGTCGGGACCGATCGAGGCGACCTCGAGTACTCCCGCCGCGCCCTCACGGATCGCCGCCAGCACCGCATCATCGGCGATTCCGGGACTGTCGATCACCCGCGGACGATCCGGTGTCCGCACCGGCGGGCTCGGCGCCACCCAGCCGGTCATGTCGAGCAGTTCGCCCACGCGCGTGTCCTCGGCCTCGACCACCGTGCGCAACACCCGCGCGATCCGCTCGATGATCCGGCCCACCGTCACGTCCGCGACGGCGGACCGGTCGTGGTAGACCACCAGCTCCAGCCGTTCGCCGGGTGGGGCGAGCAGCGTGACCGGGTAGTGCGTGAGTCCGTGATTGTGGAAGCCCGCGATCCGCAGCTCGTGCGATTCCGGCTGTTGCGCACCGGAGTTCGGGAAGTTCTCGAACACCACGAGGGTGTTGAACAGCTGGCCCAGCCCGGCGGCGCGCTCGATCTCGGCCAGGCTCGCCTGCTCGAATTCCTGCATGGCGAACTGTGTTTCCTGCAGCTCGGCGAACAGGTCGAGCAGCGACCGCTCCGGCGCGAGGGTGCACCGCACCGGAATGGTGTTGGTGAACAAGCCGACCATGGCTTCGACGCCGGGCAGTTCGGCCGGACGACCGGATACGGTCGCGCCGAAGACGACGTCGGCCTGCTCGGTGAGTTCGGACAACACGACCGCCCAGGTGCCCTGCACCAGGGTGTTCAGCGTCAACCCGCGGCGCCGGCCCAGTGCGACGAGCGCAGCGGCCTGCGCTGCAGAGAGCGGGACCGGCACCTGCCGGAAGTCTTGTGCGCCGGTCGCTGTCGTGGACAGCAGGCTCGGCGCGGCCAGACCCGCGAGCCTGGCCGCCCACGCGTCGCGCACCGCGCCTCGGTCCTGCTGGGCGATCCACGCCAGGTAGTCGCGGTACGCGGCGGGGGCGGGCAGTTCGGCGCGATGGTAGAGCGCGAGCAGCTCCCGCAGCACGATCGGGGTGGACCAGCCGTCGGTGAGCAGATGGTGCGCGTTGAGCACCAGCCGGTGCTGCGCGTCCGGCAGGTGAATCAGTAAGGCGCGCAACAGCGGCGCTCGATCGACCACGAAACGATGTGCGGCCGCTTCGGTTTCGAGCCGGTCCGCGGCGGCGATCGCGGCCCGCACGGGCAGCGCGGACAGGTCGGCGTAGCGCCACGGCATGCGCAACGTCCGGGGAATGGCCTGCACGGGCCGGTCCAGCGCCGTGTAGTGGAATGCGGCGCCGAGATTGGGATGCCGGGCGAGTACGGCGTCGAAGGCCGTCGCCAGCCGCTGTTCGTCGAGCGGCCCGGTCAAGTCGATCCGCGCGGTCAAGGTGTACACGTCGGCCGCGCCGTCGCGGATCGCGTGGAACAGCAGCCCCTCTTGCAACGGCGAGAGCGGCAGCAGCGCCGCCAACGGGCCGTGCAGCGCTTCCAGTTCGTCGATCCCGTCCTGCGTGGCCGGGACCTCGGGGCAGTCCGACGGCGTCAGCCCACCCTCGAACAGCACCGCGTGCGCGGCGAACGCCTCCAGCGCGAGTTCCCAATGCTCTTGCAGGGCGGTCACTGTCGCCGCACCCAGCACCTCCCCCGCCGCCGTCCATTCCACGGCGAGCCTGGGTGCGTTCTGCTCGTGCACGAACGCGTTGAGCGCCAGCACCTCCGACAGCGCTTTACCCGCGGGCTCGCACACCGCGAACGGATCTTCTTCCGGCAGTTGCCAACCGGTACCGGGCGAGGCGGCGAACCGGCCGAGGTAGTTCAGCAGCAGCTCGGGTGCGGGTGTGCTCGCGAGATCGGGCGCGGTCCGCGGATCCAGGTGGCGCAGCACGCCGTAACCGACGCCGCCACCGGGCACGGCGCGCTTGGCCTCCTTCACCGCGCGCAGCAACCGGCCCGCCGCCGCACCACCGGCGAGGGCCTCGGCCAGTCCGGCCGCGGTATCGATGCCGTCGGCCGGCGCCCAGACCGGGTACTCACTGGTGAACCAGCCCACGGTCCCCGCGAAATCGGTATCCGCCGCCAAGGGGTCGCGTCCGTGGCCCTCGACGGTGACCGGCCTGCCCGTCTCCAACGCCTCGCCGCGGCTGTGCCGCCACGAGTTCACCGCGAGCAGCAGGGCAGCGAGCAGGACGTCGTCGGCACCGGCCCGGTACGCCGCAGGCAGCGTGGTGAGCAGGGCCTCGGTGAGCGCCGGAGCAGCTAGCGTTCTGCTGCGCACCGCGCTTCGCGCGTGATCACGGCGCGGATCCAGCGCCCGTTCGCCCAGCGGGGTCGTCGCCACGCGGCCGAGCGCCGCGCGCCAGTGTTCCGCTTCCGCGGCATAGGTTCCGGCCGCTCCGGCCTCGGCCAGCATCGTGGCGTACCGCCGCCACGAACTGCCCTTGGACACCACCTGCAAGGACCGCCCCTCGCGCGCGGCCCGGCACGCGGCATGCAGCTCGGGCAGCAGTACCCGCCAGGAAACACCGTCGACGGCAAGGTGATTGGCCACCAGGATCAGCCGATCCGGTGTGCCCGCCGGGGTCCGGGCCAGCGCGACGCGCAGGCAGCGGCCGTCGCGCGGGCTCAGCTGATCGGCGAGATCCTGTGCCAGGTCCGGTATCCGGGAAACGTCCTCGACAGTCGGCTCGCTGAGAATATCCGCGGCCTGGACGGCGCCCGGCGCACCGATGGTGAGCGTCGGCGGCGTCGTTTCCGTGTCCAGCACGGCACGCAGCGCGTCGTGCCGGTCGAGCATGGCCTGCACCCCGGTCCGCAGATCCGCGAAATCCAGCGTCTCGTGCAGGGTGAGCACGGTCCACTGTGCGTACCCGGCGATCGCCGCCTCGTCCGGGTTCGCGGCCAGCAAGGCGCGCACGATCGGCGGCAGCGGGACCGTGCCGGTCGGCTCGTCGTCGGTCACCGCGCTCGGCTCGTCGGCGAGCCGGTCGGCCGTCGCGGCGATGGTGCCCAGATCGCCCTGGGCCAGTATCGCTTTCGGCTGGACGAGCAGGCCGTGCGCGCGCAGCCGGCTGCTGACGCTGATCGCGGTGATGCTGTCGCCGCCGAGCCCGAAGAACTCGTCGTCGACACTAACCGCCGGGCGGCCGAGCACCTCGGCGACCACCGCGCATACGGCGCGCTCACGATCGGTGCGCGGCGCGCGTCCACTCGAAACCAGTTGCGGCGCGGGCAGGGCCGCGCGATCCAGCTTGCCGTTCACGGTGGTCGGCAGCGCGTCCAGCACCACGAGCACGGACGGAACCAGGTGGTCGGGAACGGTTTTCGCGAGCCGGTGCCGCAATTCGTCGGCCCCGTCGAGCCGCTGTCCCGACGCGGGCACGAGATAGCCGATCAGCTGAGCCAGGCCCGCGGTGCTCCGGATCACCGCCGCCGCGGCGGCCACCCCGGGCAGCGCGCCGAGGATCGCCTCGACCTCGCCCAGCTCGACCCGGTGGCCGCGGATCTTCACCTGATTGTCGCCGCGGCCCAGGAATTCGTAGCCGTGGCCGGTGCGCCACCGAGCGCGGTCGCCGGTGCGGTACATCCGCGCGCCGGGCGCGCCGAACGGGTCGGCGACGAACCGCTCGGCCGTCACGACCTGGCGGCCGAGGTATCCGCGCGCCAATTGCGGCCCGGCAAGGTACAACTCGCCGACCTCCCCGTGCGGGACGGGCTGCAATGCGCTGTCGAGCAAATAGGTGCTCGTCCCGGCCAGCGGGCCGCCTACGTGCGGCACGGACCCGGACACCGACGCACTCAGCGCGTCGACGGTGGCTTCGGTGGGGCCGTACATGTTTCGCGCGGTCACGCCGGAGGCGACGATGGTCTCCCACAGCGCGGGCGAGGCCGCCTCGCCGCCGAAGAGCAACAGCTGCGGGCGATGTCGCGCGCCGAGCATGCCGTTGTCGATCAACGCGGCGGCCATCGACGGCGTGGTGTCGACCACGTCGATCCGGTCGGCGGCGAACGCGGCCACCTGTGCGGCGGCATCGCGCTGCAATTCGGCGTCGTAGAGGTGCACCCGATGCCCGCACAGCAGCCACAGCAACTGATCGAGCGCGGCGTCGAACGCGAAGGACGCGGTGTGTGCGGTGTGTAACTGCCTGCCCCCCACCCGATCCGCCGCCTCGGCGTAGATGGTCGAGCGATGGTGGTGCAGCAGATGCGCCGCGCCACCCGAGCGGACCAGCACGCCCTTGGGACGGCCGGTGGAGCCCGAGGTGTAGACCACATAGGCAAGATGTTCGGGGTGGCGCGGCGCGGCCAGCTCCGCCGCCGTCAGCGGGCCGTCCGGCGCACCGTCGATCAACGCACGAACGGCACTGTCCGACAAGCGGATCGGGGCCGGCCGGGCGTCACCGGCCAGCACCTCGGCCAAGGCGTCCACCGCGAGCACCTGCACCGGACGGGCGTCGTCGACGATATCGCGCAGCCGCTCGGTCGGGTGCTCGGGATCGAGCACCAGATGCGCCGCGCCCGCATGCTGCACGGCGAGCATCGCCACCACGATCTCGGCGGTTCTGGGTAGCGCGAGTCCGACGATGTCGTCGGGCCCGACACCCTTGCCGCGCAGGAACCGCGCCAGCTGATGCACCTGCCTGCCGAGATCGGCGGCGGTGAGCCGGGTTTCGCCCGCGACCAGGACGATGCGCTCCGGGTACGCGGCGACCATCCGATCGAAGGCCGTGGACAGGTCGTTCGGCGTACCGGGCAGTGCCGCGCTCGCCCGCTCCGCGAGAATCCGCTCCGCGTCCGCTTGCGGATAGGGCGCGACCCGCCCGATCGTCCGATCCTGTCCGTCGGTGAGTTCACCGATCAACCGGACCAGTCCGGCCATCCGCCGCTGCACCGTCTCCGCGTCGACCGAGCGGGCGTCGACCTCGAAGCCCAGCTGGATCCGACCGCCGGACAGCGGGGTGACGGTGAGCCCGAGATCCTCGGGCGGACCGCCGGCCACATTTCGCAACGTGCCGACGGCGCCGGCGAAATCGAGGGCGACGTCGAAAGCCTTGAGATTGATGCCGATCCCGTGCAGCAGCGCGCCGGTCTGCGCGGCGCCGAACTCGCGAGCCAGGTTCTCGCCGCGGTAGCGCTGGTGCGCCCGCAGTCCGCGCAGGGCGTCGGCGACCCGCCTGCTCAGCGTGCCGATCCCGTCGTGACCGGACACCACGAGCCGCAGCGGCAGCACGTTGACCGCCATGGACGGTGTGGTCAAGGCGGTGCGGCCGACGCGAGCCATCACCGGCAACGCGATCACCACGTCGGTCTCGCCGAGCAGCCGATGCACGAATCCCGCGTAGCAGCCGACCAATACGTCCGCCCAGGTGGTGCCGGTCGCCTCGGCCACCGCACCGACGCGGGCCATGAACTCGGCATCGAGCACGGCGCGCGCCTGATGCGTGTGTTCCGCCGGTCCGTCCGGTTGGCTGCCGCGCCCGTCCAGCGACGGCAGCGGGGTGAGCAGGTCGCGCCAGTACGCGCGATCCTGTTCGAACTCCGGTCCCGCCTGGTAAGCCGCGTCCTCGGCGACCAACGTCGTCATCGAACCCCAGCGCACCGGCGCGACGGTGGTGCCGCGCACCAGCGCGGTGTAGTGGGCGGCCACCCGGCGCGAAACCAGTGCTGCGCTGTACCCGTCGATGATCAGGTGGTGGTAGAGCTGGATGCACCACACCTCGTTGTCCGACAGGCGCAGCAAGGTGTAGTTGAACAGCTGCCGGTCGACCATCCCGCGGCACGCCCGCGCGGCCCGAATCCGCTCCGCCTCGACCGCGCGATGCGCGGCGGCGGTCGGGTCCGCCTCGCCGCGCAGATCCACGGTGGGGCGCAGCTGTGCCGCGGCGTCGGTGATCCGCTGCCGCGGCCCGTCCGCGCCGTCGCGGAAACGCAAACGCATGGTGTCGGATTCGGCGATCGTGCGGCGGATCGCAGTGTCCAGCAGGTCCAGATCGATGGGTTCCGGTCCGGCGATCTCGAGCACCTCACCGACCAGATAACCGAGGGTGTCGGGGTCGAGGCGTTGGGCATTCCAGATCCCGAGTTGCGCTCCGGTCAAAGCGAATTCATCGTGCCCGTGCACCGCCGGAAGATCCGTCACAACCCATTCCTCAATCTCGAGCCACACACGTTCAACGCCTGCCGTCGCACGACACCGGGACAGCAGGCGGGTAATGCCGAAACCGACAGCCGCCGTTATTCGGCGTCGGCCTCGTGGTCCTCGTCGAAGTCCGCGTGCCCGCGCTTCCAGTAGGCCGTGACATCGGAGTCACCGGGCTTGGCGCGCAACACTTCTCGTACCCAGCGGCGCAGCGGCCGCACCACGCCCGCCTCGGCGGCGATCCAGGCGTAGATCCGCTCGCCCTGCGGCAGCGCGACGCCGCGCACCGCGCGCTCGAGCAGGTCCGAGCACCCCGGCGCGACCTCGCCGCGGTGCAGCCAGCGCACCTCGACGCCCGCGGGCGCGCTCAGCTCGATCTGTTCCGACTCGTCGACCACCTCGATGAACGCCCAACCCGCGGCGTCGGCGGGCAGCGCCTCCAGCCAGCGGGCGATCGCGGGCAGCGCGGTGATATCGCCGGCCAGCAGGTACCGGTCATAGGTGAACGGCACCACCAGTCCGCCGGGCGGGCCGGCGATGTACACCCGTGTCCCGGGCGTTGCCGCCGCGGCCCACTCCGCCGCGTGGCCGCCCGGATGCAGCGCGAAATCGATATCGAGTTCACCGGCCGCCGCGTCATAGCGCCGCACCGTGTACTCACGCGAAATCGGCAGCGGACGCGGCCATTTCAGGGCGAGATCGACTTGCTCGGGCAGGCGCAGCGAACCATCGGGATCCGGGTAGATCAGCCGGACGTGCTCGGTGGGGGCGTGACTTTCGAACCCGGCGAGTTCGGGACCGCCGAAGGTCAGCCTGCGCAGTCCCGAACCGATCATCCGGGTGTCGAGCACGGCCACTTCGCGCAGGCCGATCGGGTACGGCACCTTGGCGCCGCCCGCCTCGCCGTCGAGCACTTCGGCGATCCGTTCGAGATGAGCCGCCCGGTTCATGCGAGCGCGCCGATTTTCGTCATTTGTGTGACATCCCTTGCGTTCCATGGAGATCCATCGGCCGATCGGGCCGACGTGCACCACCTCCGGCGCAAAGTCTGAGGTTAGCCTAACTTAATTTACCGAGCAACACCACCGGTCCGAATCGGTGCCGCGGCACTGCTCTACCGCGTGCGCTGCGGCGGGTTCTTCAGCAGGTGATCGACCACCAGCCGGCCGAGGGTGTAGCCGTTGTCCAGCGACAGCCGGAACCCGGCGGACTGCTGCTGGATGTGGTCCATGACGCTCTGACCGGGATAGGGCTGATCGAAGTTGCTCACGGTGCGCAGCGACAGGTACCGATCCAGCTTGCCGTGCCGCTGCAGCACCGCCGCGGTCGCGTTGTCCTCCATCTGCGTCGTGCAGTAGACGCCGCGCCCCTCGGTGCGCACGCCCATGATGTAGCGCGCGGTATCGGAGAGCTGCTTGCCGGAATACCAGTCGTCGCCGGTCATGGTGTCGCACTTGACCACCGCGGGCTTGCGGCCCTCCTGACCGGGGAACTGCGCCCGCTCGGCGGCGGCCTCGGGGCTGTCGGCGAGCGGGGCGTGCTCGGTCAGCCGGAACGCCGTCTCGACCAGCGACTCGTTCAGCTGGAAGGCGGCGGTGTCGTAGTTCTCGACAGGCCGGTACCCGTAGGGCAGCTCCGGCGCCTCCGCGGGCACGAGATGATTCCCGAGATCGAAGTCGACCACCCAGCGCGCCCAGGCCGCGCCGCCGAGCGTGCCCTGATCCGGCGGGGTGCCCGCGGTGCCGACGGTGAGGAAATAGGCGTCGTCGAAATCGAGCTGTGGACTGTCCAGCAGCGCCATCATGGTGGACGCCGCATTGGTCTTGCCCTGCCCGGTCTGCGCGACGCACAGGCCCTCGGCGTTGCAGCGCACCGGCTTGTACGCGGTGGGCAGGTTGACCGTGATCGGCAGCGATTCGCGTTGCAACCACGGCTCCGTCTCCGGGTCGAACATGGTGATCACCAGCACCCCGACCTTGACCGGTTTCGCCTCGTCGGTGCCACCGCACCCGGCACTCAGCGCGGCGACGGCGAACACGATGCAGGCGACGACCCAGCGACGTAGCGGCATCGGATGATCCTATGTTATGCCGGGGCGTGGTCGTGAGCTGCGCGGATCCGAACCGGGCCGACCGCTGAGCCGAGCGGCCCGCCCATGTAGGTTGGACGGCAGGTTCTCTTGCGGCACAAGCGAACCACCGGGCCCCGCCGACCTGCGGTTACGGTGCGCCCGCGGATTCGACGAGCAAGCCAGACGCTCGGGTGCCGACAGTCGGTGGAGCGCGGCCGGTCCGCGCCGAGTGAAAGGCCAGACAGCATGACGTCATCGGCGGGATCGAACGCACGCGCCCACATCGGGGTCACCGGCCTCGCGGTGATGGGAAGCAATATCGCGCGCAACTTCGCCCGTCACGGACACACCGTGGCACTGCACAACCGCAGCATCGCCAAGACCGACGCGCTGCTCGCGGCGCACGGCGACGAGGGCGATTTCGTGCGCACCGAGACGATCGAAGAGTTCGTCGGCGCGCTGCAGAAGCCGCGCCGCGTGCTGATCATGGTCAAGGCAGGCGCCCCCACCGACGCGGTGATCGAGGAACTCGCCGCCGCGATGGACGAGGGCGACATCATCATCGACGGCGGCAACGCGCTGTTCACCGATACCATCCGCCGGGAGAAGTCGTTGCGCGAGCGCGGCCTGCACTTCGTCGGCGCGGGCATCTCCGGCGGCGAAGAAGGCGCGCTGAACGGCCCCGCCATCATGCCCGGCGGCCCGAAGGAGTCCTACGAGACGCTCGGCCCATTGCTGGAGTCGATCGCCGCGCAGGTCGACGGGACGCCGTGCTGCACCCACATCGGGCCGGACGGCTCGGGCCACTTCGTGAAGATGGTGCACAACGGCATCGAGTACGCCGACATGCAGCTCATCGGCGAGGCCTATCACCTGCTGCGCGACGCGCTCGGCTTCGACGCCAAGCAGATCGCCGACGTCTTCACCGGCTGGAACCAGGGTGAGCTGGAGAGCTACCTGGTCGAGATCACCGCCGAGGTGCTGAACCAGACCGACGCCAAGACCGGCACCCCGCTGGTCGATGTCATCCTCGACGCCGCCGAACAGAAGGGCACCGGCCGCTGGACCGTCAAGGCGGCGCTGGACCTCGGCGTGCCGGTGACCGGTATCGCCGAGGCCGTGTTCGCCCGCGCCCTTTCCGGCGCCACCGCGCAGCGCGCGGCCGCCGGTGGCCTCGCCGCCGGACAGCTGGCCGCCAAGCCCACCGACGCCGAGCAGTTCACCGCCGACATCGAGCGCGCGCTCTACGCGTCGAAAGTGGTGGCCTACGCCCAGGGCTTCGACCAGATCGCCGCCGCAAGCGTCGAATACGACTGGCATCTGCGGCCCGGTGATCTGGCGACCATCTGGCGCGGCGGCTGCATCATTCGCGCCCGCTTCCTCAACCGCATCAAGGACGCGTACGACACCAACCCGCAGCTGCCCAGCCTCATTCTCGACCCGTTCTTCCAGGCGGCCATCGAGAACGCCATCGACAGCTGGCGCCGGGTGGTGGCCGCCGCCGTGCAACTCGGTATCCCTGTCCCGGCCTTCGCGTCCTCGCTCGCTTACTACGACGGCCTGCGCGCCAAGCGCCTGCCCGCCGCCCTCACCCAGGCCCAGCGGGACTACTTCGGCGCACACACCTACGAGCGCATCGATATGCCCGGCAAGTACCACACCCTGTGGAGCGGCGACCGCAGCGAGATCGCAGCCGACTGATCCCCCGCGCACACCCGGCCCGGGCGCCGATCTTGTCCGGGTCGGGCGCACCGAGCACACCATCCGGGCCGGTCGCCGAATCCCGTTGGCTGCCCGCCCGATCCGCGCCCTCGGTGCGCCGCCGCGGCGCCAGCCGGTCGGTATCGAGCGACAACTCGGAGCCGGAGACGGTCGGCGGGCCGAACTCCCTGGCCCGCCTCGGCGAAACGCACCGTGCCGTAGGTCCCCCGGCGTCTTCGGTGCATCTGATGGACCACGGGTGGCAGCGCCGAATCCCGGGTCCGGGTACGGGTTTTCCCTGATGTGGGGAGCACTCCGGGACTTCTAGTGTCCGAGTCATGCGTAAGTTGGCTCTGGTCATGGCATTCGTCGCACTGGTTGCCGCCGGGTGCGCGAAATCCACCTCGGAAGCAGCGCCCGACGGTGCAGCCGACGGTGCGGCGCGGGTGCAGGCGGATCTCGACGAGCTGGTGCGGTCGGGCATCACCGGGGCCGTCGCGACCACCACCGTGGCCGGACACACCACGACGCTGTCCGCAGGCGTCGCGAATCGGGTTACGGGCGAACCGATTCCGACCGATCACCCGCAGCGGGTACGGGTGGGCAGTGTCGGCAAGAGCTTCATCGCGACGATCGTGCTGCAACTGGTCGGCGAGGGCCGCATTCGCCTGGACGAGCCGATCGATACCTACCTGCCCGGCTTGCTGACCGGCGACGGCGTCGACGGACGCGCGATCACCGTGCGCCAGATGCTGCAGCACCGCAGCGGATTACCGGAGTTCAGCGACGACGCGGAGGTCGACGAAGTCGCGGCCGCCGCGGCGGGGCGAGTGTTCACAGCCGACGAGGAAATCCGGCTCGCCCTGCGCCGCCCCGCCCAATTCGCACCCGGAACCCGGCAGAAATACACCAACACGAACTACGTCGTGCTCACCGAACTCATTCGCACCAGCACCGGCAATCCCTATGCCGCCGAACTGGAACGGCGCATCATCGCCCCGCTCGGCCTCGCCGACACCTACCTGCCGCCGACCGGCGAACACGACATCCGCGGTCCGCACCCGCACGGCTACGCGATCATCGACGGCACCCGCACCGATGTCACGCGCATCGAACCCTCGGTACCCGGCGCCGCAGGCGGACTCGTATCCACCGGCGCGGACCTCAACCGCTTCTTCACCGCCCTGATCGCCGGCGAACTGCTCCGCCGCCCGGAAATGGACGCGATGCTGGCAAGCCTGCCGATGAGCGAGCCCTACCCCCTCGACTACGGCCTCGGCCTGATGACCACCGACCTACCCTGCGGCACAAAATTCCTCGGCCACACCGGCGGCATCACCGGCTACATCACCTTGTCCGGCGCCACCCCCCAAGGCCGAGCCGCAACCCTCACCATCACCGAATCCGCCGATATCGAATCCCGCGCCGACAGCTTGCTTGCCCACGCGTTGTGCCCGTGAATGTGTGAGAAGGCTACCGTCGTCCCCTTGTGTGCGCGGGCCGTCGTCACGGGTGCCGGAGTTGTTGGTGCGGTGCGGTTTCGGCGGGTCGGTCTCCCGTCAAAGTGTCCCCCGTCCCAGGTTTACACCCGGATTATGCTGAGCACGTCGTCTGCCGTACCCGGCTGTAGGCGCACTTCAGGTGCGCGATGTCTTGTCCCGGCGTGGTCATCTGGCTGTGGTTGCGTTTCGGGCGGCTTGGGAAGAAACGGGCCGCCCGGGAGTGGACCAAGCGACAGATAGGTAGGGGGCTCACAGAGTTTTCATACGGTTCACAGGGGTCGTAGGCCCTGTGAACCGTATGGAAGCTCTGTGAAGCCCACGCCACAGCCCATCACCACGCCGGAACCGGCGATCGCGGTGGGCAGTGCGAACCAAGCGACAGATAGGTGCGTGTGGACACGCGGAAGCCCAGATCTGCACCCAACGCGCCCAGCACCATTCCTGTAACTCCCGAGGCAGGCACACCGAACTGAGCCGGTAGAACTTCGGCAGCCAGCCAACCACCCCAAACGCAAGAACCGACCGCAAAGACCACCACACTTATTCGGCAGCACCACATTGCGCCCCCTGCAACCCCGAACCCCCACCGCAGAACAGAATTGGAGTTGAACTCCGGAAGCCGAAAAGCAAGGATGGGATGAGTGTGCGGATCGGCCCATGCGCCGCCCGTCGCTACTCCAACCGGGGGATTCCATTGCTAGAGAGAGCATTTCAACGTGTTTAAATCCAACAGAGTCGTCGCCACCACGATGGCGACGCTCGGTGCGCTTGCTGCGACGATCGCGCTCGCCGCACCACAAGCCGGGGCGGCAGTCACGAATATGCATATCGAGCAGGGGCAGAGCTTCGGCAGTTCGGACGCCCTTGGCACCGGCTGCTCGTACGAAGTAACCATCACCACCGATCCGGGCACGACGATCGGCATGCTCGATCAGATCGGCGACGATCCGCGGACCGCGGACCACAAGCAGTTCCGGCCGGGCAAGATCGTCGCGGACGCGTCCGGCATCGCGCGCACCACGTGGATCCCCGACCGCAAGGGCCCGCACAAGCTCGTAGCCCTCGAACTCTCCGACGGCGACGACTTCGAGGCCTACGTCCGCCGCGGCCAAATCAACGTCGGCACCGGCATCAACCTGGGCCCTGCCTGCGCTGTCCTCCCCTGATCGCCTCCCCACCCAACCACGTGGCTGCCGCACCCGATAGCGCAAGCCATGCCGGTAGCGGCAGCCACGCCGAGTAGCCGCTGCCCCACCGGGCAGCGCCAGCCGCACCCGGTGGCTGCCGCGCGACCCTCGCCACCCCGCGCGTGTGTCGTTCAACAGACACGCGCGCGGGACGACGAAACCTGCGCGGCACGCGCTACGGCTACCAAACCGCGCGGCCGCCGCGCCGGATAGCGCCAGGTGGCGCCAGCCACGCCAGGTCGCGCCAGCCACGCCCGGTGGCTGCGGCGCGGTTTTCATAGCCCCGCGCGATCTTTGCCACCCCGTGCGATCTCACCGTCCCGCGCGGGATTCGCCATCCCGCGCGACTCTCGCCATCCCGCGCGACTCTCACCGTCCCGCACGGCTTTCGCCATCCCGCACGGCTTTCGCCATCCCGCACGGCTTTCGCCATCCCGCACGGCTTTCGCCATCCCGCACGGCTTTCGCCATCCCGCACGGCTTTCGCCATCCCGCACGGC
>NZ_BAFT02000084.1 GCF_000308475.2 Nocardia brasiliensis NBRC 14402 | reverse complement strand
CGCTCAGCCGTCGCGCGAGATCGCCGGGTTCGTTGTATGTGGTGTTCTGCGTGGCGACCAGGCCGATATGCCGGGTGACGCCGGCCAGCGCGGCCAGCTGCGCGATCGCGTCCGGCCGGCCCGCGATGTCGAGTTCCAGGATCCGGCCGTCCTGTTCCCGCAGGCGCAGGCCCTCGCCGAGGAAGAACGCGTCGAACAGCCCGCGCTCGGCGGTCTGCGCGACCCGGCGGAAGGTCTCGAAGTCGATCTGGGAACCGCTGGCCGGATCGGACCAGATGGTGGTGTGGTTGACGCCCTGGAAGAACACCCCGAAGTGGACCTGGGCGTCCGGGCGCGGCGGGACTGTCATCGCGTTGATTCCTGTCTAGTTCGTCGCGGCGTAGCGGTTGACCGGGCGACCCAGCCCGAGATTGGTGCGCAAGGTCGAGCCGGGGACCGGCCGATGTGCGACACCCGTGCGCAGCAGCGCGGGCAGCACCTGCCGCGCGAGCACCGGCAGGTCTTCGTCGATGACCGCCGGGTGCAGGCGCACGCCGTCCAGATGGCCGCTGAGATGGGTGAGCAGATCGACCAGCGCCGCCGCGGAACCGGAAAAGGTCAGTCGGGCAGGGGAACTGGACGGAGCCGCGCCGAAGCGCTGCTCGGCGGTCGCCGTGGGGGTGTCCAGGGTGACGTCGATCTCGGCGAAGGTCAGCGGCGTACCCGCCGACCGTGACCGCTGCGCCGCCTCGATCGCGGCCGCGACGGAATCGGCGGCGACCAGCCGCACGTCCACCTCGCCGTCCGCGCCGAAGACCACCGGTTGTCCCTGCGGCGGTCGCGGCACGATCGCCGGACCCTTCACCGCGAAGGTCGTGCCGCGGAAGTCGATGTAGTGCAGCCTGTTCCGGTCCAGGAAGCGGCCGTTGGGGTAGTCGCGGATCACCGCGTCGTCCTCCCAGGAGTCCCAGAGTCGTCGTACGACCTCGATGGAATCCTTTTGCTCCCTGGCCAGTTCGGTGGCACCGGTTACCGTCGCGCGGCCCCACGCGCGTGCGGCGCGCTGGTCGTCGACGCCTTCGGCGATCCAGCCCGCGCGGCCGCGGGAGGCGTAGTCGAGCGTGGCGATCTGCGAAGACGTGTGGAACGGTTCGGCATAGGTGGTGGCGACGGTGGGCACCAGGCCGATCGTGCTGGTGGTCGCCGCCACGAACGACGCGCGGGTGACCGCGTCGATCCGGCCCGGGACATCCGTGGGCGGCAGAATGGAATCCGCGAAGGTCGCCAGGGTGAAGCCCGCGTTCTCGGCGGTGGCGACCCGCTCGCGGACCGTGTCACCGGTGAGCAGCCGATCCGGCGTATGCGCGGCGCG
>NZ_BAFT02000085.1 GCF_000308475.2 Nocardia brasiliensis NBRC 14402 | reverse complement strand
AGACCCGCCTCGAGCAGACCATCGCGTTCCCGGTCGGAGTAGGCGAACTCGGGATCGGCACGCTGCCACTTGAGCTTGTACAGCGGCGGCTGGGCCAGATACACGTGCCCCTGCTCGACCAGCGGGCGCATGAACCGGAACAGCAGCGTGAGCAGCAGCGTCGCGATGTGCTGACCGTCGACGTCGGCGTCGGCCATCAGCACGATCTTGTGGTACCGCAGCTTGGCGATGTCGAACTCGTCGTGGATACCGGTGCCGAAGGCGGTGATGATCGACTGGACCTCGTTGTTCTTGAGGACTCGGTCGATCCGCGCCTTCTCGACGTTGATGATCTTTCCGCGCAGCGGCAGGATCGCCTGGTACATCGAGTCGCGGCCGGATTTGGCCGAGCCACCGGCGGAGTCGCCCTCGACGATATAGATCTCGGACTTGCTCGGATCCTTGGACCGGCAGTCGGCCAGCTTGCCCGGCAGGCCGCCGAGATCGGTGGCGGACTTGCGGCGCACCAACTCTCGCGCCTTGCGCGCGGCGACCCGGGCCTGCGCGGAGGAGACCGCCTTGTTGACGATGGTCTTCGCGTCGGCCGGGTTGGCCTCGAACCAGTGCGTGAGGTGCTCGTTGCACGCCTTCTGCACGAACGACTTGACCTCGGTGTTGCCCAGCTTGGTCTTGGTCTGGCCCTCGAACTGCGGCTCGGAGACCTTCACGCTGACGATCGCGGCCAGACCCTCGCGGATGTCGTCGCCGGTGAGGTTGCCGTCCTTCTCCTTGATCAGCTTCTTGTCTTTGGCGTACTTGTTGACCACCGTGGTCAGCGCCGCGCGGAAGCCTTCCTCGTGCGTGCCGCCCTCGTGGGTGTTGATCGTGTTCGCGAAGGTGTGCACCGACTCCGAATAGCCGGAGTTCCACTGCATCGCGACCTCGAGCTCGTGACCGGTGCCCTTGCCGGTGAACCCGACGACGGAGTTGTGGATCGGCTGCTTGGTGCGGTTGATGTGGCGGACGAAGTCCTCCAGACCACCCGGGTAGTGGTAGGTCCGCGTCTTGACCTTGTGCTCGACCGGCGCCGCCGCGGCGTCGGCCTCGGCATGCTTGGGCGCCTCCGCGGTCTCGCTGACCACGTCGTCGGTGATCTCGGACTCGCTGACCCGCTCGTCGGTGAGGGTGATGGTGAGTCCCTTGTTCAGGAACGCCATCTCCTGCAGTCGGCGCGCGACCGTCTCGAAGTTGTAGGTCGTGGTCTCGAAGATCTCCGGGTCGGCCCAGAACCGGATCGTGGTACCGGTCTGCTTGGACGCCTCGCCCTGCACCAGCTTGCCGGGGATCGAGTCCTTGTACGACTGGCTCCAGTGGTAACCGTCGCGGTCGATCTCCGCCTCCAGCCGGGAGGACAGCGCGTTCACCACGGAGATGCCGACGCCGTGCAGACCACCGGACACCGCGTAGGAGTCGGAGTCGAACTTGCCGCCGGCGTGCAGCTGGGTCATGACCACTTCGATGGTCGGGACGCCCTGGGCGTGCATCGCCACCGGGATACCGCGGCCGTCGTCGACCACCTCGACGCCGCCATCGGCGAGCAGGGTCACCTCGACCTTGGACGCGTATCCGGCCATCGCCTCGTCGACCGAGTTGTCGACGACCTCCCAGATCAGGTGGTGCAGACCACGCTCACCGGTGGAACCGATGTACATGCCGGGACGCTTGCGGACCGCCTCGAGTCCTTCGAGGACCGTGATGGACGAGGCGCCGTAATCCGCCTTGCCCGAGTTAGCGTTGGTCGAGCCCGATGCGTTGGAGTCGTTGGCAGCCACTGGTCGGTAGCTCTCCTTACTTGCTGATCCTCCTGGCGAGGCACTGCACAGCACACGGTGGTCCCTGGCCATTCCACCGGGGAAATGTGGGGCCACGCGAGCTGTACGGAACGCGCCGAAGGTGATCGCCGCTAGTTACGTCACCATCCTACTGGTACAGCCAACCTACAACGCACCTACGACACCCCTGACAGCTCCGTGAATGCGAGAAATCGGACCGCCGCGAGTCTGTTCCGCCTTTTAACGCTTTCGCTCGACTCTGGGAGCAATCGGGCGGTGCTCGCCCGGTACCCGCCGAACCGCCGGGGACACCGCCTCGGCACACCACCGGTTTCCGGGTCGGCGACGGTAGCCAGCGGGTTACCGGTGCGGACCACGATGCTGCGAAAACCCCCGTCGAAAACCCGTGAGCGGGCACGACAGGTAAAGCCTAGTCCGTACCGCCCGCGGTTCGCCGGACTCGGCCAACTTCCGTCACATTGACGAAATCGGTTGTCCCGGCGCGCGATCCGGCACCGTTTCACGTGGAACGCGGCGGGCTATCCGTAGGTGTCGCGCGGGCCGCGACCCCTGATATGGCGCTCCCCCTTGCGCCAACTCGGCGCCGCGGGGCCGGTGATCTTCAGCGAGGTCACCACGCCGGGACCGACCGCGGCATTGATCTTCGCCAGGATCTGGCTCTGCAACATGCGCAACTGCGTTGCCCAGGCGGTCGACTCGGCGGCGATGCTCAGCACGTTGTCCTTCAGGGTGATCGGCGTGGCGTGCGCGGCGATGTCCTCGCCGACCACCCCCGCCCAGCGCCCGAACACCATGCCCTCGGCGACCTTGGCCGACCAGCCGCGGCTCTTGGCCAGCGCGCCGGTCAGCGCCGCGAAGGTCTGGGGATCACGCTGGTCCGGCCCCGCACCCGACCAGCCGGACCGGCGCCGGGTGCCGGTCCGGAGGCGGCGCTGCGGCGAGGAACGCCCCTGCCCGACGGATTTACCGCTCGCCTTCGCCGCCGCGCGGGCCTCCTCGAGCGCGCGCCTGGCCAGGTCGATACCGCGTAACTCCGGCTCTGGACCTGCCGGTTCGGCGCCCGGTTGCTGCGGATCGGTCACCAAGGCTCCTCACGTTCTCGTCGGTCACGGCCTGAGTCACTCTACGACAGGGCACCGACGCAGACCGGGCGGCGAACAGCGTCGAACGACCGCGGACATTCCGGTCGGCGAGTTCTCCACAGGAACCTGTTGATAACAGGAAAACCTGTGCAGAAATTCGAATGTGTTTGCCTTTCGCGCGCACGCGGGGACACGAAAGCGCTTGTCACTGGGCAGGTGTGGCCGGTTCGCCGAGCTGTGAGGTACGCCCGTCCGGTCCACCGTTCGTCTCCACCCGCAGCGGCACCGCGGCCAACTCGGCCGGCACATCCTCCGGCACCGCGGCCGTGATCAGCACCTGTTCGGCACCGGCCGCGACCGCGGCGAGCGCGGTACGCCGACGCCGGTCGAGTTCGGCGAACACGTCGTCGAGCAGCAGCACCGGTTCGGATCCGTTGGCGCGCAACAGCTCGAACGCGGCGAGCCGCAGCGCCAGCGCGTAGGACCAGGATTCCCCGTGGCTGGCGAACCCCTTGGCCGGCGCGCTGCCGAGATTCAGGTCGAGTTCGTCGCGGTGCGGACCGACCAGGCACACACCACGTTCCAGCTCCCGGGGCCGGGCCGCCGCGAGTTCGCGCAACAGCACCGCCTCCAGCGCTTCGGTGTCGTCGGCCTGGGGTTCCCTTGCGGGATCGAGGAATTCGGGCGGCAGGCTGGCACTGCGGTAACCGATTGTGGCAGGCCGGGATTCGGGCGCGATCGAGGCGTACGACGTGGCGAGGTACGGATACAGCTCGTGCACCAGCTGCAGCCGGTGCGCGAGCAGCACCGACGCGTGCGTGGCCAGGTGCCCGTCCCACACGTCCAGGGTGCTCAGATCCGCCTTCGACCTGGCTTGGCGCCCAGCGGATTTCAACAGTGCGGACCGTTGCCGCAGCACGCGGTCGTAATCGCTGCGTACCGCGGCCAACCTGGGCAGGCGGGTGGTGCACAACTCGTCCATGAACCGGCGGCGCTCGCCCGGGTCGCCCCGGACCAGGGCGAGGTCCTCGGGCGCGAACAGCACGGTCTGCAGGATGCCGAGGATCTCGCGGGTCCGCCGGACCGGTGACCGGTTGATCTGGGCGCGATTGGCGGTGCCCTGGTTGAGCTCCACGTCGATGCGCAGTTCCCGGCCGGTGTTGACGACGGAGGCGCCGATCCGGGCACGTTCGGTGCCGATCCGGATCAGCGGCGCGTCGGCGGCGACCCGATGCGACCCGAGGGTGGCCAGGTAGCCGAGCGCCTCGATCAGGTTCGTCTTGCCGTTGCCGTTCGATCCCAAGAAAACCGTTCGGCCTGGGGATAATTCGAGTTCTGCATGATGCCAGGAACGGAAGTCACGCAGGGACAGCGTTCGAACGAACATCCGCTATCTGGCTCCTGCCTGCAAGAGTTCGGCAGATTCGACCTGCGCGGCCAGCATCGGCGCAGGTGCCGAGGTGTTTGCTGGCCATCCACAGCACTGCGTGAGCCTGTGGATGAAATGTGTCCTCGCCCACCCTCGGCCCGGCGAATCGCGCAGTCGCGCTACCGGTTCGACGGTGCTTGGGGGTGGCTGTGGACGACCGCCGAGGGCCGGCCGCCGGTGCCGCCGCCAGAACTGGCGAGCACAGACGGCCGAACCCCGTTCGCGATCACGCACCTGCGCTCAGCCCGGCAGCCGGACCGGCATCAACAGGTAGATGTACGGGCTGTCCAGCGCCGCGAACGCACCCGAATCGAGGGCCTGCGGCTCCTCTTCGGAGGCGGGCAGCAGCACCGCGGGACGGCTGGGCGTGGTGAACCCGAACGTCACCCGGTCGGCGTGCAGTGCGGACAGGCCGTCGATGAGGTAGCCCGGATTGAACGCGATGGTCAGGGATTCGCCGCGGAAATCGGCCTCCAGCCATTCCTCGGCGCGGCCCGCGTCGTCGCCACCGGCGGACAGTTGCAGGCCCTCTGTGGAGAACTCCAGCCGCACCTGCGCGCCCCGCTCGGCGACCAGGGCGACACGCTTGATCGCTTCGGTCAGCACGGACACCTGGAGGGTGGCGATGGAGGTGTGCTCCTTCGGCAGCAGCTGACGGAACTTGGGGAATTCCGCGTCGAGCAGCCGGGTGGTGGTGCGGCGGCCCGCGTTCACGATGCCGAGCAGCCCGTCCGAACCCGCGCCGGTGCCCAACGACAGCTGCACCGGGGCATCGGAGGCCCCGAGGGTCTTGGCGGCCTCGGACAGCGTCCTGGCCGGGATGAGCACCGCGGTCTCGATGTCGGCGTTGGCGGGCTTCCACTCGATGTGGCGCACCGCGAGCCGGAAGCGGTCGGTGGCCGCGAGCACCACCTTGTCGCCCTCGATCTCGACGCGGATGCCGGTGAGCATGGGCAGCGTGTCGTCGCGGCCCGCGGCGACGGCGACCTGGCCGACCGCGCTCGCGAAGACATCCACACCGAGTTCACCGGTCTGCTGCGGGACCTCGGGAAGCTGGGGATAGTCCTCGACCGGCATGGTCGGCAGCGAGAACTTCGCGCTGCCACAGGAGATCAGCACCCGGGTGCCGTCGACGGATACGTCGACCGGCTTGTTCGACAACGCCTTGGTGATGTCGGCGAGCAGCCGGCCGGACACCAGGACCTCGCCGGGACCGGCGACCTCGGCCGCGACGCGCATCTGCGCGGAGACCTCGTAGTCGAAACCGGAGACGGTGAGCCCGCTGTCGTCGGCGACGAGCAGCACGCCGCCGAGCACCGGGACCGGAGGCCGGGACGGGAGGCTACGTGCCACCCAGGCAACGGATTCCGCGAAGTCCTCACGGGCGACCCGAAACTTCATGCTTGCAAGCTCCATCGCCCGATCAGTCCTCTCCCAGTTCCGTGAGCTGTTGTGCAGTGGCCGGACATTGGTCCCTCCAAGCCTTTCGGCTCGATCAGCGTTTGGTTCGCGAAGGGTGCTGGATCGGCCGCCATCAAAAGTGTGGCACAGGCGACCGACACCAAACCGTACCCGCGACTGCGCCCGTGGCCTAGTCCGACCCTCCGGGGGTCGGTGCGCTGTGTGTCGAGAACTTGTCGGTGGGTGCGAGTAGGAACTGTCGCGAAGGGGGTGTCGCAGATTCGGGCCGGCGAGCGATGCATAGGTGTGCGGGCGAGGTTGGTCGATGAGGGATCCACTCTCCTTCTCCTTGCCTGGGGACGGGAGTGCTCGCGGACCGCAGCTCTCCAACCGACTTTCCACACAGCCTGTTTTCAAGAGAGTTCTTCTAGAAGAAGAACTGAAGTAGTAGTAGGCACTGTGGAATCTGTGCTCTGACGCCGAATCTGCTGGTCAGCGGGCGTGGTGGCATGGGGATGACCGGTGCGTGTCTCGAGGATGAACGAGCGGCGTCTGTGGAGTTCCGAAGTTGTCCCACATTCATCCTCGAGTGCTCCTCGAGTTGTTCCACCGAATTCACCCGGTTGTTCACACGTGTGTACCGAGGAGTGGACAACTCGAGGAATCCTCGAGGACTCCACATGGACTCCTCGAGGATTCCACAACCCGATGCGGGCCTCTTGGCTGGTCAGCCCCTGTGCGCAAGATGGGTTGGGGAAACTGTGGATCGAGCCCTGTTAGCGGACGCCGCGACACCCATCCCCACACCTGTTAGCCGATCGGTGCACAAACCGGTGGATTCCTCGAGGACTCCACAAGGATTCCTCGAGGAATCCACAGGGCAAAAAAGTGCACCGCCCCTGGTCAGAGGCGGTGCACAGGTGTTAGTAAAACTCAGCGAGCCGATCCGGCCGACAGGGCTGTGGATACTTCAGCGGGAGCGCTGTTTGATCCGCGCGGTCAGTTCCTGCACCTGGTCGTAGACGCGGCGCCGTTCGGTCATCTCCTTGCGGACCTTCTTCTCCGCGTACATCACCGTGGTGTGGTCGCGGCCGAACGCCTGCCCGATCTTGGGCAGCGAGAGGTCGGTCAGCTCACGGCACAGGTACATGGCGATCTGGCGCGCCTGCGCGAGCGGACGGGCCTTGCCCGGGCCGGTGAGCTCCTCGAGCGTGGTGTTGAAGTACTCGGCGGTGACCGCCATGATCGTGGCCGCGTTGATCTCCAGCGCCGCGGTGTCGGGCATCAGATCGCGCAGCACCACCTCGGCCAGCGGCAGATCCAGCGGCTGACCGTTGAGCGAGGCGAACGCGGTCACCCGGATGAGCGCGCCCTCCAGCTCGCGAATGTTGCGCTCGACCCGGCTGGCGATCAGTTCCAGCACATCGTGCGGCACATCCAGCCGGTCCATCCTGGCCTTCTTACGCAGGATGGCGATGCGCGTCTCCAGTTCGGGCGGCTGCACATCGGTGATCAGGCCCCATTCGAACCGGGTCCGCAGCCGCTCTTCCAGCGTGGCCAGCTGCTTGGGCGGGCGGTCGGAGGAGACGACGATCTGCTTGTTGGCGTTGTGCAGGGTGTTGAAGGTGTGGAAGAACTCCTCCTGGATGCCTTCCTTGCCCTCGATGAACTGGATGTCGTCGACCAGCAGGATGTCGGTCTCGCGGTAGCGGCGCTTGAACGCCACCTTGCGGTCGTCGCGCAGGCTGTTGATGAAGTCGTTGGTGAACTCTTCGGTCGAGACGTACTTCACCCGCATGCCGGGAAACAGCCGCTGGGCGTAGTGGCCCGCCGCGTGTAGTAGGTGCGTCTTCCCCAAACCCGAAGCGCCCCAAACGAACAGCGGGTTATATGCCCGGGCCGGCGCCTCCGCGATGGCGACCGCGGCGGCGTGCGCGAACCGGTTGGACGCCCCGATGACGAACGTTTCGAAGGTGTACTTCGCATTGAGGCTGGCCGACGACGTGGCAGGCGCCGAGGTCTCCTGCGACTTGGTGAAGTAGGTCGGCCAGGAATTGCGCACGTTGACCACGGGCTCGTCGTCGTGCTCGGTGCGGGGGTTGTCGGATTCGCGCACCGACTCGTGCGCGGCCGCCAGGCCGGGATCCTCGGCCGGTGCCGCCTCCCGCACCGGCGCGCGCACCGGTCCGCGCATCGTGGCGGGACCGGGATCGGGGGTGAACAGCGACTCCTGGCCGGGCGGGATGGATTCGCGCCGCGGCGGTAGTCCCGGTTCGCGGCGGGCGGCGGGCGCGGGTTCGCGCCGCGGCGGCAACTCGGTGTGCGCCGGGTAGTCGTCCTGACCCTGGTAGTCGTCGCGGGGATAGTCCGGCCGGTCGTACTCGGCGGCGGGCGGGTACTCGGGCGCGTACTCGGTATCGGTGTACTCGGCGCCGCCCGCGTATTCGGGGGCGTAGTCGTTCGGCTGGGCGTAGCGCGGGGCGGGGTAGTCGTTGCGTCCCTGGTACTCGGTGCCGGGGTAACCCGGTTGGGGATGCCCGTTCTCCCGGGGACCGTTGTCCCTGCGTCCGTTGTCGAGTGGACCGTTGTCGCGGGGACCGTTGTCCCTGGCCCGTTCCGGCCGGCTCGTCATCCTGGCGTGCCGGGGGTTGCTGCCCGCGCGATCGGCGGCGGGGGCCGTCGGCGCAGCGATGCGCACGCCGAGTCCTTCCACCTGCGGGCCGAGTCGCCGGGCCAGCGATCGCAGGATCGGTTCGCGCAGATCGCGTTCGATGGCTTCCTGAGCCAGCGAGGAAGGTACCGAGAGCAGGGCGAAGCCCTGCGCCACCGTCAGCGGCTTGACCAGTTTCAGCCAGGCCTGCTGGGCTCGGGTCACCGGCGGAATGGCGCCGTCCGGTGAGCCGGTGGTCAGCTCGGCAACTACCTCGGGCCACACCGTGGCCAACACGTTCTGCTCGTCGTCCATGCAGTTTCCTCCCCGGAAGTAGGTCGATAGGAGCAGACGGCCGGGGCACGCGGGGAGGTGATGGCGACGACCATGCTCGGGTCGGTACCGTGATCCTGCGTACGTCCGTAACCGGTTCGGACGCTGCCCAGATCCCCATTCCGGGCGGCGGCGTGGCACCGTCGGCCCTACGAATATGCCACTCCAGGGGTCTTTCCACACAATTATCCACAGATGTGGAGAACCCTGGGGAGTTGTGAAATGCGCTTGCGCGGCCGCGCGATAAGGCGTTGACCTGCGGTTCTGTAGCTAACGATGAGCAACATAGCTGGTGGCCGGGCTCGGGCGTGGCTAGGGGTGTGGACGAACTCACGGTGATACTCACAGGCCTTGGCCGTGATGTGCACAGCGCTGGATCCCGGTCGTGCGGGGTTTGTGCTGGTCGAGTGGACGGCCGCGCAGGGGTGGGCCGAGTTTGACCCGTTCGGAGCCGATCAGTACCCTCGTACAGTCACCCTTTGGTGCGGTGGCGGTCTTGTGCTGACCGCGGGTAGGTCGATATCGACCGACTGTGCGCCAAGACCGACGCGCCGATGATGACCGGACCTGTGATTCATCGCGAATACCTGTATCACCGAAAAAGCTTCGGGTACCGACTGGTGCCCACTGACTCGAGGAGTGTTGACCGTGGCCAAGGGCAAGCGGACGTTCCAGCCGAACAACCGTCGTCGGGCGCGCGTCCACGGCTTCCGTCTCCGGATGCGCACCCGTGCCGGTCGCGCCATCGTTTCGGCGCGCCGCCGCAAGGGCCGCGCCGAACTCACTGCCTGATCCTCGCTCGCGGACGCTCGGGTGTTGCCTGAGCCGTATCGGTTGCATCATCGTGCCGACTTCTCCCGGACGGTGCGCCGCGGCCAGCGAATCGGGAGGCGCGATCTGGTCGTGCATGTCTATACCCACTCCAGCCATCCCCCCGTGCTGACGCACGGGTATGACGGAGTGGTGGACATGAAGGAACGCGATGGTGATCCGGCCGGAGCGTCGATCCGCGTCGGTGGACCACGCTTCGGGTTGATCGTCAGCAAGGCGGTGGGCAACGCGGTGATTCGACACCGCGTCGCCCGCCGCCTGCGTCATATGTGCCACCAGATGATCTCGGAGTTGCCCAGCGACACCGATGTCGTCATCCGCGCCCTGCCCGGCGCGGCGCATGCTCCTTCGGCGGAACTGCTGCGCCAGATGCGCGCCGCGCTGCACAAACTCGGGGTCGGCACGGTATGAGCCGCACCGCCACGATCGGCCGGCTACCGGCGAACGCGCTGATCTTCCTGATCGAGTTGTATCGGACCTACGTCTCCCCCACCCGCATGCCGGTGTGCCGTTTCACCCCGACCTGCAGCGAGTACGCGGTCACCGCGTTACGGACGCGCGGGCTGTTCATCGGCCTCGGATTGGCGGCCGTGCGACTGGCCAAATGTGCGCCCTGGCACCCTGGTGGGTGGGACCCGGTTCCGGAGCGGAAGCGAAGCACCGTTCGCACCGCACCAGGAACCGAGGCAGCCACCGATCCGGCGTCGCAGGAAACCGACCTGCAGACCGGCCCGGTGTCGGAGCCGAACGCTTGGAAAGGATCACCGCGCGCGGTGATCGGCGATACGAACGACGGGAGTGCATAGAGCCGTGCTCGACTTCATTTATTATCCGGTGTCCTGGATCTTGTGGTTCTGGCATCGGGTTTTCGCGTTGGTGCCCGGTCTCGGTAAAGACAGCGGCATCGCTTGGGCACTGGCCGTCGTGTTCCTCGTGTTCACGCTGCGTGTGCTGCTCTACAAGCCGTTCGTCAAGCAGGTCCGCACCACCAAACAGATGCAGGAACTGCAGCCGCAGATCAAAGAGCTGCAGAAGAAGTACAAGAACGACCGCCAGAAGATGGCCGTCGAGATGCAGAAGCTGCAGAAGGACCACGGCTTCAACCCGCTGATGGGCTGCCTGCCGATCCTGGCCCAGGTGCCGGTGTTCCTCGGCCTGTTCCACGTGCTGCGCTCGTTCAACCGGACCGGCCACGGCTTCGGCCAGCTGGGTATGTCGATCGCGGAGAACGCGAACACGCCGAACTACGTGTTCAACGCCGCCGATGTGCAGTCGTTCCTGAGCGCCCGGATCTTCGGCGCGCCGATCTCGGCCTTCATCACCATCCCGAACACCGAGCTGCAGGCCTTCGCGATCCACGGACTCGGCCTGCCGAGCAAGCTGAACATCGCGCTCGTCGCCATCCCGCTGATGATAATCGCCGGTCTCGCAACGCATTTCAACGCGCGCGCGTCGGTCGCGCGGCAGACGCCGGAGGCGGCGGCGAACCCGCAGGCCGCGATGATGAACAAGCTCGCGCTCTGGGTCTTCCCGCTCGGTGTGCTCGTCGGTGGCCCGTTCCTGCCGATCGCCATCCTCCTGTACTGGGTCTCCAACAACATTTGGACCTACGGGCAGCAGCACCTCGTCTTCGGCCGCATGGAGAAGGAAGAGGAAGAGAAGAAGCTGGCCAAGCTGGAACAGCGGGCACAGAACGCGCCCAAGCCGGGGGCCAAGCCGGTCAATGTGAAGAAGAAGTCGAGTCCCGGGGCGGACTCCGTCGAGGATGCTGTCGAGGGTGCGCCGTCGACCAACGGCACCGCGAAGACCCCCAGCAAGGCTGCGGGCCAGCGCCGACCGGGCGGGCAGAAGCGGCCGGGCAACCGCGGCCGGGCGAACCAGAAGCGCAGACGCTGATCACACTTCGGTGGCCGGGCGCGGCCACCACGCTGAGCAACCCTTTGATCGCGCACCGTCCGGCGGCGAGCGCCCGGCGAGCGTGATGAGCAGATGAAGGAAACCCAAATGACAGTTGAGACCGACGGAGGGGACGCCACAGTGGCGACGACGATGGTGAACGCCGGAACGGACGCCGACGATGTCGTGAACGACGCGGAGGAAGCTCTCATCGAAGAGGGTGAGATCGCGGGCGACTACCTCGAGCAGTTGCTCGACGTGCTCGACTTCGACGGGGATATCGACCTCGACGTCGAGGGTGACCGTGCCATCGTCAGCATCGACGGCGGCCGTGATCTGTCGAAGCTGGTCGGTCGCAACGGTGAAGTGCTGGACGCGCTCCAGGAGCTGACCCGGCTCGCGGTGCAGCAGGCGACCGGCGTGCGCAGCAGGCTCATGTTGGACGTGGCCGGCTGGCGCGCCAAGCGCCGGGAAGACCTGAGCGCGCTCGGCACCGCCGCCGCGCAGCGCGTGCTGGAATCGGGTGCGCCGGAATCGCTCGCGCCGATGACCCCGTTCGAGCGCAAGATCGTGCACGACGCGGTGGCGGCGATCGACGGCGTCGAGAGCGAGAGCGAAGGCGTCGAGCCGAACCGGCACGTGGTCGTCGTTCCGTCCTGAGCGAAGCCGTGCGCCGTTGGCCGGATATCGTTAGGGGACGGCGTATTTCGTCACTTTGACGGTAGTGGTGGGATAGGGCCTCTGGTCTTCGGATCGGGGGCCTTGTTCGTGTCCGGCGTGGTGGTCCCTGTTTGTCTCCCTGACGAGTTCGGAAGGATGTTTCACGTGGAACGAGATCTCGGTGGAACCACCGCGTTGCCTGCCGAGCTGGAACCACCCGCGGCCGCCGCGGTCGTGTTCGGTGAGCGACTCGATCTCGCCCGGCAGTATTGCGCGGCGCTCGCCACCGCGGGCGTGGAACGCGGCCTGATCGGTCCGCGCGAGGTGCCTCGCCTCTGGGATCGGCACATCCTCAACTGCGCCGTGATCGGTGAACTGATCGCCGAAGGCGCGTCCGTGGTGGATATCGGCAGCGGCGCCGGACTGCCCGGCATCCCGCTCGCGATCGCGCGCCCGGACCTGCGCATCACCCTGGTCGAACCGCTGCTGCGGCGCACCATCTTCCTCAGCGAATTCATCGAAGCGGCCGGACTCGACGTCACCGTCGTCCGCGGCCGAGCCGAACAGTCCGGCGTCATGAAGGAGGCTGGTGGCGCCGACGTCGTCACCTCCCGCGCCGTCGCCCCGCTCGCCAAACTCACCCAGTGGTCGTTCCCGCTGCTCCGCGACCACGGCCACATGCTCGCCCTCAAAGGCGTCAGCGCCGCCGAAGAACTCGAGCGCGACGCCGCCGCCCTGGATCGCATCGGCGCCGGCCACACCCAGGTCCTCGCCTGCGGCGCCGGACTCGTCTCCACTCCCACCCTCGTCATCAGTGCCGAACGCCTCCCCCGCGCGGAACGTCGCAGCGAACACGCCGCCGCCCGGAAAGAAGCCCGGGCGGCGAAGCGGGCGGACGGGGTGCGCGGGCGTACGCGCAAGGGGAAGTAGGGGCGGTCACCGAATTGGGTTGCTGCCGCTTGGTCGGCGTCCTTCCGGATGTGTCGGCGACAAGGGGCAGGGCGTGGACTCGTACAGGGGGTTGGGTACGGCCTGACCACTGTGTTGCCGGGCTACTGCACCGTCGATGCAGCCGAAGCATTGTTTGCGAACTGTCACGTGACTCACGGGTGGTCGAACAGCGTGACCACGCTCCGCGGTGCTTCTCGGCCGAAGAAGGTTTCCAGGTTCTGTGCCGAGCGGTCGGCGGCGTCGCTACTACGCGGGAACAGTCGCTCTTCGTAGGCTTTGAGCGCGACCTCGGTGTCGAGCTGCGTAATCAGCTCATTCGCCAGGTCCGCGCCGTCGTACATGGCGAGGTTCGCGCCCACGCCGGCGAACGGCGACATCAGATGTGCGGCGTCGCCGAGGAGTGTCACCCCAGGCACTCGTTCCCATGCGAGCCCGACCGGGAGTGCGTAGATGGGTCGAAGCCACGGTTGCGCGTCGCTCTCCGACACGAAGGCGGTGAGCAGTGGCGACCAGCCGTCGAACTCGTCGGCCACTCGGCGGAGGCCGGCGGACGGGTTCTCGAAGTCGATCGACTTCATCCACTCCTCGGGCTTGTTCAACGCCACGTAGCCGCGCACCTGTCCGTCGGCATAGCGGTGGGCGATGATGCCTCGGCCCGGCGCGACCGCCATCAGCGTGCCGCTGCCGATCGCGGCCACACTCTCCCGACAGTGCTCGTTCTCTGCGGCGACGGCGATCTCGATGAAGCAGATGCCGCTGTAGCGCGGTTCCGCGGAGGTGAGCAGCGGGCGCACCTTCGACCAGGCACCGTCCGCGCCGATCACGATGTCGGCGCGCGCGGTGGAACCCGTCGCGAAGCCGAGGTCATATCCGCCCGTCGGACGCTGCCGGACCGATTCGAGCTTGTGGCCCCACCTGATCGTCCCGGGCGTCAGCGAGTCGATGAGCAGTTGCCGGAGTTCGCCACGGTCCACCTCCGGCTGAGCCGTACCGGGATCCGCCGGCTTGTCGAACAGAATCGTGCCGTGCAGGTCGACCACACGCTTGGCATCCTCGCCCGGGCGGACCAGAGTGCGGAACTCGTCGTACAGGCCGGCCGCCTGAAGTGCCACCTGTCCGGTGTCCTCATGGATGTCGAGCAGGCCGCCTTGCGCACGGGCCTGCGCCGAAGCCTCCCCCTCATAGATCGTCGCGTCGGCGCCGTGCGCCTGCAGCACCCGCGCGAGCGTCAGCCCGCCCAACCCTGCTCCGACAATGGCGATGGTCTTCCGCATACTGCGCTCCTCCGTTGCGCCGACCCGCGTCGGCGATGGTCAGTGCTGGAGCGCAAACAGAATGTCCGGCCTCAGCAAGGAGACGCTCAACGATCAGAACCCACTGAATCGTTGTATGCGCGACGCGCGGCGAAGAACCCGCCAGCACATCGTTTTTCGCGACCCCGTCACTATAACTCGATATCCGGCTCCCGGCATCGGACGCCGCCGGCTGCGACGCACCTCACGCACGAGTTCACCCCTGGGTCGTCCCGGTCGCCGGGTTGTCGTTACGTCGGTACCGAAGGCGTGATCGGGCAGAAGAGATTCAGGCACGACGAAGCCGCTTCAGATCCGGGATCGTGGCACTGCTCATGACCGAGGTGCCGTGGCGAGATCGGGTGCGCCGCCATCGCCGACAGCGGCTACTAGATCCTGCCGGTGCCCGACTTCTTTTCACCGCAACCCGCGTCCGCCGCCATGCACGCGCCCGCTGCGGAGCGGACCGACCTGCGGGCGGGTGCCCGGGTGCGCAGCTCGCCCTACCTAGGTCGCCTCGATGGCGGGCTGGGTACGACGTGCATGACGGCCCTCGCCGAGTTCGTCGTGCGTCATGTGCCGCGGACGTGCGGGCTGGGCGCGTGGTGCGGTGAGGTGCGATGCGCGCGGTGCGGGTGCGATGCAGGCTACTCGATCCTGCCGGCGCTCGACTTCCCTTTCACCCCAACCCGCCGCCATGCTCGCGCCCGCTGCGGAGCTGACCGACCTGCGGGCGGGTGCGCAGCTCGCCCTACCTAGGTCGCCTCGATGGGCGGGCGGGCTGCGACGTGCGTGACGTTCTCGACGAGTCCGGCGTACGGTCATCAGCCGCGACGTGCGCGCCGACCGCGAGGGGCGTGACGCGATTGGCGTGGCGATCGGATGCGCTGCGTCCCCGACAGGGCTACTCCGACGTTACTGCGCTGTCCGCGATAGTGGCCGCACCCGATCTCGCCACGTCGGTGCCCACGACCCCGGATCGAAGTGGCTTCGCCCATGCCTAAATCCCTACTGCCCGATCACGCCTTTGCGCGGTGCGGGTGCATTGGGCGCGGTGACGGTGCGATGGGCGCGGTGACGGTGCGGGGGGCGCGGTGACGGTGCGGGGGGCGCTGGTGAGGTGCGGGGGCGCGTAGTGCGAGGGCGCGACGGTCGACGGGGCGCGGCGGTCGATGGGACGCGGCGGGCAATGGGGACGGCAGGGCGCGGCGGTCGATGATACGGGCGAGCACGGTGGGCGGCGGTCGAAGGTGCGGGGCGCGACAGGCGGCGGTCCACGTTCCACGGACGCGACCGCGTAGGGCCGAGAGGCGGGGCGGCGAGACGGGGCATGGGGCGAGGGCTCGGCGGGACGAGAACCGCGGCGAGGCGAACGGGATGCGACCCAGGTAGGGCCGAGGGGCACTGCGGGGCGAACGAAGTGGAGAGCGGGACGCGACCGCGTAGGACCGAGGGGCGCGGCGGGGCGAGAACCGTGCGGCGGGGTGAACGGGGTGCGACCGGGTAGGCCAATGGGTGCGGCGGGGCGAACGAAGTGGGGCGAACGGGATTCGACCGGATAGGACGGGGCGCGACTCCTGAACGCTGCGCGGTAGACGACGACGGTGGCGCAAGGCCGGGCGGAGACATTCGCGTGCGTGACTTCAGGACTGTGCAGCTGCGTCCGCTGTTCGGGTCCCGAGTCTTTTCGTCGTGGGCGGTCTGCTCCTGCATCGGTAGCGCACTCGATCTCGTCCGGTCGGCGACGTTTCCGCATTGCGGGGGTCGCGTGCGGGGGCTGCAGTCGAGTGGATGGATCGGGGTTTCGCGAGTAGCGCAGGCGCGTTCCGTCCCATCCCATTGCTCCGTCCTCTTTGCTGAACTCGGGCAGACATGGGGGGCGCGCGATCCGCAGATGGGGTGCCAGCGCCGGATGGTGGGCGACTAGCCGTGCAGTGACTTGCGGACTTTCCGCGAGCGGACGCGGAGGTTCCACTGTCGTTCGCTCGGTTGCTCGAGCTGTTTCGTGAGGGGCCGATCTTCGTTCGCAGGAACGAAGTCTGCTTCGAAGCTCGGTTCCGCGGGAGGCGGAGGTTTCACGTGAATCATCGTTGGCTGTTCCCCGAAGGACGAAAGCGATGCCGGCACCCGATCAGCGTCCGATGGGCGGTCGGCGTACCCGGTATCCCAGGCAGGCCTTCGAATGGGACGAACCGTGGCTGGGAACCCAGCAGGATTCCCGTGGCGACTGGATCGTCGTGGACGACGAACTGTTGGGTCGAGGTTCCATCTGGTGCGAGTCTGTCGTGAGTCGAGTTCGTGAACGAGGAGCCACCCGAGTGGGTGCGGACGGAGGAGTTGCGCGAGCTTTTCACAAGGGAACGGGACCGCGTAGACGGGAGCGCCTTGGCTCGCGTGCATGAAGCTCTGTCGGCCGCCCGGGCCAAGGTTTCACGTGAATCATTGAGTGGCGCCTCATCCTCTGGGGTAGCAGAGGAACCGAAGAGAAGTGGGCAACCGTCTCAACTACGGACAGAACAAATCTGAATTCCGCGCTAGCAATCCATCCAACACCGACCTGGTGCTGACCCCCTCCCCCCGGCCGCCCGGCCCTTCTCGCCCGCACCCGTCATGCAGACATCGCGCAGGCGATCCGGGTGGAGCGACCAGTCGAGGTTTCACGTGAAGCGACTCGGAGACTTTCGCGCCCGCCCTGCAGGGGATCCGATTCCGTCGGGAGGGGCGTCGGTCGATCCGCTTTGCCCGGCGAGCATTCGGCAGCCACTCGGACAGTCGAATGACTCGCGGGCTGAGGGCCACATAGGACTTGCCCTCGGACGGCGGACGCGCTTGCGCGGGTGCGCTCTCGCGCGATAGATACACGCTCCCCTCCTTACCGCGCCGGTTCCTCTGGACCACAGTGGGTCACTCGCCACCCGCCAGATGACCGAGCCGGGCGGACCCCACGAGGGCTCGGTTTCACATGAAACATCGCGCGATGGCGTGCCCGCCGACATCTGGATAGCCGCCAGCACTCTCCCAATCCCGCGAACAAGTGTTGTCCGTTGGGACGGCCCGCTGCCCTCACCTTGCCTACGGAAATCGCTTGGGCACCGAACGGAGGAAGCTCCGCATCAGCGCATCAACCCGATCCATCCGCCGATGTGTCTGTTTCACGTGAATCCAATCGCGACATAGTGGCCGCCCCCCGCCCCATCCCCCCTGAGAAGGAGCGCGGTTGTTCTGGCGAGCGCAAGCACGAGAATGACACCCGCGCGACTGGGCGACTCGACTGGGCGACTCGACTGGGCGACTCGACTGGGCGACTCGACTGGGCGACTCGACTGGGCGACTCGACTGGGCGACTCGACTGGGCGACTCGACTGGGCGACTCGACTGGGCGACTCGACTGGGCGACTCGACTGGGCGACTCGACTGGGCGACTCGACTGGGCGACTCGACTGGGCGACTCGACTGGGCGACTCGACTGGGCGACTCGATCATCTCGGGGTGATCAGGTCCGTCGATGCAACCCGCGATTCTTCGAGCCGCTCGACTACGGAGTCGTACCCGTACTGCTCTAGTGGCCGTGGGCAATTCGATCTCGGCGCGCACATCCCGGTCCGACGGAGGGCGCAGGACCCTGCCGGAGATACGTCACACTGACGTATTGGTCGCGCGCCCCAGCTCCCCACGCCGACAACGGTTTCACATGAAACATCGGACCCGACGAGCCCCGGTGTCCCCCGTAACCCCCTTGGCGGGTGCGGGGTTTCATGTGAAACATCGGGTATCGGTGGCTGAATATGGACAGATTCGCGTGTCCTTCGTCCGTTGCCGCGATTCAGCTTTCTTATCCCGCTCAGGGCTGGCAAGCTAGTGGACGTCGGGCGTGAGCGTAGGTGCCACGGAGGATCTGGTGTTGACAGCGGCGAGGGCTCCGCTCGGTCGATCGGGCGCCGCGAACCCGGTTGGGCATCATGTTCGATCCGACACAGCTTGTTTGATGACACGGCGCCGACGCTCCGTCGGCCGCACGTGATCTGAGTTTCTCGGGTTAGGAGCTGTCTATGTCGAGCGGTCCGGCGAATGTTTCACGGGAAACTACGTCGCGCGTGCCGGGAATGCTGGACTCCAGCAATTTCGACGCGGAGACATTCGGGAGCACGCCGTTCGGGAACATCTCCCCCAGCGAGACCCCGATCGCGGCCGAAGCTCAACGCGCTAGCCAGATACTGCATCCAGGAAAGGTGACAGTGCCGAAACCGCACGAGCAACGCATCATCACCATCGCCAATCAGAAGGGCGGCGTCGGCAAGACGACCACCGCGGTTAATCTCGCGGCTGCTCTGGCGCATCAGGGGATGACGGTCCTCGTGATCGATCTGGACCCGCAGGGCAATGCCAGCACCGCCCTCGGTATCGAGCACCACTCGGGTGTCCCGTCCAGCTACGAACTCCTCATCGGCGAGGTGTCGGTCAAGGACGCGATCCAGCAGAGTCCGCACAACGAACGCCTGCTCTGCATTCCGGCGACCATCGATCTGGCCGGCGCCGAGATCGAGCTGGTGTCGATGGTGGCTCGGGAAGGCCGGCTCAAGGCCGCCATCCAGGAGGCGAATATCGCCGGGTACGACATCGACTACGTGATGATCGACTGCCCGCCTTCGCTCGGCCTGCTGACCGTCAACGCGATGGTCGCGGCGAAGGAGGTGCTGATCCCGATCCAGTGCGAGTACTACGCGCTGGAGGGTGTTGGTCAGTTGCTCCGCAATATCGGTCTGGTGCAGGCGCACCTCAATCCCGAACTGCATGTCTCCACCGTGATTCTCACGATGTACGACGGCCGGACCAAGCTGGCCGATCAGGTCGCCGAGGAGGTCCGCGGTCATTTCGGTGACGTGGTGCTGCGTTCGGTGATCCCGCGCAGCGTGAAGGTCTCCGAGGCACCGGGCTACGGCATGACGGTGCTCGATTATGATCCAGGCTCCCGAGGCGCAATGAGCTACCTCGATGCCGGACGGGAAATGGCGGCGCGCTCGGTGGTGCGGGTCGCCGAAGGCGCGGAGTGATCTGGCGCAATACGTGCCAGGTCGATGAGACCGGGTGTGGTGGCGGAACGAGGAAGGGGTCAGTGGACCGATGAGTCAGGCGAAGAAGGGTGGGCTAGGACGCGGTCTTGCCGCGTTGATCCCGACGGGACCGGCGACTGCGCCGGGGCTCAGCAGTCAAGCGGCCAGCGTCATCGGTCTGGATCCGATCGGGCCGCAGCCCGCGTCGGCCTATCTGCATCGGGTCCCCGACCCGGCGGAGGAAGACCTCGCGTCCGGCGGCGCGGTGTATCGCGAGATTCCGCCGGAGCAGATCGAACCCAACCCGAAGCAGCCGCGCCAGGTGTTCGAGGCGGAGGCGCTGGGCGAGCTGGTGCATTCGATCAAGGAATTCGGTCTGATGCAGCCGATCGTGGTGCGTCGGATCGAGCCGGGGGTCGACAAGTTTCAGCTCGTCATGGGCGAACGCCGGTGGCGCGCTTCGCAGGAGGCCGGTCTCACCGTCATCCCCGCGATCATCCGGGAGACCGCGGACGAGTCGATGTTGCGCGACGCGCTGCTGGAGAACATCCACCGCGTGCAGCTCAACCCGCTGGAAGAGGCGGCGGCTTATCAGCAGCTGCTGGAGGAATTCGGCGTCACCCATGAGGTGCTCGCTGCCCGCATCGGCCGGTCCCGCTCGGCCGTCACCAACATGATCCGTTTGCTGAAGCTACCGATCTCGGTGCAGCGCCGGGTCGCGGCGGGGGTGCTGTCGGCCGGACACGCCCGGGCCCTGCTCGGTTTGGAAAGCGCGGACGCCCAGGACGAATTGGCGAAGCGCATTGTCGCCGAGGGCCTATCCGTGCGCAGCACGGAGGAAGCCGTCATTCTCCTGAACCAGGAGAAGGCACTCGCGCCGGATCCAGAGGAAGCCCCTACCCCACAGCGCAAGCCGATCCAAATGCCGGGTTTGCAGGATGTGGCGGATCGGCTGTCCGGCTCGTTCGACACCCGAGTGATCGTGAGCATGGGCAAGCGCAAGGGCAAGATCGTCGTCGAGTTCGGTTCGGTCGACGACCTCGAGCGCATCGTTCGTTTGATGGAACAGACCCAGCGCGACTTGTGACAGAAGTGGCGAAAATAAACTTGTGATTGCGACAGGTACGGGCTCGGAGTTGAAACGTCACTGTGACGACACGTGATTCCGAGATCGAACCAGCACAAGTTCCTTACCAACAGCACAGCGACGTGGAATGAGGCGGGATCAGTTGATCGCTTATTCTTGCTGGCGAGTGAATTGTGATGCGGTGTGAGCAGACATCCCCATTGTCAGCGCGCCTCGCACATGCCGATGCCGAGCGTAGGCGAGGCGGAGCATGAGCGTGGATGAATCGGATAGCTGGAGGCTGAGCAGAGCGGTGTCGACCAGCGTCACGGCCCTAACCCTCGGCGAGCTCGACAAGCTCCCCGCGCACTCCCGGCGTTGTGTGTTCTGGGAGATGGATCCCGCGGTGGCCGAGGACTCCCGCGGCTTCAGTGATCCGGTCTTCGAGAAGGAAGCCTGGCTGTCCACGGTCCTGCTGGAGTGGGGCTCGTGCGGGCAGGTGGCCAATGTCGACGGCAATGTCGCCGGCTGTGCGCTGTACTCGCCGCCGAGCGCGGTGCCACGGGCCACGCTGTTCCCCACGTCGCCGGTGAGCCCGGACGCGGTCCTGCTGACCACGCTGCGGGCCGAATTCCCGTATCAGGACGCCGAGGTTGCCCATCAGTTGATGCAGGCCGTGGTGGCCGATCTGGTGCGCCGCGGCGTGCGCGCGCTCGAGGCGTTCGGCATCCGGTCCGATCCCCCGGCGCACGCGCTGTCCGAGCGTTTCGGGTCGATGACGCTGATGGAGCGGATCATCGCGCCGATCAAGGGTTCCGCGGCGGGCGCGATGGCCGAATGTTCACCGGAGACCTGCATGATCGAGGCCGATTTCCTGGAGGACGTCGGCTTCGAGGTGGTCGCGCCGCACCACAAGTTCCCGCGGTTGCGTCTGGAGATCAACTCCGATCACGGCTGGAAGGAAGACGTCGAGCGCGCCCTCGATCAGCTGCTGGCGGCCGCGTCGATGACGCCGCCCGCTCGGGTCGGCGTGCGCTGAGGGTTGCCGAAAAAGGCCCCGCACCGGCGAATCGGTGCGGGGCCCTTGTTGTTTCGGGGCGCGACTACATGCGGTCGGCGGCGGCCAGTTCTTCGGCGAGCAGTTCGGCGAAGGTGTAGGTGCCGGTCGGCTGGTCGTCCTGGCCGAGCAGGTAGAGCCGCTTGACCGAGATCAGGATTGCCTCCGCGATCACGTCCCGCATGCGCGGGTTGGTGAGCACGTTGGCGTCGTAATCGTTTGTCAGATAGCCGATATCGATCTGCACGGTCGGCATCTTGGTGAGCCGCAACAGATCCCAGGTTCGCGCGTGCGTCCGGCAATCCTGCAGCGAGGTGCGCGCGACGACCTCGCGCTGGATGAAACCGGCCAGCACCTGACCGATCATCGACGCCGAGCCGTGCGAGTTACCGAAGTAGAAGCCCGCGACGCCGTTGGCCAGCGGGCTCGGATTGGTCGCGCAGCGCAACGAGATCATCAGGTCGGCGTCGAAGGCGTTGGACGTGTCGGCCCGTTCGGCATCGGTGGGGTTGGCGCCCCACGGGCGGGACAGGAACGTTTCCATGCCGGTCGCGGCCATCCGGCCCTCGAGCCGACTTGCCAAGTCCCACAGGATTTCCGACTCGTACACGTCGCCGTACTCGGACGGCACCGGATGTCCCTTGTCCGGTCCGCCCAGGCCGGGATCGATCACGATGCGCTTGCCGGTGAGCTGCGGTCCGGCCCGGTGCACCACCTCTTCTTCGGCGATCCGGTGCGGGTTGCCGCCGGTGACACGGGCGCCGAGCAGGTCCAGCGAACGCAGCGTGTCCGGTCCGCAGATGCCGTCGGCGGCCAGGCCGATCTCGCGTTGGAACGAGGTGAGCCCCTCGTGCGTGTGCGGCCCGAAGTAGCCGTCCACCCGGTGCACGTAGAAGCCGAGATCCTGCAGTTTGCGCTGCAGCGTCGCGACGTCGTCGCCGTAGAGCGGGGCGGAGAGCTGATAGATCAGTGTGCGGGCACCCAGCCGGTAGGACGCCTCTTTCAAGGCGCGATAGGTGGCCGGGCCGACGACGCCGTCGACGAGCAGTCCGCGGTGCTGCTGGAACGCGCGAACTGCCGAGTCGAGTCGATGGTCGAAGGACGCCTCGGTGTCCTTCCAGTACTCGCGTGCGTCGGCGCCGTCGGCGTCGACGTGTGCGTGCAAGAACCCGAGACTTGCCAGGGTGCTCCGAACCTCTGCTACGGCTGGACCGCTATCGCCGTGACGAAGTCGGTGCATGCGTGAGAGCCCTTTCCTTCCGCGTCAATCCGGGTACCCACTCATGCGATGGGATACACCTTCGCACGACCGGCATCGGTCGATTGTCTCAGACCCGGACGGGAATTCGGCATTCCCGGGTCCAGGCATCGTACGGCGCGTCGGTCGATCCCGACGACCTTTGGTGCCTATGGCATTCGAATGCCAGGGGTCAGATGACGTCGTCGAGTTCGCGCAGCAGGGCGGCTTTGCCCTTCGCTCCGACGATCTGCTTCACCGGCTTACCGCCGCGGAACAGCATCATAGTGGGGAGCGAGAGGATCTTGTAATCGCGGGCCGTCTCGGGGTTGGCGTCGACATCGATCTTCGCGATGGTGAGCTTGTCCGCGTGCGTGCCCGCGATCTCCTCGAGCACCGGGGCGACCATCTTGCACGGGCCGCACCAGGCCGCCCAGAAGTCGACGAGCACCGGCTTCTCGCTGAGCAGCACGTCGTCGGCGAAGGATGCGTCGGTCACGGTGACCGTCTTGCCGGCGACCGTCTTGGCACTATCGGACATGGGTGTTCTCCTTGCTGAATTGCGGTGCCCCCGTGGCCTTCTCGGCCCCGCGGGCGACCACTCTCGGGACGAGAGGTCAGTTGGCGGGCACGGCCACCGAGCTGCCGGCGTGATCCAGGGTGTTCGAGGTGATGTCACCCTGCTCGGCCAGCCAGCGCTCGGCGTCGATGGCGGCGCGGCAGCCGGTGCCCGCGGCGGTGATCGCCTGGCGATAGGTGTGGTCGACCAGGTCGCCCGCGGCGAACACGCCGGGCACCTTGGTGGCCGTGGACGGGTGCACGACCTGCACGTAGCCTTCGTCGTCCAACTCCACCTGATCGCGGACCAGCTCGCTGCGCGGATCGTGGCCGATCGCGACGAACAAACCGGTCGCGGCCAGCTCCGAGGTCTCCCCGGTGCGGGTGTCACGCAGGGTCAGGCTCGTCACGCTGGTGTCGCCGTTCACCTCGGCGATCTCGGCGTTGAGCACGAACTTGATCTTCTCGTTGGCCTTGGCGCGTTCCAGCATGATGCGTGAGGCCCGGAACTCCTCGCGGCGGTGCACGATGGTGACGCTGGCGGCGAACTTGGTGAGGAAGGTGGCTTCCTCCATGGCGGAGTCACCGCCGCCGACCACGACGATGTCCTGCCCCTTGAAGAAGAAGCCGTCGCAGGTGGCACAGGCGCTGACGCCGCGGCCGAGCAGCTTCTGCTCGCCCGGGATGTTCAGGTAGCGGGCGGCCGAGCCCATGGCCAGGATCACCGCGTACGCCTGGTAGGTCTCGTCGCCGACGGTAACCGTCTTGATCGGGCCGCTGAGGTCGATGGCGTCGACGTCCTCGGTGCGGATCTCGGCGCCGAACCGCTTGGCCTGCTCGCGCATCTGCTCCATCAGGTCGGGGCCCATGATGCCCTCCCGGAAGCCGGGATAGTTCTCGACCTCGGTGGTGGTCATCAGCGCGCCACCGAACTGGGTGCCCTCGAACACCAACGGCTGCAGCTCGGCACGACCCGCGTACACCGCTGCGGTGTAACCGGCGGGACCGGAGCCGACGATGATCAGGTCACGTACTGGCGCACTCATGAGGCCCTTCCCAGGCAGATATCGACGGACGTCTCGGTCAACAACAGCGTAATGGCTATTGTTCCTGCGCTGGTGGAGTGTGCGGTGAGCTTGGGCTCAGTGGCCCGGCGCACTCGGGCGACGCGATGTCGGCCGGGTCACTCAGCCGATGTCCTGCACGGTCAGGTGCTGCGGATCTGCTGTGCTGCAACCGGTTCCGACGATCAGCGCGGTGATCTTGGGCGTGCGCGGGCCGGTGAGCAACAGCAGGACCGCGTCTTGACCGTGATAGCGGATGTTCATCGAACCGAGCACGGTGCGGTCCAGACCGTTGGCGTGCACGCACCGTTCGCGCGCCGCCGCGTTGCTGAGCGCGCCGGTGGCGTCGTTGCGGCCGAGGGCGGTGAGCATGGCGGCCGCGGTCAGCTCGTCGAACTCGGTGCCGGCCGAGGTGGGCTGGGCGATGGGCGGGGTGTCGTCGCTACCCCGGACGACGGTCAGCGCGATCGAGGCGCACGCGACGACGGCGATCGCGGCGGCCGCGGCGGTGAGCCAACGCAGCCTGCTCCGGCGGCGCTCGTCGAGCGAGACGGGCGCGGCGGGTGGCGCGGCCGGTACCGCGGGCTCCGGTTCGGCGGCCAGCAGGTTCCCGGCGACGACGGAGTGGTCGGAAACCGCTGTGGCATCGCCCTTTTCACCCGAGACCGGCAGCTGATAGATCGTGGCGCCCGCGTCGTCGGGTGCTGTGTCGTCGGGTGCTTCAGCCGAGTCCAGCTCGTCGACGAAGGCCATGAGCCGCGCCGTGACATCGTCGGGCATCCGATGGATGACGTGTTCGGACCGGCCGAGTGCGCGCAGGTCGGCACTGACCTCGTCCAGGGCGTGCACGAAACGCAGTGCCTCCCCGTCGCGCCGGACCGCGGGCCACAGCTGTTCGTGCAGTTCGGGCGCGAGACTGCCGGCATGGAGGTCGGCGAGCAGTTCGGGCGAGAACGGAGGCTGCGGCACGGACCGGGTCGCCATCGCACCTCCAGTGTTCTCATCTGACATCGCGGGATCCCCTCGGGGCCGGGGACTTACTAGGACATCGTCAACGGGTTCGTCACTATTAATGACGCATCTCAACTACTTCCGGTTCCCCGGATCGCGCAGAAATTCCAGCCGTTCTTGTAGACGTTGCCTGCCGCGTGCACAGCGGCTCTTGATCGTCCCCTCCGGGACGCCGAGCATCGCGGCGGCCTCCGCCACGCTATACCCTTCCAGATCCACCGCAACCAGGGCGGTGCGTTGGTCGGCGGGCAGCGAGAACAGCGCGTGGTCGACCACCAACGACATCTCCAGCTCGGCGACGGCGTCGCGCTCGTCCCGCGGTTCCGGCATCGTCTCCGGCGTCAGCGAGACGGCCTTGCGGATCTTGTTGCGCCGGATCCGGTCCAGGCAGGCGTTCACCACGATCGCGTGCAACCAGCTGCGCACCTCGGCCTCGCCCCGGAACTTGGCGGCGGTGCGGTGTGCCGAGAGCAGCGCGTCCTGCAGCGAATCGGCCGCGTCCTCGCGGGTGTAGGAGGTGCGCAGCGCGGTCTGCCAGAGATGATCGTTATGCCTGCGCAGCAGTTCGGCGAAGGCGTGCCGCTCCCCGCGCACATGCGCCTGCAGCAACTCGACGTCGCTGTAGTCGTCGGCCACGAACGAGCGTTCGCGGTACGCGACTGGCCGCGACGTCCCCCCGCGGAAATCCTCGTTCACATCGGACGACAATGCCAACCCCTTGACAGCGCTCACGGTGGCAACGGACATCGAGGACCATTACCGAAATTTCGCAGCATCCAGGATCGAGGCATCAGAACCTGGGAAGCTCCCCTGCTGAGAGCGCGAGGAGATCATATCGTCAGTCGCGATTCGGCAGCAACTATCTGCCAGGGATTCGAAATGAGCCGCGCGACCGGAGAGGTGGGCGCGGCGCCGGCACGGCCAACTCACGTGCGGCGGAAGACGATCAGTAACTCTTAAGGCGTGGCATCCAAACGAATATCGGCGATGGAGGTCTGGAACTGACCACCGGAGTTGCCGAGTCCGGTGATCCAGATGAGCACGTAGCGGGCCGCCTGGTCGGTGCGGACCGGAATATCGGTGAGTCCCTCGACGAGCTTGCCCGAGCCGATCAGCTGGGTCTGGTCCAGCGTCGGCGAGTCGGTCGGCGAGGTGCGGATCTCCACCGCGGTGCCGGGGCTCGGCGAATTGATCGTGACGTTGGTCAGCTTGGCCGCGCTCGGCAGCGTCGCGAGCAGCCCCACGCCCTTCTTGAGCGCGGGAAACTGCTGGAAGTACTGGTCGGTGCGCCACATGGTGGCCGGATTCTGGTCCAGGACCGCGTTGACGTTGCCGACGCCGTCGGGGGTGCCCTCCGGGGAGAACACCGTTACCCCCGTCACCGGAACCTGCACGCCCCCGGTGCCGACCGCGGGCCCTGCCGCGGCGGGCGTCGGTGCTGGGGCGTTGTTCGTGGTGAGGCCGATATTGCGCTGCTCGTTCAGCGGCGCGTCCGAGGCGCCCGGGGCGAACACGCTGACCATCCACCAGATCACGATGCCGACCACCAGCGCGGCCAGGATGCCCAGGCCGACCATGATCCACATCATCCGCTGGGAACGTTCCCGCTCCGCGGCGAGCAGTTCCGGATCGGCCAGCGACTCGTCGGGGGCCGGGGGCGTGGCACGCTGCCCCAGGCGCAGCACCGGGATGAAATCGGTCTTCTGATCGACCACCGAGGCCTGCTCGAGCACGTGCTGCACGGTCGCGGCGGTGCGTACGCCCTTGTTCGATTCGAGCGAGCGCACCGCGACCGCCGAGATCTCGAACGGCACCTCGGGTCTTATCTGGCGCGGTTCCACCGGTGTGCCGTCCGGGCCGAAGTCGGCGAGCCGCAACCCTCCGACGGTCGCGGCGGTGCCGGTGACGCCGCCGGAGCGGATCGGCCAGCGGGCGGTGATCAGGGCGTAGAGCATGGCGCCGAGGCCGCGCACGTCCGATTGCGCGTCGGAATCGGACAGCGTGCCGGGGAAGGCCAGCACCGCGTCGCCGGACGCACTGATCCGCACCCGGTCCGGATGATCGATGGACAGCGAGCCACCGCCGCGGTGCGCCAGTTCGGCGGCCGAGGCGAGCGCGCGGATGGCCCGCGCGGCGCCGATCGGCGAGGGCACCGTCTCGGCCATCTCGCGCAGCGAGCGTCCCGGGGTCCACTCGGCCACCACGATGCCGCCCGAGCTGCCGCGCACCACGTCGAGCACGCGGGCCAGGCCCGGCGAGTTGATCCGGCCCAGGCGCAGCGTGCGGGACAGGATCGCCTGCGGGCCGTCGTGGCCGGAGTTGTCGGCCGCCTTCTGGTCGGCGTCGACGAAGGTCAGCGCGACCTCACGATCGAGTTTGATGTCGAGCGCCTGCCAGAACTTGAGGCCGCGGGCACCGCCGTGCCCGGCGAGCAGCCGGTAGCGGCCGCCGGCCACCGACGCGCCGGGAATCAGCTTGGGGCCGCGCGGCGTCCGGCGTCCGCCCGGGGTGTCGCCACCGAGCGGCGGCATCTCCGGCGCGCCGATCGGGATCATCCCGGTGTCGTACATCGGGTCGCGTGGCGGCAGCTGATTCTGGCGCTCGTGCTGTTCCGGTGGACCTGCCTGCTGCTCCTGCGGACCCGGCTCGCCCGCCGGTGGACCGGCGCCGAGCTCGCGGTGCACGGACGCGGGATCCGACGGCTCGCCACCGGGTGGCGGAGCGTCGGTCGAAAGCCCGCCTGCCGTGGTCGCAGAAGAATCAGCGGCTGGGACGCCGCCCACCGCGTCGTCGCTCACCCTCGGTCCTCCTTCGCCCTGGTATGTCGAGGTTCCGGCGATTTCGCCACTTGTGCTTCTCTGCCGAACAGGGTACGGGAACTCGCCCATGCCGGTGATGTCAACGGCATCGGCTCTGATCACCGGTAGGACCATGGTCTGAGCGTCCATGTACGGATCGAAGGCGGGGTAGGCCGGATACGGGTCCGGCCTGCGCAGAATCTGGGTCGGGTACGGATCGTCGACCGGACCGTCGAGATCGAGATCCGGTGCGGGCGGCGTCCAGCCGAGGCGGCGCGAGATCGCGACCGTGATGCCGACGACCTCCGGCACACCCGCGAGGCGCATCAGCCCGAACGCCACGGTGAACATGACGACGGCGGTGATCGCGACCCGGATCAGCGAGCCGGGACCGCCGAACGAATCGGTCAGTCGTTCGAGCCCGAGCACCCGGTCCACGATCCACATGACGGCGCCGCCGGCCAGCGAGGAGAGCACCACCCGGGTGACGGTGCGCCCGACATTGGCCATCCGGAGATCGCCGAGGCTGCGGTGCAGCAGGTACCCGCCGATCACGGCACCCGCGGTGAAGCCGAGTCCGTTCGCGACACCGAGCACGATCACGACCGAATCGCTGTCGCTGGCGATCACCGGGGCCAGCGCCGAGAGGATGGTCTTCACCGTGGTGATGCCGAGAATGATCCAGGTCGGCGTCCACGCCTGTTCCCTGGCGTAGAACACCCGCAGATGAATCAGCACCAGCGCGTACGGGATCAGCGCGAAGGCCGACCAGCTGACGGCATGGCCGAGTCGTTGTGCGTCACCGGCGAAGCGGGCGTAACCGAACAGCGCTTGGCCGAGCTCGGGCCCGGCGATTGTCATGAACGTGACCACCGGGAACAGCGCGATCATCGTCAATCGGGTGGCGACGGAAAGGTCGTCGACCACCGCGGGGGTGTCGCCGTCGGCCGCGTTGCGGCTCAAGCGCGGCATGATCGCGGTGAGCACGGTGACGCCGAGGACGCCGTAGGGCAGCTGGAGCAGCAGCCACGCGTAGGAGTAGATGGCCGGGCCGGCCTCGTCCGCGCCCGAGGCGACGTGGTTGGCGAAGATCAAGCCCAACTGGCTGATCAGCACGTACAGAATGATGGCCAGGCCCATCATGCCGAACTGCTTGAGCCGGGTATCGACACCCCACAGCGGGCGCAGGTCGATGCCCTCCCGGCGGATCGCCGGGACCAGGGTCAGCGCCTGGGTCACCACGCCGAGCGTGATACCGATGCCGAGCACGAGCAGTTTCGGATCGCTCATCCGCACCGGATCGAGGGTGATCTCCCCTGGCGTCAGCGCGTAGAGGCCGAGGACCAGCAGCACCACCACGTTGTTCAGCACCGGCGCCCAGGCGCCGGGCCGGAACACCTGTCTGGTGTTCAGGATCGCCGTGAACAGCGCGGACATGCCGTAGAACAGGATCGCGGGCAGCAGCAGGAAGGTCAGCGCCGTGGTCAGCGCGGTGTTGACCTTACCGTCGGCCGCGACGAAGACATGGGTCGCCAGGATGGGTGCGGTCGCGGTGGCGAGCAGCGTGGCGAAGGCGAGCACCACGAACGCCGCGGTGACGAGCCTGCGCACGAACGCGGCGCCGCCGTCGGCGTCCTCTTTCTCGGCGCGGACCAGCGTCGGCACCACCATCGCGGTGAGCACGGCGCCGAGCACCAGCTCGGTGATCATGTTCGGGATCAGGTTGGCCGAGGTGAACGCGCTGGCGATGGCGGGGCCGAGCACGGTCGCGAGCAGCAGCTGCTTGCCGAAACCGGTGAGCCGGCTGATCAGCGTGGCGATCGCGATCGAGCCGGAGTCCTTGAGCAGTCGCGAATTGGCGCTCTGCTCGGGTTC
>NZ_BAFT02000086.1 GCF_000308475.2 Nocardia brasiliensis NBRC 14402 | reverse complement strand
CCCGGGTGCGCGAACGCAGAAGGGGTGCGGCGAGGTCACAGCCCGCGCCGGCGGCGGGCCTTCAGGCGCATTTCCTCGGCGGCGGCCTTCATCTCCGGGGTGACCTGGAAGTGGCCGCCCCACTCGTTGAGGGTGCCCGGCGGGTACTCGGGGGCGGGCAGGATCTGGCGGAGCAGGCGGTCCGGGAGGCCGCGGCGCTGCCATTCACGCGGATAGCCGAGCGACACCTCTTCGAAGCGGACACCGTCGTAGTGCGAGGTGCGCGGGATGTGCAGGTGACCGTAGACCGAGCAGACCACGTTGTAGCGGGTGTGCCAGTCGGCGGTCTGGTCGGTACCGCACCAGAGCGCGAACTCGGGATAGAACAGCACGTCCGTCGGCTGGCGGACCAGCGGGAAGTGGTTGATCAGCACCAGCGGCGTGCCCTCGGGCAGCGCGTCCAGCTTGCGCTTGGTGACCTGCACGCGAGCGTTGCACCAGGCGTCGCGGGTCAGATACGGGTCCGGCGAGAGCAGGTACTCGTCGGTGGCGACCACATTGCGGTCCCGCGCGATCGCGAGGCCCTCGGCCTTGGTGGTCGCGCCCTCGGGCAGCCAGGTGTAGTCGTAGAGCACGAACATCGGTGCCAGCGTCACCGACCCGCCGTGCTGCTCCGCGCCCGCGCCCTCCCACGCCGGGAAGGGGTCCTCCGGGGTCAGCACATCGAGGTCGCGGCAGATCGACACCAGGTAGTCGTAGCGGGCGGCGCCGGTCATCTGCACCGGGTCCTTCGCCGTGGTCCACAGCTCGTGGTTGCCCGGCACCCAGATCACCTTGGCAAACCGGCCACGCAGCAGCTCCAGCGCCCACCGGATGTCGTCGGTCTTCTCCCCCACGTCCCCGGCCACGATCAGCCAGTCCTCCGGCGAGTCGGCCTTGATCTGCTCGACGACCGGCCGATTCCCCTGGTGCCCGACGTGAATGTCGCTCACCGCCATCAACTTGGGTATCACCACACCCACCTTAAGCACACCCACCCCCTCCGCGCCGCCCACCCCCGGGCGCGCCGAGATCACCGACCGCGGCACGCGGCGACCTGACAAACGGTATCCCGAAACTTCCGAATCGAAGCAAGCAGCACGGTAGGTTGCCGGTCATGATCGCACGCAACACAATTCGAGGGTTTGTCGTGGCATCATCGGCCGCGGCAGCCATCATCGCCGCTCCCGGTCTCGCCGGGGCGGCCGTCACCATCCCGCCGAGCAGCGCGACCTTACAAGTCGCGGGCAGCACCGTCACCGCCACATTGACCACGATCAGCTCGGATCTACCCGCCGCTCAGGTGCAGTGCACGCTGCTGATCGACGGCGATCCCCAGCAGAACGAGCTGTCCGACCGGGCCGCCGCACCGGCGAACTTCACGCTGAGCCGCGAGGTGGCCGCGGGCGACCATCTGGCCGTCACCTACTGCGCCGACTACGAGGGCGACTCGCAGACGCCCGGCACGTACCCGACCCTGGCCTGCGCCAAGGTGTCGGTGCCCGCGGGCACGGTCGAGTCGTTACCGGCCGACCGCTGCTTCCTGCCCGACTGACGCACCGTCCGGAACGCGAAACCCCGGGACCGGCCCGGGGTTTCGTTCGTCAACCGGTGGGCTGTCCGCGGCCGGGAACCTCGGCGCCCACCTGCGCCCAGCGACCGGACGCCGCCCGCCAGGACACCGCGGCCAGCCGCAGCACCATGAAAGCCACCAGACCGGCCCAGATTCCGGCGATCCCCCAGTCGAACGCGAGCGAGAGCCAGATGGCGGGGAGGAAGCCGAGCAACGCCGAGCCGAGCGTGCTGGTCCGCAAATAGGCGGCGTCGCCCGCGCCGAGCAAGACGCCGTCGAGGGCGAACACGATGCCCGCGACCGGGATGATGCCGACGAAGAACCACCACGCGACATGGGTCCGGTCCAGCACCGCGGGATCGTCGGTGAACAGCTTCGGGATCAGCACGGCGCCCGTGGCGAAACACGCGGCGAGCCCCAGGGAGAAGATCTCCGACCACTGGGTGACGCGCCGAGCCAGCGTCCGCGCGCCGGCCGCGTCGTTCGCGCCGAGCGCGGCGCCGACCAGGGTCTGCGCGGCGATGGCGAGCGAATCCAGGGTCAGCGCAAGGAAATTCCAGAGTTGCAGCACCAGCTGGTGCGCCGCGACCGAGGCCGCGCCGAAGCGGGACGCCACCGCCGCGGCCGACACGAAGCAGGCCTGGAAAGCGAGGCTGCGCACGATCAGGTCGCGACCGAGCACCAGCTGCGCCCGCATCACCGACCAGTGCGGCGCGAGCGGAACCCGTCTGCGAACAAGGGTATTCAGGAACAATGCCGCCATCACCAGCTGGCCGATCACGTTCGCGACCGCCGAACCGGGCAGCTCCATCCGGGGCGCGCCGAGCAGCCCGTGCACCAGTACCGGGCACAGCACCCCCGAAATCGCAAGCCCGGCAACGACGTAAATCAGCGGGCGGCGCGTTTCCTGTATGCCGCGCATCCATCCGTTGCCCGCCATGGAGATCAAGATGAGCGGCACCCCGAACAGCGCCACCCGTACCCACAACAGGGCTTCGTCGGCGATATCCCCGCCGCCCGAGATCGCGGTGGTCAGCGGGACCGCGCACAACTGGACCAGCACCAGAATCGCCAGTCCCACACCGATCGCGAGCCACGTCGCCTGCACCCCTTCGGCCACGGCGCCGCGCTCGTCTCCCGCACCGTGCCGGCGCGCCGCCCGCGCCGTCGTCCCGTAGGACAGAAACGTCAGCTGCGAACTCACCTGCGCCAGAATCAATCCGCCGACCGCGAGCCCCGCCAGCGCGAGCGCGCCCAACCGCCCGACCACGGCCAGATCGAACAACAGATACAGCGGTTCGGCGACGAGCACACCGAGCGTCGGAATCGCCAACCCGAGAATCCGCCCCGGACCCGCCTGCGCCGCAGGCTCGGCGACCACCTCACCGGTCGCCACGGTCGACGGCGCGGCACCCGCGGCCGGATCGTCCTCGATCGGCCGCGCACCTTGGCCACTCACGCATCCACCTCGTCACTCGACACCGTAGGGGCCACTCACTCCAGCGCGGCCAAGAGGGTGGCGACGAGGTCGTCCGCGGTGCCGTAGGCGGTGTAGCCCGCGGCGAACCGGTGTCCCCCGCCGCCGAGTCCGCTCGCGATCTCGGCGACGTCCACACCGTCGTTCGCGCCCGGCCTGCTGTCGCGGGACCGCAGCGATACCGTCCAGCGGTCGGCGACGGTGCGAGATTGCTTGAACACCGCGGCGATTCCCGCTTCCGAGGTGGTGCGGACGATATCGATGACGCTTTCGGCCTCTTCGGAGCTCACCTCGGCGATATCGTCGCGCCGCACGAACGCGTACACCAGCCCGATGCCGCCGCGCACCTGCGGCACGAGCTGGGTGGTGCCCAGCACCCTCGACAGCATGGTCAGCCAGCCGAAAGGGTGGGTGTCCAACAGGGTTCGGGCGATCTCGGCGCCGTCGATGCCGGTGGCGAGCAGCCGCTCGGCCAGCACGTGGGTACCGGGACGCACCCAGCGGAACGATCCGGTGTCGGTCACCAGTCCCGCGTAAAGACAGTGCGCCACTTCGGGATCGATCGGAATGCCCCAGGTGTCGAGCACCCGCACGATCAGGCTGGTGGTCGATTCCGCGCCGGGGTCGATCACGTTGATCGTGCCGAACCGGGTATTGGATCGATGATGGTCGAGCACCAGAACCGTTGCGGCCCCGGCCATTCGGTCGGCGAGCGCGCCGAGGCGCCCGGCGCTGCCGCAGTCGACCGCGATCAACAGGTCGACCTCGGCGGGCACCTCGGCGGGCGGCACCAGATGCTGCACACCGGGCAGCGACCGCATCGATTCCGGCAGCTCGGCGGGCTCGGCGAACGACACCCACACCGGGATCCCGCGCCGATGCAGGACCAGCGCCAGCGCGAGACCGCTGCCGACCGTGTCGGCATCCGGTTGCACATGACAGAGGACGGTGACCGAGCGGGCGGCTTTCATTGCCTCGACAGCCGGTTCGAGGTCGACTGTTTCCCGCATCGTCGTCATCGTCTACCGCATGTCACTCGTCGTCGCGTTCGACCTTGTAGGGGTCGGCGTCACCGGCGTGCCGGGCGGTCGCGGCCACCTTGGCCACCGCCTCGTCCGCCGCCCTGGCCTTGGCCAGCAGCGCTTCCATATCCGCCGCGACCTCGGGCACCTTGTCGAGCACGAACGCCAGGGTCGGCGTGAACTTCACGCCGGTGCCCGCGCCGACCTTCGAGCGCAGCACGCCCTTGGCCTTCTCCAGCCCCTGCGCGGCGCCCTCGTAGTCCGGTTCGGTGTCCAAGGTTTCGCCCAGGACCGTGTAGTACACCGTCGCCTCGCGTAGATCGCCGGTGACCTTGGCGTCGGTGATGGTCACGAAACCCAGCCGCGGATCCTTGATCTCGTATTCGATCGCGGTCGCCACGATCGAGGAAATCCGCTTCGCGAGTCGGCGTGCCCTGGCTTGATCCACCATGGCTGAACCCTCCTCTTTTCACTGGTGACGGGAGTGAACGGACCTCCCGACACGGTCAATCTTCGGGTCCGAAGATCCTGCGGCGCACTGCCAGCAACTGTAACTCCGGACGTGCCGCGACGTGCCGCTCGCAACGATCGAGTACCTCGGTCAGATGATCCATACCGGAACTGACCAGGGCGACCCCGAGCAACGAGCGACGATGGCGGTCATGCTCCCCACCCTCGGCGGCACTCACCCCGAAACGCTGCAGTTCGGCCAGGATCGGCCGGATCACCGAGCGTTTCTCCTTGAGTGAATGCACATCCCCCAGGAGGAGGTCGAACTCCAGTGCACCCAGGTACACCCATCCACCTCACAAAGTTCGAAAGGCCGGACCGTGCGTCACGCCGGGCGTGACGCACGGTCCAGAGCTCAGTCGCGCGGCTTTTCGCGCAGCTCGTAGGCCTCGATGATGTCGCCTTCCTTGATGTCGTTGTAGGTCAGCGTCAAACCGCATTCGAAGCCCTCGCGGACCTCGGTGACGTCGTCCTTTTCCCGCTTCAAGGAGGAGATCGTGACGGTTTCGGCGATCACCACGTTGTCGCGGAGCAGGCGCGCCTTGGCGTTGCGCTTGACCGAACCCGAGGTGACCATGCAACCGGCGATGTTGCCGACCTTCGACGAACGGAAGATCGCGCGGATCTCCGCCCGGCCCAGCTCGACCTCTTCGTAGATCGGCTTGAGCATGCCCTTGAGGGCCTTCTCGATCTCGTCGATGGCCTGGTAGATCACCGAGTAGTACCGGATGTCCACACCTTCGCGGTTGGCCAGCTCGGTCGCCTTGCCCTCGGCCCGGACGTTGAACCCGATGATGATCGCGTTCGACGCCGACGCCAGGTTGACGTTGGTCTCGGTGACACCACCGACACCGCGGTCGATGACCCGCAGCCGCACCTCGTCGTCGATCTGGATGCCGAGCAGCGCCTCTTCGAGGGCCTCGACCGTACCGGAGTTGTCGCCCTTGAGGATCAGGTTGAGCTCCGAAGTCTCCTTCAGGGCGGCATCCAGATCTTCCAGGCTGATCCGCTTGCGGCTGCGCGCGGCCAGTGCGTTGCGCTTGCGCGCATTGCGCCGGTCGGCGATTTGGCGAGCGATCCGGTCCTCGTCGACCACGAGCAGGTTGTCACCGGCGCCCGGCACCGACGTGAAGCCGATGACCTGGACCGGCCGCGACGGCAGCGCCTCGGTGACGTCGTCACCGTGCTCGTCGACCATGCGCCGGACGCGACCGTAGGCGTCGCCCGCCACGATCGAATCGCCGACGCGCAGCGTGCCGCGCTGGATCAGCACGGTCGCCACCGGGCCGCGGCCACGGTCGAGGTGCGCCTCGATGGCGACACCCTGCGCGTCCATGTCCGGGTTGGCCCGCAGGTCGAGCGCCGCGTCCGCGGTGAGCAGGACGGCCTCGAGCAGCTGGTCGATGTTGGTGCCCTGGCGAGCCGAGATGTTGACGAACATGGTGTCGCCACCGTATTCCTCGGCCACCAGGTTGTACTCGGTCAGCTGCTGACGGACCTTGTCCGGGTTCGCGCCTTCCTTGTCGATCTTGTTGACCGCCACCACGATCGGCACATCGGCCGCCTGCGCGTGGTTGATCGCCTCCACCGTCTGCGGCATGACGCCGTCGTCGGCGGCGACCACCAGGATCGCGATGTCGGTGGCCTTCGCACCGCGGGCACGCATGGCGGTGAACGCCTCGTGACCCGGGGTGTCGATGAAGGTGATGAGCCGGTCCTGCTCGCCGAGGTGGGTGAGCACCTGGTAGGCACCGATGTGCTGGGTGATGCCGCCCGCCTCGCCCTCACGGACGTTGGCCTTGCGGATCGTGTCCAGCAGTCGGGTCTTACCGTGGTCGACGTGACCCATCACGGTCACCACCGGCGGACGCTGCTCGAGATCCTCTTCGCCGCCCTCGTCCTCGCCGTAGGTCAGGTCGAACGATTCCAGCAGCTCGCGGTCCTCGTCCTCGGGGCTGACCACGTGCACGACGTAGTTCATCTCGCTGCCGAGCAGCTCGAGCGTCTCGTCGTTCACCGACTGGGTCGCGGTGACCATCTCACCGAGGTTGAACAGGGCCTGCACCAGGGCGGCCGGGTTCGCATCGATCTTCTCCGCGAAGTCCGACAGCGAGGCGCCGCGGGCGAGCCGGATGATCTCGCCGTTGCCGCGCGGCAGCCGCACGCCGCCGACGGCGGGCGCCTGCATGCTCTCGTACTCGGCGCGCTTCGCCCGCTTCGACTTACGGCCACGACGCGGGGCGCCACCGGGGCGACCGAACGCACCGGCCGCACCGCCACGGCCACCGGGACCACCCGGACGACCACCGCCGCCACCGGGACGACCACGGAAACCACCCGCGGCACCACCGGCACCGGGCGCACCCGTGCCGGCACCGGCGCCACCACCGGGCGCGCCGCCGCCG
>NZ_BAFT02000087.1 GCF_000308475.2 Nocardia brasiliensis NBRC 14402 | reverse complement strand
GGCGGCCGTGCCGGTGGCCGCGACCTCCGCGCTCGTCGGCGGCGTGGTGGGCCTGGCGCTCGGGCTGCCCCTGCTGCCCGTCGGCGTGGTCGCGGGTCCGATGCTCGGCGCGAGCGTCGGCGCGGCCGTGATCACCGTGCCCGCCGCGGCGATCGGCGCGGCGGCCGGTGCGGCCGTCGGCGCGGTCAACGCGTTCAACGCGCCGTCGCGGGTCGTCGGCGACTGATCGTCCACTAGTGCGCCACCCATCGAGGGTGGGAACCCGACCACGCTGTCGAGTTCCCACCCTTCCCTTTTGTCCCGATCCGGGTGCGCTTACCCTCGAGGTGACGTGCGCCACTGTGCGCGTCGGCGCGCCGCCCGTGCTGCGCTCCGGCGAGTCGCACTACCTGCCAAAGGCTCGCAACACAACAGCAAACGCCGCGCGGAGACCGAACGGAAACCGAACTCGCACACCGCTCCTGCGTCCCCGCGCCTACGTTCGCGCACCACTTCGGTGTTCGCGCACCCGCTGCGGTGTTCGAGCACCACTTCGGTGTTCGCGCACCCGCTGCGGCCTGCCACAGCGGGTGCGCGAAGACGGAAAGGGTGCGGGAAGTCAGAGCGCGCCGCTGGTGCGGGTGCGCAGGGTGCCGCCCGCGGCGAGCGGGAGGCGGGAGTCGGTGAGGCCCACGGTTTCCTCGGGTCGCTCGTCCGGGTAGCGCAGCTCGCTCTCGAGCGCGCGCGGTGCGTCCAGGGCGTCGTCGGCGGCGGCGCCCAGACCCAGTTCCAGGCGATGGCGCAGCAGCGGCGTCTTGCCGATATCGGCGATCAGGTCGCCGCGCCAGCCGCCGTGCGCCTCATTGGACCGGCCGATCTGCACCCGCTCGCGCAGCCGCAGCCGGGCATCGGGGGCGAGCCGGACCGTGCTGACGGTGTGGTGCTGCGCCCCGCCCGCCACGATCGTCGGCTCGGGATCGAAGTCGAGCTCGCCGCCGCGGCCCACGTCGAACCGCCAGTGCGCCAACGACATCGGCGTCGCGGCGCTGGGCAGCGCGATGGTGGCCGCGACCGAGCGCACGACCAGCCGCGCCCCGGCCCCGACCACCACCGTGATGTCGAGCTCGTCGCCCCCGAGCGGCGTCGCGGCAGTGCCGATCAGGTGCACCGTGTCCGGCCCGGTGCGGCGCGCCGAGAGCCCGCCGCTCGCGTGGATCTCGGGCAGCGTCGCCACCCGCGCGATGATCCGGAGTTCAGTGCGCAACAGGGGCTTCGGCGGCGGCGCGGTCCTGGTCGGCGAGCAGCCGCAGTTGGGTACGCACCCAGGCCAGCACCGGGGTGGCGGCCGGGTCGTCGGTCAGCGAGATCAGCGCGGTCGGGCGGCCCTCGCGCACCTTCGCCGCGTCGCGCTCCATCACGCCGAGATCCGCGCCCACCAGCGGAGCCAGATCGGTCTTGTTGACCACCAGCAGATCCGAGAACGTCACGCCAGGACCGCCTTTGCGCGGCACCTTGTCCCCGCCGGCCACGTCGACCACGAAGATCTGCACGTCGATCAGGCCGGAGGAGAAGGTCGCGGTGAGGTTGTCGCCGCCGGATTCCACCAGGATCAGGTCCAGCGGCGGGTTCGCCGCGATCAGATCGTCGATCGCGTCCAGGTTGGCCGTGATGTCGTCGCGGATGGCGGTGTGCGGGCAGCCGCCGGTCTGCACCGCGGTGATCCGCTCGTCCGGCAGCACCGCGTGCCTGCGCAGGAAGTCGGCGTCCTCGGTGGTGTAGATGTCGTTGGTCAGCACGGCCAGCGACAGCTCGTCGCGCAGCTGCCTGCACAGCGCGGCGACCAGCGCGGTCTTGCCGGAGCCGACCGGACCGCCGATGCCGATGCGCAGCGCCTCCCCCGCGGTGCGCGCGCGCTTCGGGCGATCATGCGAATGGTCGTGCGGTTCACCGTCGATCAGATGCGGTGGCATGGTGGCGATCTCCTTTTTCTGGGATTCAACTGGCGAACAGCGGCATGTCGCGGTGCAAATGGCGTTGCGCGAGCACGTCTTGCAGCGGGTCGGACAGGCAGGCGAGGCCGTCGACCGCGTCGGCGGCGGTGCGGTCGCACAGGTCGGCGAGACGGACCGTGCAGGCCGCGATGGCCGCGGGGTCGAGCGCGAGCAGCCGTTGCGCGGCGGTCGCCGCGCCGGTCAGCGTGGTGTAGACGACCACGCCCGCGATCTCCTGCGGCGTCACCAGGCAGGCGGCGCCGACCATGCCGAACACGGTGGACAGGTGCGGGCGCGGGCCGACCGCGGCCCAATCATGG
>NZ_BAFT02000088.1 GCF_000308475.2 Nocardia brasiliensis NBRC 14402 | reverse complement strand
TGGTCCCCGGTATCCCGCTCGACGATCTGCCGCATATCTTCGACCGTTTCTACCGCTGCACCAACGGTCGCGGTAAGCCCGGCCACGGACTCGGCCTTGCGATCGTCAAACAGGTGGCGGACCTGCACGGGGCCACGGTGACCGCGCAGTCCGCGCACGACGGTGGGGCGATTTTCCGGTTCCGCTTGCCGCCCGCCGACTGACCAGGCTTCTACCGGCTCGCCACCGTCCTCGCGCACTGCGAGAATCGGCCCATGCCGGTTGATCAAAGTCTGTTGCTCGCCTTCGTGGCCACCACCTTCGTCGCGATGATCACGCCGGGGCCGGACATGCTGTTCGTGCTGGGGTGCGGGATGCGCGGCGGGCCCCGGGCCGGGCTGTACGCGACCGCCGGGGTGGCGACGAGCGAGGCCATCCACATCGCGGTCGCCGCGGCCGGGCTGGCGGCGCTGTTCGCGGCGGTGCCCGCGGCCTTCACCGTGGTCCGGATCCTCGGTGCCGCGTATCTGATCTACCTTGGGGTGCAGGCGATCCGGAACCGGGGCAGTCTGCCTACCGATGAGCGCGAAGTCGGTGTCTCGGCGCGGAAGGCCTATCTGTCGGGGCTGCTGACCAACCTGCTGAATCCGAAGATGGTGACGTTCACCATCGCGTTCCTCCCGCTGTTCATCGACCCGTCGCTCGGCCGGATCTGGCTGCAGTTCGCGATTCTCGGCGCGATCATGATCGTGCTGGAGTTCCTGGTGGACGGTGCGGTGGGGGTGCTGGCGGGCCGGATCGGCGGCTGGCTGCGGCGCCGGCACGCCGCGCGGCGGCGCATCGAGGTGGCCACCGGCGGCATCTTCATCGGACTCGGCGTGCGGCTCGCGGTGCAGCGGTAAGGCTCATACCCACGGGGGACACGGGATTCGCACCGCGGTGTGAGGCGCATCGCCGACGGCGTGCTTAACGTCGAAGCATGACGCAGAGGCGGGTAGACGGGCGGGCGAAAGCGATCGTGATCGGCGGTGGGATCGCGGGGTTGCTCGCGGCGCGCGTGCTGGCCGAACACTACACCGAGGTGCTGGTACTCGACCGTGATGTCGAGCCGGGGCCGGGAGTTCGCCGCCGCGGTGTGCCGCAGACCTTCCATCTGCACCAGATGTTGCCGCGTGGGGAACAGGTCCTGGAACGCCTGCTGCCGGGTTTTCTCGACGATGTGTTGCGGCTCGGCGCATTTCCGTTGGCGGAGGCGACGCTGACCTGGACGAACCGGTACGGGACGATGACGATGCCCAGCCCGGAGCAGGGTGCCTTCTACAGCAGAGGGCTTGTCGAGCAGGCGATTCGCGACCGCGTACGCGCGATCGAGAACGTGCGCTTCGGTTATGAGCGGCAAGTCGTCGAACTCGTCGCGGCCGGGGACGGTACGCGGATCACCGGCGTGCGCTGCCGAGGCGACGTATCCGGGGCGACGACGACTCTGTCGGCGGATCTCGTTGTCGACGCGAGCGGGCGGTCGTCGAAACTCCCGCAATGGCTTTCGCAGCTCGGATTTCAAGCGCCGCCGGACGAGACGGTCACCTCCGGCATCGGGTACAGCACGCGCTACTACCGGGTGCCGCGGGACCGGCCTGCCGTACCGGCCCTGGTGGTCATCGAAAACGACTACCGGACAGGCAATCCCGCCGGCGGGGTGTTGAAACGGATCGAAGACGACGTCTGGAGCGCGTGCCTGTCCGGTATCGGCGGGCAGTATCCGCCCGTCGACGCCGCGGGGTTCGACGCGGGACTCACCGAACTGATCAATCCGGCCATGGCCGAAGCGCTCTGCGGCGCAGAGCCGTTGACCGCGCCGCGCGGGTTCCGGATTCCGGTTTGCGTCCGGCGGCACTACGAGCAGATGACGCGGTGGCCAGCCGGTCTGCTGGTGCTCGGCGATGCGATGTGCACCGTCGACCCGATCTACGGGCAGGGGATGACCGTCGCGGCGATCCAAGCCGAGGCGGTCGCGGAATATCTGGCCGAGGAGCACGGGCCGGGCGGTGAACTCGACATGCTCCGGCGGTTGCAACAGGCGTCCTATCCGGCGTGGTGGCTCAGCGCGCTCGAAGACCTGCGCTGGCCCGGGGTCGTGCACAATGGGCCCGCGTTCGCGCGTATCCCACTGCTGCACAAGTACTTCGACCTGGCGCTGGAGCGGATGACCCAGCAGTTCACAGGTGACGGTACGGCGTTCGACCCGACCTTCCTGACCTTCTTCGCCATGACCGGATTGATCGCCACACCGGCCGACGTGGTCAACGAGACCATGCTGAAAGCGCTGCTGAACGGCGCGGACACCGACGCGCAGCGGGCGCTGCGCGCCGAACTCGCCGCGTACGGCGACGACATCGGCACGGTGCTGGCCGAAGCCGTCGCCTTCGGCGCGCAGCACTGACGGGTCCTGCGCCACAGCGGCCGCACACTGGCTTGTCGCGTGACCGGCCGGTGCGTGGAGTCGGTGGCAGGCCAGGGTGGCGCTCGCCCGGGAGGGGAGCGAGCGCCACCCGGTCACAGCGCGCGCAGCGCTCGGTGGCCGATTCGCGGGTCGGCCAACGGGCGCAACGCTATTCGCATCAGTGCGCGTGCGTTGTCGTCGCCGGCGATGCGGTTCGTCTTCAGTGCGCCGCAGGGGAGGCACTGGTGGACGAGCAGCCATTCGCCGTCGTCGCGGGTGCACATGCTGACCGCGACCATCCGCCCGCGGCAGGTCGCCGCCCGATCGCCGGGCACCCGCCCGTCCACGTGGCGACTGGACAGGCAGTGCGGGCAGTGGTTGCGGTGCGCGGTGCCGGGTGCCGTGACGGACACGTCCATCCGGCAGCCGACGCAGCGGAACGACTCGCCGGATTCGCCTGCGCGGCCGTGCAATACGTGTTTGGCCCGCTGTGGCCGGCGGGCCGCCGGTTTGCGTCGTGGCATGGCGCACCCCTACAGATCGCCGAAGACTTCGAGCGGGAAGGGTGGCTCGGCGAGCGGCCGGACGGCCATCCGCATCAGGATGAGCTGGTTGTCGTCGCCGCACACGGGATGCAGCGCCAGTTCCTGGCAGCGGGTGCAGCGGTGGACCACGGCCCATTCGCCGGTGCGCAGCACGGCGATCGACAGCGGAGCCATCCGGGCCCGGCAGTCGGAGGTGCCACCCTCGATCTGATCATGGGTGTGCCGGGAACTCAGGCAGCTCGGGCAGTGATTACGCCAGCTGTTGTCCGGCGCGAGCGTCGCCACGACGAGGCCGCAGCGGACGCAGGTGAAGGTGTCGGTCCGCAGCGCTGCGCTGGGTCCGGAATTGGGCGAAGTGTTGTCTGACACTCGGATTACTCCTCGGCTGTTGATTGATGCAGTGACAGCAGGAGCAGGCCGAGCGCGCCTCGAAAGTGCTAGCGGCGTTCAGCTGTACGTGCGCGACGGCAACCGATGCGGCTACCGCCGACGCCTCGAGGCGCGCGCGGCGCAATCCGGGGCATAGACACCCTCTCCGCCGGCGGACCGGCTCTGATCGAAGTTCACGACGCTGTACTCAGCGCCGAGAAACCGTAACAACGCCCACCCCCGATCCGCCATCGGTTTTGCCGATGAGCGAACCGGTGCGGTAGTTGACGGCTACCAGGGCGAGGCAGGCCAGGGCGGCGAGGGTGGCGACGGCGAACATGGCGGGGTAGGTGAAGGCGGCGGATTCGTGGAGGGAGGCGAGCAGGGCGGGGACGCCGAAGCCGAGGTAGCTGACGGAGTAGAAGACGGCGGTGAGGCCGGCGAGGTCGTCGGGTCGGGCGATGCGTTCGATCTCCTGGAGGCCGGCGACGAGGCCGATACCGTAGCCCGCGCCCAGGACGACGGCGACCGCGAGCGTGGCCCAGAAGGTGAGCGCGCCGGAAGCCCAAGTGGCCGTAACCATTCCGCCGGTGACGAAGAGCAGGGAGACGACCGCGGCCCGGGCGGTGCCGGGTTTGTCGATCCGGCGCGCGACGGATTGGATAGCGAAACCACAGCTCAGGGTGATGACGCAGATGAGCGCGGAGAAGGCGATCGGTGCGCCGCGCAGATGCGGGGCCATCAGGGCGGGCATGATCGCGTAAGCCGTGCCGGCGGAGGTGAACAACCACAGGGCGACCGGCAGGATGACATAGCGGAAGCGCCGGTGTCCGGCCGCGGGCACCTTCAGGTCGTCGCGCAACCGGCCGGGGTTCGCCTGCGGCATCACGGTTTCCGGCACCCGGGTCACCCACACGGCGGCGATCAGGCACAGCGCCACGTTGATCAGGTAGGCGAGCTCGTTCGGCCACGGCGCCCACTGGGCGAGCGCACCGGCCAGGCCCGCGCCGACCGCGAAGCCGCCCGTCAAACTCATTGCCGAACGACGCGCCCCGGTGCCGCCGGGCTGCGCGGGACCGAACGGCGGCTGGGCGAGTTCCTTGAGCCAGCTGCCGCCGACGGCCATCGCGAGACCCAGTGCGACGCCGCACAATACGCGTCCGGCGGCGAGCATCGGCACCGACGCGGAGCCGAACGCCAGCAGCAGCGCGCCCGCGGCACTGATCAGCGGGGCGGGCCGCAGCAGCGCGCGACGGCCGTACCGGTCCGAGAGCGGACCGCCGATCAGCAGGGCGGGCACGATACCGAGCACGTAGTAGAACAGCAGCAGGTCCACGGTGGTGGCGGGCAGCCCGTGGTTCTTGTACATCACCAGCAGCGGCGTGAATTCGTTTCCGCCCCAGGCGATCGCGAACATCGTCGCGGCGACGCCCCACCACTGCCGCGAGGTGACGCGGGTGGACGTGGGCGGGGCGGTGGTGGTCGAGGCGGCCATCACAGTCCCTTCAGCTCCAATTGGTGCACGCCGGACAGATGTTCGGCGAGCGCGCCCGCGAAACGCTCCACCGCACCGGTTTCGATCAGTTCGGCGAGGTGGGCGTGCTGCTCGATGATTCGATCGATGTCGATCGGCCCGCGACGCAGCGCGACGCTGTTCATCCGGCGCTGCCGTTCGCGCAGCGAGTCGTAGAAGCTCGCGAGCAGCGGGTTGCCTGCCGCGATGACATAGGAGCGATGAAAGTCGGTGTCCACCAACGCGAATTGGTCGAGGTCACCGGCGGCGGCCAGTTCGCGCTGGCGGTCTAGCGAGTGGCGCATCTGGGTCGTCAGCGCGCTTCGGTCGGTCGACGCGAGGGCGCGCACGGCGGCGGCTTCCACCACGTAGCGGGCATAGGCGACGTGTTCGGCTTCGTCGGGCGGGATCGGCACGACCAGGGCGCCGCGTTTCGGATAGAGCTTCATCCACCCTTCGGTCTCCAACCGCAGGAAGGCCTCCCGGACGGGCGTGCGTGACGTGCCGAGGTCGGCCGCGATCTCACCCTCGCTGATCAGCTCGCCACCGGCCAGCGTGCCGGTGAGGATGCGCTCCTTGACCTCGCGATAGGCCTGCTCGGCCGATGAATACGTCTTAGACACAAGTTGTATCCTAGGGGTGACTGACGGCTAACCGACTGTGAGGTTTGTTACTGCGCGCCGGGCTGCTTCGACGCACACTGCTCGAACTCTGTTCCAGCAGGACCGGCGCACACCGCGCGAACCGGTCGGCCGCGCCGACCGGCGGCGGCCCGGACCGCGTCGCCTCTCGTCAGCAAGGACGGTACGAACCTTGTCCCTCGGCCTCTCGCTTCGTGCTGCCGCATCCCGGTCCGTCGGCTGTCTGGTCGCCGTGCTCGCGCTGGTGCTGATGTCGCTCTCGCTCACGCCCGCCCCGGCCCGCGCGCAACCGCAAGCGGTACTCGACCACATCGAGCCGAAATCGGATCGCTGGGCGGAGGTGTTCGTGCGCTCGCCCGCGATGGGCCGGGTGATGCAACTCGACGTGCTGCATCCGGTGGCGGGCACCGCACCGCATCCGACGCTGTATCTGCTCGACGGCGACGGCGCCACCGACCAGGAGGCGCAGAGCACCTGGACCCGCAAGTCCGACATCGTGCAGTTCTTCGCGGACAAGACCGTCAACGTGGTGATGTCCGTCGGCGGGCCGGGGTCCTTCTATACCGATTGGTTGCGCGATGATCCGAAACTCGGCCACAACCGGTGGGAAACGTTCCTGACGCAGGAGTTGCCGCCGCTGCTGGACCGGCTGCTGGACGGCAACGGCCGCAACGCGATCGCGGGAGAGTCGATGGGCGCGCAGGCCGCGGCGACGCTGGCGTTCCGGCATCCGGCGCTGTATCGAGCGATGGCCGCCTACAGCGGTTGCTTGATCTCCGACAAACTCGATCAGGCGACGGTGCGGTCGGCGGTGACGATCAAGGGCGGCGACCCGGACAACATGTGGGGGACCCGCAGCGACCCGGAGTGGGCCGCCCACGATCCGAGCAAGCACATCGAGGAACTTCGCGGCAAGCAGATCTATCTCTCGACGGCCAGCGGTGTGCCGGGCCGCGCCGACTTCACCTACGACCCGACCGCCGACTATCCCGAGGACACGTTCAACTCGATCGTGCTGGAGTCGCTCGCGCACGACTGCACCACCGAGTTCGATGCGGACCTGCGCGCGCACGGCGTCCCGGCGACCGTCCGCTACACGGACTTCGGTACGCACTCCTGGCCGTACTGGCAGGCCGCGCTGCACGACTCGTGGCCGATCTTGGCTCAGGGTCTCGACGGCTGAGCAAGCAACTGTGCCGAAGATCATGCGGATGAGCCCCCCAGGGCCAGGTCTTGTTTGATGATTAGTCGAGCTGTCGGGCCAATTCTAGAATTATCTTCATAGATCTAGACCTGATCTTGCATGATCTTCATAATTTTACCTGTAACGGTCCACATCATGCGGATCGACTATCGACCGACATCGACATTCAGGAGCGCAGGTGAAGATCGGGGTACCCCGCGAGGTCAAGAACCACGAGTATCGGGTGGCGATCACCCCGGCCGGTGTGCACGAACTCGTCTCCCGCGGGCACGAGGTGTACATCGAGACCGGCGCCGGTCGTGGCTCCGCATTCGAGGACGAGGCCTACACGGTCGCGGGCGCGCGCATCCTGCCCACCGCCGACGAGGTCTGGGGCACAGCGGAATTGGTGCTCAAGGTCAAGGAGCCGGTCGCCGAGGAGTACGGGCGCATGCGCGAGGGGCAGGTGCTGTTCACCTACCTGCATCTGGCCGCCTCCAAGGAGTGCACCGACGCGCTGCTGAGCTCGGGCATCACCTCGATCGCCTATGAGACCGTCACCGCCAAGGACGGCTCGCTGCCGCTGCTCGCGCCGATGAGCGAGGTCGCGGGCCGGTTGGCCCCGCAGGCCGGCGCCTACCACCTGATGCGCAACGGCGGCGGTCGCGGCGTGCTGATGGGCGGTGTGCCCGGCACCCCGCCCGCGAACGTGGTGGTGATCGGCGCGGGCGTTTCCGGCGGCAACGCGATCAACATCGCGCACGGCATGCGTGCCGAGGTGACCGTGCTCGACCTGAACATCGCCCGGCTGCGGGAGATCGACGCGCAGTACAAGGGTCAGGTGCGCACGATCATGTCCAACCGCCTGGAGATCGAAAAGGCCGTGCGTCAGGCCGATCTGGTGATCGGCGCGGTGCTGGTGCCGGGCGCGAAGGCGCCGACGCTGGTCTCCAACGACCTTGTCGCACAGATGAAGCCGGGTTCGGTGCTGGTCGACATCGCGATCGATCAGGGCGGTTGCTTCGCCGATTCGCGGCCGACCACGCACGCCGAGCCCACCTACCGGGTGCACGAGTCGGTGTTCTACTGTGTCGCGAACATGCCCGGCGCGGTGCCCTACACCTCGACCGTGGCCCTCACCAACGCCACACTGCCGTACGTGGTTTCGCTGGCCGAGCGCGGCTGGCGGGACGCGGTCGCGGCGGACCGCGGCCTCGCCGACGGCCTGAGCACCCATGCGGGCGTGCTGCTTTCGGAGTCCGTGGCGGCCGCGCACGGTTACGTCGCGGAAAGCCTGGTGGCCTGAGTCGGGACCGCAGTGCGCAGGGCGGCCGGCCGGTGGGGCCGGCCGCCCTTGTCAGCCCTGGGTATTCGTGCGCGGGCGCATGTGCTCGAAGATCAGGATCGTCTCGGTCGAGGCGACCGCCGGATGCTCGCTGAGATTGTTGAGCACGAACCGGCGCAGCTCGTCGGTGTGCGATGTGGCGACGTGGATCAGGTAGTCGTCGGCGCCCGCGATGAAGTACACGTTGAGCACCTCCTCGAATTCCGACATCTGCTCGCCGAACTCGGCGAGTTGCTGACGTGCGCTGGCGCGCAACCGCACCGCGATCATCGCCTGCAGGCTGCGGCCCAGCGCGGCCGGATCGATATCGGCGTGAAATCCGCGAATCACCCCGCGCTCCACCAGGGCTCGCACCCGGCCGAGGCAGGTGGAGGGCGCGATGCCCGCGGCCGCGGCGAGCGCATTGTTCGTCATACGCCCGTCGCGGGCGAGGTTGTCCAGCAGGATCCGGTCGATATCATCGATCGGGACACCGGCAGGCGGGTGCACCAGCTGAGCCGGTGCGCCCCCGCCGACGGGTGATTCACTCTTACGCATGCCCCGACGGTACCGAATTTTCTTCGCGAGTCTATCGGTTGTTTGAATTATCTTCGTAACTAGCCGGTCGCGCGGCGGCCTGCCGGGCGGTGTTCAGGCAGGTGGGCGCGGGTGCGGCCGAGCCTGCTCCAGTTGCGCGGCCACCGCCAGAATCGTCGTTTCACCGTTGCTCGGCCCGACCAATTGCACCGCCAGCGGCAGCCCGTCCGCACCGACACCGGCGGGCAGCGAGGCCGCCGGGTGGCCGGTCACATTCCAGAGCGCGGTGTAGGCGATCATCGGGATGGAGGCGAGCTGCGCGCCGATCGTGTTCGCGCCGTCGAGCACGCCGATGTGCGGCGGGCGACCCGCGAGCGTGGGGGTGAGCAGCAGGTCGCAGTCGGCGAAGACGCGATCGGCCTTGCGCGCCAAGGCTTCTCCCTGACGAATCGCCCAGTCGAGGACCGGGCCGCGCGCCCAGGCGCCCATCCGGACCGTCTGGCGGGTGCGGCGTTCCAGGAACTGCGGATGCTCCACCTCCGCGGCTTCGGCGCGGACGCCGCCGAAGAACTGCGGATAGAACGCGTGCGTGGATTCGTGGTAGCCGGGATCCACCTCGAAAACCGAATGTCCCAGTTCGGTAAGCAGTTTCGCGGTGTCCCGGACCGCGCGCACGTGCTCGGGGTCCGGTTTCGCCAGCGGCGTCACCGATTTCGTGCTGTAGCCGATGCGCAGGGGCGCGCCGGGCTCCCGGGCCGCCTGCTCGAACGAGCGGGCGGGTTCGGGCGCGGTGAACCGGGCGCCGGGCACGTTGCCGCGGATCACGTCGAAGACGATCGCGGCATCGAGCACGCCGCGGGCCAGCGGGCCGAGCACGCCGAGGGTCAGCCAGAGATGGTCGCTCGGGGCCACCGGCACCCGGCCGCGCTGCGGCTTCAGCCCGAACAGGCCGCAGCAGGCCGACGGGATCCGGATCGAGCCGCCGCCGTCACTGCCCATCGCGACCGGGACCAGGCCGGCCGCGACCGCGGCGGCCGAACCGCCGCTAGAACCACCCGTGGTGCGGGTCCGGTCCCAGGGATTACGGGTCACGCCGAAGGTGCTCGACTCGGTGAACGGCCACTGCCCGAACTCCGGCATGGTGGTCTTGCCGACGATGATCGCGCCGGCCGCGCGCAACCGGCGGATCACCTCCGCGTCCGCCCGCGCGGGGGAGGTATTGGCCCGGGTGCCGAAGCTGGTCACGAAACCGGCGATGTCGATCTCGTCCTTGACCGCGATCGGGATGCCGTGCAGCGGGCCGACCGGACCGGCGGCCCGTTCCCGATCCCGCTCGACCGCTTCGGCGCGGGCCTGCTCGTGGAAGACCCGGGTGAACGCGTTGAGATCCGCGGCGCCGTCGATGCCGTCGAGGGTGGCGGCCACGAGTTCCCGGCTGGACAGCGCCCCCTGTTCGAGTAGTTCGCGCTGCTCGACCAGACCCGTGGCGACGACGTCCTGGAGATCCATCTGCTTTCCGCTCCTCTCGGATCACACCGCGGCGTGACCAGTGCGATCCAGCCGTCGTGCCGAAGACACGACAGTAGATAGTCGAATGACCATTCCGCAATGAATACGGCCCCGGATCGCAAGGAGTTCAGTACTTCGGCGAACCAGGCGGGTGATATCCGGGGACCGCGACACGCATGGCCGCGACGTCGTCGCGCTCGCGCATGGCAGGCAGTTCCTGCCACCGCCGATGCAGCCGGGCCAACGCGTCGCGGTCGAGTTCGACGCCCAGGCCCGGAGTGTCGGTGACGGTGAGCGCGCCGTCGGTGAAGCCGAACGGTTCGGTGATGACGTCCTCCGGCTGCCACGGATAGTGCGTGTCGCAGGCGTAGTCGAGGTGCGCGACGGTGGCGGCGACCTGGGTCATGGCGGCCAGGCTGATGCCGAGGTGGGTGTTGGAGTGCATGGAGATGCCCTTGCCGTAGGCCTGGCAGACCGCGGCGAGCTCGCGGGTGGCGTGCAGGCCGCCCCAGAAGTGATGGTCCGACAGCACCACCTGGACCGCGTCGGCGTCGAACGCGGGGCGGATCTCGGCGGTGGCCGTGACGATCATGTTGGTGGCCAAGGTCATTCCGGTCCGTCGGTGCAGTTCGGCCATGTCGGCGAGGCGGGCGGTGGGATCCTCGAGATATTCCACGACGCCCGTGAGCTGCTCGGCGACCGCGGTCGCGGTGGCGAGCGACCAGCCGCCGTTCGGGTCCAAGCGAAGGGGATGGCCGGGAAACGCCTCGGCCAGCGCGCGGATCGCGGCCACCTCGGCCGCGGGCGGCAGCACACCGCCTTTCAGCTTGAACGAGCGGAATCCGCCTCGGGCGCTGAACATCTCGGCAAGCCGGACCACGCCGGCCGGATCGAGCACCTCACCCCAGTCGTCGGACGGCGCATCGGGCATCGGGTGCTCGGCCCACTTGTAGAACAGATAGCCGGAATAGTCGACGCGATCGCGAACCTTGCCGCCGAGCAGCGCGTGCACGGGCAGGCCCAGCTCGCGGCCGAGTGCGTCGAGTGCGGCGGTCTCGAAGGCGGACAGCACACTGAGCCGGACCTTGTCCGTGGTGAGGGTGCCGCGCAGTCCGCCCGCGATCGGATTGGCCGCCAGCACCTGGGTATCCGGCCGGTCGCCGTCGAGCAGCCGGAGGGCGTTGACTGCGGTCACCGGCAGGCCGATCAGGCTCGGCGCCGCCGCGGCCGCGCGGGCGAGATACTGCCGGTCGCCGTAGGTCTCGCCGAGACCGACCGTGCCGCTGTCGGTTTCGAGTTCCACGATCAGTCGCGGCGTGTACGGCTGGTGCACGCCGCCGACATTGAGCAGCGGCGCGTCGGCGATCAGGATGGGGGTGAGGCGGATGTCGGTGATGCGGCTGGACATGATCAGTCCCGCTTTCCGTCGACGCGGCGCGGCAGTCGCCAAGGGTTGTCCTCGCGCAGTGCGGGCGGTAGCAGCTCGTCGGGGAAGCCTTGCCAGGCCACCGGTCTCAGGAACCGCTCGATCGCGGCGGTGCCCACCGACGTGGTGGCGGGGGCCGTGGTCGCAGGGTAGGGGCCGCCGTGCTGCTGGGCCCAGGACACCGTGACGCCGGTGGGCCAGTCGTTCCAGAGCAGGCGGCCTGCCAGCGCGGTCAGCGCGGGCAATAGTTCCCGGACGGTCTCGAATTCGTCGTCCTCGGCCCAGATCGTGGCGGTGAGGCCGGGTTCGAGCTGGCGCAGCAGTGTTCGCAGCTCGGTGTGGCTCGGGTACTCGACCACCAGTGCGGCGGGACCGAAGCATTCGGCGGCGAGCAGGTCGCCTGCGGCGCGGAAGTCCGCTGCGCTCACGCGCAGTAATGTCGGCCTGACCAGGTCGTCGGTGGTGTCCGGCGCGGAAAGCGCGGTGACCGAGGGGTATTCGATCAGATCGGTGAGCCGTGACCGGAAGCCCGCTGTGACGCGCGGGTTGAGCAGAGGTTGCCCGGGGACGGCCGCAACCGCCGCACCGAGGGTTTCGTCGAGGCCGTGATCCGACGGCAGCAGCAAAAGGCCCGGTTTGGTACAGAACTGGCCCGCGCCCAAGGTGAACGAGCCGACGAAACCCGCGACGATCTCCGGGCCGCGCGCACGAATCGCCCCCGGTAGCACCACGACCGGGTTCACGCTGCCCAGCTCGCCGTAGAACGGGATCGGCCGCGGTCGCGACACGGCGATTTCGAACAGCGCACGCCCGCCGGACACCGAGCCGGTGAACGCGGCCGCGGCAATCGCGGGATGGCGTACTGCGGTCGTGCCCGCCTCGATTCCGTGGACCACGGCGAACGTGCCCGCCGGAGCGCCGGCCGCGCGCAACGCGTCTCGCACGATCGTGCCGGTGCGTTCGGACAGGCTCGGGTGTCCGGGATGCGCTTTGAGCACGACCGGGCAGCCCGCCGCGAGCGCGGCGGCGGTATCGCCGCCCGCGACGCTGAACGCGAACGGGAAGTTGCTCGCGGCGAACACCACCGTCGGCCCGAGCGGAATTACGCTGCGACGCAAGTCGGGTCGCGGTCCCATCGGCCACTGCGGGTCGGCGTGGTCGACGGTCGCGCGCAGGAACGCACCGTCGGCGAGCACCTCGGCGAATAGGCGCAGCTGGAAGGTGGTGCGCGCCAATTCACCATGTAGCCGTGGGTGTTCCGGCAGGTGTGTTTCCGCCGCGGCCAACGGGATCAGCTCGTCGGCGGCGGCTTCGAGCGCGTCGGCGATCTGTCGCAGCCAGCGGGCGCGGTCGGCCGGTGTGGTGTCCGCCAGCACTGCGGCGGCCGCGGCGGCCGCGTCGATGATCCGGGCCAGCTCGTCCGGTGCGGTGTCCATGAGTTCCTCCGAGAAGTCAGGCATGAATCGAGAAATCGGCGACGGTCCAGTCGCGGGCGCGGTCGCTGCGGGTCAGGCCGAGGCCGGGTCGGCTGGACACATGCATCCGTCCGTCGGTGATGACCTGGCTTTCCTCGAACAGCGGGTCGAACCATTCGAAATGCTCGACCCACGGTTCTGCGCGATAGGCCGCGGCCAGATGCAGATGCACTTCCATCACGAAATGCGGTGCCAGTTGCAGGTTTTCACTATCGGCGCGGGCCATTACCCGCAGGAACGGGGTGATGCCGCCGATTCGTGGGGCGTCCGGTTGGATGATGTCGGCCGCCCCCGCGCCGATGAGCCGGGTGTGGTCGGCGGCGCTGGTCAGCATCTCGCCGGTGGCGATCGGGGTGGCGCAGGTGGCCGCCAGCCGCGCGTGGCCGGCGAAATCGTAGGCGTCCAGTGGTTCCTCGATCCAGGCCAGATCGAATTGTGCGAGGTCGCGGCACATGCGGCGGGCGGTCGGCCGGTCCCACTGCTGGTTGGCGTCGACCATGAGGGTCACCGCGTCGCCGAGTTCCGCCCGCATCGCCGCCACCCGGGCCAGGTCCACGGCATGGTCCGGGTGGCCCACTTTGATTTTGATACCGCCGATGCCGCGGGCCAGCGCCGCCTCGGCGCGGTCGCGCATCTCCTCGACGGGTGCGTGCAAGAAGCCGCCGGAGGTGTTGTAGCACCGCACGGAATCCCGGTGCGCGCCCAGTAGTTTGGCCAGCGGCAGGTTCGCGCGCCTGGCCTTCAGGTCCCACAGCGCGATATCGAACGCCGCGATGGCCTGCATCGCGAGACCGCCGCGGCCGACCGAGGCGCCCGCCCAGCAGAGCCGGTCCCAGAGTGCGGTGATGTCGTTGGGATCTGCGCCGAGCAGCAGGGGCGCGAGTTCGCCGGCGTGGGCGAATTGCGCCGGGCCGCCCGCACGTTTGGCGTAGCCGATGCCGAGACCGGACCATCCCGCGGCGGTGGTGATCTCCGCGAACAGCACCGCGACCTCGGTCATCGGCTGCTGCCTGCCGGTCAGCACCTTGGCGTCGCTGACGCCGGTGGGCAGCGGTAGCGCGACCGAGTAGAGGTCGACCGCGGTGATCGTGTCGCACCGGCTCACGACTGCGCCTCGCCGAGCGTCCGCACCCGCGCGGTCAGTTCCGTCAGTTCCGCCAGTTCCGTTTCGGTCAGGTTCGTCAGAGGCGGGCGCACGGGCCCGGCGGGCCGGCCGACCGCGGCCAGCCCGGCCTTGATGATCGAGACCGCGTAGCCCGGACGTCGATCGCGGATATCCAGGTAGGGGAGCACGAAGGCGCGCAACAGCCGATAGACGGTGTCCCGATCGTGGGCGCGCACCGCCGCGTAGAAGGCGAGCGCGAACTCCGGCAGGAAGTTGAAGATGGCCGAAGAGTATGTGGTGACGCCCATTTCGGTGTACGGCAACGCGAAGGTCTCCGCGGTGGGCAGGCCGCCGATGAAGGTGAGCCGGTCGCCGAGGCGGGCGTAGATCCGGGTCATCGTCTCGATATTGCCGACGCCGTCCTTGAATCCGATCAGGTTCGGGCAGCGGTCGGCCATCCGCGCCAGCGTCACGTCGTTGCAGGTGGCGTTGGCGCGGCTGTAGAAGATGACGCCGAGCGAGGTCGCCGCGCAGACGGTGGCGACATGTTCCACCAGGCCCTCCGGCCCGGCTTCGGTCAGGTAGGGCGGGAGCAGCAGAATGCCTTCCGCGCCCGCGATTTCGGCGGCCCTGGCCTGTTCGACCGCGGCGGCGGTGCCCGCTGTCGCGGGGGCGATGACCGGTATGCGGCCTGCTGTTTCGGCGACCGCCGCGCGGACCACCTGATCGATCTCCGCGGGCGTGAGCGAGAAGCCCTCACCGGTGCCGCCCGCGGCGAACAAGCCGGCCACGTCGTACTGGGCAAGCCAGGCAATGTGTTTGCGATACGCGGCCTCGTCGAAGGCGAGCTCGGTATCGAAGTGGGTGACCGGGAAGGACAGCAAACCCTGACCCAGGGCCGGGCCGAGTTCCGCGGCGGACAGATGTGACATCGTGTTCCTTTCAATGGGCGGGTGGCGGCGGGTCGAGCAACTGCACGACCCGGTGCAGCGCCGGATTCGCACAGTCGCGCCGCCACACCGCGTACAGGACAACCGGATCGTCGACGCCGTCCAGCGGCCGGAACCGCACGCCGTCGGGATGGAGGTGACCGGCGGTTTCGGGCACCAAGGCCAGACCGCGCCCCGCCGCGACCAAGGCGAGCATGGTGTGCACCTGCGTCAGTTCGTGCGTCGATGTATAGGGCACGGCCGCAAGGATTCCCGCGACGAGGTCGGCGAAATACCGGGCCGGGCCCGGCGCGTACACCAGCAGCGTCTCGCCGCCGAGCCGTTCCACGGCGATCGGGCCGGGCTCGGCCAGCGGATGGTCCGCGGGCACCGCCAGCATCAGCCGCTCGGAATGCACCAGCTCGCAGTCGAATTCGGTGCGGTCGAACGGTGGCCGGGCCAGCGCCAGGTCCAGTTTGCCGCTGCGCAGATTCTCGAATTGAACCGAGCTCACCATCTCGCGCAGCACCACCTCGACGCCGGGCAGGCCCTGCTCGATGTGGTTGAGGAAGCGGCCGAGGAAACCGAACCCGGAGGTCGCGGTGAATCCGATGCGGACCGTTCCGGCCCCGCCCGCGGCGACCAGGCGGGCCGTCCCCGGCGCGCCCTCGGCGAGGGCGAGCAGGCGGCGCGCCTCGATCAGGAACACCTCGCCCGCGGGGGTCAGCTGCGCCTGCCGCTGGCTGCGGTCGAACAGCTCGACCCCGATCTCGCGTTCCAGCTTCTGGATCTGCCTGCTGAGCGGGGGCTGGGTCATCCGCAGCCGGTCGGCCGCGCGGCGGAAGCTGCGCTCCTCGGCGACCATGACGAAGCCGCGCACCTGTTCGAGTGAAACCATGAGGCCCAGCCTGCCCGCGTCGGAGGGCTGCCGCCGCGCATCGGGCAAGCCGACCCGGTACCGGGTTCGACGGTGCGACCGATCGTCGTGTGCCGCGGTGCTCATGCGCCGGGCAGGTCGATGATCTCGACCCAGTTGGGGTTGCGGCCGACCGTGCGGCGGTGCACGGCGGTGAGCGCACCGGTCGCGGGATCGATGGCATAGCAGGTCACCGCGTGGGACTTCTGTCCCGCCGCGACGAGGAAGCGGCCGCGCGGATCGATGGCGAAACCGCGCGGCTGCGCCTCGGTGCGGGTGTGCCCGATCGGCTCGAGCGCTCCGGTGTCGCCGTCGACGCGGAAGCCCGCGAGGGTGTCCGAGGTGCGCTCCGAGACGTAGAGGTAGCGGCCGTCCGGCGTGACGCGCAGCTCCGAGACCCATGGGCTGCCCGAAAAGGCATGGGGGAGCGCAGACCTCGACATGGCCGGGGTCAGCGTGCCCGCCGCCGGATCGAACAGGTAGCTCTGCACGGTGCCGTCCAGCTCGTGGCAGGCGAGGACCACCCGGCCGCTCGGATGGAACACGAGATGCCTCGGACCCGCGCCGAGCGGGGTCTCGACGGCGGCGGGCCGGTTCGGCGTCAACCTGCCGGAGGTCGCGTCGAAGCGATATTGCAGGACGTGATCGCCGCCCAGCACGGCGACGAACACGAAACGATCGGCCGGATCGACGACGATCGAATGTGCGTGCGGGACAGTGGCGATCACCTCGTCCGGCCGCGGGCGGACGGTGCCGTTCGCGGCGATCGGCTGCACCGAGATCTGGTCGCCGCTGTACGAGGCGCCGAACAGGTACCGGCCCGTGCGGTCGGTCGACAAATAGGCCATGTTGTCCGGCAGTACGGTCGATCTGAGTCCGATCAGGTCTCCATTCGTCGGTTCGATACCGAAAGCCATGACCGAGAACGGTTCCGAACGCAGGCCCGCGTACAGATACCGGCGGTCCGGGGACACCGCCAACGGCATCACCGTTCCGTCCACCGGCACCGCGGCCACCGGCGTCAGCCCGCCGGTGGCGTCGAGTCGCAGCACCGAGATCTCGCGGCTGTCGGCGTTGGACACATAGACGACGGTCACGCCTGCTGTCCCGTCGGTTGCCCGCCGACCCGGGCACGCAGCTCGAGCTCGATCTCTTCCAGGCTGCGGCCGTTGGTTTCCGGGACGAACCGCTGGACGAGCAGGAACATCACCACGCTGACGCCGGCGAAACACCAGGCCGATTTGGCCAGGCCCAGATGGTCGTTCATCACCGGGAACAGGAAGGTGATCGCGAAGGTCGAACTCCACAGCACCACGCTGCCCACGCCCATGCCGACACCGCGCACCCGCAGCGGGAAGATCTCCGCCATCATCACCCAGACCACCGCGCCCCAGCCGAGTTCGTAACCGGCCAGATAGACGTTGAGCAGGATCAGGGTGGTCAAGCCGGTGACGGTGTTGTTGTCCACGGTGAGCACGACGACGCCGAGCAAGAACAGCGACACCGCCATGCAGACATTGCCGAGCAGCAGCAACGGTTTCCGGCCCCACCGGTCGACCACGAAGATCACCCACGCGGTGAACGCCACCTTGACCGCGCCGAGCACGATGGCCGCCAGCAGCGAGGTGGAGTTGCCGAAGCCGAGATCGGTGAACATGGTGGGCGCGTAGAGGTTCACCGCATTGACGCCCGAGAACTGCTGGCCGACAGCGAGAATCAGCGCGACGAGCAACGCGGGCCGGGCCCAGGGCGCCCACAGGTCGCGCAGCCTGCCCCGCTGCGCCACGTCGAGCTGGTCGACCCTGCGAATGTTGTCCAGCTCGGCGTCGATTTCGGTGGAACGGTGAGTGCCCGCCAGCACGGCGCGGGCTTCGTCTTCGCGGCCGGCTTTCACCAGCCAGCGCGGCGTTTCGGGCAGCACGGTCATACCGGCGAACAAAGCCACCGCGGGGATGACGGCGACGCCGAACATCAAGCGCCAGTTGCCGGAACCGGATAGCATCCAGTCGACGATGTAGGCGAGCAGGATGCCCGAGACGATCATCAGCTGGTTCAGCGTCGACAGCGCGCCGCGCGCCCGGGTCGGGGCCAGCTCGGATAGATAGGTGGGAACGGTCGCCGACGAACAACCCACCGCGATACCGGTGACGAAACGGGCGATCACCAGCACCGTGACATTCGGGGCCGCGGCGCACCCGAGCGCGCCGAGCCCGAAGACCGCGGCGGCGATCATGATGGTGCGGCGGCGGCCGAGCCGGTCGGTCAGGCGGCCCGCGGCTGCGGCCCCGAGGATCGCGCCCGCCGCCAAGCAGCCGCCGATCACGCCCTTGGTGACCGAGGACAACTCCCACGCGTCCTTGATGAACAACAGCACGCCCGAGATGACGCCCAGGTCGTAGCCGAAAAGAATGCCACCGAGCGCGCCGAAGAAGTAGAGGAAGTGAACGTTGGTGCCGAGGGCGGATTTTCGGCCCGGCACCGTGGATTCATCGTGCATTGTGTTGCGCTTCTTTCGCGGTCGAGCAAGCACCCGTCGCGGCACGGGCCGCACGGGCGTTGTCGAGAAATGGGTGTCAGAGCGGGTTGGGTTCGCCCAGTGGGGTTTCCAGGAACGGGCCGCCGAGGAAGACCGGGGCGGCGCCCGCGGTGACCTCGGTGGCGAACTTCTCGGCGTCGTCCAGGCTCCGGTAGCCGAGCTGCTCGGCCTCGGCCAGGGAGACGATGGCGCGGGTGTTCTTCGAAACGCCCCAGATAACTTGGAAGCCAGGGCTTTCCGTCGTGAGACAGGCCTCGAACAGGCGGGCGCCGTCGTCCGGGGACAGCCAGGTCGACAACCCGCGGACATCGTGCGGCCGTTCGAAACACGAGCCGATGCGGACGCAGACCACGTCCATGCCGAACCGGGAGTGATACAGGCTGCCGAGTGCTTCGATCGCGGCTTTGCTGAAGCCGTAGTAGGTGTCCGGTCGCGGGGGCGCCTCGCCCGCAATGCCGTTCGGTCCCGCCTCGCCGACCCGCCGGTAGCCGACGGCGTGGTTGCTGGACGCCAGCACGACGCGGGTGATACCCGCCTGCCGTGCCGCTTCCAGAACGGTATGGGTGCCAACGACATTCACCGCGAGCACCCGCTCCCAGCTGTCCTCGCGGCTGATGCCGCCCAGATGGATGACCGCGTCCACTTCGCGGCAGGCGGCCGCCATGGTGCCGGGGTCGGTGAGCGAGCCGGTGATCAGCTCGACCTGTTCGCCGGGTTGCGGCGCGGGCAGTTCGACCAGATCCAGTAGCCGCAGGGTGCGGCCGGGCCGGGCCAGGCGCGGTCGCATCAAGGTGCCGATGCCGCCGCCCGCGCCGGTGATAAGGATTCGGTCATAGCTCATCCGGCATCGTCCCCGTTCGTGCGGAGACCGGAAGATACTGCGGGGCATGAACTTTCACACATCATTGTCCTCCTGTGCCTGCGAGGAATGTGGGGTGGGTCACTCTTCGCGCGACGTGTCAGAAGGGTAAGACGCTGGATTGATGCCTGTCCAACACCTGTTCGCTATCTACTGATGCCGTACTGGCATCAGCACTGATGGTGGCACGCGAATGCCCCGATCCCGTGGGGGACCGGGGCATTCGTGGTTGCTAGACCCGGCTCAGCGGCCTGATCTCGCGCAGGCGGGTGAGTTTGTTCGGGTTGCGGACGATGTAGATGTGGGTGATCCGGCCGTCTGCCACGGACAGGCTGATCGTGGCGGACAGATCACCGTCGGTGTCGACCCGCAGCGCCGCGGCGCCGTTGACCGACACCGACCAGATGTGCGCACCCGGTACGAAATCGGGGAACTGGGCGAACATGCGCGCTGTCCGGCGCGCGCCGCGCAACGGATGCGGGAACGCCTGCACGATCCCGCCGCCGTCGGCGACCAGCAGCACATCGGGGGCGAGCACGTCGAGCAAGGCCTGGACGTTGCCGGTTTGGATCGCGCTGCGGAACCGCGCCACCGCGGTCTGCTGCTCGACACGGGTGACCGGCACGCGCGGGCGACGGGCGGCCACGTGCTCACGCGCCCGGCGGGCGATCTGCCGGACCGCCGCCGCGGACTTCTCCAGTGCGCCGGCGATCTCCTCGTACGGGGCATCGAACACCTCGCGCAGCACGAACACCGCGCGCTCGGTCGGGCCGAGCGTTTCCAGCACCGTCAGCATCGCCATCGACACGTGCTCGGCCAGTTCGACATCCTCGGCCACGTCGGGGCTGGTGAGCAGCGGTTCGGGGAGCCATTCGCCGACGTACTCCTCGCGCCGCCGCGCCACCGTGCGCAATCGGTTGAGCGCCTGCCTGGTGGTGGTGCGCACCAGATAGGCGCGCGGGTCACGCACCTCTGCGCGGTCCACCGCCGCCCAGCGCAGCCACGTCTCCTGCACCACGTCGTCGGCGTCGGCGGCGGAACCGAGCAGCTGGTACGCCACCGTGAACAGCAGACTGCGGTGGGTGACGAACGGGTCGTCGCGCATGCGCTCTCCCTTCGGTGTGGCCCGGAGCCCACCCTGCCCGGCCGTCGTCGGTGCGCTCATGCCCCGGACGCTACCCGGCTCGGCTGAGCCAGCGGACGCAGTTCGCAGGCGGCGGCGAAGCCCTGGGCCTCGATGCCGAGCGCGGTGTTGGTGCGGGTGGCCATGTTGGCGAACGCGATCCAGTTCGTCAGCTCGACCAGTGCGGCGGCGCCCAGTTCCGCGAGCAGCGCCGCGGACATTTCGTCGGTGACGGTGGGCGGCGTCTGGCTCATCGCCTCCGCGTAGGCCATCACCTGCCGCTCCAGCGGCGTGAACACGTCGGACTCCCGCCAGCGCGGGACTTCGCGGGCCTTCACCTCGTCGAGGCCGTCGTTGTGCGCGTGGAAGTAGCCGAAGTCCAGGCACCAGGTGCAGCCGACGAGCGAGGCCACCGCCATGTGCGCGAACGATTTCAGATTCGCGTCCGCGCGATCCCACTTGGCCACCTTGCGCCCGAGCGCGCTGGTGTCCATGACCACGGCGGGGTGATGCCACATCACCTCGAGCGGTTCGGGTACCTCGCCGAACATCTTGCGGGTGATCGCCTTCGCGAGCCTGCCGCGGAATCCGGTCAGTGCCGCCTTGGGGATTCGGGGTGTGCCGGCCATGTCGCGCCTCCTTGTCGATTCCTACGACATGAAGACACCGGCCACGCGCGCCGTGTGACATCGCAGCCCCGCTTTTCGACGCCCTGCGGCTTTCGGCCCCCCGGCGCGGGCTCGTCGCGCGGACATGAGCACAGCGCCTCTGCCGGCGGAAGAGGCGCTGTGCGAGCGAAGTTCAGCCGGCGTCCGCCGCCACTTGCAGGCCAGGCACGGTCTTGGTGGTGTTGTGCCGGAAGATGTTGACCGCGCCGATGACCTCGTCGGACTCGTCGCGGATGGGGAAGACGTTGACCAGGGCGAGCAGCCGGAAACCGTCGGGCTGTTCGCAGATCACGTCGGCGTCACGGACGGTGCCCCCGTTGTTGATGACCACCGACGGCGGGGCCGCTTCGTGCGGCATGACCTCGCCGGACGGGTAGCGCAGCCGGAAGGCGCCGCAGTACTTTTCGCTCGTGCCCAGTTCGGGACTGCGTCCCCAGGCGCCGATGGCGGTCTTGTTGCAGGCGATCAGCGTGCCGTCCTTCTCCAGGACATACATACCGACCTCGATATCGTCCATCGCGGCCTGGTCGCCGAGCAGACCACCGGGCACCAGGTGCCCGCCTTCGAGCTTGCCGTGAAACTTCAGATCGTCCAGTTCACCGGCGGCGATTTTCTCGCTGATGCTCATGTCGTTCCCCTCACTCGTAATCAAATGGCACAGCAATATTCGGCGAAGGAAATCCAGACGCGTCGCTCAGCCGAGCACAAGTGACTTCAGCGCCACTTTCACCGCACGTCAGTGTAACGAGATCGGCTGGCCGGACAGTCCTTTTCGGGAGGGGAACCGTGATTGCTGTTCTGAGACAACAATTCTTGCGAAATTTCCACCCGATCAGGGGGTTGTGCTCGTTTCGTTTTCGGTGGGAATTTCATCGCGGTGCTGTGCCGGTTGTGCTTGCGCCGCGTCCAGGGCACGCAATTCTTCGCGGAGCGAGCCGATTTCGTCGGCGAGTTCGTCGCGCAGTGCTTGGCGTTCCTGGAGACTGGCGAGCAGGCTGTCGATGGTGTCGTTCATGGCGGCGAGCTTTTGATCGGCGCCGCCGAGCCGCCATTCGATGACCGCGCGACGGTCGACGTCGTCGCTGGCGGTACGCACCCAGCCGACGACATAGTCGAGCCATTCGGGTTGTTTGGGCATCTCCTCGTCGCCGTCCCAGCCGCGCCGCACCGAAACCTTCGGCGACAGCACCCGATCGCCGGCCTGGCCCGCGGCCGGGGAGTGCATCTGTACAAGGTTGAGTTTCCCGGCGCTGGTCACCACGGCGGTGAGGCGATAGCGCCCGGCGAGATGCATCTTCAGTTCGGCCGCGCCTTTGCCGTCGGCGTCGAGGGCGCCCAGCCACGGGCCCTGCGCGGCAGTGATGATCGATTCGAGGACGCCGAGCTGTCCGGCCGCCCGGCGCACCCGGTTCGCGCGCTCGTGCAGTTCGTCAGGTGAGGCGGTCATCTGGTCCCAGTGCATCCGCACCTCCGCTTTCTCGTTCGATCGACTTCAACAACGGCAGTTCTGACGAACGTACCGTTGCGGTCGGCGCAAACGTGTTTTGTGCACGCGGGGGAAACGAGATCGGGTGGGCGGCCGCGAGGCACACCCACCCGATCGGTTTCGAGGAGCCGGCGTCGGTGCCCCTCGAAGTTATTTCTCCAACTGCACCGCGTCGACCGGGCCGGTGCGCTCCAGCTTGGAGTGCGTGCGCGAGTAGAAGAAGTACACGGCCAAGCCGGCGACCAGCCAGGCCGCGAACCGCACCCAGGTCTGCCACGGCAGCGACCAGATCAGGTAGAGCGAGAAGCCGATGCCGATCAGCGGCACCACCGGCATCAGCGGCAGCCGGAACTGCCGCGGCTCGTCGGGCCGGGTGCGGCGCAACACGATCACGGCGACCGAGACGACGATGAACGCCATCAGGATGCCGATGTTGGTGAGCTCGGCGACGACGGTGATGTCGAGCAGACCGGCCATCACGGCCGCACCGATACCGACGATCCAGGTCACCCGGGTGGGCACCTTGCGTACCGGGTGGGTCTTGGCGAACCATTCGGGCAGCAGCCCGTCGCGGCTCATCGCGTACCAGACCCGGGTCACGCCGAGCATGAACGTGAGCACGACGGTGACGATGCCGACGATGGCGCCGATCGCGATGATGTTCGCGATGCCCGGCTGGCCGACCGCCTCGAACGCGGTGGAGAAACCGCTGGTCGGGCTGATCTCGGTGTACTTCTGCATGCCGGTGAGCACCAGGGTGGCCAGCACGTACAACACCATCGCGATGGCGAGCGAGTAGAGGATAGCCTTGGGCAGATGCTTCTTGCCGTCGACGGATTCCTCGGCGGCCGTGCTCATCGCGTCATAGCCGAACACCGCGAAGAACACCGTCGCCGCGCCGGTCCACACCGCACCGGAACCGAACGGGAAGTACGGGGTGTAGTTGGAACTGTCGATATGGAACACGCCGAGCACGATGATCAGCAGCACGAGCGCGACCTTGATGCCGACGGCGACGGTCTCGAACCGGCCGACACTGCGGATGCCGCGCGACAGCAGCCAGGCGGTGCCCAGGCAGAACAGCATCGCGAACACGTCGACCACATGCCCGTCACCGGTGCCGTGCGCACCCATCATCCAATCGGGCAGCGTGACGTCCACCTGCTCGAGCAGGAAGCGGAAGTAGCCGGACACGCCGATCGCGACGACCGCCGCGACCGCGATGTACTCCAGCAGCAGGTCCCAGCCGATGAACCAGCCCGCGATCTCGCCCAACGACACATAGCCGTAGGTGTAGGCCGACCCCGCCTTCGGCACCATCCCCGCGAATTCGGCGTAGCAGAGCGCGGCGGCGGCACTGGCCACACCGGCGATCAGGAACGAGATGAGCACCGAGGGGCCGGTGACCGAATGTGCGACCGCACCCGCGAGCGTGAAGATGCCCGCGCCGATGATGCCGCCGACGCCGATGGCGGTGAGCTGCCATAGACCGAGCGACCGAGCCAGCTGTTCGTCGGCCGGTGCCCCCTCGTCGGCTATCTGCCCCATGGGTTTGCGGCGCAGCATTTGGCTACGCAACTCCGCGATGGACATGTGGTTCCTTTCGTCCTCCACGTCACGCGACTGTGCGTAACGCAGATCACACTTCGAGCTGTGGTTACTAAATACGACCACAGCGCCGGTGTGATCGGCGAGTTGGCCAAATATTGTTCAGTGGGTTTATTCGGCGGGCCAAGCTGCGGGGCGGAACCGCACCCGGGACCGGATCGGTGCGGCCCGCCCAGTAGGGCGAGCCGCACCGAAAAGTGCCGTCACCTCAGCGTGCGCTGCCGGGCTTCAGCGAACGCAGGAAGAACGCGACGTTGGCGGGGCGTTCGGCGAGCCTGCGCATGAAGTAGCCGTACCACTGGTCGCCGTAGGGCACATAGACCCGCAGGTGGTTGCGTTCGTCGACGAGCCTGCGCTGTTCGGCGTCGCGGATGCCGTAGAGCATCTGGAACTCGAACTCGTCGGCCTTGCGGTGCGTCGTCTCGACACACTCCAGCGCGGAGGTGATGAGCGCGGGATCGTGGGTGGCCACCATCGGGTAGCCGTCGCCGAGCATCAGCACCCGCAGACAGCGCAGGTACGAATCGTCGACCGCGGCGCGCTCCTGGAACGCCACCGACGCCGGTTCCTTGTACGCGCCTTTGCACAGCCGGATGCGGGAGCCTTCGCCGGACAGCTCCCGGCAGTCGCCCTCGGTGCGGCGCAGATACGCCTGCAGCACCGTGCCGACGGTGGGGAAGTCGGCGCGCAGTTCCCGCACGATGCTCAAAGTGGAGTCGGTGGTGGTGTGGTCCTCCGCGTCGACGTTCACCCAGACACCGGCCGATTCCGCGGCCGTGCAGATCTGGCGGGCGTGGTCGAGCGCGATCGCGTGACCGTCCTGCGCCAGCGACTGGCCCAGCGCCGACAGCTTGAGCGAAACCTCCAGCGGCCGAACCGTTGCCGACTCCGCCGGCACGTCGAGCCGGGCCAGCTCCGAGAGCATGTGCAGGTAGTGGGTGACGGTGGTGCGGGCCTGTTCGATCTCGGTGGTGTCCTCACCGAGATAGTCGATGGTGACGTAGCGGCCGGACGCCAGCAGCGTCCGCACGGCCACCATCGCCTGATCGGCGGAGTCACCCGCGACGAACCGGTCGACGAGCTTCTTCGTCGTCGACATCCGGGTGATCGTGCGCTCCATGCGCGGCGAACGCGACGCGGCCAGCATGGCCGGACGCAACAGGGTCGAAAAGGCCATCACGCCTCCTGTGTTCTGCGGGACCGGTCGGCTGCACGGAGCCGGACGACGTGCGAGTGGCTCATCACGCGTCCTGATGCGGGTAGCGGTGATCGGTCGCCGGGACGAACGTTTCCTTGATGGTGCGAGCAGAGGTCCAGCGCAGCAGGTTCTGCGGCGAGCCTGCCTTGTCGTTGGTGCCCGAGGCGCGCGACCCGCCGAAGGGCTGCTGGCCGACCACCGCGCCGGTGGGCTTGTCGTTGATGTAGAAGTTGCCCGCGGCGAAGCGCAGCCCCTCGGTCGCCTTGGCCACCGCGAGCCGGTCGTCGGCGATGATCGCGCCGGTCAGCGCGTACGGGGAGCCCTGATCGACCAGGTCGAGGATGCGTTCGAACGAGCCGCTCGCCGCGTCGTCGTAGACGTGCACCGACAGGATCGGGCCGAAGTACTCGGTGCTGAACGCCTCGTCGCCGGGATCCTCACCGAGCAGCACGGTCGGGTCGACGAAGTAGCCGACCGAATCGTCGGCGTGCCCGCCCGCCGCGATCGACAGGCTCGGCGTCGCCTTCGCCCGGGCGATCGCCTCGGCGTTCTTGTCGAAGGCGCGCTTGTCGATCAGTGCGCCGCCGAAGTGGCTGAAGTCGGTGACGTCGCCGTAGGACAGCGTGGCCACCTTGTCGAGGAAGTCGCGACCCATCTTGGCCCACACCGACTTCGGGACGAACGCGCGCGACGCCGCCGAGCACTTCTGGCCCTGGTAGTCGAACGCGCCGCGGATCAGCGCGGTGGTGAGCACGTCCGGATCGGCGGAGCTGTGCGCGAGCACGAAGTCCTTGCCGCCGGTCTCGCCGACCAGGCGCGGGTAGGAGTTGTAGTCGGAGATGTTCGCCGCGACCGAGCGCCACAGGTGCTGGAAGGTGGCGGTGGAACCGGTGAAATGGATGCCGGCGAGGCGCCGGTCCTGCAACACCACGTCGGAGACCTTGGGTCCGGCGCCGTGCACCATGTTGATCACGCCGGGCGGCAGGCCGGCGGCCTCGAGCAGCTTCATCGTCCAGTACGCGGCGACCGACTGGGTCATCGCGGGCTTCCAGACCACGGTGTTGCCCATCAGCGCGGGCGCGGTCGGCAGGTTGCCCGCGATCGCGGAGAAATTGAACGGCGTGATCGCGTAGACGAACCCGTCCAGCGGCCGGTATTCGACCTTGTTCCACACGCCGGGCGTGGAGATCGGCTGGTCGGCGAGGATCTGCCGGGCGAAATGCACGTTGAATCGCCAGAAATCGACCAACTCGCACGGGGTGTCGATCTCGGCCTGATAGGCGGTCTTGGACTGACCGAGCATCGTTGCGGCGGCGATGGTTTCCCGCCACGGACCGGCCAGCAGATCGGCGGCGCGCAGGAAGACCGCGGCCCGATCCTCGAACGAGAGCGCACGCCAGGCGGGTGCGGCGGCGGTGGCGGCCGTGATCGCGTCGTCGACGTCGCTGGGGGCGGCGGTGGTGAGGGTGCCGAGCACGGCGGCGTGCCGGTGCGGCTGCACGACCTCGATCGTCTTGCCGGAGCTGCGCCGGTGCTCGCCGCCGATCACGTGGTGCACGTCGGTCGGCGTGGCACCCAGCTCGGCCAGTTTCGCCTGCAACCGTGTACGTTCCGCACTACCGGGGGCGAACGTGCCGACCGGCTCGTTCGCCGGCCGCGGTGTGGACACGATGGCGTCCATGATTCCTCCTGCTGGACTGACGATGCGGCGTCGCGGATCGGCGGCGCACACACGCTCTGAAACTGCGGTGAGCCGAAGTCAACACCGGAAAAGTGCGCGGGAAATGGGCTGACAGGACAAAGATGGGATGAGTGTGTTGTCGAGTTGGCCGAAAGGCGTAGACGTGGCTATTGATAGTGGGCTGGTCGCCGCGGACATCGACCTGTTCGGTCTGGCGCAGATCGTCGCGCAGAACGCGGGCGGCATGGTGTCGATCGAGGACCCGCAGTCGCATGTGCTGGCGTACTCCGCCTCCGCCGCCGAGGCCGCCGACCAGATGCGGGTGATGTCGATCCTCGGCCGCGAGGGACCGCGGGAGTACCTGGCGGTGCTGCGCAAATGGGGCGTGTTCGATCGGTTGCGCCGCACCGACGAGGTGATCGACGTGCCCGCGCACGAGGAACTGAACATCAAACGCCGGCTGGTGGTGAGCATCCGGCATCCCGCGGACGGTGCCGTACGCGCGCCACGCGTGCTCGGCGCGATCTGGTTGCAACAGGGCGATCGGCCGTTCAAACCGGACGCGGCGGAGATCCTGCGCGGCGCCTCGGCCATCGCGGCGCGACTCATTTCGCGCAGCCTCGACGCGCCGTCCACCGAGGCGCTGCTCGTGCAGGGCTTGTTCGGCGAGGGTGGTCCGGTCGATGTGGCGACCGTGGCGACCGCGCTCAACCTGCCGACCACCGGACCGGCCGCCGTGGTCGGCTTCGCGCTGACCGCCACCGAAACCGCGCCCGCCACCGAGCCTTCGGCGCTGGGCAACATGCTTCGCCTGCGCGCCAGCTCATTCCGGAACGATTCGGTGACGGCCACGCTCGGCGACCGCGTCTACGTGCTGCTGCCGAGTTATCGGGCCGCGCACGCGGTGACGGCGTGGACCCGGCAGCTGGTCGAGCAGCTCGAAGCCAAACGCGCGCTGGCGCTTCGGGCGGCCATCGCCTGCCCGATCGACGATCTGAGCGGGGTCGCCTCCGCCCGGCGTGAGGTCGACCGCGTGCTCGACAGCACCGTCGCGACCTATCCGAAGGGGCGGGTCACCACGCTCGCGGAATCGCGGACGGCGGTGCTGCTCGGCGAGATCCTCGACCTCGTCGGCAGCCGTCCCGAACTGCACGATCCGCGGCTGCGCGCGCTCTCGGACTACGACCTCAAACATTCGGCGAGCCTGCGCGAGAGCGTGGACATCTATCTGCGCGAGCACGGTGACGTGCGCGCCGCGGCGGCCGTGCTGCAGGTGCATCCGAATACGTTGCGCTACCGCATTCGTCGCGTCGAGGAGATCCTGGGCATCGATCTCACCGATCCCGGCGACCGGCTGCTGCTGGAATTGCAGCTCGCGTTGCACCGCCGGGCGCACGGGCGCGAACGTGGGTCACGATCGCGCTGAGTCGGCTTGTGCCGTCAGCACTTACCGGTCGCGGCGTCCCGGATGCCGGCGATCATCGACTGCCGGTCGGTCTCGCTGAGCGCGGGCCACTGCGGGGACTGGGGGAGCATCGCGATGGTGTCTTCCGCGGTCTTGTTCGCGGACTCCACGCTCACGTCCTTCAACTTGCTCAACAGCGGCAGATAGTCCTGGCACGACTTGCTGCGCACCGCGCTGTTGGTTGCGGTACTCGACGACCCGGCCGCCTCGGTGCTGTCCGACGAGCCACAACCCGCCAGCACCAGCGCAGCCCCGATCGCCAGCAACCCAATGCTTTTCATTCACGCTCTCCTCATCAGAATTGGAGAGACCCTACCCGCCCCCAGGAGCCCCCGTCCACGCGAGCGCGCGTCGCCTAGCCGGAGGTGAATCCGCGGGTGCCGAATCGCTTTTCGAGCTGGGTCAACGCGCGTTCCTGGGTACGTTCGACCGCGTCCGTCGTGCTGTTGACCGCTACGGCGGTGTCGCGCAACGACAGGCCGAGCACCAGGCGCAGGATCAGGATCTCGCGCTCTTGATCGGGCAGGGTGGCGAGGAAACCGCTGAGTTCCGCGTCGGTTTCGGGTTCGAGCGCTCGCTGCTCGAACAACGGCGAAAGGTCCTCCGGGATCTCGACCGCCGCCGGTTTCTCCGGCCGGGTGATCGCGCGCTCGGCCGCGGCGACCTTGTGCGCGGCGATCCCGTAGACGAAGGCCAGGAACGGTCTGCCCTGGGCGGTATATCGCGGCAGCGCGGTCACTACCGTGAGCAGGATCTCCTGGGCGAGGTCGTCCGGGTCCGGTCCGGTGTCTGTTCGGGCGAATCTGGCACGGGTGTAACGCACGACGAGCGGACGGATGCTCTCGACGATCGTGGCAAGGGCCGCGCGGTCACCCTGCGCGGCCGCGGTGACCGCGGTACTGAGTTCTTCATCCGCGTCCGGATATTCGCTGTACGCGGTGTTGTCCGGTGGTGCTGCGGTGTTCGTGTGGTGGCCGAATCCCGCATGGGCAGTGGTGAATTCGGCATCGCCGGGGTGATCGCCGGTGGGCTCCGGCGTGAACGCGGGCGCCGAACCGGCCAAGGCCGACAGCAATCGCCGCGGCCCGCTGCCGTACTCGCTGCGCGCCGGTCCGGAAAACGCCGACGTCGATCCGGCCAGGGCCGACAGCAGTCGGCGGAGCACATCATCTACCACCGTGCCTCACCTCGATTCCGAACCGTCGGCACCGGGCAGCAGCCCCTCGGCGTACCGCGCCAATTTCTTCACCACCACCGGTGCGGCCGCGCCTGTTCCGAAGGCGACGAGCCCGCTGGTGATGATCGAAGTGGTCGCCAGGGCGGCCGTAGTCGCCGTCGCGACACCGAGATTGATCACCAGCGAGACGACGTAGACGCCCCCGCCGGGACCGCTGGGTCTGGTCCACGGCCACCCCTTGGTTCGCCGGCTGGCTTCGAGAAACACCACGCCACAGTTGGCCGCGGACCCCGCCAGTCCCCACAAGGTGTACTGCCACGACATGAGCTAGACGATAAGTGCTGCGGAATCGCCGTGCCCCGGTTCCCTGCAGGCCCCGGTGTGCCGCCCCGCGTGTCGGCCGCTGGACACGCGTACGGCACGGCCATGGTCGACAAGCTCCTGCGGATGGCCGAGGTGGCGGCCCTGAACGCGATGCCGCCCTTTAAATCATTCGGCCTGGTCAGTGCGACCAGGTACGGTTGTCCGCATGTCTACACCCCGAGTTTCCTAGCTGAGGACCTGGTTTCCCGGCTAGAAGTCTGTCCTTCGACAACTCGGAGTAATTCTCATGATCACCGTTCGCGGTGTCGAGCTGCGCGTGGGTGCCCGCGTGCTGCTCTCGGACACCTCCTTCACTATCTCTCCCGGCGACCGGATCGGTTTGATCGGACGTAACGGCGCGGGCAAAACCAGTCTGCTGCGCTGCCTGACCGGTCAACAGGCGCCGGTCGCGGGGACGGTCACCGTCACCGGCTCGGTCGACGTACTGGCACAGGATCCCGGCGCGGTGGACCCGCGGGTAACGGTCGCCGACCGAATTCTGTCCGCGCGTGGGCTCGACGCGGCCGTGCGGCAGTTGCGTGCGGCGGAAGCTGCGATGGCCGACGCGGTCGACGAGCGCGACCTCGACCGCGCGTTGCGGGCGTACGCGCGGGCCGAGACCGAGTTCCAGGCCGGTGGCGGGTACGCCGCCGAAGCCGAGGCCGCGCGCATCGCGGCCGGGCTCGGTGTGCCGGATCACGCCTTCGGACAACCGGTTTCGGCGCTTTCGGGCGGGCAGCGGCGCCGGGTCGAACTGGCGCGCATCCTGTTCGGTGGCACCGATAGGGCACTGCTGCTCGACGAGCCGACCAACCACTTGGACGCGGACGCGATCGGCTGGTTGCGTGGATTCCTGCACGGCTACGCCGGCGGGCTGGTGGTGATCAGCCACGACGCGCAGTTCCTGGCCGGCTTCGTCAACCGGGTGTTCCACCTGGACCCGCAGCGCGGCGCACTGGACATCTACAACGCCGATTGGAATCGCTATCTCGCCCAGCGGGATTCCGCGGAACGCCGCCGGATCCGGCAGCGCGCCACCGCCGAACGCAAAGCGGCCGCCCTGCACGCACAGGCGGAGAAGATGAAATCGCATGTGGCGACGGCGGTCGCGGCGCGCAACATGGTCCGGCGGGCCGACCGGATGCTCGCCGAACTGGAACCGCGACGGCGCGCGGCGAAGGTCGCCCGAATCCGGCTGCCCGAACCGCACCCGTGCGGGCGGATGCCGCTCGGCGCGATCAGCTTGGTGAAATCCTATGGTGGGCAACGGGTGCTGAATTCGGTCGACCTGGCGGTGGATCGCGGGAGCCGGCTGGTCATCCTCGGCCACAACGGGGCGGGCAAGACCACGCTGCTGCGGCTGCTGGCCGGGCGGGAGGCGCCCGACAGCGGTCGGGTCGTGCCCGGCGCCGGGCTGCGGCTCGGCTACTTCGCGCAGGAGCACGACACCCTGGACCCGGCGCTGAGCGTGCGGGACAATCTGGCCGCGGCGACGCCGCAGCTGGCCGACGGGCAGGTGCGACATGTGCTGGGCGCCTTCGGGTTCACCGGTGCCGACGATGCGGACAAACCCGCGGGCGTGCTCTCCGGTGGCGAGAAGACCCGCCTGGCACTGGCCGGTCTGGTGCACTCCGGTGCGAATGTGCTGCTGCTCGACGAGCCGACCAACAACCTCGACCCGGCCTCCCGGACCGAGGTGCTCGCCGCGGTCGACACCTATCCGGGCGCGATCGTCATGGTCACCCACGACGAAGGCGCGATCGATGCCCTGCGGCCCGATCGCGTCCTGGTACTTCCCGAGGCGTACGAGGACCTGTGGACCGAGGACTATCGGGAGTTGGTGTCGTTGACCTGAGCGCGATGCGAACCGGTGTGACCGCCGGGGACGCACGAACGCCGGAACAGCCTGCGGTACCTGATCGCAGGCTGTTCCGGCGAGTTCTCGTCAGCAGCTGAACGCGTACGTGGTGCCTGCCGCGGTCGCGATGCCGGTGCGGGTGTCCACGACAACTACGGTCGCCGCCCGATCCCGCGGGATCTGGCAGCGGACGTCGGCGAGCGCCGCGGTCTCCCGCGGCAGTCTGCCGTCACCGTCGGTCTGCCGATTGCCCAGGGCGCGCAGACCATTGGCGTTCACGCCCGCGGCGTAGAACTCCAGGCGCGCGTTGGGCGACAGGCCCGACGCGCTGTCGACGAACAGCCAGCCGCCGAGCTGATGCTTCTGCGTGCGGACGTGCACGTTGCCGGTGGGCAGCTGCGTCGCGTCGGCGAAATGCCTTGCACCCTCGCTGTTCTGGGCGCGGGCGCGGTCGCGGCGATCGGGCGTCACGCAGACGTGGTCGGCGGGGCGGGTCTCGCGCCAGACGAAACCCTGCTTGCAGGTGTCGGGGCCGTAGGGTCCGCCGTTCGGGGAGCGGTGCGCGGCGGCCTGTGCGTTCTCGGCGTGCGCGGTGTCGCGGTCGCCGGGCGTCACGCAGACCGTGTCGCCGTTGTAGGCGTCGCGCCAGACGAAGCCTTGCTGACAGGTGTACGGGCCGTAGGGCAGCGCCTGTGCGGGCGCCGGAAGCAGGGCGCCGAAACCGGCCACCGCCGCGATGCCCAGCGCAATGGGCAGTACGCGCCGGGGGTGAGGTACGGAGGTGCGGAACATGTCTGCGGTCCTTTCAGATGTCGACCAGCCGGATTCGGCTGAGGACCACTGTCGCCGCGGGCACCAACGAGCCACTGACGACCGACCAACGAACCGGCTCCGCTGCGCCGGTACGACTGCGAAAAGCCTGGTGCGCGCTCTACAGTTGACACGACCTCGGGCCCTCGCACCGGCCGGGGCCGTCGCACGGAGGACGAGATGACGACCGAACGGCCGCCGCGCACAGTGGGCACTCGGTTCGGGCCGTACCGGCTGGATCGGCTGATCGGGCGCGGCGGTATGGGCGAGGTGTTCGAGGCTTACGACACCGTGAAGGACCGGACCGTCGCGGTGAAGGTGCTCGCCGAGAAGCTCCACCAGGACCCGGTGTTCCGGGAACGGTTCCGCCGGGAATCGCACGCGGCGGCCCGGTTGACCGAACCACACGTCATCCCGATCCACGACTACGGTGAGATCGACGGGCAGCTCTACATCGACATGCGCCTGGTCGACGGGGAAAACCTGCGCGCGGTGCTGCGGCGCGACGCACCACTGGCGCCCGAGCGTGCGGTCGTGGTGATCCGGCAGATCGCCGCGGCTTTGGATGCCGCGCACGCCGACGGCCTGGTGCACCGGGATGTCAAACCCGACAACATCCTGCTCACCACGGACGATTTCGCCTACCTGGTCGACTTCGGCATCGCGCAGTCCAGCACGAGCGAGAGCCTGACCGCGGACGGGTCGGCGATCGGCTCGTTCCACTACATGGCGCCGGAGCGGTTCACCTCGCGGCTGGTGACCCCGGCCGTCGACAGCTACGCGCTCGCCTGCGTGCTGTACGAATGCCTCACGGGCGCAAGGCCGTTCCCCGCCGAGACGGACGGCGAGATCATGCGCGCCCACCTCTTCGAACCCCCGCCGCGCCCCAGCATGATCCGCCGAGAAGTGCCCGCCGCTTTCGACGAGGTGATCGCCCGCGGCCTGGCGAAGAATCCCAACGCGCGCTACACCTGCGCCGGAGATCTCGCTTCCGCAGCCCACTCCGCCCTCACCAGCACCGCGACGGTCACAGGAACGCAGACCGAGCCGGCAGCTGAGCCGCCGCCGACCCAGCGAGTCCAGGCGACAACAGCCGCCGTGTCCGAGAACGAGATGTCGGCCTCGGCCGTAGAAGCAGCCTTCGGTAAACCTGCCGAAGCACAGGCGGTTCCGGACCGAACAGCGGCAAGTCAGGCGGCCACAGGCCGAGTAGCCGCAGACCAGGAGGTGACCGGTCAGGTTGCTGCGGCGGAGCCGGCTACGGACGCGGCCACCGGCCAAGCAGCTACGGAGCCGGCCGCCGGCGCATGCGGCGCGACGGAATTGGCTGCGCTACTGGAAATTACGGGTTCAGCGGCAGGCCAGGTGACTGCCCGCTCGACGGCCGGCGCGCAAGCTCTTGCCGGGCAGGAGGTCTCGGAGCGGGAGGACGCGCCCCAGGGGGCGGCCGGTGTTGTGGGCGAGGGCAGGGCAGGAGTTGTCGCCGACCCGGCGTCTGTTTCCGCCGGCCCGCGAGTGCGCATTGATAGGCGCGTGTTGCGTGGTGTCGTCGCATTTCTGGCCGTAATGCTTTGCGCGACAATTGCTGTGACTAGCTGGTTGTGGGTGGGCAATCGTGTCTCCGGCGTGCCCGCCGCCGACTCGTCTGCGGTGCGCGGGCCCGATATCGATCTGCTCGCGGTGGTCGGGCCGTCGGGTTACAAGCGGGCCAACTGTGTTCATCAGGATCCGGACGCTACGACCGTTGCGATCGTGTACTGCGCGGCGAATCCGGCGGCCAGCGATCCGGCGGGGCGGTTTCTGCGGTTTCAGACGGTCGAGCAGCTGCGGGCCTACTATCGCGGGCTGTTCTTCGATGTGTTCCATTCGACGAACTGTCCGGGCGATCCACCCGGCCCGGATGGACCGTCGGTGGTGGACGGAAAGGAGGTGGGGCGCAAGGCGTGTTTCACCAGTCTCGTGGACGATCCGGCGGTACCGAAGCCGGGGCTGGTGCTCACCAACGAGGCGGCGCTGGCGCTCGCCGTCTACATCTGGGCGGAACCGCAGGAGCAGCCGTTGCGGGATTATGTGGGTCTGCGCAACGGGTTTCAGTTCAAAGCCGCGGAAGCGGCCGTCGATCCGGACTACTTCACTGCCGCCGACCGAGCGGTGCTCGACCACCTGGACGGAGATTTCGGGCCGCGCAACTGCCGCCACCTGGATCCGCCCGCGGGCCCGGTAAACGCCATGCTCGGCTGCGGCACGCGTTTGGGCTTCCCCTCGGCGGGATTCTTCGGATTCCCCGACCGGCGCGCCGCCGACCTGCTCTATCAGGCGAATCTGGGACAGTTCCGTGGACACGCCTGCGGCGCCGCGGGCCAGGACGACCTGTGGCGCAAGGACTCCGCACCGGTCGGGCGGTTTTTCTGTTACGTGCAGACCGACACCGGATTCGATACGGGCGCCTGCATTTTCGCGCTGCACGACGAGTTCCTGGTGGCCGCGCACTTCTGCACGTTGCGCGCCGACGACCCGGACGCCGGCCCGAAAACCGAAGCCGAGCTGCTCGCCTGGTTCCGCAAGCACATCGGCTGAGCCGCCGGCGCATTCCGGGGCGCTACGCCGAAAGCTGCTGCTGCGCATGCTAACTCAGGGCGCTGCGGGTAGCCAGTCCGCGGCGTCGCTCACCCTTCCTGTTCCGGCCGCACCAGCGTGAAGATCAGTTCGTAGTCACCGATCCGGATCTCGGCTCCGTCGGTGAGCGCCTCGCTGTCGACGATGCGCATCCCGTCCACGAAGACGCCGTTGGAGGAGAGCAGGTCTTTGATCAGGTAGGTGAGCCCGTTGTGCAGGATCGCCGCGTGATGGCGGCTGACCTTGCCGTGCTCGAGCACGATGTCGTTGTCGGACAGCCGGCCGATCCGGGTGATGGTGCCGGTGATCGCGTAGGTGGTGCCGCAGCGATCACGCAGCAGAGCGGTGGGTCCGCCCGCGCTCTGATCGACGATGGTGGTGGCACGAAACGAGGTCGCCGCCGCCCTGGCGCGGAACTCGAGCGGCTCCTGTCGCAGGATGCGCGCCTCGAGTTCGCGGATCGGCGGGCCGGGATCGATGCCGAGTTCGTCGGCGAGGGTCGCGCGCAGCCTGCGGGCGGCGTCGAGCGCGTCGGATTGGCGGCCGTACACATAGAGCGCGGTGATCAGCTGCTCCCACAAGGGTTCTCGCAGGGGATGGTCGGCGACGAGCAGCGCGAGTTCGGAGATGACGGCCTCGGCCCGTCCCTGGGCGATATCGGCTTCGGCGCGGGCTTCGATCGCGCACAGCCGGTCGTCGTCGAGCACGGCGGCGTAGGCGTCGGCGAACGCGAGCCCGCGCAGGTCCGCGAGCACCGGCCCGCGCCACTGGCCGAGCGCGCTGGAGAGCAGTTCGCTCGCGGTGCGGAAGCGGCCCGCGGTCAACGCGCGCAACCCGGCCTCTTTCCGCACCCGGAAGCGCTGCACGTCGCTGGCGTCCTCGGCCACCGCGACCCGGTAGCCCGCACCGACCTGCGCCAAGACCGAGCGCGCTTCGATGCCGTTGTCCCGCAACGGCTTGCGCAGATTGGACACGATGGTGTGCAGGCTGACCCGGATATCGGGCGGCGGGTTTTCCTCCCAGACCGCCTGCGCGAGCGCCTCCACCGCGACCGGGCGATTCGCGTTGATCAGCAGGTACGCCAGGACCGCCCGCTGCTTCGGGCCGCCCAGCGGCTGGCGAACGCCGTCGATCGAGAGTTCCACCGCGCCGAGCATGCTGAACTGCACGCGAAGCGCCGTCATCGCGAACCGGGAAAGTCGTGCGGCCGATCGAACCCAGTCATGGTGGACTCCTCACGACGCGCCATCGTCCGCGCGTCGTCTGTGAGAATACCCAGCGGACCGCGGTGCGGTTGCCCGCCGCGTGTGCCCGGTTCCTGCCCCTGCCGCCGGCGTAAGCCGCTGATCAGCGGGTACGCGGCGGTACCTGGCAAGCTGGGGACGGCGGTTGATTTGGCACCTACGGATCCGTAGGCTCGCGGAGGTTGTCGCGCGGACGGTGCGATCCGTCCGCGTCCCGGGTGAGCCGAAACGTCTGAGGGGAAACACATATGGGGCGTCATCTGACCCAGCTGGAGCTGCTCATCGAGCTCGAGCCGGTGGCCGCGGCGAATGTCGACCGGCACCTGTCGATGACGAAGGACTGGCACCCCCACGACTACGTGCCGTGGGACGAAGGACGCAACTTCGCCGCGCTGGGCGGCGTCGACTGGGATCCGGAGCAGTCGCGCCTATCGGACGTGGCCAAGGCGGCCATGATCACCAACCTGCTCACCGAGGACAACCTGCCCTCGTATCACCGGGTGATCGCCGAGAACTTCTCCCAGGACGGCGCCTGGGGCACCTGGGTGGGCCGCTGGACCGCCGAGGAGAACCGGCACGGCATCGTGATGCGGGACTACCTGGTGGTCAGCCGCGGCGTGGACCCGGTCGAACTGGAGAACGCCAGGATGGCGGCGATGACGACCGGGTTCGACCCGCTGGCCGTGGCCGAACGCCGCGAAGTCGACCCGGATGTGGTGCCCAACGCCGGCTTCCTGCTCGGTGTCGCCTACGTGACGTTCCAGGAACTCGCGACCCGGCTCAGCCACCGCAACACCGGACGGGTGTGCAACGACCCCATCGCGGACAAGATGCTGCAGCGCATCGCCGCCGACGAGAACCTGCACATGATCTTCTACCGGAACATGTGCGGCGCGGCGCTGGACCTGGTGCCGGATCAGGCGCTCGAGGCGATCACGCTCACGCTGATGAACTTCCAGATGCCGGGCGCGGAGAACCCGAACTTCCGCCGCTACGGCGCGCTGATGGCCAAACACGGCATCTACGACATGCGCCAGCACCTCGAAGACGTGATCATGCCGGTGCTGCGGATCTGGAAGGTGTTCGAGCGCACCGACTTCACCGCCCGCGGCGAGCAGACCCGCGAGCAGCTCGCGGCCTTCCTCGCGAAGTACGAGAGCGACATGCTGAAGTTCGAGGAACGCCGCGACCGGATCGCCGCGCGCCAGGCGGCCAAACGTGACTCGGCACCATTGACCACCACCGTGGTCTGAGCGGGTCACGACACCCGTACCCGGTGGGGACACCGGGTACGGGCTGAGTACGGGTCGGCGGGTCAGTCTCGGTCGGCCTGCCGGGCGAGCCGGGGGAGTGCGGCCAGGACAACGACACCGGTCAGGATCCGCCAGAGCACGAACGGATCGATCGCCAGGCGTTCGGCCGCACCGGCGCCCAGGCCGAGATGATCGGTGGCGAGACTGGCGATCATGCCGAACACGGTGACGACGATCAGCGCGACGGTGGCGAGCGTGAATCCGCGATGACGCCGATAGAGCCAGGCGATGATGATCATGATCGCCAGGCCGGTCACCAGCTCGACGATCGCCCCGGTCGGGTGCAGGACGGCGCGCGCCCGGCTGCCGCCGGGAACCTCGTCCGCGCTTCCCGGAAAGAGGCCGACGAGCACGATGGCGACGCAATTGACCAGGGCCAGGAGGGGAACAGTCCGTCCGAGAAGGGTTTTCGGTAACAGCGGCGTCAGGCACCACGCCGCCCCGAGGACGAGCACACCGAGCAGCACGAACTCGGACGACATCACCGCATGCCACGGCGAGCAGATGTAGCGCGACGGCACCAACCCGTACTGCCCCATGTCGCCGAGACATTCGGGCACCCCGAGGTCGCTGATCATGTTGCCGGCCCAGCCGTACCCCGGCTCGGCCCAGCGCGCCGCCACCACCGCCTGCACGACGTAGTAGGACACCGTCAGGATCAGCAGCGCCGCACCGGCTTTCAGGCGCCTCATCGGCGGCACGTGGTGGCCGGGGCGGGCTGTCCCGTGAATCTGTCGTTGATCCACGCGGTCACCGACTCGCCGCGGGCCCGCCACGCCTCGTGTCCGCCGGGCAGCACGTTGTCCACCAGATTCGTGCCGAGCGAGCACATGTCGGCGACCGCCTGGTTGGTCCACGCGGTGCTGACCAGATCGTCGTTGTCGCCGCGGGCGATGAAGGTCGGAATGTCGGTGGCGGCCTTGGGCAGGTTGCCGCCGGCTTCGTAATCGGCTAGTGCGCGCCGCGCCGCGTCGTCGACGAACTGCGCGGCAGCGGGCGTCGCGGCCTGACCGATGGCCAGGTCCTTCAGCGTGGTCTGCCCGGTGCAGAGCCCTTCCAGCCGCGGTGCGGCCGTGAGCAGCGGACCGTGCAGCACCTTGTCGAACGAATAGTCCGGGTCGCTGTAGCGGACCGCCGACACCAGGTAGGGCAGCAGCATGTACTGCCCGACCGTCAGCGTTTTCGTCTCCGCGGCCCGGGCCAGTTCGCTGCGCAGCGCCGGCGACAACAGCACATCCCCGATGAGCTCGAGTTCCGGCGCGTAGGTCGCGGCCGTCTCCGCCGCGGACTCGGTGGCCCGCCCGCCCTGCGAAAGGCCCACCAGCACCACCTTTTTCGTCAACGGCAGGTCGAGTTGCCGGACCGCCCGGACGGAGTCGAGCACGTCGTACCCGGACGATTCGGCGTGCAGGTACGGCGCCGCACCCGGCCCGTCGAGGCCCTGATAGTTGGTCATCACCACCGCCTTGTGGGCGTCGAGCAGGTTGGCCACGGTCACGTCGTTGCCGTACAGCGCGGGCGAGTTCGTGGGCGCGCAGTCACTGACCACGCCCGCGGTGCCGTGCGCGTAGGCCACCAACGGCCAACCGCCTTCCGGCGCGGTGCCTTTCGGCAAGTACACCGCGCCCGACACCTCGATGGGGGATTTGTCCGGTGCGGTGGAGATGTAGCGGAAATAGGTTGCCGAGGCGGCCGCCGCGGCGATCGTCGGACCGCCGTTGGTGAGCGGCCGCTGGGCGAGCAGTGTGCCCGGCCGCGGCGGGGTGTCCGGGTCCGCGTCGTTCGAGGCCGAGCCGCAGCTCGCGGCCAGCAGCACCGCGGTCGCGGTGAGGGAAACCCACGTCAGTGCCCTTTTCGGTCGCACGTTCCTGTTGCTCCTTCGATTCTGCCGCGCACCGTCGGTCGAGCCCGTATCCAGCAAGATCAGGATGTCCTGTGATCGCCGTCTCCGCACGCGTCAGTGAGCGGAATCTCAACCTCGGCACCGATTCGTAACCCGGCGCGCCTGGTGCGTGAAGCAGAACTTCAGCGAGTCATGGCCGTGCTAATTCCCGTGCCCCGCCACTGCTTCGAGGCCGGCCGCACGAACGCCGGGAGGTCGCGTTCAGGAATGGGGACGCAGAACCAGGGGAAGGTAGATGTCGTCGACGATGTCGAGGATGACGTCATCGGTGACCGGGGCGTCGAAGAGGAGGAAGTGGTTGCGCAGGAGGTCGGGGGCGACGGTGGCGCGGCGGGAGGTCAGGATTGCGCGGTCCACTTCGCCGCGGTCGACGGCACGTTCCAGGATGACGTGGATCGCCGACGAACCGACCCGCTGCACGCGTTCCCGGATGAGGCGGCCGAGTTCGGCGTCGCGGGTCATTTCGGCCAGCAGGCCGCGCATGATGCCGCCGAACGGCGTGGCCAGCTTCGCCGACATCTGTCGCAGCAGGGCTATCACGTCGGTGCGGAGCGCACCGGTGTCGGGGAGATCGACGTCGGAGACACCACCGGATTTGCAGGCGTCGACGACCAGTTCGGCACGGCTCGCCCAGCGCCGATAGATGACGGTTTTGCTGGTGCGCGCCCGAGCCGCGACCCGGTCCATGGTGAGCGCGGAATAGCCCACCTCGGCGAGTTCGTCCAGGGTCGCGGTGCGGATGGCTTGCTCCAATTCCGCGCCGCGCCTGCGCGTGTTCTTCCGGTAGTGGGCCGCCGCGTCGACGGATTGCTGGACTTTCACTGGCGGCTGGCTCCTGAAAAGCGTTGCGTTGCTTGGGAAGACACTCTAATCTAAAAATAGAGTACTAAGAGTATCTTACGATCTCGAGGGGACCGATGAACGACACAGTTGTGACACCCCGAACCGACGACCCGCCCGCCTTCCCGAGTAACCGCACCTGCCCGTATCGCCTGCCCGATCAGTACACGAAGCTGCGCGACGAGCAGGATTCGCTGCACAGGGTGACGCTCTTCGACGGCGCGCAAGCCTGGGTGGTCACCAAACACGAAACCGCCCGCGCCCTGCTCGCCGATCCGCGCTTATCGGCCGACCGCACGCACGCGAACTTCCCCGCCGTTTCGCCCCGCTTCCGGGTCTTCCAGGCGAGCAAGCCGGCTTTCATCAGCATGGACCCGCCGGAACACAGCATCCAGCGGCGGATGATGATCAGCGAGTTCACCCTGAAGCGGGTCAAGGGCATGCGCGCCGATATCGAGAAGATCGTGCACGGATTCATCGACGACCTGCTCGCCGCCGGGCCGCCCGCCGACCTGGTCGGTCAGTTCGCGCTGCCGGTACCGTCCATGGTGATCTGCCGACTGCTCGGCGTGCCGTACGAGGACCACGAATTCTTCCAGGACGCCAGCCGGCGATTGGTGCAGTCGACGACCGCGGAGGGCGCGATCGCCGCGCGGCGCGATCTCGCCGTCTACCTGGACGGATTGATCACCAGGTCGCAGGCCGAGCCCGGCCCCGGGCTGCTGTCGAGCCTGGTCACGGAGCAGCTGGCGCGCGGCGAGATCGACCGCGAGGGCCTCGTCTCCTCTTCGATCCTGCTGCTCGTCGCGGGACACGAGACCACCGCCTCGATGACGTCGCTGTCGGTGATCACGCTGCTCGAGCATCCGGACCAGCATGCGGCCCTGCGCGCCGACCCGTCGCTGATTCCGGGCGCGGTCGAAGAACTGCTGCGCTACCTGGCCATCGCCGATATCGCCGGCGGCCGATTCGCGAAGGCCGACATCGAAATCGACGGCCATGTGATCAAGCGGGGCGAGGGCGTGCTCGTCTCGAATTCCATTGCCAATCGCGACGGTTCGGTCTTCGCCGAGCCCGACACCTTCGATGTGCACCGCTCGGCCCGCCAGCACATCGCGTTCGGTTACGGCGTGCACCAGTGCCTCGGCCAGAATCTGGCCCGCCTGGAGCTCGAGATCATCCTCGGCGGTCTGCTCGAGCGTATTCCGACCCTGCGCCTGGCCGTGCCCACCGAGCAGTTGACCTTGCGTCCCGGCACCACGATCCAAGGCGTGAACGCACTTCCGGTCACCTGGTGACCGAGTCCGACCGCGAAAGGAGTTCCCATGCACGTCACCGCCGACCGCTCCGTATGCGTAGGCGCGGGCCTCTGTGCCCTGACCGCGCCCGCCGTCTTCGACCAGGGTGACGACGACGGCCTCGTGGAAGTCGTCACCGCCGACCCCGGCCCGGAAAGTGCGGCCGCCGTTCGTGAGGCCGTCGACATCTGTCCCTCGGGCGCCGTCGCTTTCACCGAGTAGCCGCCGCGCCCTGTCCGGTTCCGGCAACCGAGCCGGGCGTTCCCGTGCTATCCAGTACAGATGCAGCCGACACGATCGAGATATGACGTGGTGATCGTCGGCGGCGGCCACAACGGGTTGGTGGCCGCCGCGTATCTGGCGCGCGCCGGGCGGTCGGTGTTGCTGCTGGAGCGGCAATCGCACACCGGCGGCGCGGCCGTGTCGGCGCGCGTGTTCGCCGGGGTGGACGCCCGGTTGTCCCGGTACTCGTATCTGGTGAGCTTGCTGCCGCGGCAGATCGTCGCGGAACTCGGCTTGTCGTTCGCGACGCGCCGCCGGCGGATCTCGTCCTATACGCCGGTCGGTGCGGGCGGATTGCTGGTGGACACCGGCTCCGCGGCGCGCACCCGGGACAGCTTCGTGCGCCTGACCGGATCGGACCGGGATTTCGTTGCGTGGCAACAGTTCTACGGCACGACGGCCCGGCTGGCCGAGCGGGTCTTCCCGACCATGACCCAGCCGTTGCCGACCCGCGCCGAGCTGCGGCAGCTCATCGGCGATGCCGCCGTGTGGGATTCGCTGTTCGAGCGTCCCCTCGGCGAACTCGTCGAATCGACCTTTCATGACGACACCGTGCGCGGCGTAGTGTTCACCGACGCATTGATCGGCACGTTCACCCATGCCCACGATCCGACCCTGCGCCAGAACCGCTGCTTCCTCTATCACGTGATCGGCGGCGGCACCGGCGACTGGGATGTGCCGATCGGCGGCATGGGCGCGCTGACCGACGCGCTGGCCACCGCGGCACGCAAGGCCGGCGCGGAGCTCGTCACGGACTGTGCGGTCACCGCCGTCGCCACCGACGGGGACGAGGCCGAGGTGAGTTTCGCCGGCGGCGCCGTCGCCGCGGGTCATGTACTGGTGAATGCGGCGCCCCAGGAACTGGCCGGGTTGCTCGGCGCACCGGCCGACCCGAAACCCGAAGGCGCACAACTGAAGATCAACATGCTGCTGCGCCGCCTACCGAAGTTGCGGGACAGCGCGGTCGACCCCGGCGAGGCGTTCGCGGGCACCTTCCATATCGCGGAATCGTACGCACAACTCGACCAGGCCTACGGTGAGGCGGCGATCGGCCGGATCCCGTCCGCGCCGCCCTCGGAGATCTACTGCCACACCTTGACGGACCCGTCGATCCTGTCGCCGGAGTTGGCGGCACAGGGTATGCACACCCTGACGCTGTTCGGCCTGCACACCCCGGCAAAGCTTTTCGCGAAAGACCCGGCCCGGGTCAAGGCCGAACTGGTCGAAGCGACCTTGGCTCAGCTGGATTCGGTGCTGGCCGAACCGATCGCGGACTGTCTCGCGGTCGACGAGCGCGGCGAGCCCTGTCTGGAGGCGAAGACGCCGCTGGACCTGGAACGTGAGGTGGGCCTGCCGGGTGGGCATATCTTCCACCGCGACTTGGCTTTTCCCTACCGTGCGGACGATTCCCCGGTGGACGCGGCCACGCGCTGGGGTGTCGCCACCGCGCACGCCAACGTGTTTCTCTGCGGCGCGGGCGCGGTTCGCGGCGGCGGGGTCAGTGGCATTGCCGGTCACAATGCCGCGATGGCCGTCCTCGAACCGCGCCCCTGAGCAGCGTCAAACCTTCGGTGAAAGGGCGACTTTCGCGCGTCGTCCGGGGCTTTCGGTGGCGATCGCCGCTTCGGCCGCCGAGTCCAACCCGAAGGTGGCTTCGACTTCCAGGCGCAGCACCCCTTCGGCAGCCGCGGACAGCAGCTCGCCGATCAGACGCCGCCGGTCTTCGGCCGGTGTTTCCTCGATCCGCTTCGACCCCCAAAAGCCCTTCACCACGGCCTGTTTGAAGATGAGCGTGCCAGGGTTCAAGCTCAACGGCTGCCCGGACAGCGCGCCGAACGAGATCAGCCAGCCCTTGGGGCCGAGCAAGGCCAGCAGGTCGTCGGCCGCACGGCCGCCCACCTGATCGACCGCCCGCACGATCGGCGCGCCCGCGGTCGCGGCCGTGGCCGCGTCGCGCCAGCCGTCGGCCTCGGTGTCGAACACCGGCTCGAAGCCATCGGCTTGCAGCGCCGCCACCGACTTCGGCCCGCGCACCAGATTGAGCACCCGGATACCGCGTTGCCCCGCAAGCACATTGACGAGCCTGCCGACCGCGCCGTTGGCCGCGTTGACGGCGATCCAGTCGCCCTCGGCCAGCTCGAGGTCTTCGAGCAGCATCAACGCGCTGAGCGGCATGGCGAGCAATTGCGCGGCGGTCTCGTCGGACACCTGGTCCGGCACCGGCACCGCCTGGGCCGCCTTCGCGAGGAAGTAATCGGCCCAGACGTTCTGTGCGCCGGACACGGTGACCCGTTGGCCGACAGTCAAACCGGTGACGCCGGGGCCGAGCGCGTCGACGATACCGACGCCTTCGGTGCCGGGGATCGCGGGCAGCGCCGGCCGGTAGCCGTACACGCCACGCACGATGGCCAGGTCGTGATTGTGGATGGGGGACAGGATCAACGCGACCCTGATCTCGCCCTCGCCTGGCTCGGGTACCGGCCGTTCCGCTGTGGTCAGTACGTCTTTGGGATCTCCGAAGCGCTCGATGACTACAGCACGCATGTCGGCCCTCCGCTCAGTCTTCGGCGACGACTACGTCGACGTCGATGTTGCCGCGGGTGGCGTTGGAGTAGGGGCACACCTGGTGGGCTTTGTCGGCGAGCGCCTGCGCTTCGTCACGGGACAGGTGCGGCAGCGAGACCTCGAGGGTGACGGTCAACCCGAACCCGCCCGCGTCGTTCGGGCCGATGCCGACCTTCGCGCCGACGGCCGAGTCGTCGATATTCGCCTTGGCCTGCTTGCCGACCAGGCGCAGGGCGCCGTGGAAGCAGGCCGCGTAGCCCGCCGCGAACAGCTGTTCGGGGTTGGTGCCCTCGCCGCTGCCGCCCATCTCCTTGGGCGCGGCGAGGGCGACGTCCACCTTGCCGTCGGTGGTCCTGGCGTGCCCGTTGCGCCCGTCGCCGGTCGCCAATGCCTCTGCGGTGTACAGGATCTGCATGTCATTCTCCTTGTTCGAGGGTCGATGTCAGTGCTTCGGTCAGTCGCCGCAGGCTGGCCTGCAGCATCAGGTATTCGTCCATGGACAGCCCACTGGCGGCCGACATCTGCGCAGGAATGCCGCAGGCCTCGGCGCGCAGCGCCCGCCCGTGTTCGGTGAGGTGGATATCGACGCGACGTTCGTCCTCGGCCGAACGCCTGCGCTCGATGTGTCCCGCGGCCGCCAGTCGCTTCAACAGCGGTGAGAGTGTTCCGGAATCCAGTGCCAGCGCCTGGCAGAGCTCGCCGACACTGCGTCCGTCGCGCTCCCAGAGAGCCAGCAGTACGAGGTATTGCGGGTAGGTGACCCCGAGCTTTTCGAGCTTTGTTCGGTAGACCGCCGTCATCGCCCTCGACGCCGCGTAGAGCGAGAAGCACAGCTGCTCGTCGAGGTGGAGGGGATCGGCCATGCCAACAACGTAGCCCACAACTAAGTTGTGCACAACCTACTTGGTGGAGTGTTCCGGGCCACAGCTCCGGCCGAGGGCTGGGCGGCGGTAGAGTGTCGGGCCGATGGCGCCCGTGCACAAACGATTCCCGTTCGTTCGGCGACTCGTGTCCATTCTGACTCTTTGATGTTTATCTCCGAATCTGCCGACACGCGTTCGTGGGCGCTTGTACAGTCAGCCGCACGTCGCCTTACCCTGCTAGGAGCCGCATCATGGTCCGCGAAAACGATCGGCTGATCCGCACCGATGTACCGCACTCCGCACGGATCTGGAATTATTGGCTCGGGGGACAGGACTTTTACGAAGTCGACCGCATTGCCGGCGAGTCCGGCGAATCGGTATTCCCGGATATCGGCACGATGGCCCGGCAATCGCGCCGATTCCTGATCCGCATGGTGCGTCATCTCGCCGCCGAGGCGGGCATCCGGCAGTTCCTCGACATCGGCACCGGACTGCCGACGATGCAGAACACGCACGAGGTCGCGCAGAGTGTCGCGCCCGAGTCCAAGATCGTTTACGTGGACAACGATCCGCTCGTGCTGGCGCATGCGCGGGCCCTGCTGATCAACACCACCGACGAGGGCGTCACCGCACTCGTGGAATCCGATTTCCACAATCCTGAACAGATTGTGCAAGAGGCACGCAATATTCTGAACTTCAACAAGCCAATTGCCGTCATGTTCATGGGCGTACTCGGTCACGCACGCACTTGGGACGACGTTATCCGCATCACCGGTGCGCTACAGGACGCCATTCCATCCGGTAGTTATTTCGGTATGTACGAGGGCACTACGGAGGATCAGCGACTGGTCCGCCTATCGGACTACTACGCGAAAACCGGCGCGGTTCCGTACTACGTCCGCAGCGTCGATCAGATCCGTGAGGTCTTCCGCGATCTCGAACTGGTGGAGCCCGGCGTGGTGCCGGTGAACCAGTGGCATCCCGACGCGGCCGAGCCGATCGAAAAGCCCTCGGCCGCCTGGGGCGGGTCGGGCGCAAGCGCTGAGCGATCACCGGCCGCCGATGCGCTGGGTCAGCTGATCCGCGGTGGCGCGCACCCGGGCCGCCAGCGGCGCCCAGTCCGCCGGGCACGGCGACACCTCGCAGTGGTGCCGCAGCGTGACGCTGATCGCCGCGATCGGACTGTGGTTGTGATCGAAGACCGGATAGGCCACCGACGCGAAACCGGGAGTGACGTGCCCGTCCTCGCAGGCCCAGCCGCGACGGCGTTCGGTCGCCAGCACGGTGCGCAACGCCTGCAACGAGTTCGGCCCCCGTTCGGTGCGGCGCACGAACGCAGCCGCCGACGGGAACAGCGCGCGGATCTGCGCCGGCGGCAGATGGGCCAGGATGGCCCGGCCACACGCGGTGAGATGGGCCGGCAGCCGGACACCGACGCCGGTGACCAGGGTTTCCGGCCGAACCGGACGCTCCTTGATCAGATACAGCAGCTCGTTGCCGTGCAGCACGCCGAGATGCGCGTTGTGCCCCACCTGCTCGACCAGCTCGCGCAGTAGCGGTCCGGCCAGCCGCTCCAGCGGATCGTGGCGCAGGTAGGCCGAGCCGAGTTCGAACGCGGCGATGCCCAGTCCGTAGCGCCGCTCGCTGGGCAGTCGCGTCACGAAGCGGGCCGCCTCCAGCTCGCCGAGCAGGTGATAGGTGGTGGACCTGGGCAGGTCGAGCTCGCGCGCGATCGTCGAGGCCGAGATGGGTCCGGCTCGTCCGGCCAGCAGTCGCAACACCGCCAAACCGCGACGCAACGCCGGGACGTCACTGCTGGTTCCCATGCCATCTCCTCGGCGTGTCTTGGATATCAGACACTATCGCACCGGCTCGCGTTCTCCGCCGCCCGTCGCGACGGTGGAATAGTGGCCATGCCCGACACCGCACAGCTACCCACCGTGGCCCTCGACGCACCCCTCACCGGGGAGCAGGTCGTCGCCGTCGCCCGGCACGGCGCCAAGGTCCACCTCAGCCAGGCGACCGAGGATCGGCTGGCCGCGGCGCGGGCCCACGTCGACGCGCTGGCCGCGGGCGCGGTGCCGACCTACGGTGTCTCCACCGGGTTCGGTGCGCTGGCGACCCGCCACATCCCGGCCGAGAGCCGGGTCGCGTTGCAGCGCTCGCTGATCCGCTCGCACGCCGCGGGCGCCGGTCGCCCGGTGGAGCGTGAGGTGGTCCGCGCGCTGATGGTACTGCGGCTGCGCACCCTGGCCACCGGCCACACCGGCGTGCGGCCCGAGACGGCCGCCACGCTCGCCGCGTTGATCAACGCCGACATCACCCCGGTCGTGCACGAGTACGGCTCCCTCGGTTGCTCCGGCGACCTCGCCCCGCTGGCCGCCGTCGCGCTGGCGCTCATGGGCGAGGGTGAGGTCACCGACGCCGCGGGCACCGTGATGGACGCCGGAAAAGCGCTGCGCCTCAACGACATCCAGCCGGTGGTCCTCGCCGAGAAGGAGGGCCTGGCGCTGACCAACGGCACCGACGGCATGCTCGGCATGCTGGTGCTCGCGCTGGCCGACCTCACCATGCTGCTCGACGTCGCCGACATCACCGCGGCGATGAGCGTGGAGGCGTTGCTCGGCACCGACCGGGTCTTCGCCGCCGACCTGCAGGCTTTGCGCCCGCATCCGGGACAGGGCCGCTCCGCCGCCCGGATCGCGGCCGCGCTGGCCGGCTCGGACATCGTGGCCAGTCACCGTGGGCCCGACTGCAATCGGGTGCAGGACGCCTACTCGCTGCGCTGCGCGCCGCAGGTGCACGGCGCGGCCCGGGACACCGTGACGCACGCCGAACTGGTCGCCGGCCGGGAGCTGGCCGCAGCCGTCGACAACCCGGTGGTGCTGGCCGACGGACGCCTGGAATCCAACGGCAACTTCCACGGCGCCCCGGTCGCCTACGTGCTCGACTTCCTGGCGATCCCGGTGGCCGACGTGGCGAGCATGGCCGAACGCCGCACCGACCGGATGCTGGATGTCGCACGGTCCCATGGTCTTCCGGCGTTCCTGGCGGCCGACCCCGGCGTCGACTCCGGCCACATGATCGCCCAGTACACCCAGGCCGCGGTGGTCAGCGAACTGAAGCGGCT
>NZ_BAFT02000089.1 GCF_000308475.2 Nocardia brasiliensis NBRC 14402 | reverse complement strand
GGGCATTGAGATTGTCGATGCCGACACCACTGCGCGCGATCACCCGGCAGCGCGGGCCGACCGCGTCCAGCAACTCGGGCGTGACCTGGCAGCGGTAGATCACCAGGGCGTCCGCTCCGCGCACATGGTCGTGGAACTCGGGACCGGAGACTACGTATCGGCTCTCGAAAAGCCCTAAACGCAAGTCTATTTCGTGGCCGAACGCGGTGCGTTCGATATCCGCGCGGGCGAGGTCGGGTTGTCCCCGTTCGTTCAGGGCCCAGGCCGGATCGGTATAGACGACGCGCACTCTTGCCTCCCGTGCTGACGCGGCGCGGTGTTCAGGAGTCGTAGCCCCAGCCGCGGTTGTCTCGGTGCCCGCGCTGCACTGTGGCGCCCGCGGCATAGGTATTGGTCAGCTCGAACAGGTCGAGATAGCCGAGGTGTCGTCCCGAGCCCAGCTTGATCAGCGCGCCCTGGCCGGACCAGCGATGCGCGACGAACGGTGCCACCCACGCCGAGCCGTCCACCTCCAGCTCCGCCGCTGTTTGCTGCCCGTCGGCCCCAATCCAATGCAGCGTCGGCGTTCCGGCGGTCACGAGGTAGTGCGTTTCAGCGGGTTCGCGCAGGTATTCGCCGGCCGCGCCGTCGACCCGCAGATACAGCCCCGTGAGGTCGGGCAGATGCGGGGCCGCGGCCAGCGAGGTAACCGTGTAGCCGCGGAAATCCCTTGCCTCCTTCCGGCATTCGGCGATGTCCTTGAAGGTCTTGCCGACCGCGTCGTGCCGGGCGGCGGGCCGGATCAGCAGCCGGTAATCGAAGCCGAGCGTCGTGCCCAGCTCGCGCAACACCGCGAGCGTGCCGTCGTCGATCGCCGCGACCAGCGCGTCGGGCGTCAGACCCACAGTGACACCGGCAGATTCGACCGTGTGTCCTCGACGAGCGAACAGCAGGCGGGCCACCTGCTGCGGGTGCACGCCGCCGTCGAGCCAGGCGAGCAGTTCGCGCGCGGCCGGATCGGACCAGTCGTTGACCTCTTCGAGGAGCCCGGCCAGCGGAGATCGACCGGTATAGGACACGATTCGGGCCGGTTCGGGACCGGCGAGCGAGTAGGTGTGCGGGCAGTAGGACGGCTCGACGTAGGAATCACCGGCGATCCAGCTGTCGGTGTCGGTGTTGGCGACGATCACCTGCCAGGTCGACTCGTCGAGTTCGGTGCCCCAGCGGCCGTGGATATCGCCCGGACCGAGGTTGATCGTGATCGCCGGTTCCAGGTGCCCATTGTTCAAGGCGGGCAATCGGTTCGCGGGACAAAGGATATCGAGCACGACCGGAGCGACCGCGCCGGGCGGTGCCGCCATTGTGTAGTAGTTGTAGAAATGAATGCCGTCGCGCTGAATGGGACGCCGGGTATCGCGGAGTTCGCGCGCGGTACGGACCAGGACGGTGAGATCGCGTCGTCCGCTCGCGGCGAGATGTTCCGGGGTGATCTGGAGCGTGCGGGTCATGATAGCGACGATGTCGTCCGGCCATTCGCAATCACCGGAAACAGCCAGCAATTTCGCGAGTTCCGCGTGGTCGATACCGAGCGTGCCCGCTATCTGCCCGGTGGTCACTTTCCGAATGTTGAGCCAGTGCACGACCTTGTAGTTGTCAACGAGCATGATCTCTCTCCGCACTCCCGGCCAGCAGCCGGGTCAGGGTCGCCGCGTCCACCCGGCGCGGATTGTTGCCCGCGCGGTCGTAGGCGAGGGCCTCGGTGGCGATCCGGGCCGCCTCGTGGCCGAGGTCCGGGGGCGGCGGCAGCGCGGGCGAGCGCACCAGCGCCGCCACCTTCGCGGCCAGTTCGTCGACGCTGTCGGCGCCCGCGGCCCGCACCACCTGCGCGATGGCGTCGCGCACCCGTTGTGCCCCGCGCGGGTCGGTGCAGTCGGCGCCGACCTGCGCGTTGTACTGCAGCACCGCCGCCAGCGTGAGGCCGCACGCGTGCCCGTGGCGCAGCCCGTGCCGCAGGGTCAGCGGGTACGACATCGCATGGCACACAGTGGTTCCCGCGATGGCGATGGCGCGACCGGCGAGATGCCCGGCGAGCAGCGCCGCGCCGCGATGGGCCGCGCTCAGGTCGGTGTGGCGCTGCTCGAGCACCTCGGCGAGCTGCGCCCAGGCGGCCGCGCCCAGCCACTCGGATCGTTCGTCGGCACGGATCGACCATGCGCCCTCCACGCCCTGCGCGAGGGTGTCGAGCAGGCAACCGGCGAGATCGGCCGCAGGCAGCCCGAGCAGCAACTCCGGGTCGAGCACCGCGGTCACCGGCTGTAACGCGGTGCCGCGCAAGGATAGTTTGCGACCGCGGCCGCGGTCCCAGATGGTGGCGAAGGGCGTGGCCTCCGCGCCGGTACCCGGTGTTGTCGGCAGGGCGACGACGGGTGGCGCGCCTGCGTCGTCGGCCGTCGCCGCGCAGGCCAGGACCACCGCGTACGGCGTGCGATCGGCGCTGGTCGACAGTGCCGCACCGGCTTTGCCCGCGTCCATCACGCTGCCGCCGCCGACGGTGACGACCACCTCGGCGCGATGGGCGCGGATCTCGTCCGTCAGCCGGGCCACGGATTCGGGTGTGGGGAGCCCGGCGTGCACGACGGTGCGCAGTGCGAAGCCCTGGAATGCGGCGAGTAGTGGTTCGGCCCAGACGCGGCGCCGGAAGCCGCTGCCTGCCACCAGGAGCACCCGCGGCGCATCGGTGCCGGCCGCCGCGCGAACCACGGCAGGGGCGGCCTCGGCGGCGCGTTCACCCACGAGGGTGCGAGGCGAGTCCAGCAGCACGGTGCTGACCCGGAAATCGGCGGCGTGCATCGACCACCTGCCTCCAGCAAACGAAGAGATCCCAGTGACGGGAAATCCCCATCATCCCCCCGGTGTACGGACGAAGTCCTCAGGTTGAATAACACGGTACCCTAGGCTCGGTTAATATCAGAGCTCGTTTGTTTCACCAGTCGTGCACGAACTTCCCAGCGGTGCACGAACTTCCGGAGGCCGGTGCCATGGGGTCGCAGGAACATATTCGGCGCCGAACCGTGACTGGCGCGGGCTACCGCGAACAAGTTGCCTTGAACCAGTCCAGGTTTGCCGAAATTGCTCAGTCGTATGCCGGCGGGCAGGCGCGCCGGCTGGACGGCGAACTGCTGGCCGAGATGATCCGTCCGCTGGGTGTGGAGCATGTGCTCGACGTGGCCACCGGCACCGCCGCCGCGGCGGCGGTGGTCGCGAAATCGGGCGTGCGCAAACGCGTCGTCGGTCTGGACTCGTCCGCGGCGATGCTCCGGCAGGCGCGGGCCTCCGGTGTGGGTTCGGTGCAACTCGTCGTCGGCCTGGTCGAGGAGTTGCCGTTCGCCGACGGCGCCTTCGATCTCGTCCTGTGCACGCGCGCGCTGCATCACATCGACCGGCCGGAGCTGGCGGTGGCCGAAATGGCGCGGGTGGTGCGGCCCGGCGGCCATATCGTGGTCGCGGACAACGTGACCGGATATACCGGCGCGGTGCACGAGCAGGTCGAGGCGATCCAGCGGGTGCGGGATCCGGGACATGCCTCGACCCTCGCCGAGCACGAACTCGTCGGCCTGCTGCGCGCCAACCTGCTCGAGGTCGTGGAATGTCACCGCACCACCAGCTACCGGCCGCTGGCGCAGTGGCTGGCCGACGGCGGTACCGGGTCGGCGGACGCCACCGAGATCCGGCGGCGCTTGGCCGCGCTCGGGCCGCTCACGGAACCCGAGTTCGGCACGAGTTTCGTCGTCGAGGACGGCGTGATCGTCGGTCTGCGGCAGGCGATGTCGTGGCTGCGGGCCGATCGGAGCAATGCGTTGTAGCACGGGGACACCCGGCAACGTCCTAGCATGAAACACACTGACACCTGGGGGTCCCCGTGGACATCGCCGCACTGGATGCCGCAATCGACGAGCCGGAACTGATCGAATTCACCCGCAACCTGATTCGCACCCACTCGTTGACCGAGGCGGGGCGCGGGGAGCGCGCGGTCGCGGACTTCCTGCTCACCAAGATCAGGGAATGGGGTTGGCAGCCCGAGTTCTTCGACGCGGACGGACGCCCCAATATCGCGGTCACGCTGTCCGGCGGCGGCGGTCCCGGGCCGACCTTGGCTTTCGAGGGACACATGGATGTGGTCACCGAAGGCGATCCGGCGCAGTGGACCGTCGATCCCTACGGCGGCGAGATCCGGGACGGCAAGCTCTACGGTCGCGGCTCGGCCGATATGAAGTCCGGCGTCGCCGCGATGCTGTACGGGACACGGGCATTGCAGCTGTCGGGGCCGTTCCCCGGCCGGATCCGCCTGCTCCTGCTGGCCGACGAGGAAGGGATGATGTCGGGGGCGAAAGCCGCTGTGGCCCAAGGGTTCGTCCAGGATGTCGACGGCGTCGTGTGCTGTGAGCCGGAGGGCGACGAGGTGTGCCCGGTGTCGAAGGGCGCGATCCGGCTCCGGGTGGATTTCACCGGGGTGATGAGCCACGGTGCGATGCCGTGGCAAGGCCGGAACACGTTGCCCGCCATGGCCCGTGCGCTGCTCGGTCTGGAGGCGCTGGAGCACCGGCTGGTGCAGGAGGCAGGGTCGCGACCGCCGCTCGGCGCCCCGTCGATCACGCCCACCGTGGTGCGCGCCGGGAGCACGGATCAGCTCAACACGATTCCCGGTGTCAGCTCGATGTTCCTCGATGTGCGCACGATACCGGGCGTGGATCACGAGACGCTGCTGAAGAATATCGGCGAATGCGTCGACAACGCGGCGCGCGGCTGCGGGATCGGTTCGGCCGTCACGGTGATCGACGATCGCCCGTGGGTCGAGACCGACCCGGACACCCCGCTGGTCACGGCGCTGGTCCGCGCACACGAGAGAGTCAACGGGGTCCGCCCGGAACTCGGCGCGGTGCCCGGCACCACCGACGGCACCATTCTGACCTGTCGCGCGAACATCCCCAGCGTGGTGTACGGCCCGGGCGGCAAGTGGATCGCGCACATGGCCGACGAATACGTCGAGGTGCGTGATCTCAAGCGGTACGCGCTGACGTATGCGGTTGCGGCACAAGATTTCCTGCGCGGCGGCGCGGTATCGTGAACGCCCCGGCGGCGGGCGGGTCCAGGCTGCCCCTGACCCCGGGGCAACATCTGCTGGACTTCCTGGAATCCATCCGGCCCGGCGGGGCGGCGGCGGCCTTCAACATCTCGTTGCGGCTCACCGTCGACGGGCCGCTGGACCGGCAGCGGCTGTTCGACGCCGTCACGCGGACGGTCGAGCGGCACGAGGCGCTGCGCACCGCGCTGGTCCGCGGTCGCGGAATGGCCGAGCAGGTCATCGGTTCCGGCGGCGTACCGGAGATCGCGGTGCTCGGCCGGCCGGCGGACGCGACCGAACTCGAAGCGCTGCTGGTGGCACACAACAACGCGCCCTTCGATCTCGCGCGCCCGCCGCTGCTGCGCACGCTGCTCCTCGAGGATCCGGCGCAGGATCGGCGGCTGCTCCAGGTGACGGTGCACCACAGCGTGGCCGACGCCTGGTCGCTGGAGGTGCTGAAACGCGATATCGGGCGGTTCTACTGCGCCGCCGGTGGTCTCGCTTCGGAGCCCGAGCCGCCGCCGGTGCACTACCGGCAGCTGGTGCTCGACGAATTGGCCGCGCTGGAGTCGCCCGAAGCGGCCGCGGCCCGCGACTTCTGGCCGGAATACGTCGGCGCGCTGGAGGTCTTGCAGATCAAGGCGAAAGACGCGCAGGCGCCGTCGGATGGTCCGGCGATCACCAGCCGCGGTGACCGCACGTCGACCGCCGCCGAGAGTGCGGCGATCCGAACCATGGCCGCCCGCCTGCGCGCGACGCCGTTCATGGTGCTGGCTGCCGCCTATGGATTCGTCCTGGGCCACCTGTGCGGGCGGGCCGAGTACTTGATGCCGACCTTCAGCCACGGCCGCCGGGACCCTCGGTTCCACGAGTCGGTGGCCATGCTCTTCAACCCGTTCGTGATCAAGTTCTGCTGGTCGCCGGAGTCGACGTTCGCCGATCTGGTCGCCTCGTTCAAGCGGAACAGTCTGGCCGCCTACCGTTTCCAGTGGTACCCGTTCATCGAGGTACTGGAGCTCTGCCCGGACCTGTCCGTCTCGCTGATCGACCCGAGCAGTGCGCTGTTCCCGGTGCAGATGCTGAACGTGCCGAAAACGCCTACCGGCACGGCCTTGTTCGGCCCCGACTGCGTGGCCGCGGAATACGCCGTGCACCGGACGGCGGTGGGCAACGTGCTGCCGATCGACGGTCTGCTCACCATCAAGAGCGCAGCCGCGGCGCTGTCGATGACTTTCAATGCGGCACAACGGTTGTGGAACGACCGCCTGGCGGCCGCGATGTGCGCGTCCGTCCTCGGCGTGTGCCTCGCGGCCGCACAGGATTCCGGTATCACGTTGCGGCAGTTGGCCCGCACCGTCGACCAGCACTTCGGTAGCAATGGGTGGAGCGTCTGATGGAACTGTCCAGGGTGGCCGTCGTCGACGGCGCGAACGGGTACGTCGCGAGCAACACGATCTGTGCGATGCTCGACCGCGGTATCCGGGTGAAGGCGCTGGCGCGTGGGGCACGTACCCGGGTCTTCGAGGCGCTGGCCGCGGCGACGCTCAACGAGAGCGGCGCGCCACCGCCCGGGATCGCGAATGTCGAGACCTACGATTGCGAATTGACCGAGGAATATCTGGGGATCGACGAATTCACCGCGGCGGCGATCTTCTCGGAACCGTGCGATTTCTGGCATTTCGCCGCGGCGGTCGATCTGTCACCCAATCGGCCCGCATTGCTCGAGGAGGTGAATGTCCGCGGCACCGAGCGAGCGTTGCGCCTGTTCGTCGCGCACAGCAGGCCGGGTTCGCGCTTCTTTCTGATCAGTACCGCCTATGTCGGTGGTATCTCGGACACGCCGACCGCGGAGAATTGGCAGCCCGTCACCGACGCCGCCCGATTCCGGACGGTCTACGAGGCCACCAAGTGCGCCGGTGAGCTGATGTTCCGGGACTACGCGCGCGAGCACGGCGTCGTGGGCGCGGTGCTGCGGCTCGGACAGGTGGTCGGCTCGTCCAAGACCGCGCACACCACCTCGGATTTCGGCATCTACAACTTCATGTCGAACATGAAGCGGGTCGCGCGCCGTTTTCCGGGCGGCACCGCCGCCGTGCAGGTGGCGACGGGGGCGACGCTCAATCTCGTGCCCATCGATACCTGTGTCGAATGGCTGCTGGGGCTGGCCGCGGTCGACCACCTGCCGCAAATCGTCAACCTGACCGATCGCGTGGGCGTCTCGGCGGAGGAAACGGTCCGCATCATCGGCGCCGGACTGGGGATGACCCTGCGGCCGGTGCGGCCGGAAGAGTGGGGCGACGCCGAACTGACCGTGCTGGACCGGGCCGTGGCCGCGCGGATGGCCTACACCGGAAAGTACCTGATGGAGCGGATCGAATTCGATCGGCGCAACCTGGAATCGGCGCTCGGCGTGCCGGGGTCGGTGTGCGACCTCGGACTGGTCGAGCGACTTGTCACCTGGTATCTGAAGTAGCGTCGGCGCGGTGGGGTCGGCGCGGCGGTACGGAGTGGTGTGAACGGGACGTGGGAGGCGTGGGGCGGGGTCGTGCTCGCCGCGATCGCCGTGCTGCCGGTGGCCGGTGTGCTGGCCTGGTGGCTGGCTCGGTGGCGGGGCCGGCGTGCGGCGGTGTGCGAGGTCGGGCTGGTGGTCGGCACCGCACCGTGGCTGTGGATGATCTTGACGCCGAAAGGAACTGGTCGTTCGGTAAACCTGGTAGCGCTACGCGACCTCGCCGACCAGTTGGCCGGCGACCGGGTGGTCGAGCAGTTCGGCGGGAACCTGCTGGTGTGCGCCGCGCTGGGCTTTCTGCTGCCCGTGCGCTGGGTGTGGTTCGGCCGCTGGTACCGCATCGTGCTGGCAGGCGCGGCGCTGTCGCTCGCCGTCGAGGTGCTGCAGTTCGCGCTGGCCATCGGCCGCCACTCCTCGGTGGACGACGTGCTGTTGAACGCCGCCGGAGCCGGCCTGGCGGGCCTGCTCTCCCGGCGGTGGTGGGCGGCGCGCGTGCCCGGCGTCGTCACGCTCTTAACTGTCACAGCGCCTTCGGATCGGCCATCATCGCCATCGCGGCGGCCCGCTGCGCCGCGGTGACCTCGCCCCGGATCAGATCCGCGGCTCTGCGGAACTCCGCCGAGCGCGCGTGCGCGGCGCGGGTGGCGCGTGCGGCCGAGAACGTCGAGTCGATGCCCGCGACATGCTCGGCGATCCGCCGGGTCTCCGGGATGCCGAGGCCGACCGCGATCGCGAGCGCGTCCTTCCAGTGCTGGCGAGCCACGGAGAAATGCGCCGAGCAGTAGTTCACGGTCGCGATCGCGTCGTAGGCGAGCACCTCCTCGTAGGGTGAGCCGGACGCGCACGCAATGTGCAGCGCCCGCTCGTAGTGCGCCAGCGCTTCCCGGCGATGACCACGACGACGATGGACGTCGCCGATCCCCAGATGCGTGCAGCACTTGAGGATCAGGTCGTTGTTCCGTTCGGCGCGCGCCAGTGCCGCACGGAAGCTGTCCAGCGCTGGTTCGTACCGCTCCAGGTGGGCGTAGACGGTGCCGATCCGGATCGAAAGATAATTGTGGAACAGGGTTTTCGAGGAGATCGCGGCGAGCGACTTCCCAGCGTCGCCCAAATGGGTCAGCGCGTCCTCGTAGCGGCCCACGCGCACCGCGGTATCGCTGAGCCGCATCTGCGCACAGGACCGCAGATAGGGGTCACCGGTGTCCGCGGCGATCGCGACGGCCTGGTGCAGGTAGTCGAACGCGTCGTCGACGTAGCCCATCCGCTCGTGCACCTGGCCGAGGCCTTGCAGCGCATAGCCTTCCAGGAACCGGTCACCGATCAGCCGCGACAGCGACAGGCACTGGTGATAGCCCATCAGCGCGTCGCGGTAGCGTGCCATCCGGAAGTAGACCAGGCCACTGTGGTGCATGGCCCGCGCGGCGTTCGAATAGTCGCGCATGCCGTGCGCGAGCCGTACCGCGTCGTCGAGCACCACGAGCGCCTGCTGACAGTGCCGCATCCGCCACAGCGTGTAGCCCAGGTTGACCAGCAGTCGGCATTCCTCGGCCTGCTCGCCGTTGTGCCTGGCCACCTCGACCGCGTCGAAGTGCATCGTGATGGCGTCGTCGGAGCAGCGCAGGCCGGTAACGTAAGGCCACCACAGGATTTCGGAGAACAGCCGGGTGTAGTCCGACCAGCGGGCCCTGGTCGCCTCCCGCGCGACGGCCAGCAGGTTGAGCCGTTCGGTGTGCAGCCATGACACGCACTCGTGATGGCTGTCCAGCCCGGGCATCGGGGTGGCCGGTTTCGGCAGGTCCGCGACGCGGCTGGTGCGATCCGGCAGGATCTCGCGGCCGACCGTCCAGGCGGCGTACCGGTAGTAGTCGAACAGCCGGGTCAGCGCGGCGCTGCCGTCGCCGGGTTCCGCCAGGGTCGCGGCGTAGTCGCGCACCAGGTTGTGGAACCGATAGCGTTCGGAGACAACCTGTTCCAGCAGATGGACGTCGACCAGCGCCTCGAGTATCTGCTCGGCGGCGCAGCTGTCGATATCGGCGAGCGCGGCGGTGGCATAGGTGTCGAAGTCGCGACCGGGATGCAGGCCGAGCAGCCGGAACACCCGCTGTTGCGCGGGTGGCAGGTCCTGGAAGCTGGCGGTGAGCGCGGCGGCCACACTGCGTGACCCCGCGGACAGGTGTTCGAGGCGGTGGCTCGGATGTCGGAGCCGCTCGGCGAGCCGCTCGACCGGCCAGACCGGTCGAGCGCGCAGCCGTCCGGCCGCGATCCGAATGGCCAGCGGCAGATAGCCGCACAGCCGCACGGTCTCCGCCACCGCGTCGGGCTCGGCCGCGACCCGCTCGTCGTCGACGATGGTGGCGAACAGCGCCGTGGCGTCCTCGGGCGAGAGCACGTCCAGCGAAAGGGTTTGCGACACCTCCAGTTCCACCAGCCTACGCCTGCTCGTGATCAGCACCAGACAACTCGGGGTACCGGGCAGCAGCGGGCGAACCTGATCGGCGTCGGCGACGTTGTCGAAGACCAGCAGCGCCGAACGGGACGCGATCTCGGTGCGCCACAGGGCCGATCGGGCGTCGAGATCGGGCGGGATGGATTCGCTCGGCACGCCCACCGCGCGCAGCAGCCGATCCAGCGCCACCATCGGCTCGACCGGCGCGCTCTCCGCGGCATGGCCGTGCAGGTCGATGTAGAGCTGGGCGTCGGGGTAGCGGCTGCCGAGCTGATGGGCCGCGTGGATCGGCGAGGGTCGTC
>NZ_BAFT02000090.1 GCF_000308475.2 Nocardia brasiliensis NBRC 14402 | reverse complement strand
AGCCGTGGCGGCCCTGGGCGTGATTCTCGGAATCATCGTCGCCGTCGTCTAGTTGTCACCTCTGACTGGCTACTGATCCAGTCAGCACAGAACGAAATCGTGCCGGACGACTGCAGCGTCCGGCACGCTTCTTTTTATCCGGCTGAGTTCGGCTCCGGAGAATTGTTGTAGCCGAACAGTGAAATAGATTGTGTTCATTTCAGGCCCGGTGCGGATGGCTCCCGATGATGTAGCTCGGAGTCTCCGGCCGTGCCCGGGGGATACCTATCGAGAGGGCCGTGTGCGGGGTCGTGCGTCGGGGCTCGAATATCGCCGGTGCGGGCATATCGTGCGCGGCCGGCACCCGGGCAGATAGGCTTCCTGCGGTGTTTACCCGCCGACCACCGTCGAGCGCTGCGCCGCGGTTCGCCTCAGTGCGCGTAACCTGTTGGCCCCCATACGAATCGGAGGACCGGGGCGGCCCGTACGCAGGCTGCACCCGGTCCTCCGGACCGTCGAACTATCGGTGGTGGGGAATTATTCTTTCACGCCCATGCCGTGCGCGAGGGTCGGCCAGGACAGCTTCAGCTCGTCCTGCCAGTAGCCCCACGAATGCGTCCCGGTGTCGTGGATGGTGAAGGTGGCGGGAATGCCCAGCGAATCCAGTTTCGTCTTCAGATTCTGGGTGCAGTGCGCCGTGGCCGCCTCGATCAGGCCGCCGATGATGATCTGGTTGGCCAGACCGTTCGGGCCGGGCTGCGTATGCGGTCCGTCCAGGGTGTCGTAACGACCCGGCATGCCATTACCCGAGGAGATATACAGTTCGGTGCCGCGCAGGCCCTCGGCGTTGACGTAGGGGTCGTTGGCGATCCATTCCCGGGAACCGGTCGGCCCCCACATGTTCTCGTGGCTGGCGCCGCCGTAACCGTCGACGACGAACTTCACGAATCGCGAACCGAGCGGGTCACTGGTCTGTGCGCAACCGCTGTACGCGGCCGCCACGTTGTAGAGACCCGGTTTGGCGATGGGCAATGCGAGCACGGTGGTCGCGGAGGTCGAGATACCCGCGATCCCGTTCACGCCATTCGTGCCGAGTGCCGCATCGATGATCGGCGGCAACTCTTCGGTCAGATAGGTCTTCCATTTGTTGCGGCCGAGTACCGGATCATCCTTGATCCAGTCGGTGTAGTAACTGAACATCCCGCCGATCGGCAGGATCAGGTTCACGTCTTTGTCCGCCATGAACGCGCGGGCGTCGCTTTGCGCCTGCCAGGAGGCGATGTCGATACCGCCGCCCGCGCCGCTCAGCAGATACAGGCTCGGGCGCGGCTTGGACGTATCGGCGGGGCGCTGGATTTCGACCGGAAAGGTCTTGTCCATCGCCGCGGAATAAACCTGAAGTCGGATATTGCGGTCGTCGATGGTCTCTGTGTCGGTTATCCGAGATCCGTCCGGTGCGGTAACCGAAGTGGTCAGCAGTTTTGCATCGGTGGCCGGGTCGGCCGTTGCCGCCGATACACCCAGTGCGGTCATGGCGCAGGCGAGCAGTCCGGTCGCCGCGATGGAGGCTACGGAACGTGATCTGCGGGAGTTGTGTGCTTCTGCGTTTACGCTCCAATTCATAGGACAAGCTTTTAGCACGCCGTTCGGATCGCACATGCGGCGACACGAAGCAATGTCCGAATTACGTAGAATCCTCGGCAAACTGGTCAGTTGTCATAGGTGGCGTTCCGGAAGCTGCCAAGGGGCGCAACGTTCTTCGCCGCACCAGCGGTCATCGGTCGTCCACTGTGGAAATCTCCGCGGCAATTCACCACGTCCGGACGCGAATGCGCGGACATATCCGGGTGCGGAACGGATGCACTTGGTACTTCGTGGAAGTCCTTGGGTACCATCTGCGCCGGGGTATTCAGCCCCGACATCCGATCGAGCTCTCCGAAGGGTGAATTCATGAAGATGCTCAACCCGCGTTACGCCTTCGCTTCTCTCGCCATCACCGGTATCGCCGCCGGCGCCTCGCTGTTCGGCACCGGAATTGCCGCGGCGGATATGATCGACGATCTCGCTCCGCTGCTGAGCTCGGAATGCTCCTTCAAGCAGATCGACGCCGCGATCCATCAGGACGCGCCGGAGATGGCCGCGAAGCTCGACGCCTCGCCGGTGCAGAAGATGGCGCTGGAGGCGGCCTACAACATGCCGACCGACGTGCGTGTGAAGACGTTCCAGGAGTTCACCGCGCAGAAGAAGAGCGGCGTGGAGACCCCGCTCGACGCCATGAGCCCGGACCTGGGCGACAAGATGACGAAGATCAGCACGTCCTGCAAGACGTTCCCGCAGTCGTAGTTTCGCGCTAGAACTACTTGGGCACTCGCGCTGTTCGACGGACAGTGGGTGGGCAGGTCGGCGTTCGCGCCTCGGCGGGGACGCCACCGGCCCTGCTCTCGACCGGCCCCGCGGGTCGGCGTTCGATCACCGCGGCGCACGCGTGCCTAGGATCGCAGACATGCCCGTTTCCTCTACTGCTGCCACGGCCACCGGGTTGTGCGCGTTCGTCGACGAATCGCCCTCGCCCTTCCACGTCTGCCGAACGGTGGCAGCGGAACTGGAAGCCGCCGGGTTCACCCGGCTGGCCGAGGCGGACCCGTGGCCGGCGGACGGGGCCGGTAAGCATTTCGTGGTGCGCGGTGGTTCGCTGATCGCCTGGGCCGCCGATGCCGCGGGGGTGACGCCGTTCCGGGTGGTCGGCGCGCACACCGACAGCCCGAACCTGCGCGTCAAACAGCATCCCGACCTGGCGTCCGCGGGCTGGCAGCTGGTCGGCCTGGAGCCCTACGGCGGCGCCTGGCTGAATTCCTGGCTGGACCGCGAACTCGGGATCTCCGGGCGGCTGAGCGTGCGCGACGGAGATGCGGTGCGCGAGAAGCTGGTTCGCATCGATGATCCGATTCTGCGGGTGCCGCAGCTGGCCATTCACCTGTCCGACGATCGCAAGGGCGTCGCACTGGATCCGCAGCGGCACGTGAACGCGGTGTGGGGTGTCGGCCGGGAGCCGCGCTCGTTCCTCGAATTCGTCGCCGAGCACGCCGATCTCGACCCCGCCGCGGTGCTCGGCTGGGAACTGATGACGCACGACCTGGCGCCGAGCCGGATCGTCGGCCGCGACCTCGATCTGGTCAGCGCACCGCGCCTGGACAACCAAGGCACCTGCTACGCGGGCCTGCAGGCCTTCCTCGCCGCGGCCGCCGAGCCCGGTGCCGCGATTCCGGTGCTCGTCATGTTCGACCACGAGGAGGTCGGCAGTCAGTCCGATCGCGGCGCCCAGTCCGATCTGCTGCCCCGGGTGCTGGAGCGGATCGTGCTCACCCGCGGTGGCGACCGCACGGAATACCTTGCCTCGCTGGCCGGTTCGGTGGTCGCCTCCGGCGATATGGCGCATGCGACGCATCCCAACTACCCGGAGCGGCATGAGCCCGCGCATCGGATCGAGGTGAACGGCGGGCCGGTGCTCAAGGTCAACCAGAATCTGCGCTACGCCACCGATGCGGCCGGAGCCGGCGCGTTCGCGCTGGCCTGCGCGCAGGCCGGAGTTCCGTTGCAGCGCTACGTGCATCGCGCCGATCTGCCCTGCGGCTCGACGATCGGCCCGATGACGGCCGCGGGCACCGGCATCACCACGGTCGATGTCGGCGCGGCCCAGCTGGCGATGCATTCGGCGCGCGAAGTGATGGGCGCCGCCGACGTGCCCGCCTACGCCGCGGCGCTGGCCGCCTTCCTCACGCCCGCCGCCACCGGGCGGTAGGTGAGCACCGCGACGACGAAGACGGCGAGGGTGGCCAGCACATAGCTGCTGCCGATGAGCTGCTGCCACCACGCCCAGTCGAGTTCCTTGTCGTCGGAGTGCGGCAGCAGCCACTGCGGTCCGATCAGGAACATGACGGTCAGCGCACCGACGCAGCCGAGGAACACCGGCGAACGCTTGCCGCGCACGATCACGTCCGCGGTCACCACCGCGGCGGGCGCGATCCACACCCAGTGGTGCGACCAGGAGACCGGCGAAACCAGCAGCACCGCAGCCGCATTCACCAGCAGCGCGGCCACCGTGGCGCCCGCGTCGATCAGCCTGCGCATCCAGACCGCGGCCAGCGCGACCGCGACCAGCGACAGCACGATCCACAGCACGGTGGCCGCCGAGTCGGGCAGACCGAGCCGGAACGCCATACCCTTGATCGACTGGTTGCCCGCGAAATAGGGCGGGCCGATCCGGCCGGTGTCGGCCAGCGTGTGGAACCAGTACTCGGTCGAATCGCTCGGGAACAACAGGAAGCCCAGACCCACCGCCCCGATCGCCGAGACGATCAGCGTGCCCGCCGCCTTCCAGTCCTTGCGCAGCAGGAAGTACAGCAGGTAGCCGCCGGGGATCAGTTTCACCGACACCGCGATGCCGATCAGCATGCCGCGCGGCCAGAATGGCTTGCGCACCAGGCAATCCAGCGTGACGGCGGCCATCAGCACCAGGTTGATCTGGCCGAAACCGAAGGTCTGGCGCAGCGGTTCGAAGGTCTGCAGCAGCGCGACCGCCCCGATCACCAGGGTCCACATGGTGACCCTGGGCAGCCCCGGCCGGATCCGGGCGAGCACCAGCCACAGCGTGATCGCCAGGCTCGCCAGCGAACTCGTCAGCACGATCACCTCGGCGACCGGCAGCGCGATCAGCGCGAGCGGGGCGAAGAACAGCGCGGCCAGCGGGGGATAGGTGAACGGCAGGCCGATACCCGCCACCGGCGGCATCGGGCCGTACAGCTCGCCGTCGTCGAGCCAGACCCGGGCACCGTTGCGGTACACCTGTAGATCGATGTAGCCGGTCCACCAGTGCACGACCAGCGACAGCACCGCGGACGCGGCGAACAGGCCGATGGCGAGCAGGAGCCAGCGCAGTTGGTCACCGGACAGCGGAACGCGCACCTGGGCAGTCGACTCGGTGCTGGTGCCATCCTGCCCGTCGTGCTCGGCAACCGGCCCGGCCTTCGCGACAACCGGCTCAGCGGAATCCGCGATCCCCGATCGTTCGTTCACGGGCCCCAGCGTAACTGTGTGGGACGGTGTGACCCGCGTCGGCGCGCGTGGCCACCCGCGCGCGCTGTGACCGGGCGCACAGGAAAACGGCGAACCGGGCGTGAGGTGTATGCGGCCCGGTGCCCACGAACCGTGACGGCTAAACTTCCAGGCGAATCCCCAGCTTCGCGCTCCCGGCCCGAAAGGACCCTGGTACCCCGTGACTTCGCAGGTCGACACCGTCAGCGCAGCCGCAGCAACTCCCGACGTGCCGCAACCCTATAAAGAGCTGGGTCTGAAGGACGACGAGTACGCCCGCATCAAGGACATTCTCGGCCGCAGGCCGACCGACGCCGAGTTGGCGATGTACTCGGTGATGTGGAGCGAGCACTGCTCCTACAAGTCCTCGAAGGTGCACCTGCGCTACTTCGGCCAGACCACCACCGAGCAGATGCGCGCCTCGATGCTCGCGGGCATCGGCGAGAACGCGGGTGTGGTGGACGTCGGCGACGGCTGGGCGGTCACCTTCAAGGTGGAGAGCCACAATCACCCGTCCTACGTCGAGCCCTACCAGGGCGCGGCGACCGGCGTCGGCGGCATCGTGCGCGACATCATGGCGATGGGCGCGCGCCCGATCGCGGTGATGGATCAGCTGCGCTTCGGCGCCGCGGACGCGGCCGACACCCGGCGCGTGGTCGACGGCGTGGTGCGCGGGGTCGGCGGTTACGGCAATTCCCTCGGCCTGCCGAATATCGGCGGCGAGACCGTGTTCGATGCCTCCTACCAAGGCAATCCGCTGGTGAACGCGCTGTGCGCGGGCGTGATGCGGGTCGAGGATCTGCACCTGGCCTTCGCCTCCGGCACCGGCAACAAGATCATTCTTTTCGGTGCGCGCACCGGCCTGGACGGCATCGGCGGCGTCTCCGTGCTCGCCTCGGACACCTTCTCCGGTGACGAATCCGGTACCGGTCGCAAGAAGCTGCCGAGCGTGCAGGTGGGCGATCCGTTCACCGAGAAGGTGCTCATCGAGTGCTGTCTCGAGCTGTACGCGGCCAAGCTGGTGGTCGGCATCCAGGACCTCGGCGGCGCCGGATTGTCCTGCGCCACCTCCGAACTGGCGGCCGCGGGCGACGGCGGCATGCACATCGAACTGGACCGGGTGCCGATGCGCGCCACCGGGATGACCCCGGCCGAGGTGCTCTCCAGCGAATCGCAGGAGCGCATGTGCGCCGTGGTGACCCCGGAGAACGTGGACGCCTTCATGGCCGTGTGCCGTAAGTGGGACACGCTCGCCACGGTGATCGGCGAGGTCACCGACGGCGACCGGCTGGTCGTCACCTGGCACGGCGAGACCGTGGTCGACGTCCCGCCGCGCACCGTCGCGCACGAGGGCCCGGTGTACGAGCGCCCGGTGCAGCGACCGGACGAGCAGGACGCGCTGATCGCCGACAGCACCGGCAAGCTGACCCGCCCGAAGACCGGCGACGAACTGCGCGCCACGCTGCTGCAGATGCTGGCCAGCCCGCAGCTGTGCAGCCGCAAGTGGATCACCGAGCAGTACGACCGCTACGTGCGCGGCAATACCGTGCTCGCCGAGCACGCCGACGCGGGCGTCATCCGGATCGACGAGTCGACCGGGCGCGGTATCGCGCTGGCCACCGACGCGTCCGGCCGCTACACCAAGCTGGACCCCTACACCGGCGCGCAGCTCGCGCTCGCCGAGGCGTTCCGCAACGTGGCCACCACCGGCGCGACCCCGAAGGCCGTCACCAACTGCCTGAACTTCGGTTCGCCGGAGGATCCGGGCGTGATGTGGCAGTTCCAGCAGGCCGTGCGCGGTCTCGCGGACGGCTGTGTGGCGCTGGGCATTCCGGTCACCGGCGGCAACGTGAGCTTCTACAACCAGACCGGGCAGACGGCCATCCTGCCGACCCCCGTGGTCGGCGTGCTCGGCGTCATCGACGACGTGCACCGGCGCATCCCGACCGGGCTCGGGCTGGAGCCGGGCGAGACCCTGATCCTGCTCGGTGACACCCACGACGAATTCGACGGCTCGATCTGGTCCCAGGTCGTGCACGATCACCTGGGCGGTGTGCCGCCGAAGGTCGATTTCGCGCGCGAGCAGCTGCTGGCCGAGGTGCTCACCGCGGGTTCGCGCGACGGCATGATCAGTGCCGCACACGACCTTTCGGAGGGTGGCCTGATCCAGGCCGTCGTGGAGGCCGCGCTGGCCGGTGAAACCGGTTGCCGCATCCTGCTTCCCGAGGACGCGGACCCGTTCGTCACGCTGTTCTCCGAATCGGCGGGCCGGGTGCTCGTCGCGGTGCCGCGCTCGGAGGAGACCCGGTTCACCAAGATGTGCACCGCCCGCGAACTGCCGTGGGTGCGCATCGGCGTGGTCGACCAGGGCGCGGATTCGGTTGAGGTGCAGGGACAGTTCTCCGTCCCGATGGACGAGCTGCGGGCCGCGCACGAGGGCACGCTGCCGAAGTTGTTCGGAGCAAGTGCGCTCTGATGGCGGCTGAGGCTGGAGCGGTCTCAGTAGTACGTGTGCGCGACGGCGCCGGCCGGATCGTCGGCGCCGTCGAGCGTTTCTTCCGCCCGAACTATGTGGGTCTTGTCGTCGCGACGCTGTTCTTCTCGTTGTCGCTGACGCCCTCGCTGCTGCCGCGGGATTGGTTGTTCGAGGGACTGATCGGCGGGGTCAACGCGGCCATCGGCTACGGCGTCGGCTGTCTGCTGGAGTTGATGTACCGCAGCTGGATTCGGCCGCGGCTGCCCGAGCAGGTCACCACAGTGCTGGCGGACCTGCCTGCGCGGCTGCCCGCGGTGGCGAAGGTGGTGGTGCTGCTCGGCTGTGCGCTGGCCGCGGTGCTCATGCTGGTGCAGTCGGCGCGCTGGCAGCGCGAGATCACCCAGCTGATGGGCATGGACGACATCACGACCAGCGGCTTCCTGCGTACCGGTGCGTTGAGCGCCGCCGTGATCGCGCTGGTGATCGGTGTGTTCCGGGCGGTGCGCTGGCTGGTGCGGTGGGTCGCGGGTGAGCTGACGAAGTGGGTGCACGTCCCGCGCCGCCTGGCCATGCCGCTCGGCTTCCTGATCGTCACCATCGTGGCCGTCACGCTGTTCAACGGCGTGCTGGCGAAAGCCTTCTTCTCGGTGGCGAATTCGGCGTTCAGCGTGCGCAACAGCCACACCTCGCCCAATGCCACACAACCGCAGCTGCCCGAAAGATCCGGCAGCCCGGCCTCATTGGCGAAGTGGGAGACCCTCGGCTCGGAGGGGCGATGGTTCGTCTCCTACGTGCCGAGCGCCGCGGACATCGAAAAGGTCACCGGCAAACCGGCCAAGGAGCCGATCCGGGTGTACACCGGCTTGGAATCGGCGGACGGTCCCGAGGCGCAAGCCGAACTGGCCGTCGCCGAACTCGAGCGGACGGGGGCCTTCGATCGCAAGATCCTGGTCGTGGTGACCACGACCGGCACCGGCTGGGTCGACTCGACCAGCGCCGAATCCGTGGAGATGATGTACGGCGGCGACAGCGCGATCGTCGCCACCCAGTACTCGTATCTACCCAGCGTGCTGTCCTTCCTTTCGGACAAGGACAAGGCGACCCGGATGGGAAAGCTGGTGTTCGACAAGGTGTACGAGCACTGGTCGGTGCGGCCGGCCGAGGCCAGGCCGAAGCTGCTCGTCTACGGGGAGAGCCTCGGCTCGCAGGGGGCCGAAGGCGCGTTCTCCGGTCTCGCCGACCTGCGTAACCGGACCGATGGCGTGCTCTGGGTGGGGCCGCCGAACTCGAACCGGTTGTGGAGTGAATTCGTGGCGCGGCGCGATCCCGGCTCTCCCGAGGTACTGCCGACCTACGCCGACGGCCTCGTGGTGCGTTTCGCGGACGGCCGCGGTGATCTGTGGCAGCCGTCGAGCACCTGGCTGACACCGCGCGTCGCCTACCTGCAGCACGCGTCCGATCCGGTGGTGTGGTGGTCGCCGGATCTGCTGTTCAGCGAACCGGATTGGCTGCGCGAACCGCGCGGCTCCGACGTGTCGCCGACGATGGCGTGGTATCCGATCGTCACGTTCTGGCAGGTCGCCGCCGATCTGCCCAATGCGCAGGGCGTCAACGACGGACACGGGCACCGCTACGGCACGCTGGTGCTCGACGCCTGGGCCGCGATCGCGCAGCCGCCGGACTGGACCGCCGATCTCTCGGACCGGATCCGAAACTACTTGGCGGAGTCGGCAGTTCGGGAACGCTCGCTCAAGTGACGAGTTGATCCGCTGGCCTGGGCGGGCCAGGACCCCTCGTCACCGGGCCCGCCCAGGAGCGTGATCAGGCGATGGTGTTGAACGGATCGTGCTCGGCGAGCAGCTTTTCCATCCGTGCCTGATCGATGCGACCGTGCACGGTCGCGGCTTCGTGCTGGTCCCGCACCACCTTCGCCAAGGTGAAGGTGCTGGTGACCAGGAAGAGAAGGCTCATCGCCAGAAAGCTGCGCTGCCAGATGTCCAGCGGCAGATACAGAATGCCCGCGCCCGCCCCGAAAAAGCTGACGCCGAACGCGATCGCGGCCTGGGCGACGAAGGCCGAGGTGGTCTTCGGCTGTGCGTTGGGAGTGCTCATGCCAAGAATTCTGGCGACACGCGTACCCGCACAACCGTGTACAACTACTCGAGCACCCTGGGTAGTTGCCGATCCGTCGTTGCGGGAGACGACAGGCGCGGCAGGCGAGTGTGATCTGTGTCGATCCGCCGCTTGGCGGCCTGGCCAACACTCGCCGGCGGAACCGGACCGCCATACTGTTGCGATGATGATCGCTATGGAACTGCTCGCGGCCGAACTCCGCACGCGCTGAGTTTCGTGCTAGAGACCGCCTCCACCCTGACGAAGCTGCGTACGCGCGGCGTCGTCGTCGTGCGGCGCGTGGAAGACGTCATCGACCTGAACTATGTCGGACTGGTCTTCGCCACGTTGTTCTTCGCGCTGTCGGTGACGCCGTCGTTGGTGCCGCGCGACTGGCTGTTCCAGGGTCTGATCAGTGGGGTCAACGCCGCGCTCGGCTACGGCGTCGGCTGCCTGCTCGAGTGGTTGTTCCGGCTGTGGGTGCGGCCGCGGTTGCAGAAGTTCCTGCCGCCGCCGCCCACCTGGGTGCGCTACGCCGTGAAGTCCGCGATCTTGTTCACCGCGGCGTTGAGTGCGGCGCTGATGCTGGTCCAGTCGGCGCGCTGGCAGCGCGAGATCACCGCGCTGATGGGCATGGAAGGCACCACGACACCGGCCTATCTGCGCACCGGATTGCTGAGCATGGCGGTCGGCGCGGCCGTGGTGGCCGCGTACCGGACGGTGCGCGAGACCATCCTGTTCCTGGCCCGGCTGCTCAACCGGTGGGTCCGGGTGCCGCGCGAGCTGGCGCCCGCCGCCGGCTTCCTGGTGCTCGTCGTGCTGACCGTGACGATCTTCAACGGTGTGGCCTCGCGCGCGTTCTTCGCCGTGGCCAATTCCGCGTTCAGCGTGCGCAACGACCACACGTCGACGAATGCGATCCAGCCGACCCAACCGGAACGGTCCGGCAGTCCTGCGTCCCTGGCCAAATGGGAGACCCTCGGGTTCGAGGGGCGCTGGTTCGTCTCGCACGGACCGACCGCGAGCAAGATCAGCGAGGTGACCGGCAAGCCCGCGCGCGAGCCGATCCGCGCCTATGTCGGGTTGGAGTCGGCCAAGAACGGCGAGGAACCCGCGGAGCTGGCGGCCGCCGAACTCGAACGCACCGGCGCCTTCGATCGCAAGGTGCTCGTGGTGGTGACGACCACCGGCACCGGCTGGGTCAATGCCATGGCGGCGGGTGCGATCGAATACATGTACGGCGGCGACAGTGCGATCATCGCCACGCAGTACTCGTATCTGCCGAGCGTGCTGTCGTTCCTGGCCGACCGTGGCAAAGCCGCGACGGCCGGAAAAGAGTTGTTCGACGCGGTATATCGGCACTGGAGCGCGCGCCCGCAACAGCAACGGCCGAAGCTGCTGGTCTACGGGGAGAGCCTGGGCTCGCAGGGCTCCGAGGCGGCGTTCGACGGGCTCGCCGACCTGCGCACGAAGGTGGACGGCGCGCTCTGGGTGGGGCCGCCGAACTCGAATCGCCTGTGGGAGCAGTTCGTTTCGCGGCGCGATCCGGGCTCACGCGAGGTCGAGCCGGTTTATGCGGACGGCTTGGTCGTGCGATTCGCCTCGGACAGTGCGGATCTCGCGCGTCCGTCCACCGAGTGGCGGCCGCCGCGGATCGCATACCTGCAACACGCCTCGGACCCGATCGTCTGGTGGTCGACGGATCTGATCTTCTCGCAACCGGATTGGCTGTCGGAACCGCGCGGTTCCGATGTCTCTTCACAGATGCGCTGGTGGCCGTTCGTCACCTTCTGGCAGGTGGCCGCCGACCTCACCAATGCCCAGGGCGTCACCGACGGGCACGGGCACCGCTACGGCAGCCTCGTGCTGGACGGCTGGGCGGCAGTGGCGGCGCCGCCGGACTGGTCGGCGGCGATGTCGGACCGGATCAGGGCGGAGATCGAGTCCGCCGAGGATTTCGAACGGAAGATCAAGTGAGCCGTTTACCGAAAGCCTTTGCTGCCGTCGGGATTCCGCTGGTTTGGAGCAATCTCGTGCTGCCCGGGCTCGGGCTCGGAGTGCGCGGGCGGACCGCGGCCAATGCGGGGTTCGCCACGGCTTACGCCGCTTCCTTTCGGGGTGTTCCTGATTGGTTTTCTGCGAAGGGTTTTCGTTACGGTGCGATGTCGGCTGCGCTGGTTGCCGCCGGTTACGGTGTGGCCCTTGCGATCCCGTCGGCGCGCCGAGGCTTGGCGGCGGCCGCTGATCGAGCGCCGGATGTTCCGGTCGCCGAGTGGGTCGGTGTGCACATCCCGATCGGCACGGTTTACAGCGAAGAGCTGATCTTTCGGGCGACGTTGGAACCCCTGCTGGACAAAGCTTTTGGTTCGATCGCCGGAACCGTGGTGGGTTCGTCTACCTTCGGCTGCTGGCATATCCATCCGGCGCGAGCCGCGGGTGACAGTGTGCCGGTGACCGTGGCCGCCACCGCCGCGGGTGGTTTCGTTCTCGGCTGGCTCCGCCGTCGTACAGCGAGCGCCACGGCTCCCGCTCTGCTGCATCTCGCCACGAATGTGGGTGGTGCCGTTGCGCCGCAATTGGCTCGGCGACTGTCCTTCGGGCAGGGCGAGACACGGCCATCGCTGCATGGGCCGGTTGGCGGGGGCGACCGCTAGCGCGTTCCGCCCCGGGCCGGCATGTGTTGCCGGCCGGGCACTTTGTGGTCGCCGAATTCCGCTGAATCGGCTGTGAACTGGCATTTCTGACGCTTCCGCGATGACTCTTGCGTACAACGTTCTGCCATGAGTACAGTGTTCGCAGCAGGAGAACGGCGTACGCGCCGACTGGAAGCAGGGCAGGAGAAGGACATGTCGAACACGGTGAACCAGGGCGTCGAAGATGGCCGGAAGCCAGGTGGAAATGCGGCTGGGCACGCGTTTTCCCTGGCGCATTGGCAGCAGCGGCTGGACGAACTGCGTGCCACGCACCATGTGCCCGGCGCAGCGCTGGCCGTGCTGGTCGACGGCGAAATCCACGAAATCGCCAGCGGGGTACTGCATCGCGGCACGGGTGTACCGGTCACCACCGATGCGGTGTTCCTGTGCGGGTCGGTCGCGAAGGTCTACACCGCGACGATGATCGTGCGGCTCGCGGATGCCGGCAAACTGGATCTCGACGCCCGGGTGCGGGATGTGCTGCCCGAGTTCGCGACGCCGGATGCCGAAGCGACCCAGCAGATCACGGTGCGTCAGCTGCTCAGCCACACCGGCGGCGTGACCAACGACTTCAACTTCGACGGTGGCCGCGGCGACGACTGCCTCGCCCGATATGTCGCGGCGGCAAGGGAAGTCGCGCTCGACTGCAAACCGGGGACGGCGATGTCCTACGGCAGCCTGGGCTACGGAGTGCTCGGGCGCATCATCGAGGTGATCACCGGCACCACCTTCGATCAGGCACTACAGGATCTGATCGCCACCCCGCTCGGCCTCGGCCAGCTGGTGACGCTGCCGGAACAGGCGCTGAAGTTCCCCACCGCGATGAGCCACCTCGGTGCGCCGGGGGCCTACCCCGAACCCGCGCCGGAGTGGGACATCATGCCGCGTGCGGTCGCGCCGATGGCCAGGGTGATCACCTCCGCTGGCGACATGGTGCGGTTCGCCCGCCTGCACCTCGACGGTGGTCGCGCCGCCGACGGCACCGTGCTGCTGTCCGCGCAAGCCGTTGCGGCGATGCAGGATCAGGTGGTGGAGGTGCCGGACAAGTGGTCGGTCAGCGCGGACGGATGGGGTCTGGGCTGGACCTTGTACGACTGGGACGGCATCAAAGGATTCGGCCACGACGGTGCCGCGATCGGCCAGTACGCGTACCTGCGGGTCGTCCCCGCGGCCGGGGTGGCGGTCGCGCTGCTCACCAATGGTGGTGGCGCGCGCCAGCTTTACGCGTCGCTGTTCCGTGAGCTGCTCGGCGAATTGGCCGGGGTGCGGGTGCCGGAAGCTTTCGCCCCGGCCGACCCGCCGGTGCAGGTGGACATCGCGCCGTTCGTCGGCACCTATCGGCGGGCCGGTGTCGTGATCACGGTCAGCAAGCGCGCGGACGGATCCGCGCACATGCTCTACGAATTCGTCGACGACATGAAGGACATGTCGCCGCCCCTGAGCATGGACCTCACCCCTGTCTCGCCCACCGTCTTCGCCGCCTCCGGCGCTGGCCCCTCATTCAGCGAGGACTACATGCCCGTCGTCTTCAGCACCCTCACCGACGGCACCGAAGCCTGCTACGTAGGCATGCGCGCCACCCCCAAACATCCCACCCCCTGAAGCCGGGTAGCGAGGGCGCCGGGGCGTCGGATCGGGGGTGGGGGTGCGTCGGTAATGTCGGTGGGGTGGCACGTCAGACGGTGAGTCCGGCCGAGTTGCGGTCGGCGGTGGATGCGGTGAGCGAATGGCTGCGGGACGAATCGGCGGCGGCGCCTGCGCGCACCGAACTCGCCGCGGCGGTCCGCGCGACGGCCCGCACACTGGCCGCTTCGGCACCGGGCCACTCGGTGGAGGTCCGGGTGCCACCGTTCGTCGCGGTCCAGTGCATCGAGGGCCCCCGCCACACCAGAGGCACACCCCCGAACGTCGTCGAAACCGACCCCCGCACTTGGCTACTCCTCGCCACCGGCCTCCTGGATTTCGACGCCGCCGGCACCGCCGGCACCCTCACCGCCTCCGGCAACCGCGCCCCCGAAGTAGCCCACTGGCTCCCCATCGCCCGCCTCACCACGGATTGAACCCTGCGGTGGCCCACTGGCGCCCCGCGCTGACGAACGGTGCGGTCCCGTCGAGCAGATAGCCGCCCACCGTGCGACGGGCGGCGAGCGACGGCGGTTCGGCCGCGCCGGCATAGCTGACACCGGCGCGGAGCCGCCCGTCCCGCAGATCCGCGGTGAGAATGCTGGTCAGGCTTCGACGCGGTTGGTGCGGTGCAGGCCTTTGCGGTCGTAGAAGCGGGTGATGGCGGCGCCGAAGGCCAGGCCGATGGCGAGGCCGAGGACGGCCATCCAGACGCCACGGGACAGGCCCGCTGCGAAATTCGCGTCGAAGTACAGGATGGCGCGGATGCCGAGGAACACCTGGTGCATCGGTTCGAAGGAGGCGAGCCAGCCGAAGTACTGCGGGGTCGCCTCGATCGGGACGGTGCCGCCGGAGGACGGGAGGCCCAGGATGATGAACAGGATCAGGTTCACCAGCAGGCCCGCCGAACCGATCGCGGCCAGCATGGACAACCCGGTGGCGCCGACGGCGATCATGGCGAGCGCGCTGTAGAGGAACAGTGCGAGCGGATGGTCGATCGGCATGTCCAGGATCTTGCCGACGATCAGGAAGACCGCCGAGACGATGTTCGCGGTCACCACCAGCACGCCCCACTTGATCAGCAGGGTGCGGAAGCGGGAGATCGGCGTCGGCGGATAGTGCACGTACCACGGCCCGTATTCGGTGGGAATGAAACCGAGTTGGGCGTCGATCATCGTGTGGATGACCATCGCGCCGACCACGCCGGCCAGCAGCAACAGCAGCGCGTAGAAGAACGCGGACAGGCCTTGGCCGGTGCCGTCGGGCAGCGGGCGATACTGCTGGACGACCACTTTCACCGGATCGGCGATCGCCAGCCGGGTCGCGCCGGACAGTTCGGGCGCGGGCGGCCCGCCGGGCTGCGGTTTCAGCTGTTCGTTCACCTGATCGGTGAGCTGCTTGCCGACCTGCTTGTTCACTTCGGTCAGCGCCTGATTGCCGACCCGCAACACGATCTGGGTGCCGAACGCGCCGGTGCGCGGGTTGGTCTGCAGCGTGATGATCGGGCGTTCCAGGTCGCCGGGGATCACGCTGCCGATGCCGAGATTGCCGAGCTGCTTGCTGAAGTCACTCGGAATCACGATCGCGCCGTAGACCTTGCCGGCCTGCAGCTGCCGTTCGGCCTCGCTGATGCTGATCACCTGCAGGTCGACCTTGTCCGCGGGCACCCCGGTGCGCAGTGCCTCGGTGATCTGCTCGCCGAAGTTGACCTGCTGCTGCCCGTCGGCCTTCTTGATGACATCGCCCACATCCTGATTCACCAGGGCGATCGGAAAGTCGTGCAGGTTCTTCTCCGGATCGACGACGTAATCCAGATACATGATGCCGAGCAGAGCGGTCAGCAGGGTCAGCACGGAGATGGGAAACAGCACCATACGGGCCCATGGCCGGCGCTGCGGTCCCGTTCCCGCCGTGTTCGATCCCGCTCCGCCGCCGGTGTCCGCGCTGTCGGTAGTCGTCACGGCAGGCACGGTAACAGTTACCGGCCCGCCTGCGCCGGGTCCTGGGGCGTGCTCGATTGCTGTCCGGATGCGGTGGCGAGTGATCGCGAACGAAGTTTCACCCGTAGAATGAAATCGCCCCCAGCCCGCCCGAACAGGGAGCAAACGGTGACCAACGCCGAACTGCCGGTCGTAAGCACATCCGCCACCCCCGATCAGGACGAGAACGAGCCACGCGAGGAGTGTGGCGTGTTCGGTGTCTGGGCCCCGAGCGAGGACGTGGCGAAGCTCACGTACTACGGGCTCTATGCCCTGCAGCATCGCGGCCAGGAGGCGGCGGGCATCGCGGTCTCCGACGGTTCGCAGATCTTGGTCTTCAAGGACCTGGGTTTGGTCAGTCAGGTTTTCGACGAGCAGACGCTGGCCGCCATGCCGGGCCATATCGCCGTCGGGCACTGCCGCTACTCCACCACGGGCGGGGTGACCTGGGAGAACGCACAGCCGATCTTCCGCACCACCGCGGTCGGCTCCGGACTTGCCCTGGGCCACAACGGCAATCTCGTCAACACCGCCGAATTGGCGGGCCGGGCAAGGGAACTCGGACTCATCGGCGCGACGGTGGCGAACGGCCGCCCGCAGCCGATCGCCGCGACCTCCGACTCCGACGTGATCACCGCGCTGCTCGCGCACGCCTCTGCCGATTCGAGCATCGAGCAGGCGGCGATGGAACTGCTGCCGACCTTGAAGGGCGCGTTCTGCCTGACCTTCATGGACGAGCACACCCTCTACGCCGCGCGCGACCCGCACGGCGTGCGCCCGCTGTGCCTCGGCCGGCTCGACCGTGGCTGGGTTGTTGCCAGTGAGACCGCGGCCCTGGACATCGTCGGCGCGGCGTTCGTCCGGGAGATCGAGCCGGGCGAACTGCTGGCGATCGACGCCGACGGCGTGCGCTCGATGCGGTTCGCCAACCCCGAGCCCAAGGGCTGTGTCTTCGAATACGTGTACCTGGCCAGGCCGGACAGCACGATCTCCGGCCGTTCGGTGCATGCCACCCGGGTCGAGATCGGTCGCCGCCTGGCCAAGGAACATCCGGTCGAGGCCGACCTGGTGATCCCGGTGCCGGAGTCCGGCACGCCGGCCGCGGTCGGGTACGCGCAGGGTTCCGGCGTGCCCTACGGCCAAGGCCTGATGAAGAACGCCTATGTGGGGCGCACGTTCATCCAGCCGAGCCAGACCATCCGTCAGCTCGGCATCCGGCTCAAGCTCAATCCGTTGCGTGAGGTGATCCGCGGCAAGCGGCTGATCGTGGTGGACGATTCGATCGTGCGCGGCAACACCCAGCGCGCCCTCATCCGGATGCTGCGTGAGGCGGGCGCGCTGGAGATCCATGTCCGGATCGCGTCGCCGCCGGTGAAGTGGCCGTGCTTCTACGGCATCGACTTCGCCTCGCCCGCGGAGTTGATCGCCAACGGTTCCGGCGCGGAGGGCAGCTTCGACGAGATGGTGGAGGGGGTGCGCCGCTCGATCGGCGCGGACACCCTCGGCTACATCTCCACCGAGGGCATGATCGCGGCGACCGAGCAGCCACGTTCGCGGTTGTGCTGCGCGTGCTTCGACGGCCACTACCCGATCCCGCTGCCCACCGAGGCGGCTATCGGCAAGAACGTGCTCGAGGGCATGCTCACCGGCCAGTCCGAGGCGGCCCTGCTGGCCGACAACGCCAACGCCAGCGCGCTCAGCCGCCCGTAGTCCCAATCTTTCGCGGTAAGCGAGGCGAGTCACTCCGGTGGCTCGCCTCGTGGCTTTTCCGGCCGTTTCGGTACGGCTGCGCAGTGTCCCTGATCGACTGTTCAGGCGAGTGCCGGTAACCCCGACACCGCGCGGGGTGTTTCCGGGACGGTTCTATTTGCCGCGATGATCGTCGGTCGGCGCGCTGAGGTGCGCGCTTGCCGGGTCGCGACTTTCGGCGAGTCGAATTCGCGCGCCGCATGGTTCCCGGTGTTTTGTCCATTTTGGAACCGTGGCGTCTTCGAGACGCGGAATCGGACGTTCTAGCCAGAACCTGGACATTCGTCCGGTGATCTGGCCCCTGTGATGCACTATTTGCAACGCTGGCTCACGTCCCGGCAATCTTTTCTGTGAAAACGCAACGTGCCGGAAATGGTTCGTGGGTACGGTGCCCGTCAGATCGGATGTTCAATTGTGTCCGCACCGGGCCTGCGATCCAGGACAACGCGGTGTGGCGCTCGAGAAGTGGGGCCCTGATGTTGGTTTCGAAAACACCTGGGGGCCGGACCCGGACGCGAACTATCGCGGCCGTCGGCCTGGCGACGCTGGTGGCGTCTGCCTTGGCCGGCTGCGGTTCGGGCCGGACCGGTGACGGTGGTGACGGTGGTGGCTTGCTTGCCGGCACTACGGACAAAATCTTCTCGCTCGACCCGGCGGCCGCCTATGACAACGGCTCCCTCGTCGCGGAAACGCAGTTCTACCAGTACGTACTGAACTTCGCGCCCGGCGACGCGACCCCGAAGCCGGACGCCGCGGAGAAGTGCGAGTTCACCAGCCCGACGGTGTACAGCTGCACCATGAAGCCGGGCCTCAAGTTCGCCAACGGCAACCCACTGACCGCCAAGAGCGTCAAGTTCTCCTTCGACCGGATGGTCAAGATCAATGACCCGAACGGTCCCGCGTCGCTGCTCGGCAACCTCGAGAAGACCGACGCCCCGGACGACCGCACGGTCAATTTCACGCTGAAGGTCGCCAATGACCAGACCTTCCCGGCGATCCTGCCGACCCAGGCCGGCCCGATCGTCGACGAGAAGGTGTACGCGGCGGACAAGGTGATGGCCGACGAGGAAGTCGTCAAGGCCAAGGGCTACTCGGGCCCGTACACGATCGCCAGCTACGACAAGAACAAGCTGGTCGAGTACAAGGCGAACCCGGACTACAACGGCATCCTCGGCACGCCGAAGTCCAAGACGGTGTCGACGAAGTACTACGCCACCACCGACAACATGAAGCTCGACCTGCAGAACGGGTCGCTCGACGTCGCATACCGGTCGCTGACGCCCACCGATATCGAATCGCTGCGCGGCGACAGCAAGGTCACCGTGCACGAGGGCCCCGGCGGTGAGCTGCGCTACATCGTGTTCAACATGAACACCATGCCGGGCGGCACGCCGGAGCAGAAGCTGGCCGTGCGCAAGGCGCTCGCGTCCACCGTCGACCGGGCCGCGCTGGCCAAGGGCGTGTACAAGAACACCTACCTGCCCGCGTACTCGTCTGTGCCGCAGGGTGTTCCGGGCGCGACCGAGCCGTTCAAGGACATCTACGGCGCCGATCCGAGCAAGGAGAAGGCGGCGAAGTTCCTCGCCGACGCCGGCGTCGCCACCCCGGTCGAGCTGAACCTGCAGTACAACCCGGACCACTACGGTTCGAGCAGCTCCGAGGAATACGCGGCGATCAAGTCGCAGCTCGAGGCCAGCGGCCTGTTCCGGGTCAACCTGCAGTCCACCGAATGGGTGAGCTACCAGCGCGAGCGCGCCCGCGACTCCTACCCGCTCTACCAGTTCGGCTGGTTCCCGGACTTCCCGGACCCGGACAACTACCTGACCCCGTTCTTCGGCCCGAACAACTTCCTGCAGTCGCACTTCGAGGATCCGAGCATCTCGGCGCAGCTGACCGCGGAGACCACGGAGAACGACAAGACCAAGCGCATGGAGATCTTGAAGAACGTGCAGCGTGACCTCGCGCAGAACCATCTGCCGATCGTTCCGCTCTTGTCCGGCAAGCAGATCGCGGTCTCGGGCAAGAATGTGCAGGGTGTCGAGCAGACACTCGACGCGTCCTTCAAGTTCCGTTACACGGTGCTGAGCAAGTGACATCCGGCGAAGCCGGGCCCGGGACGATAGCTGCTCCAGAAACGAAGCCAGCGCCGGCCCGGGCCCGGCGCTTCGGCGTGCCCCGAAAAGGGAAGGGCGGGAGTGATTCTCGCCAGCTCGCGCTGCTGCGCTACCTGGGCGTGCGCCTGCTGCTGATTCCGGTGACCGCGTGGATTCTCGCCACCGTGGTCTTCTTCCTCATGCGCGTGGCCGGTGACCCGATCAGCGCGGCAATGGGTGGCCGGATGACCCAGGACCAGATCGAGGCCCGCAAGGAGGCGGCCGGGCTGAACCGGCCGATCCTGACCCAGTACTGGGAGTACATCTCCGGCCTGTTCCGCGGCGATTTCGGCCGCTCCCAGGACAATCGGCAGATCAGCGAGGTGATCACCACCTACGGCGCCGCCTCGCTGGAGCTGATGTTCTGGGCGCTGATCGTCGCGTTCGCGATCGGCATCCCGCTCGGCCGTTACGCGGCGACGCACCGTGATTCGGTGTCGGACACCGGACTTCGGCTCTTCGCGATCCTGGCCTACGCGGCGCCGGTGTTCTTCGTCGGTCTGCTGCTCAAGCTGGTGTTCGCGGTCAAGCTGGGCTGGCTGCCGGTGGCCGGCCGCGCGAGCACCAACGTGGAACTGCAACTGCAGCACGTCTCGCCGAAGACCAACATCATGCTGGTCGACGGAATCCTGTACGGCGACGCCGGTTACATCGGCGACGTCCTGAAACACGCTGTGCTGCCCGCGATCGCGCTCGGCCTGCTCACCGCGGGCATCTTCCTGCGCCTGGTGCGGATCAACCTGATCCAGACGCTGCGTTCGGATTATGTGGACGCGGCCCGGGCTCGTGGCCTGTCCCGCCGGGTCGTCACCGGACGACATGCGTTCCGCAACGCGATGATTCCGATCGTCACCGTGATGGGCATGCAGATCGCGATGATGCTCGGCGGCGCGGTGCTCACCGAGACCACCTTCGAATGGAAGGGGCTCGGCTATCAACTCGCGACCTACCTCGCGGCCCGTGACTTCGTCGCGGTGCAGGGCATCGTCGCGTTCATCGCGGTGTTCATCGCCCTGATGAGCTTCCTGGTGGATGCCCTTGTGGCACTGATCGATCCGAGGGTGAGGTTCTGATGACCGCACCGGAATTGCTCAACGAGCCGGTGGTGACCCCGCCGGTGCCGCCGTCGGCCCGCCGTCGCCTGCCCGGCCTGCGGCTGTTCTCCATGACCGCGGGCCTGCAACGCGCGACGCTGATCCTCGGCTTGGCCCTGGTCGCGATCTTCGTGCTCGCGGCCGTCTTCGCGCCGCTGATCGCGCCCTACGGTTTCGCGCAAAGTGCCGCCGACGGCGTGGATTTCGTCCGTCAGCAGGCGCCCTCGGCCGACCACTGGTTCGGCACCTCGGTGCGCGGTGAGGACGTGTTCTCCCGGGTGATCTGGGGTGCGCGCACCGCACTGTTCGTGATCGTGATCTCGCTGGTGCTCTCGCTGTTCATCGGCGTACCGCTCGGCCTGCTGTCGGGTTACCTCGGCCGCTGGTTCGACCGGGTGCTGGTGCTGTTCATGGACGCCATGTACGCCTTCCCGACGCTGCTGCTGGCGATCGTGGTGTCCATCGTGGTCGCGGGCGGTCGCTCCACCAGCTTCGGCGGCGTGCTCTCCGCGGCGGTGGCGATCACGGCCGTCTTCGTGCCGCAATACTTCCGCGTGGTGCGCAACGCGACGGTCGCGGTGAAGAACGAACCCTATGTCGATGCCGCCAGGGTGACCGGGGCCTCGACGGCGCGAATCCTGTTCCGGCACATCTTCGCCAACGTCACCCAGTCGTTGCCGGTGATCGTCACCCTGAACGGGTCCGAAGCCATCCTCACGCTGGCCGGCCTCGGCTTCCTCGGGTTCGGTATCGAGCCGACCCAGGCCGCCGAATGGGGTTACGACCTGAACAAGGCGCTGTCGGACGTGTCCAACGGCATCTGGTGGACCGGCATCTTCCCCGGTTTCGCCATCGTGCTCGTCGTGCTCGGCATGACCCTGGTCGGCGAGAGCCTCAACGAGGTGCTCAACCCGATCCTGCGGACCCGGCGCGCCGTTTCGGCGGCGCCCGGTGACGCGATCACCGTCGAGTCCGCCACGGACCCCGAAAGTGCCACGGCGACAGCCGGAGCCGAGCCCGCTGTCGGCCTGACGAAGGACGGCACCGCCGGGAAGGAGACGTCATGACCAAGTCGGTACCGGTGGCCGAGCGGGATCGTCCCGCGCTGTCCATCGCGTCGCTGTCGGTCACCTTCGCGACCGACGCCGGACCCGTGTACGCGGTGAAAGACGTGTCCTACGAGGTGTATCCGGGCGAGGTGCTGGCCATCGTCGGCGAATCCGGCTCGGGTAAATCGGTGAGCTCGCGCACCGCGATGGGCCTGCTGCCGCTGACCGCGCGGGTGAACGGTCTGGTGACCCTCGGTACCCAGACCATCACCTCGATGAACGAACGCCAGCTCACCGCCCTGCGCGGCGGCGCGATCTCGATGGTGTTCCAGGAGCCGGGCCTCGCGCTCGACCCGCTGTTCACCGTCGGCTTCCAGATCGGCGAGGCGCTGCGCGCGCATTCGGACATGAGCAAGAAGGACGCGAAGGCGCGCGCGGTCGAACTGCTCCGCATGGTCGGCCTGCCCGACCCCGAGCACCGGGTGGACTATTACCCGCACCAGCTCTCGGGTGGGCAGAAACAGCGCGTGGTGATCGCCATCGCCATCGCCTGCGAGCCGAAGGTGATCATCGCCGACGAGCCGACCACCGCGCTCGACGTGACCGTGCAGGCCGAGATCCTCGAACTGCTGCGCGATCTGCGCGACCGGATCGGCAGTGCCATCGTGCTGATCACGCACAACATGGGCGTGGTGGCCGACCTGGCCGACCGCGTCGTGGTGATGCGCAACGGCAAGGTGGTCGAGCAGGCGCCGGTGGACGAGCTGTTCGCCAGCCCGAAAGCGGACTACACCAGGGCACTGCTCGCGGCCGTCCCGCACCTGGGCACCGAGCAGCTGGCACACGGCCCGGCCAAGGAGGTCGACACGACCGCCGAGCCGGTGCTCGAAGTGTGCGATCTGGTGGTCGAGTTCCCCGGCTCGTTCGGACGGCCGCCGTTCCGCGCAGTCGACGATGTGAACCTGTGCATCGGACCGGGCGAAACCCTCGGTCTGGTGGGCGAATCCGGTTCCGGCAAGTCGACCATCGGCCGCTGCGTCGCCGCGCTGCAACGCCCCACCTCGGGTGTGGTCAAGGTGCGCGGGCAGGACATCGCCGGACTGTCCGGGCGCAAGCTGCGGCCGATCCGGCGGCGCTTCGGGTTCGTGTTCCAGGACCCGGCCAGCTCGCTGAATCCGCGGCTCACCGTCGGCGAGTGCGTCGCCGAACCGCTGATCGTGCACCAGGCGGGCAGCTCGGCCGAGATCAAGGCGCGAGTCCGCAAGCTGCTCGACGACGTGCAACTGCCCGCGGGGACCGAACGCCGGTATCCGCACGAGCTGTCCGGCGGCCAGCGGCAGCGCGCCAGCCTGGCCAGGGCGCTCGTGCTGGATCCGGATCTGCTCGTCGCCGACGAACCGACCAGCGCGCTGGACGTTTCCGTGCAGGCCGCGGTGCTCGAGCTGTTCGGTCAGCTGCAGCGCGAATGTGGGTGGGCGTGCCTGTTCATCAGCCACGACCTGGCGGTGGTCGATCAGCTCGCCGACCGGATCGTGGTGCTGCGCAACGGCGCGGTGGTGGAACAGGGTGACCGGGATCGCATCCTGCGGGCACCGCAGCAGGAGTACACCCAGCGCCTGGTCGCGGCGGTGCCGGTGCCCGATCCGGTGGAGCAGCGGCGCCGGCGCGCGGCCAGCGCCGGACTGTTCGCCACCGAGATCGACGACGTCGAGGTACAGACGGGATAATCTGGCGAGTGATTTCCCGCGCAGCTGGGTAACTCGCCGGGCACCCGTCGACGGCGCCGCGGGGCGCGACCACCGGCCAGGTTGTCAAGTCCCGCGGCGCCGGCAAGCGGTAAAAGACGCCGAGAGGCGGGCAGCACGAAGCAATACCGGTGCTGGGCTGTTATTCGTCTCCGGTAGCGTGAGCAGGCATCTATCCGCCGATTCGGTTTGGAGCTTTCCCCGAAAATGACTGAACAGACCCCCAGTGGTGGTGCCTCTTACGCCGCGGCAGGCGTGGATATCGAGGCAGGTGACCGCGCAGTCGAGTTGTTCGGGCCATTGGCGAAGAAGGCGAGCCGACCCGAGGTGCAAGGCGGCCTCGGCGGATTCGCCGGACTGTTCGCACTGAAGGGCGGCTACCGCGAGCCGTTGCTCGCCGCGTCCACCGACGGGGTCGGTACCAAGATCGCGGTCGCGCAGGCGATGGACAAGCACGACACCGTCGGACTGGACCTGGTCGCGATGGTCGTCGACGACCTGGTGGTGTGTGGCGCGGAACCGCTGTTTCTGCAGGACTACATCGCCATCGGCAAGGTCGTCCCGGAGAAGGTCGCCGAGCTGGTCTCCGGCATCGCCGAGGGCTGCGTGCGGGCCGGTTGCGCGTTGCTGGGCGGGGAAACCGCCGAACATCCCGGCCTGATGGATGCCGACGACTACGACCTGTCCGCGACCGGCGTCGGCGTCGTCGAGGCCGACGCGGTGCTCGGCCCCGACCGGGTGCGTCCCGGCGACGTGGTGATCGCCATGGGCTCCTCGGGCCTGCACTCCAACGGCTACAGCCTCGCCCGCAAGGTGCTGCTCGACATCGACCGCATGTCGCTCACCGGGCACGTCGAGGAGTTCGGCCGGACCCTCGGCGAAGAACTGCTCGAGCCGACCCAGATCTACGCCAAGGACTGCCTGGCCCTGATCGCCGAAACCGATGTGCGCACCTTCGCCCACGTCACCGGCGGTGGCCTGGCCGCCAACCTCGGCCGCGTGCTGCCCGCCGGCATGGTCGCCGAGCTGGATCGCGGCACCTGGAACCCCGCGCCGGTCTTCAAGATGATCGCGCAGCGCGGCCGGGTGGAGCGGGTCGAGATGGAGAAGACGTTCAACATGGGCGTCGGCATGGTCGCCGTCGTCGCCCCCGAAGACGTCGACCGCGCCCTCGCCGTACTGACCGCCCGCCACATCGAATGCTGGACCCTGGGCACCGTCAAGAAAGCCAAAGACACCGACGCCCTGCGCGCCGTCCTCGTCGGCGAACACCCGCGCTTCTGAGAGTTCGCGTCCGGCCGACCATGCGTCCGTCCGCCGCACGTGCTGTGTCGGCCCGTCTCGCAGAGCAGACGCAAGACCCCTGCCCGGTGCACCGCAGCTACCCCTGTGATGCACCGGGCAGACGCTTGCGTGCCCCGTGGCCCCGTGGCCTCGCAGCCCCGTCAGCCTCGCCCATTCGATCGCCGCGCACGTTTGGTGCGGCGCGCGCGAAATAGTCGGCTATTCCGCGCGCGGGACGCTGAGATGTGCGCGGGAGACTGAGGTGCCGGTGCCCGCTGGGTTGCGGTGCCCAAGGCTGGCGCCGGGTGGCCGCGCGCTGCGGATGTCGGGTCGAATCCTCGTTGGGCTCGGCTCGGCTTCGGGACGCGGCAGGGAGGTCGATGTTCGGCGGGATGAGCCCAGCGGCGGAGTGGGGACTCACCTCATCGGGTGTGCTGACCCGTGTGCTCGGCGCAGCGTGAAATCAACGCATCGGGAAATCAACGCAGCGTCCCGCATCGCTCGGATGCGGGACGCTGGTGTGTTGTAAGGCTTTTCGGCGGAGGCCGTCGACACTGGGCAACGGCTGAAGGGGGAGGCACGCGACCTCCCCCTTCATGCGTTGCTTCGAGTCAGCGGCGCCAGTCGTCGTAGTCGTCCTCTTCCCAACGGGTAGAGGACTCGTCCGCGTTGTGCTCATCGGACAACACACCACTCCGTTGGGAGTTGGGGCTGCCCGAAAGCTCGCGCTGAAGGCTCGCGAAGTCGCTCGGCGGGCTGCTGTACTTCAGCTCGCGTGCGACCTTGGTCTGCTTTGCCTTAGCCCGGCCACGGCCCATGGCTGACCCCCTCGCGTCACTGCGGGGCGGCCTGGGGTTTGGTTGGCGGCCCCGTTCGAATTAATACTCTTCCTGACAGACACTTTAGCGTGTGTCCGGCGGTCTCGCTTCCAGGAGTGGGTGAAGAACTCCCGAAGAGGTTCCGTTTGCCCGGTTGTCGCCCTTGACCGGGGCGGCTACAGCACTCCGGGAATCGCTCGGATGACGCCGACGCGAGCGCCGCCACCGAGTACCGCAGGGGCCGCCAACTCGGCATGCGCGTCGGACCAATCGACCCCGATTCGATGCAAAATGGCCAGCGTCAGGGGCATTCGGGCACGGTCGTGACCGTCGTCGATCTTGTAGGCGAAGGCGGTGCCGTCGGGTAGCGCGCCCGCGTGCACCCCGTCCGCGCCGATCTTGCAGACGAGTCCGGGGGTGGCCTGCATAGCTGACAAATCGGGTGCGTTGGTGCCCGAAATCACTCGCGGATGGGCGCGGATGGCGTCGGCGACGCGCCGCTCCGGCGCGTCCGGCGCGGCAGTGGCCATCGTGGCGAACACCCGGGCCAGGTTCACCAGCGAGACCGGAATGATCGGCAGTCCGCAACCGTCGATGCCGAGATCGGTCTCGGGTTCGCCGGTCAGTTCGGCGACGGTGGCGATGACCGCCTGCTGCAGTGGATGCGCGACGTCGAGGTAGCCCTCGGTCGGCCAGCCGTTGATCGCGCAGGTCGCCAGCATCGCGGCATGCTTGCCGGAGCAGTTCATGTAGATCCGTCGCGGTTCCTGCGACCCGGACAGCACGGCCGCCCGCGCCTTGTCGTCGACCGGCAGGTCCGGCGGGCATTCGAGGGATTTCTCGTCGAAACCGAACCGGTCGAGCAGTCGGCGGACCAGCGCGATGTGATCGGGTTCGCCGTAGTGCGAGGCGGTCGCGATGGCGAGCTCGGCGTCGTCGAGTGGTTCGAAACCGTGCCGCAGCAAGGTGATCGCCTGCATCGGCTTGTTGGTGGAGCGCGGGAAGATCGGCAGATGCACCTCGCCGAGGGCGAGCGTTGGCTCACCCGCGGGATCGAGGATCACCACCGAGCCGCGGTGCACGCACTCGCGGAAACCGGAGCGGACTACTTCGACCAGATCCACACTCACAGCTGTGCTCCCGTGTCGAGTTCGGCGGCGCGCCGGTCGGCGACGCCGGAGACGGTGGCCGCGCCGGTCCGGCGCTGCGCGGCGCGTGCGGCGTTCGCGTGCCTGCGCGCGTGCCGCTCGATCTGCATGCGCACATCGTCGGAGATGGTCGGTTCCGCGGCGAGCAGGATGGCCAGCAGATCCGGATCCTGGCCGGTGAACAGGTCACGGACAGTCACGCCGTGCTCGGGTACATGCTGCACGGTCACCGTGTCGCCCGCGCCGATCGTGCCCTCGGTGAGCACCCGGAAGTAGGCGCCGGTGTCGCTGCGCAGCGTGAACCGCTTGACCCACTGGGCTTCTCCGCTCCAATGCTGAAACGTCGCGCACGGCACGCGGGGCGCGCTCACCTCGAGCAAGGTGTCGCCGATGGCCACGCGGGCACCGAAAACCGCGTCGCTGATCGGTAATCCGGACACGCGTAGATTCTCGCCGAACCAGCCCGCGGGCAACTCCCGATCGAGTTCGCCGGCCCAGCGCCGGGCGTCCTCGTCGGCGTAGGCGTAGACCGCCTGGTGCACACCGCCGTGGTGGGCGGTGTCGCAGACGTGGTCGCCGTCGAGACCCAGCGCCCGCACCGGCACCCGGTCCGGGCGCGGTCGCTTGTCGATGGCGGAGCGGCCGACCCGAGTGGGTACCTCGATCTCGGCGTGCACCACGCACACCGCGAGTACTTCGCCGGTGTCACCGGGGCGCATGGACGCTCCTTTCGCGGTGTGTTCTGGTCGGTGGGTGCGCGGGGCCGGCGCGGTGGCGCGCCGCCATGCGGCTTGCGCCCCTCCGGAATTCGATCGGCATCGGTGGGTCAGCGGCCGCGCAGTCGATCGACGGCGAGCCGGCCCGCCTGCGGTGCGTCGTCGGCGGGCACCGAGTCGGGATCGATGGCCGCGGCCGTCGGGCCGGCCGTGAGCTGGGTGTCCACCGGGATCGTGCGTTTGATCAGCGCGAGGGCGATCGGGCCGAGTTCGTAGTGGTCGATCACCGTGCCGAGGCGGCCGATGGCCCGGCCGCCCGCGGTGACGTCGTCACCCGCCGCCGGCCGTTCGTCGGCGGATCCGTCGAGATGCAGCAGCACCAGATGCCGCGGCGGCTTGCCGAGATTGTGCACCCGCGCCACGGTTTCCTGACCGCGATAGCAGCCCTTGTCCAGGTGCACCGCGCCGTACTCGGTGACGCCGCCGATCCAGCGGGCCTCGTGCGGGATGGTGCGGTCGTCGGTGTCGAGGCCGATCCGTGGGCGCACGGCCGCGACCCGCAGCGCCTCGAACGCCCACATGCCGGCCGGCGCGGCACCCGCCGCGACGAGCTTGCCCCACCGGTCGGCGAGTTCCGCGCGCGGAACCACCAGGTCGAAGGAGTCGGCGACCGGCCACGGCATCCGCCGCACGAAACCGCCGCCGGGCAGCGCCACGGCCTCGTAGACGCCGGGCACGGAGTCGACGCCGAGCGCGGCGAGCACCTCGGGCGCATTCGGCCCGAGCAGACTGAGCACGGCGTGCTCGGATTCGACCGGCTGCGCGTCGGCCCAGAAGACCATCTTGCGCAGGAACTCCAGCAGTGCGGGGCCGCGGTCGCCTTCGGTGTCGATCCACACCGTGGCGTCGAGTTCGGTGAGCACGAAATGGTTCAGCACCCGGCCGTTGAGGTCGAGGTCGAGGCTTTCCGCGGACTGCCCGTCGGTGAGGGCTGCGATGTGCTGGCTGGTGATGGTGTGCAGCCAGGTCAGCCGCTCGGCGCCGGCGATGTTCAGCACGAATCGATGCGAGCGATCGACGACCGCGGCCCGCTGCACGGCTGTCCGCTGTTCGCCGAGCGGGTCACCGTAATGCCACGCCACGGCGGCATCCGGCGAACCGGGCGCTCCCGCGACGGCTCCCGGTGTAGACAGGATGGGGCTGGGTGCAACGACCACGGACACGTTTCCACTGTAGGCCGGGTCCGCGATGGGTGCCCGAACCGGGGCTCGCGGAACGCGTTCGCGACACCATCTCGGCGGCCCGGCGACGACGCGGTGATGAACCCCGCGCGACCCGCGGTAAAAGATGGACCGAAGTCTGCCGTGACCTGAGCGCGACCAACCAACACCGCCTAGTCTCGACGCATGGTAGATCGGGTTCTTGTCTCACTCGACGGCGCGGTCCGGGACGCGGACGCGCCGTTGGTGTATGCGGACGATATCGGGCTTCTGCGGGGCGACGGTATTTTCGAAACGGTACTGGTGCGTGCGGGCAACGCGTGCGCGATCGAATTCCACCTAGGCAGGCTGCGCCGCTCGGCGCAGGCGCTCGATCTGCCGGAGCCGGAACTGGGGCGGTGGCGTGCGGCGGTGGAGCGGGCCGCGAAAGAGTGGGGCGCCGATCGCGAGGGTGTGATGCGGCTGGTGCTCACCCGCGGGCGTGACTCGGAACTGTCCGGGGTCGCGGAGAAGGTCACCTCCGGTGATCTCGCGGCCGCGGTGCCCGTGCCGACCGCCTACGTGCTGGTGCTACCCGTGCCCGATCGGGTGCAGAAGGCTCGTACCGAGGGTGTCGCGGTGGTGACCCTCTCCCGGGGCATCTCGATCGATCTCGCGCAGGCCGCGCCCTGGCAGTTGCTCGGCGCGAAGACGCTCTCCTATGCCTCCAATATGGCGGCCCTGCGTTTCGCCGCCCGGATGGGCGCCGACGACGTGATCTTCACCAGCACCGAGAACCGGGTGCTCGAGGGGCCGCGCTCCTCCGTGGTGATCGCGCGGGACAAGCAGCTGCTCACCCCACCCGCGAAAAACGGTGTGCTGCCTGGCGTCACCCAGCGCGCGCTGTTCGCCGAGGCGCAGAAGGCCGGTTGGGAGTGCACCTACAAGTCGCTGTTCACCGCGGACCTGCTGACCTGTGACAGCATCTGGCTGCTCTCCAGCATCTCGCTCGCGGCGCGGGTGAATTCGCTGGACGGGCTGCGGATGTCGGCGCCGGACAACGCGGCCGAGATCGTCGATCTGGTGGACCGCGGTGTCGAGCGGGCGGGTGCCATCGGCGACTGGTGACGACCGCCTCCGCACGTCCGGTCGACTGCCCACGACCGGCGCCGCCGAGGTGATCTCCGTCTAATCGAGGCGCGGTCCGGCGCGCCCGAACTCGGCGAAGGTCTTTTCGGGGCCGAAAGGCCCGGTGTGTCGTGTCCTACGACGCATTGCTCGACCCTCCCTCCGGCGTAGTCTTTACTACGACACGTCGTAGACCGGCAGGAGGTTCAAAGGTGAACGCGCTGGACATCTCGCGATGGCAGTTCGGCATCACGACCGTCTACCACTTCCTGTTGGTGCCGCTGACCATCGGCCTCGCGCCCTTGGTCGCCGCCATGCAGACCGCGTGGGTGATCACCGGCAAGGAGCACTGGCTCCGGCTGACCAAGTTCTTCGGCAAACTGTTCCTGATCAACTTCGCGCTCGGCGTCGCCACCGGCATCGTGCAGGAATTCCAGTTCGGCATGAACTGGAGCGAATACTCCCGCTTCGTCGGCGACGTGTTCGGCGCACCGCTCGCGCTGGAAGGTCTGGTGGCCTTCTTCATGGAATCGACCTTCCTCGGCCTGTGGATCTTCGGCTGGTCCCGGCTGCCGAAACTCGCGCACCTGGCCGCGATCTGGATGGTCGCCATCGGCGTGAACGCCTCGGCGTACTTCATCGTCGCCGCCAACTCGTTCATGCAGCATCCGGTCGGGGCGCGGTTCAACCCGGAAACCGGGCGCGCCGAACTCGAGAGCATCGTCGCGGTGCTCACCAACAACACACTGCTGGCGGCCTTTCCGCACGTGGTCGCCGGATCCTTCGTCACGGCAGGCACTTTCGTCGCCGGTATCGCGGGTTGGTGGATGGTGCGCAAGGCGCGCACCGGGGACGCCGCGGAGATCACCGAGGCGCGCACCATGTGGCGGCCCGCCGCCCTGGCCGGCATCTGGGTGATGCTCGTCTCGCTGGGCGCGCTGTTCCTCACCGGTGACACGCAAGGCAAGCTGATGTTCGAACAGCAGCCGATGAAGATGGCCTCGGCGGAATCGTTGTGCCACACCGCGACCGACCCGGACTTCTCCATCCTCACGGTCGGCACGCACAACAACTGCGACAGCGTCACGCACGTGCTCGAGGTACCCGGCGTGCTGCCCTACCTCGCCAAAGGCAAGTTCAGCGACGTCACGCTGCCCGGTGTCGTCGACCTGCAACAGGAGTACAACGCGAAATACGGTGTCGGCGACTACCGGCCCAACCTGTTCGTCACCTACTGGTCCTTCCGCGCCATGATCGGCCTCGCGGCCGGCTCGGCTCTGCTTGCCCTGGCCGGACTGTGGCTCACCCGGCGTGGGCGCGTGCCGAACCAGCGCTGGTTCGCCTGGCTCAGCCTGCTCGTCATCCCGACGCCGTTTCTGGCCAACAGCGCGGGCTGGGTGTTCACCGAAATGGGCAGGCAGCCATGGGTTGTCGCGCCCAACCCGACCGGCGACCCGAACCTGCGGCTGACCGTGCAGCAGGGCGTGTCCAACCATTCGCCCGGCGTGGTGCTGTTCTCGCTGATCACCTTCACGCTGCTGTACGGCGCGCTCGCCGTCGTCTGGTTCTACCTGATGCGGCGTTATGTGGTGCACGGACCGGAACAGCCCGCCGCGAGCCCGCCCACCGACTCGGGGCCGGACAAACCCGCGGGACCGGCCGGACGCTCCGGCGAAGAGCCTGCCGTCGAACAACTTTCGTTCGCCTACTAGGAGCCGACGATGAGTTTGCAAGAGTTCTGGTTCGTGCTGATCGGGGTGCTGTTCACCGGGTACTTCGTGCTCGAGGGTTTCGACTTCGGCGTCGGCATGCTGATGCCGATCCTCGGCAAGGGCTCCGACACCCGAAGGCGGGTGGTGCTCAACACGATCGGGCCGGTGTGGGACGGCAACGAGGTCTGGGTGATCACCGCGGGCGGTGCCATGTTCGCCGCCTTCCCGGAGTGGTACGCCAGCCTGTTCTCCGGCTTCTACCTGGCGCTGCTGCTGTTGCTGGTGGCGTTGATCCTGCGGATCTGCGCGATCGAATACCGCGGCAAGATCGACGACCCGCGTTGGCGGGCGCGCTGTGACCTCGGCATCGGAATCGGTTCCTGGATACCGGCACTCGCGTGGGGCTGGGTCTTCGCGAACGTGGTGCGCGGGGTGCCGTTGAACGAGAAGAAACAGTTCGCCGGCTCGGTTTGGGATCTGCTCGGACCGTACGCACTGCTCGGCGGACTGACCACCGGACTGCTGTTCGCGCTGCACGGCGCGGTGTTCCTCGGCCTGAAGACCGGCGGCGAGGTGCGAGCCGACGCGCAGCGCACCGCCAAACTGCTGCTGGTGCCCACCGCGGTAATCGTCGGCGTCTTCGGTGTCTGGACGCAGCTGGCCTACGGCACCGGGTGGACCTGGATTCCGTTGGGGCTGGCCGTGCTCGGACTGGTCGGCGCGGGCGTCGCGGTGTACGCGGACCGGGACGGCTGGGCTTTCACCGGCACGGCCGTCACCGTGGCGGCGGCAACCGCGCTGCTGTTCGGCTCGCTGTTCCCGAATGTGCTGCCCTCCACCATCGATGCCGCGTTCGACCTGACCATCCACAACGCGTCGTCCACGCCGTACACGCTGAAAGTGATGAGCTGGGCCGCCGTTCTGGTCACGCCGGTGGTGCTGCTGTACCAGGGCTGGACCTACTGGGTGTTCCGGAAGCGGATCACCGTCGACCAGATCCCCGCGCCCATCGGGCTTTCGCTGAAGGACTGAGCTCATGGCTCGACCGCCTGTCGACCCGCGCCTGTGGCGGTACGCGCGCTCGGCCCGCCGCTACCTGGTGCTGAGTGTGCTGCTGTCGCTGGTGATCACCGGTTCGATCGTCGTCGCGGCGGTCCTGCTCGCCCGGGTGCTGGCCGGGGTCGTCACCGAACCCGGTCAGCGCACATTCGGCGCGTGGAGCACCGAAATACTGGTGCTCGCAGTCGTTCTCGGCGTGCGGGTACTGGCCACCTGGTGGCAGTCACGGCTCGGGCACCGGGCCGGAGCCGGCGTCGTCGCGGAACTCGAAACCGCGGTGCTGACCGCCGGCGCGCAGCTGCCGCCGCGTGAACTCGAAACCCGCAGAACAGAACTCGCGGTCGTCGTCGGCACCGGGCTGTCCGGCTTGCGCGGCTACCTCACCGGTTACCTGCCCGCGCTGCTGCTCGCCGTGCTGGTGCCGCCGATCGTGTTGGCGGTCATCGCGATACACGATCCGATCTCGGGTCTGATCGTGGTCGTCACCTTGCCGCTCATCCCGATCTTCATGATCCTCATCGGACTGCTCACCCAGGGCCGGGCCGAGGCGACACTCGCGGCGACCACCCGGCTGTCCGATCAGCTGCTCGATCTGTTCGCCGGGATGCCGACGTTGCGTGCGTTGGGGCGGGAAGCCGGTGCGGGGTCGGCTGATCGGATCAGCGGTGGTGATGGGGTCCGCTCTGGTGCAGCCGAAGCGGATGCGGCGGATTCCGCCGAGTTGCGCCGGACCACGATGGTGCCCAGGGTGCGCGAGCTGGGCGATGCGCTCCGGCAGCGGACGATGCGGGCACTCCGCATCGCCTTCCTCTCCTCCATGGTGCTGGAAATGCTCGCGACGCTCAGCGTCGCCCTCATTGCCGTCTCCATCGGCCTACGCCTGGTCTTCGGCGAAATGAGCCTGTACGCAGGCCTGGTCGCCCTCATCCTCGCCCCGGAGGTCTACCTCCCACTCCGCATGGTCGGCGAACGATTCCACGCCGCCCAAGACGGGATGGCAGCCGCCGATCGCGCCTTCGCGATACTCGAATCGGATAGTCTCGCAACCGATTCGGCGCAGGCAGACGACTCTTCGGCGGTGGTCGACCAGGTCGGCAAGTCCGCCGCAGGTGGTCAGCGGAGCCGTCCGGATGCGGGTAGCGTCGGGGTTCGCGATGCTTCGAGCGGTCGTTCGGATACGGACGGCGTTGCAGGGCAGCTGGATTGCGTCGGTAGCTCGACCGCCGGTGGTGTTGATGCGGCGGCCGGTGGCCTGGCGTCATCGGGGCGTTCGGATGTGGGCGGAGCCGGGGTGGCGGGGTCTGGTGGGGTAGTCGAGGTGCGGGGGTTGTCTGTGCGGGCGCGTGGGGGTTTCGCGCCCGAGGGGTTGTCGGCGGTGTGTCGGCCGGGCGAGGTGACGGTGTTCGCTGGGGCCAACGGGAGTGGGAAATCTACGGCGGTGCAGGCGATTCTGGGGTTGATCGAGCCTGATCGCGGGGCGGTGACGGTGGACGGGGTCGATGTGCGGGAACTGGATTCGGCGGCGTGGTGGGCGCGGGTGGCCTGGTTGCCGCAGCGGCCCGTGCTGGTGCCCGGCACGCTGCGGGAGAACCTCGAGTTGTTCGGCGCGCAAGCGGAAATGCCCGCGGCGCACGGGGCGGCACGGATCGTGGACGATCTCGAAGCCGCCTGCGTCGCCACCGGTTTCGACGCGATCCTGGATGAATTGCCCGACCGCTGGGACACCGTCGTCGGTTTCGGCGGCGTCGGCCTCTCCCTCGGCCAACGCCAACGTCTCGCCCTCACCCGGGTTCTCGCCGCCGACCGCCCGCTCCTGCTCCTCGACGAACCCACCGCCCACCTCGACACCGACAGCGAAGCCGCCGTCCTCACCGCCCTACGCCACCGCGCCCGCGCCGGCACCACAGTCGTCCTCATCGGCCACCGCCCCACCGTCCTCGCCGCCGCCGACCACGTAATCCAAGTCCGTGCCGCCACGAACGCCCTGACGGAGGTGCGGGGATGAGCGGGGTGCTGGTGGGGGATCTGCGGCGGATGTGGGCGTTGCTGGGGGTGTCTCGGTGGCGTGTGGTGGTGGCGGTGGGGTGGGGCGTGCTGGCGCTCGGGAGTGGGCTCGGGCTGGCGGCGTTGGCGGCCTGGTTGATCGCGCGGGCCTGGCAGATGCCGCCGGTGCTGGATTTGAGTATCGCGGTGGTCACCGTACGGGCGCTCGGCATTTCGCGGGGGCTGTGCCGGTACCTGGAACGGTTGGCGACGCACGATGTGGCGTTGCGGGCGATGACGACGGCGCGTACCACGGTGTATCGCACGCTGGCGCGCTCGGACTTCTGGTTGTACCGGCCGACGCGCTCGAAAGATGCGGCGGCGCAAGGAGCGAGCGCGGCGGCGCTGCGGCGCGGTGATCTGCTCGTTCGTACGGGCAGCGATATCGATGATCTCGGCGCGGTCGTGGTACGGGTGTTCGTGCCCGTCGCGGTGGCCGTGGTGCTCTCCGCCGTCGCGATCGGGCTGCTCGCTACGATTTCGGTGGCGGCCGCAGCGATTCTGGCTGGGGCGCTGGCACTTTCCGGGTTGGTGGCGCCCTGGCTGTCGGCTCGGGCCGCACGCGATGCGGAACGCGCCGTGCGAGCGGACCGGGCCGAGTTCACCGCCCAGTCGTTGACCGTGCTCGATCACGCGGCCGAACTGCGGGTGGCGGGCCGACTCGACGCCGCGCTCGCCGCCGCTGTCGCAGCCTCTCGGCGCGCGGTCGCCGCGGAGGACCAGGCAGCGGCACGCAGTGCCTGGTCCGCCGCGGCCACGCCGCTCGCCATCGGCGCAAGTGTGCTGGGCGCCTTGCTGATCGGCATCACCCTCTACGGACCCTCCGGCGGCACTCCCGGCGCCATGACGCCGATGGCACTCACCATCCTGATGCTGCTCCCGCTGTCGGCATTCGAAGCGGTCGGCCCACTCCCCGCCGCCGCCCAATCCCTCACCACTGCCCGCGCCGCCCTGCACCGCCTGACCCAACTCGACGAGATGCAGGACGAACGCCACACCTCCGCCGTGCGGCTTGGCGGCCAACACATCCCGCAGCCGGTGGTCGACGATGTCGAGGTCAGTAGCGGTGGAGCGTCCGGGCGAGGAGTTGAACCGGCTGGTGGCCAGAATGTCCTGGGGGCAGAGTCCGTCGAGGTCGGAGCGGGCAGGGGTGCGGTCCCGGTGCGGGCCCGCGACTCGTCGGATAGTGCTTTGGCGCAGGCGGTTTCGGAGATTCCGGCGGGGCGTCGGGTGGCGGTGGTGGGGCCTAGCGGATCTGGGAAGACGACGTTGCTCATGCGGTGGGCCGGGTTGTTCGATACTCCCCGTCCCGGGGTCACGTTCTTTGCGGAGGACGCGCATCTGTTCGGTACGTCGGTGTTGGAGAATCTGCGGGTCGGCTGCGGTGATCTCAGTGTGGCTGATGCTGAGAAAGCTTTGCGCACAGTGGGTCTCGGTGAATGGCTGGCCGGGTTGGCGGACGGTGTGCACACGGATCTGGTCGGTGGTGCGGCCGCGGTGTCCGGGGGGCAGCGTCGTCGAATTCTGCTCGCCCGGGCACTCGTCTCGCCGGCGCGCGTGCTGCTGCTCGACGAGCCCACCGAGCATCTCGAGGCGGACGCGGGAGCACAGTTGCTGCGCGAGCTGCTCGACGCCGAGAGCGGGCTGGTGGAACCCGACCGGATTGTGGTCGTCGTCACACATCAGTTGCCGGGGGATCACCGCGCCGACGCGATCGTCCGCGTGGACGCATCAGGGCAGGTGACGACGCATTTTCCCGGTCGGCCGGGCGCAGTTTCCGCCCACCGAGAAATTCCGTTGCCGACCCGCTGACTCCTCGCTAAATTCGTTCTTACACAAGGAAGGAGGTGGTTCGAAGAATGTATGTTCATAGGACTCGTGAGGTGGCTGTCCGCTAGCGCCACCGCTGCAACGGTCTCCGTTCGCGCGAGCGCTGAGCGAATACCAGGCAGCCACCCGGCCCCCGAGCCCCCGGTCTTGTCCGATCGGGATCGCGCAGGTGTTTACACCCGTGATATGGCTCGGGGGTCGTTCCTGTTTGGGGGGTTGGTGTGCCCGCTGGCGCGGGCTTGCTGCGGCGTGCCCCACGCCTGCGGCGCGGGTCTGTGAAGGCCGGAGTATCGAGGAGCACACGTAACGCGCCGGGCGTCGACACGCTGATGACGTGCTGGTCAGGCGATCACCAGGTAACCATGGCGGCATCGTGCGAGAAGGTCCCGCCACCAGTACCTGGTGATCAGTTGACCAAGGAAGGGCCTAGCCGATGTAGCGCTGGAGGCGGGCGGAGAGGCGCGGCTCGAGCGGCCCGTCGGCTACGACGCGCTCCTCGACGTAGGCGAGGTCGCCACCTTCGACGATGCCGTAGAGGCGTTTGGCGCCGCCGACGACGATGCCGGATTGGCTGCGGATGACCACGTCGGTGGCCAGCTCCCAGGAGGACTGGGTGAGGGCTTGGCCGTAGAAGAGTTCGACGATGCCGGTGCTGTGGGTCAGCAGCAGTTCGATGACCTCGTCGTTGCCGTCGATGCCGACCCGCCAGAAACCGCTCTCGCGCAGGTCGGGGCCGCCGTAGCTGCCGTCGGCGTCGATCACCCAGGAGCGCGAATCCCAGGCCAGGTAGTCGCCGCCGTCGTGGGAGACGATGATCTGCTGGCCGAAGCGGTAGTCGCCACGCTCGGGGTGGTTGCCTTCGCCCTCGCCGCGCCACACGCCGACCATGGGCAGCAGCGCGAGCATGGAGGAGCTCAGGTCGGGGCCGAGGCGCAGGTTCGCGGTGTCCTCGGGCAGTGGCAGGTCGGGCAGGCCGGGGATATTGCGCGCACCGGTCGACTTGGCGCGCTCGGCAGCCTCGGACACGGCTGCGTCGCCGCTGCGGCGGGGAGCCGGATCCGCCGAACCGTTGCCGTTCAGTTGTTCACTCGCTCGCTCGGCTGGACTGGAACCCTCGCTCGCGAGTTCGCTCATGCCTGAGCCTCGCTGGCGCTCACCTCAGGCATGCGCGAGGCACGCTGTGACATGATTCGCTCGCTTCGCTCGCTCATGACTCGGTGAACAGCCGGTAGAAGACGTAGAGGCCGAACCATCCGATGAGGACGGCGACAGCCACCAGCAGAATCTCGAAGAAGAGGACCACATTTGGAGTCTAACGACTCGCGTGGCCGCGTACACAAACGACCCCGGTGGTTCTCCTCATAGTGAGGGGAAGCACCGGGGCCGTTTGCTGCGTACGGTTTCTTACTTGGCGACCGCGACGTCCACCGGGTGGATTCCGGCACCGTCGGGGCGGATCTCCGCGGAGCCGTTACCGGCCGAGGAGAGCGCCCGCACGGTCCACGCGCCGGGCGCCGCGAAGAAGCGGAAGTCGCCGGTGCCGGAGGCGACGACCTCGGCGGTGAAATCACCGTTGCCGTCGAGCAGGCGCACGAACGCGCCGCCCACCGGCTGACCGTCGGTGCTCAGGACCCGGCCGGTGATGACCGTTTCCTTCTCCACGTCGACACCGGCGGGGATGGCCTGACCCTGGGTAGGTGCTGCACACATGATTACGCTCCCAATTCGATCGGTGCACCGACGAGGGAGCCGTATTCGGTCCAGCTCCCGTCGTAGTTCTTGACATTGCTGTGGCCGAGCAGCTCCTGCAGCACGAACCAGGTGTGCGAGGAACGCTCGCCGATGCGGCAGTAGGCGATGGTGTCCTTCTCGCCGTCGAGGCCGGCTTCCTTGTAGATCTCGGTGAGCTCGGCGTCGGACTTGAAGGTGCCGTCCTCGTTCGCGGCCTTGCTCCACGGCACATTGATGGCGCCGGGGATGTGGCCGGGACGCTGGCTCTGTTCCTGCGGCAGGTGCGCGGGGGCCAGGATCTTGCCGGAGAACTCGTCGGGCGAGCGGACGTCGACCAGGTTCTTGGTGCCGATGGCCGCGATGACCTCGTCCCGGAAGGCGCGGATCGAGACGTCGGGGGCGGCGGCCTTGTACTGGGTGGCCGGACGGTTGACGCCGGCGGTGGACAGCGGGCGGCCGTCGAGCTCCCACTTCTTACGTCCACCGTCGAGCAGCTTGACGTTGTTGTGGCCGTACAGCTTGAAGTACCAGTAGGCGTACGCGGCGAACCAGTTGTTGTTGCCGCCGTACAGGACTACCTCGTCGTCGTTCGAGATGCCGCGCGCCGAGAGCAGGTCGGAGAACTGCTGCTGGTTCACGAAGTCACGACGAACCTGATCCTGCAGGTCCTTCTTCCAGTCGAGCCGGACAGCACCCTCGATGTGGCCACCGTCGTAGGCGGAGGTGTCCTCGTCGACCTCGACGAAGACGACGCCGGGGGCGTTGAGGTTCTCTTCGGCCCAGTCCACGGAGACCAGGACATCGGAGCGAGCCATGTTGTTCCTTTCAGAGATGACTTGCAGGGTCAGTTCGGTGCCGGGGACCCCGGACCACCGCCAGTTGGTGCAGCTATCCGGCGGAAACGGGCGACCAGCGGGTAGATCTGGCAACCCAGGCAGATCCCGAACGCCGCGTTCAGGAACGCCGCGAACAGGGCGAAGCCGGCGAACACCGCGCCGACGATTGTGGAGCCGAGCGCGAAGCCCAGCAGGCTGACAGCCGCGAACACCAGGCCGAGCAGCTGCGCGAATTTCAGCGGCGGCACCGGCTCGGTTTCGGTGGTCGGGGCCCGGCGCGGCGCGACGAATGTCGCGTAGATGCGGCCGTACGGGTGCTTACGCGGACCGTAGGCGGCGCCGATTGCGAAGACGACCGCCTGAACGGCGATCAGCGCCGCGGCCGCGATGGGGGAGAAGATGGCGGCGATCAGGACCAGGACCAGGACGGCGGTGGTGATCCAGGCGGCGAAACGCGGGCCGCGAACATCTACCTGTCCCTGCGGAATTGGCTGATTCTGCGAAGTATTACGAATTTCAGTGGACATTGTGCGTACTCCTGCGCTGGATGCGACTGATGGCTGGAAATTGGCCAGTTCGCCGGGGGATCGAGAAGATCACTCGCGCGGCGGACGAAGGTCGGCGTCAGGAAATCTGGAAAAGCCGACCGCTCAGCGGCACAGGCAGCAACAACCACCGAGGCGGCACAGATCAACCGTGCGGCGTCGGGTGAGCATCAGCTCGTGGTTGGAAAGCACGAAGGCAGTTTACCCAATTGGGCGGGAGAATTGGACCCCGGGTTCGTCACAGGGATCCGGTGAACCTGTCAAGCCGCCTACGCAGCCTGCTCAGGCGGCGACGGTGAGCGGCTCGAGCGCGGAGCGCAGATCGGTCACCTTCGGCACGCCGGAGATCCGAAAACGTTCGCGCCCTTCACTATCGAAGACGAACGTGGTGGGCAGCGAGAGCACGTTGAGTTCCTTGGCGAGCACCGGCTCGGCGTCGATGTCGATCTCGATGTCCAGCGGCGGCTGCGGCGATTCGGCCAGTTGCCCGGTCACATCGGCGACGACCCGGCGCACCGCGGCGCAGGGCCCGCACCAGTCGGCGGAGAAATGCAGCACGGCGGGGCCGGTGCCGGTCACGCCGACGGACGCGAGCAGATCGGCACGCGCGGAGCCGTTTTCGATGTGATCGGCGGCGCGGACTCTGCCGTCGCGCCGGCGCAGCAGCAGGCCCACCGCCAAGGCGGCGAGCAACATCACTGCCAGAATTGTGATTTCGATCATGGTCGCTGCAATCGGTCGAGGTCGATCGTGACGTTCACGCCCTTGCCCTGGACGACGATCCAGCCGCCGTCCGCACGGACTTTCGCGGGCTGGACACCGAACGGCAATTCCTTGAAGTCGATAGTACGGGTGAAGCGTGCGAGCACCGCCGGTCGATCGGCCTCCGGCAGCATCGCCACCGGAATGGTCGAGGTGTTGGTGTCTTTGCACGAACCGGTCGCGGTGACCCGCACCTGGCCGCCGTCGAGCGCCAATTCGGCACGCACCGCGACGTTTTCGCCGCCGAATTGCGCACCGGGCGATTCGGGCAAAGTGCCTGTGAGGCACAGCACACCGTCGGTCGCGGTCATGCCGGTGCCACCCGAACCGCCGGTGCCGTCGGATTTGTCCGCGGGCGGTCCCTTCACCTGCAGGTCGGGAATGCCGAACAGCTGACCGAGCTCGGTCGGCCCGATCCGTAGCGAACTGTCCACCCGCTCCACCGGCACATTGCGCAGGCTGCCGTCGACCAGGTCACGCAGCGGGATGCGCAGGCCGGTCAGCGTCGCCTCCATCTCGAACTCCCCGCGAATGTCGGGCCGCTTACCGCTGGCCCTGATCACGACGTTGTCGTAGCGGCCGTTGACCGCCTGAGCGAGGAAGGAGACGCCGCTGATGGCCACCGAGGGCTCGGCGGCGAGGTCGGCGCCCTGGCGCAGCGCGCGCGAGACCCGATACTCCGAATAGGCCGCGATGCTGAAATCAGTGACCACTGCCAGTCCCGCGAGAATCAGCAGCCCGATGATGAGCTTGCGCATTGGTGAACCTTAACGGGGGCGGGTTCGACGGTGCATTTCCGGTATCAGACATATCTGCCGGGGTGCGTCGGCAACCCGGATGGCGAGGTCATCGGGGTTCACACGCTAATCTTGCATCCGATTACCTGTGATCAGCGACGTGGCCCCGGCAATGCGGCTGTAGTCCTCGGAGCTATGAGATGGGAGGAGAGCTTGTGGAGCTGCTCCTGCTGACCTCCGACCCCGACCCCGAGTCGGTGTTGCCCTCGCTGGCGTTGCTGGCGCACAACGTGCGTCCCGCACCCACCGAGGTGTCCTCTTTGCTGGAAGCGGGTACCGCGGATGTCGCACTGGTCGACGCCCGCACCGATCTGGCGGCCGCACGCGGACTGTGCCGGCTGCTCGGCAGCACGGGGTCCTCGGTTCCGGTCGTCGCGGTGCTCACCGAGGGCGGCCTGGTCGCGGTCAACGCGGACTGGGGCCTGGACGACATCCTGCTGCCCGGCACCGGGCCGGCCGAACTCGATGCCAGGCTACGCCTGCTCGTCGGGCGCAACGGCGGCGTGGCGAGCCCGGAGAACACCGGCAAGATCACCCTGGGTGAACTGGTGATCGACGAGGGCACCTACACCGCGCGGCTGCGCGGCCGCCCGCTCGACCTGACCTACAAGGAATTCGAGCTGCTGAAGTACCTCGCGCAGCACGCGGGCCGGGTGTTCACCCGGGCGCAGTTGCTGCAGGAGGTGTGGGGCTACGACTTCTTCGGTGGCACGAGAACCGTCGACGTGCACGTGCGCCGCCTGCGCGCCAAGCTCGGCAGCGAATACGAGTCGCTCATCGGCACCGTGCGCAACGTCGGCTACAAGGCGGTGCGTCCGTCCCGGTCCGCGAGCAAGGGCGAGTCCGCGCCGGCGCCGGAGGACGAGGCCGAGGGGACCGACGACGCACCGCTGGCGCCGGTCAACGGCTCTGTGCAGTGAGGTCGGCGGACGGCCGATCCGAAACACCGGTGCGTCATTATCTGTTCGGGTGGAGTTCAGTCGGCTCCGGCGCGGTTTCGCCACGTGGCGCCCGCCGCGCCCCGTCGCGAAATGTTCGCTGAGTCCGCGGTGTTGAGCGGAAAGCAATGACGTTGTCCGAGTGCGGAAATGAGGACCGAGTGAGCGAGCGTGCGCAAGCGGACCGGGCCAGTGGTGCTGTGTCGACACGGTGGGCGGCGCAGGTCGACGCGGACACCGCCGCAGCGATCCGGCAACTGCTCGACCGGGCTACCGCCGCAGACGGGGTCGCCCCCGTCTCCGAACAGGCGGTGCTGTCATTGAACTCGGCCGACGACGCTCCCGCCCGGCACCTGGTCGCCACCCGCGACGACGTGATCACCGGTTACGCGAACCTCGTTCCGGCGCATGGTGACCACCCGGCGATGGCCGAGGTCGCAGTCGATCCGGCGGCGCGTGGCCAGGGCATCGGCGCCGAATTGGTCGCGGCCGCGCTCGCCGAGGGCGGAGCGGGCACGCGGGTGTGGGCGCACGGCAACCGGCCCGCCGCGCAGGCCGTCGCGGCCCGGCTCGGCCTCGCCACCGCGCGCGAGTTGTGGCAGATGCGACGAGCCCTGGCAACGCCGGAGCTACCGGAGTTGCCGGAGCGTGCCGACGTGACGATCCGGACCTACGCGGGCCCCGCCGACGACGCCGAACTGTTGCGGGTGAACAACGCCGCCTTCGTCTGGCATCCCGAGCAGGGCGGCTGGACCGAACGCGATATCGTCGCCCGCCGCGCCGAGTCGTGGTTCGACCCCGCCGGACTGTTCCTCGCCACCGATCCGGCCACCCCTGAGCAGGTGCTCGGATTCCATTGGACCAAGGTGCATTACGACGAGAACCCGCCGGTGGGCGAGGTGTACGTGGTCGGTATCGACCCGGCCGCGCAGGGCCGCGGACTCGGTCGGCTGCTGACCCTGGCGGGGCTGCGGCATCTGCGTGATCGCGGCCTTGCCGAGGTGTTGCTCTACACCGAGGCGGACAACACCGCGGCCGTGCACACCTACACGCGTTTGGGGTTCGCGCCCGCGCATGTGGATGTGGCGTATTCGGCCGCGTCAGCTGAATAGCGGAAGGCGGGTCGGCGGCGTCCGAGTAAAACTGGGGCTAATGTCACACATAACGCCCTAATCGCGCTTGGCTGTTCACCCGCCGTTCACTCAGGTCGGTCCAACTGTCAACCACGTGACTTTACGTTGATTGGTGGGCAGCCCACGGCTGCCTGGTGCGCAGGTTCCCCGCGAACAGCACCCACATCACCCGTCCGGGCCAGGTGAGGGACCGGACGAGTAGGACGCCTTTCCGGAGGAATAGTGAATCTCAAGCGCAGCAGCGCCCTCGTTGGTGTGCTGGCGGTCAGTGTCATGGGCCTCGCCGCATGTGGCAGTGATGACAACACGTCGAGCAGCAATGGCGACACCGCCAACTCCAACGTCGCCTGTGGCGGCAAGAAGGCGCTCAAGGCCAGCGGTTCGTCGGCGCAGAAGAACGCCATGGAGCGCTTCATCGCCGCCTACGAGGCCAACTGCGACGGCAACACCCTGAACTACACCTCGAGCGGCTCCGGCGCGGGTGTCAACGAATTCCTCGGCGGCCAGACCGATTTCGGCGGCTCCGACTCCCCGCTGAGCGCCAAGAAGGACGAACCGACGAAGGCGCAGGACCGGTGCGGCGCCCCCGCGTGGAACCTGCCGACCGTGTTCGGCCCGATCGCCGTGACCTACAACATCGACGGCGTCACCGACCTCGTGCTGGACGGCCCGACCGCCGCCAAGGTCTTCAACGGCGCGGTCACCACCTGGGACGCCCCCGAGATCAAGGCGCTCAACCCGAACGCGAAGCTGCCGAGCGACAAGATCGCCGTGATCTTCCGTTCCGACGAGTCGGGCACCACCGACAACTTCCAGCTCTACCTCGACGCCGCCTCCGACGGCGCCTGGGGCAAGGGCGCGGGCAAGGCGTTCACCGGCGGCGTCGGCGAGGGCGCGAAGGGCAACGAGGGCACCTCGGCCGCCATCAAGGCGACCAAGAACTCGATCACCTACAACGAGTGGTCGTTCGCGAAGGCGCAGAACCTGTCCATCGCGCAGATCGTCACCTCGGCCTCCAAGACCCCGGTGAAGCTGGACACGGCCTCGGCGGGCAAGGCCATCGACAGCGCGAAGATCAAGGGCGAGGGCAACGACCTGGTGCTCGACACCAGCTCGTTCTACAAGCCGACCGAGGCGGGCGCCTACCCGATCATCCTGCCCACCTATGAAATCGTCTGCTCGAAGTACAAGGACGCCGACACCGCCAAGGCGGTCAAGGCGTTCCTGACCTCGGCGACCACCAACGGTCAGAAGGGTCTCGACGAGGCGGGCTACGTCCCGATCCCCGAGAAGTTCAAGACGCGTCTGACCACCGCGATCAACGCCATCTCCTGATCGCACAGTTGCAGCCATGACCGTGCACCCTGAGGTGACCGCCGCCGGCTCGTCGGATTCTGATCCGGCGGGCCGGCGGGCGGCCGGAGACAAAGCCCCCATGCCGAGTGAACCGAGCACCGAACCAGCCAAGCGGGTTCGACCAGCCCAGAGCCATCGGGCCGAGACCATCTTCCGGTCTCTCGCCACGGCATCGGGCGCAATCATCGTCGCCGCCATCGCGCTGATCGCGCTATTCCTGCTGATCCGCGCGGTGCCCTCGGTCATGGCGAACGACGCGAACTTCTTCACCAGCACCGAGTTCAACACCAGCAACGCCGACCACCTACGGTTCGGCATCCGCGACCTGTTTATGGTCACGGTGCTGAGTTCGATCTTCGCACTGGTGATCGCGGTGCCGATCGGTGTCGGCATCGCGCTGTTCCTCACTCATTACGCGCCGAAGGTGCTGTCCCGGCCGTTCGCGATGCTGGTCGACCTGCTGGCCGCGGTGCCGTCGATCGTGTTCGGCCTCTGGGGCTTCCTGGTGCTCGCCCCGCAGCTGGAGCCGGTGCAGAAATTCCTGAACAACAAGCTCGGCTGGTTGTTCCTGTTCTCCGACGGCAACGTCTCGATCGCCGGTGGCGGCACCATCTTCACCGCGGGCGTGGTACTCGCGGTGATGATTCTGCCGATCATCACCTCGGTCTCGCGTGAGGTCTTCAACCTCACCCCGCCCGCGCATATCGAGGCCGCGCACGCGCTCGGCGCCACGAAGTGGGAGATGGTACGGATGACCGTGCTGCCCTACGGCCGCAGCGGCGTGATCGCGGGATCCATGCTCGGCCTCGGCCGCGCACTCGGTGAGACCATCGCGGTGCTGGTCGTGCTGCGCACCTCGGCGCAGGCCGGGCACTGGTCGGTGTTCGACGGCGGCTACACCTTCGCATCGAAGATCGCCTCCGCGGCTTCGGAATTCAGCTCGCCGCTGCCGACGGGCGCTTACATCGCGGCAGGCTTCGTGCTGTTCGCGCTGACCTTCGTGGTCAACGCGCTGGCGCGGCTGGTCGCGGGCGGAAGGGTGAACGGGTAATGACTGCAACGCTCGACAAGCCGATCAAAGCGCCGACCTTCCGCGACATCAGCACCGCGCGCCGGGTCAAGAATCAAATCGCGACCGGCATTGTCTGGCTGTGCTTCGCGATCGCGCTGATCCCGCTGGCCTGGGTGCTCATCATGGTGGTGAGCAAGGGCATGGAGTCGATCGTTTCGATCGACTGGTGGCAGAAGTCGCAGAAGGGCATCCTGCCGGATCAGGCCGGCGGCGGTGTGTACCACGCGATCTACGGCACCATCGTGCAGTCGGCCATCGCCGCGGTCATCGCGGTGCCGCTGGGCATCATGGCCGCCATCTACCTGGTCGAGTACGGCCGCGGCTTGCTCGCCAAGACCACGACCTTCATGGTGGACATCCTCGCAGGCGTGCCCTCGATCGTGGCGGCACTGTTCATCTTCGCGCTCTGGATCGCGACCCTCGGTGCCCCGCAGAGTTCGTTCGCAGTGTCGTTGGCGCTGGTCCTGCTGATGCTGCCGGTTGTGGTGCGCAGCACGGAGGAAATGCTGAAGCTGGTGCCGGACGAGCTCCGGGAGGCGTCGTACGCGCTTGGCGTGCCCAAGTGGAAGACCATCGCCCGGATCGTGGTGCCCACCGCGCTGCCCGGCATGATCAGCGGCATCCTGCTGGCCCTCGCCCGCGTGATGGGCGAGACCGCGCCGGTGCTGGTCCTGGTCGGTTACAGCAAGTCGATCAACACCAACCTTTTCGACGGCAATATGGCGTCTCTGCCGCTGCTGATCTATCAGGAGCTGGCGAACCCGGAAGCGGCAGGCCGGGCCAGGGTGTGGGGTGCGGCGCTGACGCTGATCCTGCTCATCGCGCTGCTGTACGCGGCGGCCGCGGTCGTCAACAAGCTGCTCACGCGGAACCGATAGAAGCGAACGGATAACTGAGATGGCCAAGCGGATCGACGTCAAAGATCTGAATATCTTCTACGGCAAGTTCCACGCGGTCGCCGATGTCGACCTCACCGTGCTGCCGCGCAGTGTCACCGCCTTCATCGGCCCGTCGGGTTGCGGCAAGTCCACGGTGTTGCGCTCGCTCAACCGCATGCACGAGGTGACGCCCAACGCGCGCGTCGAAGGCGCGGTGCTGCTGGACGGCGAGGACATCTACGGCTCGCAGATCGACCCGGTCGGGGTGCGCCGCACCATCGGCATGGTGTTCCAGCGCCCGAACCCGTTCCCCACCATGTCGATTCGCGACAATGTGGTGGCCGGGCTGAAGCTGCAGGGCGTGCGCAACAAGAAGGAACTCGACGAGGTCGCCGAGCGCTCGCTGCGCGGCGCGAACCTCTGGAACGAGGTCAAGGACCGGCTGGACAAGCCGGGCGGCGGCCTCTCCGGTGGTCAGCAGCAGCGGCTGTGCATTGCCCGCGCGATTGCGGTCTCGCCCGACGTGCTGCTGATGGACGAGCCCTGTTCGGCCCTGGACCCGATCTCCACGCTGGCGATCGAGGACCTGATCACCGAGCTGAAGAAGGAATTCACCATCGTCATCGTCACGCACAACATGCAGCAGGCCGCGCGCGTGAGCGACCAGACCGGCTTCTTCAACCTGGAGGCGCAGGGCAAGCCCGGCCGCCTGATCGAGATCGACGACACCGAGAAGATCTTCTCCAACCCGGGCCAGAAAGCCACGGAGGACTACATCTCCGGCCGCTTCGGATAACCCCGGCATCAAACGAAAAGGCCCGCACCTTCCGGTGCGGGCCTTTTCGCTATTCGGCCGGTGCGGGTACTTCGTCTTGGACGAATTGCGGGACGTAGTTGTTGGCCCGGTGTTCCTGGTCGGTGTCGCCGCGGGTGGGGGAGGGGAGGCCGAAGAGGCTGCTGCCCTGGGAGGTGGTGGCGGCGGGGGACTGGGCTGCGGGGTAGGACGCGGGGCTGGTGGTGCCGGGGTCCATCAGCGAACTCTGGGGCTGAGTAACGGATTTCGGTGCGTCGGGGTCCGCCTTCGGCGCCGTGGTGTCCGGCTTGGGCGTGGTGCTGCCGGGTTCCGCGGGCTTGGCGCTGGGCTTGTCTTCCTGCTTGGTTTCCGGGTTGTCGCCCGCCTTGGGGTCGGGCTGTTTGTCGCCGGCCTTGGGGTCCGGCTGTTTGCCGTCGGTCTTGTCGGCCGGGTCGGTGCTCTCGGGAGTCTTCGGCTGCTGGTCGGTGTAGGTGGGGTCGTCGCCGGCAGGTTGCGACGGTGTATTCGCGGGCGCGGCAGCATTGTTGTCGACCGCGTCGACGATCTTCTCGATACCGGTCGTCGACGCTTCGATGAGGTTCTTGCCCGCCTCGCCACCCGCCTTGACGATATCGGCAAGATTGTCGTCGAGCTTGCCGACCGATTCGAGCAGGGTGGGGATGTTGCCGGTGACCGAGGTGATCGCGGAGGCCACCGAGGTGAGGTCGGAGACCTTCCAGGTGCTGAGATCGGTGAGCTTGCTGGTCGAGGTGTCCGTCGCCGGCACTGCGGATTTGGGCTCTGTGGTCGCGGGTTCGGTGGAGGCGGGTTCGGTGGTTTTGGGTTCCGTGGAGGCGGGTTCGGTGGACGCCGGCTCCGTGGACTTGGGCTCCCCGTTCGTCTTCTCGGAGACCTCGGTCAGCTTGCTCGGGTTGGTGCCCGCGGGCTGCGTGTCCGGCTGGGACTCGTCCTTCGCCGTCGTCGGATCGTCCTCGACCTGCTCCTGGGTGAGCGTCGATTTCGGGGCCCCGCTGAGCAACGAGTCGCTGTTGTCGATCGGATCACCGTCGCCGAGCTGCTCGCCGCGCGTTTTCACCGCGGCGCTGGCGGTTTCGATCGCGGTGGTGATGCCGGCCTGGGTGCCGAGCATCTCGTTGAGCGCGGTGGTGATCGCGGTCTGATGGGTCTGCAGGTTCTCGTCGTCACTGCCGGAACTGTCACCCGACGAGGTGACCTGCCAATCTTCGGAGACGGTGAAACCGGCCGCGGTGGCCTCGGTCACCTTGTCCAGCAATGCTTGCCGGTAACCGGTCAGCGTGGTTCCGCCGTCGACCAGGGCCTGCGCCAGGGTCTCGGTCTCCTGCGCGACCTTGTTCCCGTTGTCCCGGTCGCCGGCGACCCGGTCGTACGCGGCGTAGTACGCGTCACCGCTCCAGTGCGAGCCGGCCTCCCTGATCTGGGTGACGGTGCCGTCGATCATCGTGACGAATTCGGCGTTGCGAGTGCGGATTTCGGCACCCGCATCGTTGAGCAGCCACGGCTTCCATTCCGTCTGCACCTGGCTCAGCGTCGGAACGCTCTGGTCGCCGCTCCTCATCGATCGCTGCCCGCCGCGTTGAGCTTGTCCCGGAAGTCGGTGTCGGTGACCTCGTAGTTACCGGCGCCGCCCTTGGCGATATTGGATACGGCCTTGCAGCGCTGCGCCATGCGTAGCCAGGCGGCCTCGATCTGGGGTGCGCCGCCGGTGAGCGCGCCGGTGATCGTCGAGCCCGGCAATGCGGTGCTCAACGTGTCGGCGGCGAGGGCCTTCAGCCCGCCGATCTCGCCGCTGATCTTGTCCATCGATGCGGCTAACGCGCGCAACTCTGCCGGATCGACCTTCATCTGCTGTCCCCTTCGTGCCGCAACTCCCTAGCGGCAGGTACAGCCGAAGTCCTGCGCTCGGCTGTAAGGACGATTTTTTACTGATCTACAACGTAAAAGCAAGACTGGCAGTGTGATACGGCAGTGCCGAGCTGCCTGCCACCACCGGCGGCAGGCAAACCGCTCGCTCAGCCCTCCGCGTCGGGGTCCGGGGGAAGGACGCCGGTGACCAAGAAGATGACGCGGCGGCCGATTTCGACGGCGTGGTCGGCGAAGCGCTCGTAGTAGCGGCCGAGCAGGGTGACGTCGACGGCTGCGGCGACACCGTACTTCCAGTCGCGGTCCATCAGCAGCGTGAACAGGTGACGGTGCAGATCGTCCATCGCCTCGTCGTCCTCGTTGAGCTGTGCGGCGCGCTCCGGGTCGCGGGTCTCCAGCACCTCTTTGGCGCCCGCGCCCATATTGACCGCGATGCGGCCCATCTCGGCGAAGTAGCCGTTGACCGCCTCGGGCAGCGCGTGATTCGGGTGCCGCCGCCGGGCCACCTTCGCCACGTGCAGTGCCAGGGCGCCCATCCGGTTGACGTCGGCCACGATCTGGATCGCGCTCACCACCTGGCGCAGATCGCCCGCGACGGGCGCCTGCAGGGCCAGCAGCGCGAACGCGCGCTCCTCCGCGTCCTGGATCAGCTCGGCGATCCGGTCGGACTCGGTGATCACCTGCTCTGCCAGAGCGAGGTCGGCCTGGAGCAGTGACTGGGTGGCCCGGTCCATGGCCGAGCCGGCCAGACCGGCCATCTCACCCAGCAGCTGGGCGAGATCTGCCATTTGCTCGTTGTAGATGACACGCATGAAATCAGACATTAGTTCCCGGCGCTGTCCAAGTCACGAACGGTGGGTGAATGCCCGGTGCCGATGCCCCGTGTCGGTGTTACCGCAGGTAGCGCACAACCCCTACTTGCACGTCTCGTCCGCGGCGTTCACGTGTTCCAGGTCGGAGGGCAACGTGACCGGCGTCGCAGGTCCGGTGCTGACCGTCACGTCCGGGATCGGGTCGCCGACCGGCGTGGGCGCCTTGACCGTTCCGGTGAAGTCACCGCCGATCACCACCTCGATGATGCCGCCGAGATCGCTCGCCGGTTCCAGCAGCGCACCGGGGATGGTGCTGGCCACCGTGGCTGCCGCGGCCTCCTGCCCCGCGCCGAAGCGGACCTTGGAGGTGAGTTCGCTACCGCCGGAATAGTTGCCGGTGTTGAAGATCTGGAAGCCTTGGTTGCCGAGCTTCGTCGCGGCCCGCTGCGCGGCACCCGAGACGCCCGAGCCGTTGGACACCAGCAGCGAGGCGGTGCTCGGATCGACCGCGGTGAGCTTCGGCGGCGACGGCGGCGGGGTCGGGATCGACCCGGGGGCGGGCGTCACCTTCTTCTCGCCGGGCAGCGGCTGGTCGTCGCGGATCGCCTTGAAGATCGCCTTGATGTCCTGCTCGCGCGGGATCTCGTTGCCGTACGAGGTGGTGCCCGCGGTCGGAATGGTCAGGAAGGTGACCGTGCCCGCATCCAGTTTCTGCAGCGAACGGCCGAGCGTGAGCAGATCCGCGGGCTGCACCTTGTCGACCCAGGTGTGCTTGGTGAACGCCTGGATGAAGCTGTTCAGCTTGCCCGGATCGAAGAGCACCTTGCTCGACAGCGCGCCGCGCAACAGCGAGGCCATGAAGCGCTGCTGCCGATTGATCCGGTCGTAGTCGCTGCGTTCCTCGCCGTAGACGTGCCTGGCGCGCACGTAGTTCAGTGCCGTCTGCCCGGTCACCATCTGCTTGCCCGGGTTCTCCAGCACGGTGCCCAGGACCTCGTCGTTGATCGGCTTCGGCGCGCACACCTCGACGCCGCCGATGGTGTCGACCATGGCTTCGAACCCCGCGAAATCGATCGCGATGAAGTGATTGATCGCGCTACCCGTCATCCGCTGGATCGTGGTGAACAGGCACTTGGGCCCGCCGAGCGCGTAGACCGCGTTCAGTTTGTCACCGATCGCCGAGGGGTAGACCTCGCTGGTGTACTGGACCTTGTCGTTGTCCCAGCCGTTGCACTGCGGCCGGGTCACGTCCAGGTCGCGGGGGAACGACACCACGACGACGCGTGAGCGGTTCTTGGGGATGTTCACCAGCATGACGGTGTCCGCGCGGGAACCCTCGGCGTCGTCGAGCGTGCCCGCGCCGACCTGACTGTTCACGCCCGCGCGGGTGTCGGTGCCGACGAGCAGGTAGTTCTCGTCACCGAGCTGCGCGTTCGAGTCGACGACGTCTTCGGTGTTGTCGTCGATCGCGGAGATCTGGGTGAAGCTGTTGCCGGTGGAGCGCAGATAGCTCCAGCCGCCGCCGGTGGTGAGCAGGCAGATCACCGCGAACACCACCAGGGTGCTGCGGCCCACGACGCGAAGCCGCTTGTTGCGACGTTGTTTACTGGCGGCCAGCCGCGACAGCGGGGCCGCGCCGACCGATTTGGGCGGTGCGGCACCGTCTTCGCCGGTCTTCTTGCGCTTGGCCCGGGTGGGCTCGTCGAGCGGCGGCAGGATGTCGGTGACCTCTTCGGCCGTCTCCGGCTTCGGCCGCGCCTTCGGGACGGCTCGGGTCTCCTCGGCCGGGCCGCGCCGGTTCGGGGTGCGCGCTGCCGGGGCGCCCGCGATGTCCTGGGCGACCGGGGTGCTGCCGGTGCGCGGCGGCGGCGCGTCGGCGCGCCGGGTGGGCGGT
>NZ_BAFT02000091.1 GCF_000308475.2 Nocardia brasiliensis NBRC 14402 | reverse complement strand
GGGCCTGAGTGCCGCCCCCACACGAGCTTCCGCGCCTGCACTGCCTTGCTGCATCGCTTTCGGTTCTGCCGCACGCTTTCTGCGCTGACGCACCCGCTGTGACGTGGCATAGCGGGTGCGTGAACGCGGAAGTGGTGCGGCAACGCAGACGCACCCGGTGGCGGGGGCATATCGGGTGCGTGGGCGCAGAAGTGGTGCGGTAAGGGAGGTCCGCGACCCGTGGTGCGTGGTGCGTGGTGCGTGGAGTGTGGTGCGTGGAGTGCGGTGCGGTGTGGTGCGGTGTGCGGAGTCTAGTGCCGGGGGCATCCAGCCGGAGGGGGAAAGAGACGGGCGCGGGGGCCGTCCACGTAGGGGCGGCGCGCCTCAGCCGACGCGGCGGAAAGGGGTGCGGCGGGACTGCTGGGTGCCGGTGCCGGGCCAGTTGCGCTTGCTGAGTTGTTTGTCGACGGCGGCGACGACCTCGGTGACGCCGATGCGGAGCAGGCCCGCGTCGGGTGTGTCGGCGTAGGGGTCGCCGAGTTGCCCGGCCCAGAGCACGGCGTGGCGGTTCAGCAGATGCGGGGGAGGCCCGGCCCAGCGCGGCGGTGTGGGGCCGAAGAGCAGGACGGTGCGGGTGCCGAACGCGGTGGCCAGGTGCGCGACCCCGGTGTCGCCGCAGACCACCAGGCTCGCCTCCGCGACGGTGGCGGCCAGTTCGGTCAGGTTTTGTTCCCCGGCGAGTACCCGGCCGATCGGTAGTCCGGCGCGCGCGGCGATGTTCAGCGCGATCTCCCGCTCGTATTCGTCGCCGGTGAGCACCACCTCCCGGCCCAGCACCAGCAGATGCCGGACGACGGCGGCGAACCGGTCGGGCGGCCAGCGCCGGGCGGGCGCGCCCGCGCCGACGTGCACCACCACGCAGTCCCGGTGGCTGGTGGTGGAGACCGGCGGCACCAGGCCCAGGTTGCGCCGGTCGGCCACGATCTCGTCGGATTCCAGCAGATGGCACCAGCGGTCCACCTGATGCATGTCCGGCTGCCACTCGGGGCCGGACAATTCCGGGAACGCCGGATTGCGATAGCTCAGGATGCGCCCCGGCTCGGTCTTCTCCAGCGCCACAATGCTTTCGGTGCTCGGCCCGTGCAGGTTCACGGCCAGCTGCGGTCCGGGTGCGTCCCAGCGCAGGGCGCCCGCGTCGGCGGTGGGCACCATCGTGTCGACGGAGGCGATCAGGTCGACGATGGGCTTGAGGCGAGGCGGCGCGGCGAGCACGATGCGGTCGTGTGGCCTGGCACGACGCAGCGCACGAAGCGCCGGGACCGCGGTGAGCAGATCACCGAGCCCACGTGCCTGCAGCACGAGTACAACCGCCACCCTCTTCTCCTAGCCACCCGGGACCCACGAAAACGTGACCCACATCCGTTTCACCCCAGGAGAGTGCACCCGACGAGAGCCATTGAGAGATAACTACCCGACCCCCAGCGGCGATAAACCCCGGCGCGCCAGGCGTTACTTATCGCACCCGGTGCTGAGGACAACTAACCTCGTGACATGACCTCCCGGCTCAACCCGTACCTCAGTTTCGGCGACACGGCCCGCGCAGCTCTGGAGTTCTACCGCGACGTGTTCGGCGGCACCCTGACCATCAGCACCTTCGGCGATTTCAGTGACGCGGAGGCGCCCGGCGCCGAGCTGGTCATGCACGGCATCCTGGAGACCCCGAGTGGGTTCACCCTGATGGCCGCTGATACCCCGCCCGGCATGGAATACAAACCGGGAAGCAGCATTTCGATCAGCCTCAGCGGTTCCGACGCCGCGGAGTTGCGCGGCTACTGGGATCGGCTCGCGGCCGCGGGCACGGTCTCGGTGCCACTGGAGAAGCAGATGTGGGGCGACGAGTTCGGCCTGTGCCAGGACCGGTTCGGCACCGGCTGGATGGTCAATATCGTCGCCGACGCGGACGCCGCCGGTGCGCCGAGCGGAAACGGCGGGTAATTCGCGGTAGCGCGACGCCGCGGGTTCGGGGAGCAAATGTCCAGGGAACCTGTGTAGCAGGGCCTAACATCTGATCATGACGACAAACAGCGTGCTCGAGGGTCCTCTGCAGTCTCTTGCCCGCAGTGCGTGGCAAACAATTTTGGTCACCGGCATCCTTTCGGTGATCCTCGGCGTGATCATTCTCGTGTGGCCCGGCGTCACCCTGCTCGCCGCGGGTGTGCTGTTCGGCATCTATCTGGTGGTCAGCGGCTTCCTGCAGCTGATGGCCGCCTTCGGCGCGCCGACCGGCACCGGGATGCGGGTGCTGGCCTTCATCAGCGGCGTGCTGTCCATCGCGATCGGCGTGTTCTGCTTCCGCGACGAGCTGACTTCGATTCTGCTGCTTGCCATCTGGATCGGGATCGGCTGGTTGTTCCGGGGCGTCGCGGCGGTGATGATCGCGCTGTCCGAGCCGGACGTGCCGGGCCGCTGGTTGACCGTGTTCTTCGGCGTGCTCACCGTGATCGCGGGCATCGTGCTGATCGCATGGCCGTTGTCGTCGGTGGCCACGCTGGCCGTCGTGGTCGGCGTGTGGTTGATCGTGCTCGGCGTGATGGAAATGATCACGGCGTTCGGAGTCCGCAAGGACGCCAAGCGGCTTCAGCACTCCGGTATCTGAACCGGTCGGTTCTTTTCGTGGTCGCGGCCGCCGTGTCCCGCCGGGCACGGCGGCCGCACCGCGTTCACCTGCACTCTTTCCGCCGGGACCGCGCTCGTGTCAGAATGCAGGCGCAATAGACACCGAGGTCGGCATCGGGGTTGGTCGACATCGAAATGAACTGGAGGCACGAATGTTTCGTACTGCTGGGTTTGTCGGTGCGGTCGCCCTCGCGGGTGCGGTCGGTTTTCTGGCACCGGGCACGGCGCAGGCCGCGACCGGCACGGTGACCATCAACAACACCGCGCACGACAACCCGGTCGGCTGCATCAAGGCCGAGGACAACTTCTACACGACGCTGCAGATCTCCGTCGGCAACGCGACCGACCGGGCGATCAAGGCGTATGCGAGCGGCGACTGCTCGGGCGCGTCCTTCGGTGAGGTGCCGCCGGCGACGATCGGCTACCTGCCCAAGGGCGGCAGCGTTTTCGTCGAGTAAATGGCTCGGTCCGCTGCCGGCCGCGGTCGGCAGCGGACCTCCGCCCCACGATTCGAACCGTGACTACCCGATGTATCCGCCCGGCGTGGACCGCCGGTTCACGAATCGAACCGCAACTATCCGATGTATCCGCCCGGCGCGGACCCCCGCCTCACGATTCGAACAGCGACTGCCCGATGTATCCGCCCGGTGCGGCAACCCCCGGCGGAATGACGAACACCGCCGAACCCACGGGCGTCGTCCACACATTGAGCGCGTCGAACTCCGCGAGCCGCTGCTGCACCGGTAAGAACTGGGCGTCCACGTCGCGCTGGTAGGCGGCGAACAGCAGGCCCGAGTTCGAGATCTGCCCGGCCGCCGGGGCATCGTCGTAGTTGTAGCCGCGGCGCAGGAAACGTTCCCCGTCGTGGGTGTGATGCGCGCGGGCGATATGCGAGGACGGCGGGATGACCGGGATGCCGTTCGCGTCGACCGCGGCGAAATCCGGTTCGTCGAATTCGTCGGTGCCGGTGAGCGGAGCCCCGGTGGCGACCGTCCGGCCGACAGTGAGTTCCCTGCCCTCCTGGTCGATCTCATCCCAGGTGTCCAGCGTCATCGCGATGCGTCGCAGCACCAGCGAGGTGCCGCCCGCCAGCCAGGGTTGCCCGGCACCGTCGTCCCAGACCAGCCGATCGAAATCGGGAGTACCGGGCGCGATGTTCACCGTGCCGTCCACCTGACCCATCAGGTTGCGCGGGGTCCGGCCCGGGGCGGCGTCCCGGAATCCGCGCTGCACCCAGCGCACCCGCACCAGCGACGCGACACTGCGGCACAGCACGCGCACCGCGTGCGACACGGTCGTCGCCTCGTCCGCGCACACCTGCAACAGCAGATCGCCGTCGGACCACGCCGGATCGAGGCGGTCGATGGCGAACGGCGGCAGCGGACGCAACCAAGCCGGTCGGCGCTGCGGCACGCTCGCGAACACCGCCGGGCCCAGTCCGATGGTGACGGTGAGCCGGGACGGGCGTTGCGCGAGTTCGGGTTCGGTGTCAGCCAAGGCCGGGCGGCCCTGGGTCAGGCGGGCGGCGTCACCGGTCCAGATCTTCAGGATGCCGATGATGTCGTCACGGGTGACGCCCGCTTTCAAGTCGAAGGCGACGAACGTGGCGTGCGTCTGCGGTGCGGTCGCGATCCCCGCCTGATGCGGACCGTAGAACGGCTCGATCGCGGCGGGCGGTTGCTCGTCGCGAGCCACAGTGAGTGCGCCCCAGCCGAGCCCCGCCGCGCCCGCCGCGGCGGCACCGCCACCGAGCAGGCGACGGCGGTTCAGGCTCGGCCGCGCGCCGGTCCGCTCAGCCACCGTGCGTCGGGGCCTGCGCGCCGTCCGCGTGATCGGGTGCGTAGTTCTCCTGGTTGCCGGAGAAATCACGCACCTGCGCGGTGAACGTGGTGCTCGAGCCGTCCTCGAAGGTGAGGGTGACCGGGGTTTCGGCACCGGTGCGCAACGGGCCGGTGAGCCCCATGAACATGATGTGGTCACCACCCGGCCGCAGCTCGGTCTTCCCGTGCGCCGGAATCACGAAACCGCCCTGCTTCGGCCGCATCGTCTTCGTTCCGCTCGCGTCCGCCACCACCTCGTGCAATTCCACCCGGCTCGACGCCGGACTCGACGCCGACACCACCGTGCGCGGCTGGTCGCTCCCGTTGCTGAGCTGTCCGAACGCCGCCGACATCCCGCCGTCCGCGGCCTTCACCCACTGATCCGTGATCGTCACCGCCTCCGCCGCCTTCGCCTCGGCCTTCTCATTCGATGAACAAGCGACGAGCAGCAGCGGAACGGCGGCAGCCGCCGCCACACCACGCAGCAGGACAGTGGTACGGGAAACCGTTGTGGGGGTACGCATATGGAACTCCGATCGAGAAAAGGAATATGAACCAGCCGATATCGCCCGAGGGGGGCACGATGAACCGCGTTCGCAGCTCGCGAAATCGGTTGCGCCGCTGAGCGAGAACGCCGCACCCGACGCCGACCGGGCCGCGTGCAGTCAGGGCGAGACGCACACGTCGAGCCGCAGCAGTCGCACCCAGAGCCGCCGAGTCGACAGCCTTACCGAGCCGGCCGTCAGCGGGCCGTCGCCGTGGGCTGCGCCGTTGCTCGTCGAGCCGGTGGCGTTGCCGAGCTGGCCCTCACCGGGCTGCCGACGTGGGCCGCGCCGTTGCTGGTCGAGCAGGGTGGCGTTGCCGAGCCGGTTGGCCTTGGCCGCCTGTCTGCGTCGGCTGTGTCGGTAGCTCGTCGAGCCGGTGACGTTGCCGAACCGGTCACGTCGCTGTGCCGTAGGCACCGGCTGCCCGGGTGCGTTGGCCTGTGCCGATCGCTCGGTGAGCTGTCGGCGCAGGCCGTATCGGCGGTGTCACCCGATACGGCGTTGCCGCGCCGACGGAACTACCGAGCCGTCGCCGGGCTCACTGGCATGCGGGCTGCCGGCACGGGCTGTAGCTCGCTGAGCCAGTGACGTTGCCGAGCGATCGTGCTGCCGAGCCGGTGGCGTCGGCCGCCCGCCGGTCGTGCCGATAGCTCGCTGAGCCAGTGGCGCTGCTGAGGCTTTGCTGTGTCCGTCACCCCTTCCGAGTCAGCGGGTTCCCGAGTCGGCGGGGTGGCCGACCTGGTCACGTTGCCGTGCCCGGCGGCGCTGACGGCGTATGCCCGCGCCGCTGGCTCGGTGAGCTGTGGCGTGGCAGTGCCGCTGATGTCGCCTGATATGGCGTCGCCTGGCAGGCGGCGTTGCCCAGCCGACGGCGTTGCCGAGTCGGTTACGTTCGCCGAGCTGACAGCGTTGCCGAGTCGGTTACGTTTGCCGAGCCTCAGCGTTGCCGAGCCGGTTACGTTCGCCGAGCCTCAGCGTCGCCGAGCCGGTTACGTCTGCCGAGCTGACAGCGTTGCCGTGGGTGGCAGCGTTGCCGGGTAACGGCCCGGGTCTCACAGAGACGGTGTTGGCGGCGGTTGTCGTATGGCGAGTCCTGTTGTTCGGCAACGGGACTCGGGCGATACGGCGGCTGCGGGACTGCTGCGGTCAGGGGGTGGGCGGGGGTCCGCGGCGGCCGAAGCCGGAGCTGCGGAGTAGGCGGCGGGGTGTGGTGAGCGATCCGAGGGGGATCGCGTAGGCCGGTTCGAACGGGGGAGCCGGGGCGGTGTGGAGCACCCGCACGGCTTGGCTTGCGGCGGAAAGGGCTCGGACGACGGCGAGTTCGGCGCCGCGGATGAGCGCGGCACCCAGGGGGATGGCGGCGAGGTGTGCGCCGAGCATCACCGCTGACATGCCCGCGCTGTGCTGGTGTCCGGGTGCGGCGGTCAGGGCGAGGTGGCCGACCGCCTGCCCGATCGCCAGCAGCCCCATGATCTCGGCGACGCCATAACGGTTCCGTCGCACACCGACCAGCACACCGACCCCGGTGCACGCGGCGATCAGCAAAACGAGGGGAGACTGCGTGGCCGACACGGTGCCACCACCGACCGCATGGGCCGCGATACTCACCGCCCCCGACGCGGAGCCGACGAACGCACCGCGTACCCGCGCCATGCTCGCCACCGGATTCCGCACCGGCCCATCGTACGGGCCACCCTCACCCATCCTTCCGCCCGCTCCATGCCACTACGAACGATGCCCGACGGTCGTGCGTAGCTCCGAAGGGGCCCGTCTCGCAGGCCGCCCCGGCCTCCCGCCCCATTTCCCCGGATCTCCGCCCCCGTTCTCCCATGCGACCATGAATGCCTGACGTCTGCCGGGTGCGCGAAGTCTCGACGAGACGCTCGCATCGAGAGGTCAGGCGGGCGCGAATTCCACGGCTGCGCATCCGGCGGGCCACCTCAGCTGCCCTTTCGAACCCGCTCGGTCATGCGACGAATGCGTGGCGCCTGCCGGGCGCGCGAAGTCTGCATCGGTGCTCGTATGAGCTGGTCAACTGATCACCAGGTAATGGTGGCGGCATCGGCCGAGAGCCCTCCGCCACCATTACCTGGTGATCAACTGTCCAGCTCGCAGAGCGCGTGTCGGCGCACGCTTCAGGGGCACCTCGGGACTGAGCATCGGGGATAGGGGCCTCGCGTGGCGCCGCCGCCCAACGGTGTCACCTGGGTGGGACTGGGCGGGTCACTCTCCCTCGCGCCGCTGGGCGCGGACGCATGCGTCTCGGCGAATCTGCCTGCGCTGTGGTGTTCGCCGGGACTCGACATGCGGCGAGGCGCGTGGGCTCAGAGGGGTCGGAATCCGGAACCGATGCCGCCGGTGCGATCTATGTCCGCGAGCACCATGCCGATCTGGGTGGCGACGGCGACGTCATGCAGGGGGCCTGCGGCGGATTTGCACATCAGGTCGACGGCGGGGAGGTCGGTGGCGGGGATGCCGATGTGTCCGACGTTCATGCCGATGAGGCGGTCGCCGAGGGTGACCGGCCCGCCGGAGTCGCCGGGCTGCGAGCAGGACTGGTTCTGGAACCACCACCGGTGCGTATCCCAGACGACACCGCAGTTGTATCCAGTGGTCCGTCCGTGTTTGCACACCACGTCCCCGGGGCGTGGCGGTGCGCCGACGCCTCCGATCACGGTCGCGGCGACCTGTCTGCTCGGCCGCACCTTGGCGTGGTCGAATTCGACTACCGCATAGTCGTTCTGGTGGTCGACGGCGGCGACCGTGCCGACCACGCCCGCGTCCGGGCTCTGCTCGGCCCGCACGGACATGCCGAGCTCCGCGCAGTGCCCCGCGGTGAGCCCGACCAGCCGGTCCGCGCGGTCGTAGCCGATGGTGGTCAGGGTGCACGCGCCGCGCCCGAGCAGGATGCCCGAGCCGCCGCCGAGGCTGGTGCTCGGCTCGACCGCCGCCGCGACACCGTGCGCACCGGCGGCGCAGATCAGGGTGAGCGCGCCGACTGCGAGCTGTCTGCCGAACCGTCCCAGCGCAACCATGTCGCACCTTTCGTTCGCGGACACGCGTCAGGGCCACCCGGAATTCTCCCAGACCAGCCGGTCTGTGGCGCGGTCGATGACCGTTCCGTGACCAGATCTCGGTGCAAGCGCAATCAGGCGGCGAGGAACTCGGTCAGGTGGGCGAGCAGGGCTTCCGGCCGTTCTTCGGCGATGAAATGGCCGCATTCGGGAATGGCTGCGCCGGTGACGTTTTCGGCATACGCACGCCAGATCTCCAGGGCCGGTATCTCTTCGAGGAAGCTGGCGGCGCCCCACAGGGCGAGCACCGGCATGCGCAGGCGGTGGCCCGCGTCGGCATTGTCGTGCTCGGTGTCCAGTTCGGCCGCGCGGTAGTCGTCGAAACCCGCGCGCAACGCGCCGGGAGTGCTGAAGGCGCGGATGTATTCGTCGATGGCTTCGCCGGGGAGCCCGTGCCGATTGACCGTCCAGGTTTCGAAGAAGTACCGCAGATACCCGGAAATATCGTGCCCGACAAGACGTTCCGGCAGATCGGGTTGCAGATGAAAGAACCAGTGGAAGAAGCGCCGTCCCAGCGCGGCATCCATCCGCCGCCAGGTCTCTCTCGTCGGAATGATGTCGAGCACAGCGAGTTTCGTGATCTGATCGGGTCGATCGAGGGCCCAGCGGTGGGCTACCCGCGCGCCACGATCGTGGCCGACCACGGCGGCGGTATCGAAGCCGAGGGATTCGAGCAGCGCCGCGGCGTCGGCGGCCATCGTCCGTTTGTCGTAGCCGGTTGTCGGCTTGTCGGTGTGCCCGTAACCCCTTAGGTCCGGGGCGATTACGGTGTGCCGTTCGGTCAGGGCGGGCAATACGCGCCGCCAGCAGTAACCGGTTTGCGGCCAGCCGTGCAACAGCACCAGCGCCGAACCCGATCCCGCGCGCCGGTAGTGCATGTGGATGCCGTTCACGGTGGCGACCCCGCGGCTGATCTCGACCATAGGAGCATTCTCGGCCGGGTCGGGCAGGTCCGGCGGGGAATCGGGTCATCTGCCCGGCGGGTTCACAGCGTGATGGCCGCGCGCACGAGGTTGTGATCGGACAACCCGTCGACGTCCTCGACGGTCACCTCGTGCACCGTCGCGTCGCGCACCACGACGTGATCGATGTACTGCGATTTCGCGCCCGAGGAGCGGGGGCGGGTCGGCAGCGCGCCGGGGGAGAGGCCGGCGACGGTGAAGCCCGCGCCGAACTCCGTGGCGACGGTTTCGCGGTCGATGTTGTAGTCGCCGAGCAGCACCGCCGGGTATTCCGGTGTGCTGGAGGCCAATTCGGCCAAGCGGCGGAACTGGCCCGCGCGCCGCCGGTCGCCGGTCACGTGCGTCGCGATGACGAGCACGCCCGCGGCGGTGATCACCAGCGCGCCCTTGCCCGGGTCGTCGGCGAAGGATTCGGCCGCGATCTCCCGGCTGGGTCCCGCGACGATCAGCACCAGGTGTTCACTCGGATCGCGCAGCTGGCTGGCGTGCCTGCGCGCCGTGGGCAGGCGTTGATACTGCATGGAATGCACTGTGCGGTCGGGCAATCCGGCCCGCAGACTGATCAACTGGTCCCCGCTGACCTCCTGCAGCGCGATCAGCTGTTCGGAGCGGGCCGCGATACGCTCGGTGACCGCGTCGATGCGCGCCGCCTCGTCCGGCCATCTGCTGGAGACGTCCTCGTACCAGTTCTCGGCATGAATGCGATGCAGGACATTCCAGGTGGCAACGGTGATCACATGTCGCGATGCTAGGCGACGCGCGCCCACCCCCGCCCGGCGGAGCGGCGTCTCGCGTCGCCGGACGCGCGAGGCGGCGATCTTCGTGACCCGACGGCAACCTGCTGATGCGCTGGTGAGCGCTGCCGTGCCGGTATAGAAGGAGGTCGGTGATCCCCACATTGCAGTCCCCACCACGAAATGGAGACCGAATGCGCACCATCTGTCTCGGCCGGATTCTCCCGGCTGCGATTGTTCTGGCGGCGACGACCGTGCTGGTCGGTCATGCACCGAGTTCCGCGGCCGAGCCCGGCAGCGGCGATGTGGTCCGGTTGTCTTTCGACAGTAGATCTCCCGATGCCGAGGACGAGGACCTGCGCTGCATGAATCTCGACTCGGACACCACCGCTTCCGCGGCCTCGTGTGAGCCCGCTGCCACTGCGTCACGGCAGCGTTGGGAGTGGAAGATCGTCGCCGACGGCTTCGTTCAGTTGAAGAACGTTGCGACCGGGTTGTGCTTGGACAGCGGCGGGGAGAGCGGAATCGTCTATGGATTCTCCTGCAGCGCCGACAGCGCGAACCAGCGGTTCCGCTACAACCTGAGGGGCACCGCGACCCGCCTGATGAGCGGGGACAGCAGGTATGCCTGCCCGGACATCGTTTTCGGGGATGACAAGGTGCGAATGACCTCAGAGAACCGGAGGTGCCTGAACGACGGCGGCCTCTGGCAAGTAGCGGTCCTCGGCTGACCGAGGGATCGGCGCGACTCGTCCGGCGCAGCAGCGACGAGTCGCGGCCGCCTCCCATCGAGCACCTCACAGGAATCAACCTATGCAGATATAGCGATCTATGCATATGATGTGGTTATGAGCAGCAACGGACGAGCAGCCGGGCACGACCACAAAAGCGCAGGGATAGGGGAACGATCGGAGCTGATCTTCGCGATCGCCTCCGGTATCACCTACGCCGCGGGCATGACCGCGAAATACCTGGTATCCGCACCCGAGTGGGTGGCCATCGTGCTGTTCGCCGCCACCTATTTCTTCGGCGGCTTCTTCACGATCCGCACCGCGATCGCGACGGTGCGGCGCGGCCGGTTCGAGGTCGATTTCCTGATGCTGGTCGCGGCGGTGGGCGCGGCTATGGTCGGCAAGTGGGCCGAGGGTTCGGTGCTGTTGTTCCTGTTCAGCCTCGGGCACGCGCTCGAGGAGTACGCGATGGGCCGGGCGCAGCGGTCGATCGAGGCGCTGGCCGAACTCGCGCCGGGCAGCGCGCTGGTGCGCGGTCCGGACGGTGCGGTGCGTGAGGTGCCGGTCGACGAGCTGGCGATCGGCGATGTGGTTGTGGTGCTGCCGAATTCGCGGCTCGCCGCGGACGGTGTCGTGGTTGCGGGTGTGAGCAGTGTCGACGAATCCTCCGTCACCGGCGAGAGCATTCCGGTGGAGAAGGCGCTGGTCGCCGATGCGCAGGCCGCGCTGTCGAGTAGCACTCCTGTACCGGAAACGCATCGGGTGTTCGCGGGCACGATGAACGGCGCGGGCGCGATGGACGTCCTGGTGACCAGCCGGGCCGCCGACAGCATGCTGGCCCGGGTCATCACGATGGTGCGTGAGGCCGATACCCAGAAATCGCCGACCCAGCGGTTCATCGACCGGTTCCAGGTGTTCTATGTGCCGGTGGTGCTGGCCGGCGTGCTCGGCGTCCTGGCGTTCGGTGTGTTCGTCAATACCGAGCCGTTCGCGGACAGCTTCTACCGGGCGATGGTGGTGCTGGTCGCGGCGAGCCCGTGCGCGCTGGCGATCGCCACCCCGAGCGCGGTGCTGGCCGGGATCGCGCGGGCCGCGCAGGCGGGCGTGCTGGCCAAGGGCGGCGGCCCGCTCGAGACGCTGGGCCGGGTGCGTTCGATGGCGTTCGACAAGACCGGCACGCTCACTTGGGGCCGGCCCCGGGTCACCGATATCGTCCCGGTGCGCGCCGAATTGCGTGACGAGCTGATCACCACGCTGTTCGCCGTGGAGTCCTACAGCGATCACCCGCTGGCGGGCGCGATCACCCGTGACCTCGCGCTGTTGGTGCCCGCCGGCGCCGAACGCACTGCGTCGGAGGTGAATTCGGTGACCGGCCGGGGTGTGACCGCGCTGGTGGACGGTCGTGCCACCGAGGTCGGCAACCGCACCATGTTCACCGAACTCGATCCCGCGGGTCTGCCCGCGGCGCTCGTCGAGATCGTGGACGACCTGCACGATCAGGGCCGTACCACCATGATCGTCCGGCACGCGGGCGCCTACCTGGGTGTCGTCGGTGTGATGGACAGCCCGCGCGCGGAGGCGGCGCCCGTGGTGGCCCGGCTGCGGGAACTCGGGATCGACAACATCGTCTTGATCTCCGGGGACAACCAGCGCGTCGCCGACGCGGTCGCCGCGGACATGGGTCTGGACGCCGCGCACGGCGGGTTGCTGCCCGAGGACAAGGTCACCATGGTCAAGCGGCTGGGCGGCCGCAACGGCACGGCGATGGTCGGCGACGGCGTCAACGACGCGCCCGCGATGGTGAACTCCTCGGTCGGCATCGCGATGGGGGCGAGCGGCTCGGCGGTCGCGCTGGAAACCGCGGATGTGGCGCTCATGGTCGACGATATCGGCAGGCTGCCGTTCGCGGTGGCGCTGAGCCGGCGGACTGCCGGGATCATCCGGCAGAACCTGGCCTTCTCCTTGCTGATCGTCGTCGCGCTGGTGCCCGCGACGCTCCTCGGGCTGCCCATCGGCCCCGCGGTTTTCATCCACGAAGGCTCGACCCTGCTGGTCGTCGCGAACGCGCTGCGCCTGCTGCGCTTCCGCCGTGGCGCCGAGCACGAGGGCATCGAGCACGAGCCGCGGCCGGTCGCACAGCAGTAACGCGGACCTAGTGCGGATCGGAAGTTTGTTCGACGGGATCCCACCGGCGCACGAACGCGGTGAACGCGGTTCCGGTGCGGTCCCGTACGGCCGCGGCGATGATGTCCCACGGCGAGACGACCTCGAAGTCGAAATCCGCGGTGAGCATCAGCGTCGGCGGATCCCCGGCGGCGGGTTGCACCGGCCAGCTCCAGCGCGCGCCGGTGCGCCGGATGAGCAGTTCGCCCAGGTAGGTCGCTACGCCGGCGACGAACGGCCCGACCTCCGGTGCGTCCAGCGCGGCCAACTCGCCGAACCGGCGCAGCACCTCCGCCTCCAATGCGTTCAACGTGGTTCCGTCGCGGAAGTCCAGTTGGATATCGTCGGAAAGGTCGGCCCGCAACCACTCCAGCCGTCCCTCGGCCTCACCAGGCCAATCCCTGTATTGCAGGCGAGGATTCATGTCCGCAGCCTAAAACACCGCCCGGCTTCGCGCGTCGTGCCGAATCCGATCCGGCCGTGTCCCGCGCCCGGCCCGCACACGGAATCTCCACATTTGATGCGGCGGCTCTCCACAGGTGGTGGCTAGGGTTTGCGTGCATGGAGCAGAACGGAGCGGGTGGGGGACAGGTGCTGCGGCGGATCCTGGTGGTCGACGACGAGGTGACCATCGCGGAGTCCGTCGCGGCCCGGTTGCGCGCCGAGGGATTCACCGTGGACCTGGCGCACGACGGGCCGGGCGCGGTGGCCGCGGCCGCCGCGCTGGCCCCCGACCTCGTCGTGCTGGATGTGATGCTGCCCGGGTTCGACGGGCTCGAGGTCTGCCGCCGGATCCAGGCGGAGCGGCCGGTGCCGGTGCTGATGTTGACCGCGCGGACCGACGAGACCGACCAGCTGATCGGGCTCGGCGTCGGCGCCGACGACTATCTGACCAAACCGTTCTCGCTGCGGGTGCTCACCGCCCGGGTGCACGCATTGCTGCGCCGGGTGGAACGGGCCGCCGATCGGGACGGCACGGTGATCGCCGTCGGTGATCTCCGCATCGATATCGACCAGCGCCGGGTCTGGCGGGCCGAGGTCGAAGCCCAGCTGACGCCGCTCGAATTCGATCTGCTGGCCCGGCTGGCGCGCCGCCCGCGCGTGGTGCTGGCCCGCGAACGGCTGCTCGAGGAAGTGTGGGACTGGGCCGATGCCGCGGGAACTCGCGCGGTGGACAGTCATATCAAGGCGTTGCGGCGCAAGCTCGGCGCGGACCTGATCCGGACCGTGCACGGCGTCGGCTACGCCCTGGAGGCACGGTGAGCACGGACCCCGCCGATCCCGGGTCCGGGGGTGTGCTCGCGCGGCGACTGCGGCTCACCTCGGACTGGGTGGCGGACGTGCTGCCGCGCCCGTTGGACCCGGTGCGTTCGATCAAGGTGAAGCTGGCCATCCTCATGCTGTGCGCCGGCGGCATCGCGTTCGGGTTCTTCCGGTTCAAGATCGGCTGGCTGCCGCCGAGGACGACGGTCGCCGCGATGGTGATCGCGCTGGCCACCTCGCAGTTTCTCGCGCACGGCATCACCAGGCCGCTGCGGGAGATGACCGCGGCGGCCAAACGGATGGCGCAGGGCGACTACACCCGCCGGGTGCGGGCGAGTTCGCGCGACGAGGTCGGGCAGCTGGCCGAGGCGTTCAATCAGATGGCCGCCGATCTCGCGGCCGCCGACCAGCAGCGCCGCGACCTCATCGCGAACGTCTCGCACGAATTGCGTACGCCGATCACCGCGTTGAGCGCGGTGCTGGAAAACCTCGTCGACGGTGTCTCCGAACCGGATCCGAAGACCTTGCGCACCGCGCTCGCCCAGACCGAGCGACTGAGCCGGCTGGTGTCCGAACTGCTCGATCTGTCCAGCATCGAGGCCGGCGCGTTTCCGTTGGACCGCGAAAAGCTCGATGTGGCACCGCTGTTCGCCGAGGTGGTGGCCGAGGCCGAGGTCGCGGCGGCCGCGCTGGGCCGCGGCGTGTACTTCACCAGTCACGTGCAGCCCAGTGCCGCAACGGTGTTCGCGGACCGAGCCCGGCTGCACCAGGTGTTGCTCAATCTGCTCGACAACGCCGCCCGGCACGGTCCGGCCGGTGGTGAAGTGCGCGTCACCGCGCGCCGACTGCCCGGGGAACTCGTGATCGAGGTCGCCGACGACGGGCCGGGCATACCGCGTGCGGACCGTGCGCGCGTCTTCGACCGATTCACCCGCGGAGGTCGCTCCGACGGCGGCGGCACCGGCCTCGGCCTGGCCATCTCCCGCTGGGTGGTGGACCTGCACGGCGGCACCATCGCCGTCACCGATCCGGGCTCCCGGATCCGCGTGGTCTTGCCCGACTGATTCCTACTCCCACCGCACCCTGGGCCGCCATCCGGTCCCGGGGCGATCCCGCACACCCTCAGGAGGGTAGTCATGCACGAAAATGCCACCGGAGCAATGTCTTCGACGCTGTCCGGCACGCAGCAGGTCCACCACAAACTGCCGCGCTCCGCGCCGCGGCCGGCTGCGCAGTCGATGCGTATTCCACCGAAAATCCCACGCTGGCAACGGGTCACCCACCCACCCGGCGCACTGGCCGCCACACTGCTGATCGGCCTCGCCGGAGCCGTCCTGATCCCACTGGACCGCCCCGGCCTCGGCTGGCTCCTGGCCGCCGCCATCGCGGTCGGCGCGATCTACGCCGTCGACCGCAACGCCCGTAAAATACTCGCCGAATCCCCCGAACCACCTGTCGCAGCGCAGATCCCGAACCCAGCCGGAGAGGCGGTGACATCGAACCGCGGAGGGGACGGCTCGACGTCCGTGCCGCAACCCACTCCAACACCAACAGTCAGCAACGACGCGACAATCTGGGCCAACCCTGCAACCCGCGCTACTCCCGCCCCCGCCCCTGAGCCCCCGTCCGGCGATGTGCCCGCGGCGCAGGACGCCCCCGCGCACCACGACGTGCCCGCGTCCGGCGATCATGCCGCGGCCGCCGAAGACTCCGCGATTGGTGATGCTCTCGTGTCCGGCGATGACCGCGCGTCCGGTGATGTGCCCGCGGCTGAGGATGCCCCAGTCCGTGGGCCGGAGCCCCGGCTTGGCGACAGGGCTGCGCGGATGTTCTGGGTGGCAATGGTTTTGGTGTTGCCCGCGGTGGGGGTGTTCCGGGCTGCGGGGTGGTTGTTCGTGTGCTGTCTGGTGGGGGCGGGGGTGGCGGCGTCGCTGGCTGTGGTCGGCCGGAGGTCGGCGAATGGGGCTTGGTTCGATGTGTTCGCGGTGCCGCTGCTGGCGGTGCCGGGGGCGCAGTGGCTTTTCGCCGGGGTGGGGCGGATGCGGGCGGGGGCGGCGCGGCGGGAGTGGGGTGTCGCGCTGTCGGCGGTGGTCACGCTCGGGTTGCTGGCGGTGTTCGTGCCGCTGCTCGGCGGGGCCGACGCGACGTTCGCGGCCCTGTTCGACGCGGTGACGCCGCGGGTCGACGGCGGCCTGGCGTTCCAGTGGATCTTCCTGTTCACCGTGCTGGGTCTCGCCGCGGCCGGTGCGCTCTACCTGCTGGCTGCGCCACTGCTGCCTGCTTCGGAAAGTGCTGGGGGACTGCGGGTTCGGCAGCTGCGCCGGATCGAGTGGGTGTTGCCGGTGGGCGCGTTGACGGTGCTGTTCACGGTGTTCGTCATCGCGCAGTTCGTGGCGCTGTTCGGCGGCGACGACTATGTCCAGCGCACCGCCGGGCTGACCTACGCCGAGTACGCGCGGACCGGATTCTGGCAGCTGTCGGTGGTGAGCATCCTGACCTTGGCCGTGCTCCTGGTGGTGCTGCGGTGGGCTGATCAGGCGACGGCGGGCGACCGGATGTGGTTGCGGGCCTTGCTCAGTGCGGTGGCGGTGCTCTCGTTGATCATCGTCGCGTCGGCACTGGGCCGGATGTGGACCTATCAGCAGGCTTACGGGTTCACCGTGCTCCGGCTGCTGGTGGAGGTCTGCGAACTGTGGCTGGGCCTGGTCTATCTGCTGGTGCTCGCGGCCGTGCTCAGTCTGCGCCGAATGTGGTTGGTGCGCACCGTGCTCGGTAGCGCGATGGCGACCGTGCTGGCGCTGGCCGTGGTGAATCCGGAACGACTGATCGCCGACCAGAACATCGATCGCTGGCAGCAGGGTAAGCCGTTCGACGTCGGCTATCTGACCGTGCTGTCGCCCGACAGTTTGCCCGCGATCGATCGCCTGCCGGAGCCGATGCGCACCCAGGTGCGCGAAAGTATCCACGAGCGAATGGATTCCGACTCGTGGAACAGCTGGAACCGGTCGCGCGCGACGGCACGCCGGTGAGTCAGTCCTCGTCGGGCAGCACCCGGCCGGACACGTGCTCCTGCGCGAGCCTGCGTAACGCGGAGAGCATCGTGTCGCCGAGAATCGTTCCGACGATGGCGGTTTCGGTCATGCGCTCGACCGTCGGCACGCCGCGGACGAGTTCGATGTCGATCGCGGCGACGGCTTCGGCGGCCGCGGCGTAGTCGTCCATTTTGGCGATCACGTCGGCGTGCCCGAGCTGGCGCAGCGCGGCGCACACATCGGTCAGGGTGTGGCGGGCGGGGTTCTCGTCGTCGACCGACCATTCGCGGCGGGCGAGCAGGTCGGCCACGTCGGCCTCGGCGGCGGTCTGCTGGTCGGCGCCGACCGGGGAGCGCCGGGCGCCGAGTGCGTACATGGCCTCGCCGAGGGCCTGGCGGGCGGTCAGGTCGCCGGTGTCGAGGACGGAGATCAGCTCGCCCGCCGCGCTGATCGAGATGCCGCCGATGTCGACGAGCGCGCGGATCAGGCGCAGCCGGTTGACGTGCTGGTCGCCGTATTCCACCTGGTTGTGGTGAGTGCGTAGGCCGGGTGGCAGTAGGCCTTCGCGCAGGTAGTACTTGATCGTCGCGGGCGGCACGCCACTCGTGCGACTGAGTTCGGCGATCCGCATGGGCGACTCCTGCTCGGTCGGGGCTATTGACAGTGGGAAGTACAGCTATCCATAATCACGCTAGATAGTACAACTATCGATAGCAGTACTCCGCACTGTCTGTCTGCCTGGCTCGTCGAAAGCAGCACCCATGACCTCCGCATACCGGCCCGCGGCCGGCCGTCCCGCCTTCCTGCACTGGCATCGCCCGTTACTTCTGCTCGCCGCCGCGATGGCGCTCCTGACCGTCTTCGCGATCGGCGGGATGATCGTGGACGACCGCGTGCTCACCGGCCTGCCGATCTGGACCAAGGCGGTGAAATTCGCGCTCTCCACCCTGATCTACGCCGTGACCTGGGCCTGGCTGATCGACCAGCTCACCGCCTGGCGACGGGCCGCGTGGTGGGCGGGCACCGTCGCCGCGATCGGCCTCGGCATCGAACTGGTGATCATCGTGATCCAGATCGTCCGGGGCACCACCAGTCACTTCAACTTCACCACCCCGCTCAACGGCGCGCTGTGGTCGGCGATGGGCTCGACCATCATCGTGGTCTGGCTGGCCACCGTGCTGGCCGCCGCCGCGCTGTTCCGCAGCCCCGCGCGCGATCGCGCCCGTGACTTCGCGATCCGTTCCGGCGCAGTACTTTCCGTGATCGGCGCGGCCCTCGGCATGCTGATGACCCAACCGACCCGGGCCCAGCTCGACAGCGGCGGCTCGATCCGCGGCGCGCATACCGTCGGTCTCGCCGACGGCGGTCCCGGCCTGCCGATTCTCGGCTGGAGCACCGTGGGCGGCGATCTGCGTATCCCGCATTTTCTGGGCATGCATGCGCTGCAAGTGATTCCGCTGGTGCTGATCGCGGTGGAACTCGCGGCCCGGCGCCTGCCCGCGCTGCGCGAGGTGCCGGCGCGACGCGGCGTCATGGTGGTGGCCGGCGTGGCCTACGCGGCGCTGCTCGCGGTGCTCACCTGGCAGGCCCTGCGCGGTCAGTCGGTGGTGCATCCGGACGCGCTCACCCTGCTCGCTTTCGGCGTAATCGCGTTCGCCGCAACAGCTTCGGTCGTGGTGATCCTGCGCGGTGCGGCACCGCAGAAACCAGCCGCGCCGGCCTTGGTCTCGACCGGCGGCGGTGTCCGATGACCAGCTTCCTGTTCGACCTGACGTTCTATACCGCCGCCCCGTTCTGGGCGTTGATGATCCTCGCCCCGTGGTGGCGGTGGACGTCCACCATCGTCGCCTCCCCGCTGATCTGCGTACCGCCGATGCTGATCTACGCGATCGTCGTGCTGCCGGACTTCGGGACTGTGTGGTCGGCCGTGTCCGGCGCGGACCTGGCCGGCATGCAGGTCCTACTCGGAGGCAGCGCGGGCGCCGCGGCCGCCTGGGCGCATTTCATCGCGTTCGACCTGTTCCTGGGGCGCTGGATCTTCCTGGACAGCCGGCAGCGCGCTCTGCCCGCGCTGCTGATCAGCCCGCTGCTGGTGTTCACGATCATGCTCGCGCCGCTCGGTGTGCTGCTCTATCTGCTCGTGCGAGCGTTTCGCGCGCCGAGAGCCGAGGCCGGCGCGATGCCGTGACTCCGGCGAGCCACGAAATCAGGGATGCGAGCGATCGGCGGGGGACAGCGCCGCGAGCCGCCCGACGACGAGGTCGGCGACCGCGGCCATCCCCGCTGCCGTCGGATGGCACGGCGCTCCGTCGTAGGTCCTTCCCGGCCAAGGAAAGTAGAAGTCGACGGTCCACGGGTCGGCCGAGTCGGCGGCATGGTCCAGGCTCGGTGTGCGCACGTCGATCAGCTCGGCACCGAACTGCTCGGCGGCCGCGGCGGTATGTGCGGCAAGGGATTCGGCGAACGCGCGATAGTGGCGATCGACCGTCGAATCGGTGGGCGCGCGCCGCCCGAGCACCGACAGATAGTTGACCACCAGAATCGTGGCCTCGGGTGCGCGTTCCCGAATCGCGTGCAGCACCGCGGCGATTCGATCCTCGACCGTCGGCAATCGCCGCCGGACCGCGCGCGCGTCGCCCAGAGAGGCCAGCGGCGGGAGCAGCAGCAGCGGGCGCGGCAGGCGCCGGGCGATCAGGTACGGCGTCAGGCCGATGTCGTTGCCGCCGATCGTGACGGTGACCAGGTCGGTCTCGGGCGTGACCGCGGTGAGCTGCGGCGGCTGCCGGAACTGCCGCGCGTGCAGGAGGTGCTCGCAGGTCGCCCCGCTGCTGGTGACGTCGGTGAGCGACAGTCCGGCGGCCGCGGCCACGAGGTGTGGGTAGTCGCGTTGCGAGCGCCCGGCCAGCCGCGGCGTGCCCGGCACCCGCGGCGCGATACCCGGCCCCGAAGCGTACGAGCTGCCCAGCGCCACATATCGCTTGCCACGCCAGGCCGCCGCACCCGCCTGGGCCCCGCTGTTGTCCCGCACCGCGCTCATTTCGCTCCTGCCACCGGCCGCAGCCGGGCGCCGCTTCGCGTGTCGTGCCCAACCTTATGCGGGATCGCCGGGTCACGCGCGCCCGGCCAGGTGAGGGCCGCGGCCCCGCCGCAGCGGTGAGACGCGGATGAAACGCAGCGGAAAGGTCGGCGCGGCAACCTGGATCACGCAGGCGGCACTCGCCTGTTTCCGGGGGTGTTCCCGCCGGAGAATGCGGTGGAGGGGACCCGCGGTGCGGCGGCACGAGCACCGCGAGGCATTCTTCGGCGGGTGTGTCCATCGCGCGTACCATCCGAGTACCGGCATTTGCTCGGCGGACGTCGAAAGGGGAAGCGCGGCAACGGTTCCGCTGGGGCCGCGGCCGGCGCGGCGCAGCTATGGAGATCCAGGTGCTCGGCCCGGTGCTCGTCCGGGACGGCGATCGCGAGATCGTCATCGATCGGCCGCTCGAACGCGCGGCGCTGGTGCGGCTCGCGCTGGGCCGCGGCGCCGTGATCGCCGATGCCACGCTGGTGGCGGATCTGTGGGGCGAGGACGGCGGCGGCCGGCCCGTCGAGCGGCTGTGGTCGTTGATGTCGCGGTTGCGCGGCACCCTGGGCCCGCACGCCGGCCTGGTCGTGCGCTCGGCCACCGGCTACTCCACCACCGCAACCGTCACCGACCTGACCGCGGTGACGGCGGCCGCCGAGCGGATCGCCGTGGCGCAGCGGGCCGGCCGGACCGCGCAGGTGCGCGCGACGGCCGCCGAGGCGTTGCAGTGGTGGCGCGGCGCGGCCCTGGCCGACCTGCGCGGGGTGCCGTTCGCGGATTTCGAAGCGGATCGGCTGGAGCGGCGGCGGCTCGACCTCGTGGTGACGCGGATCGAGGCCGCGCTGGCCGCCGGCGCTGCGGCCGAGACCGTGCTCGAGCTGTCCCGGCTGGCCGGCGCGCAGCCGTTGCACGAGCCGCTGCATCGGCTCTCGGCGCTGGCGCTGTACCGCACCGGCCGCCAGCCCGAGGCGTTGGCGGTGCTGGATCGGCTGCGTAGCGGTCTGGCGGAGGAACTCGGCGTCGAGCCGGAACCGGCGACCATCGAGCTGCGCGATCGAATGCTGCGACACGATCCGGCACTGCGCCTGTCAACGGCCCAGGGGGAGGACGAAAAGCACTGGGGCAGTGGCCTTCCGGTTCCGGACACCTCGTTTCTCGGCCGCGCGGACGAACTGGCCGAGCTGGTCGGCCGGGTGGCGGGCGCGGGCCTGGTCACGCTGGTCGGGGCGGCGGGCAGCGGCAAGTCCCGGCTCGCGTTGGAGGCTGCCCGCGTGGTGGCCCGCACCGGCCGCGCGGTGGTGTTCGTCGAGCTGGCGGCGCTGCCGCAGGGCGCGGAGATCGCGCCCGCCCTCGCCGCGGCGGCAGGTATGGACGCGGTGCCGGGTGCCGAACTCGCCGACCCGGCCCCTGGTCTGGCCGACGCGCTGGTGGTCCTCGACAACGCGGAACACCTACTCGCCGAAGTCATTTCGACCGTCGACGCGTTGCTGGCGCACCGGGTTTCGGTGCTGGTCACCTCGCAGCGTGCGCTCGATCATCCGGGCGAGCAGGTCATGCCCGTCGGCGCGCTGGATCGCCGACCGGCCGTGGACCTGTTCGCCGAGCGGGTCGACGGCCCGCTGGCCGAGCCGGACCGCGACGCGGTGCTGCGGATCTGCGCGGCCGTCGAATGGCTGCCGCTCGGCATCGAACTCGCCGCCGGTCTCACCAGAACGCTGACCGTCGCGCAACTGTCGGACCGGATCGACGACCGGGTACGCCTGCTCGTCGGCGGCCGTCCCGATGCCGCTGGGGGCCGGCACGTCAGCCTGCGCGCGGCGCTCGATTGGAGCTACGAGCTGCTCGACGCGCCCGCGCGCACGGTGCTGCGCCGCAGCTCGGTCTTCGTCGGCGGATTCGCCCCTGAGGCCATCGAATCCATCGTTCCCGCAGCCGAACTCGGCGGCGCCGCGGTCGCCGACGTGCTGTCGGAACTGGCGCAGCGCAGCCTGCTCACGGTGCTGACCGACGGCGACTACCGCCGCTACGTGCTGCTGGAGACGGTGCGCGACCATGCCGCGCACCGGCTCGCCGCCGCGGGGGAAACGGCCGAACTGCACCGCAGGCACGCGATGTGGTGCCTCGATCACGCCTGCGCGATCGAGAGCCGGGACGGATTCAGTTCCGCCGCCAGCGTCGCCGCGATCTTCGCCGAGTGGCCCAATATCCTCGCCGCCATGACCCGCGCGCCGGGGACCGCGCACACCGAAACCGGACTGCGCCTGGCGATCACCATGCATCAGGCGTGGAACGCCCGGGCCTGGTACAGCGAGGCCAACCGGCATTTCGAGGCGCTGATCGACACCGTCGACGCCCGGTCCGAGCATCGGGTGCGGGCGCTGACCTGCTGGTCGTTCCACGCGATCATGCTCAGTAAGCTGGACCTGGCCGCCGAGTTGCTCGCCGAGGCGGCCGAACTCGTCGATCCCGCGGCGTCCAAGCAGGTCTTGCAGATCGACTACAACCGCGGCTGTATCGACGTCGAGCGCGGACACTATCGCAGCGCGATCGAGGCGCTGCAGGCCGCCGAGGCACATGCCGACGAGATGCACTATGTGCAGGGCGCGTCGGCGAGCGCGGACGCCTGCGGCTCGGCACAGCTGTTCGCCGGGCTGGCCGAGGACGCGCTCGAAAGCTACCGCCGCGCTACCGAATACGATCGGGTGCTCGGCGACGAACTGGGTCTGGCGCGCGGCCTGGCGAACCAGGCACGGGCGCTGTTCGATCTCGGCCGGTTCGACGAGGCGCTCGAGGTGGCCGCCGAGGCCGACGACTACAGCCGCCGGCTCGACGACCGGCACATGCTGGCCTTCACCGAACAGGTCAGGGGTGGGGTGGAACTCGCCGCGGGCCGCCTGGACAGCGCCGAGTCGCACTGTCGAATGGCGCTGTCGCACATGGGTATCGAGGTCAGCGTCGCCGATATCGATCTGGCCGACGTGCTCATCGCCCAGGGCGCGCTGAGCGAGGCGCGCACGCTGCTCGAGCGGGCCTACGGCGAAACCGAGCCGGGCCGCACCACCTGGTTCGCGGCCCGCGCGATCTCGGCCGCGTTGGCGCTGGCCGAGGGAAACCGGCGCACGGCAAGGGATCTGGTGGAGCGGACGCTGGCGGATTACGCGCGCGGTGGTTTCGGCTGGCGCCGTTACGTCGAGCGGCTGGGGCAGGTGCGCGAGCAATTGCTCGGCTAGTGCCGTCCGGCAGGAACGAATCGGTCCGCGCCGGCGCTCGTGCGCGGACCGTGCGGTCTCTCTTGGCGATTCGCCGGGCGCGGTCCGCGCGGGTGTGCAATGTTGTTACTGCGCAACGGCATTGAGGGGTGCCCGGCTGCGCTGAGCAGGCACCGGTAAGGGGGTGCGGCGGTCATGTCGTCGTCGAACATGTCCGGGGGGCACATCGCCGCACGTCGCGGCAGAGGTCGCGCAGCCGTGCCGCTGTGGCCGGGGATGATTCCCCCGCCGCGGCCGCAGCGCTGGCACGCCTACCGCACGCGCCGGCCCTGGTTGGTCGGCACGGTCGCGCTGGCCGGATCGATGGCCGCGGTCGCGGTGGTGCTCGTGTACACCGCGGAGGCCGGCGCGCCGCGTCAATCGGCCACCTACGCCGATCCGGTGCTCGGCGGCGGCCCCGGCTGCCAGCCGACCCGCGGCGACCAGCTGGTGCGCGGCAACGGCAGCGGTTCGACCGCGTCGGGACCGGACGTGATCCTCGCGTTCCAGTACGCCTACTACGTGGCCCGGTCCGGGTCCGACGCGCGGGCGGTGACCACGCCGGATGCCGCGGTGCCGCCGGTGTCGGTGATCGATGCGGGCATCCGGTCCGTACCGGCGGGTACACAGCATTGCGTGATGATCACGCCGATGGCCGACGGCCGCTTCGACGTGGTGATCACCGAGGTCCGGCCCGACGCCGCGGTGCGCACCTATCGCCAGTTCGTCACCGTGACCGCCGGGGCGGGCGCGGTCTCGATCGCGAAGATCGCGCCACCCACCTGATGGTGTAACGCGCGCGTACCAGCGGGTAATAAGAATGAAGGGGGGTTTGGTGGTGTCTTCGCATGTTATGGTCCGAAACCTTTGCACCCCTGCGTTTCTTGCATCGACCGATCGCGCATGCGAACACACACGGCGAGCCGTGCGTCCGCATCGCAGAATAAGCTGCACAGCACGGGGATCCGAGCCGCGAAGACCGTTGGCCGACCGTGCCGGCGCTACCAAGAGGAAGGGACTGTCGAGTGTTCAGGCGTATCGCAATCGTCAACCGAGGTGAGGCTGCGATGCGGCTGATCCACGCCGTGCGGGAGCTGGCCGCGGAGACCGCGACAACGATCGAAACCATCGCGCTATACACCGACGTGGATCGCAACGCCACCTTCGTGCGGGAGGCCGATACGGCCTACGACCTCGGCCCCGCGGCCGCGCGGCCGTACCTGGACCTGAAGGTGCTCGAACGCGCGCTGGTGGCGACCAAGGCCGACGCCGCGTGGGTCGGCTGGGGCTTCGTCGCCGAAGACCCGGCGTTCGCCGAGCTGTGCGAGAAGATCGGCGTCACCTTCATCGGCCCGAACGCCGACGCGATGCGCAAGCTCGGCGACAAGATCGGCGCGAAGCTGATCGCCGAGGAGGTCGGCGTGCCGGTGGCGCCGTGGAGCCGCGGCGCGGTCGAGAGCCTGGACGCCGCGCTGGCGGCGGCCACCGAGATCGGTTACCCGCTGATGCTCAAGGCCACCGCGGGCGGCGGCGGTCGCGGTATCCGCATGGTCGCCAGCGCCGACGAACTCACCGACGCCTACGAGCGCACCAGCCAGGAGGCCGCGCGCTCGTTCGGCAGCGGCATCGTGTTCCTGGAGCGGCTGATCACCGGCGCCCGCCACGTCGAGGTGCAGGTGATCGCGGACGGTCAGGGCACCGCGTGGGCGCTCGGCGTGCGCGACTGCTCGGTGCAGCGCCGCAACCAGAAGGTCATCGAGGAGTCGGCCTCGCCGCTGCTGAACGCGGAGCAGGTCGGCGAGCTGAAGGCCTCGGCCGAGCGGCTGGCCGTCAAGGTCGGTTACCGCGGCGCGGCGACCGTCGAGTTCCTCTACCACGCGGGCGAGCGGATCTTCGCCTTCCTCGAGGTGAACACCCGACTGCAGGTCGAGCACCCGATCACCGAGTCCACCACCGGCTTCGACCTGGTCAAGGCGCAGCTGCACGTGGCGTCCGGCGGCAAGCTCGAGGGGCAGCCCCCGGTCGAGCGCGGCCACGCCATCGAAGCCCGGCTCAACGCCGAGGACCCCGACCGCGACTTCGCGCCCTCGCCGGGCCGCATCGCCCGCCTCGACCTGCCCGCGGGTCCGGGCATCCGGGTCGACACCGGCGTCAGCGAGGGCGACACCATCCCGGCCGACTTCGACTCGATGATCGCCAAGATCATCGCCTACGGTCGCGACCGCGACGAGGCACTGGGCCGGCTGCGCCGCGCGATGGCCGACACCACGGTGATCATCGAAGGCGGTGCGACCAACAAGAGCTTCGTTATCGACCTGCTCGATCAGCCCGAGGTGATCGACGCCAGCGCCGACACCGGCTGGATCGACCGGGTCCGCGCCCAGGGCAGGCTCGTCTCGCACCGCCACTCCGCCGTCGCGCTGGCCGCCGCGGCCATCGGCGCGTACGAGGAGGAGGAACACGCCGAACAGGAACGCCTGCTGTCCACCGCGGCCGGCGGCCGCCCGCAGGTGCAGCACGAGAGCGGCCGCGCGCTCGATCTCGCGCTGCGCGGGGTGAGCTACCGCGCGCGCGTCGCGCGGGTCGGTGCGAACCGGTTCCGCGTCGGCGTCGAGGCCGGCGACGACATCCGTACCGCGGACGTCGAGCTGGACCGCTTCGACGAGCACACCGGGCAGATCGTCGTCAACGGCACCCGCTACCGCCTGCTCACCGGCTCGCACGGCACCGTGCACCTGGTCGAGGTGGACGGCGTGACGCACCGCGTCAGCCGCGACGAGGGCGGCGTGGTCCGCTCGCCCGCGCCCGCGCTGGTGGTCGCCCTGCCGCTGGAGATCGGCGCCGAGGTCGAGGCGGGCGCGCCCGTCCTGGTGCTGGAGAGCATGAAGATGGAGACGGTGCTGCGCGCGCCGTTCAACGCGCGGCTCAAGCAGTGCGTGGTCTCGGTCGGCACCCAGGTGGAGACCGGCGCGCCGATGCTGTGGCTGGAGCCGCTCAGCGACGAGGCGGACGCCGAAGACGAGGGTCCCGCGGAAACGATCGAGCTGGACCTGCCCGCCGCGCCCGCGGCGCTGCCCGCGCGCGAGCGCACCCGCCGCGGCCTCGAGGATCTGCGCAGCCTGCTGCTCGGCTTCGACGTCGACCCGCACGACGAGGGCCGGGTGCTCGACGACTACCTCGCCGCGCGTCGCTCGTCGGTCGAGGACGGCCAGCGTCCGCTCACCGAGGAACTCGACCTCATCGAGGTCTTCGCCGACCTCGCCGAGCTGAGCCGCAACCGGCAGGCCGGTGACGAGATCGGCGGTCACGTGCACAGTGCGCGGGAACGCTTCCACACCTACCTGCAGAGCCTCGACGTCGAGCGGGCCGGACTCCCGGAAGCGTTCCAGGCCAAGCTGTCTCGCGCGCTCGAGCACTACGACGTGACCGAGCTGGATCGCACGCCCGAGCTCGAGTCCGCGGTGTTCCGCATCTTCCTCGCCCAGCAGCGCGCGTCCGTCGCGGCCTCGATCGTCACCGCGCTGGTGCGCACCTGGCTCGGCGAGGCCCCGCCGGACGAGGCGCAGCACGAGCCCGCGGCCCGCACCCTGGAACGGCTGATCGCCGCGACCCAGGTCCGCTTCCCGGTGGTCGCCGACCTCGCGCGCGGTCTGGTGTTCTCCTGGTTCGGTCAGCCGCTGTTGCGCCGCAACCGCGCGCGGGTCTACGCCGACATCCGCAACCACCTGCGCTACCTGGACACCCACGCGGACGCGCCGGATCGCGCCGAGCGCATCGCCGAAATGGTGCGCAGCACCGAGCCTTTGGTCCGGATCCTCGGCCAGCGGCTCAACCGCGACGATCTCGACAACGCGATCATGCTCGAGGTGCTGACCCGCCGGTACTACGGCAACAAGGAACTGCTCGGGGTCCGCACCACGGTGGCCGCGGGCTGCACCTTCGTGGTCGCCGAGCGGGCGGACTCGTCGGTGGCCTCGGCCGCGGTGAGCTTCGACGCGCTGGGCGACGCGCTGCGCGGTCTCGCCGAGCTGGCCGGCGAGGAAGACGCCGTCGACGCCGACATCTACCTCGCCTGGCCGCAGCAGCCGGAGGACTTCGCGGTGATGGCGCAGCTGCTCGACGAGGTGGTCAAGCAGTACCCGCTGCCGGCGCAGGTCCGCAGGCTGACCGCCACGGTCGCGGGCAGTGGCGCCAACGTCATGCACCATCACTTCACCTTCGAGCCCTCGCCGAGCGGCATGGTCGAGCAGCGGCTGATCCGCGGCCTGCACCCCTACATCGCGCAGCGGATGCAGATGGAACGGCTCAGCAAGTTCGACCTGACCCGCCTGCCGTCCTCGGACGAAGAGGTCTACCTGTTCCGCTGTGTGGCGCAGGAGAATCCGTCCGACGACCGCCTCGTCGCGTTCGCCCAGGTGCGCGACCTGACCGAGCTGCGTGAGCACGAGGGCCGGTTGATCGCGCTGCCGACGGCGGAGAACACCATCGCCACCTGCCTGGACTCGATCCGGCGGGCCCAGTCGCGGCGGCCGTCGAAGAACCGCTTCAACACCAACCGGATCGTGATCTACGTGTGGCCGCCGAGCAGCCTCACCCGCACCGAGTTGCTGGTGATCGCGGACCGGGTGCTGCCCACCGCGGCCGGCGCGGGCCTGGAGGAGATGCTGTTCATCGCGCGCCAGCGCGATCCGCAGACCGGTGAGCTCAACAAGACCTCGATGCGGATCTCCTTCGACGCCACCGGCGGTCACGAGCTGATCGTGGAAGAGCCTTCCACCGCCCTGGTCGAGCCGCTCGACGACTATCGGCTCAAGGTGCTGCGCGCGAGCAGCCGCAACACCGTGTACCCGTACGAATTGACCGGTCTGCTCGGCACTTTCCGCGAGTACGACCTCGACGACACGCACCGGCTGGTGCCCGTCGACCGGCCGAAGGGGCTCAACTCCGCGGCGATGGTCGCGGGTGTGGTCAGCACGCCGACCACCCGCCATCCCGAAGGCGTCCATCGGGTCATCCTGCTCGGCGACCCGACCAAGTCGCTCGGCGCGCTCTCCGAGCCGGAATGCCGGCGGGTGATCGCCGCGCTGGATCTGGCCGAGCAGATGCGGGTGCCGCTGGAGTGGTACGCCCTCTCCTCCGGCGCGCGCATCTCGATGAAGTCCGGTACCGAGAACATGGACTGGGTGGCGGCCGCGCTCAAGCGGATCGTCGAGTTCACGCAGGACGGCGGCGAGATCAACATCGTGGTCTCCGGCATCAACGTCGGCGCCCAGCCGTACTGGAACGCCGAGGCGACGATGCTCATGCACACCAAGGGCATCCTGGTCATGACGCCGGACTCGGCGATGGTGCTCACCGGTAAGCAGGCGCTGGACTTCTCCGGCGGCGTCTCGGCCGAGGACAATTTCGGCATCGGCGGCTACGACCGCGTGATGGGCCCGAACGGGCAGGCGCAGTACTGGGCGCCGAACCTGCTCGCGGCCCGCGAGGTGCTGATGTCGCACTACGACCACACCTACATCGCACCGGGCGAGCTGCACCCGCGGCGCGCGGAGACCTCCGATCCGATCGACCGCGACGTCTCGGACTTCCCGCATCTGCTCGCGGGCAGCGACTTCACCACGGTCGGCGAGATCTTCTCGGCCAAGGCGAACCCGGATCGCAAGAAGCCCTTCGATATTCGCACCGTCATGCGCGCCGTCTCCGACCAGGACCACCCGGTGCTGGAACGGTGGGCGGGCATGGCCGACGCGGAGACCGCGGTCGTGCAGGACGCGCACCTCGGCGGTATTCCGGTGTGCCTGCTCGGCATCGAATCGCAGTCGGTGCCGCGCCGCGGCTTCCCGCCCACCGACGGCCCCGACACCTACACCGCGGGCACCCTGTTCCCGCGGTCGTCGAAGAAGGCGGCGCGGGCGATCAACGCGGCCAGCGGCAACCGGCCGCTGGTGGTGCTGGCGAACCTGTCCGGCTTCGACGGCTCCCCGGAATCGATGCGCAAGCTGCAGCTCGAGTACGGCGCCGAAATCGGCCGCGCGATCGTCAACTTCCGTGGGCCGATCGTGTTCTGCGTGATCTCGCGGTACCACGGCGGCGCGTTCGTCGTCTTCTCCAAGACGCTGAACCCGAACATGACCGCGCTCGCCATCGACGGCTCGTTCGCCTCGGTACTCGGTGGCGCGCCCGCCGCCGCGGTGGTGTTCGCCGGTGACGTGAACGCCCGCACCGCCGCCGACGAGCGGGTTCGCGAGCTGGAAGCGCGGGTCGCGGCCGCCGCGGTCGCCGAGCGCGGCCCGCTCAAGGCCGAGCTCGACGAGCTGCGTTCCTCGGTGCGCACCGAGAAGCTCGGCCAGGTCGCCGCGGAGTTCGACCGGGTGCACAACATCCAGCGCGCCGTGGAGGTCGGCTCGGTGGACGCGGTGATCAGCGCGGCGGAACTGCGTCCGCGCATCTTCGAGGCGATCGAGGCGCACCTGAGCGCCAAGGTCGTCGAGGCACAGCCGAGCTGAGCTCGGCGGTAGCGCACAGCCTCAGCGTCCGGCCCGGTGGAGTCCACTCCACCGGGCCGGACGCGTTGGTGCGCTTGCTCCCGAAAACTCGTCCCGAACTCGACCCATCCGCCGCTGTCGGCCAGGCGAATTCCGTTCCGTCCACTCCCCAGCACGGCTGCGAGCCGTCTCGACGGAAGCGAAAGACAACGATGACAGTTATGCGACGTTCGGTCGTGGCAGCGATGATGCTCAGCGCGGCGCTGGCCGGCGCGTCGGCCTGCTCGTCCGACAAGTCCGATACGGCTGCCGAGACCTCGTCCTCGGCGGCGATGACGACGTCCGCGGCTGCCGCCGCGGGCGATCTGGTCGGCCCGGGCTGTGCGGCCTACGCCCAGCAGGTGCCGACCGGTGCGGGCTCGGTCAGCGGGATGGCGCAGGACCCGGTGGCGACCGCGGCCTCGCACAATCCGCTGCTGACCACGCTGGTCGCGGCGGTATCCGGCAAACTCAACCCGCAGGTGAATCTGGTCGATACGCTCAACGGCGGCCAGTTCACGGTGTTCGCCCCGGTCGACGCGGCGTTCGCGAAAATCGATCCGACCACGGTGGATTCGCTGAAGACCGACTCGGCCACGCTCACCAAGATCCTCACCTATCACGTGGTGCCGGGCCAGGTCGGTCCGGATCGCATCGCGGGCACGCACAAGACCGTCCAGGGCGATACCGTGACGGTCGCGCGCACCGGTGACGACATCAAGATCGGCAACGCGTCGGTGATCTGCGGCGGCGTCAAGACCGCCAATGCCACCGTGTACATGATCGATACCGTGCTCATGCCGCCCGCTGCCTGATCTGCCCCACTGTCCGCCAATGGTCCCTCCCCTCAGGAGTCGAGCTCGACGTGTTGCTGTCGCAGATCCCTACCCTGTTCGCCCTCGCCTGCGGTGGAACGGGGAGGTGACCATGCCGGAGGAACCGAAGCTCACCGCGATCCGCCTGCGCCGCACCGGCGGCGACGGCGGACCGTCCTGTCCGCCCCGGGACAATCCGGAGGAAGCGGCGCTGACCCGGCGGCTGCTCGGGCTGCTGGACACGGTGGCGTCCGGCGATCGAGACGCGTTCACCGAGTTCTATCGGGCGACCAGCCACCGGGTGTTCGGCCTGGCGCTGCGCATCCTGCGCAGCCACGCCGCGGCCGAGGAGATCACCCAGGAGGTGTATCTGCAGGTCTGGTCGCTGGCGGCGGGTTACGACCGCAAGCTGTCCAGTCCGATGGGCTGGCTGATGATGCTGACCCACCGGCGGGCGGTGGACCGGGTGCGCCGGGAACAGTCCGCCGCCACCCGCGACATCGCATACGGCCAAGCACATCTGGGCCGCGACCACGATGTCGTCGCCGAGGAGGTCGGGCAGCGCTTCGACGAACAGTCGGTGCTGGACTGCCTGGACACGCTGACCGAGATCCAGCGCCAGGCCGTCGCGCTGGCCTACTACAGCGGCCGCACCTACAGCGAGGTGGCCGACCACCTGGCGGTGCCGCTGCCCACCATCAAGAGCCGGATCCGGGACGGATTGAAACGGCTGGAGAATTGCCTGACAGGGAGTGATACCCGATGAACGACACCGAGCGGTCCGGCAGGGATCTGCTCGATCTGGCCTACCCGTACGCCATGGACGCGGTCGCCGAGCTCGAGCGGCGCACCATCGAGCACCGGCTGCGCGAGGCCGACCCGGCCGTCGCCGCCGCCTTCGCCACGATCGTGTCCGGGGTGCGGGAAACGTTGGCGGCGTTGACCGTACTCGATGCCACGGCGCCGCCACCGACGCTGGAAGCCACGCTGCTGCGGGCGCTGGACATCTCCGCCGGTGCACCGGCCAAACGGGGGATCGGGCGACTGCGCTGGGTGGCGGCGGCCGCCGCCGTGGTCGTCGCGATCGGTGCGGGTGCGGTGGTGTACCGCAACAGCACGCAGCCGCCGTCCGGGATCACCGCACAGGTGGTGCTCGCCCAGCCGGACGTGCTGGTCCGGTCCGCGCCGGTCGCGGGCGGCGGTCGGCTCGTCGTGTACACCTCGGCCGGAATCGGGGCCGCCACAGCGTCTTTCGAGGATGTACCCGCGCCCGCGCCGGGGCGCTCCTATCAGATGTGGCTGGTCGCCACCGACGGGGCGACGCGCTCGGTCGGTGTGATGACCGAGCTGCCCAGCGGCCCGGCGGTGGTGACGCGCTTCGCCGCCGTCGACGTCCTGGCCGTCACCGACGAACCGGCCGCCGGTTCACCGAAGCCGACCGGGGACGCCATCGCGAAGATCGGGCTCGCCTGATCCGTACTTCGGAGCGGGATTCGTAACGGATCGGCGGTGTCACGCCCGCGGAGTTCTATTCGCCCACGCTCGACGAAGGAGCGAACCATGAAACAGAGTGTGGCACAGCCCTATCCGAATGCGGTCGCCGAGCGCCCTGCACGCGGTATCCTTGCGGCCGCGCTCGCCGGGGTGCTCGCGGCGCTGACCGTGCTCGGCGTCGGCCATCTCGTCGCCTCGGTGCTCGATCCGGCCGCCTCGCCTTTCTACGCGATGGGCGCGTCGGTGGTCGACCACACCCCGCACGCGTTGAAGGACGCCGCGATCCGCCGCTTCGGTAGCAACGACAAACTCGCCCTGTTCATATCTATGGCCGCCGTGATGCTGATCTTCGCCGCGGTGCTCGGCGTACTGGAGCGCAAACGCCCCCTCGGCACCTCGCTACTGGTACTGCTCGGCGCGATAGTCCTCGGCGCAGCCCTCCAACGCCCCACCGCCACACCGCTGTTCGCTGTGCCGACCATAGTCGGCGTGGTCGCCGGAGTCCTGGCCCTGCGCCTGCTCACCAGAGCCGCGAGGGCTGCCAACGCGGCATCGACGGCGAAACCTGCTGGAGCCGAAGGACTTCCGGACAGTGAGCGACCCGGCGGCGCAACTCGCATGTCGGATACGAAAATAGCGGGGACCGTGCAGGTTCCAGACGAAGACGCGCGCCCTTCGTGGTGGCGGGCACTCGCGCGGTCGGTCGGCGTCAATCGTCCGCAGGAGGCGGCATCAGCGGAAGGCGGTAGCGCCGGGGGTGTTCCGGCCGGCGCGGAATCGGGCCAGGCAGAGTCCGCACCGGGTCGGGAAACGGCCCGGGCTGTGCAGCCTGTAGTCCAAGGCAGGCCGTCGGAACATCGTTCGCGGCGGCGGTTTCTGGCGCTTGCGGCGGGGTGGGGGCGGTTGCGATGGGAGCGGGGGTGGCAGGGCAGTGGATCGGGGCGCGGTTGCGGGATGTGGTGGCGGATCGGGCGAAGTTCGTGGTGCCGCGGGCGCAGGCGGCGGCAGCGCCGAGTCCCGAAGTGGCGCCGCGGGTTCCGGGGCTCACCGAATTCGTGACGCCCAATGATCGGTTCTATCGGGTCGACACGGCCTTGCAGCTGCCTGCGCTGACCAGTGGCGAATGGCGGCTGCGGGTGCACGGGTTGGTGGAGCGGCCCCGAGAGTGGGATTTCGACGCACTGCGGCGGCGAACCGCGGTGCAGCGCATGATCACGCTGACGTGTGTCTCCAACGAGGTCGGCGGCGAGCTGGCGGGCACGGCCGTCTGGACCGGATACCCCTTGGCCGAACTGCTGGCCGAGGTGGGTGTGCGTCCCGAGGCCGATATGCTGCTGTCCCGCAGCGTCGACGGATTCACCGCGGGCACACCGGTTTCGGCGGTCCTGGACGGCCGGGACGCTTTGCTCGCGGTCGGCATGAACGGCGCGCCGTTGCCCATCGCGCACGGCTACCCGGCCCGGCTGATCGTGCCCGGCCTCTACGGCTACGTCTCCGCCACCAAATGGGTGATCGACCTCGAACTCACCCGGTTCGACCGTGCCGAGGCGTACTGGACCGAACGGGATTGGGCCGCACAGGCGCCCATCAAGACCGCGTCCCGGATCGACGTGCCCGCCTCCTTCGCGACCGTGCCCGCCGGGGAGGTCGTGGTCGCCGGTGTCGCCTGGGCCCAGCACCGCGGCATCGACGCGGTCGAGGTGCAGGTCGACGATCAGCCGTGGCAACCGGCCACGCTGGCCGCGGAATACTCCCTCGACACCTGGCGGCAGTGGACGTGGCGCTGGCGCGCCGAACCCGGCACGCACACCTTGCGCGTGCGCGCGACCGACCGTGCCGGGATCACCCAGACCGACCATCGCGCACCGCCGTTCCCCGACGGCTCGACCGGTTGGCACAGTCGCGTCGTCACCGTCGGGTGAATCCGCGCCGGACCGTATTTCCGCGACCGTGACGTGAATGCGACGCCGTGCCGAAACTATTGGCACAGTGCGGGGTACGCGATCGTACCAGTATCGCGGGCTTATCCGACAAGTGTTGATATCCGGCTCATCATTCGTCCGATGATGACCCGATTCACCGCGGTTATTCTGACACCAATTGATCATGTCCACCATAAGTGGGCAGGCGGGTTCAGCGAGGCACCGCCGCACCTCGGATGAGTTCAGCAAGGAGCGTGGCAATGTCCACTGGCGTAGCTCCGGAAGGCTCCCGAGGATCACCGCGATACATTCCGGGCGCATTTCCCGGCGCATCCGATCGGGTCCGCGAAGTACTGGCCGAACGGGTTGCCGCGCGCTCGCCGAACATGGTGCTGGCAAGCACCTATGTGCCGCCGGACGGCGTCGTCGCGGCCTATCTGCTGCATCGCTTGCTCAGCAGCGGCGACACCACCGGCGTCGCATGGCATTCGGTGTTCGTGAATTCCGGTGTCGAGGCGCTCGGCACCGTGGCGAAATACCTGCGCAATCGGCACAATCGCCGCGCCGCCGGGGGGCACTGCCGCGTTCTCGTGCTGGACCCCACCGGGACCGCGTACTACGCCTTCGGCCATGCGGTGCCCGGGCTGCGGGCGCTCGTCGCCGACGACATGCGGATCGTGGACTCCGCCGAAGAGTTCTCGGGTCTGCTCGCCACCGGGTGGGATTCGTATGTGGTAGTCCTCGATGGCCTTTCAGCAGGCGAGGCGGCCGCGCTGCGCGGCACACTGGCGGCAGAGCGTGCGAAAGGACGCCCGGTCGCCTGGGGCCTGCTCGGCGCCGAAGGCGCGCTCGGTTTCTGGCGCACCGCCGCGACCTGCGCTGACCTCGCCTTTCTGGGCGAGGTCTGTGTCGGCAACGAGATGCCCTGTGGCACGGTCTCGTTCACCAGGGACATGTTCGCGCTGTGGAACAACACCATGGACAGCATCGCGCACGTGTCGACCTTCGGCGGCAATGGGCTCGCCATGCAGATGCTGTGCGAGACCGTGATTCGCTGGCGTCCGACCGGTCGTCACGAACGCGCGGCGATCGAGCGCATGCGGTACAGCACCGCGACCCGCAGCGCCCGCCTGCGCATGCACGCCAACACCTGGCAGACCAGGGCGATCGATCTCGCCGCGATCAACGTCACCTTCGACCGGGCCGAGGGTGTCACCTATCGGCGGGGCACTCGCGTCTACACGGATCTGGCGTCCGGCACCGGTCCCGCGTTCCGCGGACACAACGTGCAGTCGGTCGAGATGATTCGCACGACGGGCACCGGTGACCAAACCTCGCGCCTGGAACGCGAACTCGCGCGCCTGACCGGACTGCCGTTCCTGTTGCCCGCGGTGAGCGGGCAGAGCGCCGTCGACAACGCGGTGCTCACCGCGCTGTGCTGCCGGCCCGGCCGGACGGCCGTGCTCACGTTGCGCGGCAACTATTCCGGGAAGGGCCCGCTCTCGCTGGCGTTGAGCCGAACCAGTTCGTTCTTCCGCGACCGCGACCGGAATGCTTTCAGCCCTTATCCGGTCGACGTGCTCGAGGTGGATCCCGAGGACACCGCCGCCCTGCGGCAGGCGCTGCGCCGCGACGATCTCGCGCTGGTCTGGCTGGAACTCGTGCAGGGTTACGACTGCCTCGAGATATCGCCCGGCGTGCTCGACGAGATCGAGCGGCACCGCGCGAGCGCCGGCTTCCTGGTCGGGGTCGACGAGATATTCAGCGGTTTCTGGCGCTGCGATATCGACCATTTCCTGACCTGTACCGGTCGCGGCTTCCGCCCGGATCTGGTCGCTTTGTCGAAAGCGCTGAGCGACGCGCTGATCCCCATCGGCGCGACGTTGCTGTCCGCGGCGGTGTTCGAGCAGTTGTCGCACGCCGCGCCGGACACCGCGCAGTGGCTGCGCACGCACTATCGCAACGATCTGGCGGCCGGCCTGGCCGGTGCGGCGATCGCGGCGGCCGAGCCGGACCGGCACCAAGCGGCGCAGGTGGCCGCGGCCTTGGAGGAGATGCTGCGGCGCGCCGCGCGCGCATCGCTGTTCGCGGGCTATCGCCGGGTCGGCCTGCTCGGCAGGCTGGTGCTGTCCCCGCGGGCGATCGGCGCGCAGCCCCGCCCGTCGGTCCAGAATTACGCCGAGGCGGTGATCGCGCGCTTGATCATGCGGCGGTGCGGGGCAATTACGCTGCAAATGCGGATAGCGCCGAGTACCGCCGGCGCGGACGCGGACGAGTTGATCGCCGCTATGGCGCGGGTCGGGGAGTTTCTGGAACGACTGCCGCGATGGACCGTGGACCGCACCACGCTCGCTGCGGCGGCGGGCACGATCGGGCGGGAAATAGCGGCGGGCATCGCAAGGATGCGGGAAGGATACGGTGATCGAATAGCTCGGTCCCCGGAATGAGAACGGATTATCGCGTCCGGTGAAACGACAACGTGCACAGCTAAAATCGTTGATTTGTACATTCCATCGTCAGTGGAACAAAGCGATGGTCGAACTGTTTACGTGCTACCCTGGTGAGCATTCGCTGGGAATGATGGGAGCGTGAGATGGCTTGTCACGCAATGGAACCGATCCAGCGGATCACAGCGCACCGCAATCGCGCGGCACACTCGCGCCACTCGTCCCTGTTCCGGCGGTGAACGAGGGCCGCGGCTCCGGCGCCGCGGCGCACCGGCAGGTGACCATCCGTGTCGTGGTCTGCGCGGACAGCGCCCTGATGCGCAGAGGGCTGTGCGCACAATTCGACCGTGAGCCGGATATCGATGTGGTGGACGATGTTTCGGGCGGCCACGCCTTACTCGGAGCGGTCCGGGCGCACGCGCCCGACGTCGTGCTGCTCGTCGGCGCCGTCGAAGGAAAGCACCGCCTGGCCGAGCTCGTCGCCGCCGCGAAGGTGATCATGGTGATGCCGGAGGAAGAAGTCGCGCGCGCGGTCAAGCTCGTGCGTGCGGGCGTGCGAGGACTGCTGTCCTCGGGCTGCTCACCGTTCGAGCTGCTGTGTGCCATCCGGGTGGTGGCGGTCGGCAACCGGCTCGTGGTGCCGCCGCAGATCGTCGGCGGCCTCGACCACGTCGTCGCACCCGCGGTGGCGCGCAACTCCGATATGCAGGTGGCAGGCAGCCTGACCCGGCGCGAGGCCGAGGTGCTCGGACTCCTCGCGCACGGCCGTTCGAATGCTGAAATCGCCCGGCAACTCTCGGTTTCGGCGACCACGGTGCGCAGCCACGTGCACCACGTGCTGCAGAAGCTGTCGGTCGGCACGCGCGGGCAGGCGGTCGCGGTGGCCTACGAGACCGGTTTGATCGCGCTGCTCGAGGCCGGCGCCGCGGGCAACGGGCACGACGACGACCGCGCCGCGCTGCGCGGCGGCCGTCAGTGGCCCATGCCGAGTCCGCCGTCCACCGGAATCACCGCGCCGGTGATGTAGCCCGCGTCCGCACCGGCGAGAAAAGCCACCACCCTGGCGATCTCGGCGGCCGCGGCGATCCGGCCGAGCGGAATCTTCTTGGTGACCTCGGCGCGCCACTGCGGGGTGAGCGACGCGGTCATGTCGGTGTCCACGAACCCGGGTGCGACCACGTTGACCGTGATGTTGCGCGCGCCCAGCTCCCGCACCAGCGACCGAGCCAGCCCGATCAGGCCCGCCTTGGAGGCCGCGTAATTCGTCTGCCCTGCCGAGCCGAGCAGCGCCGTCACCGACGACACCAGGATGATCCGGCCGCGTCGCTGCCGGATCATGGTCCGCGCCGCGCGGTTGATCACCCGGAACGCGCCGACCAGATTGGTGTCCACCACCGAGGCGAACTCGTCCTCGGTCATCGCGGCCAGCAGCACGTCCCTGGTGATGCCCGCGTTGGCGACCAGCACGTCGACGGGGCCGAGTTCCTGTTCGATCAGCGCGAACGCGGCGTCGACCTGCTGTTCGTCGGTGACATCGCAAGGGACGCCGAACAATCCGTCGGGTGGCGCGCCCTTGCGCATCGAGACCGCCACCGGTTTGCCGCCGCGCGCGAGCTCACGGGCGATGGCCAGCCCGATCCCGCGATTTCCACCGGTGACGAAGGCGGAATGGTTCATCAGCGCACCTCCTGGCGGCTCACTCGGATCGTTCGCGCAGCACCGCGGCGAGGTCGAGGCCGCGCACGGCCCGCAGCCCGGGCAGCAGCGACACGGTCGCCACGCAGAGCACGACCAGTGCCGCGCTGCCGAGCGTGCCGGGGCGGACCACCAGATCCAGCTGGAACTGGTCGTTGGCGTAGGTGGACAGGAAGCTGTGCCCGCCGAGCACCCCGAGCACCAGGCCCGGCCCGATGCCGAGCAGGGTGAGCAGCAGGTTCTCACCGGTGATCAGGCGCGCGAGCATGCCGTGCGGCATCCCCCCGGCGCGCAGCACGCCGACCTCGCGCCGCCGCTCGACGATATTGATCGACATGGTGGTGAAGATGATCGCGAACGCCATCAGCCCGCCCAGGGCCAGCATCACGCCGATGAACACGAAGAAGAACCCGGCGTACCGGTCGATCAACCGGTTCACCTCGTCGAGATCCTCGTAGGCCGCGACACCGGGCCGCTCGGACAGTGCCCGCCGGACCTGGTCGGGGTCGGCGTGCGGTGCCAGGCGCAGCAGGGCGGAGTTGATCGGCACCGGCGCCCCGGCGAGTGCATCGAGCTGCTCGAGCGTGCAATAGGCGAAGGTGCCGATCGGTTCGTCCAGCACGCCCGCGATCGGCACGTGAACCGCTTGCGCGCCAGGCACTTCGACCTCGACGAGGTCGCCAGTCGAGACGCCCAGCAGCTGCCGGACGCCCTTGCCGACCAGCAGGCCGCGCTCCGGCCGGACGGCCGGGCTCCCCGGCACCGGCCGCAGTCCGTGCATCGTGGTGTCGCGCGGCAGCGCGATCAGCACGGTCGCATAGGTGGCGCGGTTCGCGGCGAGGGTGATCGGCATCTGCACCATCGGTTCGGCGGCGGCGACACCTGCGGCCCCGGTGAGTTCGGTAAGGCGGCGCTGGTCGGCCGGGACGGTGAAATCGACGCGGGCGTCGGCGGTTTGCACCTGATGGAAGGACACGTCCAACGCCTCGGTCATGGTGTCGAGCATCGTCCACGAGGTGAGCATGACCACCAGGGACAGCGCGGTGCCGAGCACGGTGCTCCAGGTGCGCCGCGGACTGCGCCCGATCGCGCGCAGTACCAGCAGCCAGCGGGCCGGTAGCCGGCGCAGCACCGGAACCACCCGCTCCAGCAGGCTGATTCGGCCCGGCCCCGGCGGCGGGGTGCCGCGCATCGCCGCCGCGGGCGGTGTGCGGAAGGCGAGCAGGGCCGGGGCGAGCGCGCCGAGTGCGCCCGCCGCAACACCGAACAGCAGCGCGCCGATCAGGGTGATCGGCAGAATCTCGACGACCGCCGCGGACGCGGGCAGGTCGATCGCCCGGAGGTAGACCCGGCTCAACGCGCCGGATCCGGCGAGTCCCACCAGGATTCCGCCGAATGCGCCTGCCAGTCCCGCCACGATCCCGTACTGCAGGTAGTGCCACAGCAGCGTCACGCGCGACACGCCGCCGGCCAGCAGCACGCCGATCACCGGGCGCTCGGCCCGCACCCGCCGATGCAGCAGCACATACGACACCAGACCGGCGACACTCAGGAACAGCAGCGGAAACAGATAGGCGAGCTGACCGAAGGCGTCGATATCCATGCGCAGCAACCAGTTCGACGGTTGTTCCGCCCGGGTGAGCACCTCCGTCGCGCCGTGCGTGGCGGCCAGTTCCCGAATCCGGGTGAGCGCGTCGGAACTCGGCGGTTCGGCGAAGCGGAGCACCACTTGCTCGGCGGCGCCGGCGGCCAGCGCGGTCGCCAGCGGCTCTGCGGCGAAGAGGACGCCGAAATTATCTGGCAGCGGGAACATGTCGCGGCGGCTGCGCGCGGGCCAGAGGTATTCGGCCGAGGAGGCCACGCCCACGACGGTCACCTCGCGCCACCCGCCGGGCCCGAGCACGGACAGCGTTGCGCCGCTGCGCAACCCGAAGTGCTCGGCCATATGGTGTTCGACCAGGACCTCGTTCGCGCCCGGGTACCGCCCGGACAGCAGCGTCGGGGCGTTCACCGCCGGCGGCCGGTCGGCGGGCAGGCCGACGACGCGGCCGCGCAGTTTGTCCGCCCCGACCCGCAGCGGCAGATCGACCTGCGCGCGCACGACCGCATCCGCGACCTCCGGCAGGGCGTTCGCCGCTGCCGCGAGTGCGGCCGTGTCCCCGCCGCTCACCCAGACATCGGCGAAACGTTCCGTCTCGAAGGTGCCGTCGTAGGAGGCGTTCAAATTCCGGTAGGCCCCGTAGGACGCGGTGAACAGCGCCACCCCGAGCATGATGATCATCGTCTGCGCGGCGAACTGTGGCCACTGGGCGCGCATGTCGCGCAACACTTTCCGGTGCAGTGTCGGATGCCGGGTCACCAGGCGACCTCGTCGGCGGGCAGGGGAGCGGCCTGTCGGAGGTCGGCGACGATCCGCCCGGACCGCATGCGCAGCACCCGATCGGCGATGGCGGCGATCGCCTGGTTGTGCGTGACGAGTACGACCGCGTGGTCGGCCCGGTGGCACAGGCGTTGCAGCAGCGCCAGCACGCTGCGTCCGGTGTCGAGGTCCAGCGCGCCCGTCGGTTCGTCGCACAGCAGCAGCCGCGGCCGGTTCACCAGCGCTCGCGCGATCGCGACCCGCTGCTGCTGACCGCCCGAGAGCTGCGCCGGGAAACGATCCGCGCAATCGGCCAAGCCGACCTGGGTCAACACGTCGTGTACCCGGACGCCGACCGGTCCGCCGGTCAATTCGGCCAGCACGGCGATGTTCTCGGCCGCCGTGAGCGTCGGCACGAGATTGAAGAACTGGTAGACGAAACTCAGCGTGGTGCGCCGCAGCCCCGCCATGCCCTTCGCGTCCAGGTCGGTGAGGGTGTGCCCGTCGATGCTGATCACCCCGGTGGTCGGGGTCTCGATCCCGCCGAGCACATTGAGCAGCGTGGTCTTGCCCGAGCCCGAAGGGCCCAGCACGACGAGCAATTCGCCCGCCGCGATGGTCAGGTCACACTCGGCCAGCGCGTGCACGGCGGTGTCCGCACTGCCGAACGTCTTCGAAACACCGCGCAGCACAGCGAGTGTGGTGGCCGAGGGTATCGTGGTCGCGCCGTGATCGGGGCCGGGGGAGCGGGTCATCGCTACCCGGTCCGGCGCGTGGCGTGGACGCGAACCTGTCCGAGCCGGCCCGCCGCCCCCTGCGCGGCGAGCGTCTCGAAGAAGCCGAGACCGTCCTCGAACAGCTTGTCGCCCAGGATCTCGCGGCCCTGCACCGCGAAGCGCCGATACGATTCGGCCCAACGCTCGTTGATCGCGATGAACATCTCGGTGCTGTCCTGGACCTCGATATCGGTGAATCCGGCGTGCGCGAGCAGCCGCCGATAGCCGGCCGGTGTCTGCGCGAACAAGCGACCGTAGACGGTCAAGGCGCGCAACGTCGCCGGGTCGCGCGGGATCGGACCGGTGAGCACCTCGTCGGTGAAAGCCAGGCGGCCGCCGGGTTTCAGCACCCTGGCGCATTCGGTGAGCACGCGGTGGCGGTCCGGCACGATGACCAGACTGTCCACGCTCACCACGGCGTCGAATGTCGCGGCGGCGTAGGGCAGTTCGCGGGCATCCCCGTGGTCGAACCGGATCGGGACCGCGGCGGGGGCGCGGCGGGCGATCTCGATCGCGGGCTCGGAGTAGTCGAGACCGGTGAGCGTGGCACCGGTCGTCTCGGCGAGGTAGCGCGCGATACCGCCGGTACCGCAGCAGAGATCGAGCACGGCCTGGCCCGGCGCCAAGCCCGAGGTGTGCGCGATCTCGCGCAGCTGATCGCGGGTGGTCCAGCTCAGCTGGCCGACGTAGCCGCCCCGGTCCTGCCAGAGATAGGCCATCATGGCCTGCCCCGACGGCGTGAGCGTGATCTGGCGGTGGGTCAGGTCGTAGATGTCGCGGGTTTCCTCGATCACGGTGCGCACGAGAGCATCTCCTAGTCGTCTGAGCTCAGGATGTGAGTGAGGCGCCACCGTCGGCGACGATGGTCTGGCCCCGGATCCAGCTCGCGTCGTCGGTGCACAGGAAGGCGACGACCTTGGCCAGATCTTCGGGCGTGCCGATCCGGCGCATCGGGCCGGCCTCGGCGACCTGGCGCACCCATTCGTCCGCGCCCGCGAGCGCGCGGACCGAATCGGTTTCGATGAGCCCGCCGCAGACGGTGTTGACGTTCACGCCCGGCGCGAGTTCCACGGCCAGATAACGCCCCATCGATTCGATCGCCGCCTTGCACACGCCCAAGCCGCCGTAGCTGGGCAGGTAGCGGCGGCTGCCCATGCTCGACAGCAGCACGATGGCGCCGCGCCCCTGCGGCATGAGTGCGTAGGCCGCCCGGCAACCGAACAGCGCCGCGGTGATATTGGTGTCGAGGGTGTAGCGCCAATGCGGGGTCTCCAGCGCGAAGAGCGGTTTCATGATCGCCGAGGCGGCGTTGTTGATGTAGAAGTCCACCGCGCCCCACTGCTCGCCGATATCCGCGAAAAGCTTTTTCAACTGGTCTTTTTCGCCGACGTCGACGCGTAGTGCGAGGGCGCGCCTGCCCTTTCGCTCGATCTCGGTGACGACCTCACGTGCGGCGGATCGTTTGCGCCAGTAGGTCAGGATCACGTCCGCGCCGCGGTCGGCGAACTCCAGTGCGATCGCCCGGCCGATGCCGCGGGAACCGCCGGTGATCAAGACGGTCCGCCCTGCCAGATCTGCTGTCATACTGCGCCTTTCGTCCGTTTAGAAGGCCACCGCACGCGGGGCTCACGCGCTGCCGAGCACCACGGCGGCGACCTCGGGTCCATCCACGTTGCGGCTGAGCGTGATCGCGAACCGCGCGTCCAGAGCGGTCGGCCGATGCGTGACGATCTCGACCGCGCGGGCCGCGTCGTCGGCCGCGCCGAGATTGAGCGTCGGCGCCACGACGCCGTCCCGCACGCTCAGACAGGCGAACGCCACTTCGGCGACATCGGTGGCCGGGCCCATGTGCCCGGTCGCGGCCTTGGTTCCGGTGAGCCGCAACCGGTCTCGCCGCGCCAGCGCATGCGTGATGCCGTGCAGCTCGGAGCGATCGCCGCTCGCGGTGGCATCGCCGTGACCATAGATGTAGCCGACCGCGCGGGGATCGATGGCAGCGTCGGCCACGGCCCGTACGAGCGCGTCGCGCACGCCGCTGCCCTCGGGGTCGGGCGCCAGCGGGCGGCCGCGGTCGGTGGCGGCGCCGAAACCGACGATCTCGGCGAGGATGTGCGCGTCGTTGGCCCGTGCCAGGTCGAGATCGGCGAGGACGAGGGCGGCCGCGCCCTCGGCGCAGATATAGCCGTCCCGGTACCGGTCGTACGGCCGAACCGAGCGCACACCGTCGGCGCAGGCCGAAGCCAGCCCGAACTCTCGCAGCGCGAGGCGGGCGAATTCGTCGGCGCCCGCGTCGGTGCCACCGCAGACGGCGACGTCGGCCCGGCCGTCGCGCACCGCACGGAAGGCCCGGCCGACGGCGCACAATCCCATGGCCGAGCCGTCGACCAAGGTGCTGTTCGCGCCGCAGATCTCGTGCCGGATGGTGATCTGGCACAGGGCGGCGTTCGGCAGGCCGGAGAGCAGGAAATCGGGTTTGGCCCGGCGCAGTGCCGCCTGGCCGAGCCGCGTGTAGTCGAGGGTGCCGTCGGGGCGTCGCGCACCGGCCAGCACCGGCGCGAAGCGGTCGAGGTAGTTCTTCTCGTCCTCGTTCTCGTTGGAGCCCATATAGATTCCGCGCCGCGGCGGCGCGGCGGCCCGGAACACCGCGCCCGCGTCGGCGATCGCCAGATCGGCTGCGTACACGCCCAGCCGGGACGCCCTGGTGAGGCGCTTGAGATGCTTGCGGTCGGCGAGCGCGACGGGGTGCTCGGCATCGTCCACCGCGCCGATATAAGCCAGCTCCGGCGGGCCGTCGCCGTCTCGTCGCCGTAATCCGGTCTCGGCCGCCAGGATTCGCCGCCACTGCCTGCGATAGTCGATACCGAGGCAGGACAGCACGCCCGCGCCGACGACGGCCACCCGATGCCTCATTGCCCGCTCACCTTCGATCCGTTGAGCCGCAGCACTCGATAGTGGCGGCGGGTCGCCGCGGGATCCTCGAATTCGGTGAGCGCGTAGGTCCGGCAGCGGAAGGTCGCGGTCGCGATCTTGCGGCCGTGCGCCTGCGCGGCACCCCGGAAGTCCAGCTCCGCGCCGGGGACCGGGCCCGCGCCGTTCCCGCCCTCGATGCGGTCCACCTCGACGGTCAGCCGATCGCCGGGCACCGCGAAGTCGATGAACTTGCTGTGCTGCACCGCACTGAGCACCACGGTGGTGCGGAATTCGCTGTGGGTGAGCACCAGCCAGCGCGCCAGCTGGGTCATCGCCTCCAGCACCAGCACGCCGGGCAGAATCGGCTGCTGCGGGAAGTGGTCGGCGAAGTAGTCCTCGCTCATCGCGGCGTTCTTCACGCCGACGGCGCGGCGGCCGCCGTCCACTTCGGTGATCGCGTCGACCATGAGAAACCGCACGGATACTCCTATCCCACTCCGCCGACCAGAATGGCCTGCCCATTGAGGTAGGCACTCTCGCGAGCGCCGAGAAAAACGGCGACGTCGGCGACGTCCTCCGGCGCGATCGGGCGCGGCATCGCCGCCCGGCGCGCGAGATACGCGGCGACCGCGCGGATATCGACCTCGAAGCCGCCGAAATACTCCCGGCTGACTCCGCTGTCGGCGAGCGTCGGGCAGATCGCGTTGACGCAGACACCGCGGCGCCCGACCTCCTGTGCCACGCTGCGAGTGAAGCCGATCACCGCCGCCTTCGCGGTCGCGTACGCGACTTCGTCCGCGCCGCCGGTCAAGCCGAGCGCGGAGGCGACGTTGATGATGCGGCCGCTGCGCCGGGGCAGCATCCGGCGCACCGCCTCCCTGCTGCAATAGAAGACGGTATCGAGGTTCACCCGCAGCATCCGGCGCCAGTCGGCGTCGTTGTGGAAGACCAGCGGCGAGCGCAGCGCGCCGCCCGCGTTGTTGATCAGCACGTCGAGCCGGCCCCACGTCTCGTCGGTGTGGGCGAACAGGCGGGTCACCTCGGCGGGTTCGGTCAGGTCGGCGACGAACGCGGAAACCGGTGCGGCGGCAACGGCTTCGACGGCCTTCACCGCCGCCTGCAACCGGGTCGTGTCGACATCGGTGAGCACCAGCGTGGCGCCCTCCTCGGCGTACCGGGTGGCGATGGCCGTACCGAAGACGCCCGCGGCGCCGGTCACCAGGGCGACGGAATCGTTCAGCCGGTTCATCGCCACCCCTGCCCGGCGAGCAGCACGCATGCGAGCGCATAGTCGCCGTCGTGGCTCAACGTCACTGCGGCGCCGGTGAGTCCGCGCCGCCGCGCCAGCGTCGCCATGCGGTGGTGCAGCAGCAGGCGCGGTGCGCCGGTCGTGCGGCATACCTCGATATCGCGCAGCCGCCGGGTCGCCGGGGGCACCCCGAGTCCGAGGTGCAAGGCCTTCAGCGTGGCTTCCTTGGCCCCGAACCGGGCCGCGAAATGCGGTGCCGGATCTCGGAACGCGGTGCAGTAGGCGATCTCGTCTGGACGGAACACTCGCTCGCAGAACGCATTTCCTGTGGTAAGTAAGGACCGTATCCGGCCGACTGCCGCGATATCGACCCCGGCCGACAGCGCGGTCGGGACCGAAATAGCTGGAAGCAGTACCGAATTCGATGCGGTGCGGGTCACGGTAGTCGCTCCGCGCCGACGGTTGCTCCGTAGTGCCGCTCGACTGCTCTGCGGTAGGCCAGGTTCAGGCCGATGACCGCCCGTTTCTTCGCCGCGGAGCGGGGGCCGGGCAGGTCGGCGTCCGCTCGGTATCGGCGCAGGCGCTGCCGGGTCAGCTCCCGGGAATAGGTTCGGGTGTACAGGTATTCGAGGCCGTCCTCGAGCCGGCGGACCGTCATGGACATCGGGGCCACCGAGGCCCGCAGGTGCGAGGGACCGCCGGGACCGGGGTCGATCATGCGGCCCGCGCGCAGATGTTCCGCGTGCAGCGGTACACCCGGACCGCTGCCGAGCGGGTTGAAATGACAGATCTCGATCTCGTTCTCGACGACGAACTCCAGGGTCCGCTCGAACACATCCGGTGTGTCACCGGCGAAGCCGAAGACGAACGACCCGATCACCCCGATACCCGCGTCGTGCAGCCTGGCGATGAGGGCGCGGTAGTCGGCCGGGCGGCTCCAGCTCTTGTCCGAGGCGACCAGGTTCTGCGGGTGGACCGACTCCAGGCCCAGGAAGACGAGCATGCACCCGGCGTGGCCGGCCGCCTCGGCCAGCGCCGGACGCTGCGCGATGGTGATGGTCGCCTGGCTGCCCCACAGCACCTGTCGCGGTGCGAGTTCGGCGAACAGGGTCCGGGCGTAGCGTGGGTTGCCCACGATGTTGATATCGGAGAACTGTACGAAATCGCCGCTGCGCGCGTCGATCTGCGCGAGCACGTGCTCGATCGGGCGGGTACGGAAGCGCTCGTGGTGATAGCGGGTCTCGATGCAGAAATTGCACGAGAACGGGCAGCCCCGGGTCGCTTCGACCGGGAACACGTAGTCGTGCGGCGGCAGATGCTCGGGCCCGTAGCGCGGCAGCGTCGCCAGATCCACCGGCCCGCCGGTGTATACGGGCCGTAGCCGGTCGCGGCTCGCATCCTCGAGTATCTGCGGCCATACCTGCTCGACCTCGCCGCGCACCACCGAGGCCGCGCCGATCCGCTCGGCCTGCGGGTCGTAACTGGGGAAGTACCCGTCGACGACGACCGGTATGCCCAGCGCGCCGAATCCGTGTACCAGCTCGCCGGTGCGCCGCTCGCCGAAGAACTTCGAGGTGACCGCCACCAGATCGATATCGGCGAAACGGGTGAAATCGGTGATGGGCGTAGCATTCTCGTCGAGCACGGTGGCCCGGTGCTCGACCGTGGTCATGGCGGCGCGGTAGGCCAGGTTCACCGGCACCGGGTTGAGCATGCGGTTGCCGTAGATCACGCTCTTGTCCCGGACGTCGGGATTCACGAACAGCACGTGCATATGCGCCGCCCCTCTCAGACTGGTGTCAGCACGTCGTCGGCGGCCCGGCGCACCACCAAGGTGCCGTTCTGGCCGCCGAGGCCGAACGAATTGGTCAGCGCCACCTGCACCGGCAATTGCCGCGCGGTACCCGGCACGTAGTCGAGATCGCATTCGGCGTCGCGATGGCGATAGTTGACGGTCGGCGGCACCGTGCCGGTGCGCACGCTCAGCACCGTGCTGATGAATTCCACCGCACCGCAGGCGGCGATGAGGTGGCCGGTCATCGACTTGTTCGCAGTGACCGCGAGACCGGTTGCCGCGCTGCCGAAGACGTGCTTGATGGCGATGGTCTCCACGCGATCGTTGAGCAGCGTCGCGGTGCCGTGCGCATTGACCAGTTGCACCTGCTCGGGGCGCACGTCCGCGTCGGCGAGAGCCGCGCGCATCGCCAGCGCGGCTCCCGCGCCGGCCGGATGGGGTTCGGTGAACCGGTGTGCGTCAAGGGATCTGCCGAAGCCCGCGACTTCTGCGTACCAGGGCGCCGACCGGGCGCGGGCGTGCGCCTCGGTCTCCAGCACGACCATGCCCGCGCCCTCGCCGACCACGAAGCCGGTGCGTGTGGCGTCGAACGGCCGGCCGGTCCGGCCGGGCAGGTTGTCGGTGGAGGGTGCGCCGAGCGCGACCAGCCCGGCCATGCCCAGCGGGTTGATCATGGAATCCATTGCGCCGCAGAGCGCGACGTCCAGACGGCCACCCCGGAGCAGCCGGAACGCGGTGCCGATCGCGTGCGCGCCGGCCGCACAGGCGGAGGTGACCACGGTGGCCGGGCCGGTGATACCGAGGTGCGCGGCCAACAGCCCGACCACCAGATCCTGTGGGTCGCGGATCAGTGAGACCGGATCGATCGCTGTCGCGCCCGCCAGCGGACTGGGCAGCGCGAACCGGCCGCTGTGGTCGAGATGGTTCGCGATATCGGTCATGCGCACCAGGCCGAGCCCGGCACCGAGCACCAGACCGACCCGGTCGGTGCCGACCAGCATCGACCGCCCTGCGCTCGTCAGGGCGCTGTCGGCCAGTGCCATGGCGCAGGCGGCGAGGGCGAAGCGCGCCTGCCGGTCCGCGTGCAGTGCCGCCGGAAACGGCCCGTCCCAATAGTCGGACAGCGCGAAATCGGCGACCTCGGCGGCGATCCGGGTCGGCAGCGACGAGGCGTCGAAGAGCGTGATCGGCGCCTCCCCGGAGCGGCCCGCGACCAGGTTGGCCCAGAACTCGCGGCGGCCGAGCCCGATGGGGGTGACCGCGCCGAGCCCGGTCACGACCACCCGGTTCACGGCGTCACCGGCTTGTCCGGCACCGACCGGATCCGCTGCACCGGCCACCCGGAGTAGTAGCGGAACCGATTTTCCTCGGCCGCGACCTCGGCCGGATCCCGAATGTCTTGCAGCACATAGTTCAGCCGCGCGATGCGCGCGATGGGCGTGGTCTCGTCGTAGGCCGCGCAGCTGAGCTGGGCCCACCGCCTGCTCAGGCCGAGCAGGCGCGCCTCCACCCGCATTGCCCGGCCGGGCGGCAGCTCGCCGACGATCTCGGCGCGATCGATCAGGCACAGGAACGCCGACACTGTGAAGTCGGTGCTGAAATGCACCAGCCAGCCTGCCACCTGGGCCATCGACTCGAGCAGCAGCGAACCGCTGAGCAGTCTGCGCCCCGCGTAACCGGCGCCCAGATGGTCCTCGGTGAGCGTGACATGTTTGACCGCGACCATGGATTCGCCCTTGGTCGCCTCGAGTACCCGGTCGTAGAGCAGGAACCGCATCACGTCCCCTTCGCCTCGAACGCGCCGAACACGACGCACTCGCTCTGGCCCTGGAACCCGGCGGCCAGGCAGGCGACGGCGGTGTCATCGCGTAGCCGCCGTGGCTTGTCCCGCACCAGGTCCACAGCCGAATTTGGTGCGGGGTACCGGAGATTCACGATCGGGGGGATGTAACGCTCGTTCAGGCTGAGCACGGCGAAGACGCTCTGCAACGGCAGCGCCGCTGCCAGTAGATGCCCGGTCGCTCCTTTCGTCGCCGTCACCGGCACGTGCCCGCCGAGCACCGCGTCGATCGCGGCCGCTTCGGTGGCATCGCCCGCGGGCAGGCCCGGCGCGTCGGCGTACACCGCGCCGATCCGCTGCGGTGGCAGCGCGCTGTCGCCGAGCGCCGCGGCCAGTGTGCGCTCGATCGCGTGGCGCGGCGGAGCGGGTTCCGGGCCGTCGGGCACGCCGACGGCCGCGCCGTGGCCGAGCACCTCGGCGAGTACGTGTGCGCCCCTTGACCTTGCGTGGCCGAGGGTCTCGAGTACCAGTACCGCAGCGCCTTCACCGGGCACGGTGCCGGTGCGGTCGCGGTCGAACGGCCTGCACGAGGCCGCCGCCGGATCGGTGGTCCGCGCGACCACACCGAAGTAGAGCAGGCGTTGCAGCGCAGCGAGATTCAGCCGCGGGCTGACACCACCGGCCAGCATGACCTCGGCGTCGCCTTCGGCGAGCATGCGCACCGCGGCCCCGATCGCCTGCCCGCCCGCCTCCCCGAACGGACTGAACGAGGCGTTCGGCCCGTGCAGTCCGTACTGCATGGCGATCTGACACAGCGTGGCGTTGTTCAGCATCACGATCGACACCATGGGCGAGATCGCGCGCCAGCCGGTGCCGCAGAACCGATCGATGTCGAATCCGCCGGTCTCGCCCCGGGATCGGCGCGCGGCCGGCTCCAGATCGGCGACGTCGTAGTCGATCATCGTGACGCCCAGCGTGATTCCCGTCGCGTCCCCGTCCATGTTGCCGCGATGCAGTTTCGCCGAGGTCAGCGCCTGACCGGCGGCGGCGAAGGCCATATGCGTGTGCAGCCGCATGGCCCGGGCGGCCTTGCGATCGGTGATCCAGTCCCGCGGGTCGATAGCGTGCACCCGGCCCGCTGCCAGGGGCCGGTCGACACCGGCGCGCAGCGTGAGGTGCTCGGCCAGCTCGCGCAGCGGTGCCACCCCGGATTCCCCGCGCAGCAAGGCCTGCCACTGGGTGCGCGGGTCGTTGCCCAGTGCCGACACCGCGCCAAGGCCGGTCACCACCACGCGTTCACCCATGACCGTCACCGTCGGCCGGGCCGGGCCACCGGCGCAGCACGATACTCGCGTTCTGGCCGCCGAACCCGAACGAGTTGCTCATCGCGACGCGCACCTCTTGTGTCCGAGCGGTGTTCGGTACATAGTCCAGATCGCAATCCGGGTCCGGGTATTCGTAGTTGATGGTGGGCGGCAGCTGACCGGTGCGCAGCACGTGCAGGCAGGTGACGCATTCGATCGCGCCCGCGGCCGCGATCGAGTGGCCGATCATCGACTTCTGCGAGCTGATCGGGATTCTGGCCGCCCGATCGCCGAAAACCTTGTGCACGGCCCGGGTTTCGGCCCGGTCGTTGATCAGCGTCGAGGTGCCGTGTGCGCTGATGTAGTCGATGTCCTCGGCCCGCAGCCCGCCGTCGACGAGGGCGCCCGACATCGCCAGTACGGCCCCCTCCCCGTGCGGCGGACTGTCGGTGATCCGGTACGCGTCGCAGGAGGTGCCGTAGCCGGCGACCTCGGCCAGCGGTGCGGCGCCGCGCCGCAGCGCGTGCCCGAGTTCTTCCAGCATGACGAACGCGGCGCCCTCACCCATCACGAAACCGCAGCGCCTGCGGTCGAACGGGCGGCTGGCCGCGGCGGGCCGGTCGTTGAACCGGGTGGCCAGCGCGGTGAGCAGGTCGAACGAGGAGATGCCGAGGAAGGTGAGCAGGGAATCGCAGCCGCCCGCCAGCACCATGTCCGCATCGCCCTCGCGGATCCACAGGGCGGCCTCGCCGATGGCCTGGGTGCCGGAGGCACAGGTGGCCGAGACCGTCATGGTGGGCCCGGCCGCACCGCAGACGTGCGCCAGGGCCGCCGCGGCGGCGTTCTTGCGCATGCTGTGCCGCTGCGCGGCCAGCAGGCCGACGAATTCCTTTTCAGGACCTTTCTTTCCGGCACGTCGGCTGGTGTGCAGCAGCCCGTCCAACGCGTCGATGTCGTACATCTGCCCGGACGATCCCACGCATACGCCGAACCGCTCCGGTGGGGTATCGGAGTGCGCGGCACGGTGGTTCGCGGCGGCGCCTGCGGCGAGCCCCAGTTGCACGCCCCGGGGCAGCGCCGCGCCGAACGCGTGATCGGCATCGGTGAGGTGCCCCGCAGAGGCCGCGGCGGCGAGAAAGCCGTCCGCGACCTCACCTGCGACCCGGGACCCGAGCCCGGAGGCATCGAAGCGGGAGGTCGTGCGGATGCCGGAGCGACCGTCGACGAAGCCACGAAAGCTCGTCTCGGCGTCCCAGCCGAGCGGGGTCACCATCTCCGCCGCCGTGACGACCACCCGGCGGGTGGGTGCTTCGCCGGACACCGCTCACTCCGCGATCGCGCCGGCGGGTGCGCCCGACTGCGCGGTGGCGGCCTCTGCCGCGGCCGCCTGTGCCCGGCTCTGCTCGACCAGCCGGGCGACCTCGTCGAGCTCGCGGATCTCCTCGAACCAGTTCTGGTTCAGCTCGTCTCCGGGGATCGCCACGAGTTCGGTTCCGCAGCTGTCACATTCGGCGCGGAACTCACCGTCGTCGTTGCGGCGGAAGGCCCGAGCGCCGCCGCAGGCCGGGCACTGCTCCGGGATCGTGTCCAGCAGCCGCCGGCACAGACCACTCCAGGTCTCCACCGTCCAGAGCGCGGCCACATCCTCGACCCGCATGCCGGGCTCGACCTTGCTGAGATCGACGCCGAGCAGGCGTTCGCGCACCAGGTACGCACCGAGCGGGGTGAGTCTGCGCAAGGTGTCGACCGCGGCGCCCGCGCCGAACACGTCTTCGGCCTGTTCGTTCAGATCGTCGCGCGGCACGGAGATCGGCAGGAACTGCTCTAGCCGGAACGTGATGTCCAGGAAGTCGATCGATTCCGCGCCGAGCTCCGGAATCAGCAGTTTGCCCGATGTCACGTCGTCGAGTTCGACGGCCAGTGCCAACGCGACCGCGTTGCGCACGATGTCGGACAGTTCGTCCGGACTCAGCATGGACGCCACGGCGTTCCTCCTCGGATCGGTGTACAGGTGGTTGTTCTGTCTGCGGCGCGGATCTCAGCCCTTGGCGGTGAGCCGGGCATAGCGGGCGAGCACGCCGTCGAGGCGGCGATAGAGTTCGTCGACCTCGTCGGTCGTGATGGTGAGCGGCGGCACGATGCCGATGGTGCCGCCGAGGCCCTCCGCGCCCTGGCTGCCGATGATCAGCCCGCTGAGGGCGAGCCGATCCTCGATCACCTGCCATTGCTGTTGCGGGATGGGCTCTTTGGTCGCGCGGTCCTTGACCAGCTCGATACCCATCAGCAGTCCGGCGCCGCGGATATCGCCGACGATGGTGTGCTCGCGCAGGTTCTCGAACTTGTCGAACAGGTACTTGCCGGTCTGGCGCACCTGATCGACGATGCCGTCGCGCTGCATGATGTCCAGCGTCGCCAGCGCGGACGCGCAGCACAGCGGATTGCCGTTCGTGGTGCTGCCGGTCGCGATGAAACCGTCGACGGCGGAGAGGAATTCACGGTAGACGACGTCGCGCACGACGACCGCCCCGAATGGCAGGTAGCCGCTGTTGATGCCCTTGGACAGCGCCATGAAGTCCGGCCGCACCCCGAAGTAGTCGGCGCCGAACCACTCACCGAGCCTGCCGAATCCGGTGATCACCTCGTCGTAGGCGAGCAGCAGGTCGTTGCGGTCGCAGATCTCGCGCAGCCGTTCGTGGTATTCGCGGGTCGGCACGATCGCGCCGCCGACGCCCAGCGCCGGCTCGACGAGCACGCCCGCGATGGTGTGCGCGCCCAGCCGCTCGATCATCAACTCGATCGTGTCCGCGCACGCGAGCGTGCACGTCCCGGCGCAACCGGATGCGCAGCGGTAGGCGTAGGGCGAGGGCGCGTGATGGAAGCCGGGAGTCAACGGCTCGAATTGCTTGCGGAAGCGGCGGAACGCGGATCCGGTGGCACTCAACGCGCCGTAGGTGACGCCGTGGTACGCCCGATCCAGCGCGATCACACCGAGTTTGGTGGTGTCGTCGCCGAAGCGGAGCCGCTGATACTGGCGCATCATTTTCAGCACGGTCTCGTTGGCCTCGGACCCGGTGGAGGCATAGAAGACGGTGTTCAGCCCCTCCGGCGTCACCGCGGCCAGACGACGGGCGTATTCGTCGGCCGCCTGATGGGTGGCGCGTTCGATCGGGAAGTAGAGCAGCTTGCCCGCCTGCTCGCGGATGGCGTCGATGATTTCCGGATGTGCGCCACCGAGACTCAGATTGCACAGACCGCCGAAGGCGTTGAGATATCGCTTGCCCTCGGTGTCCACCACCCACACGCCGTCCGCGGCGGCGATGCTGATGCCGCGCCTGCGAAAGCCGCGCATGTTGGTGAATCCGTGCCAGAATGTCGAATCCGGTTCCGAGGCAATCTGATTCGGCATGACACTCCTTGTGTGCTGGGTGTGATCCGTCCGAGTGCATTGACGATAGCCTTGGGTACGGCTGTGTTTCCTCGGCCGATCGATCACACCTGACTCAACGCTCGATGGAGTCCGCGGTAGCGCTCCGCAGACCATCGAGGGCCGGAGCCGCCGTTGTCCGCAGGGTCGCGAGATCCCAACCCGCGCGGCGACATTCGAGCCCGGCCGCGGCGGTCTCGGCGACGATCGTGCGCATGTCGACCGCCCACCACTGTTGCGTGCTGGCCGACTCCCGCAGCGTTCGCCCGTCCTGGGTCACCCGGCACAGCGTGGTCAATTCGATCCGTCCCGGCTTGTCGGCGGGCCGCGATCCGAGCCACAGTTCGTGGCGGCACCGGCCGATACGCGCGACACCGACCCGGATCGGCCGCACGGTGCGATCGGCGGGAAACGGAGCGGCATCCACGACCGCGCGACAGCCCGGGGCGAGTCGCTCGGCGAGCAACCGCCACAGCCGCCGCCGGTCCGCGGGCGGAAGGTAGCCGAGCACGCCGCAGGCGACCAAGCCGCCGAATCGCGCTGGCAAAGAGGTGTTTTCGAGCGTGGTCGCGGCGATGGTCACCTGCCGGGCCAGTGCCGGATCCGCCAGCACGCGGCTGGCGAGCGCCGCGCGCATGGCGGGTGAGGGCTCGATCGCGAGGATCGGGACGCCGGGCACCGCCGCGCCGAGGATCTCGACGACCAGCCCGGTGCCCGCGCCCACGTCCACGATGGGCGAATCAGCTTGCGCGGCAAGCGACATCGCGGCCACCAGGGCCGCGGTGCGCGGCTTCCAGTACGGGCGACCGGCGATATCGTAGAACTCTGCCGCGGCACCGTAGATATCGGTCATCACGCAGTGCCCCGTACGGTGGAGGGCAGCCGATGTTCGAGAATCTGGCGCATGTTGCGCAGTTCGAGCACATCGCAGGCGTGGAACAGCGGCCACATCGACCCGGGCCAGACGCGGCCGCGGCGCGGGGACAGGTGCGGATAGGGATTGCGGTCGTAGTACGGATGCCGCCAGATCGTCCACGACACCAGGGCGCCGCTGCGCCGCTGCACCCGGCGCGCGGACAACACGCGGCCGCAGAACACCATCCACAGATCGTCGCCCTGATCGAACGCCGATTCGTAGTCGACGGTGCCGACCTCCCGGTTGCCGGTGATGCGCAGGTGGATCTTCGTGCCGGGATCGGTGGCGTCCTCACCGACGTAGCGCCCGGTGCCGCCCTCGGGGCGGAAATTGCGCATGCTGTAGGTGAATTCCTCCACGCTGCGGATATCGAGCAGATAGTCGTAGAGCACTTCGGGCGGGCAATCGACGTGCTGATGCACGGTGTACACGTCCTGGTCGAGCGGGCCGTTGCGCAGTCGTTTGGTCAACGCCAGCAATTCACCGGTGGCGTCGGCGCGCGGCACCGTCTCGCATCGGAACAGCCCGGGAATGTCGTCGAGCGGGGTGGTCATGGTGTTCTCCCTCGGTTCCAGCGGTCGAGTTCGCGGCACAGTACGGGCGTCGGGAAGTAGCGCAATCCGAGGTCCCGGAAGTGCCGGGCGACAGGGGATTCGAGCATCATGACGTCGCCGACCACCCTGGCGCGGTGCTGCTCCGCGTCCACCCGGGGCATACGGCGGCGTGCGAACCTGGTGAGCGCGATATCGATGTGCGCGGCGTCGACGCGCACCAGTTCGTCGTCGAGTACCGCCGCCGATTCCATCGCCAGGGACGCGCCGATACCGGTGGTCGGCACCAGCCCGGCCGCGGCGTCCCCGAGTAGCACGACGCGTCCCCGAACCCATTGAGGGACAGTGACTTCCATCAGGTCCAGGCATTCGACCCGGTCGGCGTCGCGCAGCGTGCGCAGGATCACGCAGTCGTCGATGCGGCGGCGGTCGCTCGGCGGCCACTGATGCGGGGCCGTACCGTCGAACGCGCCTGAGATCGCCACGAAACAGGCCACTCGGTCCTGGGTCGGGTACGCCGCCACGATGCGTCGCAGGCCCCACGTCTCGTGCAGCTCGCCCGGCGGCGTGCTGCCGCGGCGGGCCCACCAGCACCAGATGCGCCAGCCGAAGTGGCGTTCGGCGGTGTGCAACCGCGCCTGCTGCCTGGTGCGCGAGCGGATGCCGTCGGCACCGACGACGAGGTCGAAATCGCCTTCGCGCCCGTCTGCGAAGCGCACCCGCACGGTCGAACCGATCTGGCGCATCCTGGCGACCTCGGTCTCCAGGTCGACCGGCGTGCCACCGTTGGCGGATTCGAGGATGGCGAGCAACTCGGCGCGCGGGGTGGCTCGCGGCAAACCCGTTCGCGCGCCCAATCGTTCGAGATCGAAGGTACGCAGCACGGCGCCGTCACGATCGTGCACGACATAGCGCCGCAGTGGCGCGCTGGTGTGGATGAACGAGTTCCACAGGCCGAGGTCACGCAGCACCCGGCTGCCCGCCGGCCACAGGGTGATCGCGGAACCGTGATGACTGTAACTGCTGATCGTGTCGATCACGGTGGGGCGCACGCCGCGCTGGCGCAGCCGCGCGGCCAGGGTCAGCCCGGCGATACCGCCGCCGACGATCAGTATTCTCACCTGTCCGCTCCCTGCGGCAGCGGTGCCGGAAGCAGTGCCGCGGCCGCGCTTTCGCCGGAGCGGCAGCAGGCCTCGAGCGAGGTGCCGAGCAGATAGTCACCGGCCAGGGCGATGCCGGGCAGCGGTGCGAGCGCGGCGGCGAGGGCGGTCAGGAAGGTGTCGTAGTGCGGCAGGTAGGCACAGTACGCGCGCGGCCAATGCCGGATGGCCGCCGCGGTTCTGGGCTGCGGCGACGTGCCGAGGTGGGCGCGCAGGCGCTGTTCGGTCTCGGTGACCAGCTCGAGCACGTCGGCCTCGGTGGGTTCGCTCAGGCGGCCGTGCTTACCGGAGAAGGTGTACCGGACAAGGTTTCTCGTCGTTGTGCCGTAGCTGCCGACGTTGCTGCACGGCTGGTCGTCCAGTGCGAGGGCGCGCACATCGGCGGCGAAGACGTCGTGCGCATAACTCACCACCGCGACCGTGGCCGGGCAGTATCGGACCGACCGCAGCAGCCCCGCAGCCGTTTCCGAGAGCTCGGCCAGCAACGGCGCCGCCGCGTAGGCGGGCGTGCACACGACGACGGCGTCATACCGGGTCCGGCTGGACCGACCGCGGGCATCGATCGCCTCGACGTATATCCGGTTCTCGGACCGCGTGATGCGGGTGACCGTGGTGCGGTAGCGGATCTCCGCGCACGCCTCGACACGGGCCAGCAGTGTGGCAAGGCCGGTGGTCGGCTGGTCGAAGCGGTCGAGCAGCATGCCCATGTTGACGCCGAAAGTGCCGAGGTAGCTTTCCTCGGGCTCGGCGCCGTTCATCCGCACGGTGATCGGCCGGAGGAAGTTGGCGGTGGTATCGCGGCCGAAATGTGCCGACAGCGGCCGATCGTCCCGGCGTGCCAGCTTCGCGGCGAGCTCGGAGCCGAGGAAGCGCGCCGACTCCGTCGCGCGGACTTTCCTGGCGAGCCCGTCGAGCTTGCCCAGGTCGCGCCAATCGCACATGCGCGCGATGGCGCGCAAGGTCTCGGTCCGGTGCGCGCTGTCGAGGGGGACCAGCTTGCCCGCCACGAGGCGAGCGGTGTTGATGCCGAACGGCTCGTATCCGGTCCCGCCCAGCAGCTCGAGCATCGCCCGCAGCCGGGTGTAGCGGCGCCCGATGTTCTTGCCGCCCAGCAGCACTGCGCGTCCGTCGAGTTCGGCGGCGCCGACGCGGCCGCCGACCCGATCCGCCAGTTCGAAGATCTCCACCGCACAGCCGGCCCGGCGCAGCGTCAACGCGGCGGAGACCCCGGAGACACCGGACCCCACCACCGCGACTCGTTCCGGTGTCGTCACGGTCGTACCCCCTTCAGCCCGAACCGGTTTCGTCGAGCAGGTCGAGGGTGACGGCGCCGATCGCCGCGCCCGCCTGCTGGAAGCCGACGCGCACCCGCCGCCGCGGGGAACCGGCAGCGCCGGAATATGTTTCGTCGATCGCAGCCGTGCAGTGCGTGACCAGGTCGGGCTCGCAGAAGTTGCCGAAGTCGACGTCGCACCCGACGAGAAGACAGCGCTGCGGTGGCACGCCTCGGTGCTCGGCCAAGGTCGCCAGACCCGCCTGGCGGGCGGCCTCCAGCAGCAACATGCCGGGCACGTGGTCCATCGGATGGTCGAAGAAGAACGGGTGCGCCGGATCGAAGACCAGCCGGAAGGACATGCCGCCTGCGATGGTCGTCACGCCATGCGCGAGCAGGACGTTCTTCGGGTGCTCCCGGCCGACCCGCTGCGGTGCGAGCAGCGCTGCGGGGTCGACGGGGTCCGCGGGTTCGGGCCCGCGCGCGAGCGTCTTCTTGCGGGCCTTCTCCCGGATGTAGTCGTAGTAGTGCTGGGGTAGCGGCAGCCACCGGCCGCCGGCTCTGGCGCACTCGTTGCCGTCGACGATGAGCGTCACGGGATGCTGCGCGAGCCGCTCGGAGGTACGAGCGTTGACGATGGTCACCACCCGCGCGGGCGCGGGCCCGGCACGCAGGAACTCGGGGGCGAAGACCTCGATCCGCATATCGCGGAAGACCAGGAACTGATTGTCCGGCACCTGGACGAACGCGTGCGCCACGTACTCGGTCACCTGGCGGGTGACCTCCATGATCGCGATCGGATCCAGGTAGTCCGGATTGCCGCCGTCGTTGAACAGCACGTGGCTGCGCGGCAGCATCGCGGCCACCGCCCATTCGCGCTTGCCGAGCACCGCGGCGTCGGTGAGGAACACCTCGTTGACGGCGCTGCGGTGCACCGTCGAGCGCGGCACGGTCTGCTCGAAGCGTAACTCCGACAGTGCGTTTCGGCTGCCATCGGACGAAGGACGAGTCGTTGTTGCGGTCGTGTCCACGGTTGCCTCTCGTCGAGGAGCGGGCCGGTACCGCGGCGAGCGGCTGCGGGGCCCGGCTACCGGGAGCGTATCGACGTCGACCGGCGCGAATCATCGTGCGTTCGGTGAACCGCGCTCAACGTCTGACCGAATACCGGTGCCGCAGTGGGCGTTACGCTCGTCCCGTGCTCGATTCACGGACCGCCGGGCCGCCGCGATGTGCCCTGATCTTTCCCGGCCAGGGTGCGCAACGTCCGACGATGGGCGAGCGATGGCGCGACACCGCGCAGTGGCGGATCGTCGACGAGGTCTCCGGCTGGACGGGGCGCGATATCGCCGAGTTGCTCCTGCGCACCGGCGAATCGGAGTTGCGCCGAGCGGATTCCGCACAACTGGCGATCTTCACCATGTCGTTGCTGGCGCTGGATTACCTGACCGAGCGTCGCTCGATCGGCCCGATACACGCCTGCGCCGGACACAGCCTGGGGGAGTACACCGCACTGGTGGCGGCGGGAGCACTGACACCCGAAACCGGTGCGAAACTCGTGGCCGCGCGAGGTGCGGCGATGCGCTCCGCGACGCTGCGGTGGCCCGGCACGATGGCCGCGATCCTCGGTGCAAGCAGCGAGGTGGTCGAGGCGTTCGCCGCCGCGGCGCGCGCCGGTGGCGCGCGGGTCTGGGTGGCCAACCTGAACGGGCCGCGCCAGGTCGTGGTGTCGGGCACCGTCGAGGGCGTCGACGCGGTGACCCAGGACGCGAAGCTGGCGCGGCTGAAAGTGGTGCGGATACCGGTCGGCGGTGCGTTCCACACCCCGCTCATGCGGCCCGCGGTACCGCTGCTGCGGCGGGCCTTGGCGGCGGCGGAGTTCGAGCGGACCGATGTGGCGGTCGTCGCGAACGTCGATGCCGGGCTGTACACCGCCGCGCGCTGGCGGGCGCTGGCCGAACGGCAGCTGACCGCGCCGGTGCGGTGGACTGCCGTGCTCGCGACGCTGACGCGCCTGGGTTGTACGCGACTGGTGGAGGTGGGGCCGAGCCGGATACTGGCGAAATCCATCGGCCGCGGCGACCCTGCGCCGACGGTGCGGTACTTCGGCTACCCAGGGGAGTTCGCGCCGTGACGGGGGATCGGGCCGGACTGCGGTTGACCGAATTGGATTGCGTCCATCTACGTCTCGACAGCGCCGGGCATCCGATGCACTGGATGCTCGCGCTCCGGCTGGAGCCGGGCGCCCCGATCACGGTCGACCGGCTGCGGGCTCGGGTGGCCGCGCGCGCCGGGGCACACGCGCTGTATGGGCTGTGCCTGCCTGAGCGGCCGCGCCGCCGACCGGCTTTCGCCGCGGCCGTGGATCCGGCTGTGCGGGTGCGGCACACCGCGGTGCCCGATCACAGCGGTCTGCTCCGATTGATCGAGCAGCGCATGGCCACCGCGCTGCCGCGCGGCGTGCCGCCGTGGGACATCACCCTGGTCGACGAGGCCGACCGCGGCGGCCAGACGGTGCTGCTTCGCGTGCACCACTGTCTGAGCGATGGACTGGCCGCACCGGGCTTCGCGGCCTTGGTCGTCGACACCGCCACCGCGCACGACTACGACAGATTCGTTACCGCGCAACGTTTTCCCTTCAAGCGCGCACTCACCTGGCGTACCTGCACCGAGGTGCCCCGGCAGTATCGCGCCGCGCGTCCGCTGCGCCGAGCGGGCCGGGTGCTGCCGTTCCCGCCCGCGGACTGCGCCCGGCAGGTGGCCGAGTTCTCGATCCCGATCCGGACATTGCGGCAGCACGCGGCGGACGCGCGGGGGTCGAGCACCGAATACCTGCTGGCGGCGGCCGCGGCGGCCTATCGGCAGCTGATCCCCGGAACCGATCGCGACGGGCTGCGGGTCATGGTGCCGGTCACCCTCGACGCGGCGGCGCGACATACCGGAAATGCCACGGTGTCCGCGTTCTTGGCGGTCGATCCGCCGGGACCGGGGATTACGGATCAGGTCAGGGTGGTGCGGGAGCGGTTGGCCGCCATCGACCCGGTGGACCAGGGCCGCGCGCTGGCCTCGGCCGGGGCGGATCTGCAATACCTGCCGTGGCGGGCGCAGACCCGGTTGATGGCACGGATGGTGCGTGACACCTGCCGGCTCAGCGTCAGCGTCACCCCCGGATTCGCGATGCGGCGCACCATATTCGGGCACAGCGTCGATGCGACGGTGCCGTTCTCGCCGCTGATGGCCGACGAATTGATGGTGACCGCGTTGATCCTGCGTGACCGGCTGACCGTCGGCGTGGTCGCCGACCCGAAGGTATTGCCCTGTGCCGTTGGGGATTTCGCCGAACGTCTGCGCGCGCTGGTGCTGAGCTCGGTGTAGCGCGGTGCGGGCTACGGATTCCAGCGGGTGATCTCGGAGATCACCATTCGTTGCGGCAGTGCCCGCAGCATGGCGTTGCGCAGCGCGCTGCCGAACCTGGTGCGCCGCTGCATCACCGGGATCAACCAGCGTGAACGGTTCTGCACCGCGTCGACCCTGGCCCGGCGGCGCTGTACGTATCGCCGCAACGCCTCGGGGGCCTGGGCGGCGTCCACCTTCGACAGTTCCTCGGCGAGCACCAGCGCAGATTCCATTGCCATCGACGCCCCGACCCCCGCTGTCGGCAGAAACGCCGCGCCCGCGTCGCCGAGCAACACCACGCGTCCGAACCGCCACCGCGGCAACCGAAGATCGTCCAGGTCGAAGCAGCCGACGCGATCGACGGCGTCGAGCGCGTCGATCATCCACTCCATCGGCCCGGCCACCCCGGCCAGTCGATCGCGCAGCCGGGCCGGAGTGGCGGGCGCGCCCGCGGCCGGCAGCGCGGCGGCACAGCCTACCGATCCGGTGGTGGGGTTGTAGCCGAAATACCGTCCGACTCCCCAGAATTCGTGCGATTCGTCGGCCGCCACCGCGTGACCCGGCGTCCACCAGGTCCACAGCCGCAGGCCGCTGCGGCGCATGCGCACGGGGCCCGCGACCAACCCGCGTACCGCCGAATCGATGCCGTCGGCACCGACCACCACATCGAATTCGGCCGTCGTGCCATCGTCGAAGCGCGCCAGCACGATTCGTTCGTCCTGCTCGAGACCGGTGACGGTGCGCGCCATCTGTACCGGGGTACCGCCCCCGTAGGATCCGAGCAGTTCGATGAGTTCGGCGCGCCGCAGCGCCCGGGGCACACCGGCGCCGAGTCGACCGCCGAAGTCGAACGTGCGCAGCGGTTTGCCGCCGTCGACGTGGGTGGCGTAGGTGTTGATCGGCACGGTCAGCGTGTCGAACCGGTCGCCGAGATCGAGGTGCCGTACCACCGCGCGGCCCATCGGCCACAGCGTGATCACGTATCCGACATCCCCGTATCGGGCGACCCGTTCGACGACCATGGGCTCGATGTCGTTGCGCCGCAACGCCGCGGCCAGGGTCAGGCCCGCGATACCGCCGCCCACCACCAGGATGCGCGGCGTCATGGCCGGTCCTTTCGTGCCTTGTGCACGCTCCGAGTCTATTTCCGCGGCGGGGGCCGGATCATCGTCCGACAGTTGATCTCCGCACCGCACCGGGCCGTTCGTTGAGCGCGGCCGGATCATTCGATCCACGACCGCCGCCCGGCCGCTGGATAAGGTGGAGCTGTGTCCGAGGCCACCCTGCACGTGCTGCTCGACATCGTCGAGACCGACCTCGGGATGGTGGTGCCGCAGGAGGAGCCCACGCAGATCGCGGTCGGCGATCTCGGCGTCGACTCGGTCGCGGTCGCGATCGGTCTCGTCGCCATCGAAGAACGCCTCGGCGTCCGGCTGACCGAGCGCGAGTTGCTCTCCTGCTGGACGATCGCCGATATGGTCGAACTCATCGACGCGGCGCTGCGTTCGGCGGCGGGATCGGCCGAGTAGGTCAGCGGAACTGCCGAGCGACTCGTCCGATCTCGGTGACCGGCGGTTCGTCGTAGAGCCACTCGCGGGCGATTCGGTGCCAATTGTTGGTGGTCTCCAGCTGTCCCAGCGCGGCGAAGGTGAACAGATCGGCGCGGCGGGAGAAGACGTGTTCGGCGGGCAGCCGCTGTTTGCGCATGCCGCGGAACTCGGCCGCCCTGGGGTCGACGGCGAGAATCAAAGCCCCCGTGGCGAGTTCGGGGGTGATGGTGATCTCCTCGTCGACCAGGTGCCAACCGGCGGCGGCCCAGACGTAATCGAGTACCTCCTCGGCGTCCACACCGGAGTCGGGATCGAGGATGCCGCGCGCGACCCACATGTCGAACAAATCGTCGGCGCGGCATTCGCCGGCCGCCTGCAAACAGGCACGTTCCACCTCGACGTGCTCCGGATCCATCCGGTGGTAGAGGCCGAAATCCACGAAACCGAGCCTGCCGTCGGCCGCGAGCAGGATATTGCCGGGATGCGGGTCGCCGCAGAATTCGAGATCGGTGAACAGGGATCCGACGTAGAAGCGATAGATCAGCTCGCCGATCCGGTCCCGATCCGCCGTGGGCAGCCGCCGAATCTCTTGGTAGGGCTGCCCTTCGAGGTACTCGGTCACCAAAACCTGTGGACCGCAGAACTCTTCGACGCTGTCGGGCACCGTGACGAACGGGTGTCCGCGGTAGCGCGTGGCCACCCGGTGCTGGGTCCGCGCCTCGCGCAGGTAGTCGAGTTCGCTGCCGATATTGCGCGCGATCTCGTCGAGCACCTCGGCGTCGGCGGCGCTGGGCAGCATGGACTTCCACAGCTTGCTGAACATCGCCAGATTGCGCATGTCCGCCTCGACGGCGGCGTCCACTCCCGGATATTTGACCTTGACCGCGACCTCGCGTCCGTCGTGCAACCGGGCCCGGTACACCTGGCCGATCGAGGCCGCGGCGATCGCGGTTTCGTCGAAATCGGCGAAAACCCGTGCCAGCGGCCCGAGATCGTCCTCGATCACCGCGCGCATGGTCGAAAACGCCACGGCGGGGGCCTGATCGCGCAATTCGGCGAGCTTGACCCGGAACATCTCGCGATGCGATTCCGGCAGCAGATCGACGTCGAGCACCGAGAGCATCTGCCCGAGTTTCATCGCCGCGCCCTTCAGGCCGCCGAGCACGGTGACGAGCTGTTGTGCCGCTTGCAGTGTCGATCGTTCGGCGAGTACCTGCCGGGCGGCTTCGGGCTTCCCGACCATGGACAATCGGGTGCCGACGCCCCGCAGGGCCTGGCCCGCGGCCAGGCGGCCGAGCTTGCTGCCGCGCGCGAGACGGCCCTTCGGCACCCGATCGCCCACTGTCGTACCTCCGTTGGCCCAACATGCCGCGTGACGCGGTGGCACCCACTCTCGCATACTTCCGCCCCGGTCTAAACTGAGCGAAGCTCATTTTTTGCACGACAGCAGGCAGGAGTACCCGATGCCGTCGAAAGCCGTGGGGGAGCGCAGGCGTCCTACCCAGGAACGCGCCCGGGCCACGCGCGAGCACATCCTCGATACCGCCGCCCGGCTGTTCGGCGAACGCGGTATCGCCAACACCTCGACCAACCGGATCGCCGCCGAGGCCGGGGTCAGCATCGGCACGGTGTACCGGTACTTCACCGATCGCTCCGTGATGGTCGAGGAACTACTGCGGCGCCTGCTCGAGAACATCGAGCGCCGCTTCTCCCAGCGGGTGTTCGGGCTCGGCGAGAAGCCCAGCCTGGAGGTGATCACCGAGATCCTGGAGGTGATCACCGACGAACTGGTGGAGAACGCGCTGCTGGTGCGCGCGCTGGTGGCCGGGGTGCAGTTCTACAACAGCGGTATCCCCGAGTTCGAACCGCGGCTGCGACTGCTGGTGAAGGTGATGGTCATCCAGGTGCTCGGCCCCGGTGACGACCACGAGTACGACGTGATGACCTTCGTGCTGATCAACACCGGTTTCGCCGCGGTACTGCGCGCCTCGGCGCTCGAGGTGGACAGCGCCGAGCGGGCCGAGGCGGTCCGGATGACGGCCAGGATGATGGCCGCCTGGATGGATACCGAGATCAAGCGGGTCCAGGCCTGAAAAAGTGAGCACCTCGCTATCTCCGGTACTGCGCGACACACCATGCCGTGCGCCCCGGTCTGGCATTTCTCCTGGTGAGCGGCGGTAGGCGGGCTCGTCACCGGCCGTGCAAAGAGGAGTAGAAGGTGAGCGGGCGCTCGGTTTACCGTTGCTGCCAAGAACAAAGACCCCGGTAACAATGAAGTTCTCGGCGTGGCAGAAGTCCTCGGTTACTTGCCGCCAACGCCGCAGCAACTGCGGAGTAGGGAGACCAGGAGGCCACTGGTGACCATCGACAGTCTCGATCGCCCCGAATGTGGTGTGCTACGCCGCCAGATCTCGTCGTCCGCCCGCGATCTCGACGTGTTGACGCGGACCGTCATCACCCATCTGGCGGCCGGCCCGATGGCGGAGACCGTGCGGCGCGGCGAGGTCAAAACCGTGGTGCGGATCTGCCTGGAGTGGTTGATCCAGCGGTTGAACGGGCATCCGGTGCCCACCGTCACCGACCGGCTGGAATCCGCCGCGGGCGAGTGCGCCCGCGCGGGCATCCCCATCGACACGGTGCTGCACGCGGTGAACGAGGGGTGCAAGCTCGGACTGGACCTGATCGCCCGGCCCGGCCCCGCGGAGACGCTCGGCGTGGTGACCGGCATCGCCCGGGTGGTCGAGCTGTCCAAACTGGTCACCGTCGAGGTGAGCAAGGCCTACGTCCGCGAGCACAAGGCGGACGCGGCCGAACATCAAACCGAGACCCACAACCTGACCTCGGCGCTGCTCGGCGGACAACTGGGGGGCAGCGAGTTGTCCTTCGCCGCAGAGTATTTCGTGCTCGCCGTCGCGCTGCCCGCCCACCCCGACGAAGGACGGCCCGGGCTGGATCGGCAGGTGGTCGCCCGGCGCAAGCTGCGCCGCCTGCAATCGGCGCTCGCGACCGAACTCGGCGGCCAGGCGCTCTCGCTGCTCTCGGTCGACGGTGGCACGATACTCGTGCCCGGCACCGCGCGCGCCGACGCCGAACTCGACGATCTGGTGCAGGCGCTGGCCGCGGCGGCGTGCGTGCCGATCACCGCCACCGTCGTGCTCGCCCGTCCCGAGGGGGTGCCCGCAGCGGCCCGGCAGGCGCACGAATTGCTCGATACCGCACAGCGATTGGGTCGCGGGCCCGGCGTGCACCGCTTCGCCGAACTGGCCTTGCAGCATCAGTTGAGTCGTCCGGGGATCGGCCGCGACCTGCTCGGCCATCATCTCGCGCCGCTGGACGAACATCCGGATCTGCGCGAAACCTTGCAGCTCTACATCGACAGCGATCTGAGCAGGCAGCGCACCGCCGAACAGCTCGGGGTGCATCCGAATACCGTCGACTATCGGTTGCGGCGCATCGGGGAACTGACCGGCTTCGACCCGGCCCGAGCCGGTGGATTGTGGTATCTGCGTTCGGCATTGGTGGCGCGATTGGGATTCGTCCCATCGGACGGCCCGCCATAGTGATCGGTCTCGAGTAACAGCCGCGCGAATATATATCGAGGTCACAGCCTGGGTCGCGGCATCACAGCGCGGTGCGGCCGACGGCGGTGAATTATCCAGGAACGGAACGGAATCAGTGCTTTTCGCCGGTAATCGGGCGAATCTTGTTGCGTATTCTTCCCTTTGTGCCGAGGCCATTGTCGTCTCGTACATGACGCCGCGGAGAAATTATGCGCAACAAGAATTCCGCTCTGCTCCGGCGAATCCTATATCCGGCCACGGGACTGCTGGCGGGGCTCGCGGTCGCGGTCGCGCAGTGTCCCGCGCACGCGGAACCGATCAGGCATGCGGACGCGGTGCAGGCTTTGCCCGCGCCGCTCGCCGAACTGGTCGGCGCCGTGCTCTCGGCGTTGGAAAACCGTGCACCGCTGGTGGTTTCGCCTCCGCCGCCGCGGTACGCGCCCGGCACCGCGATCGTGGTCCTCGGCTACGGTCTGCTGCCCGACGGCACGATGCGCCCGACCCTGGTCGACCGCCTGCGGGCGGGCTGGCTCGAGGCGGTGCTCGCCCCCGCCGCGCCGGTCATCGTGACCGGCGGCAACCCGCACAACGGCGTCACCGAGGCGGACGCGATGGCGCAGTGGCTCATCGCGCACGGCATCGCCCCCGAACGCATCCACCGGGAGCCCCTGGCCCGCTCGACCGTCGAAAACGCAACCCATTCCGCCCGCCTCATGCGCGAAATCGGCACGACCACCGCCGTAATCGTCACCTCCGCCGACCACATAGACCGAGCCGCCACAGATTTCGCCGCCGCCGGGGTGAAGGTCACCGCGGCCGTCGCCGCCGAGCAGGTGCCGGAACCGGGTGCGTGAGCGCGCCAAGTCAGTTGCCGCACCCGTTCCGTGTTCCCGCACCCGCTGTGGCCTGACACAGCAGGTGCGGGAACACGGAACGGGTGCGTTTGATCGGGAGGGCGCGCGCGACGGGGCCATTACCTGGGAGGTAATGGTTTGGGGGTGGGGGTGTTCGTAGGATCGGGGGGTGACTGGGCGGACGGCGGGGGATTTGTTGCGGCATTGGCGGCTGGAGCGGCGGCTGAGTCAGTTGGAGCTGGCGGGGCGGGCGGAGACCTCGGCGCGGCATCTCAGCTTCATCGAGACGGGGCGGGCGACGCCGAGCCGGACGATGCTGGTGCATTTGAGCGAGCACCTGGAGATACCGTTGCGTGAGCGCAACCGGCTGCTGCTCGCGGCCGGGTATGCGCCCGCCTATGCGGAACCGGCGCTGGACACGCCCGCGATGGACGCGATCCGCGGTGCGATGGAGCAGATCCTGATCGGTCACGAGCCGTATCCGGCGCTGGCGATCGACCAGAACTGGACCATGATCGACGCGAATTCCGGGGTGGCGCTGATGCTCACCGGCATAGACCCGGCCCTGCTGCAACCGCCGGTGAACGCACTGCGCCTGAGCCTGCACCCGGACGGGTTGGCGGGCCGCATCGTCAACCTGGCGCAATGGCGCGGCCATCTGTTCGCGCGGCTGGCCAGGCAGGTCGAGGTCACCGGTTCGCCGCAGCTGGCCGAACTGTTCGAGGAGCTGCGCGCTTACCCCGGCGGCGAGATCGATCCGATGCTGCCCGAACCCGACCAGTCCGTGGTCCCGTTGCGATTGCGGCACGAGGGCGCGGAACTGTCCTTCCTGAGCGTCACCACCGTGTTCGGCACGCCGATGAACGTCACCGTCGCCGAACTCGCCATCGAATCCTTCTTCCCGGCCGACGAGGAGACGCGGAAGCAGCTCACCGCATGAACCTCGCCCAGCACCTCGACGCCCTGCTGGACACCCGGGTCCGCGCCGTGACCGATCTCGGGGCGAGTCACGCGTGGACGCTGCACCGCGCCGACTTGGCCGACGACCGTAGCGTTTTCGTGAAGGCGTCCGCCGAACCGACCACGGTCTTCGCCGCCGAGGCGAGCGGTCTGCGCTGGCTCACCACCGATGCCCTGGTCCCCGACGTGCTGGCCGTCGACGAACACCTCATCGCCCTGCCCTGGTTGGCCGATGTCGGCGCAACGGCCACGGCCGCGGAACGTCTGGGCCGTGAACTGGCTGCGGTGCACGCGAATTCACCGCAGACCTTCGGCGCGCTCTGGCCTGGGTGGATCGCCGAACTGCCCTTGGACAACACCGCTTCCCCCGGCCCGTGGGGGAGTTGGTACGCCGAATATCGTCTCGCCCCCTACCTGCCCGGTGCCGCACCGCATCTCGGTCCCGACGGAATTCGCTTGCTGGAGCGCGTGATCGACCGTATCGACCTGTTGGCGGGCCCGCCGGAACCGCCCGCGCGCATCCACGGCGATCTCTGGTCGGGCAACCTGATCTGGACCGCCGAGCGGGCCGTGCTCATCGATCCGGCCGCCCACGGCGGGCACCGGGAAACCGATCTGGCCGTGCTCGCCCTGTTCGGCGCCCCGCACCTGGACCGAATCCGCGCGGCCTACCACGAGTTCCATCCGCTGGCCGCGGGCTGGCGCGCGCGTATCCCACTGCATCAATTGCACCACTTGCTGATCCACGTGGTGTTGTTCGGCGGCAGCTACCGCGCGCAGACCCTCGCCGCAGCCACGGCAGCGCTGGCTAGCTGAATCGCGCGGTGGCTCAGCTGGTGACGATCGGCTGCTGCACTCGCGCGATCAGATGTTCCACCAACGTCATCAATACCGTCTTGCACGATCCCCGATCGCGGGCGTCACACAGCTGTACGGGAGTGTGCGGATCGAGGTCGAGCGCGTCGCGCACCTCGTCGACCGTGTACACCGGCGCCCCGTCGAAACAGTTCACGCCGACCATGAACGGCAGTCGCCGCCGCTCGAAGAAGTCCACGGCGGCAAACGAATTGCCCAGCCGCCGGGTATCGGCGAGCACGACGGCGCCGAGCGCGCCGCGGGCCAGCTCGTCCCACAGGAACCAGAAGCGGTCCTGTCCGGGCGTGCCGAACAGGTAAAGCACCAGGTCCCGGTCGATGGTGAGCCTGCCGAAGTCGAGCGCGACCGTGGTGGTGGTCTTCGACTCCACCCCGGACAGATCGTCGACGCCGGTGCTGACCTCGGTGATGAGTTCCTCGGTGCGCAGCGGGGCGACCTCGCTGATAGCCGAGACCATGGTCGTCTTGCCGACGCCGAACCCGCCGGCGACGAGGATCTTGACCGAGGCGGCCAGGTGCGGCGTGCCGCTCGGGTCAAATTTTTCGGATTCCATCCAGTACCGCTCGCAATATGTTGAGGTCTTCGGGCCCGGCTTCCGTCGGAACCGGAGCACGGAATATGAGTTGCCCGTCGCCGATCAGGTCGCCGACGAGGATCTTCGTCACCGCGAGCGGCAAACGCAACTGTGCCGAGACTTCGGCCACCGATTGCGAAACCCGGCACACCCGAAGGATATCGGCGTATTCGGGTTCGGTTCGGCGCAGTGGGCCCGCGGCTTCGTCGGTGACGACCGACGTGAGCATGTCCAGCTCGGGACCTGCTCCGGTGGTGCGCCCACGCGTGAGCGCGTAGGGCCGGACCAGCGGGCCGGCCGCCTCGTCGAACCAGGGCTCACGCGGTTGGGTCATGGCAGATGCGGTTCTCCCTGCCCGACGAGATCGTGTCTCGGCGTGGTGGACAGATAGGTGCCGACCCGTTGTACGGTCAGGTTCATCTCGTAGGCGACCATGCCGAGGTTCGCGGACTCGATCGCTTGCAGTGCGAGACAGGCGTTGTCGCCTGCCGAGGTGACGAACAGCACCGCCCGGTCCAATTCGATGACGGCCTGGCGCACGCCGCCGCCGTCGAAGCGGTTACCCGCGCTGCGGGCCAAACCGTAGAGCGCGGAGGACATCGCGCCGAAATGTTCGGCGTCCTCGCGGGTCATCGCGCTGGAGCGGCCGAGCAGCAGTCCATCGGTGGACAGCACCACCGCGTGCCGTACTCCGGCCAGCCGGTCGACGAGATCGTCGAGTAGCCAATTGAGATCACCTGTGGGAGTAGCGGACACGCCTACCCTTCCTGTTCGTCCGGGATGATAGCGGAGCGGCGGCCCTGCCTTGTCCCGTTCTCGATGGCGGACATGAGATCACGAGCCTGCTCCGCGGACCGTGCCTGCGGGGCGGGCGAAGCGGGCGGTTCGGGGGTCGGTTCCGCCAGCGGCGCAGCGAGATTGGCCTGCCTGCTGCGGCGCGGCAGGGCGGGCCTGGTGTCACCGTTGGGCTGCGGGGCGGCGTACTGCGGCGGCTGCGGGGCCGGGGATTCGAGCGCCAGGGTGGCGACGGCCCCGGTGGCGGGCTGCGGTGCGGCCGCCGATTCGGCGGCGGGTGCGGCGGGCAGGCGCCTGCGCCGACCGGGGTCGGTCAGCTCCGAAGGTGTCTGCGGCGGTACCGAATCGGTGACGATGAGCGCGGACGGAATGAGCACGATGGCCTTGATGCCGCCGTAGTCGGACTCCGAGAGCCGCACCGTGACACCGTGGCGCCCCGCGAGCTGGGCGACGACGAACAGGCCGAGCCGGGAGTCCGCCGACAGCGCCGCGACACCGAAATCGGGTGGGGTGCGCAGCATGTCGTTGAGCCGGGCGAGTTCGCCCTCGGACATGCCCATGCCCTGATCGCTGATCTCGGTGACCACGCCCTTGCCGACCACGTTGCCGCTCACCTCGACCCGCGATTGCGGTGGGGAGAACGCGGTGGCGTTGTCCACCAGTTCGGCGAGCAGGTGGATGAGGTCGGCGACCACGGTGCCGACCACGTGCACCTCGGGCAGCCGGGCCACCCGAACCCTGGCGTAGTCCAGCGTTTCACCGACCGAGCTGCGCACCAGATCCAACAGCGGCACCGGGTTGCGCCACTGCCGGCCGGGCTGGCCGCCGCCGAGGATGGTCAGGTTCTCCGCGTTGCGGCGTTCCCGGGTGGCCAGGTGGTCGAGCCGGAAGAGCGTGTCGAGCAGGATCGGATCCTCTTGCCGCTGTTCGGCTTCGTCGAGGATCTCCAGTTGCCGGTGCACCACGATCTGGCTGCGGTGCGCGATATTGAGGAAGACCGACTTCACGCCTTCGCGGGTGCGGGCCTCGGCGACCGCGGCGCCGATGGCCGCGGCGTGCGCGTGCTGGAAAGCCTTGGCGACCTGGCCGATTTCGTCGTGACCGAAGTCGAGCACCGGCGTTTCGACCGCGGGGTCGATGGTTTCGCCCTCGTTGAGCCTGCGCATCGTCTCGGGTAGCCGCTCGTCCGCCATCGCGATGGTCTGCCGGCGCAAACGCTTGAGCCTGCGGATGATCCGGTTGGCCAGCACCAGCGCGATGAGGAAGGCGACGATGCTGACCACGAGCACGCCGCCGCCCGCGTACAGCGAGTTGGCCGCGGAGTTGTTCGCCTTGTCCTCGGCTAGTTCCTGGGAGTGCCGGTTCTGGGCGATCCACACATCGATCAGGCCGCGGTTCACCTCGGACGCGGCGTTCTGCCACTCCGCGTTCGACAGCGGCAGCGCGGGCTGCTTCGAGCTGGTGGAGCTACTCGAACTGCTGGAACTGCTCGAATTATTCGAGCTGCTCGAATTGTTCGCGGCCGCCTGCGTGGTCAGATGCCGCTGGGCGACAGCCGATTCCATCAGCGACAGCTGCTGCCAGGCATTGCTGCCGGTGAGTGCCTGCAGCCGGTCGTGCTGTGCCTTGTCGGCGCTGAGTTCGGTGGTCAGGTTGCCGATCTCGGCGTGATAGAAGCCGACCTGGCGCAGGAATTCCTCGACCGGGATGGGCGTGGCTCCGTTGCTGGTGGAAAGCATGACGCCGAGCGCGTTGCTGCGCGACATCGCTTCGGCCGCATTGAGAAACCGCATGCCGTCGGCGATCGCGACGCCGATCTCGGTGTCCGGCGCGGTCTGTTCGGCGATGCCGGTGCCCACGGAGATCACGTCGAGCAATCGGTTGTAGAACATGTACGCGTCCGAGGGCGGCAGCTGACCCGCGTCGGTCGCCATCCGCACCTGCGTCATCTGGCTGAGCAGCGTGTTGAAGCCCGCGACGTCGTCGCCGATCTTCGAATCATCCACTTCGCGAAGGCCGTTCGATACCTCGATGAGTCCGCGCATCGCGCCGTCGAGGCGGATCCGGGCCGCGGCGAGGGCGGGCGGAACGGTGTCGTCACCGGCGAGCTGGGCCAGGGTCAGGCGGCGTTCCTGCTGCACTGCCTCCATGAGCTCTCTGGTCTGCGGGATGGCGTTCTGATTCTGTACCGCCCACTCTTTCGCCTTGGTCCCCTCGGCTACCAGGTACCCCGCTGCGCCCACGCCGACCACAAGCAGAGTCAGGCTCGGAATGAGCGCGATTGCCAGGATCCGCGTACGAACCCCGAGCCTCGCTCTGAACATCGGCACAACCTAAACCACAAAAGGGACTGGGCGGGACCAGTGTCCCGCTGAATGAGACTCGAGTTGACTTTCCAGTGAACGGCAGCAGACCGCGGTGTGACCGGCCGGCGCGGCGTTCGGAGCCGGATTCGGGGCCGGATCTGTTCCGCTTCGGCGGCGATGACCGCTGTCGCGGTACTGCGCGGTCCGCGCACGGCGTAGATTGTGTGTACCTCGCGGTAACACGAGATCGCATCGACTACGTAGGAGGCCACGATGCCCGCGCCGGAAGCTGCCGTCTTCGACCGTCTGAGCGGGCTCGCCGCGATCGACAATCCGGACGAGCGTGCGCGTAAGACGATCGCCGAGACGTTCAGCGGTAAGCCGCTCGGCAGTGTGCCGGTCGGCACCGCCGACGACGTGGCGGCCGCGTTCGAGAAGGCCAGGGCCGCGCAGACGCGCTGGGCGGCGCGTTCGGCCGCCGATCGCGCCGCGGTGCTGGAACGCTATCGCGCGCTGGTGGTGGAGCACCGCGAATTCCTGATGGACGTGGTCCAGGCCGAGACCGGCAAGGCGCGCTGGGCGGCGCAGGAAGAGATCATGGGCCTGATGTTCGCGGCCCGCTACTTCGCCAAGGCCGCACCCGGCCTGCTCGGCGCGCACAGCGTGCCCGGCGCGTTCCCGGTGCTGAACCGCACCTCGGTGCGCCATCAGCCCAAGGGTGTCGTCGGCGTGGTCGCGCCGTGGAACTACCCGATGCTGCTGTCCATCGGCGATTCGATCCCCGCGCTCATCGCGGGCAATGCGGTGGTGGTCAAGCCGGACAGCCAGACCCCGTTCTCCTCGCTGGCCAACGCCGAACTGCTCTACCGTGCCGGCCTGCCGCGGGACCTGCTCGCGGTGATCCCCGGCCCGGGCACCGTGGTCGGCACCGCGATCGTGGACAGCTGCGACTACCTGATGTTCACCGGATCCTCCGCGACCGGCCGCACCCTGGCCGAACAGTGCGGACGCAGGCTCATCGGCTTCTCCGCCGAACTCGGCGGCAAGAACCCGATGATCGTGGCCCAGGGCGCGAACCTGAACAAGGTCGCCAAGGCGGCGGTGCGGGCCTGTTTCTCCAACGCGGGCCAGCTGTGTATCTCGATCGAACGGCTCTACGTGGAACGGTCGATCGCCGACGAGTTCACCGAGAAGTTCGTCGCCGCCGTGCAGGCGGCGAAACTCGGTGCGGCCTACGACTATTCGGCCGATATCGGCTCGCTCATCTCCGAGGCCCAGCTGGAGACGGTGACCAAGCACGTCGCCGACGCCACGTCCAAGGGTGCGAAGGTGCTCGCCGGTGGCAAGGCCCGGCCGGACCTGGGCCCGCTGTTCTACGAGCCGACCGTCCTCGCCGAGGTCACCGACGAGATGGAATGCGGTCGCAACGAGACGTTCGGCCCGCTGGTCTCGATCTATCCGGTCGACAGCGTCGCCGAGGCGATCCGGCTCGCCAACGACACCGAATACGGCCTGAACGCCAGTGTCTGGGCCGAGAGCAAGTCCGCAGGGGAGCGGATCGCCGAGCAGTTGCACGCGGGCACCGTCTGCGTGGACGAGGGCTACGCCCCCGCCTGGGGCAGCACCGCCGCGCCGATGGGTGGCATGGGCATCTCCGGCGTCGGGCGCAGGCACGGCCCGGACGGACTGCTCAAGTTCACCGAGCCGCAGACCGTCGTCGTCACCCGGTTCCTGAATCTCGATGCGCCCCCGCTGGTTTCGCAGGACAAGTGGCAGCGGTTCCTGATGTCGGTCGCGCGCAGCCTGCGGTTCCTGCCCGGACGCTGATCAGCGCCCGCCAGGTGGTCGTGCGCCACCTGGCGGACACTGCCGCCGGGCATCGCCCGCGCCGTTCGACGCGAACGGGGTCCGCAGGCCCGGAGGTCCTAGGTCATCCGATCGGCCCCGGTGCGCGGTGGCGGCAAGGTCGCCACCTCCGCATCGGTGAGCAGTCGGGATCGGATGCGGAAGCGCACGTCGTCGGGCGCCTCCAGGGAGGAGCCGCTACCGCGTCCGCTCACCACGTCCACCGTCAGGTGCGTGTGCTTCCACACCTCGTATTGTTCGGCGCACATCCAGAATTCGGTGTGCCAGGGCAGATAGCCGAGCAGCACGTCGGCACTGCCCACCGGGCATTCGCGCACCGGGAACCAGCGCGGCGAGGCGGCGTCGCCGTAGTCGTCACACTGGTGCAACAGCACGGCGCCGTGGTAATCGATCAACTGCCGCAACACATTTCGCGCCCTGTCCGTGATGGCGACCCGCTGCGCTCGCTGCTGCATCAGAAGAACCCCTGTTTGTTGGGCGCATAGCTGACCAGTAGATTCTTGGTCTGCTGGTAGTGATTCAGCACCATCTTGTGGTTCTCCCGGCCGATCCCGGACTTCTTGTAGCCGCCGAACGCGGCGTGCGCGGGGTAGGCGTGATAGCAGTTGGTCCAGACCCGGCCCGCCTTGATCGCGCGGCCCATCCGGAACGCGGTGCTGCCGTCCCGGGTCCAGACACCCGCCCCGAGACCGTAGAGCGTGTCGTTGGCGATGCGCACCGCTTCCTCGACGGTGTCGAACCGGGTCACCGCGACCACCGGCCCGAAGATCTCCTCCTGGAACACGCGCATGGTGTTGCTGCCTGCCAAGATCGTGGGTTGCATGTAGTACCCACCGGGTAGCCCGTCCACCTTGCGGGCCTCCCCGCCGGCCAGCACCCGAGCGCCCTCCTGTCGTCCGATGTCGATGTAGGACAGGATCTTTTCGTACTGCTCGGGGCCCGCCTGTGCGCCGATCATGGTGTGCTCGTCGAGCGGGTCGCCGCCCGCGATGGCGTTGGTGCGCTCGATGCAGCGGGCCAGGAACTCGTCGTAGATCGAGGAGTGGATCAGCGCGCGCGACGGGCAGGTGCACACCTCGCCCTGATTGAACGCGAACATCGTGAAGCCCTCGATCGCCTTGTCCAGGTATTCGTCGTCGGCGGCGAGCACGTCGGGCAGAAAGATGTTGGGGCTCTTGCCGCCCAGCTCGAGCGTCACCGGCACGATGTTCTCGCTGGCGTACTGCAAGACCAGCCGCCCGGTGGTGGTCTCGCCGGTGAACGCCAGTTTCGCCACCCGCGGACTGGCGGCCAAGGGTTTTCCCGCCTCCACACCGAAACCGTTGACCACGTTGAGGACTCCGGGCGGCAGCAGATCGGCGATCAGCTCGACCACGAGCAGGATCGAAACCGGGGTCTGTTCCGCGGGTTTGAGCACGATGCAGTTGCCCGCGGCGAGGGCGGGCGCGATCTTCCACGCGGCCATCAGGATCGGGAAATTCCACGGAATGATCTGCCCCACCACACCGACCGGTTCGTGGAAGTGGTAAGCGACTGTGTCGCCGTCGATCTCGGCGATGCTGCCCTCCTGCGCCCGGATCGCGCCCGCGAAGTAGCGGAAGTGATCGACCGCCAAAGGCAGGTCGGCGGCCAGGGATTCGCGGATCGGCTTGCCGTTGTCCCAGGTCTCGGCTACCGCGAGCCGCTCGCGGTGTGCCTCGATACGCTCCGCGATCCGTAACAGGATGTTCGCGCGCTCGGTCGCCGAGGTGAGGGCCCAGCGCTCGGCGGCGGCATGGGCGGCCTCCAGGGCCATATCGATATCGGCGGCACTGGATCGTGCCACGGCGCAGAAGTTTTCGCCGTCCACGGGGGAGGGATTGTCGAAATACCGTCCCGTCATGGGCGGCGCCCAGTCACCGGCGATGAAGTTGTCGTAACGGCCGGCGAAACTGACGATGCTGGTGTCGGACCCCGGTCTCGCGTAGATCATGCACTCGCTCCTCGCAGAATCACTGTGGTCGGGTCACTATGACCCGCCAAGGTTGGTGCGAGGTTGGTGTGACCGACGCGCGTGCAACTGCACGTGCATTCAGGAGCGCAGGGCCGTGTGCAACCGGGCGGCGACCACGGCGCGACGCACGTCGTCGAGGGGCAGCAGCCGCAGCGCGTGCTCGTGCACCGCGATATCGCCGGGCGCGCGTTCGCCGAAGGTGACGGCGTGTTCGGCGCGATCGCTGGCCAAGACCGCATTGCGCACACCGACATCGAGATACGAGCGCCACTGCACCACGCCGGGCGTGTCCGAACCGGGCAACAGTGGGCCGCGATAGAGCCAGACCGCCGAGGTGGTGTCGCCCGCCGCCACGGCGGCCAGCAAGTCGACCGCATCGCAGGCCACCGGCCCGGTCAACAGGTAGCGGCGGTTGGTGATCTCGCCGCCGGTGGCGCGGCGCAGATGCGACACATCGGCCTTGAGCGTGCTGGCGGAGACCGTGCGATCGCCGTACACGGCGGCGTGCAGTCGCTCGGGTGTGAACCCGTCGGGTTCGAGTGCGAGCAGAGCCAGGATCTCCAGCTGACGCGGTGGCAGCGGGACCGGCCGGCCATCGCGCATCAGCCGTGCGGTGCCCAGACATTCGAGCCGGACGCCCGGCGTCGGCGTGGGCTCGGCGGCACGCAGCATCGTTTCCACCGCGGTGACCAATGCCCGCACCGAGGTCAGCACCAGCGGGTGCGAGCGATCCCAGGAACTGGACAGGTCGAGCACGCCGAGCTGTCTGCCGTCGGGCGCGTGGATCGGCGCCGAGTAGCACACCCAGCCGTGCAGCGCGGCGATCAGATGCTCGGCGGAGAACACCGAACAGGGGCGGTCGTCGTGCAGGGCCAGCGATAAACCGTTGGTGCCCATGTTGCTTTCGTTCCAGCAGCCACCGGGCGCGAAGTTCACCTGCTCGGCCTGCTTGCGCAGCGAACGGTCGCCCGCCGACCACAGGATCGTGCCCGCCTCGTCGGTGACCACGGCGAGATAGCCTGCGTCCTCGGCGATTCCGCGCAGTTCACCGGACAGCTCGGTGATCGGCGTGCGCAGCGGGGATTCCGACCAGAGGTCGGCGACGTCGTCCAGACCGGGGGCGACCGTGCGACTCGGATCCACCGTGTGCAGCGAACGCTGCCAGGATTGGGCCACGTCGGTGCGGAGCAGGGTGGGCCGCGACGGCGGTGGCGTGGCGGTATTCGGAGCCGTAGCCCAGCGCTCCCATTCCTTTTCCAGTTCGGCCCGCCGCTGGGTCAGGGTGCGGAACTGTGCCACCTCGAAGAACCCCATCGTCGTGTGAGCTCACATTCGCTCTCTCATTCTGGCGTATGCAAGACGGCGGTGGGAGGGTTTGCCGACATACCGAACGGTCCTTGCGGCGTATCTCCGTGTCGCACCCGGCGTGGCGGACTACCCTCGGAGGATGGCGACCGTTTCACGGCGGGCCCAGCTGGCCGACGTGCACGAACTGGCTTCCGGCATGCCGTATGTGACACGCCTCGATGGCCCGCGGGGCAACCCGATCTATCAGGTGGGCGGGAAATCGTTCGTGTTCTTCCGGACACCGCGCCCCGACGCCTTCGACCCCGACAGCGGCGAACGCTACACCGATGTCATCGTCTTCTGGGTGTCCTCGGAATCGGAGAAACACGCCCTGGTGCAGGACCCGCGATTACCGTTCTTCACCACCGCTCACTTCAACGGTCACCCCTCGGTGCTGGTGCGCGGCAGCCGGATCGGCGAACTCACGCACCGGGAACTGGCCGAGGCGATCCAGGACGCGTGGCTCGCGCGGGCCTCCGGCAGGCGGGCGGCCGACTGGTTGGCCGCCAACCCGCCGCGCTAGCTCACTTGTTGAGGAAGATGCCCGCCACGTCGGCGTTCTTGATCGGCGTGTCGGCGTTGCGCTGACCACCGCACAGCAGGTCGACCGAGACCATCGTGGCGTCCACCACGGTGCCCGCGGGCTCGTGATCGTCGTTGGTCTGCTGCTTGACGAACTTGGTGATCGTGACGCGCTTCTTGTCCTGGTCCTGCTGGACGTAGTCGCTGCACTTGGTGTCGCCGCCCTTGTTGACGGCGCGTTCCACGTCACTGCAGCCGGCGAGCATCAGTGCGACCGCCGCGATCGCGAGGCCGGCCTGCCCGGTCCGGGACAGCGTGCCGTTCATGTGCTCCTCCTGAATACTTCGTCGCCGCGGCCGTCCGCGGCGATCGTCACCACCCTAGAGCCCACGCCGCGCGCCGCATGCCGGGCGCGCGGGCGAGTCAGGGAACCGGTGGCGGTACCGGCTCCCCGTCCCGGCTGTACCCGATCAGGCGCGAAAGATGCGCAACGGGATATCGAGTTCGGCGGGGGTGAGCGAGCCGTGGTGGCCGACCATCATCGACTGCAGCGGTTCGGCGCCGCTGCGGATGATGCCGCCGGTGCCGCGCGGCGCCACGACCACCTCGCCGATCCGCTCGGCGACCCGCGGGGACACGATCGGGCCGAACCACCCGCGCTCGATCACCTCGGTGCGGGACAGCACCGCGTAGTCCGGGCCGAGGATCTCCGTCCAGGCCGCCGCGACGTCCACGGCCGCGCCCGTTTCGGTGTACACGTGCCGGGCGCGCGGTTCCCCGCCCAATTGCCGCACGCCCGCGCGCAGCCCGTCGTGCTCGTCGAAGTCGATGCGCTCACCGAGTTCGACCATGCCGTGATCGGCGGTGACGCACAGCGCGGCGTCGCGCGGCAGCCGCTCGGCGATATCCGCGGCGATCCGGTCGACATGGGCCAGCTCCAGCAGCCACGCGTCCGAGGACGGACCGCGCACGTGCCCGGTGGTGTCCAGATCGCCGTAGTAGGCGTAGACCAGCGTGCGATCGCCGGCGCGCAGGCCGATGCCGACCCCGTCCACCAGGTCGCCGACCGAGAACGCGGGACGAAACGCGCACCCGCGCAACACGGCTCGGGTGAGACCCGAACCGTTCTGGTAGTTCGGGGCCACCTGCGTGACCACGATGCCCTGCGCGGCCGCGCGTTCGAAAACCGTTGCGGTGGGCTGGAAATCCTCCGGCACCAGCTGGTTCAGCAGATCGACGCGCGCCCCCTCGCCGTGCAGCCGCCAGCGCAGCGAGTTCACCAGCCGATCCTGCTCGGGCACCCGCATCAGATAGCCGACGATGCCGTGCTCGCCGGGCGGCACACCGACGCCGAGCGAACTCAGGCTGGTCGCCGTGGTGCTCGGGAACCCGGTGGTGAGCGCCACCGACGGCAGGCCCGACAAGAACGGCGCCACACCGGGATTCGCGGCCAGCGCGGCGGCGCCGAGCCCGTCGATCAACAGGACGCACACCCGGTCGGCGGCGATATCGAGGCCGAGCCGGTCCCGCTCGTCCGGCACGCCGAAACCGGCGAGCAGCGAAGGGAACAGGTCGGCGAGGGAGCCCGTACCGTAACGGGGCGCAGCGAACACGATCGTCAGGATGTCAAGGCCGGTGCGGTGCGGGCAAGGGCGGGGTCAGGCCTGGCCCGTCTCGAACCGGCTGACCTTGCCGTCGCGCACGGTGAACCGCCAGCTGGTGCGCATCGAACCCCAGCGCGAATTGGTGTAATCGGCAACCAGTTCGGTGCCGCCGTCGTCGACCGACTCGACCTGCATCCGCGCGTTGCTGCCGAAGACCTCCGAGTCGGTCCACTGGCCGATATTGCGTTCCACGCCGTCGTCGGACATGGTCGCGTCCTCGGTGAGCGCGGCGAAGAACCGATCCTGGTCGTTGGCGTTGAGCGCGTCCACGAATTCCTGCACCACGGGATCTAGCTGAGTCATCCGGTTACCCCTCTCGGATCAGGTGACAGCACATGAGCGGTAGGGCGGCAAACCTTCGGCATCCACTCTAGGACAGAAGCGGCATCCGTGCCGGGACGGCGCTCGTCACGGTGTGGGGAGGTGGAATTCGGCGCGCAGCGCGTCGAACAGTTCGGGATAATCCATGCCGTAGGTCGTCGCGGCGGCCCGCACCGCACAGCAGGCGGCTCTGAGCGGGTCGTCGATATCGGTCGCGGCGGAATACGCCCAAACAGCTTTGTGCTGCTGGATCTGCTCGGTGTTGCCGGGGAGACCGGACACGATCGTGACCGGGATCTCGGGATCGGTGTCGATCCGCGTCACTATTCGGGAGCCGTTGCCGAAATCCGGCGGTGCCGCCGCGTGGTCCCCGGCGTCCAGCGCGGCGAGACCGGCCCGGAAATCGGCGAACTCCGTCAGTCCCGCGCGTTCGAATGCGCGATGCACGCACCAGCGGGCCAGCTCCCGCTGTCGTGCGGGGGACAGCGCCACGATGCCGTCGACCAGATCTCGGTCCAGACCGGAGAGGACCTGTGCGTCGTAATTGCCGAAACCTGCCGTGAGCACATGTGCGGGTGGTCGCCCACCCCACGTCGCCACCCGCTCGTGAAAAGCCTTGACATCCGGGTGATCGTGCGGGACCCGCTGCACGAGCCCGTCGGCGTCGCGGATGTAGGACCGGTCGTAATCGGGTATCGGCAGCGTTTTCGCCGGTGCCGAATACGCGGTATCGGTCTTGTGCAGTTGCCGAATTCCGTTGTCTGCCTCGGTAGTCGGCCACAGCACGAGCCGATAGGTCTCGGACGGTTCGGCCACCTCCAGATCCCAATTGTCGTCGCGGCCCCGGGCATAGGCGCGAATCCGATACCGCCCCGGCGGTATCGGCTCGAAGCCGGGCACCACCTCGCCGTCCAACCGCAGTACCCGCAGTTCTCCGGTGGATTCGAGCCCGGCCTCCTCGACGGCCTCCCATTCGGCGAGGTCGCTGTCCTCGGGTGCGGCGTCGGTCGTCACCACCGTGACCCTCACCGGCCCATAGGCGATTCCGGTCAGCACGGTCACGAATCCTGGGCCCGGACACAACAGGGTGCCCTCGTCCCGGGTGTCGAGTGTGTCGGCGTCGACCGCCCCCACACTGAACTGATGGTGGTCGACCTGAACCGGCGCCACACCCGCCATGGTTTGTTCCCTTCGTCAGCCATCGTCGTTTGTCAGAACATCCGGCGCATTCGGAAGTTGATCACGGACGGGTGCGCTCTGTCATCGACTGAGACTGGGGAGCAAGGCGATGGCAGTGCCTGTGGGAAACGGGAATCGGGGGGCTGGTAGACAGGGGATCGTGACGGCGCAGCGGGCTTTTCGATTCGGTGTGAACATGGTGGCTCCGGATTCGCGGACCCTGTGGATCGAGAAGTGCCGCAGGGCCGAGGAACTGGGGTTCGACGTGATCGGGGTGGCCGATCATCTGGGCTGCCCGGCGCCGTTTCCGTCGATGGTGCTGGCCGCCGAGTCGACCGAACGGGTGCGGGTGAACACGTTCGTGTTGAACACCTCGTTCTACAATCCGGTATTGCTGGCCCGCGATATCGCGGGCGCGGATCAGCTCACCGACGGGCGGGTGGAGATCGGGCTCGGCGCGGGCTACGTGCGATCCGAATTCGAGTCCGCGGGAATACCTTTCGAGTCCGGCCGCAAGCGGGTGGCGCACCTGGAGCGGACGGTCAACACGTTACGGACCCTGTTCTCCGATCCCGAATACCAGCCGCGCCCAGCTCAACCGGCGGGCCCGCCGCTGCTGATCGCCGGCTGGGGTGACCGGCTGCTGCGCCTGGCCGCCGAAAACGCCGATATCATCGCTTTTCCCGGCGCTTCGGCGACCGAGAACGGCGGCCCGTTGCATCTGGCCGGCTTGGCCGAGATCGGCGAACGGGTCGAGTATGTCCGTGAACTGCTCGGGAAGCGTTCGGGCAGTGTGGAATTCAATCTGCTCGTGCAGCGCGTGGTGCCGCCCGCCGAGCGCGCCGCCGTGCTCGAGCTGTTCGGCCCCGCCCTCCCCGAAGATGTCGCCGATCGCCCGGAAGAGTTGCCCACCTTGCTGATCGGCACCCCGGACGAGATCGCCGACCGCGTCCGGGCCCACCGCGACCGCTACGGTTTCAGCTACATCACCGTGCTCGAGCACAGCATGGAACAGTTCGCCCCGGTGATCGACCTGCTGCGCTAGACGCACCAGTTCCGCGTTCCCGCACCCGCTATGGCGTCGCGCAGCGAGTGCGGGAACGCGGAACTGGTGCGCGAAATCCTAGGGGAGCAGGTCGATGATGACCCTGGGGTCCAGTTGGCGGAGTTTCTTGGGACGCGCTGTGAGACAAGGCCAGTCGCGGGCCACCGCCTCGGCGGCGGCATGCCCGGCGGGCAACAGTAGTTCGGCGTCGGGGTTGCCGGCGAAGGCGGCGCCGAGTCGCTCGGAGGCGCCGCGGTCCAGGGCGGTGATGATGGTGTGCGGCAGTTCCAGCAGCACATCGAGGATGTCGAGGCGGTGCGGCGGGATGTGCGCGCGAGCGGCCGCCAGTGCGGTGGCTGGGACGACGATGGTGTTGTTCGCGCCGACTGTCGCCCAGACCACGGCCTGGGCGTAGTTGGCTTGATTGGCCCAGCTGACGACGGCTGCGGTATCGAAGACGACACCGCCCAGGGCGGGGGTTTTCACGCGGCGCCGAGGTGTGGCCCGCCTGCCTCCTCCTCGGATAACGGCGGTAATCCTTGAATGGCGCGGGCGCGGTTGATCAGATCCAGCGGCGGTCTGCCGCCGAACACCTCTTCGAGCTTGGCCAGCGACACGGCCGTGCCGAGCCGCGCGAACACCGATTCGGCGACGAACGCCGCCACCGACTCGATCCGCCCTTCGGCACGCCAGCGTTCGAGGGTACTGACCAGTTCCTCGGGCAACGTGACGGTCACCTTCCGGGTGCGATGCGCGCGAGGCTGGCCCATTCTGGAACCTTATCCCGAGATCGTTCTGGACGGGAAGGGTCCGGCCGGGGCGGAAGTTCGCGCGCGGGAGCATCTTTCACCGCCGGGGCGGTGAGCAGAACGGCCTCCCGGATGGGCCCGAATTGATGTGATCTACGTCACAATGCCGTGGGTATTTTGTCGGTGCCGGGTGGCATGGTGTTCGTATGCCTTTCGCCGAAACCGCTCCCGGCACCGATGTCATCCGGTTGCTCGGAGCCAGTGAGCACAACCTGCGCAATGTGTCGCTGGACATCCCCAAGAACAAGATCACCGTTTTCACCGGGGTGTCCGGTTCCGGCAAGTCGTCGATCGTGTTCGACACCATCGCCGTGGAATCGCAGCGGCAGCTCTATGCGACGTTCCCCGCGTTCATCCTCAACTTCCTGCCGCGCTACGAGCGCCCGCACGCGGAGGCGATGGAGAATCTCACCGCGCCGGTGATCATCGACCAGCAGCCGGTCGGCGGCGGCCCGCGCTCGACCGTCGGCACGATGACCGACATCTTCTCCATGGTGCGTGCCATGTTCGCTCGCTTCGGCGCCCCGTCGGCCGGATTCGTCTATCACTATTCGTTCAATGTGCCGCAGGGCATGTGCCCGGACTGCGACGGCCTCGGCGTCTCGGTGCGGGTCGACCCGGACCGCCTGCTGGATCGCAGCAAGTCGCTCAACGAGGGCGCGATCCTGTTGCCCGGCTACGGCGTCGGCAGCGGCGACTGGCAGCTGTACGGCAATTCGGGGCGATTCGATCTGGACAAGAAGATCGCCGACTACACCGAGGCCGAATTCGCGGATCTGTTGCACGGTACCGGCGGCAAGGTGGAACTCACCTTCGCCAAGGGCACCTGGAAAGCGGACTACGAGGGCATCGCCGCCAAGTTCACCCGCACCAAACTGCAACGCGACACCTCCGGCCTCAGCGAGAAGACCCGGGCCCAGATCCAGCAGTTCCTCACCGAGGGCGTCTGCGGGACCTGCCACGGCGCCCGGCTGAACGCGGCGGCGCTGGCCACGAAGATCGACGGCCGCAATATCGCCGACTGGGCGGCGCTGCAGATCACCGATCTGATGGCGGTACTGGACGAGATCACCGACCCGGCCGCGGTCGGGCTGGCCGCCGCGATCCGCACCGCGCTGCAGCGGGTGGCCGATATCGGGCTGGGCTACCTCAGCCTGGACCGGGCGACCTCGACGCTGTCCGGCGGTGAAGGGCAGCGGCTCAAGATGATCAAGCACCTGTCGAGCACGTTGATCGGCATGACCTACATCTTCGACGAGCCGAGTGTCGGACTGCATCCGCGCGACGTGGGCCGGTTGAACGATCTGCTGAAAGCCTTGCGGGACAAGGGGAACACGGTGCTCGTGGTCGAGCACGATCCCGACGTGATCCAGATCGCCGACCATATCGTGGACGTCGGTCCGCGGGCGGGCCTGCACGGCGGCCGGGTGGTGTTCGAGGGCAGCTTCGAGGAATTGCGCGCGGCCGATACACCGACCGGCGCCGGGCTGCGCCGGCCTTTCACGGTGAAGCAAGACTTCCGGAAGGCCGAGGGGGAGTTGCTGATCGAGCACGCCACCGTGCACAACCTGAAGGACGTGACCGTCGGCATCCCGACCGGCGTGCTGACCTCGATCACCGGTGTGGCGGGTTCCGGCAAGAGCAGCCTGATCCGGGACGTCTTCGTGGTCGAGCGCCCGGAGGTGATCTTCGTGGATCAGTCGGCCATCGGCGCATCGTCACGTTCCACTCCCGCAACGTATCTGGGATTGATGGACCCGATCCGCAAGTTGTTCGCCAAGGCGACGGGGGAGTCGCCGGGGTTGTTCAGCTTCAATTCGGCGGGTGCCTGCAAGCAGTGCGAGGGGCGCGGCGTCATCATCACCGAGATCGCCTACATGGATCCGGTGACCACGCACTGCGATGCCTGCGACGGGCGGCGCTTCTCCGACGACGTGCTCGCACTCACCTTGCGCGGCAAGTCGATCGCGGATGTGCTGGAGCTGACGGCCGAGGAAGCGCTCGCGTTCTTCCCGGAGAAGGCACTGAACGCCAAGCTGCGCACCATGAACGAGGTCGGCCTGGACTACCTGAGCCTCGGCCAGGCGATGAGCACCCTGTCCGGCGGCGAGCGGCAGCGCATCAAACTCGCCACCCAGCTGGGCAATACCGGCAGCGTCTACGTGCTCGACGAACCCACCACCGGCCTGCACATGTCCGATGTCGACACCCTGCTCGCCCTGCTCGACGGCTTGGTCGAGCGCGGCAACACCGTCGTCGTCATCGAACACAATCTCGACGTCGTCGCCCACTCCGACTGGGTGATCGACCTGGGCCCCGACGGCGGCAAGGCCGGCGGCGAGGTCGTCTTCACCGGCACCCCCGCCGACCTCCTCACCGACCCCCGTTCCCTCACCGGCGAATACCTGCGCCGGTACAAGGCGGCATAGGTCTCCGGGGTCACGCCATCGATCCGTGTCCGGCAGTTCAGCGGGGCTCGCTGAACTGCTGGGTGCCGGTGACGCGGAGGAGGTCGAGGGCGGAGGCGGCGGGAGTGTTCGGTTCGGCGGAGTAGACGACTACGGTTTGGTCGGCATCGGGGACCAGGAGGGTGTCGCATTCGACGACGAGAGGGCCGAATTCGGGGTGATCGATGGTCTTGGTGGCAGTGCGCCACAGGCTGGATGGCCGTTCGCGCCAGAGCTGTTCGAATTCTGCACTGCGCCTGCGGAGTTCGGTGATCAGTCGATCGAGATCCGGGTCGGTCGGGTAGCGGGCTTTCGCGCTGCGCAGGGTGCCGACGCCGTACCCGCCGATCATGCGGACCTCTTCGGGTGTGTGCCGGACTCGGCTCATCTCGGTGCCGAGGAAGCACTGCCAGATCATATTGCGTTGCGGGACCGGCCACGCGGAGAAGTCGCCGAGCAGCGCGATGGCCATCGAATTCCAGGCCAGCACATCGCTTTTCGCAGACATCACCAGTGCGGGCAGGTCGGACATCCGATCCAGCAGTCGTAAAACGCTGGGCCGCACCACCATCGCGATATGACCGGCCTGCGGCGGGGCGGCCCCGCCGAGTTGGAAGAGCAGGTTGCGATCGTTGTCGTTCAGCCGCAACGCACGTGCCAGCGCGGCCAGCACCGCAGTGGACGGGTGCGGGCCACGGCCCTGCTCGAGCCGCACCACATAGTCGACGCTGATGCCCGCCAGCTGCGCCACCTCCTCGCGGCGCAAACCGGACACCTGGCGCCGCAGCCCCGCGGGCAGGCCGACATCGCGCGGCTGTGTCCGGCCGCGGGCCTGCCGGAGCAGGGCGGCGAGTTCGGCACGGTCCATCGTCCGATCATCCCGCACCCGGCGCGGCACGGGGTGGTACCGCTGATCCCATGACGAGCCCGCCCTGTTCAGACAGGGTCCGGACGCCAAAGCTGAACGTATGACGACGACGACAACGGCACTGGTGACCGGAGCGAACAAGGGCCTCGGCCGGGAGACCGTCCGCAGGCTGGGCGAACTGGGCTGGCAGGTGTTCCTCGGCGCACGGGACGCCGAGCGCGGCAAGCGGGCGGCGGCCGAACTGACCGAGCAGGGTTGGAACGTCGAGTTCGTGCAGCTGGACGTGACGTCGGTCGCCTCGATCGAGGCTGCGGTCGCCGCGGTACGGGAGCGGACGCAGGCGCTGGACGTGCTGATCAACAACGCGGGTATCCCCGGCAACTTCCTGGCCCCGGAGCAGACGCAGGCCGAGGACCTGCGTCCGGTCTTCGAGACCAATGTGTTCGCGCCGGTCCAGGTGACCCGTGCGTTCCTGCCACTGCTGCGCGCGGCGGCGCACCCGCGCGTCGTGATGGTGTCGAGCGGCATGGGCTCGCTGGCCGTCACCTCGGACCCGGAACGACTGGAATCGTCGCTGCCGAACCTGAACTACAGCCCGTCGAAGGCGGCGCTCAACATGATCATGTCGCAATACTCGCGGGCGCTGCCCGAGATCCGCTTCAACGCCGCCGATCCCGGTTACACCGCAACGGATTTCAACAACAACGGCGGCTATCAGACCGTCACCGAGGGCACCGACGCCATCATCGAGCTGGCCACCGCGGGACCGGACGGCCCCACCGGTGGATATTTCGACCGGCAGGGCCGGCTGCCCTGGTGACGTCGCGGCCGCGTGCCTACCTCGCGCCGCCGTTGACGTAGAGCGTCTGGCCGCTGACGTAAGACGCTGCGTCGCTGGCGAGGAACCCGATGACCGCGGCGACCTCGGCAGGCTGCCCGACCCGGCCGAGCGGGGTGCGTTCGGCGACCGACTGCTGATGTTCCTCGGCCGACATGCCGACGCGGTTCGCGGTCGCGGCGGTCATCGCGGTGGCGATATAGCCGGGCGCGACGGCGTTGACGTTGATGTTGTACGGCCCGAGTTCGATGGCGAGGGTAGCGGTCAGGCCCTGGATACCGGCCTTGGCGGCGGCGTAATTGGCCTGACCGCGATTGCCGAGCGCGGACCGGCTCGACAGCGAGACGATCTTCCCGTAGCGCTGGGCCACCATGTATTTCTGCGCGACCTGCGCGCAGTGGTACGCACCGGTGAGGTTCACCGCGAGCACCGCGTTCCAGTCCTCCTCGGCCAGCCGGAAGAACAGGTCGTCGCGTGTGATGCCCGCGTTGTTGATCAGGATCTGGGGACTACCGAGATCGGTGGCGATCTGATCGAAGACCGACTCGACCGACGCGCGGTCGGTGACGTCGCAGACGTAGCCGCGGGCGGTGCCGCCCGCGCGCGTGATCTGTTCGAGGGTGTCCTCGGGGGCGTTGCGGTCGAGCACGGCGACCGCGGCGCCCTCGACCGCCAGCTGTAGCGCGGTGGCCGCGCCGATGCCCTGCGCCGCACCCGTCACCACGGCGACCTTGTCGGTGAACCGGTCCTGCACTGCGTTCTCCTCTCTCAAAATGCCTGTTCGGCAAGCCATTCGGGAAACTCGGTGAGATCGGTGAGGACGACGTCGGCCCCCGCGGCCCGCAGTTCGGCGGCGTCACACGGGCCGGTGGTGACCCCGACCGCGAGCACACCCGCGGCCTGCGCCCCGCGCATATCGCCGGCGTGATCGCCGACGAAAAGGTGGGCGCCTTCCTCGCGCAGCACGCTCGCCTTGCCCGCGGACCACAGGTCACCCGCGAGATGGTCTATCCGCCAACCGAGTTCGTCGATGTGCAGCTGAGCGAGCGGACCGTGCTTGCCGGTGACCACGAGCACCCGCCCGCCGCGCGCGTCGACCGCTGCCAGCGCGGCCTCGGCCCCGGGCATGGCCGGAATGCTCGACACGATCGACGGATACAGTTCGCGGTACCGGATGACCAGGGCCGGGACGAGTTCTTCGGGTGCGCCGGCTTCGGCGAGCAGCGTGGCCAGTGGCGGGCCGAGTCGATCCGCGAAATCGGCGCCGCGCAGCGGCACGTCGAATTCCACCGCGAGAATGTCGACGGCCCGGCCGACTCCCGGCCGCGAATCGATCAGCGTCATATCGAGGTCGAAGCCCACCGTCCAGGTCACCACCCGACCCTAACGGCCGCACCGGACGCCCGCACCCGAGCATCGGGCGGCCGCCGGGTCGGGCCGGGTGGCTGGGCGACTGGGGGCTCGATCCGGCGCAGCCCCTCGCGTGGAGGCGGTGGCTCAGGTTAGCCTAACCTTATGGCAACCACGACGCGCACGAACCGCCCGACCATGGCCTACGCGACGCTACAGGTCAGCCGGGTGGCTCAACTGACGCCGCACATGGTCCGCATCACGCTGACCGGACAGGACCCGGACGCGCTGATCAACGTCGGGCCCGATCAGTACACCAAGGTCTTCTTCCCGCTGCCGGGCCAGCGGCGGCCCGTCGTCCCGCCCCCGCTCGACAGCGCCGATCAGGCGATGAGCTGGTATCACCGGTATCTCGCCATGCCCGACGCGATCCGGCCGCCGATGCGCACCTACACCGTGCGTGCACAACGCCCCGAACTCGGCGAACTGGACATCGACTTCGTCCTGCACACCGAACACGCTGGGCCTGCGTCGGATTGGGCGGCCAAGGCGGTGCCCGGCGCCGAGATCGGCATGCTGTGCCCGCCGTTCGCACTGTACTGTCCCGAGCCCGCGGTGGCGTGGCAGCTGGTGGTCGGCGACGAATCCGCGATTCCCGCAATCGGTTCCATCATCGAGGGGCTCGACCCGGGCGCGGTGCTGCGCGCGTTCATCGAGGTCTCGGGTCCGGACGAGGAGCAGCGCTTCGACACCGCGGGCGACGTGCGGATCGACTGGATCCACCGCGGCGACCGGCGACCCGGTGACGCGGTGGTGGCGGCGGTACAGGCCGCCGAGTTCCCCGACGGCGCGCCGTACGCGTGGATTTCCGGCGAGGCGAATCTGGTCAAACTCACCCGCAGGCATCTCGTTCGGGAACGCGGTATCGACAAGCACTCGATCACCTTCACCGGTTACTGGCGGGTCGGGCGCACCGAAGAGGACAACGGCCGGGAGAACGTGCGGCGGGCCGCGGCCGGGGAGCCGCTCGTCGACGAGGACTGACCGCGCACCGGCGTATGTAATGCTGGTGGCATGGTGGGATTCGTTGCGGCGGTGCGCCGATGACCTCGGATGCGGAACTGGATCCGGCGGCGGTCGAGATCGGCAGCTTCTTTCCGGTGCCGCCGCAACAGGTGTGGCGCGCGCTGACCGAACCGGACCTCATCGAACGCTGGCTACTCCGCTCGACCGGGTTCGCCGCGACCGTCGGCACCCATTTCATCTTCGAGATCCCCGCCCGGACGCCCGGCGAGGTCGCCTGTGAGGTCCTCGTCGCCGAGCCCGGCGCGCAGCTGACCGTCAGCTGGGTAGACCTGCGGGCCAAATACCCGGCCCGCTGGGTGGTCGATTGGACGATCCGGCCGCAGGGCCGCGGCACCCGACTCGTCTTGACCCAGACCGGTTTCGACATCGAGAACCGCAGGCAGAAGATGGCGCGCAATGCGCTGGAGCGCGGGTGGCGGACCACGCTGACCCGGCTGGGTGCGGTGCTGGACGAGATGGCCGAGTGAGAGTGGACGGCGGGCTGTAAATGCCTGGCACGCAACTAGGTTCGGGAAGAGTGCCTGGTTGACTGCGCGAGCACGCGGCAGGCGAAGGGAAGGCTCTCGTGGCGCCGGTTGCTGACGTCCGGCCCCGAATTGTGCTCGGGAGACTCGCGGTGCCGCCTCGAGTCGACGGCGTCCGAGACGTATCTCGGGCGCGTAATGCGCTGGGTGCAAGTATCGCTCGGGCCGGTGCAGCAGTGGTCCTTGGCGTCGGGATCGAGCTCGTTCTTCGATCCCTGGCGCAAACGAGCGTGGTGAGTCGCGCGGTCGACTGCTTCTGGTGCGGTGCTTGCCGCCGGTAAATGAATGGCGGGCAATCGAGTTCGCGGGCGCAGGTCCGTGCGGTGCTCTAGGGTCGGAGGCGGGGAGGCGAGTCGATGAAACAGCGCGTCGACGTGCGGGCGTGGGAGTCGAGCCGGCACCGGGGGAGGCGGGGCGCGGCAGGAGGGCAGCATGGGGCATGTCGAGCACAGCGCGGCGTGTAAAGCGCCGGTGGACTTCACCTTCACCTACGTCGCGGACTATCGCAACGTCCCGAAATGGATGTTCGGCATCCGGCACTTCACCCCGGTAGGTGACCAAACCTCCGGTGTCGGAGCGGTTTTCGACACCGCACTGCATCTCGGCCCGACCACTCTGCACCTGCGCGCCGACACCACCGAATGGATCGACGGCTCCCGGGTGACCATGCGGGCCATCAAAGGCATCGAAGGATCGATCCGCTGGGACTTCGAGGCGCTGACCCCGGAAACCACGAAGGTCAGCGCCACCGCCGACTATCGGGTCCCCGGTGGTTTCGCGGGCCGGTTCCTCGATCGAGTGATCCACGCCTTCATCGGCCCTGCCATCCGGCATACGGAAAAACACCTCCGCGAGCAGATCGAGGCCAGCTACCGGCAATCCCGCCCGCACCCCGACTGACCGCGCCGCTCGTCTTCGGCATCGCAATGATTCACGTGGAACGAGTCCGTCCGTAACTCCAAGCGCCCCAACATCGTTCACCGAGCGCAAGTCTGCATCGAGTGCGAGTTCGCAACGACTGCCACGCCTCGGACCCGCCCGCGGCTGCTTCGCACCCGAACCGGCCGCGTTGCGGTTTCGTCGCCGAACTTATCCACCGTTCGGGACCGGAACCGATCTCGGGTTCGTGGTCCCTCGCCGTCGCCGCACCCGTTCTGTGCAGCCGCACCACTTCTGAGTTCTCGCACGCGCTGTGCCATGCGGAAACGGGTGCGAAGACACGGAAAGCGTGCGGGAAGTCGGCAACACCGCCGCGTCCGGCGAAATGCCGCGGCGGTGGGCGACGGCCGACTGACCGAGCACGGCCATGCGCTCTGCGGACAGCGGGTGGGGTCTGTGAAGCCCCACCTATCTGTCGCTTGGTCCACCCGCCGGAAGCGGCGCGTTCGGTCCGGACAGTCCGGGCGGGCGTTCCGCCGCACCCACTTTCAGACCGGGGGCAGGGTGGCGTCGGGGAACGAGTGGTGTTCGTGGGTGACGGTCCAGCGGTCGTTCTCCTTGCGCAGACCCAGCGTCAGGCGGAGGCGGCGGGCGGGGTTCTCGGCGAATTCTTCAGGGGTGCCACACAGGAGCAGGGCGTGCGCGAAGGCGACGTCGGCGCCCGCGGTGATGTCGAGGGAGACGATCTCGAAGGTCGCGCCCTGGGCCTGCCATTCGAAGAAGCCGGGCCAGGCCGCGCGGTAGGCGTCGATACCGCGCAGTCCTTCGTCCGGCGGCGGGACGTCGAACATGACGATGTCGGGTGCGTGATCGGCGAGGACGGTGTCGAGGTCGCCGGCGTGCACGGCTGCGGCCCACCGCTCGATCAAGACCCGGATCTGCTTCTCGTCGTCCGACATCGTCAGTCGTCCCTTCGTCTGGGCCTCACCGGCACCGATCGGCATCTGTGAGCCTGCCGAAAACGCGCATGCGACGCAATGGATTCCGGGGGATATGTGAT
>NZ_BAFT02000092.1 GCF_000308475.2 Nocardia brasiliensis NBRC 14402 | reverse complement strand
CTCACTACAAGAGCCGTTGAGTTTTCGTCTACGGGATTCTCACCCTCTACGACAGGCCGTTCCAGACCACTTCGACTAACACAACGGTTTCTGACTCTCGCTTGCCACGGCAGTAACAAGAAAATGAGCCCCACAACCCCAAGAACGCAACCCCTGCCGGGTATCACACGCTCTAGGTTTAGCCTCTTCCGCTTTCGCTCGCCACTACTCACGGAATCACTATTGTTTTCTCTTCCTGTGGGTACTGAGATGTTTCACTTCCCCACGTTCCCTCCACACACCCTATATATTCAGATGCGGGTAACACGACATCACTCGTGCTGGGTTTCCCCATTCGGAAATCCTCGGATCTCAGCTCGGTTGACAGCTCCCCGAGGCTTATCGCAGCCTCCTACGTCCTTCATCGGCTCCTGGTGCCAAGGCATCCACCGTACGCTCTTAAACACTTACTAACAAAGATGCTCGCGTCCACTGTGCAGTTCTCAAACAACACACAAGACCCTCTCACTACTGCGGCACCAGCCAGGAACACATCCTGCGGTATGACCGCCGAGAAAGCCTCGTCGTTATCTTGCCTGGAAAAAACTCGCTTCCGCGTGTTCTTTCAGGACCCAATAGTGTGTCGGTATATCACCGCGGACCGGAGACACAGCTCCGATCACGATGCGATGAGATTGTCAGCGTTCCACCCATGAGCGTCCGCCGGATGACGTATGCATCCGAAACGGTCTCTGGCATCAGCGTTTACCATCCCCGACTCTTCGGGGTGCGATGC
>NZ_BAFT02000093.1 GCF_000308475.2 Nocardia brasiliensis NBRC 14402 | reverse complement strand
GTGGTGCGGGCTGTATCGATAGAGGGCCCGCCAGCCGACGAGATCGCGGGTCGGTCCGGGCACCGCACCGCTCGGGGCGCGGCCGTCGCCGGGGTCGACGACGCCGGCCAGGAAGCGCTGCGACACCTGTGGGACACCGGGTGTCGGTTCCGCGGCGATGGTCGATTCGATCGTCACGGTCCGTGCCGTCGGCAGGTGTACCACCGTGACCTCGCTGACGTGTGGACGGTCCGCGAAGGTCTGATCGAGGAAGAACACGTCAGGGGACACCTCGATCGCCTGATACCAGTCGGTGCCGGACTCGGTGCCGCGCGTCCACTGCACCTGATCCACTGAGCGGAAACGCAATTCGGTCCGCACGGCGTCGGATCGGCGCAGCGACCACGACTGGCCGGTGAGCCGGTCGGTCGGCGGTGTCCGGTTGCCGTCGATCCCGGCGGCGAAATCGTCCATCCCCTTCCACCCGGCCGGGACGGCCGAATCCGTTACCGCAATGGTGTGCTCGGTCATCGTGTCTCCTCAATCGTGGGGCGCGAACGCGATCGTGGGCAGGTCGACGGCGGCGGCGCCGGCATCGGCGACCACGACCGAACCCGTCATCGCGGCGGCATCGGCGGACAGCAGGAACGTGACGATGGTGGCGATCTCCGCGGGCTCCACCGGCCTGCCCAGCGGGGTGTCCCGGGTGACCAGCCGATACGCGGCTTCCCGATCGATACCACGTTGCGCGGCAAGCACATCCATCTGCTCATCGGCCATCGCGGTGCGTACCCAGCCCGGGCACAGCGCGTTCACCCGGACGCCGTCGCGGCCGTAATCGCGGGCCAGGGACCGGGTGAGGCCGATCAACGCGTGTTTGGCGGTGACGTAGCCGGCCACCGCGGGTCCGGCGAACAGCCCGGCCAGTGACGACACGACGACGACCGACCCGCCTTGCGCGCGCAGGTGCGGCAGCGCGGTGCGCACGGTCACGAACGCGGTGGTGACATTGGTCCGCATGCCGAGTTCCCAGTCCGGGTCGCCGATCTCGGCGACCGTGCCGAGGCCGTGCCCGCCCGCGTTGGCGACCACCAGGTCGAGCCGGTCGTAGTGCGCTACGGCGGCGTCCACCATGCGCTCGACGTCGGCGGTATCGGCGGCGTCGCCCGCGACGACCAGGGCGGCGTCCCCCAATTCGGCCGCCACCGCCTCGAGCGGCTCGCGCCGCCGTCCGGCCAGCACCACCGCCGCCCCCTCGGCGACGAGCCGGCGCGCCGTGGCCGCCCCGATGCCGGTGCCACCGCCGGTGACGAGGGCGACCTGGCCCGCCAAACGTTTCGTCATGTCCATGCGAAATCTCCGAATCGCTGTAGTCCGGCCGACCGTAACCACCACCACCGGGCCGCTTCGAGAGCTGCGCGGCGCGGGTGTTCTGGCGGACAAGGACTGTGCACGCAGGGACAAGGGATCTCGTGCCCCGGTGCCGGAAGCTGATTCGCACATTCGACGACAGGAACGCGATCGTGAGCGCCAATGACACCGAACAGCGTGAACCGGCCACCCGGCCGAGTACCGCGAAGACCGCATCGACCGGTGTGCCGCCGGTGGTGCGGCGGATGCTGCACGCCGAGTCCAACAGTGTCCTGCTGGCCACCATCGCACTGGTGGTGTTCATCGGCATCCTGCATCCGGATTTCCTGAGCGCGGGCCAGATTCGCGACGTCCTGCAGACCTCGGTGTACGTCGCGCTGCTGGCGGCGGGGATGGCCTTCCTGCTGGCGATGCGGGAGATCGACCTCTCGGTGGGCGCCGGATTCGGGCTGAGCCTGATCACCGCGGCGGTGCTGATGCGCTCGGGGATCAACCCCTGGCTCGCCGCGGGCGCCGCGATCGCGTTCGGCGCGCTGCTCGGCTTGGCGAATGCGCTTGTCGTCCAGGTGATCGCGATTCCGGCGATCGTGGCGACCCTGGCGACGATGCAGGTCTATCGCGGCCTGGCGGCGGCATGGAGCAACGGGCAGCAGGTGAACGGATTGCCTTTGCGGAGTTCGTTTTTCACGATAGTCGGGGGAAATTGGTTCGGCCTGCCCGTGAGTGTCTGGGTGTTGCTGGTGGTCACCGCCGCGCTCACCGTCGTGCTGCGCTTGACGCCGTTCGGCTATCGGGTCCGGTCCATCGGGTCGAACCCGGAAGCCGCCGCCTTCTCGGGCATCTCGACGGCTCGCACCCGGCTGCTGGTGCTGATGGGCGTCGGTGCGCTGTGCGGGCTGGCCGGCGTGCTGGGCTTGGCGTTCTTCACCTCGGGCGATCCGAATGTCGGCACGGGGTTCGAATTACAGGCCATCGCGGCCGCGGTGATCGGCGGGACACCGCTGCGCGGTGGCAGCGCGACGGTGGTCGGCGCGGTCGCGGGCGCGGTGCTGCTGAGCGTGGTGTCCAGCGGCCTGGTCTATTTCGACATCCCGGTCAACTGGAGTGCGTTCGCCAGCGGCGTCGTCGTGCTGGTCGCGGTGGCCATCGACAGCCTGCTGCGCAGCCGCCGGCGCGCCAAACGGTCCGAATTCGAGCGGTAGAGGACAATTTTCGAAGGAAGAGAGATCGTGATGGATCGATCGAACAAATGGTTGCGCGGCGCGGTCGCGGGCTGCGCGCTGGTACTGGTGGCGTGCGGCAGTGGCGGCGGCACGGGTGACGGACCGAAGAGCGGCACGCTGCGCATGGCCTTCGTCTACGCCACCACCTCGCAGAATCCCTTCCAGGAGATGGCATTGGGGGCCGCGGCCGGGGCGGCCGACGCCGGGGACGTGGATCTGACCGAGACCGCGCCGCCGTCGATCAACGGGCCCCAGCAGGTCTCGCAGTTCCAGGCCGCGGTGCGCACCGCGCGCGACGGCATCGCGATGGAAACGCTGACCCCGGATCTGTTCGTGCGCCCGCTGCAGCAGGCCGCCGCCGCGGGGGTGCCGCTGGCCACCGTCGATACGGTGCCACCGACCGGCGCGGACGTCGGCCTGTACGTCGGCAACGACAACACCGAACTCGGTCGCAGTCTCGCAATGGAAATCATCGAGCACATACCCGTGGGCACCACCGGTGACGTGGTGCTCGGCAACGACATCCCCGGGTTGACCCTGCTCAGTCAGCGCTTGGACGGCATGAAAGCCGTACTGCAAGAACAGCGCCCGACCCTGACCGTGCTCGGGCCGTTCGACACCGGTTCCGAACCCACGGACAACTACAACAAATGGAACAACACGGTGAAAGCGCATCCGGACGCGATCGCCTACCTCGGGGCCGGCGCCTCCGACGCGGTGTCGCTGTCCTTGATCCAGAAGAACACCGGCCGCCGGATGCTCGTCGGATCCTGTGATCCCGACGCGCAGGCGCTGGTCGGGGTGAAAGACGGTTATGTCGCCGCGCTCGCCTCACCGGAGCACTGGCTCAAAGGCTACCTCGCGATCCGGTTGCTCGCCGAACACGCGCGCAGCGGAAAACCGCTGACGCAAGGCTGGTGGAATCCGGGCGGGCTGATCATCAACGCCGCGAACATCGACGAGATCATCGCGCGCCAGCAGAGCGACGCGAGCAGACGGCAGTGGTTCGCCGCCACGGCCGAGCGCCAGCTCGCCGACCCAGGCAGCTATCTGCGTCCGCTGGCGGACGCGAAATGACCGATGCGGCAATGCTCGAGGTCCGCGGCATCGGCAAGGCCTACGGCGGGGTCACCGCCCTGCGCGAAGCCGAGCTGACCGTGCGCGAGGGCACCGTGCACGCACTGCTCGGTGAGAACGGCGCGGGGAAATCGACCCTCATCAAAATCGTGTCGGGTGCGGTGGCGCCCGATCAAGGCAACCTGCGCCTCGGTGGGCGTGCGGTGTCGTTCAACTCGACCGCGCAGGCTGCCCGGCACGGCGTAGCGGTGGTGTCCCAGGAATTGAACCTCTTCCCGGATCTCGATGTGCTGGCCAATCTGTATCCCATGCGCGAGCCGACCCGCGGGCCGTTCCGGCATCGGGCCGCGATGGTCGCGCGCGCCGAACCGGTGCTGGCGCAGCTGGGTCTCGACGTCGATGTCCGCCGCGCGCTCGGCACCCTGTCCCTGGCCCAGCGGCAGCTGGTGGAGATCGCCAAGGCGCTGATCGCCGAGCCGCGCGTGCTGATCCTGGACGAACCGACCTCGGCGCTGGACGAGGCGGGCACCCGCCGGTTGCTGAATATCGTTCGGGTCCTTCGCGAACGCCGGGTCGCGGTGGTGTTCGTCTCGCACATCCTGGAGGAGGTCATGGCGCTGTGCGACGAGATCACCGTACTGCGTGACGGCCGCACCGTGCTCTCGGCGGTGCCGCGTGCGGAGCTGGATTTGGCACAGGTGGTGACCGCCATGCTCGGCGAGCGTGCCGTCGCCGCAACCGAAGTGGCGGCGCCGCGTCTCGTCGGGCCGGTCCGCGGTGCGCTGTGCGTGCAGGGCGTGGACGTGCCCGGCCGGTTGCACGGTCTCGAATTCAGCGCCGCGCCAGGGGAGATCGTCGGCATCGCGGGGCTGGTCGGTTCGGGTCACACCGCGGTCATCGACGTCGTTGCGGGGCTGTGCGCACCCAGTGCAGGGCGGATCACGCTCCCGGACGGGCGATCCGGACCCGCCGGCCTGCGGGCGGCGATCGCCGCCGGGGTGGCGTTGGTATCCGGCGACCGGCGGCGGCTCGGGCTGATGCTGGACAAACCGGTGTGGGAGAACATGGCCCAGGTCCGATCGGTGGCGCTGGGCCGCGACGGCGGACTCCTGACGTCCGCCACGTTGCGCACGCGTGCCCGAGAACTGGTGCGACGGTTGCGGATTCGTACCGCCGATGTCGATCTGGCCTGTGGGCTGCTCTCGGGTGGGAACCAGCAGAAGGTCGTGCTGGCGAAGTGGCTGGCGGCCGAGCCGTCGGTGCTGTTGCTCGACGATCCCACGCGCGGGGTGGATGTCGGCGGCAAGGCGGACCTGCACGCCCTGCTGCGCACCGCGGCCGCGACGACGGTGGTGCTGCTCTGCTCGACGGACCTCGATGAGCTTGCGGCACTGTGCGATCGGGTGCTGGTGCTGTATCGCGGACGTTTGTGCGCGACGCTCGAGGGCGACCGGATCGATCCGCACACCCTGTTGCATGCCATGAACACCGGTGCGGCCTGACCCCTACCCGCGGCGAAATCGTATATGATCGTTACCTGCCGGTGCCGCATCATCGAGGAGGGCACATGTCAGTGGCGATGCCGCCGCGGTGGCCGCGGGTGGACCGATTCGACAGTTTCCGCGACGCCGTCTCCCACACCTTCGTGCCCCTGCAGGTGGAACGCGTCGGCCGGGAGCCGTTCGACGGCCGATTGCGCAGTGTGGCACTGGGTTCGCTGCAGGTGACCGAGATCGGCGCCACCCCGCACGTGGTGCGCCGGACCGCCGCGTTGATCGCGCGGTCGGATCCGGAATGCTACAAACTGGGCGTGCAGTTGCAGGGAGCCTGCCTGCTGACCCAGGACGACCGGGAAACCCGTTTGGCGGAGGGTGATTTCGCGATCTACGACACGAGTCGCCCGTACGCGATGGCGTTCGACGGACCCTACCGCCAGCTCGTGCTGATGCTGCCGCGGCGCTCGCTGTGCCTGCCCGAGGATCGAATCGCCGCGGTCACCGCGCGCCGAGTACCCGGTGACGACGGTGCGGGCGCGCTGTTGTCGATGCTGCTGCGTGAGCTGGCCGGTCACCTGGACGAGGTGACCGGACCGGCCGAAACCCGTTTGGCGGACAGTATCGTCGATCTGCTCGGCACCGTTCTCGGTGCCCGGCTCGATCTGCCCGCGGCGACCAGGTCCGCGGTCCGGCGGCCACTCACCGCACAGCTCATGTCCTATATCGAGGGGCATCTCGGCGACGGAGATCTCGCGCCACAGCGGATCGCCACCGCGCACTTCATCTCGACCCGCTACTTGCACAAGCTCTTTCACGAACAGTCGACCACCGTGGCGGGCTGGATCCGGGAGCGGCGGCTGGAACGCTGCCGCCGCGATCTGCGCGACCCGCTGCGGCGTGACCGCTCGATCGCCGCCATCGCCGCGCGCTGGGGTTTCCCCGATGCCGCGCATTTCAGCCGGACCTTCCGCGCGGCATACGGGCTCAGTCCGCACGAGTACCGGTGCGCGCAACGCGCGCAACCGGTCTCCGCACCCGCTGTGCCTCACGATTCCTGAACGGGATCGGGCAGCTGCCAGCGGTCCGGCCGCGGCCGCAGATAGATCAGGTAGTAGGCGCAGCCGAGCAGCATCGCGGCGACCGCGACCACCATCTGCTGCCAGGACGCGTCGATGACGCTGTAACCCGCATAGCCCATGGCGGCGACGACGAGGATCGGCGGCAGCGGCCACAGCGGCATGCGGTAGCCGCCGGACGTCGGACGACTGCGCACCCGGAACGCGGCCAGCGCGACGAACAGATACACCAGGACCAGCCCGGCGCCGGTAGCGGTGATCAGCCAGGACAGCGGCAGCACGGCCGCCGCGACGGTGGCGGCCGCACCCACCGCGATGGTCGCGAGCGCGGGCGTATGCCACCGCGGATGCACACTGCCCAGCGCCCGATCGATCGGGTCGGGCCAGCTGCGGTCGCGCGCCGAGGCGAAGAGCAGCCGCGAGATCTGCAGGATGATCGCGATCACCGCGTTCACGATCGCGATCGCGATACCGATGCTGACCAGGGTGTTCACCGTGGCTCCGCCGCGCGCGGTGAGGAAATGGTTCATCGGGGCCGCGCTGCTCAGCAGGTCGGTCAGCGACGGTGCGCCGAGGACGACCGCCGCGAGCGGCACGATCTCGATGGCGACGGTCGCGGCCAGGCAGATCATGATCACCCGGCCGATGGTGCGCTTGGCGTCCTTGGTCTCCTCCGCGTAATAGACCGCCGCGCCGTAGCCGTTGTAGCCGAACAGCGCGACCGGGACGAGGGCGATCAGCGCACCGACCCCGATTTGGGTTTGGGTGCCCTCGGTCAGGGTGGTCGCGTGCAGCCATTCCGACGGTCCGCGTTCGATGTTGCTGAAGCCGAGGAAGGCCAGCACCGCGATCGCCGCGATCTCGACGCACAGGAAAACACCGGTGACCCAGGCGTTGGCCTTGATGTCGAGGATCGCGATGCCGGTCGTCACCACGATGACGCCGATGCCGACCCATTTACCGCCGAGCTGGGGTATCGCGACGCCGAGATAGTCGCCGGTGCCCAGGGCGATGACCGCGATGATCAGCACCCCGTTCACCAGCGTGAGCGCGAACAGCGCGAACCCGACGGGTCGGCCGAGTAGTCGTGCAGCCCAGGTGTATTCGCCGCCGGTGATGGGGAAGGTGGTGGCCAGCTCGGCGTAACAGAGGCCGATGAACACCGACGCCACCGCCGCGATCGCCAGGGTCAGCACCGATGCGCCACCCGCCGCCAGCAGGATCGCCGGAATGATGATGAACACGCTCGACGCGGGGGTGACCGCGGAGAGCGTGATCAGGATGTTCTCGCCCATGCCGAGCGCTCGGGACAGCTGCTGACGGTAGCGCGGTTGTCGATGGTCGTCGTCGGCGGTGTGGCCGGTGGTCTGGGTCGCCATGGCCGGTCCTTTCTTTGATGTACAGTCAAAGAATGGACTAAAGGTGCTGTGAAGATCTGGTTTTCGATGTTTTGCATAGTTGATTGTCCGTCAGTATCGGGAAACAGGAGGGGTAGATGGCACGCCGGAAGGATCAGGAGCAGGCGCGTCGGGTGATCCTCGACGCGGCGCTCACCGCGGTGTCCGACCGCGGCGTCGGCAAGCTCAAGATCCGCGAGGTCGCCGAATCCGCGGGGGTATCACCCGCGACGGTGCACTACTACTTCGACGATCTCGACAACCTGTTGCGCGAGGTGCATCGCGAGGCCGGCGACCGGTTCTTCGGGGGCAGGCTGGCCATGGTCGCGAAGATCGGCGACGCGCGCGCGAAGATCGGCGCGCTGATCTGGGCGGGTCTGCCCGCCTCGGACGCCGACGAACTGGTGGTCGCGCTGTACCGGTTGGCCGCCTATCGCAGCGTCGCCGCCGAGCACGGCGACCGGATCACCGCGCTGTTCGAACAGCAGGTCGCGGTGTACCTGAGCGCATTGGAGGTGGGTATCGCGCAGGGGCACTTCACGATCGACGCACCCCTCCTGGATGTCGCGGCGAATCTCGTCGCGTTGGAGGACGCCTATGGCCTGCACATCGTCAGCCGGAACCGGTCGATCACGAAAACTCGTGCCGCCGAACTGATCTGCTCCTACGCGCGGACTGCTACGGGCTGCGCCGACATCACCACACCCGAAGGATGAGCCGATGACCGAGCAGCACTCGTTCACCCCGGACGGACGCCCGCGGGCCCGCGCCCTCGGCATCGCCCCCGAGGGTGCACCGGGACCGTGGAACGCCATCACCGACGTGCCCGGCGTGGCGGTGGGGTATCAGACCTTGATCGCGGGCGACGGGCCGATGCGGGTGGGCTCGGGTCCGGTGCGCACCGGCGTGACGGCGGTGCTGCCGCGCGGCCGATCCGGTCTCGGGCGGCCGTGCGCCGCGGGCCGCTACTCGCTCAACGGGAACGGCGAAATGACCGGCACCGCATGGATCGACGAGGTCGGGCAGCTGGCGATGCCCGTCACGATCTCCAACACCCATGCCATCGGGGCGTGCCACACCGGGACGATCCAGTGGATCAACCAGACCGATCCGGCGCTGGCCCGGGAGTGGCTGCTGCCGGTCTGCGCCGAAACCTGGGACGGCTACCTCAACGACATCAACGGCGGCCATGTCACGCCGGAAATCGTTGTCGCGGCGCTGGAGTCGGCCCGCAGCGCGCCGTTGGACGAAGGTTCGGTCGGCGGCGGCACCGGCATGAACTGTTACGGGTTCAAAGGGGGCAGCGGCACCGCGTCGAGACGGGTCGGGTTCGGATCGCAGACGTACACCGTCGGTGTGTTCCTCCAGGCGAATTTCGGTGCGCGCCACGAACTGACGATCCGTGGGCAGCGCGTCGGCGCGCAACTCGACGTGCCCAACCCGATGGAGACGACGGACTGGGGTGTCGCACCCGATCAATCGCCCGCCGCGCCAGGCGGTTCGGGGTCGGTCATCGTCGTCGTCGCGACCGATGCGCCGCTGGATCCGTTGCAGTGCACCGCGGTTGCCCGCCGGGTGCCGTTCGGGCTGGCCCGCACCGGTACCACCGGCAGCCTCTTCTCCGGTGACCTGTTCCTCGCCTTCTCCACGGCGGACGATCGCCCGGCGGACACGGGGTTTCCGCTCGGTGAGCCGACGACCGCCGAACTCGTCACCACCGCAAGGCTTCCCTGGAACCGGATGGACCCCGTGTACACCGCGGTGGTCCAAGCGGTCGAAGAGGCCGTCCTGAACGCGCTCGTCGTGAACAGCGCCATGACCGGGCGGGACGGTCATCAGTCGCACGCTCTCCCACACGACCAGCTGAAGGCCTTGCTGGCCAACGGCTTCCGGTGATCAGCGGCCTGCCGCGGTCAGCCGGTGGTCGGCTTCCAGGAGCATCCAGGCGCTCAGCTGGACCGAGAGGTCGCGGCTGAGGTTCGCCGGGGTGTCGGCGGGGGAGTACATGAGCTGAGGAAGGGTCTGCGGGTGCCGGGGCACCGGGACGGGACGGGTCCAGTCGACGCCGAACAGGGGCAGTCCGTCGACCTCGGCACGGTGCCGCCACGCGGATTGCGCGGAGGCGTGCACGATGTGCGCAGCGGTGGTGTCGCCCAGTGCGAGTGCGGCTTCGGCGAGGTATCTGGCGAGGATGCCCATGAACAACCCGGAGTCGTCGTCGGCGGAGGCGGCGATCACCCCGGCGGTCGTGAGCCGGTCCGCGACCGCTCCGATCAGGTCGGTGGCGCGCCGGAGATGTTTCGATTCGCCGGTGCGCGTGGCCAATTCGGTCTCCAGGCCGATGGCGACACCCTGGCAATAGGTGTGGATGGTGCGTTCCACCCGCCCGCCCGGCTCGTGCACGCCGTCCAGGATCAAACCGCTGCCGGTGTCGCGTAATCGGGTGTCCAGGAAGTCGGCGAGCTGTGCGGCACGCGACAGTTCACCCAAGCGGGCCAGTGCGATACCGGCCGGGCCGATCGCCGGGGTGTTGTAGTACTCGTCGTCGTTGCGCCACGGCAACGCGCCGACCGCGGGATTCCAGCCTGCGATCAGATCGGCAGCCAGTTCCGCGACGGCATGGTCGAATCGGACGCCGAGCAGCCGGTCGGCACGTTCGAGAGCCAGTGCCAGCCAAGACATATCGTCGTAGTAGCGGTTGGTCCAGCCGGTGAGATTGCGGGCCCGGATGCCTCGGGCCAGGGCGACGACCCGGTCGACGCGTTCGGGGGTGCGGGCGCGCTCTGCGGCGTCCACCGCACAGTCCAGCAGATGGGCCTGCCACCAGTAGCACCAACGCGCGAACGACTGATCCAGCAGGGACGAGGGCCAGACGAGCGTGCCCAGCCGCAGGTGCGGGTGACCCCAGAGGGCACGGACATGCCGCTGCACGATCGCCCGTTCCGCCAGATCCGCCCGCCGGGCCGGTGATTCGGGGCCGCTGGACACGTTCCCGCTGATCGCCACCGCCCGCGTCGGCGGCGTCACGGTGGTGAGTGCGATCGAGGCGCCTGCCGCCAGCAACACCCTGCGCCTGCTGATCCCCGCATGCCGGCGATCCATCCGCTCGGACTCCCTCGACAACCATCGCCGCGGCCGGCACCACCCGCCCCGCACACTCGAACTCTTCCCGACCCATGAGAACAGAGCAGAGCAGCCTGCGGGGCGTGCCCAGAACGAACATTCCGCAAACAGTTTCCCGCGTCGGGCCAGCCCCCAATTACCGCTGCTGGGCAGGTGGGGCGGTGTTGGGCACAATGTGGCCGGTGAACGCACCGTATATCGATCCCGCCGTAGCCGCCGCGGGTCGTGGCCGATCGCCGCGCGTCCGGGTGCCGGAGGAGGCGGGGGAGAACCGGCTGGCGCTCGCGGCGATCACGGACGGACTACTGGCCTTCTTCGTGGCTTTGGCGTTGGCGGTGCGCGTTTTTCACGCGTCCGCGGGTATCGCGGAGTTCGCGCCGGTGTTCCTGCCGTGCCTGCTCGGGGTGTCGTTCGTCAATCATGTGGTCGGCACGCTGCTGTTTCGGGGGAGTCTGGCCAAACTGCTCTTCGGCATGCGGGTGCTGCGCTGGAAGGACGGCCGTCGTCCCCGCTTGTGGCAGACGCTGTTCAGGTGGTTGTTCGGTTTCGTCGTGATCGTCGCCCAGTTCTTGCTCGAGGGCGCGAGCGTGGGCCAGGCGTGTGGGTTGCGCACCGTGCGCCGGCGCGACGAGCGGCGGTGGACGGCACCGTGAGCGGGTGCTCAGGGCAGGTCGGAGAACCGGACGTCGTGGGCGACGGCGGTGACGTGCAGGCCGTCGGCGCTCGGCTGGATGGCCGTCAGGCGGGCGCCGAGTGGTAGCCGCTGCAACGGCACGGTGAAGGTGAGCGTGCTGCGCAGCATGGCCAGGGAGATGGTGGGACCGCCGACCGCGGACTGCACGGACACCGGGGTGACCTCGATGCCGCCGTCGGTCGGCGCCACCGTCACCACCACGGTTCCGGGTACGGGGATCCCCTCCACCGGGAAGGTTCCGGTGACGCGCAGCCCGTCGGGGCTGTAGGAAATCGACTCCACACCCGACGGCGCGAAACCGCGCACGGCATCGTAGGGCACCACGGCGGTCGCGGTCGCGGTCGCCGCGACGAAATTCGAGGTGCGACTTTGCAATACGTCGGTCAGCGGCGCGGCGACTTCGACCAGGGTGATCTCGAGGTCGTGCACCGTCAGGCCCTGTCCGGTCCAGTCGCCGACCCGGATATCGATCTCGCGGTAGGTGCCGTCGACGGCCTGGGTCAGGAAGGGAAAACCCGTGATATCGACGTTCGGTTGTTGCGCCAGTTGATATTCCGCGGCGATCTGCCGACCGATCTCGTGCTGCGCCATGGTCACCGCGACCCGGTCCCCGACCAGCAGCGCGATCGCCGCCACCACGATCAGTATCAGCAGTCCGCGCATGCGCTCACCCGTTCACCCATCCCACCATCATGCTGTGCCGGCGGGGCCTCGGTCATGGTGTGCCGGCGCGGGGATGCAGGCCCCGGGTCAGGTTGGTCACGGTCTCGTCCAACAGCGCATCGACATCCTCAGCTCCCACCAGCCCGGAAACGGCGAAACTGGCCAGGCCCTGCAGGGCGATCGCGACGGTCCAGCCGATCCGCAGCGGATCGCCTTCGACGAGCTCGCCGCGGGCCTGTGCGTCGGCGGTGAGGGTCATCGGCACCGCGAACGCCGCCGCGACGGCGGCGCCCATTTCGGCACCACCCGTCGGGCTGTGCTTGCGCGCGAACATGAGCGTGAGCAGCGCCGGATTCGCGAGCGCGAAGTCGAGATAGGTCCGCGCCAGCACGCGAAAACGACCTTCGAAGGGTAACGGCTCGGCTTGTGCGGCGACGGCGTCGAACGCGGCGCCGATGCGCTGGAATCCGGTCACGGCCAGGGCATCGAGCAGGGCTTGTTTATCCGCGAAGTGGCGGCTGGGGGCGTTGTGCGTGACACCCGCATCGCGAGCGAGCTGCCGTAGTGAGAGTTGCTCGGCGCCGTGTTCGCGTAGTGCCTGCTCGGCGCGTTCGAGGAGGCGGTTCCGCAGGTCACCGTGGTGGTAGGGGCGGTCGGCGCACATAATATCGGCAGCTTAGCAGAATGTGGGCATTGGCCACGTGATCCTGACGGTCGCCGCGCAGGTGCCGGTTCGGGGCCGATTAGGGTTCAGTTAGGGGACTCTTAACGATCGCCCGCCATGGCAATTATCTGGCTATCGTCGGGTTCATGACCGAGAAGACGCGATGGATCGCGGGAGCCGTGGCGGTGCTGATCATGGCCGGTGCGGTCTGTTATACCCTGACGAATACTGCCGCACAAGCGGATTCGGTGGAGCCGCGGGTAGTCACCGGCGAGCTGAGCTTTCCGGGTGGGCCGCCGCCGGCGGGCTCGGTGATCACGGTCCGGTTGGTGGATGTCTCGTTGGCGGACGCGCCCGCAATCGAGCTGGCGCGGGCGGGGCTGGCGGTGGCCGAGCCTGCTCGTTTCGAGTTGCGGGCCGGTCGGGTCGATCCACGCCGGACGCTGGCGGTATCGGCGGACGTCTATGTGGACGGAAAGCTGCGGTGGATCACCGATACGCGCCACACGGTGCCCACCGAGGGGGCGGTGCCGTTCCAGCGTCTGACCTTGAAAGTCATTCCGTAGCGACGCTCTGCCGCTGATCCGGCCTTGTGTATGTGGACAGTGACCACTAGTGTGGCCACTGTCCACATCGAAGTGTCGGAAGGAACGCCCGTGAACGGTATCCACCCACCCGAAGCTCGAACGCTCGCCGGCCGCGGTGGTGCGCCGGCGGTGACGCTGGCGACGGTGTGTATCGCCTTGTTCATGCTGTTGCTCGATGTCACGATCGTCGCCGTCGCGCTACCCGATATCCAGCGGGAGTACCGGGCCGATCTGTCTGCGCTGCAATGGATTGTCGACGCCTACACGGTGCCGATCGCCGTGCTGCTGCTGACGATCGCGGTCGCCGGCGATCGCTACGGTCGCAAGGTCTTCTTCGTGGCCGGCCTCGGTGTGTTCACCGCCGCATCGGTGGCCTGTGCGTGCGCGCCGAACATAATGGTGCTCAACGTATTGCGGGCGGTGCAGGGGTGTGGCGCCGCCGCGATGATGGGACTCGCCTTGCCGTTGATATCGGCGGCCTTTCCCGCGGCCGCCGGGCGGGCCAAAGCGATCGGCGTCTATGGCGCCGTCATGGGATTGGCGACGGCGTCGGGTCCGGTGGTCGGTGGCGTACTGGTCGAGTATCTGGACTGGCGCTGGATCTTCCTGATCAACCTGCCGATCGGGGCGATCGCGCTCGTCCTGGCCGCGCGGATACCGAACAGTAAAGACGCACAGGAGTTTTCGTTGGACATCGCGGGCACGGTGCTGGCGACCGTGGCGTTGCTCGCGGTTGTCCTGGCGCTGGTGAACGGCAACGGGTGGGGGTGGTCCGACATCAAGACGGTTGCTCTCTTCGTCGTCACGGTTGTGGCCGCGCTGTTGTTCGTCGGCGCCGAATTACGGGCCGCCGATCCGATGGTCGATCTGCGCCTGGTGGCACGGCCGGACTTCGCCGCGATCTGTGTCCCGGGGCTGATCGCCTTCGCCACGGTGACCGCGGCAGGCAACTATCTGGCGCTGTATTTCGTCAATACGTTGCACATGTCGGCCATCCACACCGGCTTGGCGCTCGTTCCGATGTCGGTGACCGCGTTGATCACCGCGCCGATCGTGTCGGCGGCGCAACGATTCCTGCCGGATGTGCACTGGTACCTGCTCGGGTTGGCCGCGATTCTGGGTGGTGCGTCCTCGGCCGTGCACGTGTCGGCCGAGGGCGATTGGACCCAGTTCGTGCCGGTGCTGATCTGTTCCGGCATCGCGCTCGGGATCATCGTCCCGACCACATCGGAGGCGGCACTGCGGGTTGCCGCCAATGTGCGGCCGGGGATGACCAGCGGGGTCGCCTCGACGGCGCGGCAACTCGGGACAGCGCTCGGTGTCGCGACCCTCGGGGCGGTGTTCGGATCGACGGTGCGGTCGAGCGCCGAGGACGCGCTGCGCGCCTTCCCGCAGATTCCGGATCAGCTTGCTCGCGGCGCGGTCGACGTACTCGCGGCGGGCGGATCGGTGCAGGGAACGGCTGCGACTCCGAGCGTGCCTCCCGCGTTGGCCGATCAGCTCGTCGCCGCGGGACATACGGCCAGCGCGGCGGGCATCGGTGCGATCCTGGCCACCTCGGCCGCGCTGGCGGGCGGCGGAATCGTGGTAGTGCTTGTGCTGGGCCTCATTTCACGCGCCGGAAACCGGGCTGCTCACGCGAACTTCCCCGGGTTCGCCGCGACCGCCCGGCGCAGGGTGGGGCGGTCGGCGCGGTAGGCGGTGAGGACCGAGGCCAGCTCGTGCGGGGCGGCGCCGTGCATGACCACCGAGTGGCAGCCCAGGTCGAATTCGCGCGAGATCTTCTGTACGCACTGCTCGGGGGAGCCGTATGCGGCTGAGGCGAGCCATTCGTCCGGGATGAGGGCCTCGAACTGTTCGAGGACCTCGACCGAGGCGGACGCGTCGATCGGGCCCGCCGCCGCGGCGTCGAGGTAGAGCTGGGTGCCGCGGATGCGCTCCCAGACCTGCGGATCCCAGCCGTTGGCCGAGATGAGCACGTCGGCGTAGGCCTGCAGGTAGGTCACCAAACGGCCAGTCCGCCTGCGCAATTGGTCCGCCGGGGCGAGCGCGTCGCTCGCGGTCGCCAGGCATGACCAGATCCGGACGCGGTCCGGGTCCTTGCCCGCCCGTTCCGCGCCACGGCGCACCGCCGCAACGGATTTGGTGGTGGCCTCATCGGAGAAGAAGGTGTGCAGCACCACGAAATCGCCGATCTCGCCGGCGAGTTCGAGAGTCTTCGGGCCGACGGCGACGAAGCCGATCGGCGGAGCCTCGTCGAGGCCGTTCTGGTGATAGAGGACCGGCCAGGCCCCGGCGGGCCCGTCGTGGCCGATGATGGTCTCGCCCGCCCAAAGTCGGCGCAGCAAGCCGACGAAGTCCCGCAACTGGGCCTCGGTGACCGCGGGCAGTCCGATCGCCTTCCAGTTCGCCGCCATGCCGCGGCCGAAAGCCATGGCATATCGGCCCTCGGTGATGGCCTGCATGGTGGAACCGATGGTGGCGGTGACCATCGGATGCCGGGTGTGGTGATTCGTGGCCGCGGCCGCGATCCCCAGATCGGTGGTGCACCCGGCGAGCCCGCCCGAGAGCACCGCGGAGTCCTTGACCGTCATCCGCTCACCGATCATGCACGAGCCCAGGCCCAATTCCTCGGCCGCGCGGGCTTCCGGGAACAGAACCCGTGCATCGGCGGGATGCCGGGTGATGCAGTAGTACGCCAGTTCATTGAGTTGTTCGATCACGAAAGTGCGCTCCCCAGCAGGATTGTCGTGCGGCGGTGCTCAGGCGCCGAGTTCGGCGAGCAGTTCTTCGACCAGCGAGCGATGATGCAGCAGCGACTCGATGTCGTCGGGCCGGGCCATCTCGCCGAAATGGATCTGCCGACCGCCCGACCGCAGAAAGACGACGCAGTAGTTGAGCGCGGCGAACAGCGTGTACCAGGTGAGATCGCCGAGCGGCCGGCCCGCGCACTCGGCGTAGGTCGCCACGACGTCGGCTTCGCGGAGGAAGCCCGGCATGCCGGGGAGGCCGAAAGTCTGCGCGATCGTCTGAAAGACCCGGTGTGCGAACACGAGCCAGGCCACATCGAGTTCGCGAGGACCGATCGTCGCCAGTTCCCAGTCGAGCACCGCGGCGGGCACGAAGTCCCGGTAGAGGCAGTTGCCGATGCGTGCGTCGCCCCAGGACAGCACGTCGTCGCCGGGCTTGGTCTGGGGCAGATTCGCGGTGAGCCACACCAGGATTCGCTCGACCAGCGGCGACGGGCCGGTGTCGCGCGCCGCGAACTCGTACCATGCGCGGGCGCGGTTCAGGGTGCGTTCGAGCGAGCTCGTGCCCGGCTGCGCAGGGGTGAGGAAGGCGAAGACGGTGCGCGCGTCGGGAATGGCGTGCAGCGCGGCGAGTGTCTCGATCGTGCTGTGCTGCAATCTGTGTTGTTGTTCGGGGCTCGCGTCGAACAGCCAGTTGCCGCCGAAGGTGTACGGCATGACGTCCGGGGGCACCACACCGTCCACGCGATCCATCAGCAGGAACGGCGTGCCCAGCACGGCTCCGGTCGGCTCGATGAAGCGCACCCGCGGCACCGGCACGTCGCTCGTCTCGGCGACGAGGCGCATGGCATCGAACTGGGCTTGCAGGTCGTAGTGCGCCAGGATGGGGAAATCGCCCGGGGTGGGCACCATCCGGCAGATCAAGTCGACGGTCCGCGAGGCACCGGCTTCGGTCCAGGTCGCGTTGAGTACCAACGTTTCCGCCGACATGCCGTTGCTGTCGATGCCCGAGCGCAGGGTGAGTCGCGGCCCGGCCGCCTCGGGCAGTTGGGTGGCCAGCCATTCGGTGAGGCGCGGGATCAGCGCGCTGGTGTCGCGGCTGCTGCGTTGCAGCCGCATGCCCGATTCGGGCTGGGATGAAGACATCGACCACTCCTGACAAGGTTGCGCAGCTGCGGTAACCATCGACCGCGCCGTTTCGGGGTGTCAACAGATGTTCTCGATGAGCGGGAGTGGGTGTGGACAGCTCGCCGTGCCGAGGGCGGGGGTCAACGGCTACTGTCGAGGCCGGGATTGGTTCTGCTCGAAAGATGGTCTGCGTGAACAGCGTTGTCAGCGTGTCGGCCCGCCGGGTCGAAAGTGCCTGCCCGAGGGGCGGTTCGGTGGAGTGCTCGGTCGGTGACCGAGGGGGCCGGGGGTGAGCGGTATCGGCAGGCGCCGGTTCATGGTCGGCGTCTCCGGGGCCGCCGGTGTGCTGGCCGCCGGATTCGGCGTCGCCGGAACCGCTGGGTCGCGCTCGCCCGCGCAGTCCGGCGAGCATGAAGAAAAGGCCGATGCGCGTGCTGTTTCCACTTCCGAGCTGAGCACCTTCTTCGCGACGGCCATGGTGGGTAACGCCGTCGAGGTCGACAGCGAAAGCGACGGCGATCTGTGGGTGACCTGCTGGGCCGACGACGACAACCTCTATTCGGTCAACGGTGACGGCAGCGGGTTCGCGGACGGGCCGCGGCACGACATCGTGGTCAACCGGATCAGCGGAGATCCCAAGAGCGGGTTCACCGGGGAGGTGCTGGCGGTCGCCGACGAGGTCGGTGCGATCTGGGGCGATCCCGCGCACTACAACCGGAAGCCGACCGGGATCGTCTGCGTGGACGGGCGACTCTATCTCGCGATTCAGGATCTACGGCTGGGCCCGGGGGACATCGCGTTCAACGACGCGCCGGACGCCAGCGTCTCGTGGTCGGACGATCACGGGCGGACCTGGCACAAGACCCAGCAGCCGATGTTCACCGGCGGGGTCTTCACCACCGTCTTCTTTCTCGACTTCGGGCGCGACTCCGGCGATGCCGCAACGGCATTGGGCGCGGACGCGGCACGCTACGTCTATGCGTATGGATTGGACGGCAATTGGCGCGGCTCGTTCACCGCGACGGTGGCCGACCCGTTCGACCTGTATCTGGCGCGTGCGCCGAAAGAGGCGGTCGAGCACCGCAACCGGTGGGAGTTCTTCGCCGGGCTCGACGGTGACAAACCGCGGTGGAGCAAACAGCTGACCGACCGGCGCGCGGTGCTGCGCGACACCCGGCGGCAGTATCCGACGCTGCGCAACTATCGTGAGTGGCCGCACAACCTTTCGGTGATCTCGCAGGGCGGGGTGGTGTATGTCAAACCGCTGAAACGGTATCTGTACACCTCCTGGACCGAGTACACCTACGAGTTCTATGAGGCGCCCACGCCGTGGGGCCCTTGGAAACTGTTCCTCACCAAGGATTTCGGCGGCTATCCGTGGTTCGGCCGGGGTCCCGGCTGCCCCGGTCCGAAGAACGGCGGTTATGCCACCACCATCCCGTCGAAATTCATCGCGGCCGACGGCACCTCGATGTGGGTGCAGTCGAACTGGTGGGTGGGCAGCGCGGGCGGCGACACCGCCTACAGCTTCAACCTCCGCAAGATGACGTTGCTGCCGTACCGCGCACAGGCACCGGCGAATCAGCCCGACCCGCGCGACAATCTGGCCTACACCGGCGCCGCGGTCACGCCCATCGAGAAATCCGCCCACTTCGGCCACACCGAGTACTACAACGACGGTGATTTCACCAAGAGCGAGAACAGCTTCGACCAGGAGAACAAGGACCTCGACTTCTGGGGCTTCACCTGGTCCAAGCCGTACCTGATGAACCAGGTGGTCTACACGACCGGTGAAATGTTCGACGACGGCGGCTGGTTCGCCGCAGGCCTGCGCGTCCAGGTGCGCCAGGACTTCCGCTGGATCGACGTCCAGAACACCAAGATCGAGCCCCGCTACCCGTACACCGTGACGACCGGCGCCTTCACCACCTACACCTTCAACTTCGCGACCACCTCCGGCGACGGCATCCGCATCATCGGAAAGCCAGGCGGCACCGCGTATTTCACTTCGATCGCAGAACTCGAGGTCTACTACCGATGAGGTCGGCCACTCACCTGGTGGCCGGCTGGAACAATTCGACGAAGTTGCCTGCGGGGTCCTGCACGAGGACCTGGCGGCCACCGGGCCCGCCGATGATGTCGTTGCGGAAGGGTACGCCCGCGGCACGCAGGCGGGTCACCTCGGCGTCGAGATCGTCGACGACGAGATGGATTCGGTTCCAGCCGCCCGGAACGGGCGTCTCGCCGTCGGGCATCGGACGTGCGCCCGAACTGGTGGGACCGGACAGCAGCAGCCGCAGCGCGCCACGGATGACATCGGTGAAGGCGGGGGCGGCATCGTGGTTGACGGTGAAACCCAAGTGGGTGGTGTAGAACTCGGTGGCCGCGGCGACATCGTCGACGATGTACCGGACACTGGCGAGGGTGGTCATGCTGGTTCCTCGGGGTGGGCGGCGAGGGTGGGCAGTAGGTAGCGGATGCGGGTATCGATTTCGGTGGTGATGCGGCGGAATTCGGGGTAGTCGGCCGCCGCTGGGTCGGCCGTGCTCCAGTGCGTGGTGGTGGTCGCGGGAATGTGATGCGGGTACTCGCGAACCTTGTCGCACAGCGTGATGACGTGGTCGAAATGCCTGCCCGCCATGGTCGCCAGGGATCTGGGTCGCTGCTGCCCGGTATCGATGCGGTAGTCCTCGTGCAGGATTCGCCTTGTGTAGGGATGGAACTCGGGCTTGGGATGGCTGCCCGCGGAGGCGATCCGCACTCGTCTGTCGCAATGCCGGCGTAGCAGCGCGGCGGCTATGGGCGACCGCGCACTGTTGCCGGTACAGAGGAACAGCACCGACCCGGCGACGCTGCCGGGGTCCTGCGCGGCTGTCGCCAGCCCGGGATGCAGTGCGGCGGCCGCTGCGCCGAATGCCGCGGCGCAGCGGGGCAGGTCGAGCCGGTAATACGTGTCGCGCCCATCGAAAGTGCTGCGATGCGTGCCCACGAACCCGGCCGAGCGCAACTGCCGCAGGTGATACGACACGAGATTCTGTGGTTCTCCGACGAGGTCGACGAGCTCGCGGACCCGATGGTCGCCACGAGCGAGCGCGGTCAACAGCGCCCAGCGCAAGGGATGGGCGGCGGTGCGGAACAGTGCCGGAAGCTCCGGTCGCTCGAGCGACCTCATGGTCCTAGAATACATCAAAACGCATTGATGTATCTACCGTCCGACAATCGGCGGTCGCCGACCGAACCGAGGAGACCTCATGGCCGAAAAGTCTTCGGCTGGAACAGGTTCAGCGCAGCGTCTGGCACGCCGACTCGGGCTCGGGGATGCGGTCGTGATCGGGCTCGGGGCGATGATCGGGGCGGGGATCTTCGGGGCGCTGGGTCCGGCGGCGCGGGCCGGGGGTGTGGGGATGCTGGCCGGGCTCGGGGTTGCGGCGGTGGTCGCGTTCTGCAATGCGACTTCGTCGGCGCGGCTGGCCGTTCGATATCCGGCTTCCGGGGGCACGTATGTGTACGGGCGGGAGCGGGTGGGGCCGTTCTGGGGGTACCTCGCGGGCTGGAGTTTCGTGGTGGGCAAGTCTGCATCCTGTGCGGCGATGGCACTGACTGCCGGAATCTACCTGTGGCCGGCGCACGCCCATGCGGTCGCGGTCGTCGTGGTGGCGACGCTGACCGCGGTCAACTATCGCGGCGTGCAGAAATCGGCGTGGCTGACCCGGGTCATCGTGGTCGTGGTGCTGCTCGTGCTCGCGGTGGTGATCGTCACCGCTTTCGGTTCGAGCCGAACAGATTGGCAGCGAATGCAGTTCGGCGGTGCGCTGACCGCCACGGGCGTGCTGCAAGCGGCCGGTCTGCTGTTCTTCGCTTTCGCCGGGTACGCGCGCATCGCCACGCTCGGTGAGGAGGTCCGTGACCCGGCCCGGACGATTCCGCGCGCGATACCGCTGGCGCTCGGCGGCACACTCGTCGTGTACGCGTCGGTCGCGGTGGCCGCGCTGGGCATACTCGGCCCGGATCGGTTGGCGACGGCAGTGGCACCGCTCGCTGAGCTGGTGCAGGTCGCGGGGGCTGGCTGGCTGACACCGGTGGTGCGCGCGGGCGCCGCTCTCGCGGCCTCGGGCGCACTGTTGGCGCTGATCCTCGGCGTCTCCCGCACCATCTTGGCCATGGCCCGTGATCGTCACCTGCCGCGCTCCCTTGCCGCCGTGCACCCGCGATTCGGGGTTCCGCATCGCGCCGAGGTGGTGGTCGGCGTGCTCGTCGCGGTCACCGCCGCCACCACCGATCTGCGCGCCGTGATCGGGTTCTCCTCGTTCGGCGTGCTGCTCTACTACGCCATCGCGAATGTGTCGGCCTGGACCCTGTCCCGCGACGAAAACCGGCCGCCCCGAGTGATTCCCGCGACGGGGTTGCTCGGCTGTCTGGTCTTGGCGTTCACCTTGCCGATGGGGTCCATCGTCGCCGGGGCGGGGGTCATCGCCGCGGGCGCAGTTCTCTATGGCGTCCGGTTGCTGAGTAACAGGTCGCTCAATCGGGGTAAAGATGGGTGACCGGGAGTCGGTGGTCGGTGTGCAGGCGGGCGGCCACGAGCGCGCGATGGCAGGCCCGCGGATCGCGCTCGATGCAGAACAGGGCGGTCGTGCGGTCGCTCGGGAGGTCTTGCACGAGGGTGGCGAGGTCGAACGGGTCGAGGATCTCGCTGGTGTAGCGCTCGGCGTACTCGGCTGCCAGCCTGACGCGGCTCCGCTTGCCGACGCCTGCCAGATCGTCTGCGCGGTATTGGAGTTGGCGTAGTTCGGTCGTCGGCGCCAGCCCTTTCACGTGCCGGTACTCGATGCCCGTCGTGGCGAGCGCGTGCTGGAGGCGTGCCGAGTTCGCCCAGGCGTACTCCGGCCCGCGGACACCGCGGCGCTGGCGCAGGTCGAGCAGCAGTCCGACGCCCTCGGCGCTGAGCGCCGCGAGGAACGTCTCGACGGTGCCGCCGTAGACGCCGATCGTCGCTATGCGTTTCATCGCAGCCTTTCGACGGTGGCGGTGGGCGCGGCCGATCCGGCCCACCGCCGTGGTGCTTACGGGAGCAGTGTCGGCTGGTCCACGGCCCACAACCAGGACCCGTCCGGCTGGCGGCGGGCGACCTCGGCGGCGATCTCGCCGGTGGTCAGGGTGGTCGTCGTCAGGGCCAGGTCGCCGCTCACCAGTGCCGGGTGCTGCCTGCCCGGGGAGAGTACCGGTGCGGCGGCCACGAACTGCTCGTAGACCTTGCGGATCTCCGCGTGTCCGGTCGCGAAGTGGCCCGGCGGGAACTCCAGCACCGCGTTCGGTTCGTAGAGCGCCACCAGTCCGTCGACATCGCCCGCGTTGGCGCGTTCGATGAAGTAATGGCCCAGGTCGTTGGGCTCGGTGGCCACTTTGTTGTTCGTCATACCGACTAGACTCCCAGTGAATCACGACATCTTGTGTCGGGTATTTCTGCGAAGGTTTTTCTATGCGTGCCGATCGGCTGGTCTCCCTGGTGCTGCTGCTGCGCCGGCACGGCCGGCTGTCCGCGACCGCACTCGCCCGCGAACTGGAGGTCTCCACCCGGACCGTGCTGCGCGATATCGAGGCACTGTCCGCGGCAGGCGTGCCCGTGTACGCCGAGCGCGGCAGGCACGGCGGGTTCGCCTTGCTACCGGGCTTTCAGACCGAGCTCACCGGCCTGAACCACGACGAGGCGCTGGCGCTGCTGGTGGCCGGGTCGCGGCCTGGCGCACAGGCTTTCGGGCTCGGCTCGGCACTGGCCTCGGCGATGCGCAAGGTGGTCGACGCGCTGCCCGAGAGCTATCGGGTGACCGCGGCGGGCGCGGCCGAACGATTGCTGATCGATCCGGACACCGATCTCCTGTCGCGACGCACGCTCCCGGAGGCGGTGCCCGATGCGGTGGCGCGCGAGGTCCGGCGTGCGGTGCTGGCCGGGCACAAGGTGCGTATCCACTACGCGGCGGTGGATCAGGAACCGGCCTGGCGCACGGTGGACCCCATCGGCTTGGTCACCGTGCGCGATCAGGCCTATTTGCTGGCCACCCGGTCCGGCGCGGACCGCACCTACCGCCTGTCGCGTATTTCGGCCGCCGAGGAACTGTCCGAACTTGCGCAGCGACCGGACCGGGTCGATCTGGATCGGGCGTGGCAGGAACGTGGCACGCGGTTTCGCACCGGCGGCGACCAGGTGGCAGTACGCGCCCGGGTGCATCCGTCGCGGCGCGCGGAGTTGGTCGGCACCGCGCTGGCCGTGCGCGCCGAGGCAACGGACGCGGACGACTGGTTGCGGCTGGAGGTGACCTTCCAGGACGCGAGACACGCCGAATGGGCGCTCTGGCAAGTGGCCACGAACGCGGAAGTCCTTGCCCCGCAGTGGTTACGCACCACGCTGCGCGATCGAGCGGCCGAACTGGCCGCCCACTATGCCGGCCCACCGCGCGACCTCGACACCGATTGAGCCGTAGGCGGTTTCGTCAGCGAAGCGATTCGGCGCAGGTCTTGTAAGACGTACGGCCGTACGTATAGTATTTCGCCCATGATGACGGCGGCTGTGGTGAAGAAGCAGATCTCAGAGCTGGGTGGGGCGTTCATGCTCTCCCGGGAAGTCAAGGAATTCGGCAGTGCCATCGGGGTGAGCGGGTTCCACGGTCCCTACACGCGCGGCCGCGGCGGCGTGCTCGGCGAGGTGGACGCGGACGTGGTCGCCGCGGGCTTCGGGTTCTTCGCGCCGGAGCGGGTCCGGTCGGCTTGGGAGTCGACGCCGATCGCCGCCGCCGAAGCGGCACAGGCGTATTCGGCCGCTTGTCAGGATTTCGGTCGCCGCAAGCTCGCCTCGTTCGAAGCCGCGGACCGGCTGGCGGAATTGCTGGCGCGGGTGGCCGCGGCGGCGTCGCCGGCCGGGCTGTCGTTGTTCGCGGGCTGGCGGGCGATGCCGCTGCCCGCGGACGGGCTCGGCCGGGCGACGCTGCTGCTGCACGTGGTGCGCGAACTGCGGGGCGGGCTGCACTTCATCGCGGTGACGGCGTGCGGGCTGACGCCGCTGGAGGCGATTCTCGTCTCCGGGTCGCCGATGCTCGACGGCGGTGATCAGGCTCGCCTGCTCGGCTGGCCCGAACCGTTCGAGGCGCCCACGCCGGAGCAGCGCGAGCGCTGGGAAGCCGCGGAAGCCTTGACCGACAAGCTGATTCAGCCGTACTTCGAGGTGCTCGACGAGTCCGAGCAGCAGGAACTCGGGGCGCTGCTGACCGACGCGCACCGCGCCGCGTTCACCCGCGAATCGTCTGCTCGACGGTAAGTCCCTACCCCCGTTCGGGGGTTACCGCAGAGTGACCCACATCACTATGGTCCTCTCACCCCGCGCCTGGACTGGCGGCGCAGGGGATGAAATGAGGACCGCATGAAAAGACTGTCGCCACAACAGGCAACGATGACGACGACCGGCACGAGCATGCGCCGGGTGGCCGTCGCGAGCTGTATCGGCACCACCATAGAATTCTACGATTTCTTCATCTACGGGACCGCGGCGGCGCTCGTCTTTCCGAAAGTCTTCTTCCCGGCGCTCGGGTCGACGGCGGGCACGGTCGCCTCGTTCGCGACGTTCGCCGTGGCGTTCATCGCACGCCCGGTGGGCGCCATGATCTTCGGGCATTTCGGCGACCGCATCGGCCGCAAGAAGACCCTCGTCTCCACGCTGTTGCTGATGGGCATCTCCACGCTGCTGATCGGCCTGCTGCCCGGTGCGGCGACCATCGGCGTCGCGGCACCGTTGATCCTGGTGCTGCTGCGCTTCGGTCAGGGCTTCGCCGTCGGCGGCGAATGGGCGGGCGCGACCCTGCTCACCGCGGAGTACGCGCCGCCGGGCAAACGCGGTCGCTACGCGATGTTCCCGCAGATCGGTCCGGCGTTCGCATTCGCGTTGTCCAGCAGCACTTTTCTCATCACCGGCACCTTTCTCGGCGATACCGACGACGCCTTCCTCACCTGGGGCTGGCGCATCCCGTTCGTGTTCTCGATCGTTTTGGTCGGCGTCGGGCTGTATGTGCGCCTGGTGATCGAGGAGACGCCGGTCTTTCGTGCGAACGCGACCGAGCGCGCGCTCGACGCCGGGCAGGCGCGGCTGCCCTTCCTGGAGGCCTGGCGGCACCAGACCAAGGAAATCCTGCTGTCCGCGGGCGCTTTGGCGACATTGTTCGCCTTCTTCTATATGGGCACCGCCTTCCTCACCAGCTACGGCACCAAGACACTGGGGTTCAGCCGCCCGTTCGTACTGACCGTCGGGATCGGGGCGGCGGTGATATTCGGTGCGGCGACCGTGCTTTCGGCCATCTACTCCGACCGGCTGGGCCGCCGCCGGGTCATCATGGCGTCGTCCGGGTTGGCCGTCGTCTGGTCGCTGGTGCTGTTCCCCTTGCTGGACAGTGGATCTCGGCCCGCTTTCGTGCTCAGTGTGCTCACCACCCTGGCCATCTTCGGTGTCGCGTACGGGCCTTGTGGTGCCCTGCTGCCGGAGATGTTCCGGACCCGCTACCGCTACACCGGCGCGGGTCTCGGCTACAACCTCGCCGGGGTGCTCGGCGGTGCGATCCCGCCCCTGGTCGCCACACCGCTCTCGTCGGCGTACGGCAGCAACGCGATCGGGGTCATGCTGGCCGGTCTGGCGGTATTGAGTTTCTGCTGCGCCAAGGCGTTGGTGGAGACCAAGGATGAGGCGCTGTAACCACGGCGGATACCGAAGAAGACCACACCTGAGCGGTTTCGGGTGTGGTCTTCTGCTGTGCGGCACCGACCCTGCGGCGCTGAGCTGGTTACTTACCTGGACGTGCGCAACTCCCGGGGAAAGTGCGTACTTGTCCGCGCTCGCCGTCCGCCTCGACACTGGCGGAGCACGAGGTCGTGTGCCTGCCTGGTAGACAACGCAATTGGAGCTGCAATGACGGAACAGAGAACGCCGGTGACGGTGCTCGGCACCGGGTCCATGGGTGCCGCGCTCGCCGCGGCCTTCCTCGCGGCGGAACACCCCACCGCCGTGTGGAACCGGAGCCCGGAACGAGCGGCGCCGCTCGTCGCCGCCGGCGCGCGGCAACACCTGACTGTCGCCGACGCCGTGGCCGCGAGCCCGCTGATCATCTCCGCACTGACCACGTTCGAGGCGACCAAGGCGGCGCTGACGGCGGCCGAAGCCGAGTTGAGCGGTCGCGTCGTCGTCACGACGAACAGTGGAATTCCTTCCGAAGCAAGGGAATTCGCGAGCTGGGTGACCGGTCTGGGTGCGCGCTTCCTCGGCGGCGCGATCAAGAATGTACCGTCGGCGATCGGCGCGCCCGACACTCTGCTGTACTTCGGTGGCGCGCAGGCGGTCTTCGACGAGCACGTGGACACGCTGCGGGTATTGGGTGGTGAGGTAATCCATCTCGGCGCCGAGCCGGATCTCGCGGCGCTGTTCGAATCCGCGGTCGGCGCCACGCTGCTGCCCGCGCTGCTCGGATTCTTCGAGGGCGCGGCGATACTGGCCGGGCGCGGTATCCCGGCACAGTCGATGGTGCCGTATTCGATCAAATGGCTACAGATGATCGAATCGATCCTGCCGGTCGTCGCCGACGAGATCGACAGCAAGGACTACACCCGGCTCGGGTCGTCGATCGCGTTGTTCCACACCGCGATCGACGACGACGTGCGGCTCGCCCGGGAATCCGGGGTGGACATGTCCTGGCACCGCCCGATGCACGAACTCCTCCGCCGAGCGATGGCCGACGGCCGGGGTGCGCAGAGCATCACAGCCCTGATCGAACTGCTGCGCACGGATCAGGGGCACCTGACGGTGTAGTCCCACTTGGTGCCATTCGGGCCGGTGACGCGGACCATGACGGCGGTGGCGGTGCCCGCGGGCAGGCCGACGGTGATGGAGCCGGTGCCTTGATTGAGATGGTCGCCGACGTAACCCGTGGTGCGCACCAGCGCGCCCTGGTAGAAGACGTCGATCTTGTCCGGCACGTCATAGGTCTCGTAGGCCAGGACGAAGGAGAGCGGACCGCCGCGGCCGAGCTCGTGCATGGTGTCGGTGACACCCGCGCCGCCGGATTTGGTCGACTGGTTGCAGCGCTGGGTGGGCGGCTGCGGGGTGCCGGAGCCGCTGCCGCTGCCGGCGCTGCCACTACCGCTGCCGGTGTCCGAGCTGCCGGAGCTGCCCGTGCCCGGCGCGGCGGACGCGCCGGCCGAAGCTGCGACGGTGAGTACCACGGCCAGGACGGTGGCCGCAGCCATGTCGCGCAGGGCTGGACGACGAATCACACTCTGGCTCAACACTTTTCCTCCACCGAAGATTGGTTCCGATTGCGCTGACCACGATGCCATCGGCGCGGGCCGGGGGATATCCGCCGTTCGGCGGACAGATCGATGTCCGCGTTCGGTAGCGGTGGCGGGCCCAACTGTGTTGCGATGGTCCGCATGACATCCGGTGCACCGGGGGTTGCCCCGGTCGACGCAGGGGAAGGTGTCGGATGGTCGTCCGTACGCGACGGATGGGGGAGGGATCGAAGGGGTCGCCGGGACTCGATCGCGGGACAGCGTGGTCGGCGAATACGTCGATTCCGCTGATCGATGATCTGTTAACAAATGTAAACCGCCCGAGAACCCGCTGTTTCCGAACAATCACATGATCGGCGTCGAAACAGGCGAACCGCCCGGTGTTTCGGCCGGTCGGCAAGCTCACGTGCAGGTCGAACGGCTGTGCGAGGGCGGGCGCGGACGGCGTGCCGTGACCGGCAGGTTGCCGTGATCTCACACCGCACAACGCGTCCGGGCGGGGTGTGAGGGAACCGTTTGGACGCACGTCCCGCGGTCCTTACAGTCTGAGCACCAGCCCGATTTTCACAGCTCGAAGGGGGCGTCGTGGCGCACCGACCGACCGACCGATCAAACGCCGACGCCGGTGACGCACTGCTGCGGTTGGGTAAGTATTTTCACCGCGGCGAGATTTCGGCGGACCAGCGGACCCTGCACAAGACCGGCGGGCGCGCGGCCGACGAGTTCTATCGCGACCGATGGTCGCACGACAAAGTGGTGCGCTCGACCCACGGCGTCAACTGCACGGGTTCGTGCTCCTGGAAGATCTACGTCAAAGACGGTGTGATCACCTGGGAATCACAGCAGACCGACTATCCCTCGGTGGGCT
>NZ_BAFT02000094.1 GCF_000308475.2 Nocardia brasiliensis NBRC 14402 | reverse complement strand
CGCGGCGGGCAAGAAGATCAACAAGGACGACGGCGTGCAGCGCTACAAGGGTCTGGGCGAGATGAACGCCAAGGAGCTGTGGGAAACCACCATGGACCCGTCGGTGCGCGTGCTCAAGCTGGTCACCCTGGACGACGCGGCCGCGGCCGACGAGCTGTTCAGCGTGCTGATGGGCGAGGACGTGGAGGCCCGCCGCAGCTTCATCACCCGTAATGCCAAGGACGTTCGCTTCCTCGACGTATAAGCCGGTGCGCTCGCCCGCCGGGTTCGCGCCCGCGTGGCACCGCAACCGCACCGCCCGCTAAGGAGACTTGATGACCGACACGACGCTGCCTCCGTTCGGAGGCACCGGCGGCGACCGGATCGACCCGGTCGACATCCAGCAGGAAATGCAGAACAGCTACATCGATTACGCGATGAGCGTGATCGTCGGCCGCGCGCTGCCCGAGGTGCGCGACGGCCTGAAGCCGGTGCACCGGCGGGTGCTGTACGCGATGTACGACAACGGATATCGGCCCGACCGCGGTTACGTGAAGTCCGCGCGCCCGGTCGCCGAGACCATGGGTAACTACCACCCGCACGGTGACGCGTCGATCTACGACACCCTCGTGCGCATGGCGCAGCCGTGGTCGCTGCGCTACCCGCTGGTCGACGGCCAGGGCAACTTCGGTTCGCGCGGTAACGACGGCGCGGCCGCCATGCGCTACACCGAGTGCCGGCTGACCCCGCTCGCGATGGAGATGCTGCGCGAAATCGACCACGAGACGGTCGATTTCATCCCGAACTACGACGGTCGCTCGCAGGAGCCGACCGTGCTGCCGAGCCGGGTGCCCGCGCTGCTGATGAACGGCAGCAACGGCATCGCGGTCGGCATGGCGACCAATATCCCGCCGCACAACCTCACCGAACTGGCCGAGGCGATCTACTGGGCACTGGACAACCACGACGCCGACGAAGAATCGACGCTGGCCGCCTGCATGGAGCGGGTGAAGGGTCCGGACTTCCCCACCTACGGACTCATCGTCGGTAGTCAGGGCATCCACGACGCCTACACCACCGGCCGCGGCTCGGTCCGGATGCGCGGTGTGGTCGAGATCGAGGAAGACAACAAGGGCCGGACCACGCTGGTCATCACCGAGTTGCCGTACCAGGTCAACACGGACAACTTCATCAACTCGATCGCCGAGCAGGTGCGCGACGGCAAGATCGCGGGCATCTCCGATATCCACGACGAGTCCTCCGACCGCGCGGGCATGCGGATCGTGGTCACGGTCAAGCGGGACGCGGTCGCCAAGGTCGTGCTGAACAACCTGTACAAGCACACCCAGCTGCAGACCAGCTTCGGCTGCAACATGCTGTCGATCGTCGACGGGGTGCCGCGCACGCTGCGGCTCGACCAGATGATCCGGCTGTACGTCAAGCACCAGTTGGACGTCATCGTCCGGCGCACCAAGTACTTGCTGCGCAAGGCCGAGGAGCGGGCCCACATCCTGCGCGGCCTGGTCAAGGCGCTCGACGCGCTCGACGAGGTCATCGCCCTGATCCGGCGTTCGGCCAACACCGACACCGCGCGCACCGGCCTGATGCAGTTGCTCGACATCGACGAGATCCAGGCCACCGCGATCCTCGACATGCAGCTGCGCCGCCTCTCGGCGTTGGAGCGGCAGAAGATCGTCGACGAGTTGGCCAAGATCGAGCTCGAGATCGCCGACTTGAAGGACATCCTCGCCAAGGAAGAACGGCAGCGCGCGATCGTGCGCGACGAGCTGGCCGAGATCGTCGAGAAGTACGGCGACGACCGGCGCACCCGGATCATCGCGGCCGACGGCGACGTCGCCGACGAGGACCTGATCGCCCGCGAGGACGTGGTCGTCACGATCACCGAGACCGGCTACGCCAAGCGCACCAAGACCGACCTCTACCGCAGCCAGAAGCGCGGCGGCAAGGGCGTGCAGGGCGCCGGGCTCAAGCAGGACGACCTGGTCAAGCACTTCTTCATCTCCTCGACCCACGACTGGCTGCTGTTCTTCACCAACAAGGGCCGGGTCTACCGCGCCAAGGCGTACGAGCTGCCCGAGGCCAACCGCACCGCGCGCGGCCAGCACGTGGCGAACCTGCTCGCCTTCCAGCCGGACGAGAAGATCGCCCAGATCATCCAGATCAAAAACTACGAAGTGGCTCCGTACCTGGTGCTCGCCACCAAGAATGGCCTCGTGAAGAAGTCGAAGCTGTCGGACTTCGATTCCAACCGCAGTGGCGGCATCGTCGCGGTGAATCTGCGCGACGAAGACGAACTCGTCGGTGCCGTGCTCTGCTCGGCCGACGACGACCTGCTGCTGGTCTCGGCGCTCGGCCAGTCGATCCGGTTCTCCGCGACCGACGAGGCGCTGCGTCCGATGGGCCGGGCCACCTCCGGCGTGCAGGGCATGCGGTTCAACGCCTCGGATGAACTCTTGTCGCTGAACGTGGTGCGGCCCGATACATACCTGCTGGTCGCGACCGCCGGCGGCTACGCTAAGCGGACTGCGATCGAGGAGTACACGACGCAGGGTCGCGGCGGTAAAGGTGTATTGACCGTCCAATACGACCCCAAGCGTGGCACCCTGGTCGGTGCGCTCATCGTCGAGGACGAGGATGAGTTGTACGCGATCACTTCCGGTGGTGGTGTCATCCGGACAGTGGCCAAGCAGGTTCGTAAGGCTGGACGACAGACCAAGGGCGTGCGATTGATGAACCTCGGCGAGGGCGATACGTTGCTTGCTATCGCGCGCAATGCCGACGAGCCCGATCCCGATCTGCACGCCGGCGGCGACAGCGACACCGGTTCTTCTGAGTAAACCAACAGCGGCGGCAACGAACGGATCTAAGGATTCCCATTGACCACTCCGAATCAGCCGAATGACGAGCGGCACCAGACGAACGGTGTGACCGAGCGGATCGCACCGTCACCGATTCCGCCGCGGCCGATCCCACGGCCGGTCTCCTCGGCAGAGAACGGGCAGCAGGGCGGCGGGCAGCCGAATGGCGGCCCGCCGAACGGCGGCCAACCGGGTGGTGCGCAGTCGCCGGGCGGCCAGCAGGGCGGGCAACCGCACGGTGGTCAGCCGGGTGGCGCGCGGCCGGGCGGTCCGCAAGCCGGTGGTCAGCAGGGTGGCGGGCCGTCGGCAGGCGGCCCGCAGGGTGGACAGCCCCGCGAAATGCACGACCAGCAAGGCGATTTCGCGAACAAGCAGTCCGGCCCCGAGCAGGTGCCCGGTCAAGGCGGCCAAGAAGCGTTCGACCAGACTGTCCGCATGAACAACTCTGAGTCCGGTGCACCCGAGTCCGGGGATCAGTCCGGCGGCAACGGCGGTGGCCAATCGTCGTTCCAGGAAGGGTGGTCGCAACTTCCGCAGCGGGAGCCGCAGTCCAACCTGTACCGGCCCGGCCAGGCACCGGTGACCGGACGCCCGAGCGGTTCCGGCGGCGGTGGCGGTCTCGGTGGTGGCGTCACCAACGCGCGCACCACCGCGGACCTCGCCGCCAAGGCGGCCCGCAAGGAAGCGGCGATGGTGAAGTCCGTCGGCATCGACGGACCCACCCGCAGCATCGCGCGCCCCGAACTGATCAAGGACATGCCCGACCTGTCCGAGATCCGGCACCCGCTGCCGCCGTCGGCGCCCGAGACCACCGGCCCGCAGACCCCGATCTCGCCCGCGGTGCCCGTCGCGGTCGCGGCCGCCGTCGCCACCGGCGAACCGCTGCGCGCCACCGTGCAGATCCGGCGCATCGACCCGTGGTCCACGCTGAAGATCTCGCTCGTCATCAGCGTCGCGATGTTCTTCGTGTGGATGCTTGCGGTCGGCCTGCTCTACATCGTGCTCGAAGGTATGGGCGTGTGGGAGCGGCTGAACAACACCTTCACCGACATGGTGTCCCAGGACAGCGGGTCGGTCGGCCTCATCGACGCGGGCACGGTCTTCGGCTACGCCGGCGTCATCGGCCTGATCAACGTCGTGCTGTTCACCGCACTCGGCACCGTGGGCACGTTCATCTACAACCAGTGCTGTGATCTCGTCGGCGGCATCCAGGTAACCCTGGCCGACCCCGACTAGAAACCGCTCTCGCCGAACGGCCGGTGCCGCCCCTTCCCGGGCAGCACCGGCCGTTTCCGTCGGTGGCCATGCCGAACTGTCCGGCGCGGAGCTTCTACCAGCCGTTTTGGATGGCATGGCCGGTGTTGTGTACTCTCTACACGTTGTCGCGAACTACGCGCCACAACAACATAAGGGCCTATAGCTCAGGCGGTTAGAGCGCTTCGCTGATAACGAAGAGGTCGGAGGTTCAAGTCCTCCTAGGCCCACCCTTCACTCACGGCAGGCTCATGCTCACTAAGAGCGTGAGCCATTGTTCGTTTCGGAGTGTTTTGTGGGGGTGCAACCCCCACGCCCCGCCCGGCGGGCTTCGCCCCCGGGCCCCCAACATGTGGTTGCGTTCGAATGGCAACTGCGGCTGCCCGACCTCGACCGTCTGTTTTGACCGTGCCGACAGCGGGAAGGTACCGTTGCCGAGTCGAACACCGCACACTGCGCGGTGACGGACATCCGGGGCCTTAGCTCAATTGGCAGAGCACTGCCTTTGCAAGGCAGGGGTTAGGGGTTCGATTCCCCTAGGCTCCACTCGTAGGCGGCCCATGCTCACACAGAGCGTGGGCCGTTCTCGTTCCGCGTGTTTTGTGGGGGCGCAGCCCCCACGCCCTGCCCGGCGGGCTTCGCCCCCGGACCCCCTCCCAGGTCTGCGCCGGGAGGGCTCGCCCTTCGGGCTTCGATGTCCGCCGGTGCTCGCCCTGCGGCGGTTATGACAGCGTCGTCGTTGCGGACTCGCGATCGTGTCGGTGATCCGCCGTGTTTGGTCAAAGGCGTCGGCGCGCGGTCGGCGAATGATGCCGCTAGGTCGCCACCGGGAGTTCGGTGTCCTCGATCGCGGCGACATGCAGGCGTGGCGACTTGAAGCGGATGACGGTCGGCTTTCGAAAACTGTGCTGCCTCAAGGGAATCAGGGGTTTGTCGCGGTCCATTCGCGGAATGCGGTGAGGAACTCTTCGGGGGCGTCGGACTCTACGTAGGTGCCCGCGCCGTTGACGATGACGGTGGTGTGGTCGGGGAAGGTGGCTTCCAGGCGTTCGCGTTCCTGGGGGCGGAAGGCGATGTCGGCGTCGCCCCAGACGATCAGGGTGGGCAGGTGAGCGATGTTCACGTGACCCGTTTCCAGTTCGGCGAAGAAGGCGCGGCTGGACAGGACGCTGCGCGGGAAGACCGCGGTGGCCTTGCGGCGCTCCGGAGTGCTCATCGGCCGGCGGTAGTGGGCCATCTCGGCGGCTGTCGGCTTGCGCCGCTTGTGGCCCAGGGGAATGAACACGTTGACGACGAAGTTCAGGTGCCGAGCCAGGAAGCGGCCCAGGGGTCCGCCGAAGATGCGGGAGAAGTACTCGAAGTGGAAGACGCCGTTGACCGGCCAAGCCCAGGTGTCGGCGAGCACCAGCCGATCGAAGACGCCCGGCCGCCGCTGCGCTGCGGCCAGGCCGATCAGCCCACCCAGTCCTGCCCGACCAGGGTGACGCCGTCGAGGTCGAGCGCGTCCACGAACGCGGTGAGCACGTCCGCGTGTTCCTCGGGCAGGAAGCCGTAACCGGGCTTCGCCGTGGACAATCCGAAGCCCGGGTAGTCGAGGGCGATGCACCGGAAGTCGGCGCGCAGGGCGCGGATCACGTCGCGCCAGAGGAACGACCAGGTCGGATTGCCGTGCAGGAGTAGCAGAGTGGGGCCCGACCCCTCGTCGACGTAATGCACGGTGTGCCCGTCGATCTGGACGAAACGGCTCTCGAACGGGAACAGACTGTCGTCGACCCATGCCGGTCGCGCGGTGATCTCAGCCATGACGGCCCCCTGTCGGCTCGGCCCTAGGATAAGCTTGAGCATTTCAAGCACACTTTATAAAGTCAAGTAGAGGACAGGATGCGTAGTTACGGTCAGTACTGCGGGCTCGCCCGATCGCTGGAGGTGGTCGGCGATCGGTGGAATCTGCTCATCGTGCGCCAGCTCCTCCTCGGCCCGGCGCGCTATCGGGACCTGATCGACGGTCTGCCCGGCATCGCGACCAACCTGCTCGCCGACCGGTTGCGCGACCTCGAGACCGCGGGTGTGCTCGAGCGGCGACTGGCCGGCGCAGGCAATGTGGTGGAGTACGCCCTCACGCCGTGGGGTGCGGAGTTGCGTCAGCCGATCGAGGGCCTGATCCGCTGGTCCACTCCGTTGATGGTGCGCGGCCCCGGCGGCGACTCATTCCGTCCCGAGTGGCTCGCCCTCGCCGTCCCGGCCCTGCTGGCAACCCGGGTCGAGCACGGTCACGCCGCGACGGTCGGTCTCGAGATCGGCGGCGAGCTCTTCCAGCTCTGCGCGACGGGGCCGGGCTTCGTGGTCGGGCTGCCCGACGGCGGCGACGTCGACGCCACGGTCCGTGCCGATCCGGCGGGTGTGCTCGGCCTGGCCGCGGGCGCGCTCACCTTGGACGACGCGCGCGCCCTCGGGCTGGTCGAGGTCGACGGCGACGAGTCGGTCGTCCGGGCGGTCTTCGCCGCCTGACCGGCATGCCGACGACAGTCGGCGAGGCCTGCCTGGACCGCGCGGAGCCGACTCGCGCGGTCGCGACCGTGCGGCGCGGCCTGCACCAAGATCGTTCCGGCGGAACGGAAATCGGCGTAGTCGACGCGCCGGGACCTCGTCGTCCGACGGAGCCAACCAGTAGGGTGGGAGGCATGAAGATTCTGGTCGTCGTGGGTGCTGTGGTCGCTGTTCTCGTCGGTATCTCGAAGTTGCGCCGGCGCAGCGACGCGGACATGTGGCACGAGGTCACCACCCGCTGATTTCCACCCGCTCGACCTCTCGAACATGAGTTCGACTCGAGGTAGGGTCTGGGCCGTGCCTCAACTTTCGCGCCGGGACCGGGCCAGGATCAATCTCGAACAGGTTCGGGAACAGCTGCTGGACGCGGCGGCCTTCGGTAAGTACCTCCCGCCCGAGCAGCTGGAGCACGCGGCCGGAAAGATCGCCGAGGGGTTACGCGTCTACACCGAGCTGACGCGGGACCGGGACTAGCCCGGCCCGTTCACAACTCGACCGCGGCGGCCGCCAGCCGGGCCCGGACCTCGGCATCGGGCCAGTGGCGGATCTCGTAGCGGCGCGGCGCGAGATCGGGGATCGGAGTGAGCCCGACGATGTCGACGACCGTGGCGAACGGGACGGTGAACAGCACCGACTTCTCGCCGTTCTCCTCGACGCAGAACATCACGTAGTCGGCTTCCGGCAGGAAATAGTCGACCCCTTCACCCCAGATGGTGACGGTGTAGGGACCGCTGTCGGCGCCGATGTACATGACGGAACCGACGTAGGCGCCCTCGATGTCGCCGTTGCCGGTCTCGAGGACGAGGTTCGCCTCGAGCTGCTCGTTCAGGACGCGGCCCTGCACCTCGTACTCGGTCAGCGCCAAACCGCAGCGAGCACGTTGGACGAACGGCAGGTGCTGGTGGCGGGGCGATTGATCGAGCGGGATCACGGTGCCGTCGTCGTCGACGGTGTACCCCTGCGGCGAGATCTGGCGGACCGCCTCGCGGTACTTCTTCTCGACGTATTCGTAGAGCGGACCGAGATCGTCGACGTCGGGGGCGATGATCAAGGTGTCGACGTCGGGCATGAACGCGATCGGCCGGTGCCGGCCGTCGCCGGAACCGGCGAGCCAGCCGGGGACCAGCGGCCAGGACGTGCAGTAGCCGTCGCCGTCGTCGCCGAAGAACAGCACGCCGGATTCCTGGAAACCGCCGGAACCGACCTTGGCCGTGAGGTTTTCGCGGGCGGCGGTGAACACCTCGGCCGCCTCGACGCCCCATTGTGCGAGCGTCACGTCGTTGACGATGGAGCGCGAGTTCGGCAGGTCCACCGCGACGAGCTCGTTCAGGAACGGCAAGACCGGCCGGGTGATCGGACCCGTGTCGTGGCCGCCGGTGGCGCTGATCCCGAAGGTTTCCGAGCGGAGGATGGGCAGCAACAACGACCGCACCTGCGGCCAACCGGGTATCGTCGCGGAGTCCTTCGGGGTGGCGATGAAGCGGGCGATCCGGGTGGCGCGTTCGTCCTCGGGCAGGTCGTGCGCTTCCCGGAAGATGTTGCTCAGGAAGAGTTCCCACCCGCTCGACAGGCGGATGACGAACTCTTCCGGGTCGTACTCCGCCCCTTGCTCACCGGCTTCGGTCAGCTGCTGCAAGACGAGCGCCGCGAACTGGTCGGCATCGCTCCCGAGATTCTCCACGCGGCCACCATAACCGCGGTCTCCGGACAGTCGCACGGGAAAAGCGCCGGGCTCACTCCTCGGAGAGCGGTCCGTGCCGGTCGAGGTGCAGATAGGTGTAGCCGGTCACGACCAGGCACACGGCGGTGGCGGTGATCAGCATCGCCCAACCCGCGACCACCATGCTGAGCAGGCCACCGAGCAGCGCGCCGAACGCGAAACTCGCATACAGCAGGAAGTAGCCGAGCCAATCCGCGTAGTCGCCGCCGCTGATATGGCGTTCGATGCCCTGCGCCATCTTCACCAGCGTGCCGGTGACGTAACTCAGCGGCACCGATACCTCGCCGTCTTTCACGAACGAGGTGTTGAGCGCGCCGACGCCGAATGCGACGAACAGGATCGGCACGAAGTCGATATCGGGTGCGTTCTGGATGCGGGCCAGGTCGATGATCGAGGCGGTGGCCAGGCTGAAGGTGGTCAGCAGCGTCGGGCCGTGCGGGTGCCCGGACCAGAAGTGCCGCCGGCACCAGGAGGCGACCACCACGCCGCCGACGAACGACGCGAGCAGGCAGGCCGCCGCGAGCGCCGTGTCCTTCTGGTCGTGGAAGTGCCCGAGGATGGCGCGTTCGGTGTTGCCGGTCATGAACGTGACGAAATAGCCCGCGGTGTGCATGAACGCCGCGGCACCGATCAAACCGGCCAGTGCGGCCAGTACCCAGGACAATCTGGCCTCGTTGTCGAACAGTGCCCGCCTACGCTCTTCGTTCGGTTCAGGCACAGCTCAGACTCCTTTTAGAGGCGAATGTGTCCCCATCAGTGATACCTGCTCCGCGCCGGGGCGCGCAGCTGCGGCGCGGCGAGTTGCCGGGAGATCACTCGCGGCCATGCGCTGTGGCTTTCACTGCGGCGGTCGCTATCCCGGCGGTAACCCGGTGTCGCGAAAGTGCCGTCTTCCGTGTTCACAGGCGGTGACGCACGATGTTGTCGGTTACAAGAAGTAACCAAGAAGCCCGGTCGGAGACCGCGACGACAGCTCGTGCGCGCGTCGTCGCGGGAACCGGCCGGTGTGACCGGTAGCACGCAAGATCGCATGGTGGGAGCCTCGGCATGACCAGCACAGTGACCTCATTCGCGGGCCTCGAAGCCGAGTTCGACTTCGTCGGCCGCATCGGCTACGCCACCATGGTGACCGTGGACCGGCGGCACCGGCCCCGCACCCGCGTGCCGACCGGCTGAACCGGCACGGGAAATCCACCTGTGCCGGTTACCGTGCACGAGTGGATTCCGTGCTCGATTTCCTGCTGACCGAACCGCTCGCCGCGACGCCGCTCGATGATGTCGGCGCGGCCTGGACCCGGCATCGGGTGGCGGCCAACCGTTTCGACAAACCGGTCGATATCGCCGTCGCGGGCGGGTTCGGCGCCGACCGCCTCGGCTACGCGTTCCTGTCCGGATATCAGGAGGCGGTACGCACGCTCATTCCCGACCTGGCCGATGACGAACTGGTCGCGCTGTGTGCGACGGAGGCGGGTGGCGGGCATCCCGCGGCGATCGAGACGACGGTGACCGAGGCGCACGGCGAAGTGCGGCTCAACGGCACGAAAACCTTTGCGACGCTGGGCATGCTGGCGCAGCGGCTGGTGGTGATCGCCAGTGTGGGCGCGGGCCCGGACGGCCGGAATCGCTTGCGCGCCACCACGGTCGAGCTGCCGCAACCCGGCGTGCAGCTGACGGGTCTGCCCACGACCGCGTTCGCACCGGAGATCCCGCACGCGATGGTCATCCTGACCGACGTCGCGGCGACGGTCCTGCCCGGTGACGGCTACCTGGACTATCTCAAGCCGTTCCGCACCATCGAGGACATCCACGTGCTCGCGGCCACGCTCGGCTGGCTGGTGCGGGTGGCGCGGGCCTCGGCGTGGCCGCAGTCGGTGCTCGAACGACTGCTGACCGGCGTCGCGGCGGTGCGCGGGCTGGATATCGATGCGCCGGGCTCGCCCGGCGTGCACATCGCGCTCGGTGGCGTGTTCGAGTTCGTCCAGCGTCTGTCGGCCGAGCTGGATTCGCTGTGGGGGTCGGCGGATTCGCTGACGCGGGAGCGGTGGGAGCGGGATCGCCCGTTGCTCGGGGTCGCCGGGCGGGTCCGCGAGCAGCGGCTGGCAACGGCTTGGCGATCGGTATTGCCGGGCGCTGAGCACGTCGGCTGACCCGGTCCAGAAATGGGGAGCGGGCCTCGGCGAAGGGGGGGAGTTAGCCGAGGCCCGCGTAAGGTCGGCCCGGGGGGAGGGGCCGACGTGAATGATCCTACGCGATGATTCGCGATTGTGTGCGCGTGGGGAGCGCCACTTTCTCGACTTTTTCCGGGCCCGCGATCTTTCCCGTAGCCGGGGGTCGTTTCGGTGGCGGAATCCGCGCGGAATCCGCTCGGCGCGGAGGTGGCCTGGTGTTTGCCAAAACCGCTGTTGCGCAGGTCGATACCTACGCACTCCACGGTGCGGCGGATAGACAGGGGTCGGCGCTCTTAACATGCCGACCGGTCTCCGTGTGTCGAGGATCGCTGTCGGAACATGCGGTACACGCCGTGTCCGAGGGTGAATATGCCGCGTGTCGATGCCGCGCGGCGTGTCCGGACCGTCGCCGTGCCCGGGGCACACCGGTGTTCGTGATTCGCCGGTGCGCGGTCCCGTGCCGGTCGGATGTTCAACTCGCCCGGTCGGTTTGGCGTCGAGGTGTGGCCGGGCCGAGTAGCGCCCGAGGGCGAATCGGGTAGTGCGCTACGCACGACCAGGGAGGGTTCCCGGCGGGACCATATAACCGGTCGCACTTCGATCCGGCACCCCCGAGCACCGCCTGGATCGAGGTGCGACCTTCGTTTGCCGCGGGCCGGTCCGATTCGGGTCTGGGCAACCGGGCATGATCTCTGTACAGTGTAGAGAGAAAGGGTGCCCGCCGATCCCGGGTAAGAGCGTCACCGGCGGTGGGACTTTCCGCGACCCGGGTGACGAACAAATCGGATGAACTTGTCGGTGGGTAGCGCAATACTGACACGGAATCGGCCAGCGACCCGATCGCGCGAATTGGCCGGCGTCGGATCTACCGGCGTCGCGCAAATACATCCTATGAAAACTCACGAATCCCAGGAGAGTCATGCCCGACGCAATAGTCGCCGAGGGTCTGGTCAAACGATACGGCCGGCTGGTCGCGCTCGACGGACTCGATCTTACGGTTCCGGAGGGGACCGTCACCGCGCTGCTCGGCCCGAACGGTGCAGGTAAAACCACTACCGTCCGGGTGCTGAGCACGCTGTTGATACCGGACGCCGGCCGGGCCACCGTCGCGGGTATCGACGTGCTCGCCGACCCGCGAGCCCTGCGCTCCCGGATCGGCGCGTCCGGCCAATATGCCGCCGTCGACGAATATCTGACCGGCTTCGAGAATTTGGAAATGGTCGGCCGGCTGTATCACATGGGCGTGCAGCGCAGTAAGGAACGAGCGCGCGAACTACTCGACCGTTTTCGGCTCAGCGATGCCGCCGACCGACCGGTGAAAGGTTATTCCGGCGGTATGCGCCGGCGGCTGGACCTGGCGGGGGCGCTGGTGGCCAACCCGCCGGTGCTGTTTCTCGACGAGCCGACCACCGGCCTCGATCCGCGCGCCCGGCTCGACCTCTGGGACGTCATCGAGGAGCTGGTGGCGGGCGGCACCACGCTGCTGCTCACCACGCAGTACATGGACGAGGCGGATCGGCTGGCCGACGCCATCGCGGTGATCGACCACGGCAAGGTCATCGCGCGCGGCACCGCCGACGAGCTCAAGACCATGGTCGGCGGCGACCGGATCGAGCTCACCGTCGACCACGTGGACAATCTCGCGGTCGCCACGCAGGTGCTGAAAAGCTTGGCGGACGGGGAGATTCACGTCGAACCGGGGTTGCGGCGGATCACCGTGCCGGTGTCCGACGGCTCCCAGGCGCTGGTCGCGGCGATCAACAAGCTCGCCGAGAACGACGTGAAACTGCACGATGTCGGACTGCGCCGGCCCTCGCTCGACGATGTGTTCCTCACCCTCACCGGACACGAAGCCGAGGAACTCGTCAACGGCGCGGGCGAACTCGAAACCACGGAAGGAAAGACACGATGACCGTGGCGATTCCGGTCGTCGACCGGCCCTCGATCGGGGCGAAGCTGGCCATTGTCGCCAGCGATAGCCTGACCATTGCCAAACGCGGCGTTATCAAGATCAAGCGAGTGCCCGACGTTTTGATCTTCTCGACCCTCTCGCCGATCATGTTCGTGCTGTTGTTCGCCTATATTTTCGGCGCGGCGATCGACGTGCCGGGCATGTCCGGCGGCTACCGGGAATTCCTGATCGCGGGCATTTTCGCGCAGACCGTGGTGTTCGGCGCCTCGTTCACCGGCGCTGCCCTGGCCGAGGACATGCAGAAGGGCATCATCGATCGGTTCCGGTCCCTGCCCATGGCCCCCTCGGCCGTGCTGATCGGGCGCACGCTCAGCGACGTGGTGATCAACGTGGTCAGCCTGACCGTGATGTCGTTGACCGGGTTGGTGGTCGGCTGGCGGATCCGCGGTTCGTTCCTGGACGCGGTGCTGGCGTACGCGTTGCTGCTGCTGTTCGCCTACGCGGTGTCCTGGATCATGGCGGTGGTCGGGCTGCTGGTGCGCACGCCCGAGGTGTTCAACAACGCCAGCTTCATGGTGGTGTTCCCGCTGACCTTCATCGGCAACACCTTCGTGCCGAGCGAGAAACTGCCGTCGGTGCTGCGGGTCGTCGCCGAGTGGAATCCGGTGTCCGCGTTGACCCAGGCGACGCGCGACCTGTTCGGCAACACCAGCCCGCTGGCGCCCACCCCGGAGGCGTGGTCGCTGCGGCATCCGGTGGCGACCACGCTCGTCTGGGTGGTGGTGATCATGGTGGTGTTCGTGCCGTTGGCGATCCGGCAGTACAAGAAGGCCGTCAGTCGCTGATCAGCGTCCGTTCTCCGCGCCGGCGCCGGCCACCGGGGTCGGCGCGGAGCCGTTGCGGGAGTACCCGATCCGCGGCGGTTCCGGGGCGGGCGCGGGCGGCTGCGGTCGCTTGCTGCGTATCAGCAGGGCCACCCCACCCGCGAGCGCGACGGCCGCCGCGACGATCAGCCGGTACCGGGTACGTGCGGATACATGTAGGCGCCCCAAGGTCATTGGCCCATGCTGGCACAACCGCGTAGTTCATGCAGTATCTCCAGCTCAGCAGTTCGTCCCGGGTCGAAACGAACGACTCTCGCCGCCGCGTCGCGGGTTCGCCGCGGCGGGACCGTAGCATTGCGGCGTGACCTCACCGAACCAGACCGCTGTGGCGACGCTCCACACGAATCGCGGCGATATCAAGATCTCGCTCTTCGGTAACCACGCCCCCAAGACGGTCCGCAATTTCGTCGGCCTGGCCGACGGCTCGGCTTCGTACACCACCCCGAACGCGAGTGGCGGCAGCACGGGCCCGTTCTACGACGGTGCCGTCTTCCATCGCGTGATGGCCGGATTCATGATTCAGGGCGGCGACCCGACCGGCACCGGCCGTGGCGGCCCGGGATACGAGTTCGGCGACGAATTCCATCCGGAACTGCGCTTCGATCGTGGCTACCTGCTGGCGATGGCCAACGCCGGACCGGCGACCAACGGTTCGCAGTTCTTCATCACCGTCGGCCCGCAGCCGCATCTCAACCGCAAGCACACCATCTTCGGTGAGGTCGTCGATCCGGAGTCGCGCAAGGTGGTCGACGCGATCGCCACGACGCCGACCGATCGCAACGACCGTCCCCTGGAACCCGTCGAAATCACCAAGATCACGATCGAATGAGACTATGACCGCTCAGCCGCCCGCACCCACGTGCGTCCGTCACCCGAATCGTCCGACCGGTCTGGCGTGCACACGCTGCGGACGGCCGTCCTGCCCGGAGTGCCTGCGTCCGGCGTCGGTCGGCCAGCACTGCGTCGACTGTCTGCGCCAGGATCAGCGTGACGTGGCTCCGGTGCGTACCGTCGCGGGCGCACCGGCCCCGCGCGGATCGTTGCCGTTCGTGACCTACGCGCTGATCGCGGTCAACGTCGCGATCTTCGCGGTGACGGCGGCCCAGGCGCAGAGCCTGCTGGAAAACCGCGCCTCGGACCTGTTCCTGCGCTGGGTGCTGTACCCGCCCGCGGTCGCCGACGGTCAGTGGTGGCGCGTGCTGGGTTCGGGCTTCCTGCACTACGGCCCGATTCATCTGCTGCTCAACATGTTCGCGCTGTATGTGATCGGCCGGGACGCGGAGCTGGTGCTCGGCCGGCTGCGCTACCTCTCGGTGTATCTGGTGTCGCTGCTCGGCGGTGCCGCGGCCGTCATGGTGTTCGCCCAGGACAGCGCAACCGCGGGCGCGTCCGGCGCGGTATACGGCCTGTTCGGCGCGATCACCGTGATCCTGATCCGGCTGCGGCAGAACCCGAATCAGATGCTGATCCTGATCGCCATCAACGTGTTCATCAGCTTCTCCTTGCCCGGCATCTCGCTGTGGGGTCACCTGGGCGGACTGGCGGCGGGCACCTTGGCGACGCTGGGCATTCTGTTCCTGCCGGGCTGGCTACGGGCGAAATCGCCGCAGGCGGCGCGGCTCATCGGCTGGAGCGCGGTGGCCGTGGTCGCGCTGATCTCGCTCGCGGTGATCGGTGCGACCGCGATGTCGTTGTCCTGACCGGGTTCTCGGCTTCACGTGAAACACGAGCGGGTCGCTCGGCCCGGGTTCAGCGGGTGGTCTTGCCGGACAGCCGAAGTGCGCGGACGAGGGCGGCGTGCACCTCGTCGGGCCGGGTGCCCAGATCCCAGCGGCCGAAGATGAGCAGGCGCTCGGTGTCGGCGTGGTTCACGTCGATCTCCAGCATCGGCATCTTGCGGCCGAGGCGGCGATAGTCGACGACGCGCGCCCGGATGATCTGCTCGCGGGTGTATTCGTCCGGGCCGAACAGGGTGCGGACCACCATCCGCGGGTCGGCGCCGGGGACGACGCTGAGCCGGGGGCGCTGCCGGAAGCCGAGCCCGGCCAGCGCGAGCAGGCCGACCGCAGCCAGGCCGATGAGCAACCGGGCCGGCGCGTCGCCGGCGAAGATCGTCGCGACGGCCAGCAGCACGCCGCCGCCCGTGACCGCCGCGAGGGCGGCGGCGGGGGTGGTCCAGGCCAGCTGCGCAGAGTTGCCACCAGGCGGCTGAGCAGGAGATTCAGACGTCACGGGCCACTTTCTCCAGCGCTGCTCGAGTTGTCCACAGGTTTATCCACAGGTGTGTATGAATGACACGTCTGTAATCCAGATGTGGTGTCTGCGTCACCTTCGGCCACCCAGATGTGGTGTCAGCGCCACCGCATGGTCATGATCAGACCGACGACCATGAGGCCGAATCCGATCAGGAAGTTCCACGCGTTCAGATCACTCATCCAGCTGATGTGATCGGCGGCGATGTAGTAGACGAGCAGCCAGGCCAGCCCGGCGAGCATGAAACCGAGCATGATGGTGACGTACCAGACCGGCGACGGGCCGACCTTGACCTTCACCGGAGTCCGGCTGGCGGGGTTGATCGTGTAGTCGGTCTTCTTACGGACCTTCGACTTCGGCATGACGTCCTCGTGTTCGGCGTTCAGGTCGGTACCGGCGGGCAAACGCGGTGTGCCGAGTGGTGGTGCCGAGCTCGCTCGCCGCTGTGGACAAGGCTCTGGCTGCCCTCCGGTGTGCCTCTAGGCTATCCCAACTGGTATTGGATGCGACGCGGTGTCATGCGGGGACGTAATCTCAGAGCATGCGTGTTCTGGTCGTCGACAATTACGACAGCTTCGTCTTCAACCTGGTCCAGTACCTCGGACAGTTGGGTGCCGAGGCGGTCGTGTGGCGCAACGACGACCCGAACCTGGCCGATGTCGACGCGGTGGTCGCCCAGTTCGACGGCATCCTGATCAGCCCCGGCCCCGGCACCCCGGACCGTGCGGGCGCCAGCATCGAGCTGGTCCGCGCCTGCGCCCGGCACGCCGTGCCGCTGCTCGGCGTGTGCCTCGGCCACCAGGCGATCGGCGAGGCGTTCGGCGCGACCGTGACCCGCGCCCCCGAACTGCTGCACGGCAAGACCAGCTCGGTGTTCCACGTCGGGGCGGGTGTGCTGGCCGGCCTGCCCGACCCGTTCACCGCGACTCGCTACCACTCGCTCACCGTGCTGGAAGAGACGTTGCCCGCGGAGCTCGAGGTGCTCGGCCGCACCGAGAGCGGCATCGTGATGGCGATGCGGCACCGCACGCTGCCCATCCAGGGCGTGCAGTTCCATCCCGAATCGGTGCTGACCCAGGGCGGGCACCGGATGCTGGCCAACTGGCTCGGCATCTGTGGCGAACGCCCCGCCGAGGGGCTCGTGGAAATGCTCGAGGCGGAGGTCGCCGCGCTGGTGCTGCAGTGAGTCGCCGCACGGATCACAGCTGCGGACGTACCGATCTCGGCTCGCCCTGGGGTGCGGCGTAGTGGCAACCCGGCCCTACGTCTTGTTATCCGTCGCCGTGAGCGTCGACGGGTACATCGATGACGCGGGTCCGCAACGGCTGCGCCTGTCCGGCCCGGCCGATTTCGACCGGGTCGACCAGGTTCGCGCGGACTCCGACGCCATCCTGATCGGCGCGGAAACCCTGCGCCGGGACAATCCGCGCTTGCTGGTGGACAGCGCCGAGCGCCGGGCCGCGCGTGTCGCGGCGGGCAAGCCGGAGTATCCGGTGAAGATCACGGTCACCGCCGGCGGTGACCTCGATCCCGGGTTGCGGTTCTGGCACCACGGCGGGGACAAACTCGTCTACACCACCGATGCGGGTGCGGCGCGGATCGGGGACCGGCTGGCCGGACTCGCCGAAGTCGTCACGCTCGGTGCCGAACTCGACTTCGGCGCACTGCTCGACGACCTCGGCCGGCGCGGCATCGCACGCCTCATGGTGGAGGGTGGCACCCGGATGCACACCGCGTTCCTCGCGGCCGATCTCGCGGACGAACTGCACCTCGCGGTCGCGCCCCTCCTGGTAGGCGACGGCGCGGCACCCCGATTCCTCGATCCCGCGAGCTTTCCCGGCTCGCCACACCGCCGCATGCAGCTGGCCGGGGTCGACCAGGTCGGCGACGTCGCGGTGCTGACCTACCTTCCCAAGGCGGGCATGCGCTGAGCCCGCAGACCTGGCCGGGGGCGATGCGAGGATGGACAAGGGATACACGAAAGGCGCGCGATGGGTGACCCGCAGGACGTGCGATTCATGCGACAGGCGATCGAACTGGCGCGCGACTGCCCGCCGAGCGCGACGGCGTTCTCCGTCGGCGCGGTGATCGTCGCCGCCGGGCTGGCGATCGCCACCGGGTACTCCCGCGAGACCGACGACAAGGTGCACGCCGAGGAGTCCGCGCTGAACAAGCTGGACGCGGCCGACCCGCGACTGTCCGCGGCGACGATCTACACCACGCTGGAGCCGTGTTCGCAGCGCGGCACCGCCACCCGGCTGCCATGTACGGATCGAATCCTGCAGGCCGGAATTCCCCGGGTGGTCCTCGCCTGGCGCGAACCCGCGACCTTCGTGACCAACTGCGTCGGTGTGGAAAAGCTGCGTGAGCACGGCGTCGAGGTGGTCGAGCTGACCGAACTGGCAGCGGAGGCGATGTCGATGAACCGCCACCTCGATTTGTCAGACTGACTGCCAGGGTATTCGGCACTTATTGACCGTTAGGCGACGCCCCCGGTATATCTGTGAACAGCCAAATCGGCTATTCACACCCTGGGGGATCAAGTGTTCTCTTTCTCGAAGTTCGCCGCGCTCACCGCCGCCGTTTCGTCCATTTTCCTCTTGCAAATGGGAACCGCCCAAGCGGACGGCAACGGATCGGGCACCTGCCGGACGGATAGGTTCTGTGGCTGGTCGGAGGTCGGCTACACCGGCGCCGACTTCCACTCGAAATCGCCTGAGGGCTGCTGGGATACGACGCCGATCCGCTCGGCGCACAACGCGCTCAACCAGCGGGTCACCCTGTGGGCGAACTCGAACTGCACGGGGAAGAGCATCGTGCTCGACGCCCGGACGGTGTATCGGGGCATCGGGTTCCTGGCGCACTCGATCTCGCCCGCCTGACAGCAGCATTCGGCTGCCATAAATTTATGGCAGCCGTAGCTTGCTGCTCGATGAATTCGGTAGAAATACGTCGACCGGATCAAAATTCCAGCTCGAATATGTCGAGCAGGTTTTACGGCCGTCCGTAGACCGCTGTCACGAACTCGCCGAGTTGGTTGTCGTCGAGGTGGCGGGCCAGGTCGGCCTCGCTGATCATGCCGACGAGGCGCTTGTTGTCGATCACCGGCATTCGCTTGATCCGGTGGCTTTCCATCTCGTCGAGCACTTCTTCGATATCGGCGTCGGCGGCGACCCAGCGTGGCGTCGACTCGCAGAGTTCGGCCGCCCGGGTGGTGCCGGGCGAGCGACCCTGGGCGATGCACTTCACGACGATGTCGCGGTCGGTGATGATGCCGCACATCCGATCGTTGTCGTCGGCGATGACCAGCGAGCCGACGCCGAGCTCGGCCATCACGCGGGCGGCCTTGCCGACGGTTTCGTCCTTCGCGATCCACTGCGCACCGGGTTTCATGATGTCCCTGGCGGTCGTCATCGGTTTCCTCCTCGCTACTCAGCACGGCTGATTCGGATGGAGCACACCAATTCTGCCGCCGAACACACCGACTGGTCGGTGCTTTGCGGCAACTGCCGAAAACAGAATGAGCGGACCCTAAGATCCGCTCATCGACTGCGTGTAAAGGTTCCGCCGCGACTACGGCGGCCCGAGCACGCCGACGCCGACCTGCACCGCGCCGCTCTTCGGGAGCGAACCACCCGCGGCCGGAGACTGGGTGATGATGCGGCCGACGCTGCCCGCGTCGAACGTGCCCTGCGGGGACTGGCTGATCTGGCTCTGCGAGCCGGTCCAGCCCTCCTTCTGCAGCTTGTCCACCGCCTGCGCGACCGTGAGTCCGGTCAGCGACGGCATCTTGATCTGATCGCTGGACACCTGGACGACGACGGTCGAACCCTTCTCGACCGTCGTGCCGCCGGCCGGGCTGGTCGCAAGCACCTCACCGACCGGACGACTGGACGGCACCTTCTCGATCGTGATCTTGAAACCAGCGCTGTCCACCAGATTCGGCCGGGCGACCTCGATGTCCTGGCCGACCACGTTGGGCACCCGGATCGGTTCCGGGCCGGAGCCGAGGGTCACCACGATGACCCGGTCGGCGTCCACCCGCGACCCGGCCGACGGGTCCTGCCCGATGACCTTGTCCTTCTCCTGTGTGCTGGACGGCTTGCGCTGCACGTTCGGATCCATCTGCAAGCTGTTCTTGCGCAGTTCGGCCTCGGCCTCCTGCTGGGTCAGCCCGTCGAGCTTGGGCACCTGCACCTGGGTGGGACCGGTGGACACCTGCACGGTGATGGTGCTGCCCTTGTCCACCCGCGAGCCGCCCAGCGGCTGAGTGGCGATCACGTTGCCGGTCGCGACCTTGCTGTCGGCCTTCTGGAAGCTGGCGACGGTGAAACCGGCCTTCTGCAGCGCGTCGATCGCCTGCTGCGAGGACTTGCCCGAAACATCGGGCACCGTCACCTGATCCGGCTTGCTGCCCGGCCCGATCAGCACCCAGAACAGGGTGAACGCGACGGCGACCGCGGCGGCCGCGGCGACGGCGAGGTAGATCGTGCGGCGCGGGCCGCCGGGATCCACCGACGCCTGCTCGGAGGTGTCGTCGTTACGCTCGATGGTGCGGTAGCTGCGCGGCGCGGGCTCGTTGTTGCCGAAGACGGTGGTGCGGTCCTCGTCGGTCATCACCATCGGGGCGCTCGGCTTCTGCCCGCCGAGCACTCTGATCAGGTCCGCGCGCATCTCGGCCGCGCTCTGGTAGCGGTTGGCCGGATTCTTGCTCATCGCCTTGAGAATCACCGAGTCCAGCTCGCGGGGCACCCCGGGATGCACGTGCGAGGGCAGCCGCGGATCTTCCCGCACGTGCTGGTAGGCCACCGCGACGGGCGAGTCGCCGGTGAAAGGCGGCTCACCGGTGAGGATTTCGAACAGCACGCAGCCGACGGAGTACACGTCGGACCGGGCGTCGACGGTCTCGCCACGCGCCTGCTCGGGCGAAAGGTATTGCGCGGTACCGATCACCGCGGCGGTCTGGGTCATCGGGTTGGAACTGTCGGCGATCGCCCTGGCGATGCCGAAGTCCATCACCTTCACCGCGCCCGCCCGGTTGATCATGATGTTGGCGGGCTTCATGTCGCGGTGCACGATGCCGGCCTTGTGGCTGAAATCCAGTGCGGCACAGACATCGGCGATGACCTCCATGGCCCGGCGCGGCGGCAGCGGACCCTTGCCGCGCACGATATCGCGCAGCGTCTCGCCGTCGACGTACTCCATGACGATGTAGGGCAGCGGACCGTCGTCGACCTTGGCCTCGCCGGTGTCGTACACCGCGACGATGGCCGGATGGTTCAGCGCGGCGGCGTTCTGCGCCTCCCGCTTGAACCGCAGGTAGAACGTGGGATCGCGGGCCAGGTCGGCGCGCAGCACCTTGATCGCGACATCGCGGCTGAGCCGTAGATCGCGCGCCTTGTGTACTTCGGACATACCGCCGAACCCGATGATCTCGCCCAGCTCGTAGCGTGAGGAGAGATTCTTCGGGGTCGTCATGGTTGTCCTTGCGAAGAAGTAGCGGGCGCGCCGACGGAACCGGAGGGGCCTCGGGCTCCGGGAATCTCCGGAAATGGTATGTCGATCGTCGGAACTCGCGGCCGGGTGGTGGTCGGCGCGGTCGTCGTCGGTTTACTGCTCGTCGACGGTGTGGTCGTCGTCGGGGTCGGGGTGGTGGTGGTCGGCTCGGGGGTGGTGGTCGGCGGTTCCGTCGTGGTGGTCCGCTCGACCGTGGTCGGCGGCGGCGGAACAGGTTTCGGCGTCGTCGTGCTGGTCACCGGCAGGGGCGGCGGCTTCGGCGCGGGCACCGACGTCGTGGTCGTCGCCGGGCCCTTGTTCGGGTTGGTGTCGCCGCCGAACATCAGGTAGCCGACGGTGGCGACGAGCAGCACGCCGACCGCGACGCCGGCCGCGGTCCACTTCTGAGTTGTGGTGAAGCCCTTGTCTTTCGGCGGCACCCGGTTGCCACCGGTGCCGGGGTTGAGCATCGTCGCGGGCGCCGCGCCCGTGGCCTGGCCCGCCGCGCCGAGCGCACCGCCGGCCGGCGTCGAATAGCGCACCGTCGCGCCGTCGAAATCCGAAGGGGTGGACGGCAACACGACGGTCGGGCCGGGCGGCAGTACCCGGGTGGCGCCGGTCAGCGGCGTCCCCGCGCCCGCACCGCGCGGCGAGGGCGGCCTGCGGCCCGCCCGCACCGCGGCCACCGCGTCGGCGAACTCGCCGCCGCTGGCGTAGCGCAGGTTCGGGTCCTTGCCCATGGTGATCTCGATCAGCTCGCGCACGTTGCCGGGCAAATCGCCGGGCATCGGCGGCGGCGCCTCGCGGACGTGCTTCATCGCGACCGTGATCGCGCCGTCCCCGCTGAACGGCCGGGTCCCGGCCAGCGCCTCGTAGCCGACGACGCCGAGCGAGTACACGTCGCTGGCGGCGGTGGCGTCCTCGCCGACCGCCTGCTCCGGCGCGATGTACTGGGCGGTGCCCATCACCATGCCGGTCTTGGTCACCGGTGAGGCGTCCACTGCCTTGGCGATGCCGAAGTCGGTGATCTTCACCTGACCGGTCGGCGTCACCAGGATGTTGCCCGGCTTCACGTCCCGGTGCACGACCCCGGCCCGGTGCGCCACGTCGAGCGCGCGCCCGGTCTGCTCGAGCATGTCGAGTCCCTGGCCGACGGAGAGCCGGCCGAGCCGGTTCAGCACCGTGTTCAGCGGCTCGCCCTGCACCAGTTCCATGACCAGATAGGCGGTTTCGCTGCCCTGCGGGTCGGTGGTCTCGCCGTAGTCGTAGATGCCCGCGATCCCGGGGTGGTTCAGCTGGGCGGTGGTCTTGGCCTCGGTACGGAACCGATGCCGGAACGTCGGGTCGGCGGAGAACTCCGACTTGAGCACCTTGACCGCCACCCGGCGATCCAGCCGGGTGTCCAGCGCCTCCCAGACCTGGCCCATGCCGCCGGTCGCGATCAGCCGTTGCAGCCGATAGCGGTTGGCGATCATCGCACCGTTGTTCAGCATCCCCGTACCTTCACTCGCACATCCATCTCGTTCAGCCCCCTCGCAGACCGGCGTCCAGCACCGCCCGCGCGACCGGCGCGGCCACCGAACCGCCGGTCGCGGCCAGCGCCCGGTCGCCGCCGTTCTCCACGACCACCGCGATGGCGATCTTCGGATTCTGGGCGGGCGCGAAGGCGATGTACCAGGCGTGCGGTGGGGTTTTGCGTGGATCGCTGCCGTGCTCGGCGGTGCCGGTCTTGGAAGCGATCTGATAGCGGGACTTGTTACCTCCGGCGGTGTTGCTTTCCGAGGCGATCATCAGATTCGTCAGCGAAGACGCTACCTGTGCGCTGACCGCTTGGCCGACCGAGACCGGCTTGGTTTTCGACAACTCACTGAGGTCGGGCCCCTGCAGTTGGTCGACCAGGTACGGCTGCATCCGGACCCCGCCGTTGGCCACGGTCGCGGCGATCACCGCGTTGTCCAGCGGCGTCAGCGCCACGTCCCGCTGCCCGATGCTGCTCTGGGCCAGCGCGGCGTTGTCCGAGATGGGACCGACGGTGCCCTCGGCCACCGGGATCGGGATATCGCGGTGCGTGCCGATGCCGAAGGCGGCCGCCTCGTCCTTGAGGTTCGCGGCGCCCACCTTGACACCGAGTTCGGCGAACGCGGTGTTGCACGAGAGCCGGAACGCGTCGTACAGCGAGGCGGTCGGGCCGGGGCCGCAGTTGCTGCCGTTGTAGTTCTCCAGCGTGGTGCTGGTGCCCGGCAGCGTGATGTTCGGCGCCGCGGTGAACTGGTCCTCCGGCGTGGCGACGTTGTTCGCCAGCGCCGCGGCGGTGACCACCACCTTGAACGTGGAACCCGGCGGATAGGTCTGCGAGACAGCGCGATTCAGCATCGGCTGGCGTTCGTCGGCGCTGAGCTCCTCCCACGCCTTGGTGCCGCTCGCGCCGTCGTGCCCGGACAGCAGGTTGGGGTCGTAGCTCGGCGTGGACACCATGGTGAGGATCTTGCCGGTGCTCGGCTCGATCGCCACCACCGAACCGGTGTAGCCCTTGCTGGTCAACTGGTCGTAGGCGACCTGCTGCATGGCCGGGTCGAGGGTGGTGATCACGTTGCCGCCGCGCGGATCCCGGCCGGACACCATGTCGACCAGCCGCTGCCCGAACAGATGACTGTCCGACCCGTTGAGCACCGAGTCTTCGGCCCGCTCGAGCCCCGTGGTCTTGTACTGGATCGAGTAGAACCCGGTGACCGGGGCGTAGGCCTCCGGCGAGGTCGGGTAGGTGCGCAGGTACTTGTAGCGGTCGTCGGTGGCGACCGAATTCGCCAGCACGGTGCCGCCCGCGGAGATCTGCCCGCGCTGGCGCGAGTACTCGTCGAGCAGCACGCGGTTGTTGCGCGGATCGGTGCGTAGGTCGTCGGCCTTGATCACCTGGACGTAGGTGGCGTTGAGCAGCAGCGCGACGATCATCACCATCACGGCGATCGCGACCCGGCGTAGGGGAGTGTTCATGTCGCGGGCCCCGCTTCCGGCCGGCCGCCCTCGGGCTTGCGCAGCAACTCGGTCGTCGCGTCCGCGATCGGCGCGGCGGGCACGCTCTTGCGGGCGGGCGCGGGCGCGCGGGCCGCGTCGGACACCTTGATCAGCAGCGCGAGCAGCGCGTAGTTGGCCAGCAGCGAGGAACCACCGTAGGACATGAACGGCGTGGTGAGGCCGGTGAGCGGAATCAGCTTGGTGACTCCGCCGACCACCACGAACAACTGGATGGCGATGGTGAACGCCAGCCCGGCCGCCAGCAGCTTGCCGAAGCTGTCGCGCACGGCGAGCGCGGTGCGCAGGCCGCGCACGATGAACACCAGGAACAGCACCAGCACCGCGGTGAGCCCGATCAGCCCGAGTTCCTCACCGATCGTGGTGATGATGAAGTCGGTCTTGGCGAAGGGCACCTGGTTGGGGCGCCCGCTGCCCAGGCCGGTGCCCGCGAGACCGCCGGTGGCCAGGCCGAACAGCGACTGCGAGATCTGATAGCCGGTGTTGTTGTAGTCGTCGAACGGGTGCAGCCAGGTCTGCGTGCGGACCTGGACGTGCCCGAAGGTCTGATACGCGAACACGAAGCCGAGGCCGAGCAGCGCGCCGCCGATGATCAGCCAGCCCACCCGCTCGGTGGCGATGTAGAGCATCACCAGCACCGTGCCGAAGATCAGCAGCGAGGTGCCGAGGTCTTTCTCGAAGACGAGCACGCCGACGCAGACGATCCAGACCACCACGATCGGACCGAGGTCGCGCCCGCGCGGGAACTCCATTCCGAGCAGGTGCCGCCCGGCCGCGGTGAACAGGTCGCGCTTGGCCACCAGCACCGAGGCGAAGAAGATGATCAGCAGGATCTTCGCGAACTCGGCGGGCTGAATGTTGAAGCCCGGCACCTTGATCCAGTTCTTGGAGCCGTTGATCTCGGAGAACCGGCTCGGCAGCAGCGCGGGCATGGCCAGCGCGACGAGCCCGATCAGCCCGAGGGTGTAGCTGTAGCGCGCCAGCGTGCGGTAGTCCCGCAAGGCGATCAGCAGCACGACGAACACCACCATGCCGAGACCGGTCCACAGGATCTGCTTGTTGGCGTCGGGGGAGGGCATCGACCACGAGTTGTAGACCGCGGTCTGCTGATCGGCCAGGTCGAGCCGGTGGATCAGCACCAGGCCGAGCCCGTTCAACAGCGCGACGATCGGCAGCAGCAGCGGGTCGGCGAACGGGGCGAAACGGCGCACCGCCAGATGCGCCACGCCGAACAAACCGAGATAGGCGGCACCGTATTTGGCGATATCCCAGGTGAGCGACTGCTCCTGACTGGCCTCGACCAGGAACAGCGCGGCCGTGGTGATCACTGCCGCACCCGCCAGCAGCAACAGTTCGACATTGCGTCGAGTGCTCGGTGGGGGCGCGGGAGCGAAGCCGCCGGGAGGACTGGGAAAAGCCCCAGCGGACGGCGGTGCCGGTGCGGACATCAGTCCGTCACCCGGCAGTTCTCCCCCGCGATCTGGGGGTTCGACGACGTGGTCGACGGCGGAACCGGAGCCTCCGACTTGGTCGGTGTGGGGCGGGCGTCGCCGGGGCCCGGCGCGGGCTCGACGGTGGTGGTGGGGGCACTGCTGGTGGCCGGCGGCAACGGCGGCTGCGGATCGGCGGGCTGGGGCAGCACACCCGGCTGCGGCACCGACTCCTTCACCGGGCACGGCGGCAGCAGCTCGCCCTGCGCGATGGAGCGCATCTGCTCCTTCGCGCGATCCAGCGAGCCCGGCGGCAGACCACGGCCCACCTGCTCGCGGCCGGTCTGCTTGAGATCGGTGACCTTCAGCTGCTTGCACGCCGAGGGCAGGTCGGCGCCCGGATTCACCAGCGAGAGCTCGCCGGTCTTGGTGACGCAGCCGACCTGGTTCACGTCGTGGATCGAGTAGCCGAGCACCGAGCCCGGTAACCCGCGCAGGATCACCACCGAGCCGTTGTCGGCCCCGACGTAGTAGTTGCTGCGAATCATTTTGTAGCCGACCAGCAATCCGACGCTGACCGCGACCACCAGCGCCACCGCGAGCATGATCCAGCGCAGCTTGTGCGACTTGCCCTTGGCCTCCGGCTCCGGTGCCGCCGCCGCCCGGCGCGGTGCGGCGCGCGGCGGACGCATCGCCGCCGCCCGGCCCGCCGCGGTATTCGGCGGCGGCGTGTCCTCGTCCACCCCGGACGCCGCACCGGCGACGATCGGATGGCTCTGGCCGTAGTCGAGATCGATCACATCCGCGACGACCACCGTGACGTTGTCCGGGCCGCCGCTGCGCAACGCGAGCTCGATGAGCCGGTCGGCGCACTCGTCGGTGGAACCCTCGCGCATGGTGTTCGCGATGGTCTCGTCGCTCACCACATCGGAGAGGCCGTCGGAGCACAGCAGGTAGCGATCACCCGCGCGCGCCTCCCGCATGATCAGCGTCGGCTCGATCTCGTTGCCGGTGAGCGCGCGCATGATCAGCGAACGCTGCGGATGGGTGTGCGCCTGCTCGGGCGTGATCCGGCCCTCGTCGACCAGCGACTGCACGAACGTGTCGTCCCTGGTGATCTGGGCGAGCTCGCCGCCGCGCAGCAGATAGGCGCGGGAGTCACCGATATGGACCAGGCCCAGCTTCTTGCCCGCGAACAGGATCGCGGTGAGCGTGGTGCCCATCCCGTCGAGCTCGGGCTCCTCTTCGACCTGATCGGCGATCGCGGCATTGCCCTCCCGCGTCGCCGTGTCGAGTTTGCCGAGCAGATCGTCGCCCGGCTCGTCGTCGTCCAGATGCGCCAGCGCGGCGATCATCAGCTGCGAAGCCACCTCGCCCGCGGCATGGCCACCCATGCCGTCGGCGAGCGCGAGCAGCCGAGCGCCCGCGTAGACGGAGTCTTCGTTGTTGCCTCGGACGAGACCGCGGTCGCTGCGCGCTGCGTAGCGGAGAACGAGTGTCACGATCGCAGCTCGATCACTGTTTTGCCGACACGGACCGGAGTGCCGAGCGGAACCCGCACGGCAGTGGTGACTTTCGCGCGATCGAGATAGGTGCCGTTCGTCGAACCGAGATCTTCGACGTACCAATCGTCGCCGCGGGGAGACAGTCGCGCATGTCTGGTCGAGGCGTAGTCATCGGTGAGCACCAGCGTGGAATCGTCCGCACGCCCGATCAGCACCGGTTGGGTGCCGAGCGAGATGCGGGTGCCGGCGAGTGAACCTTGAGTCACCACAAGAAATTTGGCGCCCTTCTGGCCCCGGCTGAAGGAGGGCAGCACCGCGGAACCGCGTGCGGCCCTGGGCTGGATCCGAATGCCGGATGCCGCGTAGATGTCGCTGCGCAAGGTGCGCAGCACCGCCCACACGAACAACCACAACAGCAGAAGGAACCCCGCACGGGTCAGTTGCAGGATCAGTCCCTGCACGGCGCTCCACCTCCTGTTCGACCGTGTATGTCGGTGCCGTAGGTGCGGTTCGACCACCCCCACCAGCATGCTGGTCTTGCCGACCCCGGTATCCGGTGCCGTGCGTGTGTTGGCAGCATCATAGGGCCGAAGGTCGATTTCGATCACGATACGACCGACGAATCCCTGATGGCCAAGTCGTGACCGGCATCGCGAGCTTACGGGATCAGACGATACGGATCAGGATCTCGGAGTGCCCGGCGCGGATGACATCCCCGTCGGCGAGCTGCCAGTCCTGCACGGGCGAACCGTTGACCAGCGTGCCGTTGGTGGAACCCAGATCCGAGAGCATCGCCGTCGAACCGTCCCAGCGGACCTCGATATGCCTGCGCGAAACACCCGTGTCGGGCAGCCGGAAATGCGCGTCCTGGCCACGGCCGATGATGTTGCTGCCCTCGCGCAGCTGGTAGGTGCGGCCGCTGCCGTCATCGAGCTGAAGAGTCGCGGAATAACCCGAACCGGCCTGCGGGGCAGCGCCGTACGCCGGCGCGGCGCCATAGCCCGGCTGCTGGCCGTACCCCGGCTGCTGCGAATAGGCCTGGCCGTAACCGCCCTGGTCGTCCTGGCCGTACGCAGCCGGCTCGGCGTAAGCCTGATCGCCGTAACCCGGCTCGGCATAGCCCTGCTGGCCGTACCCCGGCTGGGCGTAGCCCTGACCTTGCTGGCCGTACGCCGGATCCGCGTACGCCTGATCGCCATAGCCTTGCTGGCCGTAACCCGGCTGGCCGTAACCCGGTTCCTGGTAACCCTGCTGGCCGTACCCGGGCTCCTGATAGCCCTGCTGGCCGTACCCCGGCTCCTGGTAACCCTGCTGACCGTAAGCGCGATCGGCATAGCCCGGCTGCTGGCCGTACCCCGGCTCCTGATAGCCCGGCTGACCGTAGGCCTGACCACCCTGCTGGTAGTCGTAGCCGTTCTGGTACTCGCCATACCCCTGCTGCGCGTCCGGCGCCTGATAATCGGCCGAACCATACGGTGCAGCGCCACGACCGTAGTCCTCGCGGTACGCGCCGTTCTGCGGACCGCCGCGACCAGCAGGCGGTGGGGCGTACCCGCGGTTGCGTGGATCGGACTCCGCGGGCTCACGGCTCGGGTCGTAGCCTGAGTTCTGCGTCATGGGGCCAGCTCCTGGTTGCGGGTTATCAGGTCGTTGTGGCGGGGGTTCGGGGCTGTGAGCTGGTGTAGCTCGGCGACCGATGTCCGGGTCGACCCGGCCGCTTGCCCTGAACTGTCCGGTGTGCAGCGTAGGTGATGCCTCGAAAGCCACGTGTACTTCGCCGTAGGTCTGCCACCCTTGCTCCCGGATGTAATCCTGCAGATGCTTGGCGAACGCGCGGGTCGTGAGGTCGTGATCGGCATCCAGTTGCTGGTGATCCGAAGAATTGATCGTGATCACATAGCTGTTGGGCGCCAACAGATGTCCGCCGCCGAGCTCCTGGACATGATCGGCGGCCTCCTGCTGCAGCGCCGCCTCCACCTCCTGCGGCACGACATTCCCGCCGAACACCCGAGCGAACACGTCACCGACGGCACCCTGCAGACGACGCTCGAACCGTGAAACGATGCCCATCTCGGCCTCCCTTCGGTGAGCGTCAGTTCTTCGGATCCGTAACAACGACACGCGGATATGGCGTGTCGCGTATCGAGCACGTTCATTGCATGATATCCACGATCGTCCACACCTGTAACTCTTGGCGCGATCAGCAGGTTCCCTGGCTTGTCCAGCCCCCGCGTCACCAGCCGACAAGCACGATTTCGTGTCCGCGCGTGGTGCGTGATACTGTCTCGGAGTCGCTCGGGCGAGTGGCGGAATGGCAGACGCGCTGGCTTCAGGTGCCAGTGTCCTTCGGGACGTGGGGGTTCAAGTCCCCCTTCGCCCACCCGTTGCACTCGTGCAAGGCCCATGCTCATGGAGAGCATGGGCCTTGCTCGTTTCCCTCGTATTTTGTGGGGGCGCAGCCCCCACGCCCCGCTCGGCGGGGCTTTGCCCCCCGAACCCCCCATTCCTGTGTTGTTTGCGCATCCGGGGTTTGCGTGGGTGGGTGCGTTTCGTGTTGGGGTGCGGTGATGTTCGTGGGGATGACACTGTTCGGGCGCACATCCGGCTGGGCGTGTTGGGGGAGTCTCTTCTGTGGGGTTTCTCGTTGGAGTTGTCACTCTTTGTGGGGTGGGGCTATCACTGGCCGTTCTGCGGGGCTGGTCACGCCGCGATGAAGGGTTGTCGCTCGGCGACTCTGGGTTGTCGCTGTCTCTGGGTTGTCGCTGTCTCTGGGTTGTCGCTCTCGCGATGGAGCTGTGCGACTTTCCGTGCCCTTAGGGGGCTGACGCTTTTCGAGTGTGGCGGGCTATCACTCTGTGCCCGTGCAGGGCAATCCCTCTCCGTTGTGCGGAGGTAGAGACATGCCGTGGACGGGAGTACTTCATGGCGGTGATGGCGTGGGCGGACAAAGGTTTCGTTGCGGTGGGCGGTGTTTGGTTCGAAGGGATGTGGGGGAACGGGGAAAGTGGGAACTGATTTTCGGCGAAACGCAATAATTCTTCGATTCATTGCACGGGGTTTCGGGGTGGCGGCGCTATGCTCGCCGCGAAACTATCCCGAATCGGGCGTTTCCCCAACGCTTACGCGTCACTCGTGTGGCTTCTGCGTGCGCGAAATGTGACGCCGTTCGTGGATCTTCCCAGAAATGTTCTACTCTCCGACTGCGAAGGATCGCGTATGAATGTGCTCGGAACAGGGCCGCGGCGCCGATTAATCGTGACGCTGGCGGCTACCGCGGCGGTGACCGTGCAGGTGGCGGCGGCGGGGTTCGCGGCAGCCGAACCGGAACCCGTTGGGCAGCAAGGGCCTTACCCGGTGTATCCGCAACTGCCGTTTCCGGTGCCGCCGGCGACGCCGTGGCACGACCACGGGATTCTCGGCCGATTCGACGGGCACGATCCGTCGTTCTATTATCCGCCTGCCGATGTGGTCGCCTCGAAAGAACCGGGTGAGATCATCGCGGCCCGGGAAATGGTGCCGTCCTTCTTCGCGCTGGTGCCGCTCGACGTGGACGCCTGGCAGCTGTCCTACCGATCGACCAACTCGCGCAACGAACCGATCGCCGCGATCACCACGGTGCTGAAACCGCGTGGCAGCAAGCCGGATCGGATGATCTCCTACCAGTTGCCGCAGGACTCGCTCGCGCCGCATTGCGCGCCGTCGCAGACGGTGCAGCAGGCCAGCGTGCCGACGAACTATCGCGGCACCGTCGGGCCGGACAGTGAAATGCTGATTCCGTTGTACGCGATTTCGCAGGGCTGGGCGGTTTCGCTGCCGGATCACGAAGGTCCCGCTAATGCGTTCGGCGCCGGGCCGCTGGCCGGAATGGTGACCCTGGACGGCGTGCGTGCCGCGGAGAATTTCGCGCAGATGTCCCTGGACCGCGGCGCCGACACGATGGTCGGTTTGATCGGTAACTCGGGCGGCGCCATTGCCGCGGGCTGGGCCGCGGAATTGAAAGAGCAGTACGCGCCCGAGCTGAATATCGTCGGTGTCGCGGAAGGCGGCGTGCCGGCGGATATGACGGCGATGGTCGATCTGGCGAACAGTCAGCTGGCCGCCGGGCTCATCTACTCCGGCGTGCTGGGTGTCGCCCGCGAATATCCCGAACTGCAGGAGTATTTCGACCAGCACATGAATCCGCTGGGCAAGGCGATGGTCGGTCCGCAGAGCAATATGTGCATGGGCTGGAACGCGACCGCGATGTTCCCGTTCCTCAATATCAAGGGCCTGTTCGACAGCCCGGATATGACGCGTGAGCCGGTGCCCGCCGCGGTGCTGGAGAAGGTGCGGATGGGCAAGAGCGTGCCCAAGATGCCGATGTTCATCTACCAGTCCAACCCGGACTGGGTGGCGCCGGTCGGCCCGGTCAACAAGCTGGTCGACACCTACTGCGCGGATCCGGACGCGCGCGTGGAGTACAACCGCACGCACGCCAACGAGGGCTACAGCCTGTTCGTCACCGCGCAGCCGCGCGTGATGTCCTGGATGAAGGACCGGTTCGACCGGGTGCCGGTGGCCAACGGCTGCATCCGCAACGACGTCGCCGGTATCGCGCTGGAAGGTGAAGCGCTGCAGGAATTCGCCGCCGCGGTCGGTCCGCGTGCCGCCGAGCTGTCCGAGCGGGCGATCCGCGAGATCAACTGAGCGACAGCACGAACAACAGGGCCCCGGATCCGTGGATCCGGGGCCCTTTTCGTACGGCGCGGTCAGGCGGGGGTGGTCAGGACACAGCGGGTGCCCCGGTAGATGGTCGGCATGCAGCGGTTGCAATGGGTGCACTGCGAGACCGCGACCGCCTCGGCGCTCATCCGGCCGACCAGTCCGGGATCGTGCAGCAGCGCCCGCGCCATCGCGACGAACTCGAACCCGTTGGCCATCGCGAGCTCGATCGACGCGCGCGAGGCGATGCCGCCGAGCAGGACCAGCGGCAGCGCGAGTTCGGCGCGGAAGCGACGCGCCTCGTCGAGCAGGTAGGCCTCGTGGAAGGGATAGGTGCGCAGGAAGCGGCGACCGGCCAACCGGATCCCGGCCCGTTGCGGCTGCGGGAACTGGTCGGCGAATTCGCGCAGCGGCACGTCGCCCCGGAACAGATACATCGGATTGCGCAGCGAACTGCCGACCGTGAGCTCGAGCGCGTCGAGGTTGCCGTCCTGGGCAAGCCACCGTGCGACGGTCAGGCTTTCGTCGCCGCGGAAACCGCGAGGCACCCCGTCGTCCATGTTGAACTTCGCCAGCACCGCGATCTCGCCGCCGACCTCCTGCCGCACCGCGTCCGCGGTCTGCCGGGCCAGCCGCGCCCGGTTGACCAGGGTGCCGCCGTACTCGTCGCCACGTTTGTTCAGCGCCGGGCTGAGGAACGAGCTGATCAGATAGTTGTGCCCGAAATGCAGTTCCACGGCATCGAATCCGGACTCGACCGCCAGGCGTGCTGCCCGTGCGTGCGCAGCGATGATCCGGCGGATGTCCGCGGTGGTCGCGGACCGGGTGAGTCGCAGGCTGATCGGGCTGAACTGCCGGCTCGGCGCGAGCGCGGGCGCGCGATTGGATGCGGCGTTGGCGACCGGACCCGCGTGGCCGAGTTGCGCCGACACCGCGCCGCCCGCCTCGTGCACCGCGTCGGTGAGCCTGCGCAATCCGGGGACCGCTGCCGGACGCATCCAGATCTGGTGCCGGTCGGTGCGACCCTCCGGCGCGACCGCGCAGTACGCCACGGTGGTCAGCCCCGCACCGCCCGCGGCGACCGCGCGATGGAAATCGATGAGTTCGTCGGTGACCAAGGCGTCGGGCGTGCGTCCCTCGAACGTCGCGGCCTTGATGATCCGGTTGCGCAGCTGGATCGGCCCGAGCTCGGCCGGCCGGAACGCGTCGTGCGGCATGGGTCCACACTAGAACGTGTTTCAGTTTTGCGTTCGGGAAATGGGATGACCGAAGTGTCTTGACTCACAATGAGAACCTGTTCTAATTCTTGACATGCGCAGATATGACGGCCGCCGCGTGGTGGTGACGGGAGCAGGATCCGGCATCGGACAGGGCATCGCCCTGCGTCTGCTGGATGAGGGGGCGCAGCTGGTCGCCGCCGATATCGATGAGCCGGGCCTGGCGGCCACGGCGGAGAAGGCGGGTGACGCGGCGCAGCGGCTGCGGACCGTCGCGGTGAACGTCGCGGACCCGGACTCGGTGCGCACCGCGACCGGCACCGCGCTCGAATTCCTCGGCGGGCTCGACGTGCTGGTGAACGGCGCGGGCATCCTGCGCCCGGCGCGCACCCACGAGATGCCGCTGGAGGTGTGGAATCAGGTGCTCTCGGTGAACCTCACCGGCACCTTCCTGATGACCCAGTCCGCGCTGCCCGCGCTGCTCGAATCCGGGCACGGGGTGGTGGTGAACCTCTCCTCCACCGCGGCGTTCAGTGCCGCGCCCTACCTTGCGGCGTACGCGGCGTCGAAGGGCGGCGTCAACGCCTTCACCCACGCCATCGCGCTGGAGTACGCCAAGCAGGGGCTGCGCGCGGTGAACATCGTGCCCGCCGGGATCACCAGCGGCATCACCACGAAGTCCATCCTCGACCAGCCGGAAGGGTTCGACCACAAACTGTTCGCCCGGATGACCGGCTGGCTCAACGGCGGTGCGCTCGGCAGTCCCGAGGACATCGCGGGCGTGGTGGCGATGGTCGCGTCGGAGGACGGTCGCTATATGACCGGCACCGAGATCCGGATCGACGGCGGTGCGTTGATGTAAGTGTGGTCAGGGCGTGGCGATCAGCAGATGACGAGGAATCGGCGGTGTCGCGGACTGCTGATGGTCCACGGTGCAGCCGGCCTGCTCCAGGGCGGCGATCACCTCGGCCACCGGACGGAGCCGGAAACCGTAGGGCGTGAACGGCATCTTCGCCATGGTGTCCGGGTCCCCGATATCGATGACGATCCGCCCGCCCGGTCGCACCACCCGGACGAGTTCGGCGCAGGCCGCGTCCAGGTCCGCTACGAAGTAGATGGTGTTCACCGTGATCGCGCCGTCGAGGCTGTGGTCCGCGAGCGGCAACGCGGTGAGCGAGCCCTCGGAAAGATGCAGCCGGCCCGTGGTGATCTCGCGTGCGAACGCGGACCTGGCCCTGGCGAGCATGTCCGGCGAGATCTCCACGCCGTGCACGGTGCCGCTGTTGCCGATGCGTGCCAGCAGCAGGGAAAGTCCTGCGCCACCGCCGAATCCGAGATCGGCCGCGGTCTGGCCGGGCCGGATCGCGGCGGCCGCCACCGCGGCCTCGATGGCGCGCTTGTTCGCGCGGTTGAGGACCACTGCGACGCCGCGCCCGAGCAGGCCGTGGGGATTACCGAGCTGACCGGCCACCGTCGACAGGACGCGGGCCCGCACACCGTTCATAGCGTCATGGTATCCACTGCGGCGCGGCTGTTCGGATCATCGACGTTCCCAATACTGTGCCGAGAGCGCCCGTTTCGGTTCGATCGGACGCAGTGTCACCGACCCGAGAGACCGCGATGCGTACGCTGCTGATGTTTCTGGCCGTCTGTCTCCTCACGGCATGGCCCGGCTCGGCCGCGGCTGCCGCGCCGTGGGGGCCGCTCGCCCCAGCCAACCCGTTCCTCGGCCCGCTCGGCACCTCGACCATGCACGGCGACGCTGGTTCCTCGGACGCCACACCGCTGGCCGGGCCGGGTACGGCAGCGGTGCCGCTCGCCGGATATCCGCTGCTCTCGGCCTGCCCCACGCTGTTGGAGGGATCCGACAATCTGGTGGTCGCGCTGTGCACGGCGCTCGCCGGGCAGATCCCGACGGTGCATCTGATCGACCCGGCCGCCGCCGGACCGGTCGGGCATTCGCTCGCCGCACTCCCGCTGGCCAAGGGCAGTCTGCTCGGCGGTGTATACGCCTACCTGGACAGCGCGGATCGCCTCGTCGTGGTGGACGGCGGCAACCAGCTGCTCCGCATCGGGCATTCCCGCGACGCCGCCGGGACGTGGCAGTTCACCAGCACGGTGGCGGCGGACCTGAGTGCGGTGATCCCGGTGGGGGACAACGTGACCGGCCTGGTGCCGGATTGGTCGGGCAACGTCTGGTTCGCCACGGGTCGCGGTGTGGTCGGGCTGGTCACGCCCGCAGGGGCCGTCGCGACGGTGGCGCTGCCCGCGGGGGAACAGGTGGCCAACAGCATTTCGGCGGCGCCGAGCGGGCGGATCGCGGTGGCCACGACACACGCGCTCTACGAGTTGTCGGCCGATACCGCGGGCCGGCCCGAGATCCGGTGGCGCGCGGTCTATGACCGCGGCTCCGCGCGCAAGCCGGGGCAACTCAGCTGGGGCACCGGGTCGACACCCACGTACTTCGGGCCGGATACCGGGGCCGACTATCTGACCATCGTGGACAACGCCGACGGACAGGTCAACGCGGTGGTATTCCGTTCGGGCACCGGCCAGTTGGTGTGCACGCAGCCGGTGCTGACGAAGGGCGGTGCGGGCAGCGAGAATTCGCCGATCGGGATCGGCCGTTCAGTGTTCGTCGCGAGCACCTACGGCTATCCCTATCCCAAGGTTCCTGAGGACGCGGGCCCTGCGCTGCCGCCCACCGCGCCGTTCACCGGCGGCATGACCCGGGTCGACGTGGACGAAAACGGTTGCCACACGGTGTGGGAGAACGAGGTGCGCAGCGCGGCCGTGCCGCGCCTGTCCATTCCCGACAACGCGGTGTACACCGTGACCCGGGCAGGTCCGGATACCACGACACCGCTGGACGGCTATGCGTTCACGGTGCTCGATCCGGCAACCGGAGCGGTGACCGCACGACATCCCTTGCCCGGCACGCTGATCGACGACCCGTTGCAGACTTCGCCGTTGCTCACCCACGGCGGGCGGGTGCTGCAGGGCACGATCACCGGAATTCTGCGCATCGGCTGAGTCCCGCTCCTGGCGCTGCCATCTCGACCGATGTGATCCGGATACCGGTGTCGCACAGACCGGTTCGGCAGTTATCCCCATGCGGTGGAGGCGGCGCTGTCCTGTGGATAGAGCTGTGCGCTGCTCGAGGATGGCCAGGCGTGGCCCACTGGGGATAAGCCGTCGACAGCGGGGGTCCGCAGGGTTCGCAAGGTTCGGTGTCCGGCACTTCGAGGCTGTGGATGATGCTGTGGGTTGTTTCTGGATGGCCGGACGCTGTTCATCTCCGCTTTGCCGCCGCGACCTCGAGAATCCGGCGGTGCCGCATCCCCAAACGCCTGGCTCGAGGCTGTGGATGAAAGCTTGCCCGGGTGCGGAAAACGGTCGGCAGAGCTGTTGACGCGCTGTCCCCATTGGGGATGGACCGGTAGTGCCGACGTGTGGACATCGATGACGCCGGGCCGCATGCACAGCGGTGGCGACACGGTGTGCCGAACCTGTGCACAGTGGTGGAGTACGCGTCATGCCCAGCCTGTGCACGAGCCGGACGGGCGGTGTGGACGCACGGTGCGCGCGTCGCCGTGACTGTTCGTGGCGATAAGTCATCGCCCGCTCGCGGCATTCCGGTGTGTCGCCCTCGCGTGTCTGTGCCGCGGAACGCTTGCCCCCGTGTCGATTTCGTGCCTTTCGCCGGGTCCGCGCCGCAGGTGAGGCGAAGATCACACCGGCTTCGAAAGTTGCGGCCGTGGTGCTGAACCTGCGCCTCCGGCGGCCGGCGGCGACGACTCTGCAAGGTCTGGTTATTCCTGATCTTGTCATGACACATGCATGTGCACGGGCGGTTCAACTAGGCGCACGTCGTGTTAAATACGCCGTAAACAGACTTGAAGTCGCTTTCTGTTCATCCACTGTCCAGCTATCGCCAACTTTCGCGTTGAACATGCAGCTAGAGCGGCCTGTGGCGGAGCATTGACTGATCTACGTCGGGACGACAGCTAATCGCTCGGGGAATGTTTGTACCGCCACGAAACGGATAAAGCGAGACCAGCGGATTCGTGGGAGGGTGCGAAAAATCGACGCCCCGAATCTGAGCCTGCGGCGCGCGCTGCAAGTTAGCTGGAACTCTGAAAAACCATGCTCTCACAAGGGTTAGCTGGCGCGCTGCTTTATACGCTTGACACGAGCGACGAGGGTTGCATCGGCATAACGATTGTGTAGAGTCAACGGCAACGCTGGCCGCAGCTGAGCACGACTCGCTGCGGCCAGCGGAACTCAAATGGGGGATACCGCAACCGAACCGTGACACGGCGTAGCTGTCGGTTGCCCGAACCCACTTCGCTCAGCGTGTGCTCGCGGTTGTCTGCCCGCCGCCGATCACCCCGGCACCCGATGTCTCCACGCCGTGCTCGGTCTTGGCCAGAACCACTCGCCGCCCCACACCGAACACGTAGACCAGGAAAAACGCTTCCGCGGTGAACCCGATGGCGATGCGCACCGGGGCGGGCAGCGGGCTCGGCGTCACGAAACCTTCGATGCAGCCGCACACCAGCAGCACCCCGACCAACCCGAGCGCGATCGTCGCGGTGGCGCGGCCCTGGCGCGCCACCGCCTCCACGCGGCTCAGCCGACCCGGGTCGATCAGCGTCCAACCCAATTTCAGGCCCGCGCCACCGGCGACGAAAATCGCGGTCAGCTCGAGCGTGCCGTGCGGCAGGATGAACCCGAAGAATGCGTCGAGCCGTCCGGCATCGGCCATCAGGCCGGCCGAGACACCCAGGTTGAGCGCGTTCATGAACAGCAGATACACCGCGGGCAGGATCAGCACGCCGGTGAACAGGGCGATCGCGGTCACCCACGCGTTGTTGGTCCACACCTGCGCGGCGAACGCGCCCTGCGGATGCTCGGAGTAGTAGGTCTCGAACGCGCCGCCGCGCGCCGTCAGGCCGCTGGTGTCGGCGGGGATGCCGAGAACCGTACGCGCCGAATCGAATCGGTCCACCCAGAGCGCGAGCCCGGCGGAGACGAGCAGGAACACCGCGGCGACGCCGGCCCACCACGGCCAGGTCCGATACAGGGCGGCCGGAAAGCGATGGGTGAAGAACCGGCCGATCTCCGACCACGTGTCGGCCCTGCTGCCGAGCACCCGCCCGCGCGCCCGGGTGAGGATCGCGCTCAAACCGGCGATCAGTTCGGGATCGGGACTGTGCGACTGCAACCTGGCCAGCTGCTGGGAGGTGCGCCGATACAGCATGACGAGTTCGTCGGCCTCCGCGCCGGAGAGCTTGCTGCGCGAGGACAGCTGATCCAGCCGCTCCCACGCCCTGCGATGCGCGAAACTGTATGCGTCTACGTCCATCGGTTGCCTCCCACTACCGCCGGTCGCAAGAATGCTATCGACATGGCTGAATTCACCACCGGCGAAGCGGTCGCGCTCGAGCTGCCGATCGCCCGGATCCCGACCCGGGCCGCCGCGTTCCTCATCGACGCGGTGGCGCAGTTCGCGCTGGCTTCGGTGCTGTTCGTGCTGGCCGTCGCCGTGCTGCTGCCCAACGGGGCGGACACGGCCTGGCTGAGCGTCGCGGTGATCGTCACCCTCGTCACCGTGCTGGTGGGGTATCCGGTGGCCTGCGAAACCCTCTCGCGCGGAAGGACGCTCGGCAAACTGCTGCTCGGCCTGCGGGTGGTGCGCGCGGACGGCGGCCCGATCGACTTCCGACACGCGCTCACCCGCGGCCTGGCCGGTGCCATCGTCGACTTCTGGATGCTCGGCGCGCTCGGTGCGGTCGCCGTGCTCACCTCGCTGTGTTCCCCGAACGCGCGCCGGGTCGGCGATGTGCTGGCGGGCACCGTGGTGGTGCACGCGCAGCGGGCGCTGCCGGTGCCGTTGCTCGCCGTGCCGCCGCCGTGGCTGGTCGGCTGGACCGCGCAATTGGAGCTGGCCGGATTGCCGGACGATCTCGCGCTCGCGGTCCGGCAGTACCTGAGCCGGTCCAAGACCCTCACGCCGGAGGTGCAACACCAGCTGGGCAGCGCGCTCGTCGCCGCGGTCTGCGCACGGTTGCAGGTGCCCGCGCCGAGCGGCTACCCGCCGTTGCAGATCCTCGGGGCGATCATCGCCGAGCGGCAGCGTCGCGTGCTGCCGCCGCCGCTGTTCCCGGTGTTTCCGCGCGGCCCGCTCGGGCCACCCGCTGTTCCCGGCGTCGCGGTGCGGTGAAGCGCGCGGGCTAGGTGGTGGCGTAGTCGTCGATCTCCTGGAGGAAGCGGTCCAGCCGGGCCGGGGTGATCCAGGAGGCCCGGAACGAGTTCTTCGCGAGTGTGATGAGCTGCGCCCGGTCGAGTCCGGCGTGTTCAGCCAGAGCCACGTAGTTGTCCGCGGCGTAGGCACCGAAGTAGGCGGGATCGTCGCTGTTGATCGTCACGGTGAGTCCGCGGCCGAGCAGGTCCACGATCTCGGCGGACTTCATCTGGGTGGTGACGAACGAATTCGACACCGGACAACAGGTGAGCCCGATCCCGTTGGACTTGGCCAGTTCGACCAACCGGTCGTCCTCGACGATGTTGGTGCCGTGGTCGAGGCGGTCGACGGCGATGTCCTCCAGCGCCTGCCGGATGTGCTCGATCGAATCCTGCTGGTCGATATCGCAGTGCATGGTCAGCAGGAATCCTTCACGGCGGGCGCGCGCGAAGACGGCCGCGAACTTGCTCGGCGGGTTGCCCCGCTCGTCGGAATCGAGTCCGACCCCGATGATCCAGTCGCGGTAGGGCAGCGCTTCCAGCAGTGTCGCCATGGCGTATTCGGCGGAGTAGTCGCGCAGGAAGCACAGGATCAACTCGGCCGAGATGTCGAACTCGCGTCGCGCCTGCACGATGGCCGAGCGATATCCGTTGATCACGGTGGCGAACGGGACACCGCGCCCGGTGTGCGCCTGCGGGTCGAAGAACATCTCGACATGCCGCACACCCTGCGCGTGTGCCCTGGTCAGGTAGTCGAAGGCCAGATCATGGAAGTCTGCCGGTTCCTGCAGCACCGCCATGGCGGGGTAGTAGACCTGGAGGAACGACGTCAGGTCGTGGAACTGGTAGGTCTGCCTGATCTCGTCGACCGTCCGCTGCGGCAGCTCCATGCCGTTGCGCCGCGCCAGCCGGAACTTCAACTCGGGTTCGAGCGTCCCCTCCAAGTGCAGATGCAACTCGGCCTTGGGCAACCCGCGGACGAACGAGGCAAGATCGGACATGGATCCATCATGCGCCTCGCGGCGCCGGCGGCACGCCGATTACATGGTGCCGGACTGTTTGAGTTCGAGGTATTCGTCGGCGAGGGCTTCGGGGAGGCGGTCGGGGGCGGCGGCGACCACGGCGATACCGGTGCGACGCAGGGATTCCTGGACGAGGGCGCGCTCGGCGAGGATGGTTTCGGCGGCCGCAGCCGGGTAGAGGTCGGCGCGGCCGGTGCGGCGGGCGGCGGCCGCGGCGATATCGGGATCGGTGACCGAGACGATCAGCACGCGGTGGCGCTGGGCCAGGGTAGGCAGCACCGGCAGCAGGTTCTCCTCGACGGCGGCACCGTCGAGGCTGGTGAACCAGACGATCAGGCTGCGCCGCCGGGTGCGCTGGATGGCGGCGCGCACCAGGCCCGCGCTGTCGGTGTCGACGAGTTCCGGCGTGACGCCCGCCATCGCATGCATCAGCTTGAGCTGCAACCCTTTTCCGCTGATGCCGCGCACCTCGGCGCGCGGTTCGCGGTCGAAGGCGAGCAGATCGACCGAGTCGCCCGCCGCCGCGGCGAGCCCGCCGAGCAGCAGCGCCGCTTCCACGGCCGCGTCCAGCCGGGTGCCGTCGCCGACCCGGCCCGCGCTGATCCGGCCGGTGTCCAGCAGCATCAGCATGTGCCGGTGGCGTTCGGGACGCCAGGTGCGCACCAGCACGTCGGTCGCGCGGGCGGTGGCGCGCCAGTCGATGGCGCGCACGTCGTCGCCCGCGACGTACTCGCGGAACGAATCGAATTCGGTGCCCTGCCCGCGCAGGTTGGCCACGTTACGGCCCTCGAGGTGTTGCAGCCGTTTGACTTTCGAACGCAGCAGGCGCTCGCTGCGGAACTGCGGCAGCGCCCGCACGCGGGCCGGAACCCGGCGCCGGGACTGCGTTCCGGCAAGCCCGAGCGGGCCGATCAGGCGCACCGTCACCGCGCCCGCGACCCGGTCACCGCGTTGGGCCGGGGTGAGCGTGGTGTGCCAGCGGACCAGTGTGGCGGGCGCGAGATCCAGCCGGTGCGTGCGGTTTTCGGCGCGGGCGCTGTCGGGCCAGTCGTCCCACACCGTGCCGCGCAGCGGCTTGGCGCCGTTGTTCACCGCGACCAGTTCCACCTCGGTGGCGCGACCCAGCCGGACGGTGGTCAGCGGTGGCCGGGACAGGCCCAGAGCACCGGCCCGGCCGACCGTGCCGAGGTCGAACAGCACGGCGGCGGCCAGTATCGCGCTCGCCACGACCACGCCGATCCAGGACGGCACGACGAACGTGACGAGCAGCGCCAGCACCCCCGCGAGTGCGGCGAGACGGCCGGTGACCACCGGCTGCTGGCGGCCGACGGAAGCGGCGGGGCGGGCGCGCATCGCTACACCGGAACCGGGACCGAGAGCAGCAGCGACGTCATGACACCCTCGGTGGTCACGCCGTCCAGCTCCGCCTCCGGCCGCAGCTGCAACCGGTGCCGCAGTACCGCGACGGCCACAGATTTCACGTCGTCGGGGGTGACGAACCCGCGCCCGTTCAACCAGGCGAACGCGCGTGCGGCCGCCATCAGCGCGGTCGCGCCACGGGTGGACGCGCCATGCTGCACTGCGGGGGCCATCCGGGTGGCCCGGCAGATGTCGACGGTGTACGCGAGCACCTCGGGACTGATCGTCACCGTGCCGACGGCGGCACGGCCCGCGGCGATATGGGCCGGGCCGGCCACCGGCCGCAGCCCCGCCGCGGCCAGATCGCGCGGATCGAAGCCGGCGGCGTGGCGCTGCAGGATGCGGAATTCGTCTTCGCGGCCGGGCAATTGGACGTCGACCTTGAACAGGAACCGGTCCAGCTGCGCCTCCGGCAGCGGGTAGGTGCCCTCCTGCTCGATCGGGTTCTGGGTGGCGACCACGACGAACGGGTCGGGCAGCGGCCGCGGCTTGCCGTCCACCGAAACCTGGCGCTCCTCCATCGATTCCAGCAGCGCCGACTGGGTCTTCGGGGGCGTGCGGTTGATCTCGTCGGCCAGCAGCAGATTGGTGAACACCGGGCCGTGCCGGAAGGTGAACTCGGCCGAGTGCGGATCGTAGATCTGGGAGCCGGTGACATCGCCCGGCATCAGGTCCGGGGTGAACTGCACCCTGGCGTGCTGCAGGTCCAACGCCGTCGCCAACGCCCGGACCAGCAGCGTCTTCGCCACCCCGGGCACACCCTCGAGCAGCACGTGCCCGCGGCAGAGCAGCGCGAGCACCAGGTACATGATCGCGTTGTCGTTGCCGACCACCGCCTTGCCGATCTCGGCGCGCAACGCGGTGAACGCCGCGCCGGCCGCCGCGGCGGTGGGACCGTGGTTGGTATCGGTGGGAATGGTCATTGGACCTCCAGTGTCAGGTGGGGGTTCCCGGCGGCCGGGCAAGCGTGCGGCGGCGGCGGTCTCATCCGAGCTCCGCCTCGAGCCATTCGAGTTGGGTGGCAACGAGTTCCAGCGTTTCCACGTCGGGCACCGGCCCGTACAGCGCGGTGCCGAGCTGGGCGGGGTCGGTGCCGGTGCGCGCGGCGAGGGCGCCGACGAGCCGCTCCGGCGGGGTATCGGCGGTCAGGCCGAGGGTCGGGCGGATCCGGCGCAGGGTGGCCCCGCGCAGTTTCGCGGCGACGTGCTCGTAGTCCTTCGAGCGCCGGTACAGCGCGGCCTGCCCGGCCAGCAGCTCGTTCGCGGCGACCTCGACCGGGCGCGGTTCGCGCACCAGGGCGCCGCGCCGGCGCGCCCGCCACCAGACCACCACCGCGGCGGCGATCAGGAATTGCACCGCGCCGAAGAACACCGGTGCGGGCAGCCGCTCCCAGATCGGGTCGTCGCCCGCGCCGAAACCCGATCCGGAGCCGGACCCGCTGGGCCGCGGCGGTGTCGGCGGCTTCGAGGGTGTCGGCGGTTCCGGCGCGGTCGGCGCACCGCACGACTGCAATGCCGCATAGAGCAGCAGCAAGAGCGCGGCGAGACCGGCGAGACCGGCCCAGAACCGCGGGTCGCGCAGCAGCGCGGGCAGCGGCGGCACCCGTCTGCGGGTGCGCGGCGCCTTTTCGCTGACCTCGATTTCGGTGGGCGGCAGCACCGGCGGCGGGGCGGCTTCGGAGAACCGGTCGGCGTATTCGAGCCTGCGGTATTCGTCCTCGGTCGCCCGGCGGCCGCCGTAGACCACCTCGTCGAAACTCTGTGCGGCGGGGTGCAATTCGGTCGCGCCGTCGCTGGGCAGCGCGGTCGTGACGTCGTCGGCGGTCTCGCGGGCGGTGCGCGAACGGCGGACCTCGAGTACGCCGCGCTGCTCCAAGCCCCGCAGCACGGCGCGGAAACGTTCCCGCAGCGCGGCATCGAAATCGCGGCGCTGCGCGGCCTGTTCGGCGGCCGCGCGATGGTCGGCGGCGGCGCCGAGGCGCGGGGGGCCGGGCGGCTGGTCCGGGCCTGCGTCGAACGGCGCTCCGGCGTCGTGGAATTCGTTCATCGGGCCTCGGTACCGGGCACGTGGATGTCCAAACCCTCACGGCGGCAGCGCCGGTCGACGTAGCCGACCACCCGGGTGGCCGACTCGGCGATCTCGCCGAACGCGGCGATCAGCAGCACACCCGAGGTGAGCAGCACGATGACCGCCCAGCGCCGGGTGCCGGAGAAATCCGACAGATAGAACGGAATACCCAGCAGCGGCACGCACAGCAGTGCGAGCAGGCAGCGGTGCGCGACCCACAGCCAGGTGAACTGCCAGTCTGCCCCGGCGACAAGCAGTTTCGACCGGGCCACGGCGCCGCGATGCGGCGCCTGCTCGACGAACATCACCGGCACCGCGACGAAACGTTTGCCGCGCAACCAGCCCAGCCAGAGCACGCCGAACGGCAGCGTGACGATCAGTAAGCCGGTCAGCGCGAGCACGCTCACCCCGACCAGGGTGTACAGCACCTGGAACACGAGCAGCGCCCCGGCCGTCGCGCTGAGCCGCCCGAGCGCGGTGGCCGCGCCGATCGGTGCGCCCGCGATGCTCCCCAGCCCGATCGCCACGGTGGTGCCGCGCAGTACGAAGCGCAGCACCCACACGCATGCCGCCGTGGACAGGATCGCCGCCCACGCGGTACCCGCGTCAGAGCCTTCGGTAAGGGACGAGAAAACCGCGGTGAGCGCGACGACCACGAGCTCGGCGACCACGATGCCGGGCAGGCTCACCCGCAGCAGCGCGGGCAGATTCGCCTGGATCAGCGCGAACGGCACATCCAGGAGTTCGCGGAAGGTCATCGGACGGATCGGCACCGTCGTTCCAGGTGACCCTGGTGCCGGATCGTCTCCCGCCCCGACGGCACCGGCCGGGTCGGCAGCTGGTAGCACGGGCCGAGTGTAACCGGCGCGGCCGCGCGGTCAGCGCTGCAGCAGCCGGTCCACCACGCGGCGGTAGCGGGCCGGGTCGATCGGCGGCAGGCCGAGCAGGGCCCGCAGGTACACGCCGTCGCCGACCAGCCGGACGATATCGGCCTGCACCGGGTCCTCGATCTCCTGGTCCAGATCGTCGGACCAGGAATTCATCATCTCGATCAGGGCCTGCTGTACCTCGTCGACCTCCGTGCCGTTCGCGGCGTCGATGGTGCGCATGGTCGCCAGCATCGAGCGGTAGACCTCGAGCTCCACCGCTTCGTCGGCGTTGTCCGGGTCGGGGGTCTGCAGGTACCACTCGACCACCGACTGTCCCCGGTCGGTGGCGCTGGTCAGCTGCTGGGCCGCGCGTTCGGTGAGCCGCCGCACCAGGCCGGCGAGCAGCGCGTCCTTGCTCTTGAAGTGATACAGCAGGCCGCCTTTGGAGACGCCTGCGGCCGCCGCGACGTTCTCCAACGTCACATGCGACATGCCCTTTTCCAGGAGCAGCGATTCGAGCGCGTCCAGAATCCGGTCGCGGGTATTGGCCGTCACACCGCGGAACTATACCGGCTGGACGGTAAGGTCTGTTACTGTACCGTCTGGACGGTAAGAAAAACACGCGACGGAAGTCGAGAAAGTCATGACCACCCAGACCAAGACCACCCGGCCGACCGGGTCCGAGACGCCACCCCGCGCCGGTACGCGCGAATGGGCCGGGCTGTCCGTACTCGCGCTGGCCCTGTTGCTGCTCGCGGTCGACGCGACGGTGCTGGACCTGGCGGTGCCCGCGATCAGCGCCGACCTGGCGCCGACCACGCCGCAGCTGCTGTGGATCATCGACGTGTACTCGTTCGTGCTGGCCGGGCTGCTGGTGATGATGGGCAACCTGGGCGACCGGATCGGCCGCCGCAGGCTGCTGCTGATCGGCGCCGCGGGCTTCGGTGTCGCCTCACTGCTCGCCGCCTGGGCGGTCTCGCCCGAAATGCTGATCGGCGCCCGCGTTCTGCAGGGTGTCGCCGGCGCGACGCTCATGCCCGCGACCCTGGGCCTGATCCGGTCGATGTTCCTCGATCCGCGGCAGCGGACCGTGGCCATCGCGGTGTGGAGCGCGATGGCGGGCGGCGGCGCGGCGGCGGGACCGCTGCTCGGTGGCTGGCTGCTCGAGCACTTCTGGTGGGGTTCGGTGTTCCTGGTGAACCTGCCGGTGATGCTGGTGCTGATCGGCCTGGGCCCGTTCCTGATTCCGGAATCGCGGGATCCGAACCCGGGTCGCTTCGATCTGGCGAGCGCGGGGCTGTCCATGCTCGCGCTGGTGCCGATCGTCTACGCGGTGAAGGAGACGGCGGCGCACGGTTTCGCGGTGACCACGACCCTGGTCGCGGTCGTCGGCGCGGTCGCCGGCGTGCTGTTCGTGCGCAGGCAGCGGACGTTGGATCAGCCGATGCTGGACCTGAAGTTGTTCGCGCTGCCCAGGTTCCGCACCGCGGTGCTCACCAACCTGCTCGCGGTGTTCGCGCTGGCCGGCGTGCTGTTCTTCGGCTCGCAGTACCTGCAACTGGTGCTCGGCCGGACACCGCTGCAAGCCGGACTGCTGTTGCTGCCCGGGCTCGCGGTGAGCGTGGTCGCCTCGCTCGCCGCGGCCTGGCTGGTGCGCCGGATCGCGCCCGGCCGGGTGCTCGGCGGTGCGTTGACCGTGGCCGCGATCGGTTCGGCGCTGTTCCTGTGGCTCGGTCCGGACGCGGCGACCAGCACGACGCCGTTCATTCTCGGCTTCCTCTTCATCGGCGCGGGTGTCGGTGTCGCGCTGACGGTTTCGGCGGACCTGGTGGTCAGCTCGGCACCCGCCGAGCGGGCCGGTGCCGCGGCAGCGGTGTCGGAAACGGCGTACGAGACCGGTATCGCGCTGGGTGTGGCCGTCCTCGGCAGTGTGGTGATGGCGATCTTCCGCAACGGGCTCGACCTGAGCCACGTGCCGAGCGACCAGGTCGGTGTGGCGTCCGAATCCTTGGGCGCTGCCACGGCTTTCGCTCAGCAGCTACCGGAATCGGTGGCGGGGGCGTTCCTCGCCTCGGTGCACGAGGCGTTCGTCTCCGGCATCCACTTCGCCGCCGTCGGCACGGCGTCGATCCTGCTGGTCGCCGCCTGGGTGGCGTTCCGGTTGCGCACGGCCCGGCCGTGATCCCTTCGCACCCGCTCCGGTTTTCCGGGGCGGGTGCGCTGCCGTGGTAGCGGCTTTCGCCGTGCGAAACGAGTGCGCGTCGCCGGCTCCGGGTGCGGGAACTACTCGGACGCCGGGCGGGCCAGTTGGGTGGGGGTGAGTCGACCACGCAGCGTGACGGAGTCGCCGAGCTGCCAGTGCGCCGCTTCGGCGGCACCCGCGGCGTTCACCGTGTTCGCGGAGGCGAGCAGCAGGTCGTCCTGTTTGGCGAGTTCGCAGAGCCGGGCGGCCTCGTTGACCGCGTCACCGATGACGGTGAACTCATAGCGCTGCCGGGCGCCGACATTGCCCGCGACCACGCGACCCGCCGCCACCCCGATCGCGGCGATGAAGTCGTTGGCGGTGGCGTCGAGGCGGCGCCGGATGGCGCGGGCGCAGGCCAGGGCGGCGCCGGGGGCGTCGGAAAGCACTGCGGGCGTGCCGAAGACGGCGAGCGCGGCGTCGCCCTCGAACTTGTTCAGCAGGCCGCCGTGCGCCTCGACCTCGTCCACCACGATGTCGAAGAAGCGATTGAGGATGGCGACCATCTCGGGGGCGGGCACGGTCGCGGCCATCGTGGTCGAGCCGACGATATCGACGAACAGCGCGGCCGCTTCGCACTCCACGCCACCGAGGGTCGGATTGCCCGCCAGTGCGGCGTCGGCCACCTCGCGCCCGACGTGCTTGCCGAACAGATCCCGGATCTGTTCTCGTTCGCGCAGGCCCTCCACCATGTGGTTGAAACCGCTTTGCAGCTCGCCGAGTTCGGTGCCGTCGTACACGGTGATCGTCACCCGCAGGTCGCCGTCCTCCACCTGGCGCAGGGCGCGCCGCACCCCGCGGATCGGGGCGATGGTCGCCGACACGGTCTGCATCATCAGCAGCAGGCCGAACACCAGTGTGGCGCCGCCGAGCGAGAGCATGCAGACCGCGAGCCGGGCCGTGCTGACCGAGGAGTCGGCCAGCGCCCACACCGCGACGATCATCGACAGGGTCACCGGCACGCCCGCGCCGAGCATCCAGGCGATCAGCGAGCGCATGAACACACCCATGCCGCGGCGCCGGCGTGACGGCGCCGCGTCCAGCACCCGAGCCGTCACCACACGCAGCGCGAACTCGGCGATCAAGTAACTGTTGGCGCACACCACCACGGCGCTGAAGCCGATGCCGAGCAGGATCTTCGGAATGAGCGCGGGCTCGGTGACACCGTAGAGCGGGGTGAGCACGGCGGCACCGGCGAACCACAGCACCGCTTGCCGCACCACGAGGCGGCGCGGGACGGCGGACGCCGCGATCTGCTCGGCCTCGGTGGGTACCTGATCGGGATCGGTGGCCCAGCGCAGCGCGCGCAGCCCGCCGACGGTGCCCCACCAGATCCCGATCAACAACGCCAGCGCCGTGTACAGCGGCGTCGCGATCACGTTCAGCAGCAGCAGTTCCCGGGTGAACACCGTCGGCCCGGGCAGCACGAAGCCGATCAGCGCGAACGTCACCGCCATCCCGGCCAGGTTCGCGGCCACCGTCGGTACGGTCAGCAGCAACTGCACCCGGAGCCGGCGCATCCCCGAGGATTCGTCCACCGGCCCGAGCAGCCGCGACCCGAACGCGGCCGGGGAGACGTCAGTGCGGGTCATGAGAGAAAAGCCTATTCCGGGCCAGCCGCGCAGCGCAGGACCCGAGGTCCACGAGCGGCCGAGTACGTCGATCAACGGCTGCGCGCGGGCCTCGAGCCGAGCGCAGTGGGTCGGCCGCGCAGATCGGGGTGGGCGGGCACTGGCCGACGTCGCGGCTGATGCGCCGGGCTTGCCGCGCGGCGTGCGCGATCTGGTGCACACGTGCGCGTGCCGATGTCTGATTTCCTGCTGGATCGGGCAGCGCTCGAATGCGGCACCGGCGCGCGCCGACACCGTGTGGGCCAGGTTCGCTCGAACGCGTCGCATGGCCCCCACGGTAGGCACTTCAGCGGCCGCGTGGCAGCTCGCGTCGGCCGCTACCGGGCAGCGCGGGCGTATCGCGGCCGGTCAGCTCGTCGTGCCCGGCGTTCGGCAGCCCGTAGGGTTGCGCGCCCGAGTGAGCGGGCGAGTAGCGCGGATCCTGCTGCCCGTAGTCGGCGTCCACCACGGTGGCGGCGATGCGCTGCGCGTGCACCGCTTCGGGCGAACCCGGCGCGAGCTGGTAGCCGCTCGTTCCGTGCGAATCCTGGGTGTCCACCGTGACCTTGCGGGTGCGGCGCAACGTGAAGGTGATCTCCTCGACCTCCTCGAACGCCTGCCTGGCGGTGCGCAACGGGTGCGTCGCGTTGTCGATCGCGTTGGCCACGAATGCGGGGACCAGCGGGCGGATCAAGCGGGCGGCGGTATCGGTGAACGGCACCGTGCCGATCAACGGAAGTTCCAGGCCACCACCGGTTCTGGGCGCGAGCGGCGGCCGGGCGTCCTGCGGCGCGAGGGCACCCGAGGCGACGGGGGCGGGCAGGTTCGGTGTCACGAATCCTTCGGCAGACACGGAGCTGTCCTTTCGTTCGTCAGCCGGTGCGGCTGGGAGTTCGGGTCGGCGGGCCGGTTCGGTGATGCCGAATTCCACGCCGCCGACGGCCGCGATGATCCGGGTGCGCTGGCGCTCCCGGTCGATCGCGGTGTCTGCCTCGACGGCGAGCCGGGCGGAGGTGAGGCGCTGTTCGGCGCGCAGGTGCTCGGCCGCGGCGCGGACCTCGGCCTGCTTCACCGCGATGGCGGCCTCGGCGTCCTGCTCGGCTTTGTCCCGCACGGCGAGCGCGGCGGTGGCCCGGTCGAACGAGGTGTCCCCGCGCCACCAGCGCAGCAGCAGCGGCAACAAGGCGAGCGCGATCACCGCGAGGATCGTCAGGATGCGCAGCGGCATGGCGCCCGCATGGTGGGTGGTGTAGTCGTTCATCGCCTGCCAGCGCGCGCCCAGACCACGGTCGGCGGCGGTGAAGGCGGCGGATTCGGCTGCTGTGACGGCCTTTTCGGCCTCCGCGACGCGCTGGTCGGCCGGCTCGACCCGGGCCTGCGCGACGGCGAGCTGCCTGCGGGCGTCGTCGAGCATGTCGTTGGCGACCTGTGCTTCCGGGCCGCGGCCGGGCACCCGGGTGATCAACTGCTGCGGGCATTCCGGACCCGGGTTCAGTTCGCAGCGTGCGATCGTCATGGTGCGATCGATGTCGTCCTGCGCCTTGGCGATGGCTCGATCCAGCGCGGTCCGGTCCTCGCGCGCCCGGTCGAGCTGGGTGCGGGCGGTGACGACCTGTGGCGCGGAAGCGGTGTCGCGCTGGGCCCGTTCGTCCAACGTGCGGTCGACGCTGCCGCCGAAGACCACGATCGCCGCGAGCTCGGCGATCAGCCCACCGGTCAGCACGGCCAGGGCGACGCGCGCGAGCAGGCCGAGCTTGTCCGGCATCCGATCCGGCCGCGGCGTGGCCAGGGCCCGCGCGATCGCGCAGGCCGGCACCCCGACGAGCAACGCGACCGCGAGCACACCGAGCACCGGCCAGGTGCCGACCGAACCCAGGGCGAATGCCGTGACCAGCGCGGACACGGTCGCGAAGAGCAGCACCACCGCGCCGGTGACGGCGTATCCGGTGCGTTCGTGGCGGTAGGCGACATCGTTGGGCTGACCCCCGCCGAGCCAGGTGAACAAGCCGGTGACGGTCATGGGAACTCACATCCTCTTCGTCCCAGTCGATTTCGCGGACACCGCTAGCGAGCGAAACCGTCACGGTTTCGTGGTCACAGCGTGACAGGACCGTCCCCGACACACCGAGTACGAGCGGGCGTATGTGGCCAGGCTCACAAACGGCCCGAGGCGGTGCCGGTGGCGATTCACCTGCGGGTTCTACTCTCGATCGATGATCCGTTGCCAGGCATGCCGTCTCGGGAGGTCAGCTCATGCGTATGCGTATGCGTATTCGTTCCGTCCGACGCACGACCACCCGACGCGCGGCGCCGCGGCTGGCCACCTTGCTGGTGGTGTCGGCCGCGCTGGTCATGTCCCCGCTTAGGGCGGGAGCCGACACGCCCGAGCCCCTGGACCGTCTGGTGGGCCTGGTGCTCGAGCGGTTGCAGACCGCCGACGCGGTGGCCGCGGCGAAATGGGCCGGCGCGGCCCGCACCGGCACCGAGCCCACCATCGACGATCCGGCCCGGGAGGCCGCGGTCTACGACGCGATGACCCAGCTCGGCGCCGGTCGTGACCTGCCGGAGAACTGGGTGCGGCAGGTGTTCTCCGGGCAGATCGAGGCCAACAAGATCGTGCAGCGCGGTCTGATCACCGGCTGGCGTTTCGATGCCGGGTCCGCGCCCACCGCGCCGCCGGATCTGCTGTCGGTGCGGCCGGTGATCGATCGGGTGAACGTCGAGATCGTCGACCAGCTGGCCGCCGAACGCGGCGAGCTGACCGCGCCGGACTGCGCGGAACGGGTGGCGCGCAGCGTCTTCGGCGTCTTCACGGCGGGCCGCACGGACGCGCTGCATCAGGCGGCGCTGGTGCGCGCCGCGGTGGTGCTCTGCGCACCACGCTGAGCGGACCCCTATTTGTGCTTGTTCGGCGAACGAGGTGCCGTTCACTGTGCGCCGGCGGCACCCTTCCACCCGAAACTTTGTGGTCCCGCGCAACGCTGGTACGCGCCTTCGCAACGCATCCGGCTGACGCCGTAAGACGCTCTCTTAAGTTGAACTCAACGACGAAAACCGGATCAGCTGGCGAATATTCGGTAAAGGGCCGTCCATTCCGCAATAAGTCACGTCGATTACGGTGTAAGAGTGGATAGCTTTCGGCCGTAGAAATGTGTCGAACGCCACTGACTGTCGTTTGCTGAATATGTGCTGAAGCCCACAGCGGACAAAAGAGGCCGGACGGTCGGATCACATACGTGGCTCGTCAGGAGCCTGTCGGAAATATCTCATTCACCCGGCTTCCGAGTTAGCCGCCCTTCGGTGGTTTGCCGGATGCTTCGCCGGGGAAATCATCTGCGATGCAGGTGAGAGCGTTTTCCTGACCGTTTCGTGAGGTTCGCGGCCGCTCTCCCGCGCCGACCGTCAGCAGTCGGCACCGGACGCCGCGGGATCGATCATGCGGTGCCTGCTGCTTTACACTGGACGACGCGCACACGTGGAGGACCGAATGAAGAAGCCCAGCTAGACCCAGTTATTAGTACAGCCTAAGTTGGTTGGGCCTCGGACCTGACTTATCGTTTGCTCTTACGCCGAACACAGAATGCTCGGCCCACTCGCCCGCTCGGGGCAGCTCCTGACCGGTGCTCAGCGTAGCGGGCCGGAACCCGCGCGGAGGTAAGGATCTTGTTAGGGATCCGTTACCGACGAGCACCCACTACGTCACTGAAGCGGGTGAAACAACTGGAGACGTGACTGCACGCCGAAGACCATCAGCGCGGCTGGTTTCGGAACGTACGGGCGCAGTCTTGTACGGAGGCATTCCGACGAAATAGCCCATTTCGTTTTCGTCGAACGCCCTTCTTGAAGGCAGAGGCATGATGCAACTTCCTGGCCACAGGTCACCTGGACCCGTCGGGCTCTACGACCCGGCGAACGAACACGACGCCTGCGGTGTCGCGTTCGTCGTCGACATGCACGGCCGCCGCAGCCGCGACATCGTCGACAAGGCTATTACGGCTCTGTTGAACCTGGAGCACCGTGGTGCCGCAGGCGCGGAACCCAACAGTGGTGACGGCGCAGGCATCCTGATCCAGCTTCCGGACCGCTTCTTCCGCGCGATCGTGGACTTCGAGTTGCCGCCGGAGGGCTCCTACGCCTCCGGTATCGCCTTCCTGCCGCAGGCCCGTCGCGAGGCCGCGCGCGCCGCGTACGGCGTGGAGAAGATCGTCAAGGAAGAGGGCCTCGAGGTTCTCGGCTGGCGTGCGGTGCCGATCGACGAGTCCTCGCTCGGTGCGCTCTCCCGCGACGCGATGCCCACCTTCCGGCAGATCTTCATCGGCTCGCCGCGTGGCGCGGCCGAGCAGCTGTCCGGCATGGATCTGGAGCGGCGCGCGTACGTCATCCGCAAGCGGGTCGAGCACGAACTCGGCAAGTCGGGTTCCGGCGAGGGCGCGGTCGGCAAGGAGTCGGTGTACTTCCCGAGCCTGTCCGGCCAGACCTTCGTCTACAAGGGCATGTTCACCACGCCGCAGCTGCGCGCCTTCTACCTGGACCTGCAGGACGGCCGGGTGGAATCGGCGCTCGGCATCGTGCACTCGCGCTTCTCCACCAACACCTTCCCCTCCTGGCCGCTGGCGCATCCGTTCCGCCGGGTCGCGCACAACGGTGAGATCAACACCGTCACCGGTAACGAGAACTGGATGCGAGCCCGCGAGGCGCTGCTGCGTTCGGACATCTTCGGCATCGACTCGGCGGGCAACAACCGGCTGGAGAAGATCTTCCCGGTCTGTACCCCGGGGGCGAGCGATACCGCGCGCTTCGACGAGGTGCTGGAACTGCTGCACCTCGGCGGCCGCAGCTTGCCCCACGCGGTGCTGATGATGATTCCCGAGGCGTGGGAACGCAACGAGAAGATGGATCAGCGTCGCCGCGCGTTCTACGAGTACCACTCGATGCTGATGGAGCCGTGGGACGGCCCGGCCTCGGTGTGCTTCTCCGACGGCACCGTGGTCGGCGCCGTGCTCGACCGCAACGGCCTGCGCCCCAGCCGCATCTGGGTCACCGACGACGGCCTGGTCGTGATGGCCTCCGAGGTCGGCGTGCTCGACATCGACCCGTCCAAGGTGGTCCGCAAGGTCCGACTACAACCCGGCCGCATGTTCCTGGTCGACACCTCGCAGGGCCGCATCGTCGGCGACGAGGAGCTCAAGGACCAGCTTGCGGCCGAGCACCCGTACCAGGAATGGCTGGACGCGGGTGTGACCAAGCTCGAGGACCTGCCCGACCGCCCGCACGTGCACATGTCGCACGACCGCGTGCTGATCCGCCAGCAGATCTTCGGATACAGCACCGAAGAGCTGAACCTGCTGATCTCGCCGATGGCCAAGACCGGCGGCGAGGCGCTCGGCTCGATGGGCACCGATACCCCGATCGCCGTGCTCTCGGCGCGGCCCCGGCTGCTGTTCGACTACTTCTCCCAGCTGTTCGCGCAGGTGACCAACCCGCCGCTGGACGCGATCCGGGAAGAGGTGGTGACCAGTCTGCGCCGGGCGATCGGCCCCGAGGCCGACCTGATGCACCCCGGCCCGGAATCCTGCAAGCAGATCGCGATCGAATCGCCGATCATCGACAACGACCAGCTGGCCAAGCTGGTGCACATCAACGACGACGGCTCCCAGCCGGAGCTGCGTTCGGTGATCGTGCGCGGTCTGTACCCGGTCGCCAAGGGCGGCAAGGGACTTCGCAAGGCGCTCAAGGCGATCAACACTCAGGTGTCGGCCGCGATCGACGGCGGCGCCCGGATCGTCGTGCTGTCCGACCGCGAATCCAACGAGAAGCTGGCGCCGATCCCGTCGCTGCTGCTCACCTCGTCGGTGCACCACCACCTGGTGCGTGAGCGCACCCGCACCATGGTCGGCCTGGTCGTCGAGGCCGGTGATGCCCGCGAGGTGCACCACATGGCCATGCTGGTCGGCTTCGGCGCGGCCGCGATCAACCCGTACATGGCCTTCGAGACCATCGAGGACATGCTCGAGCGTGGCGCGCTCGACATGCCAGGCAGCACCGGCGATCTGGCCGCCGACTACGCCAAGGCGGTCGCCAACTACAACAAGGCCGCGAGCAAGGGCGTGCTGAAGGTGATGTCCAAGATGGGCATCTCCACGCTGGCGTCCTACACCGGCGCGCAGCTGTTCCAGGTGATCGGCCTGTCCCAGGACCTGGCCGACGAATACTTCACCGGTCTGCGCTCGCACCTGGACGGCATCGGCCTCGAGGACATCGCGGCCGACGTCGCCCAGCGGCACCGGCTCGCGTTCCTGGAGAACCGCAACGAGCGCGCGCACCGCGAGCTCGAGGTCGGCGGCGAATACCAGTGGCGGCGCGAGGGTGAATACCACCTGTTCAACCCGGACACCGTATTCAAGCTGCAGCACGCGACCCGCTCCGGCCAGTACTCGATCTTCAAGGAGTACACCAAGCTGGTCGACGACCAGTCCGAGCGGCTCGCCTCGCTGCGCGGCCTGTTCAAGTTCAAGAAGGAGCGCGCGTCGATCTCGATCGACGAGGTCGAGCCCGCCTCGGAGATCGTGAAGCGGTTCTCCACCGGCGCGATGAGCTACGGCTCCATTTCGGCCGAGGCGCACGAGACCCTCGCGATCGCGATGAACCGCCTCGGCGGCCGGTCGAACTCGGGTGAGGGCGGCGAGTCGCCCGCGCGCTTCGAGCCGGAGGAGAACGGTGACTGGCGGCGCAGCGCGATCAAGCAGGTGGCCTCCGGCCGCTTCGGCGTGACCGCGCACTACCTGACCAACTGCACCGATATCCAGATCAAGATGGCGCAGGGCGCCAAGCCCGGTGAGGGCGGTCAGCTGCCCGCGCACAAGGTGTACCCGTGGGTCGCCGAGGTGCGGCACTCCACGCCGGGCGTCGGCCTGATCTCGCCGCCGCCGCACCACGACATCTATTCGATCGAGGATCTGGCGCAGCTGATCCACGACCTGAAGAACGCGAACCCGCAGGCGCGGATTCACGTGAAACTTGTTGCCGAGCCCGGCGTCGGCACGGTCGCGGCCGGTGTGTCCAAGGCGCACGCGGACGTCGTACTGATCTCCGGTCACGACGGCGGCACCGGCGCCTCGCCGCTCACCTCGCTCAAGCATGCGGGCGGTCCCTGGGAGCTCGGCCTGGCCGAGACCCAGCAGACGTTGCTGCTCAACGGACTTCGCGACCGCATCGTCGTGCAGGTGGACGGGCAGATGAAGACCGGCCGCGACGTGATGATCGCCGCGCTGCTCGGTGCCGAGGAATACGGTTTCGCCACCGCCCCTCTGGTGGTGTCGGGCTGCATCATGATGCGGGTCTGCCACCTCGACACCTGCCCCGTGGGTGTCGCCACGCAGAACCCGGTGCTGCGCGAACGCTTCACCGGCAAGCCGGAATTCGTCGAGAACTTCATGCTGTTCATCGCCGAAGAGGTCCGGGAACTGCTGGCGCAGTTGGGCTTCCGCACGCTGGACGAGGCGATCGGCCGGGTCGACCTGCTCGACACCGCCAAGGCCAAGCAGCACTTCAAGGCCAACAAGCTGGACCTGTCGCCGATCCTGGACAACGTCGAGACCGCGTTCATGTACCAGGACCGGCGCTGCACCAAGACCCAGGACCACGGCCTGGACAAGGCGCTGGACCAGCAGCTGATCACGCAGAGCCGGGATGCGCTCGAGCGCGGCCAGGCGGTGAAGTTCGAAACCAAGATCACGAACGTGAACCGCACCGTCGGCACCATGCTCGGCCACGAGGTGACCAAGCTCTACGGTGGCGCGGGCCTGCCCGACGACACCATCGACATCACCTTCACCGGCTCGGCGGGCAACAGCTTCGGCGCCTTCGTGCCCGCGGGCATCACGCTGCGCGTGCAGGGTGACGCGAACGACTATGTCGGCAAGGGACTTTCCGGTGGCCACCTGGTGGTGCGCCCGTCGCTCGACGCGCCGGCCGGCTTCAAGCCGGAAGAGAACATCATCGCGGGCAACGTGATCCTGTTCGGCGCCACCAACGGGCACGCGTTCATCAGCGGTGTGGTCGGCGAGCGGTTCGCCGTGCGCAACTCCGGCGCCACCGCGGTGGTGGAGGGCGTCGGCGATCACGGCTGCGAGTACATGACCGGTGGCCGCGTGGTCATCCTCGGCGAGACCGGCCGCAACTTCGGTGCGGGCATGTCCGGCGGTGTCGCGTTCGTCTACAACCCGGACGGCACCTTCGAGGACAAGCTCAACCCCGAGCAGGCCGACGCCGTCGAGCAGCTCTCCGGTGACGACTTCACCTGGCTGCGCGACGTCATCACCGAGCACCGCGACCAGACCGGATCGGCTGTCGCCGAACGCATTCTGGGCGACTGGTCGCAGCAGGTGAACCACTTCGTGAAGGTCATGCCGCGCGAATACAAGAAGGTACTGCTCGCCATCTCCGAGGCCGAGAAAGCCGGCAAGGACGTGGACGAGGCGATCATGGAGGCGGCACGTGGCTGACGCACAAGGTTTTTTGAAGCACACCAAGCGGGAGCTGCCGACGCGTCGTCCCGTGCCGCTGCGGCTGATGGACTGGAAAGAGGTCTACGAGGAGGGTTTCGCGCACGAGACCCTGCAGCGTCAGGCCAGCCGGTGCATGGACTGCGGTATCCCGTTCTGCCACAACGGTTGCCCGCTGGGCAACCTGATCCCCGAGTGGAACGACCTGGTCTACAAGGGGCAGTGGCGCGAGGGCATCGATCGGCTGCACGCCACCAACAACTTCCCGGAGTTCACCGGGCGGTTGTGCCCGGCGCCGTGTGAGGCGTCCTGTGTCCTCGGCATCAACCAGGACCCGGTGACGATCAAGCAGGTCGAGGTCGAGCTCATCGAGAACGCCTTCGACGAGGGCTGGGTGACCCCGGTGTACCCGACCCGGTTGACCGGTAAGCGAATCGCGGTCGTCGGCTCCGGTCCCGCGGGACTCGCCGCGGCCCAGCAGCTCACCCGCGCCGGGCACACCGTGACCGTGTTCGAGCGGGCCGACCGCATCGGCGGCCTGCTGCGTTACGGCATCCCGGAATTCAAGATGGAGAAGCGCTTCATCGACCGCCGGATGGCGCAGATGGAGGCCGAGGGCACCATCTTCAAGACCGGCGTGAACGTCGGCGTCGACATCACCGCCGAGCAGCTGCGCGAGCAGTTCGACTCGATCGTGCTGGCCGGCGGCGCGACCATCGCGCGCGACCTGCCGATCCCCGGACGCGAGCTGGACGGCATCCACCAGGCCATGGAGTTCCTGCCGTGGGCCAACCGGGTGCAGCTGGGCGACGACGTCACCGACGCCGACGGCCTGCCGCCCATCCACGCGAAGGGCAAGAAGGTCGTCATCATCGGTGGCGGTGACACCGGTGCCGACTGCCTCGGCACCTCGCACCGGCAGGGCGCCGAGAGCATCCACCAGTTCGAGATCATGCCGCGCCCGCCGGAGGAGCGAGCCTCCTCCACCCCATGGCCGACCTACCCGCTCATGTACCGGGTGTCCTCGGCGCACGAGGAGGGCGGCGAGCGGGTGTTCTCCGTCAACACCGAGCGTTTCGTCGGCGAAGACGGCAAGGTCACCGGCCTGCAGGCGCACGAGGTGACGATGGTCAACGGCCGTTTCGAGAAGGTCGACGGCACCGACTTCACCCTCGAGGCCGATCTCGTGCTGCTCGCCATGGGCTTCACCGGTCCCGAAAAGCGCGGCCTGCTCGAAGAACTCGGCGTCGGCTATGACCAGCGCGGCAACGTCCAGCGCGACAAGGGCTGGTCGACCAACATCCCCGGCGTGTTCGTCGCGGGCGATATGGGCCGCGGCCAGTCCCTCATCGTCTGGGCCATCGCGGAGGGTCGCGCCGCGGCCGCCGCGGTAGACCGCTTCCTGGAGGGTGAGACGGCGCTTCCCGCCCCGATCACCCCCACCATGGTCGCCCAGCGATGATCTGAACCCCTCTCTTACCGGAGCGGAAAAGGCGTCTGCGGACTTCGGTCCGCAGACGCCTTTGTTCTTTGCGTCGTCGCGGTGGTGCGACGCGACACGCGAGTGTGCGGAATTCGACGCCGGGCGTTCGGCGTTGCCGGGCGATGCACGGCGCGATGATTCTCTGAGAGGTTGCTCGCTTACGTTCGCAGGGCCGTGGATCGGATCTGATCGGCATCGTTCTGTGCGCGTTCACATCGGCGATCGGCGCGGCCGGTGTGCTGATTGCTGGCAGATTGCGAAGGGCTGCGAGCGGGGGATCACCGGCTGATCAGGGCGTTTGGTGCCGGGATGTGGTGCGGAGCTGCGGGTTTGGGCATCGGACGGAAATCGGACATCGGACGCGGGTCGGGATGGCGCCGGGCGCTCGCGACCTTTATTGTGATCCCGGCACGTTGCTGATCTTGGGATGTGGGTTCGTCCGGACAGCAGCGTTCGGATCGCCGGGTGGCTCGAGTTAACCCAGCGTGCACTGGAAAGTCACTCCTGCGGTCCAGCATTGGTGCGCAACTTGTCGGGATGCCCAGGGCGGGCATCGGTTTGGACTGGAGCGGTATGCAGGTGAAGAAGGTTGTCGCGGCTCTCGGTGCATCCGCGACGGTACTGTCCGGCTTGGTGTTCGGCAGCGGATCGGTGAGTGCCGACCCGGGTTGCCCCAGCCTGTACGTGGTGGCGATCCCCGGCACCTGGGAGACCGGCAAGGACAAGAAGCCGCAGCCCGGCATGCTCGCCGGTGTCACGCGGAACCTGCCGAGCTCCGCCGACGTCGACTACGTGACCTACGCCGCGACCGCCTTCCCTTGGGAGGGTGAGGTTTACGGCAACTCGAAGAAAGAAGCCACCGACCGCGCGCGTGGCCTGATCACCGATATGGCGAAGTCCTGCGGCGCCACCAAGATCGCGCTCGTCGGCTACAGCCAGGGCGCGGACGCGGCGGGCGACCTCGCCGCCGAGATCGGCACCGGGCTCGGCCCCGTGCCGGCCGACCGGATCGCGGGCGTCGGCCTGATCTCGGATCCGCGCCGCTCGCCCACCGACGTCCAGGTCGGCGCGCCCGCCCCCGGCGCAGGCGCCGGCGGCCCCCGGGTCGGCGGCTTCGGCTGGCTGAGCGATCGCACCCGCACCATCTGCGCGCTCGACGACCTGTACTGCGCGACCGCGCCGGACGACTTCGTCACCCGGTTCGCGGGCTTCATGGCGCAGGCCTCGGATATGAACCCGGCCAACATGTGGCGGTACCAGATCGAGGCGGGCAACATCATGACCGACCTCTTCGCGCACGGCGGCGTGCCCGCGCTGCAGGCCCAGCTCACCGAATCGGCGAACGAGCAGCGCGCCAAGGATCTGGAGCGGTTCTACAAGTCGCAGGCGCACACGCTGTACGGCAGCTACCCGGTCGGCGGCGGGCAGACCGCCACGTCCTGGATGCACAACTGGATCGCGGGCATGGCCTGATCCACCGCAGCTGAACGAAGGCCCATCTCCGCGCGGAGGTGGGCCTTCGTCGTCGCGGGACTACCCGGGGATCAGCTACTGCCCGCGGAGCCGCTCGGCGGGCGGACGTGCAGGGTCCGTGGACCGGGATCGTCCTTGTAGATGCGCGGACCGGTACCGGGGCCGTGCCGTCCCGGCCCGTCCCGGTACTCCACCCGCGGCCCGCCCTGATCGCCGCCGGGCAGCCAGCCGGGTCCGCCGCGCGGATGCGCGCTGATATCGGTGCCTTCCGGGTCGGCCTGGGTCAGCTGGATGGCCGCGGGGTCCGGCGTCTCGGCCGAAGCGGTCGCGGCGAGCGCGCCGAGCGGTAGGGCGATCAGTACCCCTGCCACTGCGACCCGGGTGACCCGGCGACGCAGCGGCGTCGATGTTCTGCTGAGCAACGGAATTCCTTTCTCTCGGACCATGAGCCGCTGGTGTGCCGGCTCACCGGTCCCATCCAAGGTTCCGTCGCTGGGGTGCGGGTGTGACGTCCCTGCCAATCGGCTGTGAACCCGACAATCAGGACTTGATGTTGCGCGGCAGCAGATCCCACACGTGCCCGTTCTCGTTGATCGTCGCTGCGGTGCGCCGGCCGTTGCGGGAGAACAGGATTCGGGTGATCGAGCAGTAGTCGATCGGGAAGGTCAAGGGCCGCTCCAGACCGAGTATCTGCTGCAGCAGCACGTTGATCACGCCGCCGTGGGTGAAGGCGAGCACGGTGTCGGCCGGGTCGGTGGCGGCCGCGATCTCGGCGACCGTGTCCAGCACCCGGGACTTGAATGCGGGCCCGTCGATCTGCGGCGGAAAATGGCCGGCCTTGATCTGCTCGTAGACCGCGCGGAACTCGACCTTGGCGTCCTCGATCGGAATGTAGGCGGGCAGATCCCGATCGTATTCGGCCAGATCGTCGATCACCTCGACGTCGAGCCCCAGCTTCGCCGCCGTCGGCCCCGCGGTGTCCCGTGCCCGCCGCTGCGGACTGCTCACCACCCGCACCACCCGATGCTGACTCAACGCCGCAGGCACCCGCTCCGCCTGCTCCACCCCGACCGCCGCCAACTCAGGATCAGCCGCCCCCACCGCATTCACGACCCGCACCGGCTGCCCATGACGAACAAGAATCAACTGCACAACCCCACTCTGCCCCATCGACCGCACGAACGCCGCGCAGGCCGGCTTGGCAGTGTCGTGGCAGTTGATGATGCATCCCGGACATCACCGCTGGTGCCATACTCGCCGTCATGACCGGTGCCATACTCGGTGTCATGACCGACGAGCGGATTCCGCAGTGGCTGTTCCCGCCGCCCGGCGGGTTCGTTGCCGAAGATCTGGACCGCCTGCCCAACCTTCCACCACACACAGAGTTGATCGACGGGAGTCTGATCTTCGTGAGTCCGCAGGCCGAGTTCCACATGTTGGTGATCTCCCTGCTGGAGCAGGTTTTGCGCAGCTGCGCACCTGCGGGCCTGCGGGTTCGTCGTGAGATGACGGTGACGCTCGCGCACGACCAGCGACCCGAACCTGACGTGGTGGTGCTTCGACTCGATGAGACGGACCCCGCTAGGACCGGTTACGAAGCCGACCGCGTCGTGCTCGCAGTTGAAGTGGTGTCCGCCGAATCTCGCACCCGCGATCGGGAACGCAAGCCCCAGCTGTATGCGCGGGCCGGAATCGCGCACTTCTGGCGAGTCGAAAATGTCGACGGCCGCGCCGTTGTCTACGTCTACGAAGTCGATCCCGCGACAAAGGCGTACGCGCTCACCGGCATTCATCACGACCGCCTGAAGCTCACCGTCCCCTTCGACATCGATATTGATCTGTCCGATATCGAACGGCTTTAGGGGAACGCCGGTAGACGGCGAACGGCCCGGTTCGAACCCCCACGAACCGGGTCGTTCGGCAGTCTGGAACTACTGTTGCTTCTTGCGCTTCATCAGCAGGTAGATGCCGAGGACGATGAGGGCGACCACGAGCAGGCAGCAGATGCCGCCGAAGATCAGGCCGCCGCTGCTGCGCTTCTTCTTGCGGGCGGCGAGCTCGAACACCTCCGGGCTCGCCCAGACGCTGTGGTCCACCAGGGCCATATTGGTCAGCAGGTCAAGGTACATATCTGAACCCCATTTCGTGTCACGGTCCCCTCCCGGGCCGCAGGTTCTCGGCCGCTCCGGTTCGAATTCTCAAGGGTAGCTGTCCGATTCGTCCGCTGGGTTCCGTTCGCCGAATCAGCGCGGTTTCACCAGCGGGAACGGGAGTGTCTCGCGGATGCTGCGTCCCGTGATCAGCATGACCACCCGGTCGACGCCGAGCCCGAGCCCGCCGGTCGGCGGCATCGCGTGCTCGAGGGCCTGCAGGAAGTCCTCGTCGAGTTCCATCGCCTCCGGATCGCCGTTGGCGGCGAGCATGGATTGCTCGGTGAGCCGGCGCCGCTGCTCCACCGGATCGGTGAGTTCGCTGTAGGCGGTGCCGAGTTCGACGCCCCAGGCGACCAGGTCCCAGCGCTCGGTGACGCCCGCGATGCTGCGGTGCGCGCGGGTCAGCGGGGACACCGAGGTGGGGAAGTCGATGTAGAAGGTCGGCGCCTCGGTGCGCGCCTCGACCAGGTGCTCGTACATTTCCAGCACCACCTGGCCCGCGTCCCAGCCGTGCTGATACGGCACCTCGGCCTTGTCGCACAGTTCGCGCAGCAGCTCGACCTCGGTGGCCGGGGTGATCTCGGTGCCGAGCGCCTCGGATACCGCGCCGTGCACCGTCTTGACCGCCCATTCGCCGGAGATGTCGACCTGTTCGAACGAGCCGTCGTCCTGCGGCCGCAACGCCACCATCGCACCGTTGGCCGCGACCGCGGCGTTCTGGATGAGTTCGCGGGCGGCGTGCATCATCCGCTCGTAGTCGCTGTGCGCCTCGTAGGCCTCGAGAATGGTGAACTCGGGATTGTGGCTGAAGTCGACGCCCTCGTTGCGGAAGGTGCGCCCGATCTCGAAGACCTTCTCCATGCCGCCGACGCAGAGCCGCTTCAGGTACAGCTCGGGCGCGATCCGCAGGTACAGATCGAGGTCGTAGGCGTTGATGTGGGTGAGGAACGGGGTGGCGTTGGCCCCGCCGTGCACCTGCTGCAGAATCGGGGTCTCCACCTCGAGGTAGCCCCAGCCGTTGAACGTGTCACGCAGCGAACGGACCACCGCGCTGCGTTTGGCGAGCACCTCGCGGGTCTCGGCGTTGATCGCCATGTCGACGTAGCGCTGCCGCACCCGCGCCTCGGGATCGGACAGGCCTTTCCACTTGTCCGGCAACGGATGCAGGCATTTGCCGAGCATCCGCCAGTCCGCCGCGAGCAGCGAGAGCTCGCCGCGGCGGCTGCGCCCGATCTGCCCGCTGACCTCGATCAGGTCACCGAGGTCGAAGAATTCGGTGAATTCGGCGCTGCGTTCGGCGCCGACCCGGTCCCGATCGATCACCAGTTGGATGTCGTCGGTCCAGTCGCGCAGCACGGCGAAGATCACGCCGCCGTAGTCGCGGATGCGCAGCAGCCTGCCGCACACCCGGACCGTGGTGCCGCGCGGCGACTGCCGGGCGCCCGCGACGCTGTGGGTCGGCGGGTAGGCGACCGGGTAGGCCTCGACACCGGAGGCAGTGAGCCGGTCCAGCTTGTCCATCCGCACCCGCACCTGTTCGGGTCGGCGCGGCAGCAGTTCCTGCCCCTCGACCTGGTCGAGGTCGGGCGGGCTGCCGTCGGCGTGCAGGCCGGTCATGCTCGCGGGGGCCGCACTGTGCGAGCCGGTGTGGGTGATCGTGTCCGGTTCTTTCCCGAACCGCGGCAGGAAGCCCTCGGCGAGCGCGCTGGCCACCGCGACCCGCGGCAGCTGCCTGCGCTCCTCGAACAGGAAAAACCGTGGTACCCAATGCGGCTGGTATTTCACGTTGGAGCGGTACAGCGCCTCCAGCTGCCACCAGCGCGAAAAGAACAGCAGCACACCGCGCCACATGCGCAGCACCGGGCCGGCGCCGATCCGCCCGCCCTCTTCGAACACCGAGCGGAACACGGCGAAGTTCAACGAGATCTTGGTGACGCCGTGCTGTTCGGAGTTCAGTGCGAGCTGCGAGATCATCAGCTCCATCACGCCGTTCGGACCGTTCGGGTCGCGGCGCATCAGCTCCAGCGAGACGCCGGTGCGGCCCCACGGGACCAGCGACAGCATGCCGAGCACGCGATCCTGTCCGTTCACCGCTTCGACCAGTAAGCAGTCGGCGTCCAGGGGATCGCCGAGCCGGCCGAGCGCCATCGAGAAGCCGCGCTCGGTCTCGGTGTCGCGCCAGGCGTCGGCGCGCGCGATCACGGCGCGGAACTCCTCGGCCGGGATGTCGCGGTGCCGCCGGATCCGCACGGTGATGCCGTGCTTGCGCAACCGATTCGCGGCCTGGCGCACCGGTTTCATCTCCGGGCCCGCCAGCGAGAACGTCCTGGTGTCCAGGATGGCTTCGTCACCGAGCCGGATGACCGAAAGGCCAGCGCGCTGGTAGGCCGTCGCGCCGAGTTCGCTCGCGCCCATCACCGCGGGCGCCCAGCCGAATTGATCGGCCAGCCGCAGCCAGGCGTCGATCGCCTGCGGCCAGGCCTCGCGGATGCCCACCGGGTCGCCGCTGGCCAGGCAGACGCCCAGCTCGACCCGATAGGTGAGGGCCGCCTTGCCGCTGGGCGCGAACACCACCGCCTTGTCCCGGCGGGTCGCGAAGTAGCCGAGCGAATCCTCGACGTCAGAGCGTTCCAGCAGGCCGCGGATCGCGGATTCGTCGGTGCCGGTCATCGCGTTCGCCGCGCGCTGGGAGCGCAGCAGGATGATCACCGCGGCCAGCAGCGCGATCGCGCCGAACAGGCCGAGCAGGAAGTTCACGAACGGGCGTGGATGCCCGTCGAAGCGTTCGTTGTCCACCAGCACCGCGGCGGTCACCCGGTACAGCGCCCAGCCGGGCCGCTGCGCGCCCTGCGGCAGCGACCCCGGGAACAACTCGACCAGACCCCAGCCGAGCAGGAAGCCGACCGTCAGGCCGCCGGCGAGCACGCCGAGCGCTTTCCAGCCCGCGCCGCGGCGCACCTTCGTGTAGAACTCGCGCCACGCCGCGACCAGCATGCCGATCACCGCCAGGTGCACGATCATCGCGACGAGCGCGTTGACGTCGCCGGTGTCCGCGAAATCCAAGCCCTCGGCCAAGGCGTACAGCGACACGTAACCGAGCAGCAACCACCACGCGATCCGCTTCCGGCTGGCCAGCGCCCCGGCGAGCAGGCCGACGATCAGGGCCCACATCAGGTTCGTGTCCGGCGCATCGAAGTAGTAGTTGTCGATGTAGTGCCGGGGCACCTGCGTGAGATAGCGCAGGGTGGGCGAGAGGCTCCAGAGGAAACACGCGACCGCGAACACCCCGAGCACTAGCCCCGCGATATGCGGGACCTCGGCCAGCCTGCCGTGCCCTCGATGCGGCACGGGTGGGGTCGGTCTGTCGGCTGGCGGTTCGATCAGGTGTTGCCGGGCTTGCGTGGTGGTCACGGAACCAGTGTGTACGGTGCCGCCGTCCGGGTGCTCGAAGACCTACCGGGCATGTCGGTTATCGGCGAGTCGCACACGCGTGTCCACGTCCGGCACGGGGGCTGGCGTTTACCGATTTCGGGTGCAAGGTAAGGATGTAACCCATGTCAGAACCAGTCGACGTACCGATCGATGACGAAGTTATTCGGCTAGGTCAGTTCCTCAAGCTGGCCAACCTGATCGAATCCGGCTCCGAGGCGAAGACGGTGATCGCCTCCGGCCTGGTCCGGGTCAACGACGAGGTGGAACTGCGCCGCGGTCGCCAGCTACAGATCGGCGACGTCGTCGCCCTGGCCGGACACAAGGCCAGAGTATCGGTCTGAGCTGCTCGTTCAGTCTTCGGCGCGCACGACGACACCGTCGTGATCGCTGTAGAGCATGTCGCCGGGAACGAAAGTGACACCACCGAATTCGACGGGGACGTCACGATCGCCCGTGCCGGTCTGGGTGCTCTTGCGCGGGTTGGTGCCGAGCGCCTTCACCCCGATGTCGAGGGTGCGCAGGATCGCCGAGTCGCGCACCGCGCCGTTGATGATCACGCCTGCCCAGCCGTTGTCCACGCCGCGCCCGGCGATGATGTCGCCGACCAGCGCGGTGTGCACGCTCGCGCCGCCGTCGACCACCAGCACCTTGCCCTGCCCGGGTTCGCCGAGGGTCTGCTTGACCAACAGGTTGTCCTGGAAGCAGCGGATGGTGGTGATCCGGCCTGCGAAGGCCGCGCGGCCACCGAACTGGATGAACTGCGTGTCGCAGCTGCGGATCTCGGGGCCGATCTCGTCGGCCAGGTCGGCAGTGGCAACAAAGTCCTGGGATTCGGTCACGCGCTCAGCTTAAAGGCGGCCGAGGCGGGATTCGCTCCCGGTGTGCCGAGGGCCGCTACCGGTGCCCGTAGCGCAGTTCGTACCTCTCGCGATCGTGTTCGGAGAATTTGGCGTGGTCGGCCAGCTCGGGGTTCAGTCCGTGCTGGACGAGGCGGAAGCGGCGCCAGACGTAGCTGAGCGCGACGGTGAAGATGACCAGCGGCACGATCATCATCACGATCAACCCGAGCTTGAGCGCCATCGGTCCCGGAAAGAGCAGGACCAGCGCGAAGAACGGGATAACGGGGCCGAGAAACCGGACGAGATAGCGCTCCATGGCCCCGTGTCCGACGAGGTCGTGGATGACCCACTCGTGCAGCTCCCCGGGGAGCTCGCGGCCGAGATCGTAGGCGATCCGTTGCCGCATCGTGGGGGTTTTCATACCTTCAGGCTATGCCTGTGGCATTGGTCACCGCTAGGTTGCCGGGTCGCCGGATTCGCCGCTCGCGCGCTCAGCGCACCGGCTGATCCGATTCGCCGGCGCGGGCGGCGTGGAAGGCGGCGATCTGGGTGATCAGGTTGTGCGTGGTGTGCTGCACCGCGATCTTCACGAACGGTTCGATGGTCTTGCCGAGCGCGCGTCCGGCCAGTCCGCCGGGCACCCGGTAGTCGACGATCGCGTCGACGGTGCACCGCGCGTCGCCCTGGGGATGGAACAGGAAGGTCGATTCGATCTCGAAGCCCTTGATCGACTTCACCGCGATGACCTTGTTCTCCTCCCAGCGCACCACCTCGATCCGCGATTTCAGCGAGGCGGGGCCGAGCTTGATGTGCCCGTCGAAGGCCGCGCCGACGCCGGTCGTCTGCGTGCCGACCGGGGTGAAGGACTGGATGCCGTGCAGGAAGCGCGGCAGGTTCTGATAGTCGTCGATGTACGCGAACGCGGATTCCGCCGACGCGGCACAGTCCTCGACGATCTTCACTTCGGTCATGCCCGAACAGTAACCGGTTCTGCTCTCGGTCGTCCGGTCAGGACCTGGGTCAGGCGGTGACCGCGAGGGTGGCCGCGAGCCCGAAGGCGAGGGCCATCACGACGACCTCGAGGACCGCTCGGCGCAGCGAGGCATCGGCGGTCACGCGATGGTCGGCGGCCCGGCCCACCCAGCTGCGCCGCCACCACCAGCCCAGCCCGAGCAGACCGAGCAGCACCACGGTTTTCGCGAGCAGGATGCGGCCGTAGCCGGTGTCGAAGAACGGCGTGATCCCGCCGACCTCGAGCAGTCCGTTCAACAGCCCGGTCACCGCGACGAGCACGACCAGCGGCAGTGCCATGGCCGAATACCGGGGCAGCGCAACGGCCCACGTGCCGCGGGTACGGACCACCAGCGCGAGCGCGACCAGCAGCCCGAACCAGGCCGCCGCGGCCAGCGCGTGCACCGCGGCCAGCACCGAGCCGAACGCGTGCTGGGACATGTGCCCGGTGATCGGGCGCAGCGCCAGCGTGACCGCCGCGAAGACGAGCACCAGGTCCGGCGCGGCGATATCGGTCCGCCGGAAGGCCAGCGCCGCGTAGCAGGCGATCGCGCCCGCGCCGATCAGGATCGCGATGCCGACCTGGCCGCCGCTCACGTCGAGCAGGTAGTCGCCGAACGACCCCGCGCCGAGCCCGCCGACCGGCACGCCGAGCACCTCGGCCGCCTCGGCCACCAGCACCGCGAACTCGGTGCCGCACCAGAATCCGGCGAGCATGGCGAGCAGGCGCCACGGCGGCGACAACTTCGCGTGCACCCGGGGCAGTGCGGCGAGGCCGAGCACCACTGCACCCGCACCGTCGGCGAGCACCCGAGCCACCGATTGCGCGGCGAACCCGGCGGGCAGGCTCAGCGCCCAGGCGAGCAGCACGCCGAGCAGCCCGGCCGGGACGATCAACAGCACCGGCCACGGCGCGCCCGCGGTGTCCCGCCGCGCGCCGCCGCCGATCGTCTTACCGGTCACTGTCGTGTTTTCCGGCTCCTGCCGCCGAACAGGGCGAACGCGAGCCCGCCGCCGAACAGCACGACGGCGCCGACGATGAAGACCCACAGCGGCACGCCGCCGGACTCCTCCTCGTCCGAATTACCGTTCTTGGCACCGGGTTTGGGCCCGGGGACACCGTTGCCCGCCTTGCTGAGCGTGAACTGCCGCTTGCCGCTGACCGGGTGGCCGTCGGCGGAGGTCACCCGGTAGGCGACGGTGTACACCCCGGCCGGGCCGAGTTCGCCCACCGGCACGCTGACGGTGTTGCCCTCCACCGTCGGCTCGCCCTTGGACCACAGGTTGCCGTCCGGCCCGACCACGGTGAGCGACGGGTAGTTGGGCTGCAACGCCTCGTTGAAGGTGATGCTGGCCCGCGCGGGACCCACCTCGATCGTCGCGCCGTCCTCCGGCACGCTGCCGGTCGGGGCGGAATGCGCGGCCGCGGTTCCCGTTGCGGCCAGGCCGAATCCGAGTAGGAACAGTCCCGCGACGAGCGCGGTGAACAGCCGGCGGGTCACGACTGCCGTGCCCGGATCACGTTGCCGAGACCGAGCGCGACGCCGAGCAGGCCCAGCGCCAGCCCGATGCCGCCGAGCCAGCGCGCGGTGTTGTCGGTGTCGTCGGCGGGACGGTCCGCGCTCGCGGTGTCGACGCTGTGATCGTCGGTCGCCTTGCCCTTGGCCAGGGTGAGCGACGGCGCCGGATGTTCGGGCTCGGCACCGTCTTTGCCCGCGGGCTGGTCCCACGCGACGACTTTGCCGTCGCTGTAGGTCTGCTTGGTCGGGAAGCTGACGGACTCCTGCTTGGGCAGCGGCCCGACCGAGACGGCGAAGCGCTGGAACTGGCCGGGGCCGACGCCCGGGTTACCCGGCTCCGCGGTCCAGGTGATCGCGGTGATCTCGGCCTTCTCGTTCTTCTCGACCTTGGCCGACCAGCCCGGAATCGGTTCGGTGCGTGCGCTTTTCAGGTTGGGCACGGTGACGGTGAGCGCGGTGGTGCTCGCGGTCTCGGATTCGGTGGGCACCCGGAAGGTGGCCACCGCGTAGGAGCCCTGCTGGGCGCCCGGCGCGTCGACGGTGACGTGCGCGGCGGCGCTACCGCAGGCCAGCAGCGCGAACGTGGCGGCGGCAGCGGCGGTGCCGGTGGCGCGCGAAATCGAACGGTACATGGGAGGTCTTTTCTGTCCGAGGGGGAGTGGTGCGGCGGTCAGGCGGGCACCGGTGGCGCGCGCGGGCCGATCGCCCCGTTCGGAGTGCAGTGATAGTGCGGGAGACCAGGATTGGACCAGTGCGCCGGGCCCGCGACGCGCACCGGGGGCGGCTTCGCGAGTACCGCGCGCACCGCGCCGGAGGCCGCGGCGTAGAGCCGCTCGGCGGTCGTGATCAGCGCGGCGCAGCCGGCGGTGGCCACCGCGTGCGCGACGAGCATCCACCCGGTGGGCAGGACGGGGACCGCGGTCGTCGCGGTGGTGTGTTCGTGGCCGATCAGGCCGGACAACGCGAGATGACCCGCGAGCTGCCCGAGGGCCAGCAAGGTGAGCACCGCGGCGGGCGCGGCCGCGAGTCTGGCTGCCGCGCAACCCGATACCGCGGCCGCCAGCAGTACCAGCGCCGACTCCGCCGAACCCGGCAGGCCACCGCCGGCGACGCCGTGCGCGGCGATCGCGAGCACGGCGACCAGCACACCGACCAGGCCACCGCGCAGGTGGCCGCTGGTCGGTGACTCGGACATCGCGAAAGGGGGTCAGCGCACGCCGAGGCGGGCCAGTACGTCGGACTCGACCTGGGACAGCTCCTCGGAGATGGAGGCGTGCACCGTGCGGCGGCGGGGCGCGGGCATCTGCTCGGCGGTCTGCACCGCGGTGGCCAGGCTGTCCAGGCGGGCCTGGGTCGAGGCGACGAACTTCTGCGTGTCGCCCTTGTCCTTGCCGTCCTGCGCGCCGACCTTGCCAAGGGCCGCTTCGGTATTCGCGATCCGGGCCTGCAACCGGGCGCCGTGGCCGGCGAAGTCGCCGAGCTGCTCGATGCCGATCCCGAGCTGCTGGGCCTTGCGGATGTCGAGCTGGCCGCGCACGAAGGTCGCGGCGCGGTAGGCCAGCGGCGCGAGCACCGGGATCAGCACCCGGGCCACGCCGAGGTACTTCTTCACCTGGCTCGCGCTGAACAGTTCGCGCTCGGCCCGCGCCGCCACCTTGAGCGCGGCCTTCTCCTCCGCCTGCAGCGTGGAGATCTGGGCCTTGGCCACCTTGCGCTGGGTACGGGCCTCCGCGCGGCGGGCCTTGCGGTCGTTCTTGGCGACCAGTTTGGCCTCCAGACCGGCCTTGTGCTTGAGGGCTTTCGCCTCGGCCCTGCGGCTCGGCCGCCGCTTGCGCTTCGTGAACAACCCCATCGAAGGCCCTCCGTCATGCTGGTTTGCCATGGCAGTACGACGCCGGGGAAAGCCCGTCCGCCCATGTCACACGGTTTGTCCATACCCTATCGGTTCAACTGCGACAGCCAAGAGCGTAGGGCCTCGCTCCCGGTACCGAAGGCAAGTGGGGAGCGGCTCGAAACGTGCCCGTGCGCACGGGGTTCGTGGGTTTGTCGGGGGGAGGGACCATACTGCATTACGTGGATTCGGGCATCGGTGACCGGGAAGGTCGCAAGCACAACGGCATGGCCGTGGAACGGCCGGCCGGTGTCGCGGATGCGCCGACCCCCTTCATCGACGCGCGCGCGCTGATCGGTTGCCGGCACCGGCTGCATCTGGACGCGGCCCATCCGGGAGCCCTGACGGGCGTCAGCGAAGACCCGGGCGTGCGGCAGCGCCGCGAGGCCGCCACCGCGCATCGGCTACGCGTGCGGGACGCGTTGATCGCGGCGGATCCGGACGGCTGGGTGGTCATCGATCCGGCGCTGCGGGCGTCCGAACGAGCCGCGGCCACCATGCAGGCGTGTGCCGACGGCGTGCGCCACATCTGGGGCGCCCTGCTACCGCAGGAACCGGAGACCGGCCGGCGCGGCGGCTCGGAGATCCTGCTGCACGACGCCGACCGCGGCGGCTATATCCCGGTGATCGTGGTGAACCACAAGGTGACCGACCCGCGCCAGCCCGAGCCCGCCGATTTCCACCCGACCACCTCGGACCCGTATCACTGGGATCCGCAACCGGATCGGCACCGCAAACTCCGCCAGCAGCCCCGGGACCAGCAGCGCCTCGCGCACCTCTACCGAATGTTGCAGCGGCACGGCCTGGCCAGCCCCGCCCTGGTCGGCGGCGTGATCGGCTATCACTTCGACCGCATCCTCGTGCACGACCTCGGGCCCATCCTGGCCGACTACGACCAACGCTATGCCGACCGGGTCGCGGTGGTCCGCGGGGAATTGCCGACGGTGCCGTCCAAGGTGCCCGAGTGCCGGCAGTGCCCGTGGTGGACGCGCAGTATCGAGGGGCCGAGCTGCGAGGGCTGGCTCATCGAGCACCGCGACGTCAGCCTGGTCGCGCCCGGTTCCCGCGCCGAGGTGCTGCGCAGGCACGACGTGCAGACCATCGACGATCTGGCGAGCTGGACCGGCGAGGACCCGGACGATTGGCAGCACGGCCCGTTCGACGAGGCGGTGGTCACCGCCCGGGCCTGGATCGCGGGCGCACCGCTGGTACGCCGGGTGCCCTCGGTGCAGGTGCAGCGGGCCGACGTCGAGGTCGACGTGGACCTGGAGAGCTTCCAGGAGTACGGCGCGTATCTGTGGGGCACGCTGCTCGACGGGGTGTACCGCCCGTTCGTCACCTGGGACCCGCTGCCCACCGAGGACGAGGGCCGCTCCTTCGGCGAATTCTGGACCTGGCTGATGACGGTGCGCGCGGAAACCAGGGCGCACGGGAAAACCTTTGCCGCCTACTGCTATTCGCGTACCGCCGAGGACAAGTGGCTGTACGAGTCGGCGCGCCGGTTCGCGGGCAGGCCGGGCGTGCCGACGGTGGACCAGGTGCGCGCGTTCGTGGACGGGCCGGAATGGGTGGACATGTTCCAGGCCGTGTCCGACCAGTTCATCTGCCCGAACGGCAAGGGACTCAAGAAGATCGCGCCGGTCGCGGGCTTCGCCTGGCGCGACTCCGAGGCGGGCGGCGAGGCGTCGATGAGCTGGTATCGGCTGGCCGTCGGCTACGAGGACGCGCCGGACATGTCCCAGCGCACCCGTTTGCTGGAGTACAACGAGGACGACGTGCGCGCCACCCAGGTGCTGCGCGAATGGATGTCGAATCGGGCCGACCTGGAGGTTCCTGGCCTCGAGGATTTCGGGAGACGTACTATCGCGACGTGACAGAGCACGTCGAACAACTCGAGTTCCAGGCAGAAACCCATCAGCTGCTCGAGCTGATGATCCATTCGGTCTACTCCAACAAGGACACCTTCCTGCGGGAGCTGATCTCGAACTCCTCCGACGCGCTGGACAAGCTGCGGCTGGAGTCCTTCCGGGACAAGGATCTGCACGTCGACACGTCCGACCTCCACATCGAGCTGGCGGTGGACAAGGACAACCGGATCCTCACCGTTCGAGACAACGGCATCGGCATGTCCCGCGCCGAGGTGGTCGACCTGATCGGCACCCTGGCCAAGTCCGGCACCGCCGAGCTGCGCAAGAAGCTCAACGAGGCGAAGTCCGAGGCCGCGGCCGAGGAGCTGATCGGCCAATTCGGCATCGGCTTCTACTCGACCTTCATGGTCGCCGACAAGGTCACGCTGACCACCCGGCGCGCCGGGGAGACCGAGGGCACCCGGTGGGAATCCGCCGCCGGCAGCTCGACCTACACCATCGAAACCCTCGACGAGGCCCCGCAGGGCACCGCGGTATCGCTGCACCTGAAGCCCGCCGACGAGGAAGACCACCTTTTCGACTACACCCAGGAGTGGAAGCTTCGGGAGATCGTCAAGAAGTACTCCGACTTCATCGCGTGGCCGATCCGCATGCAGGTCGAGCGGACCGTCACCGAGGGAGAGGGCGAGGAGAAGTCCGAAAAGACCATCCTCGAGGACCAGACCCTCAACTCCATGAAGGCGTTGTGGACCCGCCCGAAGAGCGAGGTCAGCGACGAGGAGTACAAGGAGTTCTACAAGCACGTCAGCCACGCCTGGGACGATCCGCTGGAGATCATCCCGATGAAGGCGGAGGGCACCTTCGAATATCAGGCGCTGCTGTTCCTGCCCTCGCAGGCGCCGTTCGACCTGTTCACCCGTGAGCACAAGCGTGGTGTGCAGCTCTACGTCAAGCGGGTGTTCATCATGGACAACTGCGAAGAGCTGATGCCGGAGTACCTGCGCTTCGTCAAGGGTGTGGTGGACGCGCAGGACCTCTCGCTCAACGTGTCCCGCGAGATCCTGCAGCAGGACCGCCAGATCCAGATGATCCGCAAGCGGCTGGTCAAGAAGGTGCTGTCCACGGTCAAGGAGCTGCAGGGCGCCGAGGACCAGGGCAAGTACCAGACCTTCTGGCGCGAATTCGGCCGGGTGCTCAAGGAGGGTCTGCTCGGCGATTTCGACAACCGCGAGACCATCCTGCAGGTGTCGTCGTTCGCCTCGACGAATTCCGAGTCCGAGCTGACCACGCTCGCCCAGTACGTCGAGCGGATGCCCGAGGGCCAGGACGCGATCTACTACATGACCGGCGAATCCCGGCAGCAGATCGAAAGCTCCCCGCACATGGAGGCTTTCAAGGCCAAGGGCCGCGAGGTGCTGATCCTGACCGACCCGGTCGACGAGATGTGGGTCGGCTCGGTGCCGGACTTCGACGGCAAGCCGTTCACCTCGATTTCCAAGGGCGAGGTCGACTTGGAGTCCGAGGAGGAGAAGAAGGCCTCCGAGGCGCTGCGCGAACAGCAGGACAAGGACTTCGCCGAGGTGCTCACCTGGCTCGGCAAGACCCTGGACGAGAACATCAAGGAGGTGCGCCTCACCAACCGGCTCACCACCTCGCCCGCCTGCCTGGTCGGTGATGTCTTCGACTTCACCCCGATGCTGGAGCGGATGTACCGCGCGTCCGGGCAGGCGCTGCCGGAGTCCAAGCGGATTCTGGAGCTCAATCCGACGCATCCGCTGGTCACCGGCCTGCGCGACGCGTACGACACGCGCAAGGAGGACGCGGACGCGGGCAAGGTGCCCGAGCTGACCGAGACCGCCGAATTGCTGTACGGCACCGCCGTGCTGGCCGAGGGCGGCGAGCTGAAGGATCCGGCGCGGTTCGCGCACATCCTCACCGATCGGCTCACCCGCACCCTCTGAGTTCACCTCGCGCACACTCGACGGCCACCCGATCCGCGGATCGGGTGGCCGTCGGCCTTTGCTTCGCGCACAGCGATTTTCGTTCGAGTTGGTGGTCCGGCGCGGCCCTAGGCGGTTAAATTTGGACATTCGAAAGGATCGCCAGCTCATGTCCGGAAACCCCCTCGCCGTCGCCGAGCCGTGGGATCTCGTCGCCGACGGCTACGCGGAATTCGCGCCCGCGCTGATGCAGCCGTTCTCCGATCGCGCCCTCGAATTCGCCTCGCTGACAACGGCTTCGCAGGTAATCGATGTCGCGGCCGGTACGGGACTGCTGAGCCTGCTGGCCGCACCGCAGGTGGCGCGGGTACACGCGATCGACTTCTCCGAGCCGATGCTGGCGCGGCTGAGCGCCGCCGCCCGGGCCGCCGGACTGACCAACATCGAGACGCGGGTGGGCGACGGACAGGACCTGCCGTACGAGAGCGACCGGTTCGACGCGGGGTTCTCCATGTTCGGGCTGATGTTCTTCCCGGAGCGGGCCAAAGGTTTCGGCGAACTGTTCCGGGTGCTGCGCCCGGGCGGGACGGCGGTGGTGTCCAGTTGGGCGCCGGTGGTCGAATCTCCGTTGATGCGCTTGATGTTCGGCGCGATCGCGGCCGCCGACCCGAGCCTCCAGGAGCCGCAGCCCGACTACCTCAGTCTGGAGAATCCGGAGATCTTCGAGACCGAGATGCGCCGGGCCGGCTTCGAAGCCGTGTCCATCCAACGCCATTCGACCGCGCTGGCCTGCGCCGACGCCGAACAGCTGTGGGACACCATGGTGCGCAGCAGCGCGCCGCTGATGCTGATGCGGCGCAACGTCGGCGAGCAGGTGTGGGCCGAGCGGGTATCGCTGATGCAGTCCTACCTGGCCGCCAACTACCGGCCGAACCAGCCGCTGTCGACCACCGCGTTCCTCGGTATCGGGCACAAGCCCGCGCCCTGAAAACCGAAAGCCGCCGCCGACCGGGCCCGGTCGACAGCGGCTTTCACGCAGGGCAGGCCTAGCGCGGGGCCATGCGCAGCGCGCCGTCCATGCGGATGGTCTCACCGTTGAGGTAGTCGTGCTCGACGATGTACTGCGAGAGCTGCGCGTACTCGTCCGGGCGGCCCAGGCGCGACGGGAACGGCACGCCGGCCTCGAGGCCCTTGCGGTACTCCTCGGTGACGCCGGCCAGCATCGGGGTGTCGATGATGCCGGGGGCGATGGTGTTCACCCGGATGCCGAACTGGGCCAGGTCGCGCGCGGCCGGCACGGTCATGCCGTGCACGCCGCCCTTGGACGCGGAGTACGCGATCTGGCCGATCTGGCCCTCGAACGCGGCCACGGAGGCGGTGTTGATGATGACGCCGCGCTGACCGTATTCGTCGACGGCGTCGGTCTTGGAGATCGCGTCGGCGGCCAGGCGCATGACGTTGAAGGTGCCGAGCAGGTTCACGGTGATGACCGTGCGGAACAGCTCGAGGTCGTGCGGGCCGTTCTTGGACAGGATGCGCCCCGCCCAGCCGACGCCCGCGCAGTTCACCACGATGCGCAGCGGCGCACCGGACTCGACGACCTTCGCGACCGCGGCGCCGACCTCGTCGTTGCTGGTGACGTCGGCCGGAATGAGGGTGACCCCGGCGGGCACGTTATCGCCCGCGCGCTCGATGGACTGCGGCACATCCAGGCCGAAAACGGTGGCCCCCAGCTCGGCGAAACGCTTGGCAGTGGCGGCGCCGAGGCCGGATGCGCCTCCGGTGACAATGGCGGCGGAACCCGAAATCTCCACGATGGTCCTCTCGTTCGTGACAGCCAGTTGGCCCTTCGTCAATTGCACCCTAACGGGTGTGCCCACCGGACCCGATGAGGCCTCCCTCTCATTTCGGCACCGGCGAACAGCCCGGCTGCCGCGGGGTTACCCGCGAGCGAACGGGCGGTGCGCCGCGCACCCGGGTCGCACAGCGCGCCCGGTGCGCGTGGATTATTTGCGAACAGATGTGTTCTTGGGTGGTACCGTCGCTGGCATGAAGCTGTTCTCCGCGGCGTCCGTGGCCGGTCGCAAGGTATTGATCACCGGGGCGGCGCGGGGGATCGGGGCCGCGCTGGCTCGGCAACTGCACGCCCACGGCGCCCGGGTCGCGCTGCTGGGGTTGGAGCCGGAACTGCTCGCCGAAGTCGCGGCCGACTGCGGGGACGCGCCATGGCGCTACTGCGATGTCGGCGACGTCGAACAGGTCGACCGGGTGGTGCAGACCCTGGTCGGCGAGCTCGGCGGGTTGGACGTGGTGGTCGCCAACGCGGGCATCGCACGGCAGCTGCCGTTGCTCGGCGGCGACACCGCGGTGATGGAGCAGACGCTCGCGGTCAACGTCCTCGGCGTCTACTACACGTTGCGCGCGGCCGGGCCGCACATCAGTCACGCGAACGGCTATGCGCTGCTGGTGTCCTCGCTCGCCGCGGCGGTCAATCTGCCGCTCGTCGGCGCGTACAGCGCGGCGAAAGCGGGGGTGGAGGCCCTGGGCAACACGTTGCGCATCGAGGTCAAGCACACCGGCGCGAAGGTGGGCGTCGCGTACTTCGCCGAACTGGACACCGACATGACCTCGCGCGGATTCGGTACCGACGCGGCACGCGCCATCATCGGGCGCGCCACGGTCTCCGGTGTCGCGCCGCTCGGCCCCGCCATCGACGCGGTGGAAAAGGCCATTGCGCGCCGGAGCCGCCAGGTCGTGTCACCGTGGTGGGTGGCCTACGTGCTGCCCGCCCGGCCGGTCGCCCAGCGGGTCGTCGACCTCGCTTTGCGGCGCGGCGTACCGCGTGCGCTGGAGATCGCCCGGAAGGAAGCGGCACCCTTCACCACAGACCAACCAGACAGACCACGCAAAATGGAGCGGCCCGTCTAGACCGACAACACCGGAGTTCCTGAATGACCGAATCGGCAACCAGCGCACGGCAACTCCCGCGGGGCAGGCACGGCCTGCCCCGGGAGCAGGTGGTCGCCTCGCAGCGCGAGCGCATCTTGATCGCGATGGCCGAGGCGATGGTCGAGAACGGTTACGTCGGAACCTCGGTCGCCGCGATCCTGAAGCGGGCCGGAGTCTCCCGGGAAACCTTCTACGAGCAATTTCGTTCCAAGGAGGCCTGTTTCGAGGCCGCGTACGAGCGGGCCGCGCAGCATCTGCTCGAGCGCATCGCCGGTGCGTCGCTGGAAGCCGACGGAGCGCAGACCGCGCCCACCGAGCTGGACCCGGTGACCCGGATGGACAAGATCTTCGCCGCCTACCTGCAGCACCTGGTCGACGACCCGGCCAGCGCCCGCCTGTTCCTCGTCGAGGTCTACGCGGTCGGTTCGGCCGCGATCGCCCGCCGCGCCCAACTACAGGAGCTGTTCGTCGGCCTGATCGCCGACGTCCTCGACGCCCGCACCGACGAACAACGCTTCGCCTGCATCACCCTGGCCGCCGCGATCAGCGCCATGGTCACCGGCCGAATCGCCGCCGAAGACCTGGACGGCCTGCTCGCGCTCCGCGCCCCACTCCTGGACCTCGTCCGCCGCGGCGGACCCCTATACGGCGAAGCCCTCGCCTGACCCGTAGCTCCCGCCCGGTCTCCGCAGGCATGCAACGGCTGCCCGCAGGTCCCGCGCGCTCCGCAGCTACCCAACGGTCCGCCGCGCAGTTCCGCGCGCGTTCCGCAGATGGTCAACGGCTGCCGCGCAGGTTTCAGCGCGCCGCGCGCGTGTCGTTCGAAGGACGCGCGCAGGGCGACAAGCTGTGCGCGCCAGTGGATGTCGAATACCGTCGGCTCCCGGTCTCTGTGCTGCGCGCGTTGTTCGGGCTGAGCGCGCCCGCAGCGGCTCGACCTGTGCCGCGCGGATTTTGGCATCCCGCGCGCGGGTCAGGTGAAGGACACGCGCGCGGGGGGACGAATTGCGCGCGGCCGGCATCGGGTGGTCGGCTCGGTGGCTTCGTCCGGCTAGCGGTGGGTGGGCGGGTCCGCGGGGATCGCGGGTTGGTTTGCGGGCTCGGCCGGTGTGGCGCGGCGTAGGCGGCGGGTGAGGAGGAGGGCGGCACCGCCGAGAGCCGGGGCGGTCGCGGCGAGCAGGGCGACGACGAGGCCGCCGAGATCCGGCGCGGCGGCCGAGATCAGGGTCATGGCACCGAAGTAGAGGAACAGGAGGCCGGAGCCGATGCCGATGGCGCGCTCGGGCAGGTGCTTGCCGACCAGGATGCCGATGGCGATGGCCAGTGCGTCGGCGGCGACCATGCCGATGGTCGAGCCGAGCCACACGCCGATCCAGTCGTAGTCGGTGGCCAGTGCGGCGGTCGCGAACATGGTGCGGTCGCCGAGTTCGGCGAGCAGGAACGCGGACAGCACCACGAAGAACGGGGCGGTGCTCGCGCGCAACGATTTCGGGGCCGGCTCGTCTTCGTCGGCGGTGCCGAAGTGTTCGCGCAGGGTCCACACGCCGACAGCCAGGAAGGTGAGCGCGGCGACCAGGGCGATGGCGCGGGTGGGTAGTGCCGAACCGAGGAAGTAGCCGACGCCGACCGAGAGTAGATGCACCGCGGCGGAGGCGGTCGCGATCCCGCCGAGCACCACCCACCAGCGGTAGCGCAGGGCGAACGTCAACGCCATCAGCTGGGATTTGTCGCCCAGCTCGGCGAGGAAGACGATGCCGATACTCAGCAAAACGGTGGCGATCATGATGTGTGCGGCTCCCGGGTCTCCGGCCTGCCTGCCGGAGTCTGGGTATGCCTCCGGCCGGCAACGAATGTTGTCCTGGCCGAAGGTCTCGCCCACCGGAACGAACCGGTTCACACAGCCGGACCCGTTCCCTTGTGGGGTGGCGGGTCAGTATGTCGACTATGTGATTGGGGGCTACTCCCCTTCGCTGCCGCCGACTCTACCCGCCGCACGCCGGGCATGCCAACATGCTGTAATCGAAATCGCAATGCGCACAATAAGTTTGGCGATCCGTGCGGCGGGTTTCGGGTACCCTTACGCGGCCAGCAGCATAGCCAGAACCGCAGTGTCGGGATCGCTGATCGGGTCCAGCCCGACCCGGCTGACCAGCGAGGTCACCGTGCCGTCGGACTCCGCCTCGGCCCACGCCGCACGATGTTCCAGGCCCAGATGCGGCACTCCCGGCAGCAGCACGCACCCGGACGCGGCGCCCGCGCATTCCGGCAGCGTCGGCTTGGTCTCCGAGGGCGGATGCAACATCAGCAGCGCGGTCGGCACATGACCGGCAAACCGGCCGGGGGTCAGCGCCTCTTCGCCGAGCACCGTGCCCTCGGCCATCACCAACCCGACCGTGCCGGGTGCCGGATCGTCGGGCAGGTCCTCGCGCACCCCGAACACGGTCGACGTGGCCAGCAGACCCGGCATGGAGGCCACCCGGACCGCGAGCACCAGCACCTGCGCCCACTCTTTGGTGGTGTCCGGCCAGCGACCGGAGATGACGAAACCCCGCAGCGAGCCGCGGGCTTGGAACGGCGTGATGCCGATCGGTTCATTCGTACGCATCGTGCCTCCCGTCATGAAACCGGGGGCGGCCTTGCCCGTCCTCGAACTGTGGATTCCGAGGATGACCTAATAAACACCTGGCACACAAGTACCAAAGAGTGCCAGTCGGCCGGTAGAAACCGCCTGACCAGCTGTTCTCGCTGGGCAGATGGCGCCGTCGGTCGAACCGATACCGGCCCGCGCCCCGGGCGTGTCCATCCCGGACCCCGGAAACGACCGAACCCGCGGGCAGCAACTGCCCGCGGGTTCGCGAACCCGCCGCGCGGAGGCGCGGCAATCAGACTCAGCCGAAGAACAGGCCCTTGCCCTGAGAGACGGCGCGGGCGAAGCGCTCCTGCACGTCTTCCCAGTTGACGACGTTCCAGAACGCGGTGACGTAGTCCGCCTTGACGTTCTTGTACTGCAGGTAGAAGGCGTGCTCCCACATGTCGACCTGGAGCAGCGGGATGATGCCCAGCGGGACGTTGGCCTGCTGGTCGTAGAGCTGGAAGGTCAGCAGCTTCTGGCCGAGCGTGTCGTAGCCGAGCACCGCCCAGCCCGAGCCCTGCAGGCCGTTGGCGGCCGCGGTGAACTGACCACGGAACTTGTCGAACGAACCGAACTGGTCGTCGATCGCGGCGGCGAGCTCGCCGACCGGCTTGTCGCCACCATTGGGGGAAAGGTTCTTCCACCAGATGGAGTGGTTGACGTGGCCGCCGAGGTGGAAGGCCAGGTTCTTCTCGTAGAGGAAAATGGCGCCGTGGTCGCCGCTTTCGCGGGCGGCTTCCAGCTTCTCCAGCGCGGTGTTCGCGCCTGCGACGTAAGCGGCGTGGTGCTTGGAATGATGCAGCTCGTTGATCTGCCCGGAGATGTGGGGCTCCAGGGCGCTGTAGTCGTAATCCAGATCTGGCAGCGTGTACTCAGCCACGATGTCCCTTCCTATGTCGGGCTGGGCGCGCCGTTTCGCGGGCGCACCCAACCATCATTCGTACACCCGATCGGTTCCAACCGGGCCCGAGGCCTGCGCATTCCAGCGCTGACGTCCAGCGCGCGGGCTGTGCGCCGTCGTGTCCGCGGTCCGGGCACCGGGTCGAAACCTCACGCGTAGCATCGAACCATGTCGTGGTACGACGAACTAGTGGGGCGGTTGCGCCTCCCCACGCCCGTCATGGTCGCGCCGGACAACGCGCTGCCCGGCCGTGCGGAACCGATCCTCGTGCCGGATACCCATTACGTCAACGGTCATCGGTTGCATCCACCATTTCCGGACGAACTGCAGGTCGCGGTGGTCGCGATGGGTTGTTTCTGGGGTGCGGAGCAGCAGTTCTGGCAGCTCGACGGCGTGTATACGACCGCGGTCGGCTACGCGGGCGGATTCACCCCGAATCCCACCTATGAAGAGGTCTGCAGCGGGCAGACCGGGCATACCGAATCGGTGCTGATCGTGTTCGATCCCGCGGTGCTCGATTACGGGGCCGTGCTGCGGTGCTTCTGGGAGAACCACGATCCGACCCAGGGCATGCGGCAGGGCAACGATCGCGGCACGCAGTATCGGTCGGCGCTGCTCACGGTCGATGCCGGTCAAGCCGAGCTGGCGCGCGGCAGTGCGAACGCCTTCGGGGCCCGGCTGGCCGCGGCCGGATTCGGTGCGATCACCACCGAAATCGCGGCGCTGCCCGATCTTTCGGCGTTCTACTACGCCGAGGGCTATCACCAGCAGTACCTGGCCAAGAATCCCGGCGGTTACTGCCCGGTGCACGCGACCGGGGTGAGCTGCCCGGCCGGCCGCGGCGCCTGAAGGTCACGTGAACGAAAACCGCACACCCGGTCGGTCCGGATGTGCGGTAGGGGTGCGCAGGTTCAGAGTGGCGGCGCGACACCGGGCCGCGTCGCCCGCGGATCGCCCGCGTCGTGCGCCGCCCACCAGCGCGTGGCGCCCGCGATGAACTGGGCCAGCGGGATCTCCTGGCCGTTCGCGTCCTGGATCAGCACGTTGTCGAACCACACGCGCACATCGAGTTCGCGCGGGTCGATGCCCTCTTCCTGGGAGAACTCCAGCACGTGCGCGGAGTCGTGATCATCGATGCGGGTATCGAAGCTGAGCAGCTCGCCCCACAGCGTCCACCCGCTGTCGTCGAGGTCGATGAACTCCCAGCCGTGCAGCCTGCCGCCGCCGAAGCTGCGGATCGCCTCGTCCAGGCCGTCCAACTGCAGCGGCAGCACCTGCGGTTCGACGGCGTCCCAGTTCTGCATGCGCAACGAAGCGGCGACGCGGCCGACTCCGGTGAACGTCACCTGCACGCGGTAGTCCTCGGTGGGCGTTCCGTTCTCCGGAAGCGTCAGCACCTCTAGATCGAGTCGTAGTTGTCCGGCCGCCGCGTCGACCTGCAGGCCGAGGCACGTGGCCTCGGACAGGGCGACATTGAGTCCGGCCGTGTCCATTCCGTCGAGTAGCCCCCTGCTCACGTTCATGCGCACAGGCTACCGACAGCTACCGGTGCAGCCCAATATTTAAGTTTTTCGCTAGCGTTCTCGTTTTTTATGGAACCGAACCGCACACTGCGTCGTCCAAGTAGATGTCGGAACATGCTGCGCCACAAGTTCCGAGGTCAGCGGCGGATGACCGCTCCGGGATGTACTTGGTGGAGGGGAGTCTCGGATCGGTCGTTCGCGGCCGCGTGACACGCCAGCGGTTACCGAGCGCAACACGCAGCGACCGGATTCGAGTGCGCGAGAATGCGAGCGGGTTAGCCAAGCGGTTGCTTTGATAGCCGAACCCTGGATTGGTGCGCTGTCTGATAGCCACAGCCTGTGGATGAGGTTGTGGATTATGTGGATAACTCTGTCGGAGATAGGCACATGCCGCCCCTGAGCGGGCCTCGTTCAGGGTTCCGGGACGCAGAACATACCTGAAGTATCGGCTTGCTGTCGAGGTCCCCGGCCGGGCCGGAACTGCGCGGTCCCCGCGTGCCCATGGCAGGATCGAAACCGTGACGAGTCCCCATGTCCCCTCTGTCCCGGTGGACGCGCTGCCGAGCGATTTCGACCGCGCCGCGCCGGCCACGCCGGACCCCACCCGGGCGATCCTGCTCGACGTGCGCGAAGAGGACGAATGGCAGCTCGGACACGCGCCCGGCGCGATCCACATCCCGATGGTCGACGTGCCCGCCCGGGTGGACGAACTGGAGTTCGACGTCGACCTCTACGTCATCTGCCGGCAAGGCGGCCGTTCTCTCCAGGTGGTCGAATACCTCACGCACATCGGCTTCGAAGCGATCCAGGTCCGCGGTGGCATGGTGGCGTGGCAGCAGGCCGGACGCCCGCTGATCGCGGACGGCGACCACCAGGCGAAGATCTACTGAGGGAGAGCTGAGGTGCGATGAGTACGGTTGTCCAACCTTGTGCGCGTTGCGGTGCGCGATGGGCCGTGCAGTCGACTCCGATGCACTGGTGCCCGCGCTGCCGGGGCGTGCTGCTGTCGCCCGCCCCGATCGACGCGCCCGCCGAACGCCGTAACTACCGGTGGGTGGCGCGCAGACCCGATCATCGCCTGCGCAAGAGCTCCGGCGCCCGGCCCGCGGCGACCGCGACCCCGCGCTACACCCAGATCCCGCGCTGGGGTCTGCTCGACCAGCCGCCGCGGGAACCGGCCGCCCCGGCGCTGCCGTTCGCGAAACTGACCCGCAAGGTGCCGACCCTGCTGATCACCACCGCGGTCGTGTTCGGCCTCGCGGCGCTCGCCGAGCTGCTGCGTTATCTGTTGCTGCTGCGCAACCGGACCCGGTTGATCCACCCCGCGCTGCTGTTCGCCTCCGACGCGTTCGTCGTCGGCGCCGCGCTGCTGGCTCTGCTGCTTGCGCTGATCAGTGCGCTCGCGATGGTCGGCTGGCTGATCCGGACCCGGCGAACCGTCTTCGAGCAGGCCGGTCGCGGCGAGCCGCGGTCGGTGCGCATGCTCGTGCTCGGCTGCGTCGTCCCGGTGGTCAACCTGGTGTGGCCGGGCATCTTCCTGACCGAGATCGTCGCCGAGCGCGACGATCCGCGGGCGGTACGGGCGATCCGGATCTGGTGGGCGGCCTGGGTGGTCGGCGGCCTCGTCGCGGCGGCCGCGCTGTACTGGCGGACCGCGGACTCGTTGCAGGTCAAGGCCGACGGCGTACTGTTCACGGCGTTCACCGACCTGGTCGCCGCCGCGGTCGCGCTGCTCACCCTCACCATGCTGCGCGCGATCGAGGAACGAGACGCGTTCGGCCACAGCCGGATCGCGCGCCGCTGGGTGATCGCCGTCGACCCGCCCGTACCGGTGATCGAACCCGTGCAGCCCGGCGGCCGCGGCGCACCCGCTACCGTCGAGCAGCCCGTCGCCGCGGACGCCGAACCGCAGAACCCGCCCGACGGTGCAGTGGACCGTGAGCACGAGGAGGTTATGGCCAAGTGAGCCAGGGCAGTCGCGCACCGTTCGTCGTGGCGCATCGGGGTGCCTCGGCGGCGCGTCCCGAACACACGCTCGCCGCATACGAGTTGGCGCTGCAGGAAGGCGCGGACGGCGTCGAATGCGACGTCCGGCTGACCAGGGACGGGCACCTGGTGTGCGTGCACGACCGCACCGTCGACCGGACCTCGTCCGGTACCGGCCTGGTCAGCGAGATGACGCTGGACGAACTGAAGGAACTGGACTTCGGCGCGGACGGCGAACCGTCGCCGGTGCTCACGCTCAGCGAGCTGATCACCCTCGTGCTGGACTGGCGCAGCAGGCCGACCAAGCTGTTCATCGAGACCAAACATCCCGTGCGTTATGGCGCGCTGGTGGAGAACAAGCTGCTCGCCGAGCTGCAGCGGTTCGGCATCGCGACGCCCGCGTCCGCCGATCACTCACGCGCGGTGGTGATGTCGTTCGCCGCGACCGCGGTCTGGCGGATCCGCCGCGCCGCGCCGCTGCTGCCGACCGTGCTGCTCGGCGAATCCTCCCGCTACCTCGGCGGCAGCGCCGCGACGACGGTCGGCGCGACCGCGGTCGGACCGTCGGTGAAGACGTTGCGCGAACACCCCGAACTGGTCGACAAGGCCGCCGCCGCGGGCCGCGCCACCTACTGCTGGACCGTGGACGACCCCGACGACGTCCGCCTCTGCGCCGACCTCGGCGTCAGCTGGGTCGCCACCAACCACCCCGGCCGCACCAAAGCCCTCCTCGGCAGCGCCTGACCGCACCCGGGAAATGCCGCGCACTCTCAGGCCGGACTGCGCGCAAACCAACCCTCTACGGCAGGAGGCGACCGCTGGCCGGGTAGCGCCGCGCGCTCAGGCCGGGCCACTCGCAAACCCTCCGCGGCAGCCTGTGACTGCTCGCCGGAAAGCGCCACGCCGTACGCATACCCTCCGCGGCAGGGTGTGACCGCGCGCCTGAAGCGCCGCGCGGTGGGGCAGCAAACCCTTTCGCAGCAGGTGCGACTGCTCGTAGGGTAGCGCCGCGCAGCTCAGACCCGGCCGCATCAAAACCCCTCTACGGCAGGGTGCGACCGCTGGCCGGGTAGCGCCGCGCGCTCAGGCCGGGCCACATCAAAACCCCTCTGCGGCAGGGTGTGATCGCTCGGCGGAGAGTGCCCGCGCGAGTGGGCCCGGTCGCACGCAACCTTCCGCGGCTGGGTGTGACTGCTCGGCGGAAAGTGCTGCGTGCTCAGACTCGGCCGCATCCGGACCCTGCGCGGCGGCGTGTGACGGCACGCCCCGGAAGTGCCGCGTGCTCAACGGGATTCGGGGTGGTGACAACCGGTGGCGCCGGGCTGCTGTCGACGGCTCGAACTCGAATGCTGGGGTGCGCGGCAGAACCGTCGAGCGGGCGATGACCCGTGTCGAGGGGGCGGTCCCGTTGGACGCGACAGCCGGTGAGCCGAGCGGCATCCGGGTGGTTTGTATACCCCGGTGAACGGCGGTTGCCGGGTGTCGGCGGCCGGGTCGGGGAGTGCGGGGCGGGCAGGACGGCGAACGTGGTTGGGTGCGTTGCTTATTCGGAGGCCGGTGGTGTGGCGGCGGGGCCGGGTGGGATTCGCCGACGTGGCGCGCGGGGTGGCGGCGGGCACACCCTGTAGGTTGACCCCCCGTGGGTAAGAGCAAGCGCAACAGTCCTAAGCCCGGCGGGAACCGGGCCCAGCGTCTCGCCGAGCGGAAGGCCGCGCAGGAGCAGGCGGCGCAGACCGTCACGCGTCCCTTCGAGGGGCTGGCCGCGGAGTGCGATCTGGTCGCGCTGCGCGAGTTCGTGCCGTCGGCGACCGCCGAGCTGAAGCTGGCGTCGAGCGTCGCGGCCGAGCGCCCGGTCGTGCTCGCCACCGTGCTTCCCGGTGCGGTCGCCGCGCTGGCGCGCGCGGGTGAGCCGCCGACCGGATTCGTCGGCGCGCAAACGCAGTTCCAGAGCGCCGACGCGGGTGCCGACCTGGCCGCCGCCATCCTGTGGACGCAGTCCGCCGAGCCCGGCGACTCGCTGTCGTCGGTGGAGAGTGTGGCGGGCGGTCCGCGGCTGGCCGACGTGATCGATCCGGGCGCCGCCCTGGATCTCACGGTGCACCAGGACTTCGACTGGTGGGTGCCCGAGGGCGTGCAGCCCGACGCGCAGGTGGCCGCGACCATCGAACAGGCCAAGCAGGCGATCATGCCGTCGGCGCGGATCGCGCTCGCGCCGGACACCGCAGGTGCCGCGTGGTGGGTGGATGCCGGCGAGAAGGCGCATATCCGCTGGGTCCGCCCGGAGCACGAGGACGACCTGATGCTGGCGCTGGCCCGGCTGCACGCCGCGGGCGGACTGCACCTCGGCGAAGGTTCCCGGTTCGCCGGTTCGTTCCGCACGCACGGTGTGCTCGTCCCGGTGTTCGACCTGGATCGGGAACGGCACGCGGACGAATGGACCAAGCCCGCCGAGGAATTCGGCGCCCGGCTGGCCGAGGCACTGGCCACGGATGCGCCGCTGACCGCCGACGAGCGTCGTTCGCGCGACGGTCTGCGCTCGCGTCAGGTCACCCTGCGCTGACAATTAAGCGGATTGAATTCAGTCAAAATCCAACTGAATGATCGCTGCTCCGTTAGGTTCTCCTCTGACACCGAAGGCTGGTGCAGGTGAGGGCAGTCTCACCGAAAACGATGAGGAATGAGGCACACCAATGGAGCAGATCCTGAAGATCATCACGTCCTTGATCAGCACGCTGAGCGCCAGCTAGCTCAGGGAATGGCAAAAGGCCCAGCTCGTCGCGAAGAGCTGGGCCTTGTCGCTTATCGCAGCGAGCCGATCAAACGGTGCCGCCCGCGGCCGACGGCGCGCCGGAAGCATCGCTGGGACCACTCATTTCGCGCGCGATGAACTCTTCCAGATCGAACAGGTTCGACCCGGCGCGATCGGCGATATTGAGCAGGGTGGTCATATTGGCGACCTCCTCGACCTGCTCCTTCAGGAACCACTGCATGAACTGCTCGCCGAGGTAGTCGCCCTCTTCGCGGGCCGTGCTCGCCAGCTGGATGATCTGGTCGGTGACCGTCTTCTCCTGGGCGAGGGCCAGCGCGATCGGTTCGCGCACATTCTCGAACTTGGATTTCGCGGCGTCGATCCCGGCGAGGTCGACGCTGATATCACGATCGAGGAAGTACTGCACGATCATCATCGCGTGATTACGCTCTTCGACCGCCTGCGCGTAGAACCGCTTGGCCAACTGGGGCAGATCAGCATTGTCGAACCACACCGCGATAGCGATGTATTGATGTTCGGCATTGAATTCATGCCTGATCTGATCGTGAAGCAGGCCGTGGAATTTGCTGCGCGGGGACTCCGGATGGCTGGACATAGAGGTGACATTAGCGCTGGTCAAGGCGCGTGTCATCCAAGTGCAACCTTATTGAGGCTAGTATTGCCTAATTAATTCTTTGCTGCGCCTGCCATTTTCGGCATCGTGGTATCGACGCGTTGGGGCGCCCTTAACTCGCGCGCCATGAACTGTTCGACATCGAACAGGTCGCCCGCCGCGCGGTCGATCACGGCCAGCAGCGTGGTCATCCGGGCGACGTCTTCCACCTGTTCCTTGAGGAACCACTGGATGAACCGCTCGCCGAGATAGTCGCCCGATTCGCGGGCCGCCCGCGCCAGCCCGGTGATCTGGGTGCTCCGGCTCTGCTCGTCGTCCAGCAGGAAAGCTATTGCGGCACGCGGAGATTCGAAACTGGACCGGACCTCGTGCAGCCCGCCGATCCGGATCTCCAGATCGCGATCGAGCAGATACTGGACCATCCGCAGCGCGTGCGCACGCTGCTCGGCGGACTTCGCGTAACAGTGTTTGGCCAACTGCGGCAACCGTTTCGAATCGAAGTACACGGCGGCGGCCAGATACTGCTGGGCGGCGGTGAAGCCGCGGTGCAGTTGCTCGCGCAGCAGACCAGGGAACGACTCGTCGATGTCGGCCATGTGATCGACGTTACCTGGTGAGCAGATCCTCTGGGATCGGTTGGTCCTTCGCGAGCGCCTCGAAGAATCCGCTCGCCTTGCTCTTGTCCCAGAGCAGCACGTTGCCGCTGGCGGTGTCGTCGAAGCCGCCGATCGGCACCGTCGTGGCCACCGTGTCGCCGCGCAGCGCCCAGCCGAGCTGTCCCAGGTTCCAGATGTGGTCCCCGTTGTCGACCTTCAGCGACTTGACCGTGTCCGAGGCCAGCGGCCAGAGCTTGAACGGATTGGCCAGGGTCGCAGCGCTTGTCGCCTTCTTCAGCAAGGCGGACATGAAGATGCGCTGATTGTTCATCCGGTCCAGGTCGGCCAGCGCGGTCGCGCGGCTGCGCACGAAACCGAGGGCCTCCGGACCGGTCAGTTTCTGGCAGCCCGCGGGCAGGTTTATCCCGGCCAGCGGGTCGTCGATGGCGGTGGGCAGGCACACGTCGATGCCGCCGAGCGCGTCGACCACGCCGGCGAAACCGCTGAAACCGATCTGCGCGTAGTGGTCGATGCGCAGGCCGGTGGCGATCTCGACGGTCTGCACGAGCAGTGGCGCGCCGCCGATCGCGAAGGCGGCGTTCAGCTTGTCCTTGCCGTTGCCGGGGATGCTGACATACGAGTCGCGCGGCAGACTGACCAACGTCGCCTTACCCGACTTCGGGACGTGCACGAGCATGATCGTGTCGGTGCGTTCCGGGCCGACCTCGCCGCCGGTGGCGAGCTCCTGCTCCTGCTCGGGCGACAGACCCGCGCGGCCGTCGGAACCGACGAGCAGCCAGTTGGTGCCCGGCGTGTCCCCGACGCGCTCGGCGTAGTTCGCCAACGCGGGGATACGGGTCAGGGATCGGTCGAGTTGGATCACGGCACCGATCGCGGCCAGCACGAGCACCAGCAGCAACACCAGGAACCAGCGGAAATAGTGGCGCTTGCGGCGCGGCCGCGGAGCCCGTTCCCGCCGCGGCGGCGCGGACGGTGGCGGAGGGGGCGGCGCGCCACGGAATTGACGTGGCGGCGGCGGATCCTCGCGATAGGGGACCGGCTGCTGGGTCGGCGCGTGGGTCGGCGGGCGTCGCTTGTCCATCGGTGGCGGCATCCGCGTCGCGGCCTGCTCCGGCGGCACCTGCGAATAAGCGAGCGGTTGTGCGTGCGGGCCGCCGCGCCGCATCACCTGCGTCGGTTCGACGTACGGCGC
>NZ_BAFT02000095.1 GCF_000308475.2 Nocardia brasiliensis NBRC 14402 | reverse complement strand
GGCCGCGGCAGCGGCGGCCGGCCGGGCGGCGGCACCCGGCGCATCGGTGCGCGGTACTGGGGGTCGTCGCCATTCATCACAAAGACTCTACTTATCGCTCGTCGTTCGGGGTGGTCGTGCGACGGATCGATCTCGGCCCGGCGCGCCGAAGCCAGTGCCCTTCCGTCCGAGCACTCTCTATGAATTCGCCTGTGCTGATTCACTGTTATCGCCTGGCCGGGAACAGTTGGGTCACGACTGGATCGGCGCAGGTCGACCGCTCGGGCTCGGTTCACCTGCCGGACCGGAAAAGTTTTCGGAATTTCGCCCGCCGCGATGTCGAGAACGCGCAGACGGCTCCGTCCCCGGGGCACAGCGGCCAGAATGGGCCGAACTACCTCGAGGAGATCAAGATGGCCAAGTACCTGCTGCTCAAGCACTACCGCGGCGGCCCGACACCGGCCGTGGACTACCCGCCGATGGACCAGTGGACCCCGGCGGAGGTCGACGCGCACCTCGGGTTCATGCGTGATTTCGCGGCCCGGTTGGAGCAGACGGGCGAGTTCGTCGACACCCAGGCGCTGTCCCCCGAGGGCACGTTCGTGCGGTACGACGGGGAGGGGCGGCCGCCGGTGACCGACGGGCCGTTCGCCGAGACCAAGGATCTGATCGCCGGCTGGTTGATCATCGATGTCGACTCGTGGGACCGTGCGGTGGAACTGGCGCGCGAGCTGTCCGCGGCGCCGGGGCCCGGCGGCGAGCCGATCTGCGAATGGCTCGAGGTGCGGCCGTTCTACGGTGTGCCGGCGACCATCACGGAGTGACGACGGTGGACGAGGCGATGCTGCGCACGCTCACGCCTGCTGTCCTCGGGATCCTCGTCCGCCGCGGCGCAGACTTCGCGGCGGCCGAGGATGCCGTGCAGGAGGCGCTGATCGAAGCGTTGCGCGGCTGGCCGGACGAGCCGCCGCGTGATCCCAAGGGCTGGCTGGTCGCGGTCGCCTGGCGCAAATTCCTCGATGCCGCCCGCGCCGAAACGTCGCGGCGCAGGCGGGAGGAACTCGTCGAGGTCGAGCCCGCGCCCGGTCCGGCCGAGACCGCGGACGACACGCTGCAGCTGTATTTCCTGTGCGCGCATCCGTCCCTGACCCCGGCGTCGGCCGTCGCGCTCACCTTGCGCGCGGTCGGCGGGCTCACCACGCGCCAGATCGCGGAGGCCTACCTCGTGCCGGAAGCGACCATGGCGCAACGGATCAGCCGGGCCAAACGGACCGTGTCGAGCGTCCGGCTGAACCGGGCCGGGGAGGTCGCGACCGTGCTGCGCGTGCTCTATCTGGTGTTCAACGAGGGCTACTCCGGTGATGTCGATCTCGCGGCCGAGGCGATCCGGCTCACCCGCCAGCTGGCGGCCGTGACCGCGCACGAGGAGGTCGCCGGTCTGCTCGCGCTCATGCTGCTGCATCACGCGCGTCGCCCGGCCCGAACCAGCGCCGACGGCAGTCTCGTGCCGCTCGCCGAACAGGATCGCACCCGGTGGGACACCCGCCTGATCGCCGAAGGTGTCGACATCCTGCAGACCGCCCTGGCCCGCGACCGGCTCGGTGAGTTCCAGGCCCAAGCCGCCATCGCCGCACTGCACGCCGACGCCCAGACCGCCGAGGAGACCGACTGGGTGCAGATCGTCGAGTGGTACGACGAATTGGTCGCGCTCACCGACAGTCCGGTCGCGCGTCTCAACCGGGCCGTCGCGGTCGGTGCGGCCGACGGCCCACGTGCCGGCCTGGCCGCCCTGTCCGACCTCGACCCAGCCCTCCCCAGGTACACCGCCGTCGAGGCGTACCTGCGCGAACGCGACGGCGACCCGGAAACCGCCGCCCGGCTGTACAGCGAAGCCGCCCTCGCCGCCACGTCCCTCCCGGAACGCGCACACCTCACCCGCCAAGCCGCCCGGCTCAACGGAGAACTGCGGGACGGATCGGGCTGAGGTATCGGATCCGCCGCTGCGTTTTCTGCTGTTCTGTTGCCACACAGGCGGTCTCGTGTACTACGGCAACCAGGAGACGTGGCCGCGCAGGGCGGTGTAGCCGAGGTAGGCGACGGCGTCGATGGTGGCGTGCGCGAGTACGAGCGGCCACAGCTTGTTCGTGCGCTGCCAGTAGCGTCCGAACACCAAGCCCATCACCACGTTTCCGATGCCGCCGCCGAGGCCCTGGTACAGGTGGTAGCTGCCGCGCAGCAGCGCCGAGGCGAACAGTGCGGAATTCTCCGACCAACCCAGCTTGCGCAACCGGGTGATCAGGAACGCGACCACGATGATCTCTTCGGCCAGCGAGTTCGCGCAGGCGGACAGGATCAGCGCGGGCAACCGCCACCAGTGGTCGCCGATCGAAGCGGGCACGATTGTCACGCTCAGCCCCAGCGCGTGCGCGGTCAGATACAGGCCCAAGCCCGGCAGGCCGATCACGGCGGCCAGCACCAGTCCCGGCAGCACATCCGCGCGGAACCGCACGCGCGCCGCCAGCCCGATCAGTCGCGGCCCGATTCCGCTGCGCCACAACAGGTACAGGCCGAGCGCCGCCCACCCCAGCAGCCGCGCCACACTCAGCAGCTGGAACAGCAGGTCGATGATCGACTGCGCCGAGCGCGACGGATTCAACGCGACCGTGCGCCCACCCACGCCGCCCGGCGCGAGCGCGCTCTCCACCAGCGACAACGCCGCATTCAGCCCGCTCAACCCGAAGGTGACCACGAGCACGACCGCGATCTCGAGCTTGATCCCGAGCCGCTCCCGCCCGGTCAGCTCCGCCGACTCGTCACCAACCGCACCACGCATCCCTCGAATCTATTGCCCGCCCGGCCCGCGTCGTGCCACGCACCGCCGCGGACTACGCGGCGCTCGACAGCGCTACCCCTGATCCGGTCGAAGCGGCCCTGGCCGCTGCCGATGCGGAGAGAGCCCACCGCCCCGGGCGAGCCGGTGCAGTGCCTGGCGTCCGGCGCCTGTGGTTCGAATGCTCAGATGCGGCGCAGACCGTTGAGGAAGGGGCAGCCCGCGAGGGTGCGTACCGCGCGGCTGAGCGCCTCGATATCGTCGGCGGGGGAGGTGAAGGGGAGCCGGAAATCGTGGTCTCCGTCGCGCCCCTCGACGCGCAGGGTGAGCCCGTAGCGGTCGATCGCGAGCGGGTGCACGATGCCGTGCTGCAGGCGCGGCGGCAGGTGCCTGGCCAGCTGCGCGACCACGTCGGCATGGTCGGCGTCCATGTGCTGCAACCACGCGGATTCCAAGGTGCAGAACGGATCCGGCTGGGCCAGCCGCAGTTCGTCGACGCTGACCGACTCGGCGCCGGTCGAATCGGCGACCACCGCGGAGTTGATCACCAGGCGCAGCAGCGTCGCGGTGTGGCCGACATCGAGCAGGCCCGGATCGGGGTTCTCCTTGGCGACCTCGGTAGCCAGCGCGCGCTGCGCCTGCGTCGGCACCGCCCGCACCCAGCCGCGCAGCCACACCAGCGCGCGCACCGGCTCGCGCAGCGGCAGCGGCGCGTGATCGGTGAGCTCCAGCACCGCGGGGGCGCCCGCGTCCGGCGAATTCCCGGCCAGCACCGCGGCCACCGACGTGGTCGGCACCGCGATCACGGCGTCGCCGCATTCACGCACGTGATGGACCGAGATCGGCGTCGGATCGATGCCGGGCATGGCCAGCACGGCGTGTTCGGCATGCGCGCAGGCACTGCGCACTCGCTCGGCCGTGGACGGCGCGACGGTCGGTGTCGGACGCGGCATACAAACCTCCGTGGTCGGGCTCTGCTCGCCTCGCTCGGCGCTCAATTAGGTTACCCTAAGCTAAGTGACGTCCGGGACATCCGCAAGCGTTCCCGCCACCCTGATCCTGAGAATTCACCCGCGGACCCGGACGCGAACCCGGTTGTTACGGTGGGTCGATGGCGCACGGATCGGAATCAGCGAGCGAACCGGTACTCGTGGCATTGACCGTGCCCGCACGGCGCAGCCTGGTCGAAGGTCTGGTCCGCACCCCTCGGGCCGAGGTGCCGGTGCCCGTCTGCGACGCGGACGCGCCCGACGCCGAGATCGCCGAATTCCTGGCCGGCATCGTGCACACCGACTCGGGTTTCGTCGCCCGCACCGGCTCCGGCGATCGCGCCCTGGCCATCATCGCCGCCACCGCCGCCGCCCTCTGCGGTGAGGACGTCCCGGCCGCCCTCGCCCACCCCGATCTCCCTTTCCTGACCGGCCTGAAACCCCCTGCGGTAGAAGCACTCCGCGCCGTGCTGCTCGCCATCGAAACCGACGACCCGGACACCCTCACCGCGGCTCTGACACCCCTGGCCACCTCCTGAACCGGGGGTGACCGGAGGGCGAGGTGAGGGTGGGGACGCGGTGAATCTCGGGAGGGTCGGCGGCGGACGCAAGTAAGGTCGTAACCGTGCCGCGTATCGCGTACTTCGGGCCCTCCGGAACCTTCACCGAGATGGCCCTCGCCGACCTCGAGATCTCGGGAGCCTTCGAAGGGGCTGTCGAGCGTGTCGCCGCGCCCAGTCAAGGTGCCGCGCTGGAGCTGATCCGTAGCGGAGACGTCGACGGAGCGGTGGTGCCGATCGAGAGTTCCGTGGAGGGTTCGATCTCCGCGACCCTCGATTCCCTGGCGATCGGTCCGCGGTTACAGATCGTCGCGGAAACCGAGCTGGAGGTGACCTTCACGATCCTGGGCCGCCCCGGCGCCACCCTCGCCGAGGTGCGCACGCTGGCCGCCTATCCGGTGGCCGCCGCGCAGGTCCGCGAGTGGGTCGCCCGCGAGTTGCCGCAGGCGCAGCCCTACACCTCGGCGTCCAACGCCGCGGCCGCCGAGGACGTCGCGGCGGGTAAGGCCGATGCCGCCGTGTCCACCGCGCTGGCCGGGCAACGGCTCGGTTTGATCGCGCTGGCCACCGGTGTCGCCGACGTCGAGCAGGCGATCACCCGCTTCGTGCTGGTGACGCCGCCTCGGGTGGCACCGCCGGCCACCGGCGCCGACCGGACCTCGATCGTGCTCGAACTGCCGAACGAACCCGGCTCGCTGATGCGCGCCTTCGCCGAATTCGCCACGCGCGGTATCGATTTGACCAGGATCGAATCCAGGCCGACGCGGACCGGGATGGGCACCTACCGCTTCTATCTCGACTGCGTCGGGCATATCGATGACATCGCGGTCGCCGAGGCCCTCAAGGCTTTGCATCGCACGGCCCGGATCCGGTTCCTCGGTTCCTGGCCCGCGACCTCGGCGACCGGCACGCCGCCGCCGTCCGACGAGCCCGCGGCGGCGTGGCTGACTCAGCTGCGAAAGGGGGTGGCGGATCTGTGAGTACCGCACCGGATTCCGACCGCACGATCGGCCCGGGCAAGTTGGTGCTGGTCCGGCACGGCGAGACCGAGGGCAACGTCGCGAAATTGCTCGATACCAAGGTGCCCGGCCTGCCGCTCACCGAACGCGGTGCGGCACAGGCGAAGACGTTCGGCGAGACCCTGCTGACGCCGCCGCGCGTGCTGTTCTGCTCGGCCGCGCTGCGCGCCCGGCAGACCGCGGGCTACATCGAGGCCGCGACCGGCGTGCCCGCCACCGTTCTGGACAACCTGCAGGAGGTGCAGGCCGGTGACCTGGAGGGCTTGCACAGCGAGGAAGCGCACCTGTTCTTCCAGCGCATCTACCGCGCCTGGCACGAGGGCGATCTGGACGAACGTATCCCGGGCGGGGAATCCGGCAACGACATCCTGGCCAGGTTCTTCCCCGTGATCGAAGACCTGCGCGAGCGCTACCTGTCCGGCTCCGGCGAGGGCGATGTCCTGCTCGTGAACCACGGTGCCGCCATGCGCCTGGTCTCCCGCTACCTGGCCGACGTCCGCCCGCCCTTCACCACGAACAACCATCTCGACAACACCGAAACCATCGAACTGGTCCCGCTCCCCGACGGCGGTTGGAGTTGCATCCGCTGGGGCCGCTTCACCCCACCCTTCGGCTACGACGTCTCGCCCACCCCCGACGACCCGATGGGCTGACCCCGCCCCCGAATCCCCCTCCCGCGCACCGTTTCCCCTCCCGCGCACCGTTTCGCGTCCCGCGCACCGTTTCGCGTCCCGCGCGCAAAATCGCTCACCATTCCGCGCGCAGCGAACTGAAACGCGCGCGTCGCGCGACCACTCGCCGGGCCGCCCGAGGCGTTCGGCACGCACCGACGCACGAACTCGCCGCTGCGCAACCTTGTCGCCCGCGACGGGTTCGTGCGCAGCGTGGCAATTCAGGGCGCAGCGGGCCCGCACCGTGCACGGCCCGCTGCCAGTGGCACCCAAGCGACAGATAGGTGCGGCCCCACAGAGCGTGCATACGGTTCACAGGGTTTGTATGCCCTGTGACCAGTGTGGACTGTCTGTGGAACCCACCCCGCCCGCAACCGTCAGCTGCACACCGTCATGCAAGCAACCCCGCTCACCCCTGCTGCGGCTTGGCCGGGAACTCTTCTCGCTCCGGCAGCCCACTGATCAAGTCCTGCAACGCGGTTCGTAACCGCCCCGGGGTGCCCGGGCTCAACGACGTCCATTTCACGCCGTCGTCGGATTTGCTGGCCGTGGCGATGAAACGTCCGGAGCGGGTGTTGAATACGGCGATGTGGTTGTCGGTGACGTCGCGGGTGCCGTCGCCGTAGACGACGCCGACGATTTCGGCGTGCGAATGGATCTGCACCATCGCGGAGGCGAGGGTCTGCGCATCGCGCGGCGGGGTGCCGACTTTCGCGAGCCGGTTGGCGGTGGCGGCCGCGTCGCCGGTGTCGTCGAAGATCGGGACGAGCTGTTCGGTCGGCGCGTTCATGCCGGTCAGGTCGAGCGGTTCGGCGGGGCCGAGTGCCGCGATCACCGGGCCGGGCAGGTCGTCTTCGACCTCGTCGATCACGTAGGACTGCGGCCCGCGCAGGGCGACGGTGACAACATCGTCGCCCTTCGCGAGACACATGCGACTCATCGCACCGTCCACATGCAGCCGTAGCGCGACCACCCAGTGCGGTCGGTACAGCGCCTGCAGCCGGTCTTCGAGTTCGTGATGCACCGCATCACCGATCAGCAGTTCCCGATCGGTGAGCGACTGAGCGGCCACGGCCATCGCTGCGTCGTGGTCGGCCACGTTGTCGTATTGCCCGCGCGCGTCCAGCACGACGGGCACCTCGTCGATCTCCAGTTTCTCCAGGAGGAACTGCATCTCGTCGAGCGACAGCACAACCGACTTCAGCAGTGACGGGCCGCGGCCCGCACCCAGTACGGTCACTTAGCCGCCGTTCCGGCGGGTTCGGCGCCGATCACTCCGTCCGCGGCGTAGCGGCCGTCGTTGAAGTGCTCGGTCGAGCGCAGGTAGTCCTGGCTCTTGTGCTCGGACTCGTCGTCCTCGTCGCGCACCTGGTTGCCCAGCAGCGGGCTGCCGTGGGCGCCGTTGTTGTTGCGCACCGGCGCGCCGGTGGGCTGCGCCACCGCGGTGTTCTCGACGACGGCGGCCGTGGCGGGTGCACCGCCTGCCGCGCTACCCGCGCCCCAGCCTTCGGGGAGTTTCAGCGAGCCGTTGCCGAACGACACCGTGCTGCCGCCGAGGGACGCGGACCGGGTCGCGGACGACGCGGCGGCAGCCGCCAGGCCTGCTCCGCCGACCATCGAAGCCGGTGCCGCAGCGGTGATTCCGGGCGCGGCGACCGCGCTGGTGACGGCCGAGACCGCCTGCGAGCCGATGGTGCCCACGGTGGACACGCCGGTGGTCGCCACCGAACCCGCGACGTTCGCCACCTGCGTCGCGGCGCTCACCACGGCCGGGTTGTTGACCAGTGCGCCGGCCGCGGAGATCGCGGTCTGCACCGGGTCGGCGTTGGTGGTGCTCTGCGCGGCCTGTTCGGCGCCGCCCGCGTTCGCCTGGCCCGCGCCGTGCGCGATCGCGGGCGGGTTGATGAACTCACCCGGGGTCACGACCATCGCGGTGGTGGCCGCCTCGTAGGTCTCCATGGTCAGCGCGGCGCGCAGATCGAGCGCGGCCTTCGCGGCTTCGGCCGCCTCGGCGGTGCCGTTGAGCACGCCGCCGGTCGAGTAGGCGGCGACGCGGGCCGCGTCGACGGCCGCGATCTCCGGGATGCTCGGCATGGCGATCGACGCCACGGTGTAGGCGATCGCGTTCGAGGCCGCCTTCGAGCTCATGGTGGCCGCCATGACGCCCTGCTGCTCGGCCCAGCCGACGAAGCCGGTCAGCTTGGACAGCGCCGAGATGCCGTTGAGGCCCTGCATGCCGACACCGAGCTCGGCCATCACGCGGGCGACGGTCGCGGTGGCGTCGATCCAGGCGGCGGTCAGACCACCCCACGCGGTGGCAGCGGCCGAGATCGGCACGGCATGCGCGCCCGCGTTGAGCGCGATCGAGTTTCCTTCTGCCAATCGGGGCAGCCAGAACACCCCGGTGATTCCTGCGGTCATGCGTTTCTCCCCTTGCTTTGTTCTTCTGTGCTGTGCCCGCAGGCTTAGGCGATGGTGGAGCTGACGGCACCGATCGTGCCGGCCCGGACGACGTCCTCACCGATATGCGTGACGAGCTGGGAACGCAGCGTCGCGGCCGCGTGGTGCAGCTCGAGGATGCCCTGGGCGACGGCCTGGTCGTGCGTCGCGGCGCCCTTGTTGAGGTGGTTCGCGGCGTGCAGTGAGACCTCGTCCATACCGGAGGGGATGACATGCGTCGCGGGCGCGGTGAGCGCGGCGGCGGCGGCCAGCCGGTCGGCGAGCAGGTCCAGCTCGGCGGCGGCGGCGAGGACGACTTCGGGTGCGACTAGTACGTGGCCAACCATGACTCGACTCCTTCTAGTGGCGGCTATGGGGCGGAACCACGAGAATTCCCCCTTCGAGTGATAGGACGCGACAGCCAGGCAATCGGTTCCATCGAATCCCCTAAAGTTTCTTCCCTGCTCACCCCAACTGCAACCGCACTCATACAGCTGGGGTAAAGACTAGCCCCATCCCAGCTCATGCAGGCGGTCTTCGTCAATGCCGAAATAGTGCGCTATCTCATGGATCACCGTGATCGCCACCTCCTCGACCACCTCGTTCTCATCCGCACAGATCGCCAGGATGGAGTCGCGATAGATGGTCACCGTGTCGGGCAACGAGCCGCCGTAATGGCTGTCTCGTTCGGTCAGCGCGATGCCTTGATACAAACCGAGCAGATGTGGATCCTCCGAATTGCGAGGTTCGATCAGCACAACCACATTATCGATGGCGCGGGCCAGCTCCGGCGGGATCCGGTCGAGCGCGTCGCCGACCAATTCCTCGAACCGGTCCTCGGACATGGAGACCGACATCGTCGTGGACTACCTCGGCTGGGGTTGCGGCGGCAGCGGCGCGGCGCCGGGCAGCGGCGTCGGCGTGGACCGGCCGGTGTTCGGCGGCGGTTCCGGCGCCTGGCCGTTGATCAGGATGTCGCCCTTGGCCGAGCCGGTGATCGGCGCGAACCCTTCCCGGTCGGCCCCCTTGCCGACCATGCAGTCCAGCTTGCGGCTGCCGGCCAGCCAGCTGCGGGCGTCCAGGTAGTCGAAGAACAGCGTGAGGGTCTTGTTGCGGATCACGTCGGGCCCGCCGAGATAGTCCGAGGACGTGCGCGCGCACTCGTCCTCGACGAACCGGTCCTGCTCCTCCTTGGCGGGCGGACCGCCCTGGAAGCGCTGGCCGAGGTCGATGGTGGAGACCACCTCGACCGCGTGCACCTGCGAGCAGTCCACCGGATCGGTGGGCAGGCTCTGGTTGATGCCCAGGCAGACGCCGGGCCCGTAGACCTTCGACTGATCGTGCTGGGTGGCGCTGCCGGTCGAGGCGGGGGTGCCCGCGCTCGCCGCGTACTGCAAGCCGCAGCGCAGCGTGCGGTCCCCGTGCTGCCAGCCGTCCGGGCTCGGGTACATCAGCCCGACGATGTAGCGCCCGCGCGGATCGAACCGCCCGCCCAGGTAGTCCTGCACCGCGGGCACGCAGTGCTCTTCCTTCAGTTCGGTGAGCCGCAGCGAGTCGGGGAAGCGGGCGCCGGGCGCGAATTCCTTGCCCGGGTACTTGCTCATGTCCACATCGGCCGCGACCTCGAACATGTGCTTCGCGTCGCAGCGCACCTTGACCAGATCGGAGTGGTCCGGCTTGGACCAGCTCAGGCAATCACCCTTGACCGCGGTGCCGAACTCCTTGTCGACCACCGGCTCGGCCGGCGAGCCCGGCGTGTGCGCCTCGAGCCCCTTGTTGTCGAAGCCGGTGACGAACAGCGTGACGAGCGCCGCGACGACCGCGCCCGCGGCGACCAGCAGCAGACCCCAACGCAGGGTGGGCGCGGGCAGCGCGGTCTCACCGGTGAACACGCCACGCACCGAGTCGAACACGCGCCGCACCCCGGCGGTGCGGGACGGCTTACCGCGCGCGGGAAACCGACTCGACGGGTCGGACTGGGGCACATGATCGGAAGGGGACATCGCGATCCATCATGGCAGTCTCCGGCCTGCGGTGCCACGACCTGGTCCGATCAGACCTTTCCGCGCTGAACCCCCGGTGCACGGACCACCTCCGCCGTGCTGCACGGACCGGCTCGGCCCCGCAGCGCACGCGCTCACCCGCGCAGCGCGGACCAGAAGATGCCGGGGATCCGGGCCGGGTTGCCGGTGGCGTAGAACTCGGTGAGCTTGCGCCCGGTCGCCGCCGCGGTCGTGTTGCCGACGAACCACGGCGGCTTCGGCGAGAGCGCCGGTTCGCCGTGCAGCACCGAGCGCGGCGCGGGGCGGAACGGACCGCGCACTATCGTGCGTTCCACGTCGTCGAGCAGGAACGCGTTGTGCACCACGCCGATCCCGCTCTGCACGTCGTCGAGCGTGTGCCCGGGGAAGGCGCCCCACGAGGCGCGCGGCGCCAGGAACGCGAGCCCGGTCCACGCGTTCACCGCGATCGCGCCGTAGCGCAATTGCTCGAGCGCGCGCTCGAAACCCGCCCCGAGGTTGCGGATCGTCGCGGGGTGCGCGAGCACGTTGGCGCCGAGCGTGCCGGTGAGTTCGGTGTTCGCGAATTCGACCGCGCGCGAGAGGAATTCGGTGCCCGCGTAGGGCAGTTCGACTACGCCGAGCACCGGCGAGAAGTATTCCGTGCGCAGCAGCGGGGTGTCGGTGAGCGGTACCTGTTCGACCAGCACCCGCCCGCCCTCGACCTGCGCGGCCGCGGGGTAGGCGGCCAGCGCGTCAGCCACCCGGGTGTCGCTGCCGGGGTAGTACGGGGTGCGTTGTGGCGCCTGCGCGAGCGCCGTGCGCAGTTCGGCCAGGAACTTGTCCTTGAGGTGCCAGTCCTTGCTCAGCACCAGCGCCTGTGCGGCGACGCAGTTGTAGCCGCCGTTGTGCAGCCGCTGGGTGGCCACGTGCTCGGCCTGGTAGCGCAGGTCCGCGTCGGACCAGTCGCCGGGCACCACGATGGTCGGCGACACTCCGCCGAGTTCGCTGGTGATCGGCTTGTCCAGCAGCGGCCTGCGGTCCTTCTTCCGTTCCAGTCCCTCCGGCCCCGGCCCCCACACGATCGCGTCGTGCGTGTGCGCGCTGCCGGTCATGTGCACGTGCGCGACGTCGCCGTGGTGCACCAGGTAGCGGCCGGTCTCCGCGCCGCCGGTGACGATGCGCAGCACCCCCAGCTCGCACAGCGGCGCGAAGATCATCTCGAACACCGTGAACAGCGGGTCGGTGATCGGGTTCAGCTTCAGTAGGACGACGCGGTTGTGCGCGTACAGCTCGTACAGCGTGTCCAGCGGCGGAATCGAGGTGATGTTGCCCGCCCCGAGCACCACCCCGATGCCCGCGGTCGCGCTCGGGTCGAGCTGGGCGAGTCCTGCGCGCCGGCGCGCGGTGTCGGCGTCGACGCCGGGACGCAGCCACACCTCGCCCTCGAAGCCGTTGAGCAGCAACCGGTCGTAGGCGCTGTGCGGCAGGATCGGCACCGCGACGCGATCGCCGGGCGCGGTCCGCACCGCGACGCCGTCGAGCGGGCTACGCCCTTCTGCCAGCGCGGCCAGCGTCGCGGACAGGGCGGCGGTGGCCTGCAACAGGGTGAGCGGGCCGGACATCCACTCCTCGCCGACCAGCGGCGAATCCTCGGCCAAGCCCTTGATGGTCCGTGCGGCGCGCACCCAGTCGTCGGCGAAGCGGCCGGTTCTGGTGTTGATGTCGTCGAGCAGTTCGCGGCGCCTGCGCAGCGAGGTCTGGGCCCAGGCCTTCTCGCCCGCGGTCAGCTCGGTCAACGCCTCATCGATCGCGGCTTCGTCGAAAGTTGTGCCCATCCGGCAACTATGCCCGGGCGATTCGGCCGGTGGTTTACATCCTGGGATATCGGCGTGAAACAACAATCCCCAGACCATTAGGCTCAATGCCCATGATCGACCTCCGATTCCTGCGGGACAACCCCGACGCGGTCCGTGCCTCGCAGCGCGCCCGCGGCGAAGACCCCGCCCTCGTCGATGCCCTGCTCGAGGCCGACGCGGCGCGCCGTGCCGCCGTCGCCACCGCCGACAACCTGCGTGCCGAGCACAAGGCGATGGGCAAGGTGATCGGCAAGGCGAGTAAAGAGGAACGGCCCGCCCTGCTCGCGCAGGCGCAGGAGATGTCGCAGAAGGTCAAGGACGCCGAGGTCGCGCAGCACGCGGCCGACGCCGACCTGGACGCCGCCCAGCGGGCGATCTCGAACGTCGTGCAGGAGGGCGCGCCGGCCGGCGGCGAGGACGACTACGTCGTCCTGGAAACCATCGGCACGCCACGGGAATTCGACTTCGAGCCGAAGGACCATGTGGAGCTCGGCGATTCGCTCGGGCTGTTCGACATGGAACGTGGCGCGAAGGTGTCGGGCGCGCGGTTCTACTTCATGACCGGTTACGGCGCGCTGCTCCAGCTCGGTCTGTTGCAGCTGGCGGCCCAGCGTGCGGTCGCCAACGGCTTCACCATGATGATCCCGCCGGTGCTGGTGCGGCCCGAGATCATGGCGGGTACCGGGTTCCTCGGTCAGCACTCGGCCGAGGTCTATCACCTCGAAGAGGACGACCTGTACCTGGTCGGCACCTCGGAGGTGCCGCTGGCCGGTTACCACTCGGACGAGATCCTCGATCTGAGCGGCGGGCCGAAGCGGTACGCGGGTTGGTCGACCTGTTTCCGGCGGGAGGCGGGTAGCTACGGCAAGGACACCCGCGGCATCATCCGGGTGCATCAGTTCGACAAGATCGAGATGTTCGTCTTCACCACGCCCGAGCAGGCCGACGCCGAGCACAAGCGGTTGCTCGCCTGGGAGCAGGACATGCTCGCCGCTGTCGAGGTGCCCTACCGGGTCATCGACGTCGCCGCAGGCGATCTCGGCAGCTCGGCCGCGCGCAAGTTCGACTGTGAGGCCTGGGTGCCGACCCAGCAGACCTACCGGGAACTCACCTCGACCTCGAACTGCACCACCTTCCAGGCCCGTCGCCTCGCCGTGCGCTACCGCGACGAGAACGGAAAGCCGCAGATCGCAGCCACTTTGAACGGCACGCTGGCGACGACACGCTGGATCGTGGCGATCCTGGAGAACCATCAGCAGGCCGACGGTTCGGTGCGGGTGCCCGCCGCGCTGGTCCCGTTCGTCGGCACCGAGGTGCTCACCCCGCCGCGGTGACGACGCCCAACGTTCGCTGCGCACACCGGGTTTGACCGGACCGGCCGGGTCCGCTGTGGAACCCCGCGCACGGTCCGAATATGTTTCGTCTCCGTGAATAGCTACCTGTTCGCCATGCCGGATTCACGGGATGTGGCAACCGTCGGGATTCGTTGTGTCTAGGCTGTTCCCCGTGCGAGGAATCGGGGCGCGCGGCGATACCCGAACCCGGGTGCGGGCGGCATCGGCGCTGGCGACAGCTATGGTCATGGCTCGGACCACCGGGGCGTTCTACGTCATGGGCGGTGTGCTGGGTCTGCTGATTACTGCGATCGCCCCGGGCGACGAGGGTAATCGGCCGTTGGTGGGCACGGCTGCGGCGATCGCGCTGACGCTCGGGCTCACCCTGCTCGCCTGGGGCCCGCGGCTGCCGCACTCGATCCACCACATGTACGTCGCGATCGCGACCGTGCTGGTGACGATTGCGGTCTACGCATTCCCGAACACCGTCGGCGCCATCAGTCTCGCCGCGTTCTACGTCTTCATCGCCTGCGACGCCGCGCTGTTCTTCGCGTGGTCGTATGCCGCCTCGCACATCGCCTTCGCGCTGGTCCTGTGTCTATGGGTGCTGCCGGCGCGCCCCGTCGAGCCGGGTTTGCCGTGGTGGTCCGGGCTCATCCCGGCGGGCGTGACGCTCGGTGTCGGCATCGTCGTCGGGATCCTCACCCGGATGGCGTCGGAAGCCGATATCGACGTGCTCACCGGGCTTTTGAACCGCCGCGGTTTCGATCGGGCGCTCAACTCCGCGATCGAGCAGGCTTCACGCACCGGTCAGGGACTGGCCCTCGTGCTCGTCGACCTGGACCGTTTCCAGAAGATCAACGACCATCTCGGCCACCGCGCGGGCGACGCCGTGCTCCAGCGCGTCGCCGACACCTGGTCGAAACTGCTTGCGCCGGAACAGCGTCTGGCCCGCTACGGCGGCGACGCGTTCGCGCTGCTGTTGCCGAACACCACCGAGCAGGCGGCCATCCTGCTCACCGAGCAGCTGCGCGCCGCGGTGACCACCGGGTGCTCGGCGGGCGTGACCTCCTGGCAGCCGGGCGAATCCGGCTCGCTGCTGGTCAGTCGCGCGGATGTCGGTCTGTACCGGGCCAAGCAGGCGGGCCGCAACCGGACGGTGCTCGAATCGTCGCGGCAACTGCCGCTCGCGGTGGAACTGCGCGAGGCGATCGACCGCGGCGCCCTCGACGTGCACTACCAGCCGATCGTCAGCCTCACCGAGGGCGGCGGCAAAGCGGTCGGCGTCGAGGCGTTGCTGCGCTGGTCGTCGAGCGCGCAACCCGACGTCACCACCGAGGGACTGATCCGCGTCGCCGAGGAATACGACCTCATCTCCGACCTGGACGAGCTGGTGTTGCGCCGCGCCTGCGCCGACGCCGCCCGGTTGCAGGACACCTTCGCGCAACTCGACCTCACACTGAACGTCAACGTGAGCGGGCTCGAACTGGCCGAAGCCGGCTACGCCGACCGGGTCGCCGGCATCCTCGGTGCTACCGGCTGGCCCGCCCATCAGCTCGTGCTCGAGGTGACCGAGAGCGAACTCGCCGCCGAATCGCAGACCGCCATCGCGAACCTGCACACGCTGCGCGAGCGGGGCGTGCGCATCGCCATCGACGATTTCGGCACCGGATACTCCTCGCTCAGCCGGCTCGCCACGCTGCCCAGCGACATCCTCAAGGTCGACCAGTCCTTCGTCGCCGCGATCCGCTCCGATTCGCCTGCGCCGCCGCTGCTCGGCGTGATCGCCGCGCTGAGCAGTGCGCTCGATCTGCAGGTCATCGCCGAAGGCGTGGAAACCGAGTACCAGGCCGCGGTGCTCACCGAACTCGGCTTCGCGCTCGCCCAGGGCTACCACTACAGCGACTCGCATCCGGTCGCCGAACTGATCAGCGACCTCAACGAGAACCAGGGGCGGGTCGGTCCCGGCACGCATGATCGCGAACTCGGCAACGGGGATTCCATGCACGCCGCCAATGGCTGGTTGCCCCTCGGTTGAGCCGCGGTCGGGTTGCCGCGGCAGATCGGCCCCGGCTGAACCGACTCCAGGTCCCGGCGGACGCCCAGGTCCGTAGCAGGTGGGTCTACGTCGCGTCGGAGTGTGGATAATCCGGTTGACCTGGGTTGAGCGGATGCGCATGCTGGGGGGCATGCGTTTGCTCGTTTACGGCTGTTGATCTGTCCGGACGGTGCTGGCCCGGCTGACGGGTAGCGCCGGAACAGTTCGTTCCCTCGCGGTTCGCGTGGTGCTCTTCAAGGGCATCGGTGAGCTGATTCCGTTCTATGCGGTGTACGCCCTGCTGTTCGCCGAGCACGGGTTGAGCACGGGGCAGATCTCGTCACTGTTCGCGATCTGGTCGGTCACCGCGTTCCTGCTCGAGGTGCCCTCCGGCGCGTGGGCCGATACCGTCTCGCGCCGGGCGCTGCTCGTCCTCAGCGGTGTCCTGCTGACCGCCGGCTTCGCCCTCTGGACCCTGGTCCCGACCTACTTCGGCTTCGCCTCGGGATTCGTACTGTGGGGCGCGGCAGGCGCTTTGGCGTCCGGCACCTTCGAAGCGTTGCTGTACGACGACCTGGTCGCGCGCGGCGCGCCGTCGACCTATCCGCGCCTGCTCGGCTACACCCGTGCCGCGTCCGAAACCGCCATCGTCATCGGCATCGTCGCCGCCACTCCGCTCTACCTCTGGGGCGGCTATGCCCTGATCGGGTGGTCCAGCGTAGTTTTCGCCGCCTTGCACACCCTGCTCGCCTTTGCTCTCCCCAGTGCCCCGAAATCCGTCTCCGCCGCGGCCATCGAGGAACTGGAAGACGAGGCGGGCGAGGAGGTTTCGTGCCAGGTGGACGTCAATTCGAACGCGGCCGATCGCGCGTCGGCCGACGATCGCGGCTGGATCGACACGGCGAAGCCCTACGCCGCCGGGCCGAGCGAAGCGTCGTCGGCGGTGCACGATCACCGCGCGGCGTCGAACGAGGCCGGCGCGCTGGTGGACCACGCCACGAGCCCGTTCGCGCGCTACCTGGCGATGTTGAAAACCGGTGTGGGGGAGGCTGTTCGGGTGCGAGCGGTGCGCAACGGCGTGTTCCTCGGGGCGCTGCTGTTCGGCGTGACGGCGTTCGACGAGTATTTCGCGTTGCTGGCCGAGGCGGTCGGCGTCACCACGGCGGTGGTGCCGTTGCTGGTGGGTCTCACGGTCGTCGGCTCGTTGGTCGGCTCGCTGCTGGCCGGGCGCACCGAAGGGATGTCGGCGCGCACCATGGCCTGCGCCGTCGGTGCCGGTGGGTGCTTGTTCGTCGGCGGTGCCTTGATCACCGGCTTGGCCGAGCACCACCCGGGCGTCGGGTATCTGCTTGCCTGCCTTGGTTTCACCGCAATCGGGGTGTCCTACGGCATCGTGTACAACGCGAGTATCGTCGCCGCGGCCCGGCTCCAGGACGCCATCGAGGGACCGGCCCGCGCCACCGTCACCTCGGTCTCCGGCCTGCTCGGTGAGGTCGTCGCCCTCGCGGTCTTCGCCTTCGCCGCCCTGGCCACCACCGTGTGCTCCCTCCCGGTGACCGTCGCCCTCCTGGGCGCCACCCTCCTGCCCATGGCCCTCGCCACCCCCGCCTGGCTCCCGCCGAAGCCCGCACTCACGGAATGAGGGGTTCCCGGTGTTCGGCCCGCAGCCCGTCGAGGGAGATGCGCAGCAGTCGATGCCACCTGTCCGGGTTGTCTTCGCCGGTGATCTGGACGGCGTGTCCCAGCGAAACCAGCAGGAGCAGCAGATCATCGGTGGTCACGCCGGGCCGCAGCACCTCGGTGCCCCGGGCGCGGAGTTGCTCGATGACGAGACGAAGCTGCTCGATGCCCTCCAGGTCGGGGTCCGTCCACGTGAGGGCGAAGTTCTCCACGATCGCGCGGTGCCGGGCGTAGCCGGTGAGAGCCTGCTGGTAGAAGTCGGTCAGGGCGGTCCAGGGATCCGTGGCGTCGATGGCCGCTTGCCGCGCGGATTCCGCCCACGTGGTGAAGTCCCGGCGCAGCACCGCGTGCACGAGGTCTTCCTTTTTCGGGAAGTGCCGGTAGAGCGTGCCCATGCCCACCCCGCTGCGGCGGGCGATCTCGCGGACGTCCACCGCCGTGCCGTGTTCGGCCAGTACCGCCGAAGCCGTCTCGACGATCGTCTCCCGGTTACGGATCGCGTCCACCCGGGGCGCGCGGCGTCGGCTGACGCTGTCCGGTGCTGCCATCCGGCCAGCATATCTCCTTATGTGGAGCATCTGCTCCGGTACGTGCTAGCTTAGCGGAGCAAATGCTCCGGATAGTGAAGTGAGATGTCATGTCCGATCAGTCCACCCCCGATATCAACGACTGGAACGCCCGCATCATCGCCGAGGTCCGGGCGAGCGGCGGGTACGCCGCGTGGAGTAGCGAGGCCGAATTCGCGGCGGGACGCCCTGTCCCCCCGCGGATCCCGGGCTTCGGTGACCGCCGCGGCATGCCGCTCATCCTGGTCCACCACACCGGCGCCAAGACCGGACGCGTCCGAATCAGCCCGCTGTTCTATCTGCCGGTCGGCGACAGCTGGGCGGTCTTCGGCACGCACGGCGGCAGCCCGCACCACCCGGCCTGGTATCGCAACCTCATGGCCGCCCCGCAGGTCGCCGTCGAAGCGGGCTCGGAAACGGTGTCCGCCGTAGCCCGGCGCACCGAAGGGGCTGAGCGGGCACAGATCTGGGCCGAACAGGTAGCGCTCGTGCCGAAGTTCGCCGACTTCGAGATCGCTTCCGGGCGGCAGATTCCGGTCGTTCTGCTGGAACGCGCCGGCCGTTAGCGCCGTTCGGCCTGGCGGCGCACAATCCTCACTGCGTGAGCGGTGCGCCGATCAAATGCTCTGCGGTGAGCAGGAATTGGTCGGTGGAGCGGTCGATGAGGTCGGTGCGGGAGATGGGAAGGGTGCCCGACAGCCAGCTGTTGGTCGTTTCCCAGAGGCCGCCGAGCAGGTGCGTGGCCGCGAATTCGGCCCGGTCCCCGGCATTTTCGACGATCTCCGCGCCGACCTCGGCGGCGCACACCGCCAGCATGATGCCCGCGAAGGAACGCATCACCTCGGCACGGCGCTGCAGCAAGGCGGGGTTCAACTGGGCTTCGACCGTGACGATGCGCGCCTTACGCGGACTGTCGGCGATCAGGTCGACGGCGGCGGCGATGGCGGCCCGGGTCTTGGCGCGGATATCGGCCGGGGTGGTGACGAACGCGGCGATTACGGCCTGACCGATCTCGTCGACGATGCGCTCGAACAGCTCGCTGAACACGACGTCGAGGTCGGTGAAGCTCTCGTAGTAGTACCGCTCGGACAGTTTGGCCTGCGTGCACAGCCCGGAGACGGTCAGTTTGGCGAAGCCCGAGGTGCCGATGAGTTCTTGCGCGGCGTCGAGCAGGGCCGCACGACGACGCGCGCGCCGTTGCTCGATGGGCACGCCGCCGTAGGACCGCGAGGTGGTAGCCACGGCACCATTCTGGCATACATCCTTGCCAGATATTCGATTTTGTGGGACGGTCTTGTCAGAATGTGCTCGACCCCGAGCCGAACCTCGATCCGACGGGTGAAGTGCAATGGCGCATGACAACCAGAAGCTGCCGACGCCGCAGTTGTTCACAGAGTTCCCGTTCAAATACGCGGTGCCGGTGCTGGCGCCCGGCGATCTGAGCTGCACCGCCGCCCAACGTGATTCGTTCCGTCGCTTCGCGCAGGTCGGTGACCCGCTCGCGGACGACGTGGTCGCGCTGTTCAAACGGCTGCCAGTCGGTGAAGGGCGCCGCATGTTCGAGATCGCGGTGGAGCGCGGTATCGACGCGGTGCCGGACGCGCCCGCCGAACTGGCCGCCTTCTTCGCGCAGGTGGAAGCGGACCCCTACTGGCTGGACCGGGACAAGATCGACCGCGGGGCCCGGGTGGTCGGGCGCACCAGCGTCTGGGGTGGCATCGCGATGGGCATGTTCGCCCTGATGGGTGGCTATCTCGCGTCCCGCGCGGACAAGACCCTCGTCGGCACCGGCGACCTCGATGCGATGGCGCCGCGCCGGCTCGCCGAAACCACCCAGTGGTGGCTGGACGTGACGACGCCGGGCGGGCTGGCGCGCAACGCCGTCGGCTACAAGAGCGTGCTGCGGGTCCGGTTGATGCACGCGCTGGTGCGGGCGGGCATGAATCGCAGGCCCGACTGGGACTACGACGCCTGGGATCACCCGGTCAACCAGGTGCTCACCGTCGGCACCCTCGGCCTGTTCTCGATGGCGAATCTGGTTGGCGCGCAAGCGCTCGGCCTGCGTTTCTCGCCCAAGGAGAAGGACGCGGTCTTCCAGCTGTGGCGCTACGTCGGGTTCCTGCTCGGTATCGATCAGGAAATCCTGCCGACCTGTGAGACCGATACCTGGCGCGCGTTCTGGATTCTCGCCGACACCGAATTCATCCCCGACGCCGATTCCCAGCGCCTGGCCCAAGCGTTGATTCCCGCGGCGGGCGGCCTGTTCATCGACAACACCACCGCGCCGCGCCGGGCGGTCCGTGCCGTGCTGACCAGCTACATGGTGGCCTACAGCCGGATCATCCTCGGCCGCAGCAACGCCGATTTCCTCGGCCTCCCGGACAGCCGCTTCTTCCAGAGCGCGGTGCTGGCGACCGCCGTCGTGAACGGCGCGCTGGAGGTGCCCCGCCGAATCCTGCCCGGCGCTACCCGCTTCAGCGAAAACCTCGGCGCGCGCGTCCGCACCCGCCTGGTCCGCGGTTCCATCGCCCGCAACGGTGGCGACCGCACCTACGCCCGCCACGACACCTACGCCCGCCCCGCACTCCGCGCGGGATAGGGATCGCGCCGACGGTCACGTGCTGCCTTGCCACGCGCCGAATGTCGCGCCCGGCAGCGGCCACAGCGGTGTGCAGTGCCGGCCCATCGACGGGTTTACCGGCAGGATGAACTGCGACGGGGCGGACTTCGGCGACGTCACAGAGGTGGGACGAGAACCTGCGGGGGCCGTCGCGTACCACTCCGGCGTCGTCAGTGAGCCTTACGGTTGCCCGCGGGCGGCGATGCCGACGGCCAGCAAGGTGAGGCCGCCGCCGACCACTGCGGTGACGGAAAGTCCTGCCGCAGTGGGCGTTACGACATCCAGGGCGACGGACGCCAGGAGTTGACCTGCCACCGAGGTGAGGCCGAGAAGGAGCACGCCGATCCACCGGACGGTGACGGCGGCCAGCGCGATGAAGGCGATGCCGATCACCCCGCCGAGGTAAAGCCAAGGCTGCGTGGGAAATTCGGCGGGCAGGCCGGAACCGAGCAGGATCGCGCCCTCGATGCAGACCAGCGCGACGAGCCCGACACCGAAGTTGACCGCCGTCGCCGACCACGGGCCGCCGACTTCGCCGACCCGCCCGTTTACCGCTTGCTGCCACGCCAGGCCGATTCCGGCCAGCGCGGGCAGAACGATCAGCAGCACGATCGGTGCACCCCGCAACGATTCCGGCACCGCGAGCGCGCCACCCGGCGTCGCGGCCCGGCCGAGCCCCGCGAGCAGCACCGCGACTATGCCGAGCGCCGCCGCCCCGAAGCGCAGCGGTGTGATGGCGGTGCGCCCGCTCGGCGCCAAGCCGAGCCGATCGACCACCAGGCTGCTCAGGAGTTGTCCCGCGACCGCGGCCACGGTGAACGCGGTGACCCCGATCGCCGCGACGGTGAGCCCCTGACACGCGACGAAGAACGCCCCGCAAAACCCACCCAGCAATTGCCACACCGGCAACCGGCCCGCCACCACCGCCTCCCGCACCCGCCCCAACCCGCCTCGCATCCGCCCACTCAGCACGAACACCGCCCCCAAAACCAGCAATCCCGAACCGAAGCTGATCACCGCGGCCGCCACCCCGTCCTGCAACCGCGCCCCCAGCGCCCCATTGATCCGCCCCTGCACCGCCACCCCCGCACCGATACAAAACGCACAGCCCAACCCCACCCGCACCCGTGCCGTCACCCCTGGCACGCTACCTGCGCGGCAGGTCAACCGGACTTCCTGCCCTCAGCGACTGCGGCGAGCTGTCACGATCCAGGCGCGGGAGTCGAAGTAGACGCCGGTTTCGGTGTGGTGGGCGGCGAGGGTGGTGCGCAGGCGGGCGCGGGCCTGTTCGGCGGCGGCGGGGTCGAGGGCGGCGAGCACGTCTTCGACTTCCCGCAGGCGGAGCACCGTCTCCAGGGCGGTGGTGGTGTCCGGGCCGTAGTAGACGGGTTCGTGCACGTCGGTGAAGGTGAGGTCGGTGCAGCCGGCGGCCTGCAGGATACCTTCGGTGACGGTCGGATCGGCGAGGGAGAACGCGTCCGGACCGCCGGGCGGAGCCGGTGTGCTGGTGAGGGATTCGCGGATCGCGGTGGCCCACTCGTTGCGCGCACGCTGCTGCCAGACGAGCAGCACCATCCGCGCGCCGGGACGCAGGGCCCGCCCGATATTGGTGAACGCGGCGACCGGGTCGGGGAAGAACATCGTGCCGAATCTGCTGATGCACAGGTCGAAATGCGCAGCAGGAAAGGGATGTACCTGGGCGTCGGCCAGTTGGTAGGTGACGTTGGTGCAGCCCTGTTCGGCGCTGATCCGTCGGGCTTGTTCGAGCATCGGCGCGGAGAGATCGACACCCAGCACGCGCTCGGCGACGCGCGCGGCTTCCCGCGTGGACTGTCCTGTCCCGCAACCGATGTCGAGCACGAGCTCGCCCGCGCCGACGCGGGTGGCGGCACGGAAGTGTTCGTTGTGCCGCCGCAATTCCGCGTCGTAGTCGAACAACTCCGGCATCATCGACCTCGTTCCGAATCGACCGGCCCGTCGCGCAGGACACCCCGCACCTGGTCGAGTGTCACTGTGTCCGGCTCGAATTCCGCCAGCCACCACGTGGCGCCCGCCGCGGCATAGGGTGCCGAATCGGTGCCGGCCGGGAGCGCGACCGCGATGTCGTACGGCGTCGCGGGTTCGGCACGCAGACCGGTGAGCGTGCCGACGATCTCGGCGACCTGATCCGGATGCTCGAGGTTGACCGGGAAGAATCCGTCGAGCCGGGCGGCACGTCGCAGCGGCGCGACCTTCCCGGGGAATCCCGCGGCCCACACCGGCACGCCGGGCCGCTGCACCGGCCTTGGCAGGAACGAGACGTCGTCGACCGTGTAGTGCTCTCCGTGGTGCCGCACCGGCTCGCCCGACCAGGCCGCGGCGAGAATCGCCAGCGACTCGTCTAGCAGCTGCGCGCGCCGCCGATCGTCGAGTTCCTCGCCGGTAGCGCGCAATTCGTCGCCGAACCGATTACTGCCGAGGCCGACGCCCAGCGTGAGACGACCGCCGCCGAGCTGGTCCAGCGTCGCGGTCTCCTTGGCGACCTTCGCCGGGCGGCGGCGGGCGAGCGGGGTGACCATCGGTCCGAACCGGAGGCGTTCGGTGGCGGTGGCGATCGCGGCCAGGGTGATCCACGGGTCGGCCGCCTGCTGGACCGGCGCCTGCCAGCGCAGATGGTCCCACACGAACACACCGTGCCAACCGGCTTCCTCGGCCTCGGCGGCCAGCCGCGCGACCGCGACCGGGTCCGCGAGTTCGTCGAACAGCGGCAGCCAGAGGGCGGACCGGAAGACGTCGTGCATGACGCAACGCTAGACCGGGGACGTCGGCCCTGAAAGCAGTAGTTTTCCGGGCAGGCCGGCGGTCAGAGCTTGCGCGAACGCAATTCGTGCCCCTTGGACGTCTTGCACCGTCCCGATTCCAGGTCCCATTGCCAGCCGTGCAGATTACAGGTGAGGGTATTGCCTTCTACCACACCGAATTTCGAGAGATCGGCCTTCAGGTGCGGGCAACGCCGCTGCACTTCCCAGCCGTCCAGTTCGGTGGACGCGGAATCGTCGTGCGCCTCGGAGAACCAGCCGTCGGCGTAGGCGATGCGCTCATCGGTGAGGCATTTGAAGAAGGTGTAGAGGAATTCGTTGTAACCGCCGATCCGCCACGCCTGGAAGCGGGTGGACAGGAAGATGGTGTTCACCCAGTCGGGTTCCCGGTCCCGCAGCACGGTGCGCACGAGGTCCGGCGCGATGCGGAAACCGTAGCGGTACTTGCCTTCGCCCTCGATCGGCCCGCGCACCACCCGCTTGGGGAAGTCCAGCACCACCGTCTCGTCGCCGAGCACCAGCCCGACGGGGTAACCGATGCCGTCGCAGATCAGATCGCTCTGCGCCATGATGGGCTCGAACAGTGCGCGCAACGGCTCCAGCAGCGGCGCGTCATTGGTTGCCCAGGAAGCCTTTTCGGCCGCCAGCACCGGCGCGAGGCGCTGCGCCATAAGCTCGATGTACTCGGCCTTGTTGTCGTAGATCAGGCCCGGCTCGAACGGATGGGTGAGCTCGAGCTCGCGCCCGCGCACGTCGGCGACCGAACCGGGGATCATCAGGATCCCGCCCTCGTTACCGTGGATGCGCATCTGCTCCAGGAACACCATCTGGTCCGGAAAGATGTTGCCCTCGTCGCCGCGGTCGTCGTTCAGGTAGCGCAGTTCGTCGTCGAGGAACACCGGCGGACCGGCCGACGGCACCACCCAGGTCGCGCCGACCTGCTCGATGTAGCTGCGGCAGCGATCCATGCCGCGCTGACGCTTCTGCTTGCCGAAGTTCGCCTTGGTGCGGTTCGGGATGTCGTAGACCATCGGATACCAGATCGCGCCCGAGTACTGCAGCAGATGGATATCGATGTGCCCGAACGCGTCGTGCAGCACGTCCATGTCCACGGGGCGGGCGTCGTTCATGTTGAAACAGGTGGTCTCGCCGTCGGAGACGACCAGTCCGGAGTCGCCGATCGGGCCGTCGGCGGGCGCGCGCAGCGCGATGATCATGATGTCGATATCGCCGCCCGGACCGGTGACCGTGTGCTTGACCGAATCCTCGGTCTCGAAGAACTTGGTGAAGCCCAACTTCTCCAGCTCGCGCTTCAGATCCGGCACCGGGTAGTCCGGCAGCAGCACGGTCGCGTCCTTGTTGACGTGCTCGGCCAGGTTCTTCGCGTCGAAGTGGTCGCGGTGCAGATGCGAGACGTAGAGGAAATCGCAGTTGCCCAGCTCGTCCCAGTCCAGCTGGGTGTTGTCGGGGAACGGGAACCACGAACCGAAGTAGGCCGGATTGACCCACGGATCGCAAAGGATCGACCCGGCCGCGGTGCGGATGTGGAATCCGGCGTGTCCGACGCTGGTGATCTGCACGAGCTGCTCCTCCTGAAGCGTTGCCAGCCATCCAGGGTAATGGCTGCGCCGAGCGGCCCGGTCGGCGGCCGCCGTGGTCCCGCGGCGCGCGACCACGGCGGTGCGCGCGCTACGACGAAACGTCGCCGATGCAGTAGCCCTGCGGTCCCGCCAGCACCGTGAAGGTACGTGTCTGGGTCACACCGGACGAATTCGTCACGGGCACGTCGACGGCGAGGTAGTCCCCGCGGAGCGCCTTGGAGCTGATCTCCTGATCCGCGAACTCGGTCGCCCCGGTGAGTTTGCCCGGGTTGTTCGCCAGCGGTGCGGCGACCGGCTTACCGGTGCCGCTGGGATCCCAGGCCGCGGGCGTGGCCTTGCACACCAGCGGATAGGTGCCGTCCTCGTCCGCCGGATCCAGCGGCTTGCCGACGAATCGGGCCAGGTAGCGCCGCACGGTGTGCCTGGCGTCGGCGTCGTTGTACTCGATCTCCGCGCCCCCGGTGGCCACCCGCGGGCAGGCGTAATCGGTGTCCAGTGCGGCGCGTTCGACGGTGACCGTGGTGCTCCGGTTCTGCCAGGTGACGCCGTCCGGGGTCGCGGTGCCCGGCTGCGCGAGCGCGGCCAGAATGGCCTGTTCGTTGCCGTACATGTCGGCGACATTGCGCGGCGCGATCGTCCAGCACTTGGCCTTCAGCTGATCGACGGTGCTGGTCGGCAGGTCGTCGGCCCAGCGCTGCACGGCTTGCGGGAGTTCGCGCACCGTGCCCGAGGTGGGGACGACCACCGCCGGGGTGGTCGTCGTCGGCGCAGTGGTCGGTACCGCGGCGGCCGGGGTGCTGACCGCGGCGACCGCGCTCGGCGCGTCGTCCTGCGGGATGCCGACCGTGGAGTCACAGCCCACGATGGCGAAGGCGCTGGTCACGGCTAATCCGCCGAGCGCGGCACGGCGGGCCGCCCGCCCTGCCTTCCGCGCTGATTCTTGTTCGCGTCCACACAGTTTCGGTAGGGCGCTGTCCACTTCGACGATCCTCTTCTCTGCCTCCGGCGGCGGGCCGTTCGGGGTCTGTGCCAAACCGGGTGCGGCCCACATCGTGATGGCGCACTGCCGGATGGGACAGTCTGCGACTACGCTAGCGGAATTGTGGAACCCGTCTACCGCACGATCATCGGCCTGGCCCGAACCGTCTTCTTCGTCGAGGGGCTGAAGTTCACCGTCAAGGGCGATGAACATATCCCCGCGCAGGGTGGTGCCGTGCTCGCGGTCAACCACACCGGCTATATGGACTTCACCTACGCGGGGCTGCCGGTGCGCACGCCCAAGCGCTACATCCGGTTCATGGCCAAGAAAGAGGTCTTCGACGACAAGATCTCCGGCCCGATCATGCGCGCGCTCAAGCACATTCCGGTGGACCGGGGCGCGGGGGCCGACTCCTACAAGGCCGCGGTCGAGTACCTGCAACGTGGTGAACTCGTCGGGGTCTATCCGGAGGCGACGATCAGCCGCAGCTTCGAGATCAAGGAGTTCAAATCCGGTGCCGCGCGGATGGCGCTGGAGGCGGACGTGCCGATCATCCCGATCGTCATCTGGGGCGCGCAGCGGGTGTGGACCAAGGGCTTCCCGAAGCGTCTGGGTCGCACCAACACCCCGATCTCCATCGCGGTCGGCGCGCCCATCGCGCCGTTCGAGCCCGCCGCGGAACTGACCGCGAAACTGCGTGCGACCATGCAGGAAATGCTGCTCGACCTGCAAAAGGACTACGTGCACGAGCCGGGCGCGTACTGGGTCCCGGCCCGGCTCGGCGGTAGCGCTCCTACCCTGGAAGAGGCCGACGCGCTCGACGCCGCCGAGGCCGCGGAAAAGGCCGCACGCAAGAAGTCGGCCTCGTAGCAGCGGAGAGTTTCGGATGGCGCGGGAACCGGTTTACGACCTACTCACCGGCCTGGTCCGCACCATATTCCTGGTGCAGGGCCTGCGGATCGATATCGCCGGACAGGAGCGCATCCCGCGGACCGGCGGTGCCGTGCTCGCCGTGAACCACACCGCGTACCTGGACTTCATGGAGGTAGGGCTGGTCGGCCGCAAGTCCGGCCGCAACGTCCGATACATGATGAAGGCCGAGCTGGAACACGGCATCGTCGGCTTTCTGATGAAGCACTGCAAGGCCATCGGCGTGGACCGCACCGCGGGCGCCGAATCCTACGGCCGCGCGGTGCAGGCGCTGCGCGACGGCGAACTGGTCGTGGTCTATCCCGAGGCCACCATCAGCCGCAGCTTCGAGTTGAAGGAATTCAAGTCCGGGGCCGCGCGCATGGCGATCGAGGCGGACGTGCCGATCGTCCCGGTGGTGATCTGGGGCGCCCACCGGGTGTGGACCAAGGACATCCCGAAAAAGCTGGGCCGCCACAACTTTCCGATCAACATCCGGGTCGGCACGCCCATCCCCGCCGCCGAACCCGCCGACACCCTCACCGCCACCCTGCGCACCGCGATGTCCACCCTGCTCACCCAGGCCCAGCACGACTATCCGATGGAGCCCGGCGCCCGCTGGGTCCCAGCCCGCCTGGGCGGCACCGCCCCCACCCTCGACCAGGCCGCCATCCTCGAACAGGAAGAACTCGCCCGCCGCCGCACCGCCCGCGACCACTAGTCCCACAGCGGTTGTCGACCGCTCGGTCCTGTGAGTTGGCTGGCAGCTGGACGGGAGGTTGCCGAGAGTTCGACCCTGATCGTTGTAGAGAGCCGTTGCGCGACAGTACTTTTCGGGTACGAACAGCGCTCTACGGAAGGTCGACCTCATGATTCTGCTCTCGCTGCTGGCCGCGACGGGAAGTGCCGCTGCGGCATGGGCCACCGGAAGTGCCGCGATGGTATTGGGAAACAGCGGGATCCTGCAGTAGCCCCCGGAAAAGCCGGACGGGACGGCACGTTCTGGGTGCCGTCCCATCCGGGTATCACGCTGCGGTGGAACGGAATCCGCGCAGCCGCAGGCTGTTGCTGACGACGAACACCGACGAGAACGCCATCGCCGCACCGGCCAGCATCGGGTTCAGCAGCCCGGCCATGGCCAGCGGGATCGCTGCCACGTTGTAGGCGAAGGCCCAGAACAGGTTGCCCTTGATGGTGCCGAGGGTCCTGCGGGACAACCGGATCGCGTCGGCGGCGGCGCGCAGGTCGCCTCGGACGAGGGTCAGGTCGCTCGCCTCGATCGCGACATCGGTGCCGGTGCCCATGGCCAGGCCCAGATCGGCCTGCGCCAGGGCCGCGGCGTCGTTCACGCCGTCACCGACCATCGCGACCACCTTGCCTTCGGCCTGCAATCGCTTGACGGTGTCGACTTTGTCCTGCGGCAGTACCTCCGCGATCACCTCGTCGATCCCGACCTGGGCGGCGATCGCGGCGGCGGCCGCCTTGTTGTCGCCGGTCAGCATGATCGGGGTCAGGCCGAGCGCACGCAGTTGCGAAATCGCCTCGGCCGAGGTCGGTTTCACGGCGTCGGCGACGACCAGCACGCCGCGTGCCCTGCCGTCCCAGCCCACCGCGACCGCGGTCTTACCGTCCGTCTCGGCCTCCTGCATGGCCTGTTCCAGATCGGCACCCAACCGCTGGGACCAGTCCGCGAGCAGCCGGGCCCGTCCGACGATCACCGCGTGCCCGTCGACCACGCCCTGCACACCGAGCCCTTCGATGTTCTCGAAGCCCTCGACCGCGGCCAGTTCGCCACGTTCCCTGGCGCCCTTGGCGATAGCCTGCGCGATCGGGTGCTCGGACGAATCCTCCAGCGCCCCGGCGAGTGCGAGCACCTCGTCGGCGTCTTCGCCGTCGGCCGCGACCACGTCGAGCAAGGTCATCCGGCCGGTGGTGACGGTTCCGGTCTTGTCCAGCACGATGGTGTCCACGCGCTTGGTCGACTCGAGCACCTCGGGTCCCTTGATCAGGATGCCGAGCTGCGCGCCGCGACCGGTGCCCACCAGCAACGCCGTCGGCGTGGCCAGCCCGAGCGCGCACGGGCACGCGATGATCAGCACCGCCACCGCCGCGGTGAACGCCGCCGCGACGGAACCGCCGGTGCCGAGCCAGAATCCGAGCGTCGCGACCGCCAGCGCCAGCACGATCGGCACGAAGATCCCGGAGATCCGGTCGGCCAGTCGTTGCGCCTGCGCCTTGCCGGTCTGCGCGTCCTCGACCAGTTTCGCCATCTGCGCCAGCTGGGTGTCCGAGCCGATGCGGGTGGCGCGCACCACGATTCGCCCGCCGACGTTCACCGTCGCGCCGACCACAGTGTCCTCGGGGCCCACCTCGACCGGCACCGACTCACCGGTCAGCATCGAGGCGTCGACCGCGGAGGAGCCCTCCAGCACCACACCGTCCGTGGCGATCTTCTCGCCCGGCCGGACCACGAAGCGATCGCCGACGGCCAACTGCTCCACCGGAATTCGCTGCTCCGTCGCGTCGCGAAGCACCGAGACCTCTTTGGCGCCGAGTTCGAGCAGCGCGCGCAGCGCGGCGCCGGCCTGTCGTTTGGAACGGGCCTCGAAGTAGCGTCCGGCCAGGATGAAGGTGGTGACGCCCGCCGCGGCTTCCAGGTAGATGCTGCCCGAACCGTCCATTCGGGAGATGGTGAACTCGAACGGGTGCGTCATGCCCGCCGTCCCGGCGGTACCCCAGAACAGCGCGTACAGCGACCAGCCGAAGGCAGCGAGGGTGCCCATCGACACCAGCGTGTCCATGGTCGCCGTGCCGTGGCGCAGGTTGGCCCACGCCGCCCGGTGGAAGGGCAGCGCGCCCCACACCACGACCGGTGCGGCGAGGGTGAGCGAGAGCCACTGCCAGTTGGTGAACTGCAAGGCGGGGATCATCGCCATCGCGATCACCGGCACGGTGAGCACCAGCGAGACCAGCAGCCTGGTCCGCAATGCGGCGGTCGGATCTGCTTCCACAGCAGCGGTTTCCGTGGGGGCGGGGTGGGCAGGGTCGCGCTGTACCCGGCCTGCTCGACCGTGGCGATCAGCTCGGCTGGCGACACATCGCCGGTGACGTCGACCCGCGCCTTCTCGGTCGCGTAGTTCACCGTCGCCGTGACACCGTCGAGCTTGTTCAGCTTCTTCTCGATGCGGTTGGCGCAGGATGCGCAGGTCATGCCACCGATCACCAGTTCGACCTGCCCGGTGCCGGGTGGTTGCGTCGCGGTGGTCATTGTGTGCTCCATTCTCTGCGGCGCAGTGGTGGATCGGCAGGTCAGTGGCCGTGGCCGGCGGTGGCGTGGGTGCCGTGGCCGTCGGTCGCGGGGGCGGGGGCGGCGGCGCCCGGCGCGACGGTCAGCGTGAATTCCGCGGTGCGGACCACGCCGTCGTGCTGGAAGTCCAGGAACAGCCGGTAATCGCCCGCGGTCGGTGCGGTCACGTAGAACGTGATACCCGGTCCGGCCGGGGTGACGCCGTCGCCGGGTGCGCCGTCCGGATGCACGTGCAGGTAGCCGAGGTCGGTGCTGCGCAGCGCGACCAGGTGGCCGTAGGCGCCGAGGTAGGGCTGCAGGTCGGTGACGGGCTTACCGTCTTTGCGGACCGTCAGCGTGACCTTCGAGGCCTGGCCGGGCGCGACCGTGCCGTCGAGCGTGACGGCGTAACCGTCGACCGTGCTGGTGGGCGCGGGTGCGGGCAGCGGCTGCGGGTCGTAGGCGCCCGCGACGCGCAGGTCGGTGCCGAGGGTCAGGTTCGCGCCGCCTGCCGGGGTGAAATCGGTGAAGACCCGGTAGTCGCCCGCGCGGGTCAGGTTCAGCGGGACGCTCCAGGTGCCGTCCGCGCCGAGCACCGGGTGCACGTGCTGGAAACCGGCCAGGTCGCGGCGGACCACGATCAGGTGCAGGTCTTTGTCGTGTGCGCGGGTGTAGCGGGTGAGCGGCGTGCCGTCCTGGGTCAGGATGCGGAACCGCAGCGGAACCGATTGCGCCGCAGTGGTGATCGGGGTATCGAGCCGCAGCGTGTATCCGCTTTCGGTGCTCATCATTCCTCCAGGTGCTTGGTCGGCGGGCGCGGGCCCGGCCTCGTGTGTCGAATCAGCGGCGTCGTCGTCGGGGCCGAATGCCGCGCCGGTCGCGAGTGCGATCCCGAAGACGGCGGCCAGGCCCAGGGCGAAGCCGGCGAACTTGGTGGACATGTTCATCGGATGCTCCGTTTCCGGGTCAGGCGGTGCGGCAGTGGCGACGGCGGCTCGGTCCGGGAAGGGTCACGGTGCTCATCGGTCCTCCTGCTGTCGGCTCGCTCTCGATGATTACCATACCCCCCTAGGGTACTAAGTCAAGCCCGTGACGGCGGATCCCCGCATGCGCCACGTCACACAACGAGAAAGACCGCCGCGCAGCGCTGCGCGGCGGTCTGGTCCGTCGAGGGGAACTGGGGGCGGGACCTACGTGGCGTGTAGGTTGCGGGCGGTGGGGGAGGTTTCGGTGGTCGCGGGGTCGGGGTGGGTGCCGAAGAGGCGATCCGCGGTGCCGGAGGTGGTGACGGTGAACCAGTAGTGCTCGTTCTTGTAGTGGTGGTGCCGATGATTACGCCAAACCGCCCGGTAGAGCGCGCCTTTCGGCTTGTAGTCGGTGTGGATCAGGTAGTGGGTCCACTCGTAGCCGAGCCCCAGCACCGTGATCGTCAATAGGAAGGTCAGGCCGAGCCCGAGGCGCGGAAACGCGAACAGCGCCAACGCGATCAGAACGACCACCAGCACCGAGAGAGTCTTGGTCGGGATGAAGATCAGCGGAATATCGCGCGGATCCACATGGTGCTCGCGGTGTTTGCGCGCCAGCTCGCTGTCGATCGCGATCGGGCCGAGCTGGCGCGGCCGCCAATGCAAGACGGTGACGTGCACGATCCACTCGAAAGCCGGGAACACCGCCAGCATCACCGCGGGCACCATCGCGTCGGTCACCTGCCAGTCGCCGACCAGGATGCGGCCGATCAGCGCCGCGATCAGCGTGCCGCCGATGAGCCACGGCGACGGATGGCGGAGGAACTCGCGTGCCGCCGCCCCGAGCGTGAGCCCCCGGCGCAGCGACCGTTCGTCCTTGCGCGCGCGCTCGCGCGCGCTCGCCTCCACCGGATCGCGTCCGACTGCTGAATCCTGTTTCCCAGCTGCGGGTTTCGTCATGGTACTTCCTCGATGAAGCGTGATCAGCGGCCGCCGAGGACCTCGATCAGAGCGGTGGTCGCCGGCTCGAGCAGCGCCCGAGCGATCTCGGCGGCCTCTTGCGGCCGGCCCGCCACAATGGCGGCGGCCAGTTCGCGGTACGCCCCGACATTGCCCACCTCGGCGGACATGATCGGAGCCAGCGCCACGAGCGCCGGTTCATAAGCGGCCCGCAACATGTTGAACATCAACCGGAACACAATGGAATCCGCCGCATCCACCACGTGATCCCAAAAATCCAACGCCAACCGCTGCCTGGCCACCGCATCCTCTTCCACCGCAAGCATTTCGACACTCGCAGTCAATGCGTCGAAGGGCGCGAGGCTTGTGTCCGCGGTGGTGGCTGTTCCGGCGGCGTCGGGTTCGGTGTGGGCGCGGGCGGCGGCGAGTTCGGCGACTTTGGGGCCGTTGTGCAGGCGTGCTTCCAGGATGCTGCGTGCTACGGCGGGATCCAATTCGCCGGCCTGCACCAGCAGCCGGGGTAGCACTTCGAGTCCGGCGCCGCGCCGATAGTCCAGCACGGTCGTCGCATCCCCTTGCCGCACCGAAACCAGGCCGGCCGCCGCCAGCCGCTGCAACGCCTCGCGCACCGCCGGCCGTGACACCCCCAGCGCTTCGGCCAATTGCCGCTCACTCGGCAGCGTCGCCCCCGGCGCCAACTCCCCACTCAGCACATCCGCCACGATCTGCTCGAAGACATCCCCCGATACCGACCGCTTGACCACAGGTTGCAACGCCATACCCCCACTCTGCACCCGCAAAGGTAAGGAGGTCAAGTGGTCAGACCAATTCGCGCACCAGCAAGCGCGAACACCGTCCACGAAATGCCGCAGTCGCGCAGCATGGCCAGCGGATAACAACTCCCGCGCCCTCCCCGACCTCGCGCACCCGTTTACGCAGGCCAGAGCCGGTGCGGGAACACCAAAGGGGTGCGTCCGCCCAGAACCCGGGCCGCACTATGTACCAAGCGACAGATGGCGGGATCACAGAGCGTTCGTACAGTTCACAGGACTTTTAAGGCCTGTGAACGGTATGGACAGTCTGTGAACCCACCGAGCCGCAACAACACCCACTCGAAAGCCGCTGCCTCCGGGCCAATCTCGAGAGCGGCACCACGGGCCGACGACCACGCTGGGCCGACACGCCGCGCGCCTGGCGTGCGCCTACAGCCGGGACGGCAGGCGACGCGCTCGGCATATCCCATGCAACGCCCGCGGCAGGGACACAAAACTGGGCGCGTGCGGCAATGCAGGAGTGGTGCGAGTTCGTCGCGGTTTCAGCTGGGGTCGGAGCCGCGGATGGCGGCCAGCCAGAGGGCGGCGGCTGCGGCGACGGTGGTGGCGGCGAAGAAGGTGAGGAGGTCGCCGCCGTCTATATAGATCCAGAGGAGGGCGGCGAAGGGGGCGGCGACGGTGGGTTGGGCGTCGAAGAGCAGGCGGCGGCGCAGGCGGGTGGCGGTGTGGGCCGGGACAGCGGGGTCGGGGCGGGACGGGTTGTCCACGAGGCGGCCCGGGGGTTCGGTGGCGCGGATGCGGCCCGAGGGATAGAGGCGGAGACCCGCGAGGTGAATGGTGCGGTCGGTGAGTTCGGCGCGGCCTTCGGTGAGCGTCAACAGGGCCGGATCGAAGTAGACGGGAAGCCAACGCGGCCTGCCGGTTCCACTGATCTCCAACCAGGACCGGCTGACCAGCCGATACTGCTGACGGATCCGCGAAACACCGACCTCGCGTGCGGTTCCCCCCGGCCAGAAGGCGAAAAGCCCACGCGCGACCCCGATCCGGTAGCCGGAATACCCGACGATCCCGAGCACCACCGTGGCAAGCGCCGCCACCTGGTCCGGATTGCCGAACGGCGCCCAGGCGAAGCAAACCGCCAGGGCGCCGATCGTCACACCGATCGGATAGGCCAGGGGCTGGCCTGATCCGAAAGTCACTTCAAGAAACCGATTTTCGTGTAGTCGTAGGTCGCGAGCCCGGCCGCACCGAAGTTCGCGAGGTTGTCGCGGACGGCGATGTTGCCGGGGGACTGGGTGAGCGGCAGCGAGTGCCCTTCCTCGAAGACCTTGCGGTCGACCTGATTCGCGAGCTCGATGGCCTTCTTCGGATCGAGTTCCGAGACGGTCTGTTCGATCAGGGCGTTCAGTTCCGGCGAGCCGATGCGTCCGTAGTTGCCCTGCACATCGTCCGGGTTGTAGGCCCAGATCTGCGACAGGCTGCTGAGCGGGAACGGGTCGCCCACCCAACTCCACTGGCCGACATCGAAATTGCCCGGGATGATCACATCGGTGAACAGGCCGTTGCCCGGCTTGGTCTCGATGTTCAGCTTGACGCCGACCTGCGCGAGGTTCTGCTGGATGATCTGCGCCAGCTGGACCCAGACGTCCTGGTTGTACATGACGTCGCGGATTTCCAGCTTGCGGCCGTCCTTTTCGCGGACGTCGCCATTGAGCTTCCAGCCGAGCTCGTCCAATTCCTTTGCCGCGGCGGCCGGATCGAACGGGAGGCTGTTGTCCTGGTAGCCCTCCTGGCCGCGCATGTAGACGTGGTTGTTCAACGGCTGCGGATTCTCGACCAGGCCGTTCTGGATGGCGGTCGCGATCGCCTGCCGGTCGATGGCCTTCGAAATGGCCACGCGCAGTTTGGCGTCGGCGAGGATGGAGCCGGGCGCGCCGTTGAAGGTCAGATGCGACCACTGGTTACCGGGCGCGCGACGCACCACGATGCCGGGGGTGTTCTCGGCGGTCTTGCGCTCGTCCCGGCTGGCGATGCCGACGGCGTCGATCTCGTTGTTCTGCAAGGCGGGCAACTGCGCCGAGTTGTCGAGCACGCTGAAGGTGATGGTGTCGAGCTTCGGCTTGTCGCCCCACCATTTCGGGTTGTGTCCCAGCACCACTCGGTTCTGCGACCGGTCCACGGACTGCACGATGAACGGTCCCGCGCTCGGTCCCGGGTCCTGCAGCAGACCCTTGTTGAAGGCTTCCGGCGTCGCGGTGACCGACTTGGGGAACAGGAACGTAGTGCCCGCGAATTGCCCACGCCAGTCGGCGTAATGCTTCGCGAAGGTGATGACCGCCTGTTTGTCGTCGACGCCGCGCTCGACCTTCTCCACCCGGTCGAAGCCGGCCGTGGTCGCGATCAGGAACGACTTGTCGGCACCGCTCATCGCGCGTGCTTGCGACTGAATGTCTTCCCAGGTGATCGGGGTGCCGTCGGACCAGACCGCCTTCGGGTTGATGGTGTAGGTCACCACCTGTTTCGGCTCGGTGCTGGTCAGCTGGATATCGGTGAAGTAGTCGGTGTTCACCGAAAGATTGGCCGCCGCATCGGTTTTGAACGCGCGGGGCATGGTCGGCCGAAGTAGCGCGGCGGTGTCGGCGTCGTTGCCGTCGTTGTTCAGCCCGTTCCAGTTCTGCGGCAGCGAGCTGAGCGCCAAGCGCAGGTTGCCGCCGTCGCGCAGCTCGCTGACATCCTTGGGGTTGATGTCGTTGGTGGTGCCGAGCGCGTCGGAAGAGCCGGCCGGCGCACTGGTGTCGTCGGAACTGCAGCCTGCCGCGATCAAACCGATGGCGACCAGCGGAATCGCCAATCGCGTTGTCCATGAACGAACCCGCATGTTTCGCTCCTTCCCGCAGGCGTGCTGCGTAGTCACTTGACGAAACCGATCTTGGTGTAGTCGTAAGACGCCAGTCCAGCCGCGCCGTAGTTGGCGAGTTCGGCGCGGACGCCGACGTTGCCGGGGGTTTGGTAGAGCGGCAGGGAATGCCCTTCTTCGAAGATCTTCCGGTCGACCTCGTTGGCCAGTTCGATCACCTTCTGCGGATCGAGTTCGGAGACGGTGCGTTCGATGAGCGCGTTGAGTTCCGGCGAACCGATGCGGCCGTAATTGCCTTGCAGGTCATCGGGGTTGTACGCGAACACCTGGGCGAGATCGCCGATCGGGAACGCGTCGCCGACCAGGGAGAACTGGGCGACGTCGAAGTTGCCCGGGCGGATGACGTCGGTGAACAGGCCCTGGGCGGGCCGGGTGTCGATGATCAGTTTGACGCCGACCTGGGCCAGATTCTGCTGCATGATCTGCGCCATCTGGACCCAGCCCTGGCTGTTGAGCATGACGTCGCGGATCTCGAGTTTGCGGCCGTCCTTCTCCCGGACGTCGCCGTTGAGTTTCCAGCCGAGTTCGTCGAGCATCCGCGCGGCTGCGGCCGGGTCGTAGGCGATCGGCGCCGAATTGTCTTGGTAGCCGGCCTGTCCGGCGAGAAAGACGTGGCTGTTCAACGGTTTCGGATTCTCCACCATCCCGTTGTGGATGGCGGTGACGATGCCCTGCCGGTCGATCGCCTTCGAAACCGCAATGCGCAGTTGACGATCGGCGAGGATGGCGCCGGGTGCCCCGTTGAAGCGCAGGTGACCCCAGAAGTTGCTGGTCGCCCGGCGGATCGCGATGCCGGGGGTGTTCTTCGCGGTGCGCACGTCGTCGATGGTGCCGAGCCCGACGGCGTCGATTTCGTTGTTCTGCAACGCGGGAATCATGGCGGCGGAGTCGAGCACGCTGAAGGTGATGGTGTCGAGCTTCGGCTTCTCACCCCACCAGTTCGGGTTGTGGCCGAGCACCACGCGGCGCTGGGTGCGATCGACCGACTGCACGACGAACGGGCCTGCGGTGAGCTCGATGCCGTCGATCAGGCTCTTGTTGAACGCTTCCGGGTTCGCGGTGACCGACCGGTGGAACAGGAACGCCTCACCGGCGAATTGCCCCTGCCATTCGGCGTAGGGCTGTTTGAAGGTGATGACGGCCTGCCGGTCGTCGGCACCGCGTTCGATCTTCGCCACCCGGTCGAAGCCGAACGACTGCGCGACCAGGAACTGCTTGTCGGCACCGTTCAGCGCGGCGCCCTGAGATCGCATGTCCTCCCAGGTGATCGGCGATCCGTCCGACCACACCGCTTTCGGGTTGATCGTGTAGGTCACGACCTGCGGGTTGGTGCTGGTGAGCTGGATGTCGGTGAAGTAGTCGGTATCGATCGTCAGCTTGCCCGCCGCATCGGTCCGGTAGGCGCGCGGCATGGTGGGCCGCAGGATGCTGCTGATCGAGGCATCGTTGCCGTCGATGGACAGCGTGTTCCAGTTCTCCGGAATCGCCGATGTCGCCAGCCGCAGGTTGCCGCCGTCGCGTAACTCGTCGCGCCCCTTGGGGTTGATGTCGTTGGTCGTGCTCAGCGCGCCCGTCTCACCTTGCGCGTGGCCGTCGTCGTCGGTGCTTGCACAACCACTGACGAGCAGGCCGAGCGCGACCATCGGAACGGCGAATCGGGTTGCGGCCGAACGTCTCCACAGAGAGGTCCGGCCGGATACGGCTTGGCTCACTTCACAAATCCGATCTTGGTGTAGTCGTACGACGCCAGCCCCGGTGACCCGAAGTTGGCGATATCGGCGCGCACGCCCCAGTTGCCTTCGGACTGGGTCAGCGGCAGCGAATGCCCCTCCTCGAACACCTTGCGGTCCACCTCGTTGGCGAGTTCGATCGCCTTCTTCGGGTCCAGTTCGGACAGGGTGCGATCGATGAGGTCGTTGAGTTCCGGCGAGCCGATCTGGCCGAAGTTGTTCTGCCAGTCGCCGGGATGGAACCCGTAGGTCTGCGGAATGCTGCTGAACGGGAACGCGTCACCGACGAAGATGAACTGCGCGGCGTCGAAGTTGCCCGGGATGATGACATCGGTGAAATAGCCTGCGCCGGGCTTGGTATCGATCACCAGCCGGACGCCGATCTGGGCCAGGTTCTGCTGGATGATCTGCGCGATCTGCACCCAGACGTCGTCCTTGTACATGACGTCGCGGATCTCGAGCTTGCGGCCGTCCTTTTCCCTGGTGTCGCCGTTGAGTTTCCAGCCGAGCGCGTCGAGTTCCTTTGCGGCGGCGGCCGGATCGAAGCCGAGGCTGTTGTCCTGGTAGCCCGCCTGGCCTTCCAGGAAGACGTGGCTGTTGAGCGGTTTCGGCTGCTCCACCAGCCCGTTCTGTACCGCATTCGCGATGCCCTGCCGGTCGATCGCCTTCGAGATCGCCACGCGCAGTGCGGGATCGGCGAGGATGGAGCCGGGCGCGCCGTTGAAGGTGAGGTGGCGCCAGCGATTACCGGGTGCGCGCCGGATGGCGACATCCGAGGACCGCCGAAGCGTGGTCACATCGTCGAGGGTGCGCAGCAGTGCGGCGTCGAGCTCGTTGTTCTGCACGGCCTGCACCCAGGCGGTGCTGTCGAGCACGCTGTAGGTGATGGTGTCGAGTTTGGGCTTGTCGCCCCACCAGTTCGGGTTGCGGCCCAAGACGATCCGGCCCTGGCCGCGATCGGTCGATTGGACCAGGAACGGACCCGCGGTCGGCCCCATGTTGTCGACCAGACCCTTGTTGAAGGTCTCCGGGTCGGCCGTGACCGACTTGGGGAACAGCGACATGTTCCCGGCGAACTGCCCACGCCACTCGGTGAACGGCTGCTCGAAGGTGATGACCGCCTGCCGGTCGTCGACGCCGCGCTCCACCTTGGCCACCCGGTCGAAGCCGACGGTGATGGCGATCAGATAGCGCTTGTCGGTGCCGTCCAGCGCCTTCGCCTGCGCCGCGATGTCCTCCCAGGTGATCGGATTACCGTCGGACCACACGGCTTTCGGATTGATCGTGTAGGTGACCACCTGCGGCTCGGTGCTGGTGAGCTGGACGTCGGTGAAGTAGTCCTTGTTGATGGTGAGCTCACCGGCCGCGTTCGTGTGGAACGCGCGCGGCATCAACGGCCGTTCGATGTCGGCGATCTCACCGTCGTTGCCGTCGATGGACAGCGTGTTCCAGTTCGCCGGAAATGCTGTGGTCGGCAGCCGCAGATTGCCACCGTCCCGTAGCTCGGCGGGGTCCTTCGGGTTGATATCGCTGGTGCTGCCCAGCGCGCTGGTCACCCCGCTGACCGAGCCGCCGTCGTCCGCGCCGCAGCCCGTCGCGACGAGGGTCAGCGCGACCAACGCGATCGCGCAGCGCGGTGCCAGTGTTCGGCTCGATCGGACCCTCATCGCGCTCCCCTAACTATCGGCTGACGGCCGGCACGGGCACCGCATCGATCAGCTCGCGGGTGTACTCGTGCCGCGGCGCCGCGAAAATCTGTTCCGCGGCACCGGATTCGACGATCTTGCCGCGGTACATCACCGCGATGTCGTGCGCCAGATTGCGCACCACGGACAGGTCGTGCGAGACGAACAGGTAGGAGAGGCCGCGTTCGATCTGCAAGTCGCGCAACAGGTTCAGCACGCCGGCCTGAATGGAGACGTCCAGCGAGGACACCGGCTCGTCCAGCACCAGGATCTCCGGGTCCAGCGCCAGCGCGCGGGCGATGCTGATGCGCTGCTTCTGACCACCGGAGAAGTCGGCGGGGTAGCGCTCGGCATGCTCGCGCCGCAGCCCCACCTGTTCGAGCAGTTCCGGCACGCGCCGCTCGATCTCGGCGCGCGGGCGTCCGTCGATGCGCATCGGCTCGGCCAGCGCGTCGAAGATCGGCAGGCGCGGATCCAGCGACGCGGTCGGATCCTGGAAGACGATCTGCATCTTCCGGCGGATCTCGCGTCGCTGCGCCTTGTTCAGGGACGCGACATCGCTGCCCATGATCTCGATCGTGCCCGATTCCGGGCTGATCAGGTCGAGAATCTGGGTGAGCGTGGTCGATTTGCCGGAACCGGACTCACCGACCAGCGCGAGCGTGCGACCCTCCCGGATCTCGAAACTGATCCCGTCGACCGCGCGGATCTCGCCCTTGCGGCGGCGGAACACGATGCCGGAGGTGATCGGGAAGGTCTTCACCAGATCCGAGACCCGCAGCACTACCCGATCGCTCACCTCGGCCTCGGCCTCCGGCGCGGACACCTCCTGCCGGTAGGCCTCGAACAACGCGTCGCTGCCGACCTCCGCGGTGCGGATGCAGGCCGCGGCGTGGCCGGGGTTGGTCTTCTCCAGCGGCGGCTCCGCGACCCGGCACTCGTCGATCGCGATCGGGCAGCGCGGCGCGAACGAGCAGCCCAGCGGCAGATCGTGCATGGCAGGCGGCGAGCCGACGATCGGGATGAGCGGCGACCGTGCGGGGCCGTCCATCCGCGGGATGGAACCGAGCAGGCCGACCGTGTACGGCATCCGCGGCGCACTGAAAAGCGCGGTGGTGGAGGCAGTTTCGACGATCTTTCCGGCGTACATTACCGCGACCCGGTCGGCCAGGGTGGCCGCGATGCCCATGTCGTGGGTGATCATGATGACGCCCGCGCCGGTGATATCGCGCGCCTTGCGCAGCAGATTCAGGATCTGCTTCTGCACCGTGACGTCCAGCGCCGTGGTCGGTTCGTCGCAGATGATCAGCGCCGGATCGTTCGCGATCGCCATCGCGATGACCACGCGCTGGCGCATGCCGCCGGAGAACTCGTGCGGGAACGCCTTGGCGCGCACCTCGGGTTCGCCGATACCGACCAGGCCGAGCAATTCCACCGCTTTGGCCGCGGCCTCGGGCTTGCTCAGGTTGCCGTGGGCCAGCAGGGCTTCGGCGATCTGCTCGCCGACCCGGTACACCGGGGTCAGCGCCGACAGCGGATCCTGGAACACCATGCTGATGGAACTGCCACGCAGCCTGGACAATTCGCGGTCGCCCAGGCCGAGCAGCTCCCGGCCGCGCAGCCGGATCGAGCCGCCGATGCGGGCCTGCTCCGGCAGCAGCCCCATCACCGCGAGCGAGGACACCGACTTGCCGGAGCCGGATTCGCCCACGATGGCGAGCACTTCGCCGTCGGACACCGTGTAGTTGACTCCGCGCACCGCCTCGATGCGGCCCTCCTCGCTGGGGAAGGAGACGCGCAGATCGGTCACCTCCAGCAGCGGCGCGGTGAAGTTCCCGGTCATGGTTTTGCCTTCTTCTTCGAGCGCGCCCGCTTGGCACCGGGATCGAACGCGTCACGCAGTCCGTCGCCGACCAGGTTGGCGCACAACACGATGGTGATCAACAGGCCACCGGCGAACAGGAACAGCCACGGATAGGTCAGCGCCGATTTGGTGCCCGCGGCGATCAGCGAGCCGAGCGAGACATCCGGCGGCTGCACACCGAAACCGAGGAAGCTGAGCCCGGTTTCGGCCATGATCGCCGCGCCCACCGCCAGCGTGGTGTCGATGATCAGGATCGAGGCGATGTTCGGCAGGATGTGGCTGACGATGACCGTGCGCGTCGGCGCGCCCATATATCTTGCGGCTCTGACGAATTCGCGGTCGCGCAGACTCAACGTGAGACCGCGCACGATGCGCGCGCTGATCATCCAGCCGAACACGCTGAGCAACAGGATGAGCAGCAGGATCGACCCGCTGCCCTTCGTGCGCGGCGCGAACAGCGCGACGATGATGAAGCTGGGCACCACGAGCAGCAGATCGACCAGCCACATGATCGCGCGATCGGTCCAGCCGCCGAGCAGCCCGGCCGTCGCCCCCGCCGTCGCGGCGATGACGGTGGAGATCACGGCCACACACAGGCCGATCACCAGCGACTTCTGCATACCGCGCAGCGTCTGGGCGAGCACGTCCTGGCCGATCTGCGTGGTGCCGAACGGGTGCTTGGCGCTCGGCGGCTTGAGCAGCGCGGTGTAGTCCAGCTGCTGGTAGTCGTACTTCAGCAGCGGCGGCAGCGCGAAACTCGCGACGAACAGCAGGATCAGGATCACGCCGCCGACCACGGCCGGCTTGTTGCGCAGGAACCGGCGCCACACCAGTTTGCGCCGGCCCGCCGCAGCGGGCTCGGGTGCGCCTTGAACAATGATTTCCGCTTCTGTCATGAAACTCGCACCCTCGGATCCAGCAGGGCCAGCACGATATCGGAGAGCAGGCCCGAGACCAGCACCACCAATCCGGCGAACGCGGTCACCGTGACCACCGGGTACAGGTCCTGGGCGTTGATCGAATCGACGAGCCACTCGCCGACCCCGTGCCAGCCGAAGATCTTCTCGGTGAACGTCGCACCGGTGATCAGGCCGAGCAGGCTGTAGGCGAACAGCGTCGCCATCGGGATCAGCGCCGTGCGCAGACCGTGCTTGTACAGCGCCTTGCTGCGGGTGAGGCCCTTCGCGCGGGCGGTGCGGATGAAATCGCTCTGCAGCACGTCGAGCATGGCGTTGCGCTGATAGCGGCTGTAGCCCGCCATGGCGCCCAGTGCCAGGCCCGCCGTCGGCAGCACGAGATGTTGCAACCGGTCGAGCAACTGCGGCCAGAATCCATCGATCCGGTTCGCCGACGTTTCCCCGGTATAGAGGAAAATCTGCGCGCCGGTGAGCGAATTTATTTCCAGTGCACCGTATTTCAGCAATGTCGCGAGCAAGAACACCGGCGTGCTGAGGACCAGTAGCGAGATGATCGTGGTGAAGTAGTCGCTGAATTTGTATTGCCGGATCGCGCCGGCCGCACCGATCAGGACACCGAGCACCGTGCCGACCAGGGAACCGATGATCAGCAACCGCAGACTCACCGCCACCCGGCGCGGCAACTCCGCGCTCACCGGCTGACCGGCCAGGGTCTTCCCGAAATCGCCTTGCGGAATCCCTTTGAGCCAGGTGAGATAGCGCTGCGGGATCGGGTCGTTGAGATGTAACTCCTCGGCCTTGGCGTCGATCACCGCCTGCGGCGGGCGCGGATTGCGTTGTTCCAGACTGTCCAGCGGCCGGAACGTCAACGACGCCAGGCTGAAGGTCAGGAACGACGCCAGCAGCAACAGCACGACATAGTGAAGCGCGCGTCGTAGCAGGAAGCCGGTCATCAGTCCTCGTGTGTCTTTCGGCTGGACGGACCAGCGACGAGTATTAGCCCCTGATCATAAGGACGTCGACCCGAACGCGCGTGGCACGTGCCGTTCGGGCATGTCCTTTATTCTGTGCGGCACAGACATGTGCGGGGTTTTCCGCTGAGGGGGAGTCATGGTGTCACCGCAATATCCCAGCGGCTACAACCCGTATCCCGGCTATCCGGGCGTTGTGCCTGCGCCCGGTGGCGCGACCGCGATCACCGCGGGTGTGCTCGCGTGTGTCGGCGCGGTCGGGCAATTACTCGGCGGCGCGGTGAACCTGGTGTTCGGGCTCATCGATATCGGCCATGAACTCGGCGAATACGATGCCACCGGACTGCTGGGGCAGAGTTGGTACCGGACTTTCGCCCTCATCAGCGGGGTGTCGGCAATGGTGACCGCGGTGCTGCTCGGCGTCGGCGCGATCGCCCTGTTGCGCCGCAAACAGTTCGGCCGGATGCTCGTCGTGGTCGGCTGCGCCGCGGTGATCGTCCTCGGCATCGTCTCGTTCGCCCTCGTCCAATCCGCGGGCGGCTCGTGGGACAGTTCCCTCGGCGTGAGCACCGGCATCAGCGGACTCGTCGGCTTGCTCTTCCCCATCGGCACCGCCGCCCTCGCGTTGGTACCCGCCACCACCCGCTGGCTCGCCCACACCCCGGCCGCTTATCCCTACGCCGCACCCCAAGGCGCGCCCTGGCCCCCGCAGCCGTGGCAGCCTCCCTACCCCAACCCAGCCCAACCCCAACCCAATTGGCAGGCCACACCCGCGATACCGACCCCGGGCGAGCAACCCGCCTGGGGCGCGCCGGGAAACCAAGCCGCCCACTCTCCTTGGGCCGTCCCGGCGCCGAACAGCCCAACCCCGCCCCCGGACGGGGCTCCCACACCCTCCGACCAGCCGCCCGCCCACGGGCAACCGAGCTGGGGAGCACCGGAAGCCGCAACCCGAGCCGTCCCCACACCCGGTGTCGAAGCTCCGACGGGCCAAACCCCGCCCACAACGTGGGGCACTGCGCCGCACGACGGCCAATCCACAGCGGTCCCGCGAGCCCGATCCGATTCCCCGGCGCAGCACGACGATTCGGCTTGGCAGCAGCCGTCTTTCGCGAAACCCGCGCTGCCCTCCCCGGACTCGGACGGCACGGTCGGGCACCCACCCTCCGCCTAGCCCGCGGGGCAGGTCGTGTCGTGTTCGGGCATGATGCCGTCCACCAGGTAGCTGGTGACGACGTCGGACGCGCAGCGGTTGGCACCGAGCACATAGACCCCGTGTCCACTCCCGTCGACCGTGACCAACCGGGACCGTCGACCGAACTTCTCGTCGAGCAGCTCGCCGCCGCGTAGCGGGGTGACCGGGTCTCGCTGGTTCTGCACGATCAGCACATCGGCCGGGCCGCTGTCGTCGATCCGCACCGGCGGCTCGGACGGCCCGAGTTTCCAGTAGGCGCAGGGCATGACGTTCGCGGTGGCCGCACCGTAGAGCGGGTACCGTTCCCGGTCCTCGGCGACGGCACGGTGGTATGCCTGGACGTCCTCCGGCCACTCGATATCGTTGCAGGTAACAGCCAGAAAGACGGACCAGGCGTTATCGTTCGGCGAAGCCGCGCCGGTACCCGGTGGCCGCCCGCTCGCGGGTCCGGGTCGTCCGGTTTCGAGCAGCGATTTCCAGCTTTCGGCCGCCGACGCGTACAACGCCGGGCGATAGAGCGTGAAGAAGGTGCCGAACCGGAAAAGGTTGCCGTCCATCCCGTCCACCGGGTTCGCGTCGAGTCGCTCGGCGAGGGTGAAGTACGTCCGTCGCACCTCGTCCGGTGTGCGGCCCAGCCCGTAGGTGTCGTGGCGGGCGGCGGCCCATGCGGCGAAGTCGGGAAACGTCTCTTCCATGCCGCGGCCGTACAGGCGCATCCCGTCGTGGTCGAGATAGGTGTCGCCGATATTGCTGTCGAGCACGATGCGGTCGGCCCGCTGCGGGAACATCGAGGCGTAGGCGGCACCCAGCGCGGTTCCGTAGGAGTAGCCGAGGAAGCTGGCTTTGTCCGCACCGAGCGCCTCCCGGATCCGGTCCAGGTCACGGGCCATATTCGCGGTCGACACGTACCGCAACCGGCCCTCGTGGTCGTTGGCCGCGCACTGCTCGGCGACCCCCCGCGCGACCTTGGCCCGCTCGGTGACCGCCGCATCGTTCACCGCATACGGCGGGATATTGCCGAAGTACACCTGATCATCGGTGAACCCGCAGCTCACCGGTGCCGAATGGCCTACCCCGCGGGTATCGATACCGATCACGTCGTAGCTGTCCAGCACCTCGGCGGGCAGCCCGTGCGCAGCCAGGAACTCGGGCTGGTCCAACCCGGCGCCACCCGGACCACCGGGGTTGAGCAACAGCACTCCGCGACGCTTGTCCGGGTTCTTGCTCGCCAGCCGGGAGATCATGATCTCGATCTGCGCGTCCGCGGGCTCGCGGTAGTTCAAGGGCGCCGTGACGGTGGCGCACTGCAACTGGGCCGGCCCGGCCGCGGGATCTTCGACCCCGTCCGGGCACGCGCCCCACTGCACCTGTGCTGCTTGGTCTTCGGCCGGCTCCGCGACCACGATGAGCGCCGCGACCAACGCTCCGGTGAGACCGAGAACGGCCAGCAGGCTCCAGGTCCGTTGTCGATTCATCCGCTGCTACTCCTTGACGACATGGCGCCAAACACGAGGAAGCTGTCCGTTCGGCTCGTGTCCGGCTGGTACCTGAACGAGTCTGTCGAGCCGGTCTCGCCGACACATCGCTCCGGAGACGGCAATAAGATTCGACGAAAGTCGAGGCGGCGATTCGCCCCGGGTCGAGCCCACATCAGCCGCTGGGCTGCTGCTTCCGGCCGGTCGATGTCGCGATAATGACCGGGTGGACACCGACGGCGCCGCACGACTCGGGGTATGGCAGCAGGCCTGGCGGCTGATGGCGGCAGCGGTACTCGGCACCGCCTTCTGGCTCGCCGTCGCCACGACGCTGCCGGCGGGCTGCACAGCCGATACGTGTTCCTGGTTCGTCACCGGTGATCCGCTGATCGCGCTCGGCTGCCTGACGGTACTGCTGTGGCGGCGGCGGTTCCCGTTCGCCGTCGCCCTGGTGGTCGTGATCGCCTCGGCCGCGTCGGCGCTCGCCACCGGGGCCGCGCTGCTGGCACTGTGTTCGCTGTCCACCCGCCGTCGTCCGGTCGAGATCGGAGTGGTCGTCGCGGCGTTCGTGGCCGCGGCGCAGTTCGCCGAAGACCTCTATCCGATCGGCATGCCGGCCGCTCCGGTCTGGCTGCAACTCGTGCTGCCACTGGCGAGCGCGGGGATCGCGGTGGCAACCGGTGTGGCCATCGACGCGCGTCGCGTCGAAGTGCGATCGCTGCGGGACCGCGCCGACAGCGCGGAACGCGAACAGGCCGCCCGGGCGGCGCAAGCACAGGCCACCGAACGCAACCGGATCGCCCGCGAAATGCACGATGTGCTCGCGCACCGGATTTCGCTGGTCGCCATGCAAGCCGGCGTGCTGGATCACCGTGACGATCTCGCAGCCGAGGAGAAGCGCACACTGATCCGCGGGATCGCCGACGGTTCCCGCCAAGCACTGGAAGAACTCCGCGACGTCCTCGGCGTCCTGCGCGCCGACCCCGACCGCCCCGAACCACCGCAACCCACCCTGGACCGGATCTCGGAGCTGGTGGCCGACGCCCGATCGTCGGGCTTGGACGTCACGCTCACCAGCACGGTCAGCGCCACCCCACCCGAGACCGTCGGACGGACCGGTTATCGGGTAATTCAGGAAGGGCTGACCAACGCCGCGAAACATGCCCCGGCCGCGCAGGTGCACATCACCGTAGCCGGGGCGCCCGGCGGTGAACTGCACGTCAGCGTGCGCAATTCGGCGGCCGCGACCGCCGTCGCCCGGCCACCGGCCTCGGGCTTCGGTCTCCTCGGCCTCGCCGAACGAATCACCCTCGCCGGCGGAACACTCGACCACCGTCGCACCTGCGACAACGGGTACGTCCTCACCGCCCAACTTCCCTGGCCGGGGCACGACCACGAGAAACGAGCATGAGTGCGCAATGAACAGGAGACGGTGCGCGTCGTCATCGTCGACGACGACCAGCTGGTGCGGATGGCCCTACGACTCGTCATCGACGGCGAGCCGGACCTGACCGTCGTCGCGGAAGCCGCCGACGGGGACACCGCGATCGAGGTGGTGGCCGAACAGCGACCGGACGTCGTGCTGATGGATGTGCGGATGCCCGGCCGCGACGGTGTCGACACCGCCCGGTACCTGCGCGGCGTGCCGGGTGCGCCGGCGGTCCTCATGCTGACTACCTTCGACTCCGACGAGCTGGTACTCGGTGCCCTACGCGCCGGGGCGCTCGGCTTCGTACTCAAAGACACTCCGCCCGCCCGGATCGCCGACGCGGTGCGCACCGTCGCGGCGGGCAACCCCGTGCTGTCCCCCACGGTCACGGCGCGGGTGATCGCCGCGGCCACCGGACCGGGGTCCGCCGAGGCCCGCAGCGCCGCCCGCGACGTCGCGCGGAAACGACTGGCTGCCCTGTCCGAACGCGAACTCGACACCGCGCGCGCCATCGCGGACGGGCTGGGCAACCCGGAGATCGCCGCCCGGCTGAAGGTCACCGTCGCCACCGTCAAGGCACACACCGGCAACCTGTTCACCAAACTGGGTGTCGCTAATCGAGTACAGATCGCGCTGTTGGTCCGCGACGCAGAACAGTGACCAGGCAGCCGCTCAGCGGTGCCACCCCACAAGGCAACCCGTCCGGCCCGGCTGGACAGGTCGGGACCGGTTCGTGGAGTTCGGGTCGCTGAGGCCGGTGTCGAGGGTGCGCGGCCTACTGGTGAGTATCAACCGGTGGTACCGGGTCACCTGGGGGACGGTTGTCCGGCAGGATGGAATAGGTGACCCACTTGCACCTGCCCAAGCCGAAGATGGTGGCCACCGATGTGGACGGCACCCTCATCGATCACGACGAGCGGGTCACCGCGCGCACGAAGGCCGCGGTGGACGCGCTGATCGGCGACGGTGTGCCGTTCGTGCTCGCCACCGGACGCCCCCCGCGCTGGATCGACCCGGTGGTGGACGGGCTCGGCTACGCGCCGCTGTGCGTGTGCGGCAATGGGGCGGTGATCTACGACAGCGCGACCGACCGGGTGCTGACCAGCATGACGCTGGACGTGGACACGCTGTCCTGGATCGCGGACCTGGCCGAGGAGGCGCTGCCCGGCTGTGGTCTCGCGGCCGAACGGGTCGGGGCGAGCGCGCACGACGCGGTCACCCCGCAATTCGTCAGCTCGCCGCTGTACGAGCACGCCTGGCTGAACCCGGACGACACGTCGGTGGCCCGGGACGAGGTCATCGACGCGCCGGCGATCAAGATGCTGATCCGACTACCCGGGGCGCGCAGCTCGGACATGCGCACGGTGCTCGCCCCGCTGATCGGTGAACGCGCCGATATCACCTACTCCACCGAACACGGTCTGATCGAACTGTCCGCGCCGGGTGTCACGAAAGCTTCCGGTCTGGCGGTCGTCGCGCAGCGGCTCGGTGTCGAATCCGCCAACATCATCGCGTTCGGCGACATGCCCAACGATGTCCCGATGCTCACCATGGCCGGCCACGGTGTCGCCATGGCCAACGCTCACCCCGAAACCCTCGCCGCCGCAAACGAAGTCGCCCAATCCAACCGTGACGACGGCGTCGCCCGCGTCCTCGAACGCTGGTGGGTCTGACCCCGTTCCGCACCAGTCGCGCGCCATCGGCAACGCGCCCGCTGACCGAAAGCCCCGCTCGCATGATGCGAATCTCGCCTGTTGCCGTCCCGGAATGAACTGGGTGCCAATATTATCGGAGCCCGCCGCGGGTGACGAGGTCACGGGTGGCGGGCTCCGCAGTCGGGGTCGAGTGGTGTCAGCCTACTGGCGCAGGCTCCGGTGGGAGGAAGTCGGCCGGGGACGGGAATTGCAGTCCCTCGGGGGCCGGAGCAGGTGCAGGTGCAGGTGCAGGTGCAGGTGCAGCGGCGCGAGCTGGTGCCGGAGCACCTGCGGGAGCAGCCCCCTGGCCCGGCGCGGGGCGACTCGCCTCCTGCTGGTAGGTGTCGTTGAACGTCTTCCACACCGTGGTGACGATCCCGGTCGCCTGGTTCAGGATCAGGGAGCCGTGTTCGAAGTCCGAGCGCAGGCCGTTGGGGACGGTGTAGGCGTCGCTCTGCGGGATGCCGAGAACGCCTGCGTCGCCGCCGAGTTGGAGGAAGCGGTCGAGGATCTTGCCGAGCACCTCGATGACCTTGCCGTCCGGCGCGGCGTAGACGTAGCCGTTGGCGAACTTGGCGTACTGCCGTCCCTGCGCGGCGGTCATCGGTTCGGTTTGCGGCGCGCCGAGCGGTCCGGCCGCGCCACCCTTGGCGGCCCAGTGCTTGGCGATCGGGTTCTGGTCGACCATGGCGAGCAGCTTCTTGGTGAGCGCGGCCAGCGCGGCGAGGTCTGGCTTGTTGCGTGGCGCGGCCTGAGGTGCGGCCGGCGCCGCCTGGCTCTGCTCGGTGCCGGTGCCGGTGCCGTTGTCGGCGTAGCTGTCGGTGCTGTTCCCGCTGTCGGCGAGCCCGGCACCGCCCGCGACACCCGCGGCGATGCCCCGGATCCGATCCATCATGTCGTAGGCGGCGTCGCCGGGGCACGAGGTGTTGCCGACGTCGCGATGGGCGAACACGATGGGCAGTTGCACCGCCTGACCCATGGCGTAGGAGGTGAATTCGGTGCCTTCGGAGTACATCGTGGTGTAGCCGGTCGGGTCGAGGTGCGCGATCTTCGAGCGCCAGCCGATGAAGTTGCCGATGGCGTTGATCGCCGCCTCGCTCGGCGGCTCGGATTCGTGGTTGCCCATCAGCGCGACACCCGCGGTGTTCTCGTTGAACCCGCCCGCGTGCGCGCCCTGCACCGCGCGGGTGAGACCGCCCGCGCGGCCCTCGAAGATCTGGCCGTACTTGTCGACCAGCGCGTTGTAGCCGATATCGCACCAGCCCAAGGTCTGTGCGTGATAGGTGTAGATCGCGCGGACGATGCCCGCGGATTCCTCAGGAGAGTAGTCGTTACGGCCCGCGGTGTGGTGCACGGTGATTCCGCCGAGGCCGTCGCCGCCGGGACCGTCGTCGTAGGTGGGTTCCTCGCAGCGGATGTTTTCGTCCGCACCCCAGCCGGCGCGGCTGATCACGGCGGGACCGCCGCTGGGCAGCGCCTCGGCGACCTTGTGCAGCGCGCCGTCGATGGCGCCGCGGCCCGGATCGATGAGTACGGCGGTGAGGTCGAGCGCGGACATCTGCGCGGGATCGTCCGAGCGTGCGGGCGTGACGGGGGCGAGGGTGTCTTCCGGTGTCGTCGCCACGGCGGGCTTGCGGGTGACCAGCATCTGCACCGCGTTGGTGGTGCCGACGTAGAGCGGTTCGGTGCCGGTCTTGCCGCCGGCGGCGGTGCGATCGGTGCGGCGGGTGTCGACCTCTTCGGTGTCGAACCACGGACCCCAGCTGCCGTCGGCCTGCCGGGCCCGGATCAGCGCCTTGGTGTTCGCCAGATCCTTCGAGGTGAGGGCGACGACGCTGAACGGCGTGTCCCGCGATACCTCCTTCACCTGCGCGCCGACCTGATCGGTCAGCTCGGGCGGGACCGCGCCGGGAGCCAGCGCGGGCGTGTCGGGCGTGGTGCCCGGCGGCAGATGGCTGGGATCGGCGATGAACCGCGCGCCCGCCGCATCAGCTGACGCGGGAGCGGGAACTGGGCTCTGAACTGGGACGTTCGATCCGGGCAACGGCGTCTGTCCGGGAGCTTCGGCCTGCGCGGGAGATTGCGCGATCTGGCCCGGCGCTGAACTCTGTGCCGGAAGCGGTGTTTGCCCCGGAACTGTGGCCTGCGGCGCTGGCCCGGGGGCAGCGGCCTGCGCAGGAAGCGGTGTTTGGCCCGGCGCGGTGACTTGCGGCGTCTGTCCGGGAGCTGCGGCCTGCGCTGGAATTGGTGTTTGTCCCGATGCGGTGGCTTGCGGCACTGGCCCGGGTGCTGCGGCCTGTCCGGGAGGTGGTGTTTGCCCCGGGGTCGCGGCTTGCGCGGGAAGCGGAATCTGGCCGGGCGTGGCGGCCTGTCCTGGTACCTGTGTCTGACCAGGTGTGGTGGCCTGTCCGGGGCGGGGAGCGGCGGGCTGGCCCGGCGCGGTGGCCTGTCCGGGAGCGGCGGGGCCGTTCAGCTTGGGTAGGGGGATCTCCTTGGGTAGCTGCACGCCAGGTGGCAGCGGTAGGCCCTCGGGGATTCGGATGGACGCGGGCAGCGGCAGCATCCGCAGGTCGGACAGGCGCAGGTCGGGCAGGTCCAGTCCGGTCAGTTCACGCAACGGCAGCACGATGTCGGGCGCCGAATTCAGCACCACCTCGGCGAGTTGCGCCGGTACGGCGGCGAGTTCGGTGTCGGTGGTCTGCCGATATTCGGACGAGTCGCTCATCGTGAGCACCGCGAGCGGGGCCGCTACCGCAAGGGTGGTGACAACCGGGAGGACGTAGGAACGTTTCGGTTTGCGGTACGGCACGAGCTTCTCCATTCAGGTCGAACCAGTGATCGTGTCGAACAGGGTTGCTTCCTGATGTATCAACGATCACAATAGTCACAACTGTCACATATCTAAACCTCTTGTTGAGGATTATGTGATTGCTCGAATGTAGCTCTCGGATTGTGGCCGGATGGAACGACATGCCGACAGGTATCGAATCCGCCCGGCCCTGGAAAACCGTGGGAGTGAACGGATGCGACGCGAAACGGCACAGCGCACGGGGGGAGCACAAACGCGGGTGAAATTCGCGCGTGGCACGCGAGGTCGTTTCGTCCGGCGACGACCGGGCCTGTCACCTGCGATAACGCTGCGAAGAGTGCTCGTGACGGGCGTGGCGGGCTCGGCCGTCGCCACGCTGCTGCTGCTCTGGTCCGCGCCGGGGGAGTCGCCGTATCGCACCGTGGCCGGGCCCGGTCACGGCCGTGGCATGAGCCAGCTCGGCGCGCTGGCGAACGCCCAGGAGGGGTGGACGGCCGAACGCATCCTCGACTACTACTATCCGGGCGCGAAGCTCGGCACCATTGCGGCAACCACCGTCGGCATCCGGCTCACCGCTCAGGACGACTCCACCCTCGACGCCTTCTCGGGCGCGGGCCTGCGCGTCGCCGGGCAATTCGTCGAGCCGGGGCAGGCCGCGCACCTCACACTGCTGCCGGGTGGCGGTGCGAACGTCGTGGTGACCGTCGGCTGTGACGGCGAAGTGCTGTGGCAGGCCGCGACCGAGGATCCGTGGATCCATCCCGTCGATCCCGGCCCGAATCGTCCTGCCGCCGAACATCTCACGCTGTGCGGCGGCTCGGCGTACCGGGGTGCGCTCGGCTTGGCGGACGAGAACGGGGCGGCGCGCACGGTCAACCGGGTCGATGTGGAGGACTACCTGCTGGGGGTCGTCCCGGCCGAGGTGCAGGCCAACTGGGCGGACAAGGGTGCGAACGAGGCGCTGCGCGCGCAGGCGATCGCGGCGCGCTCGTATGTGCTTGCGGAGCACCGTTATCCGTACGCGCAGAGCTGTGACACCACCGACTGCCAGGTGTATCCCGGTACGGACAAAGAGGATCCACGCGCGGCCGCCGCGATCGCCACGACGGCGGGCACGGTCATGGTGCGGGACGGGCGAATTCTGCGGTCGGAGTACTCCTCCGCGCCCGGCGGTGGCGAACCCGCCGATATCTATACCTTCGAGGTCGGACCGGCCCTGACCGATCTCGCGCCGAATGTGGTTGTGCCGCCGATAGATCCACGCACGCAGACGGCCGTCGGGGAATCGGCGATCGATGTCGAGTACCGGCGGATCGGCGGCGCGGCGAGCGCGGTGGGCACACCGCTCGGCCCGGAGATGGTCCTGCCCGAGAACGCGGGCACCTACCGCATGTTCACCAACGGCGTCATCATCTCGACCGAGACGCTCGGCGCGCAGGTCGTCGACTTCACCACGCTGCTGCAACTGGTGCCGGACCCGGTCGCGCACGAGTCCGCGCCGACCGGCGGCACCCCGCCCACGGCGCCCGCGACCTGGCCGGGCGGCACCGCCGCGCCGAC
>NZ_BAFT02000096.1 GCF_000308475.2 Nocardia brasiliensis NBRC 14402 | reverse complement strand
GCACAGCCCGTGCGAAAACACAGAACCCGTGCGCGAATGGACAGCGGGTGCGACGAGCGGCGGGCTCACTCGCGCCGACGGCACCAGTGAGCCTGCCCGACGAACGGAAGGGTCGGTCCGCGCGAAGTCCAACCGCGGGGGGCGGGACGGCGCCCGGACCGACGTCTCCATCTACAGGCCGACGGCTGCGCGCAGCTTGTCGGCGCGGTCGGTGTGCTCCCAGGGCAGGTCGACGTCGGTGCGGCCGAAGTGGCCGTACGCGGCGGTCGGTGCGTAGATCGGGCGCAGCAGGTCCAGGTCGCGGATGATGGCGCCGGGGCGCAGGTCGAAGACCTCTTTGATCGCGGTGGCGATGCGTTCCGGGTCGACCTTTTCGGTGCCGAAGGTTTCCACGAACAGGCCGACGGGCGCGGATTTGCCGATGGCGTAGGCCACCTGGACCTCGACCCGCTCGGACAGGCCGGCCGCGACGACGTTCTTGGCGACCCAGCGCATGGCATACGCGGCGGAACGGTCCACCTTCGACGGGTCCTTGCCGGAGAACGCGCCGCCGCCGTGGCGGGCCATGCCACCGTAGGTGTCGACGATGATCTTGCGGCCGGTCAGGCCCGCGTCACCCATCGGGCCGCCGAGCACGAACTTGCCGGTCGGGTTGACCAGCAGGCGGATCTCGGAGGTGTCCAGGCTGGGTAGTTCGAGGTCGGCCAGCACCGCGTCGACGACCTTTTCCCGGATGTCGGGCGCGAGCAGGTTGTCCAGATCGATATCGGCGGCGTGCTGGGTGGAGATGACGACCGTGTCCAGCCGGACCGGACGATCGCCTTCGTATTCGATGGTGACCTGGGTCTTGCCGTCGGGCCGCAGGTACGGCAGCACGCCGGACTTGCGCACCTCGGTCAGCTTGCGCGACAGGCGATGCGCGAGCGCGATGGGCAGCGGCATGAGTTCGGGGGTGTCGCTGGTCGCGTAGCCGAACATCAGGCCCTGGTCGCCCGCGCCCTGCTTCTCGATCTCGTCGTCGGAGCCGCCGACCCGCGCCTCGTGCGAAGTGTCCACGCCCTGCGCGATATCCGGCGATTGCGCGCCGATCGCGATATTGACGCCGCAGGAATTGCCGTCGAATCCCTTTGCCGAGGAGTCGTATCCGATTTCGAGCACCTTTTCCCGGACGATGCGGGGAATATCGGCGTAGGCGGACGTGGTGACCTCACCCGCGACGTGGACCTGGCCGGTCGTCACGAGGGTTTCCACCGCGACCCGGCTGCGCGGGTCCGCTCCGATCAACGCGTCGAGGATGGAATCGCTGATAGCGTCACAGATCTTGTCCGGGTGACCTTCGGTCACGGACTCACTGGTGAATAGCCGGCTGCCGGACGTGCGCACAGTTCTTCCCTCTCCCTCACGGGTCATTCGTACGATTTGCGACAGTAACGCGATGCCGTCGCCGCGCAAACCCTTCGTTCCAGACTATGGCAAACCACTGACGCGCTGGACTCGGAGAGAGCTGGCTCTCCCGCAGCGGGATCGATCGTTCACCCTGACGTCACTCGGTTGATGATAGTTCCTGGGGCATTATCCCAGTCGCGCAATGAGTTTCAGCGCAACAGCGGGCCGAGCGCGTCGAGCACCCGGCTGGCGAGCAGCGCTTTCGACCCGTGGTCGAGCGACTGTTCGGTACCGTCCGCACCGAGCAGCCAGCCGTTGTTGGTGTCGACCTCGAACGCCTTGCCTTCGCCGACCGCGTTGACCACCAGCAAATCGCACCCCTTGCGGGCCAGCTTGGCCCGGGCATAGGTGAGCACGTCGCCGTGTTCGTCACCGGTCTCGGCGGCGAATCCGACGATCGCGGTGCCGGGCAGCTGTCCGTCCCGCCGGGCCTGCACCAGGCCGGCGAGGATATCGGTGGTCTTGGTCAGCGCGATGACGTCGGGTTCGCCGGCGCCTTTCTTGATCTTGGCCGCGGCCACGTCGGTGGGCCGGAAATCGGCCACCGCCGCCGCCATGATCACCGCGTCGGCGCCGACCGCGTGCTTGTCCACCGCGGTCTTCAACTGCTCGGCGGTGGTGATGTGCACCAGGTCGACGGCCGCGGGTGCCGCCATCTCGATCGTGTTGCCCGCGATCAGCGTGACGTGCGCGCCGCGCTGGGCCGCGACCCGGGCGAGGGCGTAGCCCTGCTTGCCCGAACTGCGATTGCCGAGGAAACGCACCGGATCCAGCGGTTCTCTGGTGCCGCCCGCGGTGATCACCACGCGGCGGCCCTCCAGGTCACGCGGGATGGCGTCGGCGCGTTCCAGCAGCAGGGTGGCCAGTCCGAAGATCTCCTCGGGCTCGGGCAGCCGTCCCGGTCCGGTGTCGGTGCCGGTGAGCCGGCCCGACGCGGGCTCCATGACGATCGCACCGTGGGCGCGCAGCGTCGCGACATTGGCGACGGTCGCCGGATGCTCCCACATCTCGGTGTGCATCGCGGGCGCGAACACGATCGGACATCGGGCCGTCAGCAGGGTCGCGGTGAGCAGGTCGTCGGCGCGGCCGTGGGCCGCGCGGGCCATCAGGTCGGCGGTTGCCGGGGCGATGACCACGAGGTCCGCCTCCTGGCCCAGCCGGACATGCGGCACCTCGGGCACGTCGGTGAACACATCGGTGTGCACCGGGCTCCCGGACAACGCCTCGAAGGTGGCCTTACCGACGAACTGCAACGCCGACTCGGTGGGGATCACCCGAACCCGGTGTCCGGTCTCGGTGAACCGCCGGACCAGCGAGCAGGCTTTGTAGGCGGCGATGCCGCCGCCCACGCCGACGACGATCCGTGTGGTGCTCACTGTGCCTCCGGCTGCTGGTTCATCCCCGCGCCGCGGGGAATTCGGTACCGCGGCGTCCATCGGACGACGCGCACACTCGGGCCTACTCGCCTTCGGAGTGCTCGAGCAGGTCGGAGTGGATCTCGCGCATGGCAACCGAGAGCGGCTTCTCCTGCAGGCCGGGCTCGACCAGCGGGCCGACGTATTCGAGGATGCCGTCGCCGAGCTGGTTGTAGTAGTCGTTGATCTGGCGGGCCCGCTTGGCCGCGTAGATGACCAGGGCGTACTTGGACGAAGTGCGCTCCAGCAGCTCATCGATCGGGGGGTTGGTGAGGCCGATCGGGGTGTCGTATGCGGGAACGGTCTTGAGGTCCGTACTGCTCACTAGGAGGGCTCCTGCGCGTTGGAGGTGGTGGCCGGGCGAGGCCCGGCCGGGCTGGTGAACCCGAGCGTGCCGGACCGGCCGCAGCCGGTCGGGGTCACGAACTCGAATTTGTGCTAACGAACAACGATACCAACTGCTCACAGGCGCTGGTCACCTCGTCGTTCACTATGACGATGTCGAACTCGTCACAGGCCGCCAGTTCGGTCCTGGCGGTTTCCAACCTGCGGGCGATCACCTCGGGCGATTCGGTGCCGCGTGCGGTGAGCCGGGAGACCAGCTCGTCCCAGCTCGGCGGCGCGAGAAACGCCAGGGTGGCCTCCGGTATCGCTTTGCGAACCGACCGCGCGCCCTCCAGGTCCACTTCGACCAACACCGGTAGGCCGTCCGCGAGGGCCGCCCGTACCGGCGCTGCCGGGGTGCCCGAACGCTGCAAGCCACCGTGAATATCCGCCCACTCGAGCAGTTCGCCCGCCTCGATCATGGCGTCGAACTCTTCCCGGGACACGAACCGATAGTCGAGACCGTCGACCTCCCCGGGCCGCGGAGCCCGGGTCGTTGCCGACACACTGAAGATCAGGTGCGGCAGTCGCTCGCGGACGCAGCGGACCACGGTGGACTTGCCAACGGCCGAGGGGCCGACCAGTACAACCAGCCGACCCTTCCGCGTGTGTTCGACCACCCTCGTTATCAGGCGTCGAAGTCGAACCGGGCCAGCAGCGCCTTGCGCTGCCGATCGCCCAGTCCGCGCAGACGCCGGGTGGGGGCGATCTCCAGTTCACTCATGATTTCCGCCGCCTTGACCTTGCCCACCTTCGGCAGGGCCTCGAGCAGCGCCGACACCTTCATCTTGCCGAGAATCTCATCGGACTCGGCATCGGTGAGGACCTGCTTCAGGTTGGTGCCGCCTCGCTTCAGGCGCTCCTTGAGCTCCGCCCGAGCGCGGCGAGCGGCAGCCGCCTTCTCCAAAGCAGCGGCGCGCTGCTCGTCAGTCAGCTGGGGAAGGGCCACGGTTCCTCCGTCTCATCGTTCATTGCATCAACTCCTGCCGGTAACCCGGCAGTCTCAGCGACCGTACCCACGGCATCCGCAGATTGCGAACCCACCCCCCAGGTCAGCGCATGATTCCGGATGCCGTAGACGCGAGAGCGATGCGAATCGCAAGGGCCCTCTGCCGCTGCGCAGATCGTACCGCCGAAATCGCGAAATGCCCCTTCAGCAGGGAGTTTTCACATCCGACACACGTTAGCCAGCAGGTTGCGGTGACGTGACATGCGACGCTGGCAAACCCGGACGAGTCCGACCAGGAACTTTCTCGGAATTTTCCGCGTGTCGTGCTGTCTTTCAGCGTGTCGCGCGCCACAGTCCAGTCAAATGACCGGTTGGGCACCGCCGCCGCAGTGCGCCGGACCAAGCGCGCGCACCGCGCGCTGACGCCATTCTGCGCGGTTGAAGGCTTGATCGGGCCGGGTTAGACCGATCCTGGGGAAAATCCGCCTGGCGGGGCGTACAGGCCCCGCTACGGGCCACATGCACGCGTGCACATGACCGCACCCGAGCAGCGCGCTCCGGCCGCGAAACGCACCGAGACCGGCGCTGGTGCGCCGGTCTCGGAGTTCGTTTCATTTATTTCTGGAGAAACGCGAACGCTTCCTGGAATCGGGCCAGCCCCGCCTGTAGCGCGGGCACGTCCGGTCCGTCGCGCAGCACCTCCCGCGACACCGCGGGCACGGCCGCTCGGAACATGGCCTCGGGGACCAGCTCACGGATGGTTTCCGGCCCGCCGCCCTGGGCGCCGACGCCCGGCATCAGGATCGGTCCGTTGAGCGCCGACAGGTCCGGAGCGTCGGACAGGGTCGCGCCGATCACGACGCCGACCGAGCCGAAGCCCGCACCCGCGTTGCGCGCGGCGGCCTCGTCGACCATCAGCTGCGCGACCGTGCGACCCGCCCCCGTGTCGACCCGTTGCACCTGCGCCCCTTCGGGATTCGAGGTGGCAGCGAGCACGAACACCCCGCGGTGCTCGGCCGCGGCCAGGTCCAGAGCCGGTGCGAGCGAACCGAATCCGAGGTACGGCGACACCGTCACCGCATCCGAACCCAACGGGCCCGCACCCAGCCAGGCCTGCGCGTACGCGTCCATGGTCGAGCCGATGTCGCCGCGCTTGGCGTCGGCGAGCACCAGCGTGCCGGAGGCCCGCAACACCTCGATGGTGCGCTCCAGCACCGCGATTCCGGCCGAGCCGTAGGTTTCGAAGAACGCCACCTGCGGCTTGACCATCGCGACCCGGCCGTCGAAGGCCTCGACGCAGATCTCCGCGAACTGCTCCAGTCCGTCCGCGTCGACGCTCAACCCCCAGGACGCCAGGAGTCCCGGATGCGGGTCGATGCCGACGCACACCGGCCCGAAATGCGCCATGGCGTGCTGCAATCGGTCACCGAAGGTCTTCATCGCGCCGGCCTCCTTCCGTGTCCTGTAGCTCGTCCACCGTTACGATCAACCACGCAGCACCGAGTGCAGTTCCTGCAGCGACCGCACCCCGATCCCGCCGTTGATGCTGGCCTCGATGCCCTGCACCGCGGCCGCCGCACCCTGCACGGTGGTGATGCACGGGATGTTCACACCCACCGCGGCACTGCGGATCTCGTAGCCGTCGACGCGCGGACCGGAGTTGCCGTAGGGGGTGTTGAACACCATGTCGATCTCGCCGTCGCGGATCTGCTCGACGATCGTGGGCTGCGGCGCGTCCGACTCGCCGGTCGCCGTCTCGGGTTCGGAGTGCTTGCGCACCCGCTCGCACGGAATGCCGTTGCGGCGCAGCATCTCCGCGGTGCCCTCGGTGGCCAGGATGCGGAATCCCAGGTCGTGCAGGCGCTTCACCGGGAACACCATGGCGCGCTTGTCCCGGTTGGCGATCGAGACGAACACCGTGCCCTCGGTGGGCAGCGACCCGTAGGCGGCGGTCTGGCTCTTGGCGAAGGCGGTGCCGAAATCGGCGTCGATGCCCATCACCTCGCCGGTGGACTTCATCTCCGGCGAGAGCAGCGAATCCACGCCGGTGCCATCGGCCTTGCGGAACCGGTGGAACGGCAGCACGGCCTCCTTCACGGCCACCGGCGCGTCCAGCGGGACGTGCCCGCCGTCGCCGTCACCGGGCAGCATGCCTTCCTTGCGCAGCTGGGCGATGGTAGCGCCGAGCATGATCCGCGCGGCCGCCTTGGCCAGCGGCACCGCAGTGGCCTTGGACACGAACGGAACCGTCCGGCTGGCCCGCGGATTCGCCTCGAGCACGTAGAGCACGTCGTCCTTGAGCGCGTACTGCACGTTGAGCAGGCCCTTGACCCCGATGCCCTTGGCCAGCGCGACGGTCGAGCGGCGCACCGCCTCGATATCGCTGCGGCCCAGGGTGATCGGCGGCAGCGCGCACGCGGAGTCGCCGGAGTGGATACCGGCCTCCTCGATGTGCTCCATCACGCCGCCGAGGTAGACCTCCTCGCCGTCGCACAGCGCGTCGACGTCGATCTCGATCGCGTCCTCCAGGAACCGGTCCACCAGCACCGGGTGTTCGGGGCTGAGCTCGGTGGCCCGGGAGATATAGCCCTCGAGAGACTGCTCGTCGTAGACGATCTCCATGCCGCGCCCGCCGAGCACGTAGGACGGCCGGACCAGCACCGGGTAGCCGATGCTCGCGGCGATCTTCTTGGCCTGCGCGAAGGTGGTCGCGGTGCCGTACTTCGGCGCAGGCAGCCCCGCCGCGACGAGCACGTCGCCGAATTCGCCACGGTCCTCGGCCAGGTCGATGGCGGCGGCGCTGGTGCCGACCACCGGCACGCCCGCCTCGGTGAGCCGCTGTGCGAGGCCGAGCGGGGTCTGCCCCCCGAGCTGCACGATCACGCCGGTGACCCGCCCGGACTCGCTTTCGGCGTGGTAGACCTCGAGCACGTCCTCGAAGGTGAGCGGCTCGAAGTAGAGCCGGTCGGCGGTGTCGTAGTCGGTGGAGACGGTTTCCGGGTTGCAGTTGACCATCACGGTCTCGTAGCCGGCCTGCGAAAGGGTCTGCGCCGCATGGACACACGAGTAGTCGAACTCGATGCCCTGGCCGATCCGGTTCGGACCGGAACCGAGGATGATCACCTTGTCCCGTTCGCGCTGCGGCGCGACCTCGGACTCGGCGGCGGGATCGAGCTCGTAGGCCGAGTAGTGGTACGGGGTCTTGGCCTCGAATTCGGCGGCACAGGTATCGACCGTCTTGAACACCGGTCGCACCCCGAGCCGGTGCCGCAGCGCGCGAACGCCGGTCTCCCCGGCCAGTTCCGGGCGCAGCGCGGCCAGCTGACCGTCGGACAGGCCGTAGTGCTTGGCCCGGCGCAGCAGCGGCTCGTCCAGCACGGGCGCGTCGATGATCTCGGTGCGCAGTTCGACCAGCCCGGCGACCTCGGCGACGAACCAGGGGTCGATACCCGATGCGGCGGCGACGGTTTCGATGCTCGCGCCCAGGCGCAGCGCGCGCTCGACCTGATAGATGCGGCCCTCGGTCGGGGTGCGCAGGTCTTCCAGGATCGCTTCCACGTCGGTCCACTTGCCGTCGGCCTGCGTCCAGAAGCCCGCGGCCTTGGTCTCCAGCGAGCGCAGCACCTTACCGAGCGCCTCGGTGAAGTTGCGGCCCAGCGACATCGCCTCGCCGACCGACTTCATCGTGGTGGTCAGCGTCGGGTCGGCGCCGGGGAACTTCTCGAACGCGAACCGCGGCGCCTTGACCACCACGTAGTCCAGCGTCGGCTCGAAGCAGGCCGGCGTCTCCTTGGTGATGTCGTTGACGATCTCGTCCAGGGTGTAGCCGATGGCCAGCTTGGCGGCGATCTTGGCGATCGGGAAACCCGTTGCCTTGGAAGCCAATGCGGACGAACGCGAGACGCGCGGGTTCATCTCGATGACGATCAGGCGGCCGTCGGCGGGATTCACCGCGAACTGGATGTTGCAGCCGCCGGTGTCCACGCCGACCTCGCGCAGGATCGCGATGCCCAGGTCACGCAGCTTCTGGTACTCGCGGTCGGTGAGCGTCATGGCCGGGGCGACGGTCATCGAGTCGCCGGTGTGCACGCCCATCGGGTCCACGTTCTCGATCGAGCAGACCACCACGACGTTGTCGCGGCCGTCGCGCATCAGCTCGAGCTCGTATTCCTTCCAGCCCAGGATGGATTCCTCGATGAGCACGTTCGCGGTCGGCGAGGCGGCCAGGCCGCCGCCGGCGATCCGGTCCAGGTCGTCGTGGTTGTAGGCCATGCCGGAGCCGAGCCCGCCCATGGTGAACGAGGGCCGCACGACCACCGGGAAGCCGAGCTCGCCGACCGTCTCGCGCACCTCGTCCATCGTGAAACAGACACGCGAGCGGGCACTTTCGCCGCCGACCTTGGCGACGATGTCCTTGAACTTCTGCCGGTCCTCGCCGCGCTGGATGGCCTCGAAGTCGGCGCCGATCATCTCGACGTTGTACTTCTCCAGCACCCCGTTCTCGTGCAGCGCGACCGCGGTGTTCAGCGCGGTCTGCCCGCCCAGGGTGGCCAGGATGGCGTCCGGGCGCTCCTTGGCGATGACCTTCTCGACGAACTCCGCCGTGATCGGCTCCACATAGGTGGAGTCGGCGAACTCGGGATCGGTCATGATGGTCGCCGGGTTGGAGTTCACCAGCGAGACGCGCAGGCCCTCGGCCCGCAGCACCCGGCAGGCCTGCGTGCCGGAGTAGTCGAATTCGCAGGCCTGGCCGATCACGATCGGGCCGGAGCCGATGACCAGGATGTGTTCGAGGTCGGTACGACGTGGCATCAGATTCCCTTCCGCTGCGCGGCCGGGCCGCCTGCCATGAGACCGGCGAACCGGTCGAAGAGGTACGCGGCGTCGTGCGGGCCCGCGGCGGCCTCCGGGTGGTACTGCACCGAGAACGCGCGGCCGTCGACCAGCCGGACGCCCTCGACGGTGCCGTCGTTGGCGCAGACGTGGCTCACCTCGGCCTTGCCGAACGGGGTGTCGAACTGTTCGCCCTGCTCGCCCTCCAGCGCGAACCCGTGGTTCTGCGCGGTGATCGAGATGCGCCCGGTCTCGTGCTCGACGACCGGGATGTTGATGCCGCGGTGGCCGAACTTCATCTTGTAGGTGTCGCGGCCCAGCGCCCGGCCCAGGATCTGGTTGCCGAAGCAGATGCCGAACAGCGGCAGCCCGCGCTCCAGCACGCCCCGGGTCAGCGCGACCGCGCCGTCCTGGGTGGCCGGGTCGCCGGGACCGTTGGACAGGAACACCCCGTCCGGGTTCAGGTCGAGGATCTGGTCGAGCGGCGCGTTCGAGGGCACCACGTGCACCCGCATGCCGCGCTCGGCGAACATGCGCGGGCTGTTGGTCTTGATGCCGAGGTCGACCGCGACCACGGTGAAGCGCCGTTCGCCGGACGGCTCGATGGTGTACACCGCGTCGGTGCTCACCTCCTCGGCCAGGTCGGCGCCGAGCATCGACGGCTGACCGGTGACCCGGGCCAGGAGTTCGTCGGTGTCCGCGAGCGCGGGTCCGGAGAAGATGCCCGCCTTCATCGAGCCGCGGGTGCGCAGGTGCCGCACGAGCGCGCGGGTGTCGACCCCGGCGATGCCGACGATGTCCTGGCGCTGCATCGCCTCGGGCAGCGTGGTGGTGGCGCGCCAGTTGGATGCGCGCCGCGCGGGATCGCGCACGACATAACCGGCGACCCAGATCTTGCCGGACTCGTCGTCCTCGTCGTTCCAGCCGGTGTTGCCGATCTGCGGCGCCGCGGCGACCACGATCTGGCGGTGGTAGCTGGGGTCGGTGAGGGTCTCCTGGTAGCCGGTCATCGCGGTGCAGAACACCGCCTCGCCGAGCGTCTCGCCCACGGCGCCGTAGGCCGAGCCGCGGAACACCCGGCCGTCCTCCAGCACCAGAGCAGCTGCTTGCTGTGTCATCCCTCGTCGTCTCCCGTCGTCGTGCTGGTCTGTTCGCTCGGCAGGCCCCGCGTCCAAGCCGGGTACACCGACTTGTCGTCACCCCGGAAACCGGTATCGATCTCGGTCCCGGTGGGCAGCTGCCAGCGAATCACCAGCACACCATCCTGTGTCATTACTTTCCCCGCGTGCCCGCGCTCGGTGCGCACCGCGGTGACGGACTCCTGCGGAATCCAGATCACCGTCGCACCGTCGCGCTCGAGCAGAATCCCCCGTTCGAACCGGGTCAGCTCCGCGGTGGCGCGAAAACCCAGGTCGCCCACCGTGATCCGGTCCTGCCAGCTCGGCGCGATGGTGCTGCCGAGGTAGAGGCCGGTGGTCGGCTCCAGCACCTGCGCGCCGAGATCGGCGGGCACGGTGGGCAGTTCGCCGATCCGGTCCGTCTGCCGCGCCGCCCGGTTCTGCCAGCCTCGGTACATCAACCAGACGCACAAAGCGAACAGCGCGAGCAGGCCGATCACCCACAGCGTTCTTTCCACTTACGGACCTCCTGTGCCCTGCGGTGCCGCTTTGCCCTCGCGGGCGGTTACTCGTCCCCTGAGCAACGTCGTTGTCACTCGGGCCGGAAACGTCATGTCCTCGAACGGGGTGTTGTTCGAGATGCTGGCGAGTTCCTTCGCGCGCACCGTCCAGGTGGCGTCCGGGTCGATCAGCGTCAGGTTCGCGGGCTCACCGACCTCGATCGGCCTGCCGTGCTCGTCGAGCCCGACGATCGCGGCGGGCCGCTCGCTCATCACGCGGGCCACGCCGCGCCAATCCAGCAGGCCGGGCTGCACCATGGTCTGCACGATGATCGACAGCGCGGTCTCCAGGCCGAGCATGCCGGGGCGGGCGGCAGCGAACTCGCAGCACTTGTCCTGTTCGGCGTGCGGGGCGTGATCGGTGGCGACACAGTCGATCACGCCGTCGGCCAGGGCCTGGCGCAGCGCGGCGGCGTCGGACGCCTCGCGCAGCGGCGGGTTGACCTTGTTGACCGCGTCGTAGGTCTCCAGGCGCGAATCATCCAGCAGCAGATGGTGCGGGGTGACCTCGGCGGTGATCGAGATCCCTTGCGCCTTAGCCCATTTCACCAGCTCGACGGTGCCCGCGGTGGAGGCGTGGCAGATGTGCACGCGCGCACCGGCATCGCGGGCGAGCAGCGCGTCGCGCGCCACGATCGACTCCTCGGCGGCCCGCGGCCAGCCGGCCAGGCCGAGCCGGGCCGCGGTCGGGCCCTCGTGCGCGATCGCGCCGACGGTGAGCCGCGGCTCCTCCGCATGCTGGGCGATCAGCACGCCGAGCGTGTTCGCGTACTCCAGCGCGCGCCGCATGAGCAGCGGATCGTAGACGCAGTGGCCGTCGTCGGAGAACATCCGCACCGCGCCGACACCCGCTGCCATGGTGCCCATTTCGGCGAGCTGCTTGCCCGCGAGCCCGACCGTGACCGCACCCACCGGATACACATCGACCAGGCCGACCTCCTGCCCGCGCCGCCACACGTGATCGGTGACCACCACCGAGTCGGCAACCGGGTTGGTGTTGGCCATCGCGAACACCGCGGTGTAACCGCCCAACGCGGCGGCGGCGGAACCGGATTCGATCGTCTCGGTATCCTCGCGGCCGGGTTCGCGCAGATGCGTGTGCAGGTCGACGAAACCGGGCAGCAGGATCTGGCCCGCGGCGTCGATGACCTCGGCGTCCGCACCCGCGGCCACGTCCGTGCCGATCGCGGCGATCACGCCGTCGCGCACCAGCACGTCCACCGGCTCGCCCTCGCCGTAGACCCGCGCTCCCCTGATCAGCAATTCACTCATGACGCCTTCGCTGTTCGTCCTCACGCGATCGCCTCCTGGGTACCGACCAGCAGCCGGAACAGGACGGCCATCCGCATGTGCACTCCATTGGTCACCTGCTGCAGAATCGCGGACTTCGGCGAATCCGCCACCGGCGACGCGATTTCCATGCCGCGCAGCATCGGGCCCGGGTGCAGCACCACCGCATGCTCGTCCAGCAGCGCCATCCGGCGCTCGGACAGGCCGTAATTGATCGAGTATTCGCGGGCCGACGGGAAGAACCCGCCGTTCATCCGCTCCGCCTGCACCCGCAGCATGAGCACCGCGTCCGCGCCGGGCAATTCGGCGTCGAGCGAGTGCGCGACCCGGGCGGGCCAGCTGTCCGCGCCCACCGGGAGCAGCGTGCGCGGCGCGACCAGCACCACCTCCGCGCCGAGGGTGTCGAGCAGGAAGACATTCGAGCGCGCCACCCGGCTGTGCAGGATGTCGCCGACGATGACGACCCGCTTGCCCTCGATATCGCCGAGCCGCTGGCGCAGCGTGAGCGCGTCCAGCAACGCCTGCGTCGGATGCTGGTGCGTGCCGTCGCCCGCGTTGATGATCGCCGGACCCGACGTGCGGCCGGACTGCACGGCCCAGGCATCCATCCAGCGCGCGATCTGATGTGCCGCACCGGAAGCCGGATGCCGGACGATCAGCGCGTCCGCACCGGCCGCGTGCAAGGTGAGCGCGGTGTCGCGCAGCGACTCGCCCTTGGACACCGACGAACTGCTGGCGCTGACGTTGATCACGTCGGCGCTCATCCACTTGCCGGCCACCTCGAACGAAACCCGGGTGCGCGTGGAGTTCTCGTAGAACACCGTCATCACGGTGCGACCGCGCAAGGTCGGCAGCTTGTGCACCTCACGGCCGAGCAGCGCCTGCTCGAAACGTTCGGCCTCGTCGAGCAGGGCGGTCGCGCCGGCCCGATCCAGATCAGTGACCGTAAGAAGATGCCTCACGACTCCACCTCGCTGACGCTCGGTTCCGTCGTAAGCCATTCGGCCGCTGTGTCGATGGCTCCCTCGCTGCGCTCGCTCACGACTCCACCTCCTGCCGCAGATAAACCCCGTCCCGCCCGTCGTGTTCGGTGAGCAGGACCGAGATGTCCTCGGCGCGGGAGGTGGGCACGTTCTTGCCGACGTAGTCGGCGCGAATCGGCAGTTCGCGGTGGCCGCGGTCGATGAGCACCGCGAGTTGCACGGCGCGGGGCCGGCCGAGGTCGCGCAGCCCGTCGAGGGCGGAGCGCACGGTGCGGCCGGAGAACAGCACGTCGTCGACGAGCACGACCAGCGCGTCCTCGATCCCGCCCTCGGGCACCGAGGTGCGCTCCAGCGGCCGGTGCGGCCGGGTGCGCAGGTCGTCGCGGTAGAGGGTGATGTCGAGGGAGCCGAGCGCGGGCCGGACGCCGGAGAATTCCTCGATCTTGTCCGTGAGCCGCGCGGCCAGTGAGGTGCCGCGGGTGGGAATGCCGATCAGCACCACGCGCGGTGCGTCGGTGGCGCCCGCGTCCAGCGCGGTCTTCTCGATGATCTGATGCGCGATCCGCGCGATGGTCCGACTGACATCGGAAGCCGACAACAGCTCCCGTCCTGCCCCCACCCATTCCGGGGTGTGTCGCTGCGATGTCTCGGCAGCGCCGGACTCGGCGGCCCGATCTTCGGGCACAGCCATGCCGACCTCCTTCCCCGCCTCACGGGACGGTCCGTTAAAGGATGTCTTACGGCAAGCAGCGTAACAGCGCCCCGACGGGGGCTTTCACCTGGTATAGGCGGTGTGAGCGGTGCCACGGCCCGGTTGTGAGCGGTGCCACGCGGGCGATCCGATATGCCGGTTTTGCCGGGAGATATATGCGTAACCGACAGTAGCGTTAAAAGGGACGATGTGACACGCTACAGAGGAAGCCGCGAACCACGGGAGGGTCAATGGCGACCGATATCTCTGCCGACGAGTCCAGCCGGATCACCACTTTCCAGCGCGCCGGACTGGTGTTCCCGGTGCGGGACACCGGACCGCTCACCGGCGAACCGGTGCTGCTGCTGCACGGCTGGCCGCAGGATTCGCGCAGCTGGACGCCGGTGGCGGAATTGCTGAACAAGGCCGGTTATCGGACCTTCGCGCCGGATCAGCGCGGCGCCAGCCCGACCGCGGCGCCCCGCAGCCGCCGGGCGTACCGGATGGACGAACTGGCCGCCGACGTCGAGGCGATGATCGAGCAGATCGGGCGGCCCACGCACGTGGTCGGCCACGACTGGGGTGCCGTGGCCGCTTGGGCGGCGGGGATCACGATGCAGGATCGCCTGCTCTCGCTGTCGGCGCTGTCCGTACCGCATCCCGGCGCGTTCGCCCGGGCGATGGTGACCAGCAAGCAGGGGCTGGCGTCCTGGTACATGTACCTTTTCCAGCTGCCGCTGCTCCCCGAGCTGCTGCTGCGTTCGGGCTTGTTTCCCCAATTGCTCCGGCGGACAGGGCAATCCGCGGAGGTCGCCGCCCGCGACAGCGCGCGCGTGCGGGACCGGGCAATCGCCCGCGGCGGGCTGAACTGGTACCGCGGCATGCCTTTCGGCTCACCCCGGATGCTGCGCGGGCACGTCACCGCGCCCGTGCTGCAGATCTGGAGCGACGGGGACACCGCAGTCCTCGACACCGGGAACAAACTGTGTGCGCGCTACGCGGACGGCCCTTTCCGGCTCGAAGTCCTGCCCGGCGTCTCACACTGGATCCCCGAGGAGGCGCCGGAACCGACGAGCCGGTTGCTCGTCGAACATTTCGCGACGAGCAGCGCGCGCTGATCCGCTGGGGCGCAACAACATCACCCCGGTGACACTATCCGGCGGTGGCATCGAACAGGCACTGCACCAGCTTGTCCGTCACGTCCCGTTCGCTCGCTTCGGCGACTCCCCCGCCGACCGCGTCGACGCACGTCCACGCACGGTCCGCGTCCTGCTTGAACCGGCTGTTCTCGGTGCCGTCCTCGATCCGCTGGTCGATCTCGTTCTTCACACAGCGCACGAATAAGTCTGTGCCCCAACCGGCATCGCGTATCTGATGGACGCATAAGCGCGCGGCGGGTTTGAAAACCTTGTCCGGCTCGACGGTTCCGGCTTCGGCCACCGCCGCCGCGGCCAGCAGCATCCCGGTCAGCGCCGTGGCGACGGCGAACGGCACGACGGAAAGTTTGCGACCCGCAGCGGACATCCCGGCTCCTTCATCGACGAGCATTTCGGCGCAGCGCCTACGGCCGCACCACAATTCGGGGAGTGATATCGCGTATTCGATGCCGCGCCACTTCCGGATGGGCGCAATCGCCGCTTCGCCACACCGACGTGCGCCCCGTCCGCATCGAGGATGCCCGTGCGTACACCTCTGGTATGCCCCGACATACGCCGCTGAGGCGATGCCCTGGACCTGCGTCGTGCACAACACTGACATCGCGCCGCGGATGGCGCGGCAAAGGTGCGCAGTCGAACGAGGAGCCGAACAGATGGCACAGCAAGAGTGGCACGGGACCGTGGTCGAGAAGTCGCGCGGACTGCTGGACGGGGCGAATCTCTATCGCCGCGTGGTGGTGCGGCTCGATGACGGCAACACCATCAAAGTACGGGTGAATCGGCCATTGTGGGATTCCCTCGAGCCGGGCGATTCGGTATCCAAGCAGGCCGGAGCGGACCCCACGAAGGACTGATCCACAAGCGACGTTCTCGGCTTGTTCGACAGTGAAGGCGAGAAACCGCTAGCACATATGTTCGATAGACGGTACTGTCGGCAACATGTCGACACCGTTGCAGGGATCACTGCTCGACGGGTTCGGTGACACCGAATTCGGGTCGCTGCGGCATGCGCGCCGCACGACTTTGGACCACGGCGCCTGGGTGGACGTGCTGCCCGGCTGGCTGTCCGGCGCCGACGCACTGTTCGAGCGACTGGTCGACGACGTGCCGTGGAAGGCCGAGCGCCGGCCGATGTACGACCGCGTCGTCGACGTCCCGCGGCTGCTCAAGTTCTACGAGGAACACGAACCGCTCCCCGATCCGGCCCTGGCCGACGCGCGCCAGGCCCTCACCGAGCACTATCACCGGGAACTCGGCGAACCGTTCCGCACGGCCGGGCTCTGCTACTACCGCGACGGCCAGGACAGCGTCGCCTGGCACGGCGATACTTTCGGCCGCGGCGCCACCCACGACACCATGGTCGCGATCGTCTCCGTCGGCGCGCCTCGCGCGCTGCTGCTGCGCCCCCGGGGCGGCGGCGAAAGTCTGCGCTATCAGGTGGGTCACGGCGATCTGCTCGTGATGGGCGGCTCCTGTCAGCGCACCTGGGAACACGCGGTCCCCAAGACCCGGCGCTCCGCCGGCCCGCGGATCAGCATCCAGTTCCGTCCCCGCGGCGTGCGCTGACGTGTGAGCCGGACGACAGGCGGTTGACCTGAACCTATATTCAGGTTGGAAGCTGATTCCCATGAACGCGAAGACTTTTGAGCCGCCGGTCCTCGGGGACTCGAGCATCGACCACAGCGCCGACATCGCCGCCATCGAGCAGATCGTCACCAACGTGGAGACCGCCTACAACACCAACGACGCCGAGTTGATGACCGCCGACTTCGCGGCGAATGCCATGGTGGTGAACGCGATGGGCGCGTTGCTGACCGGTCGTGCCGACCTGCTGGCCGCGAATCGGGCGGGCCTGGCCGGATTCCTGCAGGACCAGTACGTCCGCTACGAGGTCACCGACATCACGTTCCTGCGCCCGGATGTCGCCTTCGCGCACAAGGTCGCCCGCGCGACGACCGCCACCGGCGAACTCATCGACACCGACCCCGCGATGATCGCGCTCTACGTGCTGGTCAAGGAGAACGGTCGCTGGTGGACCGCCGCCCGCCAGAACACCCTCATCCCGCAACCCGATTAGCCGAGGCGGCCGGGCGCGCTGCTCGCCACGCCCGGATCGCGACGGCCACGGTCCTCAGATCGTCGCTTCGGATGGTGGTTCGGCGAGCTGTGGTAGCCGGCTGCGGCGGTACGCGGCAGCGTGCGACCAGAGGGCGCGTTCGGTTTCCTCGGCAATCGGTCCGCGGTGCGTGGGCCCAGCAGGTCGATGCGGGCGCGTCGGGCCGCGGTGACCTGATTGCGGTACTGCCGGAAGATCTGGACCTCGCCGTTGCGGTCGACGTCGGCGAGGTAGTGGTAATCCATGCCGTAGTAGGCGTAAGTGCCCAGGGTGGCGAGATGCTCGGCCATGTCCCCCCACAGCAGCCGGGCGAGCACCCGCGCACCCCGCCGATCCGAGAGCACATGCCAGGTGTCGTGAAAACGGTTGGTGGCGAAGCGGAAATCGCTGCGTGATATTCAGGACACCACGACCCGACGAGCGCGGCAACGGATTTTCGGGCGGGCGCGCAGTACGCGACCCCGTTAGATTGACAGCATGAGCAATCCTGGGGCGGGAGTTTTGGCCGTGATGCCGCTGCACACGATCAGCGAGGTCTACGGCGAATCCGGACTGCGCGAACGATTCTTGTTGGAAATCGCCGATCTACCGGATACCGAGCGGCTCACCGCGGCGCTGGACTTGGCCGCCGAATTACACCGCGACGACCGCTACGGCCGCGAGCCGTATCTGAATCATCTACTGCGCGTGTCTATTCGGATCATCAGCCACTACAAGGTGCGCGACAGCGAGCTGGCGATCGCGGGCCTGCTGCACGATGCGGTCGAGGACCATCCGGCCGAACTCGCCGGTGACCGGCCGGGCCCGCCGGCCGCCGCGGCGCTCGCCGTCCTGGCCGAGCGCTTCGGCGACCGGGTCGCCGACATCGTCGCCGCCGTCACCAATCCCGCCCCGGACCCGTCGATCGACCGGCACGTGCAATACCGCGAGCACGTGGCGGCGAATCTGGCGGACGCACCGTGGGCGCGCATCGTCAAACTCTCCGATTTCACCGACAACGGTGTCGGCATCCTCTACGCGACGGGTTCGGCGATGCACAAGCTCGCAGTCAAATACCGCCCGCTCACCGCGGTGTATCGCGATCTCGTCAGCCGCGCCGACACCCCGCTGTCCGACGACGTGAAGCAGTACATCCTCGATCAGCTCGACAGCGCCGACGAACGCTTCGACGCGATCCTCGCACGGGACTGACCGGTCGAATCCTCCGTTCGGCGGAGGCGGCGCCCGGTCCGTCGATGGCAGGGTTGCCGGTCATGGGGACTCGGCGCATCGACAAGGTACTGCTGGCGGTGGGTGTGGCGGCGTTTCTCGCGGCGCTGCTGACGCTCATCGCGACCGGCCATACCGCGCTGCGCTATTCCGCCGACAGCGACGACACGGTGCCGTTGTGGACCGTCTGGTTGACGGTCGGCGCCGCGCTCGCCGCGGCTCGGCTGGTTCCGCCGACGCAGCGGAGCGAGGGTCCGGCCGTGGATTCGCGCGTTCTCGCCCGCCAAGGCTGGTGGCTGTATGCGCTCGGCGCACTCTTCGCGATCGGCTTTTACCTCTCGGGCGGTAGCGACCTGTGGTTCCTCGGGCTGAAATGCACACTGCTGCTTGCGATTCCCCTGCTGCTGCGGCTCGTGTCCTGGCGCGAGTGGTACCGCGTCGACACCCGGGGCCGCTGGCTGCGGCCCGCCCCTGCCGTGCTGACCTTCCTCGTGCTGGTCACCGTGTTCCATCCGAGCTTCACCGGCACGCCGCCGCCGATCGCGCTCGTCGTTTTCCTCTTCTTGCTGAACGCGGTGCTGGAGGAGATCTTCTACCGGATCTGGTTGCAGACCCGATTGGAAGCCCGGTACGGCCGCTGGCCGGCCATCCTGTTGACGTCACTGCTGTGGGCCGGTTGGCATGTGGCGATCCAGGGCGGCAACGGTTTCGGCGTCGACCTCGCCATCGTGGTCGCGCGACTCGGCGCCGAGGGGTTGTTCTTCGGCTACCTGTGGTCGCGCTATCGGAATCCGTGGTTGCTGTTCGTGGTGCACGGCGTGACCAATGCGTCGGTGGGCATGCTCGTCGCGATGTGCTGAGGCACAGCATGTTTCGGGAATCAGGCGGGGCGTAGCACCGATTCGACGAGTTCGCGCACCGCGTCCAGCAACCGCTCGGTCTCGCCCGCCCGGATCATCGCCTGCACCAGTTCGCCGCCGATCCCCGCCAGCAGTAGCCGCCCGACCGTTTCGGCGTCGATATCGGGCCGGGCCTCGCGCAGCAGGGCGGTGATGTGGTTGTCCCAGAACGCATGGAACTCACCGGTGCGCGGATGCGGCGGCACCGTGCGGTAGGCCACCATGAGCTCCGAGTTCGCGATCACCAGCCGGGTCATCGCGTCGAAGTACGCGAGCAGCCGGTCTGCGGCCGGCGCGCCCGGTCCGAGCGGTGGCGGGCCGGTGGCGATGGCGTCCATCAGGGTGAGCGCGCTTTCGGCGACCATCTCGTGCAGCAGGCCGGCGCGGTTGCCGAAGCGATGGAAGATGGTGCCCTTACCCACCCCGGCCGCGGCGGCGACCCGGTCCATGGTGATCGCCTCGGCACCGTGCTCGGCGAGCAACGCGCTGGTCGCGTCGAGAATCGCCCGCCGATTGCGTGCCGCGTCGGCCCGTTCCTTCGGACGCCCGTCGGTCATCGCACCCACTTTCGTTGACAACTTGACCGTCGGTCCATATCGTTGCCGACATAACTGGACCGATAGTCAACTTATGGAGTTCATGATGCAGGCAATCGTAATGACGGCGACCGGCGGACCCGAGGTCCTGGTCGCCGCGCAGGTGCCGGTGCCGACCGCGGGCGCAGGCGAGGTCGTCGTCCGAGCCGAGGCGATCCCGGTCCTGTTCCCCGAGACGAAACTGCGTTCCGGCGCGTTCCCACTCGCCGTCGAGCCGCCGCTGGTCTTCGGTTTCCAAGCGGCCGGTGCGGTGACCGAGGTGGGCGACGGCGTCGACCCGGCACTGCTCGGCCGCCGAGTCGCCGTGAACACCAGGGGATTCGGCTCCTACGCCGAATTCGTCGGCGCGCCTGCGAGTTCGGCCGTAGCGATCCCGGACGGGCTGTCGTCGGTGGACGCGGCGGCGGTGCTCATGAGCGGTTCGGTGGCCATCCCCCTGCTGGAAACGGCCCGGCTCACGGGCACCGAAACGGTGCTGATCGAAGCCGCCGCAACAGGAATCGGCAGCTACCTCACCCAGCTCGCCAAGGAGTACGGCGCGGCCCGCATCGTCGCCACCGCGGGCGGGGCGGCCAAAGCCGAGCGGGCACGAGCGCTCGGCGCCGACGAGGTGATCGACCACAACGATCCCGCCTGGCCGGACCGGTTACGCGAAACGCTGGACGGCACAACCCTCGACGTCGTCTTCGACTCCATCGGCGGCGAAACCGCCCGCGACGTACTCGCGCTGACGACACCGCTGCACGGCCGAATGCTCAGCTACGGCTGGCTCTCCGGCGCTCCCGCCCAATTCGGCGCCACCGACCTGATCACCACCGGCCGTACGCTCATCGGCTGCGCGGGTCCCGACTGGCTCGCCCGAGTAGCCGACTCCCGCAACGCGATCCTCACGCGCGCGGCAGCAGGCGGCATCGACCCCGCGGTCGACTCGATCCTCCCACTGGGCCAGGCAAGCAAAGCGCACCAGCTGCTGGAAGACCGCACTCCGCTGGGCCGAATCATTCTGTGTCCCTGAGCGATCGCACCCGGTCGCCGCGCGACCCGGCCCCGGCCAGAGCGGATAGGCTGAGGTCGTGCAGATTGGGGTAGCGGCGCACGTCGGTGCGGCCAATGCGCTGACCGTCCGATAGTGCCGGACTCCCCGACGATCCGTTTCGAATACGTAGCCCCCCGAATGACGAAGGTGTGCAGCCCTGTTCAGGGTCGGCGGGCGAAGGCGGGGGCGTGTTCGGGGCGGATACCGCGGGCGACCAGGTACGGCGGGATGCTGCGCACGATGGGGATGCGACGGAAGATGCGCACGGGCAGCGGGGCGGTGGGGGTGTTGGCGATATCGACGCTGCCGGACAGAGCGGGGCGGATGGCGCGGGCATGCAGGAAGCGTTGGATGCCCTGGGTCACCGCGGTCGGCAGGGTGCGGCGGCGCTGCACCCTGGCCAGCTCACGCGCGCCCACGGTACCCGAAAGCAACGGCGCGGCAAGGGTTCTCGCGGCGGCGACCGCGTCCTGGACCGCGAGGTTGATGCCGACGCCCGCGACCGGGGACATGGCGTGCGCCGCATCGCCGATGCACAGCAGTCCCTCGGTGTACCAGGTGGTGAGCCGATCCAGTTTCACGTCGAGCAGCTTCACCTCGTCCCAGCCGGTGAGCACGTCCACGCGATCGCGCAACCACGGCACCGCATCCGCCATCTGCCGCATGATCTCCTCGACCGGCCCGCCCCGCGCGGCGGCGTCGGTGCCCTTGGCGATGAGGGTGGCGCACTGCCAGTAGTCGCCGCGATCCAGCAGCACGGCGGCTCGGCGCGCGGTGACGATCGGGATGGCACCCGCGGGGTCGGTGTCGTTGCGCGGCAACCGGAACCACCACACATCCATCGGTGTGGGCCAGCTGCGGGAGGGCAGATCGGCGGCGGCGCGCAGCACCGAGGAGCGCCCGTCACAGGCGACGGTGAGGTCGGCGCGGATCTCCCCGGTGGCGCCGTCGGTGGTCCGATAACCCACACCGACGACCTTGCCGTCCGACCACACCGGTGCGGTCGCTTCGGTATTCATCCGCAGCGTGAAGGTCGGCTCCTGGGCCGCGGCGCGGGCCAGCAGGTCGAGCAGATCCCACTGCGGCACCATGGCGATGTATTTGTGTCTGCCGGGCAGGTTTTTCAACGAGGCGAGCGTCTGCAAACCGCTCGCGGTCGGCAACGCGACCTGTTCGAGCTTGCGCGCGGGCAGTTTCGCGAATTCGTCGCCGAGGCCCAGCTCGTCCAGCAGGTCGAGGGTGGTGGGATGCACGGTGTCGCCGCGGAAGTCGCGCAGGAAGTCTTTGTGTTTCTCCAGCACGGTCACTTCGACACCGGCCCGGGCCAGCAGCAATCCCAGCACCATTCCAGCGGGTCCACCACCGACTACCAAACAGGTCGTGCGTTCCATCGACTGCCTCCCCCTCGGTCGCCCGCGCGGACACCCCCATGCTAGTCCGTGCACGAACCGGACTGCCGCGGAACGGATCCGGGTGTCGCCCAGCCGAATTACCGGTACAGGACGAAGAAGTACGGGTCGGCCAGCCCGCGCATGTCCATCACGCCGAGCAGCGTGCGCTCGTCGACCCGCCGGAAGTGATCGATGATCGGCAGGTGGTCGTAGATCATGGCGGCACTGGTCACACCGCGATACTCGATATCGCGCAGCCGCGCAGTGGGCTTGCTCGTGCGCAACGCCGGTCGTAGCAGCGGGAGCGCGCGCTGACCGGCCTGCACCACGCCGACCGGTACTCGTCCGGCCAGTCCCAGCGGCACCCGGCGCGGGTCGACGGGAAAGACGGTGCCGTCGGCGGTGGCGAACAGCAGCGGATGCACGGTGTCCGCGTCGTCGAACTGCTTGCCGTACCAGCCCGACGCGACGAGCACGCCGGCGAACGGATGTCCGGTGTCGACCTCGTCGCCTTGCCAGCGCCCGACGGTGACCTCCGCGACGGGTGCGGCGGGCAGCCGGTCGAACAGCTCCCACGCCTGTGCAGAGGTAGCGCGCCGGGCCCGCAGCGCGGCCAGGTCGACCGCCGGTCCATTCTTCGCAGCCATCCGTTTCCCCTCAGCGCGGCAACATTGCAAGAATTACTGTATCTCTCTCTCACAAAGGCTCGCCCGCCGGGCCGCGCTCAGAACGGCGCGTCCGACGGCAACCGCCCGACTTCCGGCAGGTATGGGTCCAACTCCCCTGATTCGAATCGCGACATCCCGATCACATGCCAGAACTGTCCCGCCGTATTGCCTTCGGACTTGTACCGGCCGTCGGGCGCGAGCGCGGCCCACCCCTCCGGCAGCCCCAGCAGTTCCGCCCGGACCGCGGGCGCGGCGTCGCCGGCCGGCACCGTCCACAGCATCGCGTTGCCGTCGTCGCCGCCGCTGGCCAGCAGCTGCCCGGACGGATGGAATGCCAGCGCCCAGATCCGGCGCTTGTGCCCCTCCATCGTGTGCAGGTGCCGCCCGGTCGCCATGTCCCACAACCGGATCACGAGATCGTCACCCGCCGTCGCCAGCAAGCCGGTGTGCGAGTCGACTGCCGCCGACCAGAGCCGTCCCGTGTGCCGGGTCAGCTCGTGCAGGCTCACCCCGGCGTCGACATCCCAGATCCGCGCCGTTGTATCCCAGGAAACGCTCGCGAGCCGATCTCCGTGGAAGGCAACGGCATACACCCGATCACCGTGGCCGTGCAGCTCGCGCACCAGTCTGCCGGAGTCGACATCCCACAGCCGCACCACGGAGTCGTCACAGCCGGTGGCCATCAGCGAACCGTCGGCGTTGAAGGCGATCGACCGCACCCGCCCGCGATGTTCACCGCACACCATGTGCAACGCGCCGGTGGTCCGCGTCCAGATGATCACCGTGTCATCGTCGTTCGCGGTGGCCACGTATTGATCGGTGGGATCGAACGCGATCGCCCACACCGGCGCGGCCTCGATATTGATGTGCCGCTGGAAATCTCCGGTGTCCAGATTCAGCAGGCTCAGCCTGCCGTCGTTGCCGACCACACCGAGCTGCTGCGGTTGCTTCCCGCTGAACAGCGCGGTCTCGAAGGTGAGCAGCCGGTCCTCGCTGCCGACCAGCCGCCGGATGAGCCTGCCGGTCACCGGATCCCACAGCCGGACCACGCCGTCGTTACCGCCCGCCGCCAGGATCGTGCCGTCCGCGTTGAAGGTGACCGACTTGACCTGTCTGCCGTGGCCGGTGAGCACATGCCGGCACACACCGGTCGCGGGATCCCAGAGCCGGGTGGTGAATTGGTCGTCGGTGACGGCGAGCTGCGCACCGTCCGGCCGGAACGCGAACGGCCAGATGGAACCGGCGTGCGCGGTGATCCGATGCCGCAGCTCGCCGGTCACGCTGTCGCGCAGGCAGAGCAGGCCCGCGCTGTCACCGGACGCGAGCACCTCGCCCGCCGGATCGAAGGCGAGCCAGTAGATGGCCGCCTTGTGCTCGGTGGGCACGTATTTCGCCACACCCGCGTCCACGTCCCAGACGCGTAGTCCACCATTGGTATCGCCGCTGGCCAGCAGCGGCAGGCGCGGATGGAAAGCCAGCGTGTAGACGCGGCCGTCGTGACCGGGCAAGGCGCGAATCACCGTGCACCGCACCGGATCCCACAGTGCCACGGTGCCGTTCGCGCCGCCGACCGCGAGCACGTCACCGGCGGGGTTGAACGCGATCCGGAAGACCGAGCCCGACTCACCGACGAATTCGCCACGCTGCGTGCCGGTCTCGACGTCCCAGAGCCGGACCACCCCGTCGCGATACGCGGCGGCGAGCACGCCGTCGTGAAAAGCCAAGCTGTAGATCAGCTCCCGGCGGCCCTCGGGCGCGCACTCGTGCAGCAGGTCGCCGCTGGGCAGCGACCAGAGCCGCAGCATGCCCTGCGCGTCGCCGGTGGCGAGCAGGTTGCCCGCGCGGTTCAGTTCGACCGGCCACGGCCATTCGCTGTGCCCGTGCAGGATCCGGCGCGACTCGCCGGTGACCGCGTCCCAGATGCCGACCGCGCCGTCGGCCGCGCCGCTGATCAGCACCGTGTCGGTGAATGCCACCGCGAACGAACGATTCCGATGGCCCTGCAGCGTGCGCAGCGGCAGGCCGGTCTCGGTGTCGCAGATCAACACGCCGCCGTCGTCGCTGCCGATGGCCAGCGTGCCGCCATCGGGGCTGTAGGCCAAGGGTTTCGGCAGTCTGCCGTGCCGGGCGTGGAAGCCGTGCCGCACGCCGATCGAGGCGGGGGCGAACTCGGTCCGCGCGACCGACCCGGGCACCCAGGCCGCACCGTGCAGATCGGTTCCCGCGGGCGTACCGATCACGTCCAGCAGCGCGGCGCGATTCCAGCGGCTGTCCGGCGCGCGGGTTCCGGTCAGATCGGTGCGGGCCAATCGCGCCCTGGTGAAGTCGGCGCCGGTCAGGTCCGCGCCGACCAGGCTGGCCTCGTCCAACCGCGCGCCGACCAGGCGGGCGCCGCGGAGCACGGCCCGGTCCAGATTCACCCCGACCAACCGGGCCCCGGTCAGGTCCGCGTCGGTCAGATCGACCTGCTGCATATCGCGATACGACAGATCCTCACCGGCCAGCACCGCGCCGCGCAGATCCGCCGACGGCGCGGTGCGCAACCGGGTGGTGAGCCGGACCGCGTTGGTCTTGGCCACCTCGTCGGCGGCCGGGTCGTCGAGCACAGCGCCGGCCCAGGCGCGCGCCGCGCGCACGTCGGCCAGGTCGCAGAGGAAGTCGATGGACAGCTGCGAGAGCGGCACCTGCGAAAGCTGGGGCGGCGCGGTCACACCCGCGGCGAACTGCTCGGCGATATGGTTCGCGACCAGCCATTCGGTGACCGAGGAGTGGATGAACCCGAACAGGTTGTCCTCCGTGCGCACCAGCAGGCTGCCGGACCCGATGGCATGCGCGGACTGCTGCACCGACATCCGGTTCGAGCCGGTCATCTCCACCAAACTCTGTGCGACCTCGGTCAATTCGGACAGGCGCAGGTACGGCTCGCCGGTCTCCCAGATGCGCAGCGCGAATGCCGTGACGGCCAGCCACAATTCGTGCAGCCGCAATCCGGGTAGGGAACCCGCGGCGCTCGCCGTGCGATCGGTCTCGTAGGCCAGCCAGGATTCGAGGATCTCCCGATACAGCCCGGCCGCGCCCACGGTCTGCTGGGCCCCCGCGGCCGCCCGCAGGCGTCGCTCGTCCAGATCGGCGATGAAGCTGAGCATGCGCGGGTTCTGCGCCAAACCGAGCAGATCCTGGATGCCGGTGATCAACCGCATCCTGGCGTCGGCCCGGGTGACGTCCCCGCCGTAACGGTTGGTGAGAAAAGCGTGCACCTGTGCGGGCGCGAAATCCTCGACGGACAGGATGTGACGATCCTGCAGCAACCCGACCCGCTCCCCCAGCGCGGTCAGCACTTGGGCACGCGAGGCGAAGTGCTGAGTACGGCTCGCCACAATGATTTTCGCCTTGCCGACCGCGGCTTGCAGCAGCGTTTCCAGATGGTCGGTGGCGAACTCGTAGCTGATCCGGGTGACGAGTTCGTCGAAGCCGTCGAACAGCAGCACCACCCGGCCCTCACGCAGCATGTAGCGCAAGGCTTTCAGGTCGATCCGCTCTTCGCCGTGGTTGGCCAGATGGGCGGCGACCAGTCCGTCCACCGAATGCGTCTTGTCCAGATGCCGCAGTTCGATCAGGATCGGGATCAGCGCGGGCATGGTCTCGGTGATCCGGCGCGCCACCTCGTGCAGTGCGAAGGTCTTGCCGCGTCCGAAATCGCCGAGCACCAGCACGAATCGGCCGTGATCGGCGGCGACCAGGCGGAGCAGCTCGCCCACCAGGTCGTCCTGGATCACCTGATCGCCGTGCTCGAGCATCCGGAACCGTTGCGGCACATAGAGCTCCGGTGGATATCGGCGGTCCGTGCGCAGCCGCTCCACCTGCTTGGCCAGGTAGTCGTCCAAGTCGAGCAGACCTTGGAATTCGGTGAAACTGCGCACCCGCAGGCCGTGACTGGCTGCCTCGTCGCGCAGGGAACGTGGCGGTGGCGCACCGCGATACACCAGTTCGGAGCCGTATTCCGGGTCGTGGCCGAGGAAGTCCTCGATCACCTGCCTGGTCATATCGCCGACGTGCGCGCCGATCCGCCACTGGGCGGTCACCTCGTCGCGCTGATGGGTGATGATCAGATGCGGCGGCTCGGATTCGACACGGCGGATCTTCGCATCCGGATAGCGGGTTTCGCACACCTCGGCCAGGCGTTCGAGCAAACGGCCGTGCGGGTCGACCACGGCGGGCGCTTCCGGCGCGGTGTCCACCGGCTCGTCGGGACCGGTCAGTTCGGGCAGAGCGTGTGGGGAAAGCGCCGCGACGGCATTCGTCCAGGGCAGTTCCAGACGAGCGGTCGGCGCGCCCGGATCCCCCGAGGTCGCGCTGTAGCGGGCCAGTCCCTCGGCGGTCAGGTGGATGATCTCGTCCCGGCCCGGGGCGGCGGCGGGGATCACCGGCAGCCTGCCGTCCAGCCGATCCAGATGCGGCCCACCGGGTCCCGGGCCGTGCAGCAGCAGGTTCAGCCGCCCACCGAGCAGCCGCGACAGCGTGTCGACGTCGCGCAACAGCGCCGGATCGCGCGGCGACGCCGCCGTGCCCGGCAACGGATCGTGCCGGACCACCCCGAGCCGCAGCCAGCCGTTCTCCTCGAACGGCCGCAGCCGCTCGGCGAACCACGCGGCCTGCGGTTCGCCGATCCGGCCATAATCGTCGTCGGGCAGATGGGTCGCGGCCATGGTGGAGTTCAAACCCGCGACCACCACCCGCAATTCGGGGATCGGGAACAGCGTCCACGGCTGCCCGACGTCGAAGACCAGATGATCCAGGCCCTGGTACAGCTCGCTGAACAGGCGCGCGTACTGCTCCAGCTTCGGGAAGTACGGCGGCTGCGGTTTCCGGTCGCGCGCTTCACAATTCAGGAAGTAGGCATGACACGCGATCTTGGACACGTCGTGGTTGCCCGGCACCACGACCAACCGGTCCGGCTCGAGGCCGAGCAGCACGCGCAAGCCGGTCAGGAAGGTCAGCGCCTCGTCGACCTCACGCGGCTTACCGGATTCGGTGAGATCGCCGGTCACCACGATCAGATCCGGTTTCGGCACACCGCGATCGATCGACTGGGTGACATTCGACCAGATCCGGGCCTGCAGTTCGCGCGCCGTGCTCGGCTCGTCCGGCGCGAGCAGGCCCCGGCCGAAACGCGGGCCCGCGACATGCAGCACGCTGACTCCGGTGCGCGGTTCGGCGTGCGGCGTGCCGCCCGGAAAAGCCGGAGCCGCAACGGGTGTGCGCCGGCTCGTCGGCGACGCGACCGGACCCGACTCCTCCTCGTCGGCGTAGCGGTCCGGTTGCGTCGCCCCGAGTTCGTTCGGGAAGCCCGGTGCGGTCGCCGGTTTCGCCCGGCCCGCGAGCAGATGCCGCACCCGCTCCAGCAGAATGCGGCGCGCCTCGTCCGCGGCCGAGACGGGCACCAGGTCGATGTAGGTGAGGGTGGCCAGCAGCCCCTCCAACTGGCAGTCGGCGATCCGGACCGGCATCAGCTTGCCCGGATCGGTGCGGAACGCGGCCTGCCATTCCATTGTCCCGTAACGGGATTGGAGATAGTTGTCGGAGAGCACGAGCAGCACGATCGCCGAATCGCGCACGCCGCGGTCCATGAAGTCGATGAAGTTGGTGCCGGGCACGAAATCCCAGGCCTGGATCAGGGTGCGAAAACCGGCACTCTCCAGCTGCCACGCCAGCCAGGTGGCCCACCGCTCGTCCGCCGGGGAATAGCTGATGAATACGTCCCGCGCTCGCCCACCCTGCTGTGTCACGCACCCAGTATGGCCCAGGCCAATAGCATGGCAGTCGTGCCCGAACAGGTCGACTCCCCCGAGCGCAATATCCCGCCGCAGCCGCCGGCGGCCGCTCAGCGGCCCCGCTGGGGCCTCAGCGTGCTGGATTGGGTCCGGATCGCGCTGCTCGTCGCCGGTGTGCTCTGTGTGCTGACCGGACTGCTGCCCAGGGCCGAAGCCGCGGACAACATGCGCCGGATCGGTCCGCTGCTGCTGTTCCTCGGCAGCGTGATCGTGCTGGCCGAGCTGACCCGGCAGGCCAAGGTGTTCGATGTGATCGCGCACCGGCTCGCCATCCTCGGGCGCGGCTACTATCCGGCGCTGTTCCTGCTGTGCGTCCTGTTCGCCTCGGCGACCACGATCCTGCTCAATCTCGACACCACCGCGGTGCTGATCACGCCGGTGATGCTCGCACTGGCCGCGCCCGCCCGGATCCCGCCGCTGCCGCTGGCCATGACCACGCTCTGGCTCGCCAACACGGCCAGCCTGCTGCTACCGGTCTCCAATCTCACCAACCTGCTCGCCGCCGACCGGGTCGCGCTGACCGCGACCGAATTCGCCACGAAAATGTGGGCGCCCCAGCTGGTTTCGATCGCGGCGACGATGCTGTGCCTGTGGCTGTGGTACTGGCGGCGCGGCAGGCGCGACACCGACCGTTACCTGCCGCCCGAACCGGTGCGCCCCGCGAACGCGAAAGAGCGTGCGCTGCTGTACACCACGGCCGGCGCCTGTTTGCTCTTCATCGTCGCGATCCCGTTCGTCGGCGATCGCATCGGGATCGCCGCGACCATCGCCGCCGCCATCGCGGTGCTGGCGTTCGCGGTGTTCGACCGCCGATCCCTGCGGTGGTCGCTGATTCCTTGGCAGCTGCTGGTTTTCGTCGTCGGCCTGTTCCTGGTGGTGCCCACCCTCGGCAGGCTCGGGCTCTCGGACCTGATGCACGCCTTGATCGGCGACGACTCGGGCGCGGCAGGTGCGTTCCGGGCCGCGGGCGCGGGCGCGGCGCTGTCGAATATCGCCAACAACCTGCCCGCCTACACCGCGGGCGAGGCGGTGGTGCCCGCCGCGAATCACGATCAGCTGCTGGCCCTGCTCATCGGCACCAACATCGGGCCGGTGGTGACGCCGTGGGCGTCCCTGGCCACCCTGCTCTGCCTGGAGTTCTGCCGCACGCACAACGTGCGCGTCCCGATGCTGCGCTTCGTGCTCACCGGGTTCGGACTCGCGCTGCTCGGTACCGTCGGCGCGGTCGCGGCACTACTCGTCGCCGGATGACGGTGGGCGCGCGCCTATCCCGGCCCCGGCAGGCCCGTCACCCGCACGGCACTCGCCGATTTCACCAGCAGGGTCAGTTCGGGCAGCACCGCAGGACCGCCCGCGATGAAATCCACCTCGCCAGTCGGCAGATCCAGACGCTCGTCGAGGGTCGTACCCTCGAAATCGGTGATGTGCATACCCGATTCGCGGGCGAGCAGCGCACCGGCGGGCAGATCGATCAGCCCGGCCCGATAGCCGACGAACCCGTCGATATCGCCGCTGCTCAACATGACCCAGCACAGCAGCGGTGACCAGAGTTGGATCAGGCGGCGCGAGGACGATTCCAACGTCAGCCGCAGTGCGCGGGCGGTCGAATCGGTGCGGGTGACCGGGTAACCCTGGAGCCACGCGAGGACCGGGGCCGCGCTGGGCCGGGGCGCCGTCGGTACGAGCGGGCCGTTCGGTCCGGTGGCGCCGCGCCCGCGCACCGCCGTCCAGGTGCGCTCGGCGATCGGCTCGTGCACCACCCCGACGACCGGAGTCCCGTTGTGACACAGCGCGATACCGACCGTGCAGACGGGCAGCCCGATCGCGATGTTGTTGGTCCCGTCCAGCGGATCGACCACCCAGCACCAGGCCTCGTCGCCGCTGTCGAGCGCACCGGATTCCTCGGCGAGGATGCGGTGCTGCGGGAACTCGCGCCGGAGGTGACCGAGGATGATCCGCTCGGCCCGCAGGTCCAGGTCGGTCACCACGTCACCGCTGGCGTCCTTGGTGCTGACGGTCAGCGCCCCGAGCAGACCGTCCCGGATCGCCCGGCCCGCTTCGACCGCGGCGGTGACCGCGACGTCCGCCGCCACGTCCAGCAGTGTGCCGGGCAGCACCTGATGCATCACGTCGCCTGTTCGCATCGGTTCTCCAGTCGGTTCGGTCGGGTCTGCAGATGATCGAGCACAGTTTGCGCGGCGCTGCGGGATTCGGTTGGGGTGCACGGGGTTCGGTACACCCAGTGGTCGGTGGTGGCGAGCGTGCCGAGGGAAAGGTCGGGGTGGCCACGGTTGTCCTCGCCGAGTACCACGGTCGCCGCCGCACCGCGCACGTCGGACACGTGGAACGCACCGTGCGGCAGGGTGTAGACCTCGCCCGCGCGGAACTCCTCCCGGGAACGGGTGCGATAGGTGACCAGACGCTGCGTCGCGCGCACCAGGTCACCGTCCGCGGCACTCTGGATCTCGAACAGACGATGCGTGGGACGTGCGGGGGCACTGTCGATTTCGAGGATCTCGTTGCCGACGGTGCCGTACAGCACGGTGCTGAGCAGATCCCAACTGTGCGCGTGCATCGGCGAGGTGGTCGGCTCGGCGTGCCCGCCCTCGGTCCAGACGTGCACGCAGACGCCGAGGCCCTCCCCGCGCCACACCGGAAAACACAAGAACCCCAACGGATGCCGCACGGCGGTCAGATCGGCACTACCGTCGACGACGCCCGCCAATACGTCACGAGCCCAGCGACGCACCGCATTCGCGGCGTCCTCCGCGGCGAGCAGCGTGCGTAGTCGGGCGTATTCGTTCATCAGTACGGATTCCTGGGCTGCAGCGCGCGACGCACGATATCGGCGACGTCGCGATCGGTGAAAGCGGCCGGTAACTCCAGACCCAACGTCTGGAACACGCCGCGGACCTGGTCCACGGTCGGCTCATCGGACAGCGGGAGTTCCTCCGTGCGACTCAGCGGAACCTGCTTGGTCTGCTTGAAACTGGCGACCAGCTCGCGATTGAAATCGCGATAGTAGGGCTTGTCCCGCTCGAACATCATGGCCGGGGTGTTCGGATTGTCCTGCGTGACAATGACGCAACTGGAGGACAGATCCCAGCGGAAGGTCGTCATCACCGCCGACAACCCGATGTCGATGGTGAGGAAGGTGAACCGCTGCCGATACCAGCAGCCCGCGAGCACCGTCGCGTACGCCTCCTTGCGGGTGCGCTCGGTGGTCCACAGCTCGCCGGTGCGGTCGGCTTCGGGCTGCAGCGAGGAACGGAACTGCGCGTAGGTCTTGCACAGCTGCTCGTCGGTGGGGTCCAGGATCTCCAATTGCACGCGCAGCGGGCGTTGTTCGCGCCGGGCGTTCTCCACGCATTCGCGCAACGTGACCGCGCGAATGTAGGTTCCCGTGCCGCCCTTGAACATCCACTGCTCGGTGCCGCGCCGGGCGAGGGTGTGCGCGTGGCCGATCTCGGGCCCGTACAGCAGATGCACCGAGGTCGCGTCGCGCACCGCCTTCGCCGACAGATGCCGATCGCGCAGCAGCGTGATCGCGACCAGGCCGAGCACCAGCAGCATCGCGGCATTCACCTGGTCGGTGCCGATGACGTCGAGGAACTGCAGCAACCCCACGGTGATCGCGAGAAGTACCGCGAAAGAACCGTCGACGTTGTTGCGGAACCAGATCAGAAACCGTGCCATGCGCTCCCCTGCGTTTCCACCAGAATAGGCGGCCCGAATCGCTCCGGACGAGGGAAACGAGAAGTCGTGCGCGCCAACGGACGTCCCTGGCATGGTCGCACGGCCGCGGTTCCCCGGCACGGGTGGCCCACGGCACAGCCCGCCGGCTTGACCTCGAGTGCGGTTGAGCTACCAGGATGACAACCGGCCGCAGAGAACACTCGGCGGCCGGATGCCCGGCGATCCGGGCGGCCCGCTCCCGCCGGTTCCCGTACACCCCCGGCGGGAGCGTACGGGCCCGAACACACACGCACCCCTGCTGTTTCCCGCACCCGCTGCGGTGAATCGGAACGGGTGCGCAGAATCGGCAGGGGTGCGTGCGGAACGCTTACGCGGGCGTCGTCGGTTCCCACTCGTAGACGGTGACGTCCGAGGACCCGGTGGTGTGCACCGGATCGGCGAACGCGAGAGCCTTTGCCGCGTCGAGATTTTCGGCGTGCACGAAGTACGCGCCGCCGGTCCCGTCACCGAACTTGGCGCTCTCCACCAGCTGCGCGCCCAGCTCTTTCAGGAACTGCTTGTGCGGCGCGATCACGGCCGGGTCGAAGCGCGGTGTGCGCATCGCCAGCACGAGGAACTTCTTCACGCCTCGGGCTCCGGACGCGGCGCGCGGGTCGCCGCCGCCGCGGCCCGGACCTGCGGCGCGACCAGCACCACCTGACCGAGCACGCCGTTGACGAACGACGGGGAGTCGTCGGTGGACAGCTCCTTGGCCAGCTCCACCGCCTCGTCCACCGCGACGACCGGCGGAACATCGTTGGCGTGGAACAACTCCCACACCGCGATGCGCAGGATGGCGCGGTCCACGGCGGGCAGCCGGGACAACTCCCAATCCTTCAGATAGGACTCGATGGTGCCGTCCACCCGGTCGAGGTCGTCGGCGACGCCCTCGACCAGCGTGTGGGTGTAGGCGTGCACCGGCGCGACCGCCTGGTCACGCGTCGCCAGCTCGGTCCGCTCGTCGAGCAGATCGGCCGGATCCACGTCGCGCGCCTCCGCCTCGAAGAGCAGGTCGACGGCCCGGCGCCGCGCCTTGTGCCGCGTGCCGAGCTTCTTGAACGTGGACTTCTTGTCCAACGGCTGTTCAGCCACAGTCACCATTATCCTGCTCGCGCGCGGCGATCAGGCGTTGACTCGGCCGAGGTAGCTGCCGTCGCGCGAGTCGATGCGCAGCTTGTCGCCGGTGTTGATGAACAGCGGGACCTGCACCTCGGCGCCGGTCTCCAGGGTGGCCGGCTTGGTGCCGCCGGTGGAGCGGTCGCCCTGCAGGCCGATGTCGGTGTGCTGCACCTCGAGCTCGACCGTCACCGGGAGCTCGACGTAGAGCGGGGCGCCCTCGTGCGTGGCGACCTGCACGGTCATGTTCTCCAGCAGGAACCGGGCGCCGGGGCCGATGGTCTCCTCGGAGATGGAGATCTGATCGAAGGTGTCGCCGTCCATGAAGACGTAGTCCGAACCGTCGTGGTACAGGTAGGTCATGTCCCGCCGGTCGACGGTGGCGGTCTCCACCTTGACGCCGGCGTTGAAGGTCTTGTCGACGACCTTGCCGGACAGCACGTTCTTCAGCTTGGTCCGCACGAAGGCGGGGCCCTTGCCCGGCTTGACGTGCTGGAATTCGACGATCTGCTGAAGCTGACCGTCGATCTTCAGCACAAGGCCGTTCTTGAAGTCGCTGGTGTCCGCCACTGTCCTCGGATCTCCTAGTTCGTAAACAACATGGGGGTCGAACCGGCGTCAGTCGACGACGGTCAGGTCTTTGCCGGTGTTGGTGAGCAGCTCCGGGCCCCCTTCGCGCACCACGAGCGTGTCCTCGATCCGGACCCCGCCGCGGCCGGGAAAGTACACACCAGGTTCGACGGTCACCGCCACGCCAGACAGAAGTGTACCGGTTCCGTTTTTCGCGAGTCCGGGCGCTTCATGGATCTGCAGCCCGACCCCGTGACCGAGGCCGTGCACGAACAGGGCCCCGTGCCCCGCCGCCTCGATCACGCCGCGCGACGCGGCGTCCACGTCGGCGGACTTCGCGCCCGGCCGCAACGCCTCGCACCCGGCCTGCTGCGCGGCCCGCACCAGCTCGTACACCTCGCGCTGCCAGTCACTGGGCGCGCCGAGGACGAAGGTGCGGGTCATATCCGAGTGGTAGCCGCCGACCGTCGCGCCGAAGTCCAGCTTGACGAAGTCACCGGCGGCCAGCACCGCCTCGGTGGGCCGGTGGTGCGGGACAGCCGAGTTCGCGCCCGCCGCGACGATGGTCTCGAACGACACCGCCTCGGCGCCGTGCTCGAACATCGCCCATTCCAGATCCCGGGCGACCTGCCGTTCGGTACGACCCGGCCGCAAGCCGCCGCGCTCGAGCAGGGCGGCCAGTCCCGCGTCACCCGCCGCGCAGGCCGCCCGCAGCTGCTCCACCTCGTAGGCGTCCTTGACCATCCGCAGCTGCTCCACCAGGCCGGGGGTGGCGACGAACTCGAGCCCGGTGCGCTGCTCGACGAAACCGCGATGCTGATCCACCGTGACGATGTGGCTCTCGTAGCCGATCCGGCCGAGCTGCCACTCCCCGGCCAGCTCGATGATCCGGCGGGCGGTGGCCTTGGCGATCTCGGCGCGCAGATCCGGCACCTGCTCGGCGACCTGGGTCCGATAGCGGCCGTCGGTGCCGATGACCGTGCGGTCCTCGGCGTTGCGCATGTCCCAGGAGTGCACCAGTAACGCCGCGTTGGAACCGGTGAAGCCGGTGAGATACCTGAGGTTCACCAGATCGGTGACCAGCAGACCGTCCACTCCGTTCTCCACCAGCAGACTCCGCAGCGCGCCACGCCGCGCGGCGTAGTCGGGTGCATGGCCCACGTGATCAGCACACATGTGTCAAAGCTACCGCCGACACGCCGAATGGCCACATACAACACGTGTACCGAGCGCTGCCCGGACGCTGACCCGTCGCCATTTCGTGGCCGCGGTGTGCCGGAATTCCGTTGCCGCTCATCGATTTACACATACCGGTCGGCATGCGAGGTGCCTGGTGTTCACATCTGGAAAAGTTGTCCCCATTCCGTGCCCGAGGGGTGGTTGCGGGGCGCGATCGGACGAGGCTGGACGACATGACTTTCCTCGCGTTCGCCGCCCTCCTCGCGTGGTGCGCGGTACTGAGCGTCAGCGATCTCCGACACCGGCGACTACCGAACGAACTGACCGGTTCGGGAGCCCTCGCGGTCCTCGGATACGCCCTGTCCACAACACAATTCACAGCCGCGCTGCTGGGCGCCGGCCTACTCGCACTCCCGTATCTCACGATCCACCTACTCGCTCCTGCGGCGTTCGGCGCGGGAGATGTGAAGCTCGCGGTCCCGCTGGGGGCGGCCGCCGCGCTCGGGGGTGGTCAAGCCTGGATGGTCGCCGCCCTCGGTGCACCTGTGCTCACCGCCGTTGTCGGCCTCGTCCTGCTCGTCACCCGCCACATCCGAACACCTACCGCCCCGCCCCCTCCCCTACCGCACGGCCCCGCAATGTGCCTGACCACGGTCACCGCCCTGGCAGTCGCTTACGTCCACTGAGGTACCCGTCCCGAGCCTGGACCTCGGACGGGTGTCCTGGTTTCGCGCTTCGCACCCGCTGCGGCCAGCCATTTTGCGAGGGCGGGAACGCAGAAAGGTGCGTTTGATCGCGACGGGGAGCACGGTGAGTGGACCAAGCGACAGATAGGTCGGGGTTCACAGAGGGTTCGCACGGTTCACAGGGGTTATAGCTGCTGTGAACCGTATGGAAAGTCTGTGAATCCCGACCAGATACAACGGCGCCCGCTTCGACAGCGCGAGGCAGCGGCTGGGATCTGCTGACGTTCGCCGCACGGCTGCTCGGGAGCTGCCGAAGTGTTTACGAACCCAGTTTGTGTACCTGCTACGGGAGTTACATGGAGGGTGCTGAGCGCGTCGTGTGCCGTACCCGGCTGTAGGCGCACGTCAGGTGCGCGGGGTGGGGGTTCCGGCGTGGTCATCTGGCTGTGCTTGCGTCCCGAGCGGTGAAACACGGCGAGGCACCACGCCGGACACGACCACGCCGTGGGATCTCGGGCAACCGGGTCCTTGGCTTCCCGCACCACTTCCGTGTTCGCGCACCCGCTGCGGCTAGCCATAGCGGGTGCGGGAACGCAGAAGAGGTGCGCGTTTGCTCGCGAAGGGGAGCAACGTGAGCGGACCAAACGACAGATAGGTCTGTGGGTCCTCGTCTCGAGCGGTGAAACACGCCGAGGCGCAACGCCGCCCGCTCGATACCGCTGGCCAACCCGTCGGTGCACTCCCGAAACAGCATCACCGCCCGGTGACCACGGCGGAACACGGCACCGCCGTCTGACACGCGCCTACCGCCGGGAACCTCACCTGACGCGTGCAGCACCGTCCATGCCAATCGCGGGGTTCAACTGCGGGTCGGTGCGGAATCGGGCGAACGTGCCTGCCATCACGGCGGGCCGCGTGCCAGTCCTGGGGCGTCCACATGGGAAGATGGAGGACGTGTTGCGCTGGATAACTGCCGGAGAATCCCATGGTCCCGCTCTCGTCGCCCTCCTCGAAGGAATGGTGGCCGGAGTCGAGGTGACGTCCGACGAGATTTCCGCGCAGTTGGCGCGCCGCCGGCTGGGCTATGGGCGTGGAGCCCGGATGAAGTTCGAGGCCGACAAGGTGACCATCATCGGCGGCGTCCGGCACGGGCGCACCATGGGCGGACCGGTCGCGATAGAGGTGACCAACTCGGAATGGCCGAAGTGGACGACGGTCATGTCCGCCGACCCCGTCGACCCGGCCGAACTCGCCGACCTGGCCCGCAACGCCCCGCTCACCCGTCCCCGCCCCGGGCACGCCGACTACTCCGGCATGCTCAAATACGGCTTCGACGACGCCCGCAACGTGCTCGAGCGCGCGAGCGCCCGCGAGACCGCCGCCCGGGTAGCCGCGGGCACCGTGGCCCGCAACTTCCTACGCCAGGCGTTCGGCGTCGAGGTCGTCTCGCACGTCGTCTCTATCGGTACCGCGCAGAACAGCACCGGCGTGGTCCCGACCGCGGCCGACCTCGCGGCCATCGACGAGAGCCCGGTGCGCGCGTTCGACAAGGACGCCGAAGCCGCGATGATCGCCGAGATCGAAGCCGCGAAGAAGGACGGCGACACCCTCGGTGGCGTCGTCGAGGTGGTCGTCGACGGCCTGCCGGTGGGGCTCGGCTCGTTCATCAGCGGCGCGGACCGCCTCGACTCGCGACTCGCCGCGGCGCTCATGGGCATTCAGGCCATCAAGGGCGTCGAGGTCGGCGACGGTTTCGAGACCGCGCGCAGGCGGGGCAGCCAGGCGCATGACGAGATGCGGCCGGGCCCCGACGGCGTGCTGCGGTCCACCAACCGCGCGGGCGGTCTCGAGGGCGGCATGACCAACGGCGAAGCGCTGCGCGTGCGTGCCGCGATGAAGCCGATCTCGACCGTGCCGAAGGCGCTGGCCACCGTCGACATGACCACCGGGGAAGAAGCCGTCGCGATCCATCAGCGGTCCGACGTGTGCGCGGTGCCCGCCGCGGGTGTGGTCGCCGAATCCATGGTCGCGCTCGTGGTCGCGCAGGCCGCGCTGGAGAAGTTCGGCGGCGACTCGATCAGCGAGACCCTGGAGAACATCACCAGCTACGTCAAGCGGATCGGCTCCCGCCCGCACCTCACCCCCGCCGACACCAGCCCACAATGATCGTGCAGACCGATCCGCGCGCGCCGCGCGTGGTGCTGGTCGGACCGCCCGGCGCGGGGAAATCGACGATCGGCCGCAAGCTCGCGAAGGAACTCGGCGTCGAACTCTACGACACCGACGCGGGCATCGAACGCGAGACCGGACGCACCATCCCCGAGATCTTCGCGACCGACGGCGAGCCCGAGTTCCGCCGCATCGAGGAGCGGGTGGTGCGGCGCGCCATCCTCGCCGAACGCGGGGTCGTTTCGCTCGGCGGCGGTGCCGTGCTGTCCAAGGACACCAGGGCGCTGCTGCGCAACCGCACCGTCGTCTACCTGGAAATCAGTGTGGGCGAAGGACTTCGGCGCACCGGCGCGAGCACGAGCAGGCCGCTGCTCAACGGCGCCGATCCCGCCGCCAAATACCGCGAGCTGATGCGCAAACGCCGCCCGCTCTACCGCGAGGTGGCCACCGTCCGGGTGCGCACCGACGGCCGCAGCCCCGGCCGAGTGGTCAAAATGGTGTTGGCCAAGCTCGGTCTCGAACCGGTGCACCCCGATACCGGAACCGAATGCGACCCGACCACACCGCCCCTGATCCAGAACGCGCCAGACACCGCGAAACCACAGGGCAGCAGCCGCTCCCGCGCCCGCCGCCGAGCCCGCGCCCGAGCCGCCGCCCGCCGCGCAGCCGGCCTGACACAACCCGAAACCACCGACACACCGTCGGTCCCCACCGGCAAATCCGGCACGACCTCGTCCGCCCGCAGCTGGCGATCCCGCCGCGCCACCTCATCGAAAAAGACCACCCCGGAACAAATCCCACTCCCCGACCACCCCACCGACACCGCACCCACGAAACCCGAAGGCCCACTGACCCGCCGGTGGCGCGCACGCCGCCCCGCCGGCCCCCCAACCGCGTCGACGAGCGCCGTCGAACCGAGCGGCACAGGCGGCGCGGACGGCACGGTCGGCGCAAGCAGCGCGGGCAGCACGAGAGACTCGGGCAGCGCGAGCAACACGACCGGCGCGGGCAATACCACCATCTCCAGCAGCACGGCCAACTCGAGCAACGCGGGCGGCACGGCGAGCGCCGACGGCAGGGCCGGAGCGGTCGGTCCAAGTGGTGCGGGCGGAGCGACTGGGCCGACTGGCACGAACAGCGCGACCGGCGGAGGCAGCGCTACGGGCGGATCGACCGGTGCGCACCACATGACCCGCGCGGGCAACGCAACTCACGTGAGCGACGCGGCCGTAGCAGGCGACGCGATCGCGACGGGCAACGCCGGCGAATCGAACGAGCAGTCCGGTGCAGCGGAGGAATCCGGTGCCGGTGGGTCGAGTGGGCGGGCGCGGCGGGCGCGGGCTCGTCGGGCACGGGTTCGGGCACGGAAACAGCAAGAAGCAACTACAGAATCGGAGCAGTAGTCGTGAATGAGCCGAGTCGTATCGAAGTTCGTACCGCCGACCCGTATCCGGTGATTATCGGCCGCGGGTTGCTCGGTGAACTCGTCGAGTCGGTCAGCGGCGCGACGAAGGGCGTGCGGACGGTGGCGATCTTCCACCAGCCGCCGCTCGCCGAAACCGCCGAGGCGGTGCGTAAAGCGTTGGCCGACACCGGCCTCGACGCGCACCGCATCGAGATCCCGGACGCGGAGGCGGGTAAGGAACTGGCGGTCGCCGGGTTCTGCTGGGAGGTGCTCGGCCGGATCGGCTTGACCCGCAACGATGTCGTGGTGAGCCTCGGCGGCGGCGCGGCCACCGACCTGGCCGGTTTCGTCGCCGCCACCTGGATGCGCGGCGTCCAGATCGTGCACGTGCCGACCACGCTGCTGGCGATGGTGGACGCGGCGGTCGGCGGCAAGACCGGTATCAACACCGAGGCGGGCAAGAACCTCGTGGGTTGCTTCCACGAGCCCGCCGCGGTGCTCGTCGACCTGGCGACGCTGGAGACGGTGCCGCGCAACGAGATCGTCGCGGGCATGGCCGAGATCATCAAGGCCGGTTTCATCGCCGACCCGGTGATCCTCGAACTGGTGGAGCGCGATCCCGAGGCGGCGCTCGACCCGAAGGGCGACGTGCTGCCCGAGCTGATCCGGCGCGCGATCCAGGTCAAGGCCGATGTCGTCGCCGCCGATCTGAAGGAGTCCAGCCTCCGCGAGATCCTCAACTACGGCCATACTCTCGCGCACGCGATCGAGCGGCGCGAGCGCTACCGGTGGCGTCACGGCGCCGCCGTATCCGTCGGCCTGGTTTTCGCCGCTGAACTCGGCCGGCTCGCGGGTCGCCTCGACGACGCCACCGCGGACCGGCATCGCGCGGTGCTGGAAAGTGTCGGCCTGCCGGTCAGCTACGACGCCGACGCCCTCCCGCAACTGCTGGACTCGATGCAGACAGACAAGAAAACCCGCTCAGGTGTGCTGCGCTTCGTCGTCCTCGACGGACTCGCCAAGCCCGGCCGACTCAAGGGCCCCGACCCGACACTGCTCGCCGCCGCCTACTCCGCGATCGCCCGCGAAGGCACCCCGAGCGCCGGCGGCATCCTGCTCTAGGCCGCGCGCGAATCTGCCCCCGCGCAACAGATTTGCCTCACCCGCAGGAATTCATCGACGAGTTCCTGCGGGGGACGCCGGTCCGCACGAACCAGCCACGACCGACCCGTCCAGAGCACCTCCCACGCACGGGATGCACCGACAAAGTCATACGCAATCGGCCGAACTGCGCAACACCGACAACCGACGGAGTCGGATTCGCCTCTCACGCAAGGGAATCGCGGAGAAGTCGTCGACTTCGGCTCGGCTGCAACTCGCCCGTCCGGCTCAACCGTGACCCGTCCGACTACAAAAGCGTCCGGATCGGCCGCATACCGCGCCGACCGAACGGCCCGCGCGGTGCAGCGAAGATCGCCGATCCACTGACGTGCTTGCCGTACCAGCGAACC
>NZ_BAFT02000097.1 GCF_000308475.2 Nocardia brasiliensis NBRC 14402 | reverse complement strand
GCCGTCGATTCTACGCCGAGCGCGAAAACGCCCATCCGACACCTACTTCCATCTCCGGGAATTCCGCGGCCCGCCCTGTGACCGGGGCGAAGCAGCCCCCTCGAGCTTGCTGCCGCCGCCCGCCCGGCGCGATGGTTTCCCTCGCCCTGATTCGAAGGATGACCGCACGAATCCCGGGTCCGCCGTGCGGATCCCGGGATTCGCACCTGCGCCTACCGGGCCGCGCGGACCGACAGCGCCGCGGCGACGAGCACCGTGACGCCCTCCGCGATCGCGGTGCCACCGAGCGCGTGCGCCGCGGACAGCGTGCTGGTACCGGCCAGCCCGAGGAACAGGGTGCCGAAGGTGGCGATGCCGACCACGATGCCGAGCTGCACGTTGGTCACCAGGATGCCGCTGGCATCCGCGGCCAGCCGCATCGGGACTTTCGCCAGGGTCTTGGTCATCAGCGGGCTGAACGCGAGCCCGTTGCCGACGCCGCACACCCCGAGCAGCACCAGCGCGAGCGCCCCGACGTCGGCGCCGTCGCGCAGCAGCGCGCCCACCGTGACCATGCTCGCGGCGGCGAGCACGAGACCGGCCGGAATCATGGCCGGGTGCCACCGATGCGGGATGCGTTCCCAGTTGAGACCGGTGATCGCGAATGTCACGCCCATGGGAATGAACAGCAGGCCGGCGTGCAATGCGCTGTAGCCGAGTGTGCTCTGCAGGTGAATGGCCATGACGAACATCCAGCCGCCGAAGGTCGCCATGATGACGAACAAGGTCGCGGCGGCGAGCAGCAGACCCGGCGCGGCGAGCACCCGGTGCGAGAACAGGGGTTCCGCACCGCGACGCGCGACGGCCCGCTCGATGCCGACGAAGGCCGCGAAGCCGAACACGCAGGCACCCAGTGAAATCCAGGACCACAGCGGCCAATCCAGCTCCCGTCCGAGCACCAGCGGCAGCACCAGCGCGAGTACCGCGGCGGTGAGCATGCCGAGCCCGGCCAGGTCGAGCTTGCGGTCGAATCGCTCGGTCACGGTCGGCAGGATGCGCGGCGCCAGCACCAGCAGCACCACGCCGATGGGCACGTTCACCAGGAACACACCGCGCCAACTACTGCCCAGCACATCGGCATTCACGATGAGCCCGCCGAGCACCTGGCCGGCGACCATGCCGCCGGAGATGATCGCGGAGTACACGCTGAGCGCCTTGGCGCGGGCGTTGCCGGTGAAATTGCGCTGGATGAGCGTCATGATCTGCGGCACCATCGCCGCCGCGCCCACGCCCTGCGCGAACCGGAAGACGATGAGCGACACCTCGTTCCAGGCCAGCCCGCAGACGAGCGAGGCGAGGGTGAACACCGCGAGCCCGGCGATGAACATGCGGCGCTGGCTGAACCGGTCGCCGAGGCGGGCCCCGGTCACCAGCAGCACGGCGTAGGCGATGACATACCCGGCGACGATCAATTGCAGCGCGGCGCCGGAGGTGTGCAGCGAACTGCGGATGGACGGAATCGCGACATTGACGATGGAGGCGTCGAGCACCGCCATGAACTGCCCGGTCAGGATCACGGCGAGGATGGCGAGGGTGCGCCGCGCACCGTACGCGGCAGGTGGGACGGCCGGAGGCGAAGCGACAGCGGGTGCCGCTGCCGCGTCCGGCGACAGGATCTGGGTCATGGTTTCGATCTTGCGGTCCCGGCGGCACGGGTAACAGGAGCCCGTTGACACTGGTATCGGCAACACCTGGATAACCGATCGGTCCGTATAGTCCGAATTTCGCTACATTATTCCGGTTGCTGTGGGAAATGCCACTCGACTTATCGGTGGCAGACGGGGTTCGGCGGAATACTTAGATAGGCTAACGTGTTTTGCGGATACAGGGCTTTCCTACTTGCGAACGAGGGAGACTTGCGACATGGCGACTGATTCGCGGAGCGATCGGCTACGGCGTCGAATTGCACAGTTGTTCGCCGAAGACGAGCAGGTGAAAGCCGCAGTGCCGGACCCGGAGGTGGTCGAGGCGATCCGGGCGCCGGGCTTGCGCCTGGCGCAGATCATGGCCACCGTGATGGAGCGCTATGCGGACCGCCCCGCGGTGGGGCAGCGGGCGAGCGAGCCGGTCACCGAGAGCGGTCGCACCACTTTCCGGCTGCTCCCGGAATTCGAGACCCTGACCTACCGTGAGCTGTGGGCGCGCGTCCGCGCGGTGGCCGCCGCGTGGCACGGAGATGCCGAAAGGCCTTTGCGGGCCGGGGATTTCGTCGCCCTGCTCGGCTTCACCAGCATCGATTACGGCACCCTCGACCTCGCGAACATCCATCTCGGGCTCGTCACCGTGCCACTGCAATCCGGCGTCGCGCCCCCGCAACTCGCCGCGATCCTGGCCGAGACGACGCCACGAGTGCTGGCCGCGACCCCCGACCATCTCGACGTCGCCGTCGAATTGCTGACCGGGGGCGCCTCGCCGGAACGGCTGGTGGTGTTCGACTACCGCCCCGCCGACGACGATCACCGGGCGGCGCTCGAGTCCGCGCGCAGGCGGTTGAGCGACGCGGGCAGCGCCGTGGTGGTCGAGACGCTCGACGCGGTACGCGCGCGCGGCAGCGAACTGCCGGCCGCGCCCCTCTACGTTCCCGCCGCGGACGAGGACCCGCTGGCCCTGCTCATCTACACCTCCGGCAGTACCGGCACGCCGAAGGGCGCGATGTACACCGAAGGGCTGAACCGCAAGACATGGCTGAGCGGTGCGAAAGGCGTCGGCCTGACGCTCTGCTACATGCCGATGAGTCATATCGCCGGGCGGGCCGCCTTCGCCGGTGTGCTGGCGCGCGGCGGCACGGCGTATTTCACCGCGCGCAGCGATATGTCGACGCTGTTCGAGGATCTGGCCCTGGTGCGGCCGACCGAGATGTTCTTCGTCCCGCGCGTGTGCGACATGATTTTCCAGCGCTATCAGGCCGAGCTGTCCCGGCGCGCGCCCGCCGCGGACGCGAGCCCGGAACTCGAGCAGGAACTGAAGCGCGAACTCCGTCTGTCCGCGCTCGGGGACCGCCTGCTCGGGGCGATCGTGGGGAGCGCGCCGCTGTCGGACGAGATGCGGCAGTTCATGGAGTCGCTGCTGGATCTGGAATTGCACGACGGCTACGGCTCGACCGAGGCGGGTATCGGCGTGCTGCAGGACAATATCGTCCAGCGTCCGCCGGTCATCGATTACAAGCTCGTCGACGTGCCGGAATTGGGCTACTTCCGGACCGACCAGCCGCATCCTCGCGGTGAGTTGCTGTTGAAGACCGAGGCGATGATTCCGGGTTATTTCCGGCGGCCGGAGGTGACGGCGGAGATCTTCGACGAGGACGGTTTCTACAAGACCGGTGACATCGTCGCCGAACTCGAACCGGATCGGCTGGTCTATCTGGACCGCCGCAACAATGTGCTGAAACTGGCCCAGGGCGAGTTCGTCACGGTCGCCCATCTGGAAGCGGTGTACGCGACCAGTCCGCTGATCCGGCAGATCTACATCTACGGCAACAGCGAGCGCTCGTTCCTGCTCGCGGTGATCGTGCCCACCGCGGACGCGCTGGCCGACGGTGTCACCGACGCGCTGAACACCGCGCTGACCGAGTCCTTGCAGCAGCTCGCGAAAGAAGCGGGACTGCAATCCTATGAGCTGCCGCGCGAGTTCCTGGTCGAGACCGAACCGTTCACCGTCGAGAACGGTCTGCTCTCCGGTATCGCGAAACTGTTGCGGCCCAAGCTCAAGGAGCGTTATGGCGAGCGACTGGAGCAGCTGTACCGCGACATGGAGGCGAACCGCAACGACGAGCTGATCGAGTTGCGCCGCACCGCGGCCGAACTGCCGGTGCTCGAAACCGTCACGCGGGCAGCACGTTCGATGCTCGGTCTGGCCGCGTCGGAATTGCGGCCGGACGCGCGGTTCACCGATCTCGGCGGCGATTCACTGTCCGCGCTCTCGTTTTCGACCCTGCTGCAGGACATGCTCGACGTCGAGGTCCCGGTCGGTGTCATCGTGAGCCCCGCCAACTCGCTCGCCGATCTGGCGAAATACATCGAGGCCGAACGGCATTCGGGGGCGCGGCGGCCGAGCCTGGTCTCGGTGCACGGACCCGGCACCGAGGTTCGTGCCGCCGATCTCACCCTGGACAAGTTCCTCGACGAGCGCACACTCGCTGCCGCGAAAGCGGTTCCGGCTGCACCGGCCCGGGTGCAGACCGTCCTGCTCACCGGGGCGAACGGCTATCTCGGCCGCTTCCTGTGCCTGGAATGGCTGCAGCGACTGGACGAGACCGGTGGCACGCTGATCTGCATCGTGCGCGGCACCGACGCGGTCGCCGCGCGTAAGCGCCTGGACGCGGTGTTCGACAGCGGCGATCCGGAGCTGCTCGACCACTACCGGAAGCTGGCCGCCGACCACCTCGAGGTGCTCGCGGGCGATATCGGCGACCCGAATCTCGGTCTGGACGAAGCGACTTGGCAGCGGCTCGCCGCGACCGTCGACCTGATCGTGCACCCGGCCGCCCTCGTCAACCATGTACTGCCGTACAGCCAGCTGTTCGGGCCGAATGTGGTCGGTACCGCCGAGATCATCCGGCTGGCCATCACCGAACGCCGTAAGCCCGTGACGTACCTGTCGACCGTCGCGGTGGCCGCTCAGGTCGATCCCGCCGTCTTCGACGAGGAGCGCGATATCCGGGAGATGAGCGCGGTGCGGTCCATCGACGCCGGGTACGCGAACGGTTACGGCAACAGCAAGTGGGCCGGCGAGGTGCTGCTGCGCGAAGCCCATGATCTGTGCGGTCTGCCGGTCGCTGTGTTCCGCTCCGACATGATCCTGGCGCACAGCAAATACGTGGGTCAGCTCAATGTCCCCGATGTGTTCACCCGGCTAATCCTGAGCCTGGTGCTCACCGGCATCGCACCGTACTCGTTCTATGGGACCGACAGCGCCGGGCAGCGCCGGCGCGCCCACTACGACGGCCTGCCCGCCGATTTCGTCGCCGAGTCGATCACGACCCTCGGCGCGCGAGCCGACTCGGGGTTCCATACCTACGACGTGTGGAACCCATACGACGACGGCATCTCGCTGGACGAATTCGTCGACTGGCTCGGCGATTTCGGCGTGCCGATCCAGCGGATCGACGACTACGACGAATGGTTCCGGCGTTTCGAGACCGCGATCCGCGCGCTGCCCGAAAAGCAGCGCGACGCTTCGCTGCTACCGCTGCTGGACGCACACCGGCGGCCACTGCGCGCGGTGCGCGGTTCGCTGTTGCCCGCCAAGAACTTCCAGGCGGCGGTGCAATCCGCGCGGATCGGCCCCGATCAGGACATCCCGCATCTTTCCCCGCAGTTGATCGACAAGTACGTCACCGATCTGCGCCACCTCGGCCTGATCTGAGACCTCGGCCGAGGAGGTTGCCGCGCGGCGCTCACCGGACGGCGGGCTCCGGGTCGGTGTGCCGGGATCCGGTGCGGCGCAGGCGGAGCAGCAGCAGGCCGGTGCCGAGCAGCACGACGGCGTACACCACGACGAAGCTGTTGATCAGTACCTGGGCCAGTGGCCACCACGGCGGGAACAGGAACAGGCCGACCACAACGTAATTCGGGTCGTACTCCCAGGTCCACGCGCCCACCGAGACGAAAAGCGCGGCCGCGGCCAACCACCATACGGGTCGCGTCTGCGCGCGATGCACCAGATAGACGAACAGCGGGACGTACCAGACCCAATGGTGGTCCCAGGAGAACGGCGACACCGCGCAGGCCGTGAGCCCGGCAAGCGTGACGGCGAGCAGGTGCTCACCGTGCTCGTACAGTCCGGCGACGAGCACGAGGCTCACCAGCGCGAGGGGGACGGCGATGAGCAGCCACAGCCACATGGGCGCCGGATGGTGGGTCAGATGCGCGATCACACCCCGCACGGACTGATTGGACGGATGCATATCGTCGGCGATGCGATTCGACTGGAAGAAGGTGGAGGTCCAGTACTCGCGCGAATCGGTCGGCAGCACCAGCCAGGCGACGGCGATGGTGGCGGCGAACGCCGCGCCCGCGGTCACGGCCGCGCGCCACTGTCGCAGCACCGCGAACTGGGCGATGAAATAGATCGGGACCAGCTTGATGCCCGCGGCCAGGCCGACGCCGATACCGCGCAGCCGGCTGCGATCGGCCCGCGCGAAATCCCACAGGACGAGCAGCATCAGCAGCAGGTTGATCTGCCCGTAGAACAGCGTGGTCCGCACCGGTTCGAGGAACGCGCAGGTCAATGCCAGCAGTGCGCTGATCAGGGCCGACCGTGCGGTGCTGCGGTACCCGAGCAGCCGGAGGCTCAACAGCACACAGCCGATCAGAACCAGCAGGTTGAAGACCATGCCGGTGTAGTTGACCGCCGCCCACGGCACCAGCACGATGGGAATGAAGGCGAGCGTGGAGAAGGGCGTGTAGGTATAGAGCAGCCCTGCCACCGTCGGTTCCGTGTAGAGCGGAAGACCGTGCAGGATGCGCCACGCGCCATCCCGATACACATGTACATCGAGCCCACCGGCCAGGATGCCCGCCCGATCGAGCCACGGATCGACCGTGGTGAACAGCAGGATCACCGCTAGGACCGCGCTTGCGGTCAGTATGAAAAGCGTTGGGCCCGAGCGTGGAAAGTCCAGCTGCCGGGATTTGCGCACAAGCGAGTAACTTACAGAATAAGTCCGCGCAGAGCATGACCCGAACTGTCGGGGGCCGGTGTCAGTCTGAATCGCCGCTGGTAGCCGCAATTTTTCGGGCGACATGCCGGGGCGTGGATCGGTCGTCGAGCGGGCTCGAATCCTCGCGCGCGGCCCGCTGAAACGGGTACCAGCAGCACCTGGATACGGTTAGCCGCATAGGGCACGATCGAACGATGACCGATGTGCTGGATGTTCGGGCGGTGCGCAAAGCACGCCGCGCGGAGCTGGGAACCTTCCTGAAATCGCGCCGGGCCAAGATCTCGCCCGACGAGGTCGGGCTGCCCCCGGGGCCGCGGCGCCGCACACCCGGCCTGCGCCGCGAGGAAGTGGCGCAACTGTCCGGCATCGGGGTCACCTGGTACACCTGGCTCGAACAGGGCAGACAGATCAACGTCAGCGTGCAGGTGCTGGACGCGGTTGCGCGCACGCTGGCCCTCGACGACGCCGAGCGCGCCCACCTGTACCGGCTGGCCGAGGTGCCGACGGTGCCGAACGCGCACACGAACAGCGCACTGCCCGAGGAGATGCAGACCATCCTCGACCATCTGGTGCCGCTGCCCGCCGCACTGCTCAGCGCGCGCTACGACATGCTGGCCTACAACGCCGCCTACGAGGCGCTGTGCCCCGGTTTCCTGGTGGGGGAGCGCAATGTCGCGCGCTTGGTGTTCATGACGCCGCAATGCTGCAACACCTACCGGCACAGCTGGGACGACCTGCGCCGCATGGTCGCCTACCTGCGCGGGGCGTACGCGAAGAACCTCGACGATCCGAGCTGGCAGCAGTTCATCGAGGAAATGTGCACCGAGAGCGCCGATTTCGCGACCCTGTGGGCGCGCAACGACGTCGCGGTGCCGAACAAGCGGATCAAGCAGATCCGGCATCTGGCGGTCGGCGACCTGGAAATGTTCGTCACCAGTATGTCGTTGCCCGCCGTGCAGGGCGCATGGGTGCAGATCTACACGCCGACCGACGAAACCCAGTGGGCGCAACTGCACGCGCTGCTCGCGATGAGCAAAGAGGAACAGCAGCGGCCGTGGATCGAGCATCGCGAGCGCTACCACGCCCCCGCCGCGGCCGGCTGAGTTTCGGGTCGGAGTCGGCCGCTTCGGGCGCGGCGCGGGTGTTGGGCTTGCTCGATTCTCACCTTGCGGGCACGGTTCCGCTGCCGCCCGACGGCTCGCCACGCGACGCTCGGTACGCCTCGACGGCATCAGGGTACTGCGCAGCGATTTTCAAGAACCTGTTGGCGGGTGACTCGGCGGCGCCGAGCCTTTTCGCGCCAGGACGAACTTTTATCTTCCTTATTATACCGGCAATCGAGTCGTGTACCGCCAACCGGGAAACACTACCGAAGCTTTTGCTCGCGAGATGGGCGCTGATGCTTTCGTATCCAACAGCGGATGGATTGTTTCTGTTCGCGTAAAGATACTCGAAAAGCTCGTCCTCGAGACTCGGCTGGGTCGGCCGCAGCAGAGTCGACCATTGCGCAAGACCACCGGACCTCATGAACTCGGCGACACCCGCCCGGTCGAGCCGACCCTGCAGCCCGTGCGCCAGCGCGGCGAGTGTAGCCCGCGGATCCAGAATGTTGCGAACAGGATGTTTTATCCAATGGTCTGTGGGGATTCCAGCTCTCGCCAGTAGCTCGGAGACTGCTCTCGAGACCAGATCCGGGGATACGCTCCCGAGTACTTCGCCGTCCACTTCGGTACCAGCCAGGGCATGAGCGACTTGTTTATAGTATTCATTATTCGGTGTCCCGATACCAGGATTATCACGAAAATGGCCGAATACTGCTCGCTCCAAGCGCCTCGCACGTATAGGCAGGGCATCGAGCCTGCCTTGGTCGATTCGACTTCGGTAATTCCTGGCAAAATTTTCTACCCGCTTTACCCTGCTCGAACCTTCTACATGCCGGAAGTCGACTCGCGCGGACGCGTACAGGTCTTGTACACAGGCGTCCACCTGCGGTTTGGTCAGGTCGGTGAACCCGTATTCCCTGAGATGATCCAGGATGTCCCGATTCGTGTAACCCCCGATGATGCAGTGGGCTACCCAGCTTTCCATATCGGCGCGAGTGCCGGCGCGCGACGCATCGGTGTGCTCGTCACCCGGTAGCGCACTGCTGTCGGCAACGAACACCGCCGTGTCGTACTCCTCGGCGGACACCCATGTTGCGGGGGCGGTCTGCGGTGTCGGGTAATGGATTTCGATTCGTACGAGCGCGACCGCCGATAGGTGCCGGGCCACATGTTCCGCAGCGTTCTGAATGTCGCCCGCGAATGTTTCCACCCATTGCCCCGGATTGACGCCGTCTCCGTAATTCGCGGTGACCCAATCGTTACCGGTAACAGCGAGCTGCAGGGTTCCGGCAGCATCGACGATATGTACGAGAGTGCCAAGCGGGTAGAGACCGAATTCGGCGTCGAATCGGAACTGCTCCGGAAAAGACTCAGGGCGGCCCTGGAATACTTCGACGCGCGACCCGCTCGGCCCGCCCGCTTCCGGGTCGTCGTCGAGGCCGATGCGGTGCCGGGGGTGCGTGGTCGGGGTGTGGTTGCGCTCCGGCGGTGCGACGACGTTGCCGTCCTGGTCGAGGTAGACGACGTCGGTGGTGGTGATGTGCTGTTGCGGGCGTGGGGTGTGCGGATGGGTGCGGATGCGTTCTGGATCGTGCGGGTCGACGTCGTGGGTGTAGAGATCCTGGGTACCCGGCCGACCGGCCTTACCGACGTTCGTGACGACGTGGAAGTGTGCGCCGACGTTGTTCTCGTCCGCGCTGGTGTGGTTTTCGACGATGAGGGCGTGAGTGGCGGGGCCGGGTGCCCGCAGCACGTCGGTGATGGTGTCCGGTCCGTCGACGGTGTGCAGGCGGGCACCGGGAATCGCCTGTTCGAGTTGCCGGTGGCTGGTGCCCGCTAGCCCGTCGTGCAGGTGATCGAGCCGGAACCCGGGTTCGCCGATGAAGTCGCTCAGGTAGGTGAGAGTCAGCGGGACACAGTTGTCGCGGCCGGGGATCGCGCCGATCCGCGGGGGCACGGGCGCGCTACCGTCCGGCGCCTGCCCGATCGTATCGTTGCGACGGGCTGCCGCGAGATCTGCGGTGCCTACCTCCATTGGCACCGGCGATGCGGATTCCATTGGTGGCTCGGCGAATACCCGGTCGATGTAGTCGTTCACCTCTGGCAGTGCGGCACGCAGGTCCGCGGCCAGGTCCTCCTTGCCGGGATACGCCGCGCGCACCGCCGCCACCGTCTGCGAGTCCAAGCGCGCGACCAGAGCCAGCGCCACCTGTGGGGACGGGGCGTCCCACACCGCCGCGGCGTAGGCACTGACTTCCTGCGGATTCTCGATGCGCGGCGGTGCCGGTGTGTCGATGGGCAACTCGACGTCCGGCCTCCGGATCTCGTAGCGGCCGGGTCCAGTGCGGCGGAGGTAGCGGGTCGGTTGGTTGCCTTGCCCGGTTCGGGTCGGTGGGCCGGTGGGGTGTTGCAGCTCGATGGCGACACCGAAGCGGCGGGCGGCGAGGAGGAGTAGTTCGCGGTGGGTCAGGTCGGTGCTGAGGAGAGGATTGCGCTCGAAATCGCGTCTGGGGTCTTTCAGATCGGCGATGGCGTGCTTGAGCCGGGTCGCGGACTGTTCCCGGAAGTTCTGGTCGAAGGTTTCCCGGCGTTGGGTTTCAGTGGCCTGGTTCGCTGCGGCGAATTCCGCGTCGGTGGCGGCGCGGGTGTCGAACCGCTGTCGTTGTAGTCGTTCGGTGGCCCACTGCGCTCGGGCGTGTTCGGACAGCATCGTCTGTCGATAGTGGTCAATGTTGGTTTCGAGTTCGGTGGCCAGAAGCGTGCGCATCGCCCGCGCGGACTCGACGTCGAACATCGCGGCCAACGTGGCGAAGAGTGGTTCGGCGACCTCGCCCATGGGCTGCCACAGCGCCGGGCCGGTGGTGGTGGCGGGTGGCTGCTGCGGTGCGGGCCGGGCGCGGGGTTCGGTGGCACCCGATCGGACGGCGGCGTGGTAGTGGCCGCCGCCGTAATCGATGCGGATCAGGACCGCTTTCGCGGTGGCTGGATCGCCGATGGGTGTGGGTTGGCGGTCGTCGAGGAGCGCGATCGTCGTGTGCTGGGATTCCGCGATCGCCCGCGGTAGCAGCTCGGCCAGGTCGTTGTGGTCGAGTCCGGCGCGCAGTTGCTGCAATTCGGCGTCGAACCGCGCCGGGCGGTCCTGCTCGGTGACGCCTGGCGGGTGGTAGAGGGCGTAGTAGTCGTCCCGGTTGGCTGCGATGTGGTCGATGGCTTCGGCGCGGACCGTTGTGGGATCCCGGACACTGCCCGAGGCGAGGACGAACGATTCGAACAGGCTGTCGCCGCCGTGTTCGACCGTGAGCGGTTCGAGTCCGTGCGTGGCGAGGGTTTGTCGTTGGGTTTGGTTCGGGGCCCAGTGCTGTGCACGCAAGTCGGTGAACGCCTGTTCGGGATCGGCGGCGTGCAGGATCTGGGTCAATGCTGTGGCCGCTACCTGTGCTACCGGTTCGTCGATCCCCGACAACACATCCCGCAACGCCACGACTCCACCGCGGCCGAGCTGGCGGGCCATGTCCAGCGGGCCGGTGAACTCGCCGGTGAACAGCAGCCGGGCGGCCTCCCGGCGCTGATCGTGGGTGAGTGCCGGGGTGTGTGTGGTAGTCGCTGGGGAGGGGTCGGCGATCACCGGCACCGGCTTGGGAGCCCATCCCGGGATGATGATGATGGTCGGGCCGTCGAGCTGCGCCTCGCTCTCCTCGGTCAGCCAGTCCAGCGGGGTGAACGCCGCCAGAATCGCCGGATTCATCACGCGGGGGTGGTCTTCGTCGGGCAGCGGCGCCAGCCCGAACACCCGCTGAGCGTAACTATCGATCGAGCCGTGCTCGGGCTCGTCTTCCGGGTCGGACTGCAACATCATCGGACCACTGATCCGGACAGCGGCCTTGGCCAGGTGCGGCGGGCGCACCCCACGCAGCGTCGCCAGCCGATGCAGGCGCAACATCGCGGCCGGGCTCTGCTCGATACCGTTGATCTGCAGCGACTCCAGCAACCGCCGGTACTCCCGGCCCAGGACAGTGCCCGCTTCGCCGTCGGCTATCGCCGGCTCGCTCACCATCTGCTCGAGTTCGGTGCGGTCGGCTTGGACCACGGCACGGTCGGCGGCGGGGTATCGAGCTATGAACCGTTGCGGGATCGCGGTCATCACGTCCGCCAGATAGCGGGAATTGGGCGGCGCCACAATGAATTGGTTGCCCAGCATCCCCTTCCGGTATCGGCGCTCGACCAGCAGCCGCAACCGCTCCGCGAAGGGCAGGCCCTCGAATTCCTCCTGCTCGAGGTCCTCGCGTCCGCGAATCAGTACCCCGAACACCGGAACGTCTTCCTCGTGCAAGAACATCGGCTCGAGTTCGGCCAGCCGCACCGCACCCGGGGCCAGGTCCACATCCGCATACACCCCACCACGCGAGACCAGCAGCGCATACCGGCCGATATCGGAGGTCAGGTTGAAAGCACCCGCCCGCAGGCTGGCCTCGTAGATGGCAGCCAATTCCGCGCTGCCCACCTCCGCGACCAGCTCCCGCAGATCATCACGAACCCTGAACCTGCCCGCGGCCACGGCCGCCCGGATCTGCGGGTCCTGCCCCAGTTGCGCGCGCACCTTGTCATAGCCGGTCTGGGTCCAGAACGTGAACGCCCAGTTCGAATTCCCCGCCGACGCCACCCACGCCTTCACATTCGCCAACGCCGTGGCACTGAGTTCACCACCGAACCAGGCGAAGTTCATCTCACGCGGCACCTCATGCACCGCGCTCGGGTCCGCGGCACGCAACGCCGGCAGCAGATCCGCAGCCAACTGCTCGCGCACCCGGCCCAACCCCGCACGTCCGGCACCAGCGATCAGCAACCGAGCCGGCACCACCGCCCCCGAACCGGTCAGCCGCTCGAACTCAGCAGACAACTCACCCACGGTCACCACACGCCCACCCAGGGTCGCGGCAGTACGCGTCAGGAACTGCCGATACCCGGCACGAACCTCATCGACCGTGGCTGCCTGCCCTTTCGCCTCCAGCTCATCGAGCACATCGAGCAGCAAGGCACGGTGCACCGCGGTCACCGCACCAGGCTGGAAATCGGTCAGCAACCGATCCACATGCGCCAGGGTCGGCACCACCGATTCGGGCAGGATTCCCTGCTCCCGCAACAGATCCGTCAGCCGCGGGTCGCGGTCAGGGGTCGCGCTGGTCGGTGCGTGCGTGCCGGCACCGGTCTGGACTTCTGGAAGCGGCGCGCGCCGGTCATCCTCTCCGGATAGGTAGCGCGCGGTCTCGGGAGCGGACTGGTCGGTGTGTGGTGCCGCGCTGTGCCCTGCTGGGGTAGCCGATGTGGAAGGGCTTGTGCCGGTGGGGACTTCGGGTCCGTAAAGCCCGTAGGCGGCGGGGCCACCGATGGCGAGTCCGTTGAATTTCGGTAGGTGCCGCAGGTCGACCCGCACGATGCCGTGACGAGGGATGGTGCCGTCGGGCGGATCCTTCCGGGTCGGGTCGAGCGTCCACTGCGTGGCGCCTCGGGGTTTCCGCATCTTCGCACCGGTGCGTGAGGTCCACCGCTGCTCTCCGTCGGCATCTCGCCAGTATCGGCCCGAGGTCGCGGAGAACGTTTCCTTGCTGCCGTCCGGGTCGGTCCGGACCCGGGTGCCGTTCGCCTCGGTGGTGTAGGTGGATCCGCTTGCCGGAAGCAGATATTCGATGCCGGGTGTGTTGCTGACCCGGTGCCGGGCTCCGGGGTCTTCGAGTAGGAGCGCCGTGGGTGTGCCCGTGGCGTCGCGCACGACGTCGAGGACCGCGTAGGAATGGTTACCGACCAGGCCCGGCACTGCGGTCGTATTGTCACGGCCCCCGCCGAACACGTTGGTACCGAGGATGACCGGGCCGCGTCGCAGTGCCCAAGCGATCCGTTCGGCGATGGCTTCGCCGACGAACCGGTAGCCGTCGTCGAGCAGCCGTTCTTCGGGCGGACCGTCGTACACGGCCGTGAAGTACTCGATCAGCTTGTTCTTCTCGGTTTCCCACTGTCCGGGGAAATGCCGGTCGAGGTGGCTACGGAAACCGGCGAGCACGTCGAGCGCCTCGGTGTTCTCGAAGCGGTCCCATGCGGATTCGCGAGCGGCCGCGTCGTTGGGGTGGTCGGCGAGTATGGTCTGGTCCGCAGTGTTGCGCTGATCCTCGAGATCGGTTTCGAGTTCATCGAGGAGATCGGCGACGCGACGCCGGAATTCGGGATCGCCGCCGACGATTCGCTCCAACGTGTCCGGGTCGAAGTGGAGCTGATAGAAGTAGTCCCGTACGGCGCGGGTCGGTTGCGGCAGCATACCGCCCGGGCGGTGCGCGAAGCCCGGGTCGAGGTGCCCGAAAATGTCCATCCGGCCCAGGTGCGAGTTGATGCCCACGATATAGCCGAGGTGCCCGCCGAACCGTTGCGCATAGGCCTTCGCGATCATGGCGGGCCACAGCGGTTGTCCCGGTTCATGGCGGATGTAGTGCCCGATCTCGGTGCCGGGTGTCACGTGGATGGATTTCTCGACGAGTTCCCATTCGATCGTGTCGTCGACGCGGAGCCGGACGTAGACGGTGCCGTCGCCGTTGTCGTGCAGCATCTGCTCGATCGATGCCGGATCGTGCTGGGCGATCTGTTTGAGCGGGGCGATCAATGAGCAGTACCCGGCCGCCCCCTGTACCGCGTCTTGCGGTTGCGGTCCGAAGGGTCCGAAGAGATCTTCGTCGCGACGGTTGCGCAATTCCGGCGCTTCGGGCAGCAGGTTGTTCGGGTCGAAAAAGGTGAACCAGGTCAGCTCATCGGTGTCCGGTTTCGCGAAGAACCGCCACTGCCCGGACGGGGGCTGCACCACGAGTTCGTCCTGGTATCGCAGCGTGACGCGCTGCGCCACTTTCTGACGGTCGTAACCAACCAGCCGGATCTCGGCCACGTTGTGCCAGCTCAACGTGCCGGGCGTGGTATCGGTGCCCGGCACATACCGGAAATCGCTCACCAGCATCTCCGGCACCCGCAGTTGAGCGTTCTGCATGTTCAGCAGGAAATAGGGCCGGCTTCCGTCCGGCGGGTCGACGCGAATCGCGTGCACCCGTCCGCTGGCGGGCAGCATGGCGATAGCGCCCTGTTCGTCCACGAGCGTGAGTGCGGGACGGCCGTCCGCAGCCAGGCGAGAGCTGACCTCGATCGTGCTCGGGACCTCCAGCGGCGGGTTCGTCCGCATCCGCGCTCGATGTTCGGCGGGTGTCGGTGGCTGCGATGCGCCGTCATCCACTCGGGTGCGGGACGGATGCGTCGGCCCGTCGAGTTCGTATCGGAAGGATTCGAGCAGTGCGCCGAAGTAGGTCTCGTCACCTGGGGGCTCGAATCCCGTTGTGGGCCGCGCGGACTCACCGAACTGGTGGCGCAGTGCAGCGGGCCGTGCAGCGCCGAACTCTCGGGCGGCGGACGCCTGCGTGGCGGTGGTCGGGGCACGCGTCGGCAGGGTGGCGGACCCGTCGGTGGCGACAGCTGTTGTGCCGCGGCGTGTTCGGGGACCGGTGGTGCCGCCGTCGTCTTGGCCGAGGGTGAGAACTGTCGCGTGATCCGTTCTGGCACTGGCGTTTTGCTGGTGGACTCGCACAGCCTGGGGTACGGCCGGAAGCAGTGACCCGACGGCGGCGTCGTCGGTCTGCTGCCGGTCGATGGTCGCCGCGGTGTCCACTGGACCGAACGCGATGGCCACCTTGGCGGCGCGGCCTTGCAGGTCTTGGTGGAACGAAAGCAACCGCACCGTGGCGACTGCGCCCCCGGATCGTTGTGCCGCTATGGCGGCTTCGAGTTCCGCGCCGTGCAAGGCGACCAGTGTGGTCTCGAGATTGTGCGACCGGCGTTGCTGGGAAGGCATCTGCACGCCGGCTTCGGTGGCCTGCTTCAGGCGGGCACTCTCGAGCAAAATGTGCCTGCGGTTCAAAGTGTCTCGTACCTCGGCCGGAATTCCGTCACCATTGCGCAGACCGGGGAAATCGGCGAGCAGGCGCTCCTGATAGTCCGGTGCCAGGTCCGCGAACTGTAGCGCCGCCCACCACGCGCGCCCGTGCTGTACCCACCAGGCCGCGCGTGCGCCGGCGGACCCTTCGGCGTTTCGCAGGGCATCGATCGATCCGGGCGGCACGAGACGATCGTTCGCGCTCACGGGTAGGGGATGGGCGAACGAGTTGATCTGCTCGGTCTTGGAGATTCGACGCACGTGGAACAGTTGCTGCCAGCGGCGCAGCCGTCGCTGTTCGGTGGCAAGTTGCTCGCGGGCGACCTGCGTCACCACGCGCGCCGCCGGGCTTTGCGCCGACGCGTTTTCGATGCGGTGCAACGCTTTGTCGGTGGCGTCGGCGAGTATCCGGCGGTGCGTGAGTCGGGTGCGTTGCCGCATCGGTTCGCCGACCCGATCGCGGGATTCGGCATCGGCGTCCGTCCTGCGGAAGCCGGGGGCCAATGCGAGACCGCGGCGGCGCAGCCAATCCAGCGCGAAATCATTGTGCTCAGGGTGCGGCGGGCCTTGGCGTTCGCTGTCGGACCACTCGTCGAGCATGCCGTCGACCGCCCCGATTTCGCCCGCGGCGGTCACCTGACCCTCGCCCAAGAACGAAGCGTGCTGGATTCGGCCGCTCGGTTCGGTGGCGGCGGCGTACAGGTTGCCGAACTCGTCCATCACGAACAGCATGATGCGGCTGGGGCCCGGCCAATCGAGGAGCTTGGTCGTGTCGAACCGCGACCCGTCGGAGGCCCGGTGCAGTCGGCCGTCCGGGCCGAGGAACAGCCGATGCGACTCCAATTCGTCGGCATCCATGTAATGGATGGGTCGCGCTGACCCCTCCTCGGAGAATTTGCTCGGCACGGCTGCGGAGAGCAGTGGAATGTGCGGCTTGGTCAACTCGAGCCGCAGGGGTTCGGGGATCTGGTTCCTGGGCACCCGTCCGTTGGGCGTGGCGAGTGCGTCCCACACTCGCTGCTGCGGCCATTCCACCAACGGTGTGCCGGTCGCGGTGGCACCGATCTCGAAATGCCCTGCCGCAGTGCGACGCAGGAACACCGTCGATCGTTCGGCGGAATGGATGATTTCGCGCACCTGACCGTCCGGGTGCACGCTGACGACGTTCACCTCGTAGGCGGCCGCCACCAGCCGGAGCAGGCGATCTCCGGCATCGAAATCCGGTGTCTGCCACACAGCGGTGGGATCGACCAGGTCCCAGTACGCGGTCGAACGCCAGCGGTCGAATTCGTGCCGGTCCCGCAGTTCGTCCTGCCACTCCGTGTCGTCGATGTCGCCGGCCACCCGGCTGTCGTCGACCTCCTCGCGGCGTTCGTGTTCGATCGTCGCTTCTTCGCGGAGGTGATCGAGGATGTGCCTGCGGACCCGAGCGACCTCGGATATCCCGAATAGTTGCGCGATCGCGGCGAATCCCGGGTCACCGGGGACCTGTACCGGCTCCCAGCGCGACGGCATCGTCCGGTCCACCACGGGTTGGTCATGGTGGGACGGCGGCGCTCGCTGATCACCAGGCGTCGGGATGGCGTTGTCGGCGTGGAAGTCTGCTTCGCCCTGCGCCATTCGGTGCAGCAGGTCCTCGCCGTAATAGGTGTAGACCGGAACTTCCGGTCGCTCGACCCGGACGGACCCCACATCGAGCCGGAACACCAGCTCCCGCAACGCCTCGCCGTCCAGTTCGTGCGCACGGTCGGGTTGCGAACCATCGATACTGCGGGCGAACACTCGGAAGGTCAGGTCCTCGGTGACCGTGGCCGTGGTGTCGAAAAGCGCGTCCTGGAAAGCGATTGTCGTTCCGGGTGGGAAATCACGCCAGGAGAGGTACCGCTGCGTTGTTTCCGTGCGATAGACCTTGAAGGGTGCGGTGAAGGTCGGCCCCTCGTTCAGGATGCGCTGTACCCGCGCGAGTGCGGCGGCGCGGACGCGTTCTTGGACTGCCGGCGCCCGGAGCAGGAACTGATCGTTGTTCGAATAATAGACTCGCTGGAAATCATCGGAGAAGCGCAGACCCTGTACTTCCAGGAACGCCAGTGCGTAGTCGTTCGTCTGCTCGTCGGGCGCGTAATGCCCACTGCTGTCCACGATCCTGGTGACGATGCCGTCCTTGGCCGAGATGGCCCCTGCCGCGGTGACGATCCGGCCGCCGAGGAACGACGAATGCTGGATCAGACCTTTGATCTTCTCGCCCGCATACAGATTGCCGAATTCGTCCATGACGAAGATGTACTTGCGATCGCCGAGGTAATCCTCGTTCCGTTCCGCTTGGAACAGCGACCCGTTGCGGGCGTGCCGGAGTCGGCCGGTTTTGTCCACGTAGAGCCGGTGGGCTTCGCGCTCCACCTCGTCCATGTAGTGCACCGGTGTGGGGTCGGTGAAGGTCGGCCGAGGCAGATGCGCGGACTGAACGTTGCGTCCTGCGAGTTTGGCGGCGGGGACGGTGCGGTGCCGGATCCAGGTCGTCCGCTTCCGCCGGGGCTTCTTGACTACTGCGGGCTCCGGGGCTCGCGCGGAGACCGGCCCCCGTTCCGGGATGTAGTTCCGGCGCACCGCCGCGCCTTCCAGCGGTGGTTCCGGTCCGCCGGCCAGCATCGTGGTCCGCGGTGCCGGGATCTGCTCGCGCGGCACGCCGACCTGTGCGGCGGCGAGGTCCGGTGTGACGACGGTGGCGTAATGGCCGGTGGCGGTGATGCCGATTTCGTAGCCGGTAAGGGTCTGGCGCAGGAAGAATTTCGGCAGCTTCGGACTGTTCACGAGGGTGATGCGAGGTTCGTCCGGACGTTCGAAGACGATATTGAGGGCGTATTCCTGGGCTGCCGCCTCGAGTGCGGAGTCGATGTTCGCCGCTGCCATTCTCCACTCGGTCTTTTGCCGTATCACTTCGGCATTTACTGTGAGAATCCGCGCCAGTGTCGGATAAAGATTGTCCGGCCCGATGGACGGTACGCGATGCCACTCCAGTGGCGTCGAAACAGCGACCCGGACATGCCGTGTTCCGCGCTCGCCGAGTCGGCGCAGGAATTCCGCTCGGCTGATGATCGCCCGCGGGTCGGGTGGCAGATCGCCCGCGGTGTGCGGATCGCGTACCGCGAGGTTCCCGTCCCGCCGCACCACCGCGACGCGATGGTCGGCACCGTCCTGGAAATGTATCTCGGTTTCGGTGTCCAAACTGTTGGCGGTCAGCACATTTCGCAATTCGGGGGTGCTGAGTATCCGAGCGGTGGCGGCGGCGTGGAACGGCGGCTGAGCCACCCGCACCGCAGTGAATCCCAGCGGCTCGTAACCGGTCCGGAGCAGATGCCAAAATTCGCCGAGCGGATGCTCGGATGGTGCCGGCGTCGCGCGGTTGCCCGTCCAGGACACGGTGACTCCGGTGGCACCGAATTCGGCGTGCATGGTGCGGTCGGTGGCGTGGAAACTCAGCTTCGTACCGGGTGAATAAGCCGCGCCGCCGAAACTTCCGAGGAAGGTTGCTATGCCGAAGCGGTCGCGCTTCTCTGTGGGAGCCATCGGCTCCGTCGCACGATTGTCGGCAGCCACCGCACTTCGGTCTGGTGCGCCGATGCGAGTATCGCCGAGGACTGCCGCGCCGTCGGCTTCCCGATCGGCGGTGTACACGGATCCGTCCGGGCGGTAGACGATGGCGGTGATCGCGCGCACGTTGGCGGTCGGGTGGCGGTCGATCGGGTAGTAGTCCTCGGTGATCGGGTCGTACCCGTGGACAATCGTGTGGTCGTTCTCGAAAACCACTGTGTGCGCGCCGATTCCGTGCTCGTCCACCGGGCCGTGATAGGCGTCGACGACGAGGGCGAACGCTCCCGCGCCGAGTTGCCGGAGTTCGTCCTCGATCTCGGCATGGCTGGTGAAGGTGCGCAGTTCGCCTCCGGCATGGCGGTTGAACTGTTCGGCGCTCATCCCGCCGAGTCCGACGGAGTGCTGCGCCGGCGCGGTGATCGGCGCACGGGGGTTCTGGTCGGCGACGTAGCGCAAAGCCAGCGGCGCGCAGTCCGGGTGGCGGGCGGCTGTTTCGTCGGGCTCGATGCGACCGCGCAGGATGGTGACGCCGTGGATGGTCGGGCCGATCCCGGTGATCCGGTAGCGGGTATTGCGGGCGAACAGCAGTTCGTTCTGCCGGAGACCGCCGTCGCTGCCGACATAGATGCCGCGAGCCCCTGGCGGCACCTCGAGTTCGAGGACGAAATTGCTGTTGAACCGCGACACCCGGATCGGGTTGGCGGTCAGTGACGTCGACAGGTAACCGGGGTCTCGGTGCGAAACACCGACCGCGAGGGCGACATTGCGCCCGTTCAGCGGTGCGCCGTCCTGGGCAAGCAGGAAATCGACGCTTTCGAGCGTGCGCAGGACGCGGAACGGTTCGGTCGAGGGCAGCGGGCGGCCGGTCGCCCGGTCGAGCGATTCTCTGTGCTCTCGAACGACCTCGGGGCCGAACTCGGCACCGTAGGTACGGCGATAGAGACCGGAGGCGTCCTGGCGGATGTAGGCATCGGCGGTGATGTCTTGCCAACGGCGGAACGGGTTTTCACTGCCCAGGATCTCGGTGAGAGCGCCCAGCAGCTTCGTTTGACGTTCGTCGAGGTCGGTTCGGCCCGCCAGTTCGTCGCGGGTGGTGCGCAGCGCTCCGAAGGCGAATTCGGTGCCGTACTCCGCGACGATCGCGCGATAGAGGGCGACGCTGTGCTCGATTCGCGCGCAGAACTGGTCGAGGTCGATATCCGACAGGCTCCGCACAATGTTGTTGAGCACCGAGTTCTGGCCATGGGCGACAAGCGCTTTGCGCGCGGATTCGACGTGTTCGTCCCACGAAAGGGTCCGAAGATGGTTCGTTCCGAACCGGTCACCCGCTGTGTCCGTATCGAATACGCGCACCCCGTCGTCATCGATACGGCCTTCGTCGGCGGTATCGCCGACGAAAGTTCGCGTTTCGCGGATCGAGCCGGGCCACGCCGCCGAGGCGTCGGAATCTGCCGAAACGATACTGTCGGTGTCGAACTCGCGGGTGCCGTCCTCGGTGTGGTCTGTGTCATCGGTGTCCGTCGACCGGCGTGCGGGCGCGGAACCGGTTGCGCTGGAGCCTACTTCGGCTTCGATCCGGTATCCGTCGCCGTGCGGCCGTACGCCGGTGATGCGCAACGGTGTATCGGGCTTCAACAAGAGCCGTGGCTGCGCGGCGTCGCCGAACACCAAGCCGTCGGCCCCGGGGTGCACGGTCAAAATCAGTCGGTGCTCGGTCTCTTGCTGTGGCGCTGCGCGTTTCGCTGTCGTGACGAGAAAGACGCCCGGTGTGACCGTGGTGCCGATCACATCGGCGTGGTTAGCCGGATTCCAAGGCAGGTCCAGGAAGTCGATGTCATCGAGATCTTGCACGACACGCATCGGCTCAGTGAGCGACAGCGGCTGGTCGGCCAGCTCGTTCAGTGTCTCGACCTGCTCGCGCAGCGCGTCGCCGTCGAACGGTCCGTCCAGATGCGGGAAATGAGCGCTCATCTCGTTGATCGCCGTGTGGTGGCCCACTGCGACCGCCCACTGCTCAGCCGGCGCCACAACGGGGTGCGAGAACATTTCGTCGAGAATCTCGAACTGCGAGGCCTGCCGCTGCGCCAGCGCACCTTTGGACTCCGCGATCCGCAGCTCTTCGAGTAGTCGGGACAGCATCCTGATGTCAGGCACCTCCCCGTCGGCAGCGCGCAACGTGTTCACCGCGGCGTAGTTCCGATGCATCTCCGCCATGATCTCGGCCATCGACTCGGGATCGCTGAGGAACTGCTCGACGGCTGCCGGATTGGCAGCCATGGCCAGCACGGCCCCTTGCGACTCAGCCGGCAGTTCGTTCCATTTCCCCAGCGGATCCGCAACGGCGTCGCCAGCAGACCCGCGCGGAGCATGCACCGTGGGCGCGTGCACTGTGCGCGCATCGCTGGGTGTGGGCAAGGGCGGCCGGAAGAGTGTGCGGATACGGCGGAATGTCGTGCGCTGCGGCTCCGGGGCCTGTTGCGTCGCGATCGATGCGGTCCCACCATCGGGTGCGTCGCGACCGCGGAGGCGAGAGACGAAGCGTCGCAGCCGGCCTGCCGATCGTGATCCACGCGCGGGTTGCGCGCGCGACGCGTCGCCGGTGTGGGCTGATGTGCTGCCGTCGGTGTTCAGGGTGCCGCGCCCGGCCGGGTGCGGTGTCGTGTCGGCGGCGCGGCTGGGACCGGCCGTTGGGCTGCCGGGTCGCCGGGTGCCGGTCGCCTCGTAGGGTGCGCCGATGCGGATGTCCCGGGGGAATTCCGGGATCGCTTCGCCACGCAGCCGAAGGGGCTGGGTCTGGTTGCCGGTGGGGGAGTAGAGGACGGCGAAGACGCGGGCGGCGCTGCCCTGTCCAGGGAGGCGGTGCGCCGGATCGGCGGCGTCACGGACGACGATGACGCCGCGGTCGTTGACCATCCGATAGGCGTGTGCGCCTATGCCGTTCGCGTTGACGGCCGGATGCACGCCGACGACCAGGGCTTGGGCGCCGGGGCCGAGAATTTGCAGTTGCTTGGCGATCCGGTGTTCGTCGGCGTAGCCGCGCAGTTTGCCGCCCGCGGCCTTCTCGGCTTCGCGCCGGGAGCGGCCTGGCAAGTGTCGCTTCGAGCGGAAAGGCAGTGCGGTCGACCGGTAATCCGGCCGGATGGCGCGACTGTTGTTGTCGTGGTGGATGTCGGTGAGCGCGGTGGTGAGGCAGTCGAAGTCAGGCTCGGAACCGTGCACCGTGACGGCCGGTGCGTCGGAGGTGGTCGTGTGCGCGGCCGTGCCGTCGCCGCGGACGGTGCGCGGGGTCGCGCTGGTGACCGAAGTCGTTGCACTACTGGAGGAGTGGTGCGCGAACTGCTGGAAGGCGGTTCGGAGTCGGCGGATCACACTGGGTTCGGCCGCAGTGCCGGGCGGTGGCGTCGGCTCGCTGGGCTCGCCGTGCTCCCGGAGGCGCGTGACGAACCCTCGCATCCGGTGCCGCATGCGGGCGCTGCGGGAGGGTTGCCCGGCCGGGGCACGGGCGGGTGTGCTGCCGTCGGTTCCGGGCGGTGTGCTGCGCCGCTCGAGTGCAGGAGGTGTTGTGTCCCCTTGCGACCGACGGATTTGCTCGGTGTGCGCGGTGGTGACGGTGTGATCGTCACGCGCCGCCGGTGCGCGCTCCGGCACGTCAGCGACGTCTTCGGACGACTCCGGCGGCCGGGTCGTGGAAGTGGTCTCGGTGGGACGCGCCGTCTCATCCGATCCCGATCGTGAACTCGGCCTGGATGGTTCGGCGTCACGGTCACGGGTCCTGATACCGGGGTCGCTCTTCGATCGGCGCACAGTGTGTGCTTGCGTACCCCAGCCCGCGCCCGTCAGGTCGAAGGTGTCGGGCACCTCGGTTCGCACGCGAGACCCAGAGGACAACCGCTTCCGTTCGGTGGGCTCGTCCTGCTGTTCCCGCGGCTCGGAGACACGCCTTCCCGGAATGTCGACGGTGAACGTGCGGGGAAGCCCGTTCTGGCTGACGGTTTCGGACGCATGGATGTTCGCCGAGCTGATCGGCATCACCGGGCTCGTCCGCTCGTCTGTGATCGGCTCGTGGGCGGGGGAGTCCTGGGACCGTGCAGGGTGATCCGAGTCGGTGCTGTAGATCGACGCGCTGTCGGCCGGTGAGTCGGGCCGGGACGCCGTATCGGAGTCCGTCTCGTCGGCGTCGATGTGGTGCGGCGGCTCCTGGTCGAGCAGCGGTGCGAACCGAACGGTGCCGCTGGATTCGACAGAGCCGGTGGGCGAAGAGGGTCGGGTGATCTCCGACGGCGGACCCCGCGGCGCCTCGGTCGAGTCCCCTCGGTCTCCGGTGTTCGTCTGCGCTGCCGCGCTGAGCTGGTCGCGTGCGAGCGCGTCGAGCATCTCCTGCTGCCATGGGGCCGTCTGGTCGACGGTCTGCTCTTCGTGCAGCTGGGATTGCTCGGCCGGTTCCGTCTCTTCCTGGATTTGTTGTTCGGTGGCCGGTGCGGGGTTGGTCTGCTGGTCGTCTGTTCGGAGCGCGGGCAGGTTGAGGTGTACCTGTTCGGGATCGATGCCGCGGCTGCGGAATTGCGCACGCACCTCGGCGGCGAAGTCGTCGAACGTGTTGTGGCGGTGCAGGTTCAGCGCTTCGAACAGCGCGAAGGCGCGGTTCGCACCGAAACCTCCTGGCTTGATTTCCGCGCCGAAGCCCACACCGGCCAAGACCTGTTCAGATCCGGCGGGCACGTCCCAATGGAACATTTCGGCGTGCTCGTCCTGGAACTCCCGCAACCACGCGACGACCCGCTGCACCGTGTCCAAATCGCTGACGTAGACCACGATCCCGTCTGCCCGGCGCTCCAGCGGGCCGAAGGCCTTTACCTCGCCGACCCCGGGGAAGCGCTCGGGGTTGTCGAGCACCTCGCGCACCACACGCGCCACCACGTCGGAGCGTGCGGCACCTGTGGCATTCAGGTAGATCTTGAAGCCGTTGTCGTCGGCGGGCAGGTCCGGCCGGTGCTGCCGGTCGAAGTGCACGACCGGGATGTTTCCGGGCGCCCAGCGGTCCGCATTGTCCGGCGTGAGCACACCGGCCTCCGCCAGGAAGCCCTGCTGTGCCGGTCCGGGCGTGCGCTGGGTGAGGATCCACGCGATGTCGTTTCTGAACGCGCGGGGGTTCTCTGGTCGATCTCCGGCGCCCCGGCTCAGATACGCGTTGTAGATGTGATTCGCGGTCGCGATCGACTCACGCTCATCCCAGATGGCATGCAGGAACTCGTCCAGATTTTCCCGCGACACGGTGGGGGCTTGCTGCCCGTTGTGGGCGTAGCTGTGTGTCCGCAGCTCTGCCAGGTCCTCGAACGACAGGTCCGGCCACTCGGGCAGCAGCGTGCGGTACAACTCCGGCAACGTACGGGGGCGGTCGAAGATGCCCTCGAATTCCGCGGCGGCGCGCGACAATACCGACTCCGACCGGCGCGCGATCGGTTGCACCGGTGGGCTCGGCGGCGCGGACAGCGTTGGCGCGAGATCCGGCGCCGATTCGTGTGCGGGAACGGGTGTTTCGGCTTCAGGCGCCGGTATGTCGTCGGCGGACCGGGTGGTGCCCTCGGGTGTGGAAATCGTGATGGTGGGTGGTGTGTGCGGCCGGTCCGGGAATACCTGCGCTTCGTCCTGAGGCGGCGACACGACGATGATCGGTACTGCCCCAGTGGTTTCGGCGTCCGACCGGTCCGCCTCGGTGCGCTGGAGTTCTGTCTCGTTGCTGGGCGCCTTCGCGTTGTCGACCGGCACCTGCGGTTGTGGCGAAGCAGGCGATACCTGTGTGCGCGACGGTTCCGACGAGCCGAGTGCATGCGTCTCGCGCGGTACCGCGAGGTAGAAGTGATTGCGGTAGTTCAGAGCGGTGGCTGAAGCCGCCTCGGTGGTTTCCACGCCGAGTATCACAGGGCGAGTTCTGTATTCATCGTTGTACAACGCCAGGAAGAGTCCGCGCCGCTGCAACATGGTGCCCGCGGCCCGAGAAGTCAAATGGCTGGCCGCGTTTCGCCAGACCCGCGGTGTCCTGATCGCCTGTACTTGCCGGTCGAACTCGGCGCGGAGCCGGTTGTTGTCTCGTGCGGTTTGCAGCGCAGCCACTTCTTCGGAGCGGAGCAGTGGCGCCTCGGGTGGGGCTACTGAGGCCGCGTCGACAAGGGCGACGAACTGCTCGAAGTAGTCGTCTGCGTTCGTCTCGATCTCGGTCGCGATCTCCGCGCGCAACGCGGCGAGCCGCTTGTCCATGATCTTCTGTGTCAACGGCGGGTCGTTCGGGTAGACCATGCGCTCGAGCAGTAGCGGCAGGCAGTCGCCGTCGTCGCGCATGGATTCCCAGACGTGCCCGGCAGGTGCACGGATGCCGTTCACCACGGCCGATCGCGGTCCGCGCCACCGGACGCCGGGGGAGGACGTGACGTCATGGACGGGTGCCGCACCGCGTTCTTTCTCCGTGGTGTGCTGCGCGGCGACGGGAGTATCCGGCACCACCGGGCGATCCGTCGGCTCGGTCGAGTCCGGTGTCACAGCAGGATCGGTGCTCTGCGCGGACTGCTTCGCAGATTCGTGGGTGTCGGTGGGCTGCGCCGACTCGGCCTCGAGCTTCGGTGCGGGATCGGACTCCGTGGTTTCCTGCTCGGCGATGGGCGCATCCGGAGTTGCCGGCCGACTCGTCGAGTCGACCGAATGGTCGAGTGGCACAGCAGAATCGGTGGGCTCGATGCTCTGATCCGGTTGTTTCGCAGTTTCCGGGGCGGTGGACTGCTCGGAGGTGGCGGGGGCCGGGGTCGGCTCGAGCGGTGTGTGCAACGCACCGGTCGTGCGGGTGACGGCGTTGCCGATGACCCACAGGGTGCCCTTGGGGCCGATGAGCTTGATCAGCAGGATGGTCCATGCGCGATGGTTGTCCGAGCCGAGCCCGTCGGCGTTCAGTGCCGCGGTGCCGATGCGGGTGAGTGCGCGGCGTTGGTTGCCGAC
>NZ_BAFT02000098.1 GCF_000308475.2 Nocardia brasiliensis NBRC 14402 | reverse complement strand
TGCCTGTCGCTGTCGCGGGTCGCCCGCCCTGCCTGTCGCTGTCGCGGGTCGCCCGCCCTGCCTGTCGCTGTCGCGGGTCGCCCGCTCCGCCTGTCGTCGCCGCGGGCCGGCCGCCCCACCTGTCGTCGCCGCGGGCCGGCCGCCCCACCTGTCACCGCGGCCGCTGCGTCAGTCGCGTCGGAACACCGCACGCCATCGGACGAAATCCGGCCGCCCGGCGGGCGCCACCTGCTCGACCTTCACCGAGCGCAGGCCGGCACCGGCGAAGGCGTCGATCTCGGCGCGGGTGAGCGGCCAGGGCGGACCGTCCACCACTTCGTCGTCGGCCCGGATTCCGGCGATCACCAGCAGATCACCGCCGGGCGCCACCATCGCCGCGACGTTCGCGGTCGCCGCGGCGCGCACCGACACCGGCATCGACTGCACCGTGATCGATTCGACGACCAGGTCGAACGCGCCCGCCCAGGCCGCGGGCGGCGCCAGCAGGTCGGCCACCGCGTAGTCCACCTGCGATGTCGGAAACCGTTCGCGCGCAGTCTTTATCGCGGTGGCGGAGATGTCGAAGGCGGTGGTCCGGAAACCGAGCCCGGCCAGGTGCTCGGCGTCGCGGCCCAATCCGCAGCCGACCACCAGGGCCCGCATCCCGCCGTCGGCCCGCTCGTGCCGCTCCAGCCAGTCGACCAGCAGCGCGTTCGGGTCCGCCGCGTCCCACGGCACGATCGCGGCGCCGTCCGCGGCCGCGACGTACAGCTGCTCGAACCAGCCCGTCGGGTCGTCCTGCGCCAGCGAGGCCGCGGCGAGCCGTTTCGTATCCACATCACGAGAATCGGTCACCCGGCGAGTCTCTCAGTCGCCCCCGCGCGCCGCACGGTGAGTATCGCCGCACCGGCCGGTCGCGGCGGACGACCCGGAACCGGGCATGATCGGCGCATGACCGCACTGCACAGGCCGATCGCCGTCTTCGACGCCGGGCTCGGCAGCTATTCGGCGGTGGCTCTGCTGCATCAGCGGCTGCCCGACCGCGACATCGTCTACCTCGCCGACCGGGCCAGCTTTCCCTACGGCGCGAAGGACCGCGCGGAGCTGCTCGCGGTGGTCGACCGGGCGGTGCGCTTCCTCGGTAGCTACGACCCGAGCGCAATCCTGCTGGCCTCCAACGCGCCCTCGGTGACCATCCTCGACGAGCTGCGCAGCACGGTGCCGATCTTCGGTGTGCGCCCGCCGGTGCGCGCGGCGCTGGCGGCGGGCGGTGCGGTCGCGGTACTCGGCGTGCGTTCGCTGGTGCAGAGCGCCGAGCTCGCGGAATTCCTTCGCGCGGAAGCGGGTCCGGCATTGTCGCGGGTGCATGCGGTGAACGCGTCGGCACTGGTCGAGTTGGTGGAGAGCGGCGACTTCCTGTTCCGGCGCGAGCACACCGCGACGGTGATCGGCGCGTTCCTGGACGAGTTGCTCGCCGCGCACCCCGGGATCGAGGCGATCACGCTCTCCAGCACGCACCTGCCGTGGTTGCGCGACTACTTCGAGCGCGCACGGCCCGAACTGCGCCTGTTCGATCCGATCGAGGGCGTGGTGGATCGCATCCGCCCGCTCACCACCCCGGGCGCCGGTACCGTGCGCGGCCTGGTCACCGAGAGTGCGCAGTATCCGGCCGAGGAGTTCCGGGCCATGCTCGCGCGTTTGGCGATCGACCTCGAGCTGGAGTCGGTCGTCGTTCCCTGACCCCGGACCACATCAACTACAGTTAACGAAGTGCAACTCGGCGACCGGGAAGGGAATGCAGATGGCTGTGGACCCGAGCGAGGCGGCATCGCCCGCCGTGCATCCCGTCGCTGCCACCTTCGACCTGCTCGGCGACCGCTTGACGCTGACCGTCCTGCGTCACGCCTTCGTCGACCACACCCGCCGTTTCAACCAGTGGATCGAACGCACCGGTGCGGCGCCGGCGGTGCTCACCGCGCGGCTCGGCGCGCTCGTCGACGCCGGTGTGTTCGTGCGCGTGCCACAGCCGGGCGCGCCGGACCGGTTCGACTATCTGCTGACCGACCTCGGCATGGCGACCTGGGAGATCCTGGTCTCGGTGTGGGGCTGGCAGCGCGAATGGACCGCCGCGGGTGCACTGCATCCCGAGTTGGTGCACGACGAGTGCGGGCATCGCGGGCCGCCGGTCTTGCTGTGCCGCGGCTGCGGGCACACGGTGACCGCGCGCGACACCGAGGTGACACTCGGTGACGATGCGCTGTGGCGCTTCACTTCCAGCGGCCGGCGCCGTGGGCGCACGCCGCTGCCGGCCCGGCCGGATATGCGGTTCGACGAGGTGATGGTCGCCATCGGCGACCGGTGGAGTGCCACGGTGACCGGTCTCGCACTCGCCGGTGTGCGGCGGTTCGGCGACTTCCGCGCGGCCATGAACATGTCGCCGACCACCTTGACCGAGCGTTTGTCGCGGCTGTGCGCGGCCGAGATCCTGTACCGATCCGGCGACGGGGCCGGCCGCGTGTACCGGCTGACACCGCGTGGCCGGGCGTTGTTCCCGGTCTTCGCCTTCCTGCTCGCCTGGTCGGAGTCGGCGCATCCCGGCGCGGCCGAACCGGGGCTGCGGATCCGGCATCGCGGGTGCGGTGCGCGGCTGCGTCCCGCGCTGCGCTGCCGCGGCTGCGATGCCACGCTCGCGCGCACCGACGTGCGCTTCGAACCGGTGCCGCAAGCGGTGCTCGACCCGTTCGCGTGAGGTAGGCCCCAGCCGCTCTTGACACCCGACGATGAGACGCGTATCACTTCAATAACTGTAGTGAAGGGATACGCGCCTCATGACGCTGAACGAAGAACTCATCGCCCCGGCGGCGCAGGCGCTGACCAATCCCTATCTGGAGGGGCCGTACGCGCCCACCGCGGACGAGATCACCGCGACCGAGCTCACGGTCTTGCACGGCGAACTCCCGGCCGACCTCGACGGCGTCTACGTGCGCAACGGGCCCAACCCGCAATTCGCGCCGCTCGGCCGCTACCACTGGTTCGACGGCGACGGCATGCTGCACGCCGTGCATTTCGAGCACGGCAGAGCCACCTACCGCAACCGCTACATCCGCACCGGCGAGTTCGAGGCCGAGCGGGCGGCGGGAACGGCGTTGTGGCGGGGCGTGATCGAGCCATGGGACGACAACCCGCCCGGCGATCGCCGCGAACGCAACTCCGCCAACACCGATGTGGTCTTCCATCACGGCAACCTGCTGTCGCTCTGGTACCGCGCCGGCAAACCCTATGCGCTGGACCCGATCAGCCTCGAGACCCGCGGCACCGACACCTTCGGCGGCACGCTGCCCGGTGAGGTCTCCGCACACGCGAAAGTCGATGAGCGCACTGAAGAATTCATCTTCTTCGACTACGGCATCCACGCGCCGTACCTGCGCTACGGCGTCGCCGATCCGTCCGGTGTGGTCACCCACTACACCGGACTGGAGCTGCCGGGCCCACGGCTGCCGCATGACATGGCGATCACCGAAAACTATTCGATCCTCATGGATTTGCCGCTCTACAACGATCCCCGGGCCGCCGCGGCGGGGCGTTTCAAGCTCTTCTTCGATCGCACGCTGCCGAGCCGCTTCGCGGTGCTGCCCCGGCGCGGCGACGGGGCGCGGGCGCGGTGGTTCGAGGCCGCGCCGGGCTACATCTATCACACGGTCAACGCGTGGGAGGAGGGCGAGGAAATCGTTCTGGTGGTCTGCCGGGTGTCGAAGCCGAGTCCCGTCTCCGATCGGGCGAACCCGCTGGCCCAGTTGCTCGCGTACCTGCGTCCCGAGGCGAAACTGCATCGTTACCGGTTCGATCTGCGCACCGGCGCCACCGTCGAAGAGCCGATGGACGACGTCAACACCGAGTTCCCGGCCATCGATCAGGGCCGCACCGGTCAGCGCGGCCGCTGGTCGTATCAGATGCGGCTCTCGGTGGACCGCACCATGCTGTTCGACGCCGTCATCAAGTACGACGTGCGCACCGGCGCCAAGCAGACCCAGCCGTTCGGCGACGGGTTCTTCGGTAGCGAACTCACCGTGGTGCCGCGCGTGGACGCCGTCGACGAGGACGACGCCTGGCTGACGATGTTCGCGTTCAACAGCCATACCCGGCTGTCGGAGGTGTGGATCTACCATGCCGCCGATCTCGCGGCCGGTCCGGTCTGTCGGCTGGGCCTGCCGGTCCGGGTGCCGCTGGGATTTCATGCCACCTGGGTCAGCGGCGAGCGCATGCGTGCGGCCGCCCAGCCGGTCGAGTGAGCGCGGTGAGCGCCGAGGGGCGCGGTCTGCGGCCTGAATCTATTTGTATGCCACTGAATTCGAGGATTCGCTGCTGGGTGATCGGTGCGGCACCGGGCGATACGGGGCAGGTGGCGTGGTGAGCGCGACGGATCGTCCAGCACTGAGTGTGAGCCTGCCGTATTGGCAGGATCGGGATCCGCTGGACGCGCTCGCCGTCGCCGCGGCCGCCGAACGCCTCGGCTTCGACCGGTTGTGGGTCGGGGAGATGGCGACGTTCGACGCGTTCGCGCTGGCCACCGCGATCGGCCTCGCGCCGGGCCGGATGCCGCTGTGTATCGGACCGCTCGCCGTCGACGTGCGCACCCCCGCGACGATCGCCATGGGTGTCGCGAGCGTGGCCGCGCTCACCGGCCGTGCCGTCGACGTCGCCATCGGCAGTTCCAGCACCGTCGTGGTGCGCGGCTGGCACGGCCGGGAAAGACGCGGCACCGCAGCGCATCTGGCGGAGTCGGCGCAGATCCTGCGCGGCCTGCTCACGGGAAAGAAGGTCGACTTCGCCGGCACGGTCGAGCGCACGTCGGGATATCGGCTGCGCCTGGCCGCACCGTCCTCGTCGATCACCGTCGCCGCCTTCGGACCCCGCGCGCTGGCCGCCGCGGCCCGCTCCGCCGACCGGGTGGTGCTGAATCTCGTGACGCCGGAACAGGTCTCGCGCTGTGCCGAATCCGTGCGCGCCGCCGCGCGCCGGGCGGGCCTGCCCGATCCGGCGCTCTCGGTGTGGGTCACCGCCGCCGCGGACCCGTCCGCGGACATCCTCGCCACCGTCCGCCGCGGCGTAGTGGGCTACCTGCGCGCACCCGGCTACGACGCGATGTTCGCCGAAGCGGGTTTCGGCGATCTGGTCCGGCTCGCGCACGCCGGCGCGCACCCCCGTGACGTGTTCGCGGCCGTCCCGGACGAATTACCCGCCGCCGTGGGCATTTTCGGCGACGAGACCGCACTGCGCCACCGTGTCGCCGCCTATCGCGCCGCGGGCGCGGACGAAGTCGTCATCGTTCCCGCCACGTCGGCGGCGGACCTCGCCGCCCAGCACACGCTGGCAACCCTCGCAAGGATCCACCATGCCTGACACACCGTCCGGCGCTTACGTTTACGACGCTGTCCGCCTGCCGCGCGGCCGGGTGCGCAAAGGCGGGGGCACGCTCGCGGAGGTGCCGCCCTGCGAGCTGTTCGGTCAGCTGTTGAGCGCACTCGAAAGCCGTTCGCTGTCACCGGATTCCGTGGACGACATCGTGCTGGGGATCAGCACGGTGATGGGGGAGCAGGGCGGCGACCTCGCGCGTGCGGCGGCGCTGTGGGCGGGCTGGCCGGACCGGGTGCCCGGCGGGGTGGCGTCGCGGCTGTGCTGCTCCGGGCTGGATGCGATCGAGAGCGCCGCGGCGCGCGTTGCCGCGGGGTACGCGGACCTCATCGTCGCAGGTGGTGTCGAATCGATGTCCCGGGTGCCGATGCTGGCGGATCGGCCCGCCATCGCCACCGACGCCGACCTGGGGGAGCGCACGGGCTTCGTGACGATCGGTGTCTCGGCCGATCTCACCGCGGCCACCGCGGGCATCACCCGCGCCGAACTCGACGAGTACGCGGTGTCGTCGCATCAACGAGCAACGGCCGCAACAACTTCCGGGTCGGTGGTGCCGGTACGCAAGGGTGGGACGGTGCTGCTCGCCGCCGACGAGGGCGCGCGGGCCGATGCGAGCACCGCGGCCTTCGCGGCGCTGCCCGCCCTGTTCGGTGCCGATCCGGCGTGGCAGCGGGTGGCGCGCCGCCTGCCCGGCGCACCCCATCCGGCCGACGGCCTGCACACCATCGCGACCGCGCCACAGCTGGCCGACGGCGCGTCCGCGCTGGTCATCGGCAGCAGGCGGGCGGAGCAACGGCTCGGCAGACCGCCGCTCGCCCAGATCGCCGGCAGCGCGCAGACGGCCGTGCGTTCGCCGCTGCTCACCGCGCCGAGCACCGCCGCCCGGCTGGCGCTCGACCGGGCCGGGCTCGCCGCCGCCGATCTCGACGTGCTCGAGATCAACGAATCCTTTGCCGTCACACCCATTCTGCTCACCCGGGAGCTGGGCGTGGATCCGGCGCGGGTCAATCCGGCCGGCGGTGCCCTCGCGGTCGGGCATCCGCTCGGCGCGACGGGCGGCAACCTGATCGTCCAGGCGCTCGACGCGCTCACTCGTACGGGTGGCGAACACGCACTCGTCGCCATTCCCGCCGCACTGGGGCTCGGCTCCGCCCTGGTGCTGCGGCTTCTCCGCTGAAGGAACGCCCATGCCCGAGTCGTCCACCACCGCAACCGATACCGGCGCCGGCACGGACGTGCCCACCTGCCATCCCGCGGACAAGGTCCGCGAGTTTCTAGCCCGGGGTTGGTGGCAGCCGGAAACGCTGCCCGACCTGCTCCGGCAGCGGGTCGAGGCGGCACCGGAGGCGCCGGCGATCTCCGATCCGGCCGATCTCGCGGCGCTGACCGGCGCGTCGCCGCGCACCCTCTCGTGGCGCGCATTGGACGAGCACAGCACCGATCTGGCGGCACTGCTGTACCGCAACGGGATTCGGCAGGGCGACACGGTGGCGGTGCAGCTGCCGAATTCGATCGCGTTGACCGCCACCTATTTCGCGCTGTGGCGGCTCGGCGCGATCGCGACACCGATGCCCGCCTCGTTCCGCCGCCACGAGCTGTCCGGCATCGTCGCCGCCGCCGGCGCCACCGCGGTGATCACGGCGGGGGCGTTGTCCGGCCGCGAACTGGCCGGGGACGCACTGGAAGTGGCGGACACCGTGTTCGCCTTCGGCCCCGGCGTGCCGGACGGGGCGATCCCGCTGGACGCCCCGGTGGCCGCGGCGGACCGCGAACGGCTGCGGTTCTATGTGCGCGGGCTGGCGGTCTCGGTCAACGATCGAGTCACCGTCTGCTGGACCAGTGGCACCGAGGCCGCGCCGAAGGGAGTGCCGCGCTGTCACGGCGACTGGCTCGCCATGGCGTGGGGCGTGCAGGACGGGCTGTGTCTCACCCCGGAATCGGTGCTGCTCAACCCCTTTCCGATGGTCAACATGGCGGGTTTCGCGGCGTCGTTTCTGCCATGGCTGCTCGTCGGCGGGCACCTGGTGCAGCACCAGCCGCTGGACCTGCCCGTGTTCCTCGGCCAGATCGCGCGGCATCGGGTGACGCACACCAGCATGCCGCCCGCGCTGCTGACGATGCTGCTGCACAACGAGACCTTGCGCGCCTCCGCCGATCTCAGCTCGTTGCAACGGGTCGGCTCCGGCGGCGCGCCGTTGCCGCCGAGCGTGGTGCGGGGCTGGCGGGACGAACTCGGCATCGAGGTGCTGAATTTCTTCGGCTCCAACGAGGGCGTCTGCCTGCTGGGCGCGCCCGACGACATCCCCGATCCGCTCACTCGCGCACAGCATCTGCCGCGCTACGGCGCGCCCGGCGTGCGCTGGGCCACCCGGCTCGCGCGGAGCACGACGGTGAAGCTCGTCGATGTCGGCACCGGCGCCGCGGTGACCGCCATCGGCGGCACCGGTGAACTGCGGCTGGCCGGGCCCGCGGTGTTCGGCGGCTACCTGCCCGGTACCGCGACGAGCGAGCCGTTCGACGAGGACGGTTTCCTGTGCAGCGGAGACGTCTTCGAGCTGTGCGGCGTCGACGGCCGGTATCTGCGGTTCGTGGACCGGATCAAGGAGATCATCATCCGCGGCGGAATGAACATCGCGCCCGCCGAGATCGAGGGTCTGCTGGCCGATCATCCGGCCGTCGCCGATGTCGCGGTCGTCGGCTACCCCGACGCGGTACTCGGCGAGAAGTGCTGCGTCTTCGTGGTTCCGGCACCCGGTACCACGGTCACGCTGGCCGATCTGGTCGAGCATCTGCGCGAGCGCGAGGTGGCCTCGTTCAAGCTGCCCGAGCGGCTGGAGCTGGCCGAGGCGCTGCCGCGCAACCCGGTCGGCAAGCTGCTGCGGCGCGAGCTGCGGGAGACGCTGCGGGGCAACGGCGTCGAGACCTGACCGGGTCCCCGCGCCACCCCAGACCCGCACGAGAGACCGGAGTACTCATGTCCACCAGCACCATTCACCTACTCGGCGGCAGCCAGACCGATTTCGCGGTCAACTGGCATCGGTCCGGCCGCGGCTTCGACGCGCTCGTCGCGGCGGTGCTCGCCCCCACCTTCGAGGCCACCGGCGTCGGGCCGGACGAGATCGAGGTGATCCACGTCGGTAATGCCTTCGGGCAGCTGTTCACCGGGCAGGGCCAGCTCGGCGCCATGCCCGCCACCGTCTGTCCCGAGTTGTGGGGTGTACCGGCGAGCAGGCACGAAGCCGCCTGTGCCTCGGGCAGTATGGCGCTGCTGGCCGCGATGGCCGACCTGGCGGCGGGCCGCTACGACTGCGCGCTGGTGCTCGGCGCCGAGCTGGAGAAGACCGTGCCGGGGGAGCAGGCGGCGGGCTACCTGGGGGCGGCGGCCTGGGTGGGCCACGAGGCGCAGGACGCGAAGTTCGTGTGGCCGACCATGTTTGCCGCCCTCGCCGACGAATACGACCGCCGCTACGGCCTCGACGACGCGCATCTGCGCGCGATCAGCGAACTCAACATCACCAACGCCCGCGCCAACCCGGCCGCGCAGACCAGGAACTGGACCTACGCCCGGGACAGCTTCGCCGCCGACGACACGGCGAACCCGCGGGTGGCGGGCCGGTTGCGCCGCCAGGATTGCAGCCAGATGACCGACGGGGCCGCGGCCGTCGTCGTGGTGTCGGACCGATTCCTGGCGCGGCGCACCGATTTACGGTCCGGACGCCGCGCGGTGATCACCGGCTGGGGGCACCGCACGGCCGGGCTGTCGCTGGCGGGGAAGCTGCGGGTCGCGGCGGACGACCCGTATGTCTTCCCGCATGTGCGCACGACCGTCCTGGACGCGCTGGGGCGCGCCGGCTTGCCTGCCATCGACGCCGTGGACGGTGTCGAGGTACACGACTGCTTCGCCATGTCGGAGTACATGGCGATCGATCATCTCGGTATCACGGGGCCTGGGGAGAGCTGGAAAGCGGTGGAAACGGGCGAAATCGGGCGAAACGGCAGGATCGCTGTCAACCCGGGTGGCGGATTGATCGGGGGTGGCCATCCGGTGGGGGCGACCGGGGTGCGTATGGTGCTCGACGCGTACAAGCAGGTGACCGGGCAGGCAGGAGATTATCAAGTGCCGGACGCACGTCGATTCGCCACCCTCAACATCGGCGGGAGCGCCACGACCGCAGCGAGTTTCGTGGTCGAAGCCGCGACGCGCCCGAACGAGTGAGGCATTGCCCGGCCGCGTCCGCGCGGCCCAGAAACCCCGTAGCGAACATCGGGCGTTTCGGCGCGTCGTGCCCGCGACACGGTCATCGTGAACCGTTCAGTCTGGTATGCGCACCGGCGAAAACCGTGTCGCGGCACGCCGCATTCACCCGGCAAATCGACACTTTTCGCTGGCAACGGTGCGTCGTCCGGAAATGCGATGTAGCCTTCTCCCGCGTGATCACTTGTCTGCCATCGAATCTCCTCCTGGAGCCTAAATGACCATCCAGCATCCCATCGAGGACGAGGTCACGCAGCTGGCGAAGCGGGTCGAAAAGGCTCGTGGCCGGCTGGCATACCAATTCGATCCCGCGTTGACCGAAGCGCTGTCCGAGGACGAGCTGCAGGCGGAACGCGAGCTGGCCGAGCGGATTCGCGGCCAGGATCGTGGTCAGCGCTGGAAAGAGGCTCAGGCCGCCGCGTCGGCGGCCGACCGCGCCAGGCAGACCACCGAAGCCATCGAAAAGGCCGACATGCGAGATCTCCTGATGGCCCGCAAGGCCATTGCGTCACAGCGCCGTGAGTCGAGCCCGCATGCCAAACTGGCCTCGCTGTACCGGCATCGGTCCTGGTCGCTGCGCGCCCTGGCGGGCGTCGTCGGCGCGGGCATGCTGTGGTCGGCAGTGAACGTGCAGCAGAACATCGCGCCCGGCGGGGCCGACGATCCGCTGTTCTGGTTCAGCTATCTGCTGGAGGCGATGATCAGCGTCTGCTTGATCATCATCATGATCGGCACCAACAAGGTGGCCGAATGGGGCATCGTCGACAACCGCAAGCAGGTCGTCGCCGCCGAGGTCGCGCTGCTGTCGCTGACCGTCACCCTGAACACCTACCCGTACGTGCGCGCGGAGCAGTGGTACGACGCCGCCGTGCATGCCGTCGCGCCCGTGATGATCGGTGTGGCACTGCTGATTCACGACGCGGCCAGCGCCCGCTACGGTCTCGCGATCCACCGGGCCACCGAGCAGGTCCGCGATCTGCCGGATCCGGCCGAGCAGATCCGGCGCACGCTGCCGCCGATCGCCAGCTACCGGATGGACCGCCGGACCTCGGACGTGATGGCGGCGAGCGCGATCGCCGAACTCACCGTGGAGCCGGAGCCGGATCCGCTGGCGGAGTTGGGCGCCGGCCCGAGTACCGCCGTCGTCGATCCGGAGATCGATGTCGTGGTGCAGGACGACGACGCCGTCACCGAGAAGAAGCCCGCCGTGTCGGGCTCGGCGTTCCGCGGCGCGACCGCGTTCGAGGCGACCTCGACCTACGAGAAGCTCGCCGCGCTGGACAAGCTCGTCGAGGCCGACAGCGCCACCGCGTTCTCGGCCACGGCCGAGAACGGTCGCACCGCAGGCGATCCCGAGCTCCGCACGGTGCCGAACGGCACCGAGGTCACGGCTACGGTGTCGGCCAGGAACGGTAAGTCCGCCGAGCTGCCCGCCGCGAAGAGCAAGCCCGCCGCGGCGAGCACCGAGAAGCGTACGGCCGAGACCAAGCCGGCATCGGCGAGCCCGGCCGCCAAGAACGGCGCCGTCAAGCCCGCCGCACCGGAGGTGACCCCGGCCAAGCCGGCCACCCCGGTGACGAAGCCGGCCGCCGCGGCACAGTCGGCCGCCGCGACGACGGCGGCGATCAAGCGTCAGGACACCGAAAAGTCCGGCGGGGCAGCCGATGCCAAGGATGCGCTGCCGACCCCGGAGATCCACGACACCGGCCAGTTCCGCATCGCCGAGATCCTCGAGCAGGAACTCGCCGAGCTGCAGGCGGCACGTCGCCGGGCCCGCACCAACCGCAAGACCTCGCCCGCCGCGGGACGCGATCGCTGAGCGCGTCCCACCGAACCCGGATCGTCCGGCCCGCTCAGTTACTCGGTGCGCACCGAGCAGCGCAGCGCGTCGAACATCCAGTGGTGGATCGCACCGATCGTGGCGGTGACGCCCGTGACCTGCGCGGTGAGCCGCCAGTAGCGCTGTAACCGGGGATCCGGGTCAGTCGCGCCGACGAGCAGTTCCCGGCGGAAGCGCGGTGTGTCTCGGCGCCCGCGGGCAGCGGCGTGCGCGGCCACGTACTGGTCGAGCACGGTTCCCGCGCGCGGCTGTTCGGCCGCGGCGACGAGCGGTGCCGCCGCTTCGCAAGCCTGCGCCACCGCCGTCACCAGCTGTCGCCGATCGCCGACGTTCGCTCGGCTGGATCGCCAGATCTGGTGTGCCATCGCGGTTTTGACGTGCGCGTCGGTCGCGAGTGCGCTGAGTTCGGCGTACGCGAGCACGTGTCCCGGCTCCGGGTCTCTCGGTAGCGGCGCGTGCATATCGATGAACGAATCGAACAGTCCGCCGGGCAGGGTACCGAGGATGGGACGCCACAGCGCGACCAGCGTATCGAGCACGGTGTCCCGATCATGTGCTGCCGCAAGCAGAGCCACGCGCTCGGTGTGTTCGCCGGCAGACGCGTGCTCGATGGCGAGCAAGGCCGCCCGGCGCCAGCGCAACGCGTCGAGCTCGGCCTCGACGGCCGCCCGCTCCACCGCGGCCGCCGCGCCGAGGGACTCGGCGCCGCCGAGCACCCGCACGATCGTGGGCAGCGGCACGTCGAGCGCCCGCAGCCTGCGCACCAGCAGCAATTGGTCGATCGCGGCGGGCAGGTCGAAGATCCGGTGGCCGGCCCCGGTCCGGCGGTAGTCGAGAACGCCGCTGTCGCAATAGAACCGGATGGTGCGCACGGAAACGCCGGTCCGCTCGGCCAATTCGCCGATGCCGGCCACCCGGGTGGATGTGTCCTCGGTCACAGCAGCTTGCACCTCCACTCGGCTGGAGTTCCTAAGGTAGTGCAACCACGAGCGAGAGGGCCTACCGATGCCACCCACCGGATCCATGACCACCGAGGACATTTGGCGGGCGACCGCCGCCGAACGGGCCGCACTCGCGGACCTGCTGACGGGACTCACCGAGGAGCAATGGGAGCACCAGTCCCTGTGCTCGCAGTGGCGGGTCCGCGACGTGGTCGCGCACGTCGTGCAGACCACCCGCGCACATCTCGGCTGGATTCTGGTGAACCTGATCCGGGCCCGGGGCAATGCCGACCGGGCGCTGTGTGAGGTCGCGATCCGGCACGCGGACCGGGTCGGGACGCGGGAGTTGCTCGCGGAACTGCGCGCGAGTGTGCCCGCGCGGTTCGTCCCGATCAGCACCGTGCCCGCCGACCGGCTGCTGGACGTGCTGGTGCACGCCCAGGACGTCGCCGTACCGCTGGGCATCGAGCACCCGATGCCCGCGGCGGCGGCAAAGGTTGCGCTGCAACGGGTCTGGGCGACGGCAGGCCGGTTCGGGATCGCCGAGCGGTTGGCGGGCGTGCGGCTGGTCGCCACCGACGTCGAGTGGGCGGCGGGTGCAGGAGCGCAGGTGCACGGCACCGCGGGCGCGCTGCTGCTGCTCGCCACCGGCCGCCCCGCGGCCGGGCTGCTCGCGGGGCCGGGGCCGCAGTGCTGGCCGACCGGCGATGAATCGACCGCCCGCGCGCAGCCGGTGACTACTCAGGCGGGTTTGCGGGCGCTCAGGTATCGGATGCCGTCCATCATCTGACTGAACGGTTCCGGCAGCACCGGAGCGTCCCGGTGGTAGAGGTCGGCCAGCTGCTCGGGCCGCAGTGCGCTGGTGGTCCAACCCTGTGCGGTGAGCCAGCTTTCGGCGTCGGCGCGGTCGTCGGTGTAGAAGAGCGCGCCGAAGTCGATCTTGTCGTAGACGGTGTCGCGCAGGTGCTCGGCTTGGTAGGCGGTGACCTGCTGGAGATCGACCGCACTGTCGAAGGTGTCGGTGGCCAGGCTGCTGCCCGGTGCGGACAGGTGATCGATGCGGCTGAACAGGGCGTCCTGCGCCGCGCCCGGCAGGTAGGGGAGCAGTCCCTCGGCCGACCAGACGGTGGGGACGGCCGGATCGAACCCGGCCGCCAGGAGTGCGGCGGGCCAATCGTCGCGGAGATCGACGGCGACTTCCCGGCGCTCCGCGCGGGGGACGGCACCGGCCGCGGTGAGCACCTGGCGTTTGAAGTCGAGCACCTGCGGCTGGTCGATCTCGAAGACGGTCGAACCCTGCGGCCAGTCCAGCCGGTAGGCGCGCGCGTCGAGCCCCGCGGCCAGGATCACCGCCTGCCGGACTCCCGCCTGTCCGGCGGACAGGAACAGGTCGTCGAAGAACTTGCTGCGTAAGCCGAGGTACCCGTCCATCAGCGGCGTGCCCTGCCATCGCTGCGGGTCCCGGACCAGCGCGATCGTGTTCGGGTCGCCGGCCGCCTCGACGAACAGCGCGGCGAATTCGTCGTGGATCAGGGCGTCGGGTCGTCCGGTCTCGATCGCGCGGGCGGCCGCGACCTGTAGCGCGGTCATCCCCACGCTGCTGACGATGTCCCAGGTATCACCTTCGGTACGCATGTTGCTCTCCTCGAAGTCCTCGAATGACCGGTGCGACAAGCACTTCGGACGTATCCATCCGACGAATTCGCTTGTCGGCGTGGCAATTACATTGCTGTCTACAGGGCCGAGCGGAAACGAGTCGATCATACGACTGACTGGGACGGTCGTGCTAGAGCTGTGCTGCGGGAAACCAGGGGGTCAGCAGGTGGTCGGGCCGGGATCGGCGCCCGCGACGACCGCGGTGAGCCAGAGCAGCGAGGGTTCGTAGCCGATGAGTTCGGCCGAAATGTGTTCCGAGGCGGGAACTCTGAAGAAGCGCAGGTTGGCGCCCGCGGCGCAGTAGCGCTGCACGACCGGTTCGATCGACGGGATCGGGATGATCGGATCGGTGGTGGAGTGCCAGATGGCGATCGGCACATCCGGTGTGTCCCCGTAGCCGAGGCTGTCGCGATGCAGCACCGACTGGACATCCGGGTCGAGGAAGGCTTGCGGGTCCTTCAGATAGTTCTTCAGCGGTCGCCACGCTCCGGTGGCCGCGGCGGTGTAGAGGCAGCGATGCGAGATGTCGTTGGCGACGGTCAGGCCGTCGGGGGTGAGGAACTTTTCCAGCGGCAGCTCGTCCGGGAATTCCCTGGACAGTCCGATGATCCAGATCCAGCCGACGAAATCGGACTGCCCCGCGATGCCGGGGCCCGCGTCCATGGCGAACTGCGTCATCGCGTGCTTGTCGCCGGGCACACCACCCTGGGCGCTGCCTTTGACCGGCAGTTCCGGGGCGTAGCTGCGATGCAGCTCGGCCGCCCAGGCCGTGGCGCTGCCACCGCCGGAGTAACCCCACAGCCCCACCGGCGCGTCCGCCAGTCCGAGCCCGGCCCGGCGGACTGCACGGGCGCCGTCGAGCACCATCCGGCCTTCGCTCGGCGCGAGCGTGGTGCTGGTCTTGCCGTTGAAGTCGGGCACCGACACGGCCATGCCTTCGGCGAGGAACTGCAGCAGCAGCTGGGTTTCCTTCATGGTGCCCGCGCGCAGCGTGTGCGAGGGATTGCAGGCCGGATCGAGTCCGTCGATCGCCTCCTGGTAGGAGATGACCGGTCGCGGCGTGGGCCCGAGCCAGGGGATGCCCGGGATCAGCACGGTGGTCGCCGTGGTGATCGGCCGATCGTGGCTGTCGGTGCTGCGGTAGAGGATCTGTTCGGTGTGCACCGGCGGCCACGGCACGCCGAGCAGATAGCTCGTCACCACGCGCTTGCGGATGACGTCGCCGTTCGCGTAGGCGCCGAGATCGGCGGGATCGTCATACCACCGATCGTCGCCCGGCATGGGCACCGGGATGAACCGGTAGATATCGGTTTCGCTGGGCAGCGGCGGGAATTGGTTCTCGTCCGGCCGGCTCGGCCAGGTGGGCGCCGGATCTCCGGGCGCATCCGGTGCGGCGGTCGCCGTCCCGGTCACGGCGAGCGCGGCAGCGAGGGTGAGACCGAGGGCGAAGGTCGCGGAACGAAAGCAGGGCAGCATTGCGTCTTCCTCATGGGCTTTGATGGGCACCTGAGCCAGGGACCGCGCGCGGCGGCCGCCAACCGGGACCCAGGGGAGTGCCCGACCGACCGAACGAGCACTCATTCCACCCGACCTGTGATCTGGGTGTCACTACGCACTCGCTCAGTATTTGCCCACTTCGCCCTGTGCACTGTGCATATATGTGACCGTAAATGCACGGATATTGCCCGAGGGTCCGAGCAGGCCGGCGAGTCTCAGGGCGCGACGAGCCGGAACCGCAGCTGCTGGCCCGGCCGCAACTGGGCCAGCAGGTCCACATCGGCGCTGACGACCGTGCCGACGACCGGATAGCCGCCGGTGATCGGGTGGTCGGCGAGGAAGACGACGGGTTCGCCGCTCGGCTGTACCTGGATGGCGCCGAGCGCCATGCCCTCGGTGGGCAGTTCCTTGTCGTCGATCCGGGTCAGCGGGGGATGCTCGCCCACCCGGGTCAGGCGCACGCCGACGCGATCGGCGCGGTCGGTCATCGCCCAGGTGCCGGTGCACAGCGCCCGTGGATCGGTGAACCAGTCGTCGCGCGGACCCAGCAGCACGCGGACTTCGACGGTCGCGGTGTCGGGCGAAGGCACCGGTGCCACAGCGACATTCGGCCACGGGTAGGTCCGCGCCGAGCCCACCGCGAGCTCGGTCCCGCCCGTCAGTGCCGCCGGCCCGAGCCCGGCCAGTGTGTCCGTGCTGCACGAGCCGAGCACCGGTTCGGCCGCGATGCCGCCGCGCACTGCGACGTAGGTGCGCAGACCCGCCGTGGCCGTGCCGAGCTTCAACTGCTGACCGGCCGCCAGCGCGAGCACGGCGGCGCGCGCCTGCGGTACGCCGTCCACGGTGATCGGCGCGTCGGCGCCGGTGACCGCCAGCAGGACCGGCGCGAGGGTCGTCAATTCCAGTCCGCCGAGCAGAGTTTCGATGCCCGCCGCCTGCTCGGGGTTACCGACCAGCCGATTGGCCAGCTGCAGCGCACCGCGGTCGGCCGCACCGGATACGCCGACGCCGATGGCGAACCAGCCGGGCCGGCCCAGATCCTGGATGGTGCTCAATGCCCCGGCGGCGTCGACCCGTAACGCGGCATGTCCCGCACTCACGCGGCGGCCTCCTCGGTGAAACGGACTCGGGTGCCCGGACGTAACAGGGACGGTTCGGTCCGGGTGAGGTCCCACAGGCGAAAGTCGGTGGTGCCGATGATCTGCCAGCCGCCGGGTGAGCGCCGCGGATAGACGGCGCTGTACCCGTCGGCCAATGCTACCGAGCCCGCGGGCACCGAGGTGCGGGACTCGGCCCGCCGCGGCACCGCGAGCCCGGTGTCCGTGCTTTCCAGATAACCGAAACCCGGCGCGAATCCCACGAAGGCGCAACGCCATTGCGCCTTCGTATGGCCCTCGACGACCCCGCGGGTGTCGGTGCCGAGCAGTGCCGCGACGGCGGCCAGGTCCGGTCCGTCGTAGCGGACCGGGATGATGATCGCGGCGGGCACCGGCGCCTCGGACGCCGCTCGCTCGGGGGATTGCGCGCGCCGGAACAGTTGGCGCAGGTTGTTTTCCACGGCCCGGCCGTCCGCGCTGTCGGTCATGGTGACCAGCACCGTCTGCGCCGCGGGCAGCACATCGCGTACCCCGTCGGGCAATTCGCACCGCAACAGGTCGACGAAGGCGACGAGGTCGGCGTGGTCCTCGGGGGCGACCAGTAGCGAACGGTCACCCGCGGGCAGTATCCGCAGCGGCACGGTGGTCACCGACATCCTTTCTCGCTCAGGCCAGTTCGCGGCCACGGGTCTCCGGCAGGCCGAACAGTGCCAGCACGGCGATCAGGTAGCCGAGCGCGCCGAACATCATCGCGCCGGTCAGGCCGAACGCGGTGGACGCCAGAAACCCGACGGCCGTGGGGAAGATCGCGCCGACGCCGCGCCCGAAGTTGTAGGTGAAGCCCTGCCCGGTGCCGCGTGACGCGGTCGGATACAGCTCGGACAGGAACGACCCGAAGCTGGAGAAGATGGCCGCGGTGCAGAAGCCGAGTGGGAAGCCCAGGATCAGCACCAGGGTGTTCGCCCCCTCGGGGACCTGGATGTAGGCGATCATGAAGGCCAGTGACAGCACGGCGAACAACTGGATCGTGCGTTTGCGCCCGAGCCGGTCGGCGAGGATGCCGCCGGTGACGTAGCCGAGGAACGCACCGCCGATCAGCAGGAACAGATAACCGCCCGTGCCAACGACATTCAGGTGCCTGCTCTTCTTCAGGTAGGTCGGCAGCCAGGTCGCGAGGGTGTAGTAGCCGCCCTGCACGCCGGTGGCCAGCAGCGAGGCGAACAGGGTGGTCCGCAGCAGGTCGCGCCGGAAGATCGCGAAGAACGATCCGGCCTGCTTGCCCGCCGATTCGCGGCGCTGGGTCACGGCTTCGGAATCGGTCAGATTGCGCCGCACCCAGACGATCAGCAGCGCGGGCAGTGCGCCGGTCCAGAACAGCACCCGCCAGGCCAGATTCTCGTCGACGAAGTGGAAGACCAAGGTGTAGACGAGCACCGCCAGACCCCAGCCCACGGCCCACGCGCTCTGCACATAGGCCACCGCCCGCCCCCGGTATTTGGACTGGGCGTACTCGGCGACCAGGATCGCGCCGGCCGCCCATTCACCGCCGAAGCCGAGGCCCTGGAACGCCCGGAACACCAGCAACGTCTCGAAATTCGGTGCGAAACCGCACAATACGGTGAACAGGGTGTAGGTCGCGACGGTCAACTGCAGTGTTCGTACCCGCCCGATCTTGTCGGCCAGCACGCCCGCCAGCGCGCCGCCGAGCGCGGACACCAGCAGCGTCACGGTGGTGAGCAGCCCGGCCTTGCCGGAGCTGATGGCGAAGTACGACGTGATCGCGCCGAGCGCCAGCGGCAGCACCTGGAAGTCGTAGGCGTCCAAGCCATATCCGCCGAACGCGCCGAGGAAGGCGCGTTTGCCCTTGGCGCTCATGGTGCGGAACCAGTCGAACGGCTGCGAGGTCCCGGCGGAGTCCGCCGGAATGTCGGTGGAAAGGGTCATGCTGCCTCACAAATCTCTAGCTCAAGAGAGCGACCTACGTCACAGCAGAGTACGGATCGTTGAACGATTCTGCAATCCTAAAGTCGGATCGTCGGCTGGCGGTGCGATCTGAGCTATGCTCGAACGGCAAAGCCACAGGTCCGCGGAGGTTTGGATGACGACACCGGTAGATCGGCCCGATCCCGTCTACACGGCCCTTTCCGAACACAAAGGTCTGCTGACCCGGTCCAGCCGCAGCTCACAGACCGCCGATATCGTCCGCGCGAGCATCCTGGACGGCTCACTGCGGCCCGGTTCCCGCCTTTCCGAGCCCGATATCTGTGCCGCGCTCGGTGTTTCGCGCAATACTCTGCGCGAGGCCTTCCGCTCGCTGATCGAAGAGCGGCTGGTGACCCACGAACTCAACCGCGGCGCCTTCGTCCGGGTGCCCACCTCCGACGATGTCGCCGAGCTGTACCAGTGCCGGCGCATCGTCGAGTGCGCGGCGATCCGCGGATTCGACCGCGCGGCAACCGAATCCGACGAGCTCGCGGCCGCGCTCGCGCGCGCCGACGCCTGCGCCGCGGAACAGGATTGGACTGGGGTCGGCACCGCGGACATCGATTTCCACAAGGCGATCGCCGCGCTCAATCGCAGCAAGCGCCTCGACCAGATGATGTCGAGCGTGTGGAACGAACTGCGCCTGGTCTTCCACGTGATGGCCGATCCGCTCACCTTCCACGAGCCCTATCTGGCGCGTAATCACGAGATCCACCGCGCGCTGCTCGACGGTCGTGGTGCGGTGGCCGAACAGATGCTGGCCGACTATCTCACCGACGCCGAAACGCATATCCGGTCCGCCTACACGCGCGTGGTCGCCTGAGCGGTCAGCGCAGATACCATCCGGTGCTGCCGACCGGTATCTCCTGCTCCATGCGCGGAACATGCTGGTCGAAGAACAGTTTCGCGGTCAGTTCGGCCCGGCTGCGCACCGCGAGCTTGCCGAAGATCCGTTTGACGTGATCGTCGACGGTGTGCGCGGACAACGCGAGCAGTTTGGCGATCTCGGTCCGCGCATAGCCGCGGGCGAGCAGCCCGACCACGTCCCGCTCGCGCGGGGTGAGCCGGTAGGTGTCGGCGACCAGTGCCGCGATCTCCACCGGGCGGGTGGCCTCGATGATCACCGAGAGTTGGTCGGCGGCACCCGGTAGCCGCTCCGCGTGCAAGGTCATCCAGCGCCCGCTCCTGGCCCGGGTCCTGGCCCGCGCCGGGCCGGGGCGAGACCACGCTTGATGCGCCAATGTCATGACGCAGAACGGAATCTCGCGGTCCGGGTCGACGCCGTCGTCGATCTGCGCCAGCCAGTGCGCGGCCGCCGCGGTCATGGTGACCGGATGCAGGTCGGGCGTCAACAGCAACAGCCCCGGCCCGGTGACCGCGTCCTCGGTGGCGATCTCGGTGAGCACCATCTCGCGGCGGATGGCGTCGGCCACCGAAGTGGTGGCCGCGTCGGCGAGTTCGGCGTCGGCCGTGGCGAAGTCCGGGACGTCCGCGCCGCGGAACAGCACCAGCGCACCCCACACGTTGCCCTTGTCGCCGAAGAGGATGCGCATCTCGCGGGTCATCCCGCTCGGCACCAGGATCTCCCGGTAGTGCCTGCTGCGCTCGGGGTGCCCGTCGGTGGCCGCGCTCAAGGTCATCGCCCGGTGCGGGCCCCTGGCCAGGATCGGCAACGCCAGCGCGTCCTGACCGCCCGCCTCGATCTCGAGCATCGCATCCATGTACTCGAGCGGGAGTCCGTTGCGATGGCAGCCGCCGGTCGGCAGCACCGAACCGGGGTCGACGGTCAGCACGCACCACGCGTCGAAGGGCACAGCCTCGCGCAATACCGCGGTCACGGCGCGCTCCAGTTCGACCGCGCCGGACACGGTCCGGCAGACGCGGTCGACGCCCGCGGTCACCCAGTCCAGGGATTTCTCCGGCATGGTCTCAGTATCGTCCGGGGTGCGGCCGTGCCGAACCCCCGGAATCGGGGATGGTCGCGCCCGGCCCGGCTGGCGAGGCTTTCTCGTATGACCAGCTACGCCGCCGGGCTGTCCGGCTTCACCGGCACTCTCATCCGGCCCGACGACCCGGACTATCACGCCGCGCGCCGGCTCTGGAACGGCGCCATCGATCGATACCCGGCCGTCATCGCGCGCTGCCGGAGCGCGGCCGACGTCGCGCTGGCGGTGCAGTTCGGGCGCAGGCACGAACTGGCCATCGCGGTGCGCGGCGGCGGGCACAGCTTTTCCGGGCTGTCCACGTGCGAGGGCGGGCTGGTTATCGACCTGAGTGCGATGCGCGCAGTCGAGATCGATCCGCGTGCCCGAGTCGCCCGCGTCGAACCCGGCGTGCGCTGGCAACAGCTGGACGCGGCGGCCGAGGCGGTCGGGCTGGCGGTGCCCGGCGGCGAGGTCTCACACACCGGCGTCGCCGGGCTGACCCTCGGCGGCGGAATCGGCTGGCTGTCCCGTCGTTACGGTCTCAGCTGCGACAACCTGATCGCCGCTCAGCTCGTCACGGCGGATGGCGAGATCGTGGAGGTGACCGCGGAAACTCACCCGGAACTGTTGTGGGGGCTGCGCGGTGGCGGGGGGAACTTCGGGGTCGTCACGCGGTTCACGATGCGGCTGCATCCGATCCCGGTGCCGATGTTCGCCGGGGCGGTGCTGTATCCGCTGGCGGCGGAACCGCTTTCGGTGTTCCTGGACGTGGCCCGGACCGCCCCGCCCGAACTCGGATTGAACGCCGCGCTGATCACCGCGCCGTCCGCGCCGTTCGTACCGCCGCAGTTCCACGGCAAACCGGCAGTGGCGCTGGCGGCCTGCCACACCGGCGATTTCGCTGCCGCACAGGAGCTGGTCCGGCCGCTGCGCACGGCGGGCACACCGCTCGCCGACCTGTTCGGGCCGATGCCCTACACCGCGCTGCAAACCATGGTGGACGACGCCGCCGCACCGGGACGCTGTGCCTACGGTCGCTCGGAATGGCTGGGCCCGTTGGATGATACGGCGGTCGACTGCTTGGTCGCGGCAGCCGAACACAGCACTTCGCCGATGTCGCAGCTGCTGGTGCGCATCGCGGGTGGCGCGATCGCGGACACGCCCGCTGAGTCCGCCGCCTTCCGCTTCCGCACCGCCACCGCGCTGCTCACCGTCGCCGCCGTCTGGCCGGACGCGACCGACGACAGTGCGGCCCATCGCCATTGGACCCGGGCGACCTGGGCGGCGATGCACCCGTGGTCGGCGGGCGGCGGGTACGTCAACCATCTGGGCAACGAAGGCGAGCATCGCATCCGGGAGGCCTACGGTGAACCCGCGTGGCAGCGACTGGTGCGGCTCAAGCGCGCGGTCGACCCGGACAACGTGTTCCATCTCAACCAGAACATCCCGCCCGGGAACCGTTGAGGCGCAATGGCCGCCGCGTGGGGTGCCAAAGCGCTGGGTGCTCTCGACAAACTGGGTGGTCTGGACAGCCGGGGCGGCCCGCCGCGGCGCGCAGCCTCAGGACACCATCGATTTGACCCAGCGCCGGCTCGGCGCCAGGCACCGGCGCTGCGCGTCGGCGAAGAGCCGGACTGCAGCCGGGCCCGGCCACTGCGCGGGCAGCATCCGCTGCGGCAGACCGGGATCGAGATAGGGGATCACGCGCCATTCGTCGAGCGCGGGCACGAACCGTTCGAAGGCGTCCCGGTCGCCGAGCTCCGCCGGGTCGAGCAGACCGCGATGCCGGGCGAGGAAAGCGCGGTACCGCGCGGCGAGGGCGGGCAGATCCCACCACTGCGCCGCCACCGCTGCCAGTGGGCCGGGCACCGAAAGATCCACCGCGCGAAAGGTGGTCACGTACGCGTCGAGCCCGAGCGCGCGCACGATGGCGGTGACCTCGTCGGCCAGATACTCCGGGCAGATCCACAGCCCGGGCGAGACGGTGCCGCAACCGATCGAGGTCAGCCGCCGCCGCAGCTGGTGCCGGGCGGCGCGCTCGGCTTCCGGAATACCGAACGAGATCAGATGCCACGCATCGGTATCGGCCATCTGCCGGAAGCCGAAGATGCGCGGATCGCCGCGCAGGTACATCGCCTCGGCGGCCGCGGTGACGCGGTAACCGCTACGCCCGCCGCGGGATTCGGCCGCCAGCACGCCCTTGCTCTTGAGGCGGGCGACCGCCGTCCTGGTGCTCGGCTCCGGCACGCCGAGCCGGGTGAGCAGCGCGCCGAAATCGGCGATCGCGATCCAGCCGCCGAGATCACGGACGTAGGCGCCGAGCACCGTCCGGGCGAGCGAGGTGGCGCTGCCCGGCCGCGAGTCGATGTCGTCGAGGACGGCACCGGCGGTCGCGGGATCAGGGTGCGGTGAGTTCATCGCGAATCGCCGACACTCCGGCGAGCACTTCGGCGAAGGTGGTGCTGAGTGGGCTCAGCCCGATCCGGATACCGTGCGGCGGACGGAAATCGGGAAGGACACCGCGCTCCCAGAGTCGTGCCGTGACTTCCTGGAAACGGGGGTGATCGATCGTCACGTGGCTGCCGCGGCGGGCCGGATCTGCTGGTGAGGACACCGTTACACCCAACGGCACCAGCCACGCGTGCGCAAGGTCGAGCGCGAAATCGGTGAGTGCCAGCGATTTCGCGCGCACTGCGGGCATGCCGGCCGCCTCGATCAGGTCGAGCATGTCCTGGATCGGCAGCATGCCGATGATCGCGGGCGTCCCGCTGATCAACCGCCGGATACCGGGTGCGGGCCGGTAGCCCTGCGCCATCGCGAAGGGGTTTTCGCGGCCCATCCAACCCCAGATGGGCTGGCGGAAGTCAGCGAGATGCGTGCTGTGGACATAGCCGAACGCCGGTGCGCCGGGGCCGCCGTTGAGGTACTTGTAGGTGCAGCCGACGGCGAAATCGATACCCCACGAGTCGAGTTCGAGCGGTACCGCGCCCACCGAGTGGCACAGGTCGAGCAGCAGCAGTGCACCCGCGTCGTGGGTGACGGCCGTGATCGCGGGCGCGTCCAGCAGATAGCCGGATCGATAGGCGACGTGACTGAGCACGACCAGTGCGGTGCGTTCGGAAACGACCTGTGCCAGTTCGCCGGCGGTGACCCCGCCGATGAATTCCGGTTCTATCCAGCGCAGTCGCAGTCCGAGATCGGCCGCGATCGATTCGAGCAGGTACCGATCGGTGGGGAAGTTGTCGCGGTCGAGCACGATCTCGGTGCGGCCGGGCCGCAGTGCGAGCGCGCCCCGGGCCAGCTTGTAGAGCAGCACGGTGGTGGAATCGCCGATGGTGGTCTGCCCGGCGGCCGCGCCCAGCACCGTGGCGCCGATCCGATCGCCGATCGTCAACGGCAGCTCGTACCACTGTTCGTCCCAGCCCCGGATGAGTCTGCCGCCCCACGCCTCGGTGACGAACTCGGCGAGGCGGTCGGCGCTCGCCCTCGTCGGCCTGCCCAGCGAGTTGCCGTCGAGGTAGGCGACGATCTCGGGATCGTCGCTGCCGAGGAAGCGGCCCGGGTAGTCGCGCAGCGGGTCGGCTTCGTCGAGGGCTTTCGCGCGCGTGGCGAAGTCGTCGGTCGTCATGGCTCAGCCTCCGAGCTCGGTACGAACGGCGAACAGTTCCGGGAAGAAGGTGAGGTCGAGCGCGCGCTGCAGGAAGCCGACGCCGCTGGAACCGCCGGTGCCGCGTTTGGTGCCGATGGTGCGCAGCACGGTGCGCATGTGCCGGAACCGCCAGAGCTGGAAGTTCTCCTCGAGATCGACCAGTTCCTCGAACGTCTCATAGATCGACCAGTGCTGCTGTGGGGCTTGATAAATGGATTTCACCAGCGGAATGAGTTCGGGGTCGAGCACGTAGGCCTTCGTCACGTCCCGGTCCAGCGTCGAGCGCGGCACGTCCAGCCCGCTGCGCGCGACATGGCGCCAGAACGAATCGTAGAGGCTCGGTTCGTGCAGCAGGGTGTCCAATTCTTTGTGCGCCACCGGATCTGCCTCGAAGACGCGCAGCATGGACGCGTTCTTGTTGCCGAGAATGAACTCGATTGCCCGGTACTGATAGGACTGAAAGCCCGACGAGTTGCCGAGCACGCCACGGAACTGGGCGTATTCGGTGGGCGTCAGGGTGGCCAGCACGGACCACTGCTCGGTCAGCGTCTTCTGGATATGTTTCACCCGCGCAATGCATTTGAGCGCGACACCGGTGTCGTCGGCGTCGAACGCGGCCCGGGCGGCCCTGGTCTCGTGCAGCACGAGTTTGAGCCACAGCTCGGTGGTCTGGTGCTGGATGATGAACAGCAATTCGTCGTGATGTTCGGGCCTGCTCACCGGATGCTGCGCGCTGAGCAGGGTGGGCAGATCGAGATATCCGCCGTAGCTCATGCGGGAGCTGAAGTCGGTGACGATGTCGTGTTCGAGTGCCCGGGTGTTGTGCTCGACGGTCATGCGAAATCCCCACTGATCGGGTACTACCTGGTGCCGCCAGGGTATGACATTATCGTGACGTTCGCTAGATCGATGTCATGGGAGGCGCGTGATGAGCGACCTGCGGATCGTCTTCGGGCCCGATGCGGTCACGCACTGGGCGACCGCCGTCGAACTGCTCGCCGCGGCCTGCGCTGCCTACGACGTCACGGCGGTGCCGGTGCGCACCGGCGACCAGGTCGAGTTCGCCGCGGCCTGTCGTGCCGCCGCCCCGGACGAAGAGCTCGTGGTGGTACCGGGCGCGGCCGCGCTGCCGGGGGATGTGCAGCGGCGGATGATCCGGGTGGACTTCGAGCGATGTGCCGCCGACCGGTCCGCCGGTGTGCGCACGCATATTCGCGGTCGAGGTTTGGCCGGTCTCCGGTATGCCGTAGCCGACTGGTATTTCCACCGGTGCCATCCCGCGACGATGCTGACCTACGGCACGCATCCGTATCAGCGGGTGTACCTGCGGACACCGGCGGGCCCCGGCCCGTTCCCGGTGGCCGTGCTGCTCCATGGCGGGTACTGGAAGCCGTGGTGGGACAGCGACCTCATGCATGCCATGGCGGTCGATCTCACCGCCCGCGGCTGCGCGACGTGGAACGTCGAATATCGTCGACCGGCCGAATCGAGCTGGGCCGCAATCGTTGCCGACGTGGCCGACGCCTTCGCGGCGCTCGCGCCGGCGGCCGAGGCGCATCGGCTCGACCTCGACCGGATCGCCGTGCTCGGCCATTCGGCGGGCGCCCAGCTGGCATTGCGCCTGGCCGCCGACGCGCGGGCCACCGACTTGCGGCCCGCCGTCGCGGTGAGTCTCGCGGGCGTGCTCGACCTGCGTACGGCGGATCGCCGCGAACTCGGCGACGGGGCGGTGTCGCTCGCGCTCGGCCACCGCTACTCGCCGGACTCGGCCGTCTACCGCTCGGCCGCACCGATCGAACGATTGCCGCTCGGTATACCGCAACTGATCGTCTGCGGCCTCGATGACGAACCCGATCTGCTGGAGTTCAGCAGGAACTACGCGGATCTGGCTCGTAGGAAACAGGATTCGGTGGAGCTGCTCGAGCTGCCCGCCGATCACTTCGCCGTGATCGATCCGGGCAGCGCGATCTGGCGGCGCACGGCGCAGTGGTTGATGCACACTCTCTGAGTCCTCGGGGTGAAATCCTCGGCCCCGAAAACTATGGCTATCGGCGACCTTCCGAAGCTGCCTAGGCTGTGCCGCACATCATCCGGACAAAATCCGGACGATGCGGACACCCACGGTTATCCTGCCGGTACCACCGGCGGGTCGCCGGATAGATAGCGCAAGGTGGGACAACAGAATGAAGGTCGGGGTCACGGGCGGGTCGGGATTCATCGGCTCCTATGTCTGCGAAGAATTGGTGCGGCGCGACCACGAGCCGGTGATCTTCGACCACCGACGACGGGCGGGCGCGCAGCCGTACGAGGTGATGCTCGGCGACATCCGCGACGCCACCGCGATGGCCGAACTCGCCGCACACTGCGAGGGCATCATCCATCTCGCCGCGGTGCTCGGCACGCAGGAGACGATCAGCCGGCCCCGGCCCGCGGCGGAAACGAATCTCGTCGGCGGACTGAACTTCCTGGAATCCGTGGCGCAGTACGATCTGCCCGGCGTGTACATCTGCGTCGGCAACCACTGGATGAACAACAGCTATTCGATCTCCAAGACCGCGGTCGAGCGGTTCGTGCACATGTTCAACGCGTATCGCGGTACCCGGGTGACGAACGTGCGGGTGGTCAACGCCTACGGCCCGCGCCAGTTGGCGGCCGCGCCGTTCGGGGCGGGCAAGGTACGCAAGTTCACGCCCGCGGTGATCTGCCGCGCGCTGGCCGGCCAACCCGTCGAGCTCTACGGCGGCGGGGTGCAGCTGTCCGACATGGTCTGGGTGGGTGATGTTGCGCGCGTGCTGGTTTCGGCGTTGGAGTCGGCCGAGCGCGGCCTGGTGCCGGACGTCGTGCTCGAGGTCGGTCCGGCCCGCTCCCAGTCGATCCGGTCGGTCGCCGAGCTGATCATCGACCAGTGCGCCGAATTCGGATACCCGCGGGTGCCGATCGTCGGTCTGCCCATGCGGCCGGGCGAGGAGCCCGGCGCGATCGTGCGGGCCGATCCGGCGACGCTGTCCACCATCGGCGTCGACCCCGAATCGCTGCTGCCGCTCGACGACGGTATGCGGCGCACCATCGAATGGTTCATCGAGACCCGCGGCACGCATTGGGGTGTGCCGGAGCCCTGCGAGACGGCCACGGCGTGATGGCCCCCGCCGGGTTCGGCCTCACCGTCGTGGTGCCGTGCCGCGACGAAGAGGTCAATGTCGTCGCGGCGCACGCGGCCGTGCTCGCCGAGCTCGGCGAGCACGATATCGAGCTGCTGTTCGTCGACGACGGCAGCACCGATGCCACGCTGGCGCTGGTGACCGGGCTGGCCGCGGAAGACGAACGGGTGCACTACATCTCGTTCGCGCGCAACTTCGGTTTCGAGGCGGCCTTCGCCGCGGGCTACAAGTACGCGAGCAAACCGTGGATCCTGCACCTGGACGCCGATCTGCAGAGTCATCCGAGTCAGGCGCACAAGCTGATCGCGGCCGCCTCCGACCGGGTGGACGCGGTGTTCGGGGTGCGCGACGAGCGCGCCGATCCGCCGCTGCGGCGGTGGGGCTCCACGCTGTCGGAGCTGATCGCGCGTCGCCTGCTCGGGATCGAAATGCCCCGGGGCGCTACGACCTTCCGTCTGGTGCGCGCCGGCGTCGCCCGCCGGGTCGTCGAATTGCGCCGTCCCGCACCGTACTTCATGGCGTCGCTGCCCGCCGTCACGAATCGCTACACCACCGTGCGGACGGCCCACCAGGCCCGGGCGGCGGGAGCGTCCAAGTTCACCGTCGCGGGACTGGCCCGGCACGCGCTGGATCTGTATATCGGGCACTCCGGCGCACCGGCGGCCGGCGCGGCGCTGCTGCTGGTGGTGGTCGCGTTCGCCGCGGGCATGGTGCTCGTCCTGTTCGGCGCGGGCGTGGTCGGTGGCGGGGTGGTACTCGCCGCGCTGCTGTGCGCCGTGCTCGCGACCATGCCGGCCTTGGCTCTGCTGCTGCGCTATTCGGTGCTCACGGCCGGTCGTGGCGTGCGCGCGCTGTATTACATACGAGAGTCCGACCTGCCCATCGACGCGGCCGACCGGCTGCAGCTGGGGCGGTCCGTGGTGGGTGGAGGTGCGTTGTGACGGGCACGGTGGTCATCCTCGGCGGTGCGGACGGCTCGACGTCCACCTATCGCCGGGCCCGCGAACTCGGCTACCGCACTGTCTGCGTCGACCGGCGCGCCGGCGCCGTGGCGCGGTCGCTGGCCGACGAATTCGTGCACGTCAGTATTCGGGACCCCACCGCGATCGCCGCCGCGCTGGACGGGCGCGCCGATATCGTCGGCGTGCTGTCGCCGGCCAGCGATACCGGGCTGTCCGCGCAGCGCTGGCTGGCGCGGCACTGGGAGCTGCCGGATCCGCTTGCCGCGCAGGTCGTGCACGCCTCGCAGGACAAGTCCTATTTCCGGGCGGTGTGCCATCGGCTCGGCTTCGACAGCTACGGGTACGTCGCGGGCCGGGCCGACGCGGAGCTCGCGTTGCGCGCGGCGACGCTGCGGTTCCCGGTGCTGGTGAAACCGCTGGACGCGCAGAGCAGTCGCGGCATCCAGGTGTGCGCGGAGGTATCCGAGGTCGCGGCGGCGGCGCGGGAGGCGGCCCGGTTCGCCGGCGACGGCGGCGTCATCGTGGAGGAGCAGATCGCCGGAAAGCATTACAGCGCAGAGGTGTTCGTCGATCGCGGGCGGATCGTGTTCATCGGGGTCAGCGCCCGCACGCTCACGCCCGCACCGCATTTCGTGACCGTCGAGCATCGGGTGCCCGCCGACCTCGCCGTCGAACAGCGGTGGGAGCTGACCGACATGCTGAACGAGCTGATCACCGAACTCGGCTATCGGCGCGGCCCGTTGACCGTCGACGTGATCGTCGACGCGTTCGGCACCCTGCATCTGATCGAGATGGGTGCCCGGGTCGGCGGCAACGGACTGGGCGAATTGTTCCGGCACGCCTACGGAGTGGACACCGTCGGGGCCTCGATCGAAGCCGCGACGGGCGGCGCGGTCGATGTGCTGCCGACCCGGTCCCGCGCCACCGTGTCCGGGATCCTCTACACCGACGACGCCGGGGTGATCGCCGAGGTGCGCGGCGCCGACGATGCCGCCGCGGCGATCCCCGAGCTGGCGGAGCTGGTGCTCTTCGTCCGGCCGGGCCAGGAGGTACGGCCGTATCACAACGCGGCGAACAAGCTGGGCCACTTCATCGTCGTCGCCGATCTGCCCGACCGGGCGGCCGAGGCGGCGGACGCGGTGCGGGCCAGGTTGCGGTTCGACGTGAGCGGGGCGGCATGAGTCCGGCGGTGCGCAGCGCGCTGCTCGGCGGCGCGGCCGTGGTCGCGGCCGGGCTGGTCTGGGGGACGACCGGCCGGGAGCACGGTGTGCCGAGTGTGTGGGCGCTGCTGGCCTCGCTGATCCCGTTCGTCTTGGCAACCGAGACGATCGCGAGCCTGCGACCCGAGTGGTTCCGGCGCGGACGGCTGGTCGAGATCTGTGCGCTCGCCGCGTTTCTCGTCGTGTTCTGTTTTCTGGTCCCGAAGATCTTCGCCGCCGCGCTCGACGACGATTTCAGCCGGTTGTATTCGTGGATGCGGATATTGGTGCCGCTGTTGATCCTGTGTCTGGCGCTGATGCTGCGGCTGGGCGGCGCGGGACCGGCCGTGGCCCGCCGGGTCGGCTACGTGGGCATCCTCGTCATGCTCTCGGGCATCGAGGACCTCGCGTTCCAGCTGCTGCGCGGGAAACCACTGGCCGCGCAGTGGGATTGGGCCGATCACATGACGGTTCGGCTCGGCCATGTGGCGAGCCGGAACGAGGCGCTGGCCTTCATCGTGGTGCATCTGATCCTGGCCGCGGTGGTGCTGCTGCTGCCGGACCGGTACTGGCAGGGGATCGGCGACGGCCTGCGACGGCGCTCCGGGGGCGTGCGGCGGCGCGCCGTCGCGGTCCGGCAGCGAGCGGGCGCGCGTCACCGCTGATGGTGTCCCCGTCCGCCCCGCTGCCCGCACCGGCCACTGTGCTGTCGCTGCTGGCCGGCCGCGGCGGATTCCGGCTCGCCTATCACGGCATCGCGCTTGTGCTGCTGGCGATCTGGGGCGCGGACCAGTTCGCGGTGTACGCGAGCGCGGTCGGCGCCACCGCCTGGATCGCGCTGCTCGGCTCCGGCCCGGAGAAGTCCGTGCTGAAACTGGTGCCGCGACTGCGGCACACGGGCGCGGACGTGGTGCGGACCGCCGTGCTGACCGCGGCTTTGCCGCTGGTGCTCGCCCTGCTCGCGAGCGCGGTGACCGCGGGCTCGGCATTCGTGGTCTACCCGCTGGCCGCCGCCTGGAGCGCCGGTCTCGGGCTGCTGACGGTCGTGGTGGCGGTGCATCGCGGGGCCGGGCGCGCGGAACGCGACAGTCACGGCTTCCTGCTGCTCGCCGTGGCCATGGTCGCGGCGGTGGGAGTCGGTGCGGCAGCGGGGCTTTCGCCCGCCGGTCAGCTCACCGTGCTCCTGGCGGTGACACTGGGCGTGGCCGGCTGGTCGGCCCGCGGACTCCCGTCGCTGACGGTGCGGCCGCGACGGGGAACCGCCACGGCGATCGTGCGAGCGGAACTGCTGCTCGGCCTGTACGAGCCGCTGGGCAGCGCGGCCGTCGGCGTGCTGTACGCGGCCTTGGCGCTGAGCGGTCAGCGGGACAGCAGCACGACACTCTATGTGGCGCTGCTGATATCGAGCGTGGTCGGCTCGGGCACGCTGTACCTGCTGCGGATCTATCAGCCCGTGTCGTCGCTGCGGCTGCGCGGTGCAGGCGCGCGCGCCGGGATCGGACTGGCCCGCCGACTGCTCGTCGCCGCCCTCGGCGCCGGCCTGCTCGGCAGCGTGCTCGCGGTCGCGCTGGCCGGGAAGGTCACGGCCGCAGTACTTGTCGCGGTGCTGCTGGGTTTCGAGATCCCGGTGCACGCGCTGGTGAGTCTGGCGCTGTTCCTGCTGGAGAATACGGGCCGGCGGGAGCTGACGGTCGCCGCCGTCGGTGCCGCAACGCAATTCGCCGCGGTCGCGCTGGGCGCGGCGGTGCTGGTGCCCGCGCACGGTCCGCCCGGCGCGCTCGCCGCACTGGTCGCTTCCTATGCTGTGCTCGCGGCGTCGACCCTGCCACGGCTCAGCCGAGCGTCCCGTGCGGTAGCGCGACGCCGCGGTCCCGGAAAGCGGTGATGGGTGTGCGCGTCGATGTCTTCGATCCCTTCCGAGACGCCGAGCCGCCGTGGTGGGACACGGTGCGGCGCACCGCGGGACTGCGCGCGACCTGGTCCTGGGAGGTGCTCGCCGCGGCCGGACCCCGGCTCGGCATCGCGGTGGTGTTCGACGGTGCGGACGTCGTCGCGCTGGCTGCCGCGCGGTGGACCGCAGGGGTCCTGAATGTCGCCGCGCCGGGCAGCACCGGCCAGCCGGGATGGTGGGTGGCCGACGCGGCGCGGGCGCACGAGCTGTTCGGCGTGCTCGCCGCGGGCCTGCGAGCGCGCTTCCGGTACGCCGTGCTCGGCACGCTGTGGCGGGAGCTGTCCCGCGAGCAGGTGGCGACCTTCGGGGGCCCGCGCATCACCAGGGAGGTCAACCCGACCGCGATCCTGCCCGTGGCGTGGCCGGACGAAGACGGCTGGCTGGGCACGCTGTCCTCGAATCGCCGGCGCAGCCTGCGCGCCGAAGCCCGGTGGCTGGCCCGCGATCACGATCTGATCGCCGGTTTCGGGCCCGCGAGCGAGCTGGACGTCGATCAGCTGGTCGGATTGTTCCGGCGGACCGAGGAGAAGTACGACGGACTCGGCCGCGCACCGCGCATGCCCGACGAATGGCTCTACCGCGTGCTGGTGCATCCCGACGTGCACGCGGTGCACTACCACGACACCGACCGAAACCTGTTGGCCGCGTTCACTATTCTGGACCACCCCAGCTGGCCTCTGGTGCACCGCTGGGGCGCGCTCCCGGTCGACGAGGGCGGCCGCAAACACCTCTACTTCGACGCCTTCCGCCGCACCGTCGCCTGGGCGGCGGCCGTCGAAAAGCAAGGCCTCGTCTGGGGCAAAGGCCTACCCGACGTCAAAGCCCGCCTCGGCTGCCAACTGATCCCGCGCTACGCCGTAGCCCTGGCCGGTAGATAGTGCTCGGTCGCTCAATCCACGAGGGCGGTCGGCGGGCGCATTGCCCGGGTCCGGCTCGCAAGGGAGGATGGAGAGGTGGCCATCGGATCCAGCGCTCGGGCGAATCCCTGGGTGGCGCTGGGCCCGGAGGACGACGCGGAGCGGGTGGGCCACCATGTTTCGGCCGCACACGAATTGTTCGTCGCGCGCGGCGAGGCGCCCCGCAGCGTGCGCCGGGTGATCGAGGCGTCCTGGTTGCGCAGTCGCGGCAACGGCATCGACCCGGACCGCCAGATCGGCCGGACCTCGCTCACCGGCCTCGAATTGGAACGCTACCGGCGCGCGCATCCGATGGCGGCGGTGCGCCCGGTGGTGCAGAAACTGTTGGTCGAGGACGCACGGGACACCGGGCTGCTGGTCGCGCTGAGCGATGCGCGAGGCCGTCTGCTGTGGGTGGAGGGCGACGCGGCGGCCAAGGACCGCGCCGCGCAGATGAACTTCGCCGACGGCGCGGACTGGAGCGAGGCCGCGGTCGGCACCAACGCCCCGGGAACCGCACTGGCACTTGATCATTGCGTGCAGATCTTCGGCGCCGAGCACTACAGCCGGGTGGTGCATCCGTGGAGCTGCGCGGCGGGCCCCGTGCACGATCCCGCGACGGGACGGGTGCTGGGCACGATCGACATCACCGGCGGGCCGCGGGTCGCCGCCCCCGAGGTGCTCTCGCTGATCAAGGCGACCGTCGCCGTCGCCGAATCCGAGCTGCGCGCCCACCCGGCCCCGGCGCCGGCCACGCCGCGGGTCGAACTGCTCGGCGCCGGCCCCGCGCTGCGGTTCGGCCACGAGCGAATCGCGCTGTCGCGCAGGCATTCGGAGATCCTGCTCCTGCTGCTGGAACATCCCGAGGGTCTGTCGACCGAGCACATCGCGGTGCTGCTGGACGAGCGTGACCTCGACGCGGTGACCGTGCGCGCCGAAATCTCGCGCCTGCGCCGCATTCTCGGCGGCACCACGCTGGGGTCGCGACCGTATCGGTTACTGACGGAACTCGATTCGGATATCGGCGAGCTGCGTCGCGCGCTGCGCCGCGGCGATATCGCCGCGGCCGTCGCGGGATACCGCGGGCAACTGCTTCCCGCCTCGCGCGCGCCCGGCGTCGGCCGGGTGCGGGAGGCGCTGCGGGCCCGAATGCGTGCCGCGGTGCTCAAGTCTCGCGATCCGGCGATCCTCGGCTGGTGGATCGGCTCCGTCGACGGCCGCGAGGACCGGGGCGCGTGGGCCGCCTATCTCGCCTCGCTGGACCGGGATTCGTCGTTGTACGCGCAGGTGGCGGCGCAGTTGCGGATGCTCGATCGCGAGTTGGGCGGCTGCTGAACGGTTCCCAACGGTGATGCAACGTTGGCGCTCTAGTGTCGTTGATCACATGTCGTGTCCCACGACAGTGCCGTCTCGACCGCGAGGAGCTTCGATGACTGTGTATGCCCGGCCCGGCGCACCGGATGCCCTGATGAGTTACCAATCCCGCTACGACAATTGGATCGGCGGCCAGTGGATGGCACCGGTCAAGGGGCAGTATTTCGAGAATCCCACGCCGGTCACGGGCGAAAACTTCTGTGAGGTAGCGCGTTCCACCGCGGAGGACATCGAACTCGCGCTCGACGCGGCGCATGCCGCCGCCCCGGCCTGGGGCAAGACCTCGGCGGCCGAGCGCGCGGCGATCCTGAACAAGATCGCCGACCGGATCGAGGCGAACCTGGACGCGATCGCGCTGGCCGAGGCGTGGGACAACGGCAAACCGATCCGCGAGACGCTGGCCGCCGACATCCCGCTGGCCGTCGACCACTTCCGCTATTTCGCGGGAGCGATTCGCGCGCAGGAGGGTTCGCTGTCGGAGATCGACGCCGAGACCGTCGCCTACCACTTCCACGAGCCGCTCGGCGTGGTCGGCCAGATCATCCCGTGGAACTTCCCCATCCTGATGGCGACCTGGAAGCTGGCGCCCGCGCTGGCCGCGGGCAATGCGGTGGTGCTCAAGCCCGCGGAACAGACCCCAGCCTCGATCATGTTCCTGTGGAGCATCATCGGCGATCTGCTGCCGCCCGGTGTGGTCAATATCGTCAACGGCTTCGGTGTCGAGGCGGGTAAGCCGCTGGCCTCCAGCAACCGGATCGCGAAGATTGCGTTCACCGGCGAGACCACCACCGGCCGGCTCATCATGCAGTACGCGTCGCAGAACCTGATCCCCGTGACGCTCGAGCTCGGCGGCAAGAGCCCGAACATCTTCTTCTCCGATGTCATGGGCGCCGACGACGACTTCCTGGACAAGGCCCTGGAAGGCTTCACGATGTTCGCGCTGAACCAGGGCGAGGTGTGCACCTGTCCGTCGCGCTCGCTGATCCAGGCCGATATCTTCGACCGCTTCCTCGAGCTGGCCGCGCTGCGGACCAAGGCGGTGCGCCAGGGCGATCCGCTCGACTCGGAGACCATGATCGGCGCGCAGGCGTCCAACGACCAACTGGAAAAGGTGTTGTCCTACATCGAGATCGGCAAGGGTGAGGGCGCGCAGCTGGTCACCGGTGGCGAACGCGCGCTGCTCGGCGGTGATCTGAACGGCGGCTACTACGTGCAGCCGACCATCTTCACCGGCCGCAACGCGATGCGGATCTTCCAGGAGGAGATCTTCGGACCGGTGGTGTCGGTGACCTCGTTCACCGACTACGACGACGCCATCTCGATCGCCAACGACACCCTGTACGGTCTCGGCGCTGGGGTGTGGTCCCGCGACGGCGGCACCGCGTACCGGGCGGGCCGTGATATCCAGGCGGGCCGGGTGTGGACCAACACCTATCACCAGTATCCGGCGCACGCGGCGTTCGGCGGCTACAAGCAGTCCGGGGTCGGCCGGGAGAATCACAAGATGATGCTCGACCACTACCAGCAGACCAAGAACCTGCTGGTCAGTTACGCGCCGAAGGCCATGGGATTCTTCTGATGGCACAGCCCGCCCCGCCCCGGCTGGTGGCGACCACGGCGGCGGCGCAGCTGCTGCGCCGCCTCCGTACCGCGCACGGCGCGCTGATGATGCACCAGTCCGGCGGTTGCTGCGACGGGTCCTCGCCGATGTGTTATCCGCTGGGGGAGTTCATCATCGGCGACCGCGACGTGCTGGTCGGCATCATCGATCTGCGCCTCGCGGTGGGCGAGGTGCCGACCACGCTGCCCGGCGACGAACTGGACGCGGTGCCGGTATGGATCTCCGGCTCCCAGTTCCAGGCGTGGAAACACACGCAACTCGTCATCGACGTGGTGCCCGGCCGCGGGTCCGGCTTCAGCCTGGAAGCGCCGGAGGGTTGGCGCTTCCTCAGCCGGGCAAGGGCATTCACGGCCGCGGAGAACGAGGCGCTGGCGGCCGTCGCGCCGGTGGTCGGCGCCGAGTACGAATCCGGCGCCCGCCCACCGGTTCCCGACACGCCCCAGGTGGTCGCCGCGGCGGTGGACGCGTGCCCGGTGCCGCGCTGACTCGGCAGGCGGGCATTCTCCGGAACTTCCCCTATTCGGACATCAACCCAGCGGGGTAGACCGGATCCCCTCAGCAGGTGATGATCTCGCGGCCAGGTGTCCCTAGGGTTGCGGAAGTGCCCGTCGCCCGTGCTGCTCGATATCGCGTCCTGTTGTTCGCGGGATGGCTCCTGCTGCTGGGTGCCGGGGCGGCGCCCGCGTTCGCCGATTCCGCCGCCGCCGGCGCGGATCTCTCGATCGCACAATCCCTCGGCGACCGGGAACTGACCGTGATCCTGCGCCGGGTGACCAGCGTGCCGGGGCCGCTGCGGGTGGACGTCGTCACCCACACCGGTACCGCCGCGGGGAGACTCGCCCTCGCCGCCGTCCCCACGGGTGCGGTCGCCGTCGATTCCACGCTGCCCGCGCCCGGTGTTCCCGTGGCGGAGAACAGCATCGAACTCGGCGCGACGCCGGGGATGTACTCGGCGACCCTCGACATGGACCGGCCCGGCCCGTGGGAACTGGCCATCGGTGACGGCACCCGGGTCGCCCGGATTCCGTTCGTCGTGCCCGCACAGGTCACCTCGCCGCCGGAACGCCTGGTCTATCGCGGCTTTCTGGTCGCCGGTGTGCTGCTGCCCGTCGCCGTGCTGATCGCCGTGCGCGCCAAGCGTCCCGCGTGGGCTCTGGTTCCCGCGGGCGGAATGGTCGCGGGCATCACGGTATCGGTGACCGCGGCGCTGCTCTCGGCCTCGCTCCCGCTACCGCCGCAACCGGGTGGCCAGCTCGATCCCACCCTGGCCAACGTCATCGATCCCTACGCGGTGAATCAGCCCGCCATCGCGGACTTCTCGCGCCCGCCGGTGCTGCTGACCGTGGCGGGCGAACCGTTGACGGCGGGGCAGCCCGGCGATATCGACCTGGTCCTGCTCGACGCCGCCACCGGTGCACCCGTCGACGACCTCGTGGTGCACGACAGCGCGCTGGTACATCTGCTCATGGTCGGGCCGTCGGGCGTTCTGTCCCATCTGCATCCGATCCGTACCGGCCCCGGACGCTACCAGGTGCATTCCACGGCAACCGAACCCGGACGCTACGCGCTGTCCGCGGAACTCGCGCGCCGCGGCGGTGGTGTGCAGATGGCCCGCGCCGCCACCGGTGTCACCGTCCTGCCGGGCACATCCGGCACCGTCGCGCCGCCGTCCGCACCGGTGTCACTCGGCGGCCCGGTGACGTCGGCGTCGCTGGTGCTCGACGGCACGCCGATCGAGGTCGAGACGACCGCCGCGGTGGCCGGGCAGCCGACCACGATCACCGCCGAGATCGGCGACGCCGCCGAACTGCAACCGTGGCTCGGCATGGTGGGTCACCTGATCATGGCGGGGCCGATACCGGACGGCAGCACCGATATCGCGGCGGCCGTGCACGATTCGGCCGTCTGGGGCCACGGCCACTCGATGGGCCCGACATCGATGCAGGGCATGGCGGACCTGCCTGAAATGGACCATGCGTCAGGAGCACACCACATGCCGGGCATGGATCACGCAGAGCCACATGGCGTGCCGGGCACGGCGACCGAGCCCGCCGGAGGTCGCGGCGTGATGCTCATGCCACCCGCCAACGGACAGAGCCCGCCCGACGAAACCGTGGCCGCCTACGGCCCGGACGTGCCCTTCACCTACACCTTTCCGGTCGCCGGCCGATACCGGCTCTGGATTCAGGTCGAACGCCGCTTCACCGTACTGACCATCCCCGTGGTGCTCGAGGTCGCGCAGGCGCGGCGATGAGCGAAACGAGCACGCGCACAACTCGTTCGCGCCGTCCACTGATCCTCGCCGCCGCGCTGGTGGTCGTGCTCGCGGTGCTCGGCTGGCTGCTGTGGCCGAATTCGGCGGCAGCGGTCGCCCTGCGCTCGGGCAGCGAACGCCACCAGGTGACGGTGACCGTCGAACGAGTTCGACTGGGCGACACCGCCGTCGACGTCACGGTCGCCGATCGGGCCGGCGCGCCGGCCGTGCACGCCACCGTCACGGTGCAGGCGACCCAGCTGCTGATGGGCCACGCCGGTCCACCTGTCGCGCTGACCGCCGTGGGCGACGGTCGCTTCCACGCCGACTCGGTGCCGCTGATGATGACCGGTCCGTGGGAATTGCGCCTGACGATCGACGCGCACGGTGGCGTCGACCAGATCACCGTGCCGCTGTGGGTGGGCAACTGAAACAGACACGCGACACACAAGATTCAACGAGGCACCGAGGAGGGCAGCGGATGGACAGCTCGGCAGCGTTCGACGCGAGCGAAGGGCGAGCCGGACCGGCGGTGGACACCGTTGCGGCCCGGTCCGCGCCGGAGCACACGGCATCGGACAACAGCGCCGCCGCGCGGGCGGGCGCGTGGGGCGTACTGGCGGGCACCGCCGTCACGCTGGTCGGGCTGAGCTGGGACATTCAGTGGCACAACGATGTCGGGCCGGACACGTTCTTCACGCTGCCGCACCTGTTCCTGTATTCCGGCAGCGCCATCTCCGGGTTCGTCAGTCTGGCGATGGTGTTCCTGGCCACCGCAGCGCAGCGGGCCGGGCGGCCCGTGCCACGGCTGGGCGGCACGCCCGTTCGCGTCTTCGGCAGCACCCTGACCGCGCCGCTCGGCTACATGATCGCCGGGGCGGGCGCGGCCCTGTTCCTCCTCTACGGCCTGCTCGATCTGGAATGGCATTCGATCTACGGCTTCGACGCGGTGCTGAACACGCCGTCGCATGTGGCGCTGTTCCTGTCGATCACGTTGACCATGATCGGCAGCATCATCGTGTTCGCGGCACATCGTGACCACCGGTGGGGCCGGCTCGGCATCGTCGCGGCGGTCCCGATCCTGATCACCTTCGCGCCGATCCTCGCGCAGGCCCTGGACAACCTGGACCTGCCGGTGGATTCGACCATCCTCGGCGTGCTGTTCTTCGGCCCGCTGCTGCTCGTCCTGGGCGCGGCCGTGCTGGCACGGCCCGGCGCCGCGCTGGCCATCGCGGTGGCTCTCGGTGTGCTGCAAGGGATCCTGTGGTGGTTCTCGCCCTGGGCCGCCGAAGCGTACGCCGATTCGATCGGCCTGCCGCTGCGCGACGGGCTCGGCTCGCGCCCGCCTTCGCTGCCCGCGATCATGCCGATGTTCCTGCTCCTCGCGGCGGCCGGGATCGAGGCCCTGTTCTGGTCGGTGCGTACCCGCGGCTTCGACGCGCGAAAGGTCGTCGTGCTGGCCGGTGGCTTCGCCGGAATCGTGGTCGGCGTGACGTTCCCGCTGCAACTTCAGCTCACCCACTTCTTCTCGGGTGTCGGTCCCGGTGACGTCCTGGTCTCGACCGCGCTGGGTCTGCCACTGGGTCTGCTGGCCGGTTTCCTCGCCGGTCGATTCGTCCGCATGCTGCCCACACCGGGAGATCTCCGATGACCACCCTGCGCAGATTCGCGCTCACCGTGCTGGCGGCGATCACACTGTCGCTGGTCGCGATCAGCCCCGCGTCGGCGTACGCCCCGGTCGACATCGTGCACACCGAGCGCGTGCAGGCCGGGCCGTACGGCCTGACCGTCGGCTTCTCCACCTGGCCGATCCGTGCGATGCAGTCGCTGGACTTCACGTTCATGCCCGACGGCGGCATCGCCGACAAGTCCGGCACGCTGAAACTCACCGGGCCCGGCCTGAATTGGCGGCGGCCGGCGAAATTCGTCCGCCACCCGCGCAAGCGCGACTCGTGGGGTCTGGACATCTTCGCGGTCGACGATCCCGGCAGCTACAGCTTCGCCTTCACCATCGATGGCCCGCTCGGGCACGGCGAAGGCACCCTGGACCGGCTGCAGGTGCTGGACCAGCCCGGCCCGCCGCTGCCGCTGAGCTGGTCGATCGCCGCCCTGCCGCTGCTCGGGCTGCTCGGCTTCCTCACGGTCGCCTGGCGGCGCACCCGGCCGGGCAGCAAGCCGTTGCCGGTGTGAGTCTCAGTAGATGTGGCTGGGCAGCGGCACCTCTGCCGCCTGCGCCCCGGCCGAGCGGTCCAACGTGGCGGTAACCGTACCGGCGCAGTCGATTTCGGTCCTGCGGTTGCGGTCTTCCGCGTCCACCAGCACGGTGGCCAGATTGCGGCGCCCCGGGGGTAGCACCCGGACCGTGACATGGCCGCGGTCGGTGTTGTCCAGTTCCTGAACGGCGATGTCGCGCACCAGATCACGCAGTGCGAGGGACGCGGTTTCCAAACCGCCGTCGTCGAGCAGCATCACCTCGACGCCACGGCGGCGCGCGGCGCGGGCCGCGGCGAGCACCTCGCTCGTCGACAACTGCGGTGCGCGCAACTCGTCCCGGAGTTCGGCTTCGAGCAGCCGGCATTCCTCCCGCTCCTCGGGCTGGAACGGGACCGCGCTGGCGATGCGTTCGAGCATCGGGCGCGCGCGCAGGTCGAGCCGGTCGAGCTGGCGTTTGCGCTCGGCCTTCTGCGCGTCGAGCCGGGCCCGATTCGCCGCGCGCGTGGTCGATTCGGCCTCGAGTTCGTGCAGCGAGCGCAGGGTGGGGCGCATGATCGCGGCGAAGGCCGCGGCGATGACGACGTTGACCAGCGGCACCACCCCCTGCACGAACGCGGTCGACGCACCGCCCGCGGCGGCGACGACGGCGAGCCAGGTGGCCACGGTTCCCGCCCACGCCAACAGATTCCGGCCGCGCAGCACCAGCAGGGCGAGCGTGATGCCCGCGGTATACGCGGTCCACATGCTCGTGCGTGCATCCAACTGCGCAGTGACCTGATCGCGGACGATCAGGGTGGCGACCGGCCCGGCGGCGGCGACCAGCAGGGCCGAGGATCTGCGGATCGGCACCCCGGGGTCGAGCACGACGAGCACGGTGCTGGCGGCGAGCAGTGCCGCGGCCAGGAAAAGCGTGGGGGACAGCGGTATTCCGGCCAATCGCACCGAACGGATCATCACCGCGGCGTCGGTGGCCAGCGCCACCACGATGATCGTCACCATGGTGGAGCGCTGCCCGCTGAGTAGTCGGCTCAGGTCGCCGTGGTCAGGCGTCATCGGGTGCGTCCCATTCCAATATGATCCGGGTTCCGGCGCCGGGCGCGGCGTCGATGACGGCCCGGCCGCCGACCTCGCGCATCCGCTGCACGATGCTGACCGTGAGGCCGAGGCGGTTGGGTGCGACCGCGGCCGGATCGAATCCGGCGCCGTCGTCGGCGACGACCACGGTGAGACCGAATTCCCGTGCGGCGATCGTGACGTCGCGGGTGACCGTGCGTTCCGGCACGTCCGCGTGCCGCACGCTGTTGCGCACCGCTTCCGCGGCGGCCTGCGCGAGAGCGCTCACCGCGGCCGAGTCGATGCGCAGTTCGCTCGCGCGCCGATCGTGGCGGACCTGCACGCGCAGTGAGGTTTCGGTGGCTGTCGTGACCTCGGTGGTGATCGTCTCGATCGCCTCGGCGCCGGTGCACAATTCGTTGATCCGCCCGATCGCGGCGAACTGGCCGAGCGCCTGTTCGGCCTGCCTGGCCAGCATCGTCGGGCAGCCGCCGCGCGAGGTGTCGAGCAGCGTGGCGAGCACCTTGTCATGGATCACGCCCGCGAACAGCGCGCGCTCGCCGGCCCGGGCCTCCGCGGCCGCCGCGAGCGTGGCCTGCTGCTGGGCCCGCGTCCGCTCCATGTCCAGCAGATAGGCGGCACGCCGCGTCATCCTGGTGATGTAGACGAATCCGACCGATATACCGAAGATGCGCAGCCAGGTGAGGAAGAACTCGATCGAGCTGAGATCGTTCTTCACCTGACCGTTGGACCACGCGGCCAGCACCGCCACCACGAGCAGATAGAGCGCCGTCACCGGCGTACGCCACACCACCGTGGCCGCGACCCCGCCGAGCGGTACCAGCCGATAGATCCATTCCACATCGTTGGTGATCTGCCCGGAGGTCACCGCGAAACCGGACAGCCCGATCACCACGGCGAAAACCGTTGCGTGTGTTGCCGCGAGCACCCGGACCGCGGGGAACGGCACGAACAGCGTGGTGGCCGCCAGCACCAGCGCGGTGCCGAACACCCCGCACATGGCCACCACGGTCCACCACGGCGCGTAATGACGCGACTGCTCGGCGATCTCCGCGGCGTCCCCGATGCCGAAAATCCAAGTGCCCGCGCCCAAGGCGAAGGCGATGATGCGATCCACCCGTTCCCCTGCGGCCCGTGCGGGCACGGTTCGTTGCCGCCGGCAATTCGGCAACATGGCGGTCGCGCGGTACCGCAGGGCTTCCCGCAGTGAAGTCATCTGGCGTCTCTGGCTTCGGCCCCGGAGAGTTCCCGGTCGGGTGCCGGGGCGCGCCGCAGGTACGTGGTGCGGACCCGCCGCTTGGGACGCAGGTTGATGGTCAGTTTCATGCCGGGGTCGCCCGCAACTCGTACGGTGCCGCCGGCGAGCAGCAGCGCGGTGAAGATCTGTCCCTCCAGCAGGGCGAGCGCGGAGCCGACACAGACGTGCTCACCCGCGCCGAAGGGTAAGTAGGACAGGCGTTCCCAGCCGCGGTCGGCATCTGCGGCGAAGCGTTCCGGGCGGAACGCTTCGGGATCGGGATAGCGGTCGGCGGATCGGTGCATGACGTACGGCGCGACGAAAATGATGGTGCCCGCGGCGATTTCATGCTTGCCGAGGCGTGTGTCGCACGCGGCCTCGCGCAGGAACGCGGGCGAGGGCGGATACAGCCGCATCGACTCCTTGAACACCTGCAGGCAATACGGCAGCAGCGCAAGATCTTCCGCGGTCGGCACCGCGCCGCCGAGGGCGCGGTCCACCTCGCCGCGGGCGCGGTCGGCGGCGACCGGATGGCGCGCCAGCGCGTACGCGGTCCAGAACATGGCGTCGGCGCTGGTCTCGTGCGCCGCCGCCCAGAGGTTGATCACCTCGTCGATCAATCGCTCGGTGGGCATCGGTGCGCCGTCGCGGTCCCGCTGGGCGAGCAGCGCGGACACGATGTCGTCGCGCGGCGCGCGGCGGCGCGCGTCGACCATGGCGGTGGCCCAGTCGCGGACCACGCCGAGGTCGCGGATGAATTCGCGGTTGCGTTTCGTCGGAATGTTGAGCGGGGTCACGATCGGACGCGACATCGCGCGCATCTCCCAGTCGAAGATGCGGTTGGCGGCGTCGAGCACCTCCCGGTAGCCCTCGATCGGCTCGTCCACCAGCAGGCCGGCGATGACGTCGTGCATCATCTCCTGCACGGCGGCGAGCAGATCCACCTCGCCCGCCGCTTGCCAGCGGCGCAGATGCGGCCGCATGCGCGTGGCGATCACGTCGACGTATTTCGGCACGCGCCGCGCGGTGAACAGCGGCCCGACCAGCGCGCGCTGGCTGCGGTGCACCTCGCCCTCGGAGATGATCAAGCCTTCGCGCAGTGCGGGCCACAGCGTGCCGGTCACCGCCCGCGCCCGGCGGTAGTCCGCGGCGCGCGAGACCAGCACCTCGTGGATCTCGGCCGGCCCGGTCACCAGCGCCGCGGGCCACAGGCCGATCTGGAAGCCCGCGACCGGGCCGTGCTCGTCCGCGAGCCGCCGCATCACGCCCAGCGGATCGCGGAACCACCGGATCGTGGTGCCCAGCCCGAGTACCCCGCCACGTCCGTGGTGCAGTCTTGCAGTTTCCCCTGTTTCCCCCGCCCGATCGTCATTCAACTGACGATTCCTCCCTGGCTCGTCACCGAAGTCTGACTCTATGGTCAGTCGATCGTTCGTTGTTCAGTTGTGGCTGCCTCTGCGCAGTCTTCTCTGCCGCATGTTATCGGCATCACGGCGCGCCGTCGCGCCCGCAGAATTGGGGTCTGCCATAGCTGGGGCCGATGCTAGGATGACTTCACTTAGTTTAGCTAAGCATTTGCTGGTCTGCGTGTGTTGCCTCATCTGATGAAGGAAAAACAACTCCATGGCTGTCGTCCTGCACACGGAAGAACAGCGCGGTACCGGTGTGGTCGAGGTGGTGAAACCTCGTGCCCCGCACACGTTCACGGTGCTCGCCGCTGCGCTCGTCTTCGCCTGCTGCTCTGTCGGTGCCTGGCTGGCCTTCGTGCGGCCGAACTGGGAAATGTACTGGCACCAGGTCGATCTCCAGGTCTACATGTGGGGCGGCTCGATGGCCGCGCTGCACCCCGAACTGCTGTACGACGGGCGTGGTCCGCTCGGCCTGCCCTTCCTCTATCCCGTCTTCGCCGCGTGGATCTGCGCGGAGCTGGCGCGCTTCCCGATCGACTATGTCGGGACCGGCATCACGCTCCTGACGCTGGGTGCGCTCTGGATCAGCGTGTGGAGCGCCGGTTTGCTCCAGCAACGGCGCCCCGGTGTTCGCTTGGTCGCGCTGACGACCGCCGTGGCCGCCGCGGCGCTCTGGTTGGAGCCGGTTCAGCAGACTCTGCAATTCGGGCAGCTCAGCGTGCTGCTCATGGCGTTCGTGCTCGCCGACCTGGCGATACCCAAGAACCGCTGGTATCGCGGCATTCTCATCGGCCTGGCGACGGGGCTGAAGCTGACCCCCGCCGTCTTCGTCGTCTACCTGCTCATCACCCGGCAGTTCCGGGCGGCGGCCACCGCCTGCGCGGCCTTCGCCGCGACGGTCGCCGTCGGGTTCTGGTATCGGCCCGCCCAGGCCTGGGAGTTCTGGACGACGACGATGACCTCGCAGAACCGCATCGGATTCGCCTACGTGCAGAATCAATCGATCAACGGACTGTTCGGCCGGTTGCAATGGTCCACCTGGGACGACAGCACCGGCTCGCTGGTCTGCGCGGGACTGATCGGGCTGGCGGGCATCGCCGCCGCGCGCGTCGCCTACCTGCGCGGTGACGAACTGCTCGGCGCACTGCTCGCGGCCACCGTGATGCTGCTGGCCTCGCCGATCTCGTGGACGCACTACTGGGTCTGGATCGTGCCCGCGCTGCTGTGGATCGGGCACGCGCTGCGGCATCGTCGCCGTGCCGTGCGGATCGCGGTGCCCGCGCTGATCTATCTGTTCGTCTTCGCCTGGCCGATGCGCGTCGACCGGGTCGGCTGGTGGGATCCGGATCTGCCGCTGCTCCCGCAAGGCCTGGTCTGGTACGTCCCGCAGACCAACGGGCGTGAATTCCATTGGACGCTAACGCAATTCCTGCTCGGCGACTCGTACACCCTCCTCGCCGTCGCCGCGCTGCTCGCGGCGATCGTCTGGCTGTACCGGCCGCGCGGCGCCCGATCACGGGTGGCGGACAAGGACAGTGCGTAGTACGGCGGTACTGCGAGGGGTTCGCACCATGGCGTGAGAACCGTTGGCGCGGAGCTGCGTTTCGGCACCGAGCTCACGATGCCGCAGCTGGTGGCCGATGTGCACAGCGCGGTCGAGGCCGGGATACGCGATCCGCGGATCGACCCGGAACGGATCTACCTCCTCGGCTGGAGCGAAGGCATCGCCGTGGTGGCGGCCGCCGCCCCCGAACTTCCGAAGGTGCGCGGAGTGATACTGCTAGGGGCAGTGGGCATTCCATGGCGGGACGTTGCTCGGCCTGCTGGGCGCGGGCACACCGGCCATCGAACCGGCTTTCGACCCGGACGGCAACGGACGAATCGACCAGGCCCTCGCCGCCCACGCCAACCCCGACCACACTCTCCTCACCTACTCCGCCACCGGCCACTCCCTGAGCCCCACCCCAGATCCAGCCCACGACCCCCCTCACCTCCATCCACCCCCACCGCCTAACCGACCTCACCAATTGGCTACGGGCGCACCAGCCCACCGCCTAACCGACCTCACCAATTGGCTACGGGCGCACCAGCCCACCGCGTGATCGCGCCGCGACGGCACTCCGTCGGGCTGCGGGCCAACGAGCGCGCTGCGTGTGCGGGGTGAAGCGACATCCTCGACGCTGCCCTCGACGCCGACCTATGACGGCGCGGATTACGCCGACCTCGCATTGGTTGCGGGGGCGCGAGCCCGTCGTGTGGGCGGGCCGGGCGGCATCCTCGGCGCTACTCTGAGGTCGGCCTACTGCGGGGCGGATCGTGCGGAGTTGCCGTGCCCGGGGTTGGCCGGGCTGATTACCGAGCGTGTGAAGGGAAGTCGCAGATGCTGTTGCCATCGACCGAGCGGGCGTTGCTGCATCGGGTTGCCGTCGAGCAGGCCGAGTATCGGGTGCCCTCGCTGATCGCCGCCGTGGTGCGAGACGGGCAGCTGGTGTGGTCGGGGGCCAGGGGGCGGGTCGGTGCGAGCGCGCCGACCACCGACACCCAGTATCGCATCGGCTCGATCACGAAGTCGATGGTGGCGACCATGGTGCTGCGGTTGCGTGACGAGGGCAAGCTCGACCTGGCCGACCCGGTGGCCAAGCATGTGCCCGGCGCACCGGTCGGGGATCGGACTGTGGCACAGCTGCTTTCGCACACCGCGGGATTGCGCGCCGAATCGCCCGGCGACTGGTGGGAGCGCACCGCGGGGCCGCAGTGGGCCGAACTCGCGGACAGTTTGGACGTCGACGCGGGCAGCAAGGCGCTGTTGCATCGCGCCGGCCGGCGGTTCCACTACTCGAACGTCGGCTTCGCCGCGCTCGGTGAACTGGTCGCCCGGTTGCGCGGGCAGAGCTGGTTCGAGGCGTTGCGCGCCGAAGTCCTTGCCCCGCTGGGCATGGCCCGCACCACCGCCGCACCCGTGGCCCCGCACGCCACCGGCGCGGCCGTGCACCCGTGGGCCGACGTGGTGCTGACCGAGCCGTCGCACGACAACGGGGCGATGGGCGCGGCAGGCCAACTGTGGTCCACGGTAAGCGATCTGGCGCGCTGGGCCGCGTTCGTCGGCGGCGACACCGGCGACGTGCTCGCCGCCGACACCCTCGAGGAGATGCGCGCCCCCGCCACGGTCGAGGACGGCGACGAATGGAATTCCGGCTACGGACTCGGCTTCCAGTTGCAGCGCCACCACGGCCGCAGGCTGGCCGGGCACACCGGAGCCATGCCCGGTTTCATCTCCACCGTCTGGGCCGATCCCAAAGACCGCACAGGCGTGCTGTTCTTGTGCAACACCACCTACGGCGGCATCCGCGGCAAACTGGCCACCGGCCTGCTCGACATCCTGGCCGAACACGAACCCACCCTGCCCGAAGAATGGCTCCCCGCCATCGAAGTGGACCCGAACCTGTTGGCGCTCACCGGAACCTGGTACTGGGGCACCGCCTCCCTCGCCCTGCGCCTGCGCGCCGACGGCCACCTCGAACTCACCGCCCTCGCCCACGGCGGCCGCGAATCCCGCTTCCGGCCCGAACCCGACGGCTCCTGGACCGGCCTGGACGGCTACTACGCCGGCGAACGCCTCGATATCATCCGCGACCCCCAAGGCACCCCCCAACGCCTCGAACTCGTCAGCTACATCCTCACCCGCGCCCCCTACGAACCCGCCGCCCCCATCCCCGGCGGCGTCGACCCAGCAGGCTGGCAAACCCGGGACTAACCCCGGGGACCATGGGTGCCCAGCTCATTACACCCGGCTGTCTGCATGCGATGGCGGTGGGCGCCGGGCCGGCGACAGCAGCTCGGCCTTGGGGATCGGTCACTGCGTTACGGCTCGTTGCTTGGCGGCCGACGCGCCGCACCGCCGATTCGGGTGGGCCGGTGTGGTCGAGTTCGGTTGGGGTTCCTTGCGTTTGGGCTTGTTGGCTGGCTTCCGATGTGTGGCAGGCCGGTTTTGTGTGCCTGCCGCGGGCGTTACATGTGCCGACTGCTGTGAATCAGTGCTCACAGACTTTTCATACGGTTCACAGGGGCTACAGCCCCTGTGAACCGTATGAACCCTCTGTGACCCTCGACCTATCTGTCGCTTGGTTCAGGCCCTCGGCCGCCCTCTTCTCCTAACCCTCCAGCCGGACCTTATGGCTGGTGTTTGAATACCGTTGGTGCTGGCTGGGTAGGTTGTGGTGGGATCCCGCTGATGATGAGGACCCGTCAGTACTGCTATTTCGCGTTGAAGAGTGACATGCTGTCGGCGGTCGAGATGGCCGCTCGGCTGCAGATGGACCCGGACCAGGGCATGGTGATGGGGAGCCGGCGCTACTTCTACGGTCCAGAGGGCGTCCATGCCGCGCTTGGCGGGGCGTCGGCTGATCGTGGGCGGGAAGGACCTCGGCCGCTGGGATGGCACCTGTCGCTGCCTGTGCTGGAGTTTCTGTCCTCGCTCCGGATTGAGCTCGATGTCGATGAATACGATTTCAGCGACGACAATGTGCCCGGCGAGTCGACCGATGAGTAGGGCGGCCATCACATGATCATGTCGTGTCTGTTTGTGACACAACTGAATTGGCGATGGCCGCAGGCGGCATCGTAGACCGGACTGCTGGACGTTGGCCGGACATGGCGCGGCGCACCTGACGTGCGCCTACAGCCGGGCACGGCGCACGACGCGCTCAGCACTATCCATGTAACTCCTGCGGCAGGTATCCCGAACCGGGCTCGTCCCACTGTGGCAGCCGGCCAACAAGCCCAAACGCAAGGAGCTCCAACAAAACCCAGCTCAAAACCACCCAACCGCCCCCCTGCAGACCACCCACCGGTTCCCGAGTTCAGCGGAACCGGTAGATCCTGTCCACCTGCATCCGGTCGGCATCGAACTTCCACTGCTCGGTCTCTCCGGACACCGTCACGACCTCGATCATTCTGTCGCCGGTGAACGAGACGTGCTGTGGGCAGACGTCTTCCGCCCAGACTGTGTCCTGTCTACTGAACAGCCATCCGCGTTCACGAAGCAGGACGCGGCAACCGGGAGGGTTGTTGTAGATCTTGTACGACTCGGTGACGACTTCATGGTGCCCGTCCGAACTCACCGCGACCGCCACGACCTCGCTGTCCTCGGCGACGAAGGAGGTCACGAACAGCGAAACGGACCACACCGGAACCATCGCGACCCCCGCCACGATGGCGAAGACCAACGATGGAGGTTTGATCTGTCCAGGCTCGCGCCGTCGGGCCAGGCCTGGTACGGCGAGGAGTAGCACGGCGATCGTCCAGCACGCCGCAGGCCCCCACACCGGGAGCCAATCGAATCGATAGAAACGGGAGGAGTACAGCCACGCGGGCACCGCTGCCGCTCCGACCACGAAAAATGCTGCAACGGCGCACATCCACACGATCCGCCGGCGACGAACTCCCCGGTCGGCGCCGCTGCGCGCTGCCTCTGATACGGGCATCTTCTGATTCGCCGTGTCGGTCAACCGTTTCCCCATCATGCGACTGCCGTCCGACTCGGTCGGCTCGAGCAGAGCATCAGTCTATCCGAGACCGGCGCACCGCGAAGCTGCGCGACCGCGGCCCGGCCCCGGGGCGAGTGGGGGAGACTCGCAGACCTGCACAAAACGCGGTGTCTACTCATGTTTGTGCCTGCGAATGTAGGTGGCACCGGTGCGGACGGTGCCGATGACGACGACCAGCATGACCGTGACGAGTTGCAGCATGTTCCAGGCGACCGGGTCGCCGGTGGGCGGGACCGCTTCCTGTTGGCGTGAGGGCGGGAGTATGACCGGTTCCCGGCGGGGGACGGGCGGGGAGATCGGTGGGGCTTCGAGGATGTCGGGGAACTGGGTCGGCAGGATCGGCGCCGCGACCGCGGGCGGGGTGAGATCCAGGGGGAGGCCGGGGAACGGCGGCAACTCCCGGGGCCAGAGCAGGCAGGCCAGCCCGCTGCCGGTCATGGCGCTGCCGACCGCCGCGCTACCCACCGCGGCGCTCCCGACCGCGGCACTGCCCACGCCGGCGCTACCCACGGCGCTGCCGAGACCGGACAAGCTGGAGCCGAGGCTGGAGCCGCTGCCGCTGCCGCTGCCGGTGAGGATCCCGGCCACGATCAACGACAGCCCCGCCACAGCGCTGCCCGCGCACGCGGTACGCACGGTGTCGGAATCCAGATCCGGCGTGACGAGCGGATTCTCGGCGACCGGAGGTGCCGCAGCCGGCTCCGGAAGCGCGAGTTCCATGCCGGCGGCGGGTTCGATGCCGCTACTGGAAGCTTCCGTTCCGGCACTGCTCGTTCCGGCGCTGCCGCTATGCGGCGAACCTGCCGCCGATGCCGGTCCGAGACTCAATTCGCCACCGACAGAGGCACTTCCGGTAGCGATGCCGTCAGGCCACGCACTGCCCGTGACGATTTCACCGAGTGGTGGCCAGGTGCCGGGGTGGGGGTCGGCGGACACCACGGGGTGCCCGGTCAGTAGGACGATGGCCACGGGGACTACAGCGAGTCCTCTTGTAGCCCTGCGGGTCCGAGGTACATCGGAATCCAGCGACATGTGCAGACATCCATCTTTCGTGACTGGCCGGGGCCGCTAGGTGATGTGCTGGAAGCGGGCCAGCGCCAGTTCGAAAGCGTCCTTGGAGACGACGTTTCCGCCGGCGAACGGCCGGTCGAGCCGGTAGATCGCCAGGATCGCCGCGCCGATCACCACGCCCAGCAGCGCCGTCATCGCCACGCTGCGCGCGCTCACTTCGACGCCCGCCAGTACCGAACTGCACAGCAGCAGGATCGTGCCGAACCACAAAGCGCCGTAGAGGAATCCGGGCATGCCCAGTTGCGCGTCCATGGCCCGGTCGTGCCGTGCCGCCGCCACCGCGTCCAGTGCCGCCAAGGCGATCTCGCGCTGATCGGTGACCGCGGCATCCTCGGACTGGACGGCGAGTACGGTATCGCGCACGGTGTCGAGGATGTCCTGGGTGCCCTGATCGAGGCGCCGGTCCCGGTCCATCACCGCCCATTCGGTGGTGACCACCTGTTCGGTGTATTCGCCTACCAGGCCCTGGATTTCGCTGTGCGCGGGCTCGGGCATCGCGTGCGCCGCCGAGTACACATCGACCAGCGACTTCGATTCGGCGACGGTGTGATTGTGCGCGTTGTCGAACTGCTGCCAGCAGATCACCACGACGAACGCGGCGACCGCCATGAACAGCGTGCTGATCAGCTCGAGCGTCACCGACCCGGAGTCCCCGTTCTCCGGCTTGCGCCACACCAGCGCGCGCAATCGCGCGCCGACGACGAAGACGAGTACCGCGATCACCCCGACGGCGAGCGGCACGCCGATCTCTTCGATCATGACAGGGCTCCGATTCTCCTGGGCACCAACGGTGCACGGCATCCTCCGGGCATGACGTGCCCTTATCCGGTGCGGGCGATCGCGTCGTCCGCGAGGTGTTGCAATGTCCGGATCACCGCGAGGGGGATCGGGGCTTGCTCGAGCGCCTGATGCGCCTGCTCGGACCTGGTGCGGATCATCCCCTCGACGCGGCCCAGCGCTGTCGCGCCGAGGATTTCGCGGCATTCGGCAGCCTGCTGCTCGTTAAGCGACGGATCGCCGAGCATCGCCGACAACCGTGCGGACTGCTCGGCGTCCGCGTGCGTGAACGCGAGCGCGATCAGCGCGGTGTGCTTACCCTCGCGCAGGTCCTCGATATTGGATTTGCCGGTCCGCGCCGGATCGCCGTAGACGCCGAGCAGATCGTCCCGGAGCTGGAACGCCTCGCCGAGCGGCCGGGCGTACGCGGCGAGCGCCGCGGGAATGCCGGGCGCGGGATCGGCCAGCAGCGCGCCCAGGACCAGCGGGCGTTCGCAGGTGTAGGACGCCGTCTTGTACCGGACGATGTCGAGCGCACGGTCCAGGTCGCCGGACGGGCACGCGGTGGTGAGCAGATCGAGATACTGGCCGTACATCACGTCCGCGCGCATTCCGTCGAGCACCTCGAGCGCGGTGCGCAGTTGCCGCGCGGTCAGCCGCGCAGTGTGCAACAGCTCCGCGGACCAGACCATGGCCAGATCGCCGAGGACGATCGCGGCGTGCCTGCCGAACCGTTCCGGGTCGCGGCGCTCGGGATGCAGCGTGGTGAGCGCGCGGTGCACCGTGGGGTGGTCGCGACGGGTGTCGCTGTTGTCGATGATGTCGTCGTGGATCAGCACCGCCGCGTGGAACAGTTCGAGCGCGGCCGCGACCTGGATCACCGGCTGCGGCACCGGTGCCGCCCCGTGCGCGGCATGCCAGCCGAGTACGCAGAGCAGCGGGCGAATCCGCTTGCCGCCCGCGAACAGGAATGCGCGCAGCGTGTCGGTGATCTCCCCGGGCAGCGTCGGATCGGCGCTCGCCTTGCCGCGCAGGAATCGGTCCAGCACGCCGTCGACTCTGATCCGGGTCGCGACCAGATCGACGGGTGCCTGCTCGACCCGGGTGGTTGTCATGAGATCCCTTCCGCCGGTGTGTGTTCGAGGTGCTGGGTGAGCGTCGGCGGCCGCCGCGGTGCCCGAACCGAGCGCCGAGACCACCGGCAGCGACATGCTGTGGCGGGCAAGGTCGCTCGCCGGTTTCCCGGTGAGCGCCGGGTCACCCCAGATGCCGATCAGATCGTCGACGAACTGGAACGCCATCCCCAGCTCGCGGCCGAACGTCTCCATGGCCGCCACCGTGGTCCGGTCGGCCTGTGCGCACAGTGCGCCGAGCACGCAGGCGCACCCCATGAGGGCGCCGGTCTTCCCCATGACCATGCGGGTGTACTCGTCCAATCCCGTGCGGCCACCCGCGCCCAGACGACAGTCCTCGTGCTGGCCACGGCACATCTCGATAATCGCCATTTCGAGTGCGGCGAGCGCCGCTGTCGCCGTGGCCCCGGGTAGTCCGGCCACCAGAACCCGTGCCGCGAGGGCGTGTAGCGCGTCGCCGAGCAGGATCGCATCGGCGCTGCCCCACATCTTCCAGACGGCGGGCCGCCCACGCCTGACCTCGTCGCCATCCATGACGTCGTCGTGCAGGAGCGTGAAGTTGTGCACGAGTTCCACCGCGGCGGCCGCGGCCGCCGCGGCGTGCGCGGTGCCGCCGCACGCGATCGCTGTACAGACGGTGAGCGCGGGTCGCAGCGCCTTTCCGACGGGCTGCGGCGTCGAGGTGCCGGCGGCATCCCACCAGCCGAAGTGATAGCCGCCCATGTGATCCAGCGGTTCGGGCCGGGTGCCCACCGCTTCGCGCAGCAGTGGCTCACACAGTCCGCGGACATTCGTCAGAATCTCCGTTGCCGTGCGACCCGCCGCCGACGTGCTCTCGACCATCGGTCCACCCACCTCCCCCAATCGGGTCGTGACGCGGGGGACGGCTGGTCCACCCCGCCGGGAACGGTGCTGTACGGCGGTCAGTCGGTGGGCCGGGCGACCAGGACGTTGTCCAGCGCGCCGAGCGCGTCGGGCACCAGCACGGCGGCGGAGTAGTAGCAGCTGACCAGGTACGAGATGATCGACTGATCATCGATCCCCTTGAACCGCACGTTCAGGCTGGGCTCGTACTCGTCCGGCAGCCCGGTCTGGTGCAGGCCGATGACACCTTGGTCTTTTTCGCCGGTGCGCATGGCCAGGATCGTGGTGGTCGCGGTGTCGCTGACCGGGATCTTGCCGCACGGGAAGATCGGGACGCCGCGCCAGGCGGGTACGCGGTGGCCGTCCACGTCGACAGGGTCCGGGTAGAGGCCGCGTTTGCTGCATTCGCGTCCGAAGGCGGCGATGGCTTTCGGGTGTGCGAGAAAGAGTTTGGTGCTGCGGCGCATGCTGAGCAGTTCGTCCATGTCGTCCGGGGTGGGCGGGCCGGACTCGGTGTAGATGCGTTGTTTGAGATCGCAGTTGTGCAGCAGGCCGAAGTCGGTGTTGTTGAGCAGATCGTATTCGCGGCGTTCGTAGAGCGCCTCGATGGTGAGCCGCAACTGCTGCTGGGTCTGGTTCATCGGATCGTTGAACAGGTCGGCGACCCTGGTGTGCACGCGCAGGACGCTCTGCGCCAGGCTCAGTTCGTATTCGCGCGGGCTGGCGTCGTAATCGACGAAGGTGCCGAGCAATTCGGGCTCGCCGCTGTGCCCGGACGAGATCTCGATCGCGGCCTCGCCCTGTTTGTTCTGCGGCCGTGACGAGGCGTCGGCGACCCGGGCCAAGTGCTCGCGCAGCGCGGGCGCGTTGTCGAGTATTTCCTCCAGCGCCGACCGGCTCAGCACCAGCATCGTGGTTTTGGTTTGTGTCTTGACGGTGACCGGCCAAATGGCGGACGAGTCGGTGAGACTCTGATCGCCGAAGAAATTGCCACCGGCCAGCATGCCGAGGAGTGTGTTTTCACCGTATTCCCCGGAGCCGAGCTTGCTCAATTTTCCGTGCACGATCAACATGACCTGATTCATCGGATTGCCGAATTCGGCTACCACGCTGCCGGGTTCGAATTCGCGCTGTTCGAACCGGCGGGCCAGTGCGCGCAGCACATCCTCGTCGGTGAAATCGTGCAGTGCGGGCAGTTCACACAGTTCCAGCGGGATCACCTTGGCGGTGGAGCCGTCCACGGCGAACTCGACCTCGCCGTTGCCCACGGTGTGCGTGAGGCGCCGGTTTACCCGGTACACACCGCCGTTGACCTGCGTCCATGGCAGCATGCGGGTGAGCCAGCGCGAGGTGATACCCTGCATCTGCGGTTCGGACTTGGTGGTGGTCGACAACTGGTGTGCGGCAGTGGTACTGAGACTCCTGCGCACAGTCGTCTCGGTATGTGCGGACATTTCCATTGTCATGGCTGATCCTCACCTAGAAATTGTCCCGGGACGTTCGATAGTGGAGCGTTCGAGTCCTCGGATTGTTCACAACGGACCGGCGATCGGCGTGCGAGCCGGTCGCGAACTGGGTTTGAACACAGGTGAATCTGGTTACCCGACAGTGTGTTTCGAACAGCTCAGATCGTATGCCCGCTAACTCCCCGCGCGCAGCAGAATTATCAATATTTACCTTTTAATTCGGATGGTAACGACACGAATTCGATTGGGCAACAAGGAATAACGTTCCGCTGCCCAGTCGGTGAAAGTGCGACGGGTGATCCGCGCGTGGGTTATATTCCCGGCGGTTACGGCAGCGCGAGGTAGGTGGTTTCGAGGTACTCCTCGATGCCCTCGGTGCCCGCTTCCCGGCCGAGGCCGGATGCCTTGACGCCGCCGAACGGCGCGGCCACATCGGAGACGACGCCGCGATTGATGCCGACCATGCCGGCTTCGAGGCGCTCGGCGACCCGCAGCGCGCGATCCAGGTCGGTGGTGTAAAGGTATGCGGCCAAACCATATTCGGTGTCGTTGGCGGCGGCGATCGCGGCGTCCTCGTCGGCGAATCCGGTGATCGCGGCGACCGGGCCGAACACCTCCTCGCGCAGGATGCGGGCAGTGGGCGGCACCTCGGTCAGCACGGTCGGCGCGTAGAAGTAGCCTGCGCCGGGCAGGCTCGCGCCGCCCGTAGTGACCCGCGCGCCCTTGTCCGTCGCGTCCTGGACCAGCTCGGACACGGTGCCGCGCTGTTTCGCGCTGATCAACGGCCCGACTTGGACTCCGTCCGAGTCGCCCGCGCCGATCTTCAATGCCCGCATGCGGTCGGTCAGCTTCGCGGTGAACTCCCCGCGCACCGCGTCCGCGACCAGGAAGCGATTGGCCGCCGTACAGGCCTCGCCGGTGTTGCGCATCTTCGCGGCCATGGCGCCGTCCACCGCGGCGTCGATATCGGCGTCGGCGAACACCAGGAACGGCGCGTTGCCGCCGAGTTCCATCGAGGTGCGCAGGACGCGCGAAGACGATTGTGCCAGTATGTGTTTGCCGACAGCCGTGGAGCCGGTGAAGGTCACCTTGCGGAGCCGGTCGTCGTGGAACATCGGGTCCGTGAGCCGGGCCGCGTCGCTCGTCGGCACGATCGACAGCACGCCCGCGGGCAGCCCCGCGTCGGCGAAGACCTGCCCGAGCAGCAGCATGGTCAGTGGTGTCTCCGCGGCCGGTTTGAGCACCATCGTGCAGCCCGCGGCGAGCGCGGGCGCGATCTTCCTGGTGCCCATCGCCAGCGGGAAGTTCCACGGGGTGATGGCCAGGGTCGGGCCGACCGGCCGCTTGGTGACCAGGATGCGTCCGGTGCCGGTGGGGGAGTGCGTGTATCGGCCGTGTACGCGCACGGCCTCCTCGGCGAACCAGCGCAGGAACTCCGCGCCGTAGGTGACCTCGCCGTAGCTCTCGGCCAGCGGTTTGCCCATCTCCAGGGTCATCACCAGGGCGAAGTCGTCACGTTGTGCGATGACGAGTTCCCAAGCGCGGCGCAGGATCTCGGCCCGATCGCGCGACGGTGTCCGGGCCCACCCGGCTTGCGCCGCGGCGGCCGCATCGAGCGCGTGTGCACCGTCGGCGGCCGTGGCGTCGGCGACCTCGAGCAGGGTCGCGCCGGTGGCCGGATTCTCGACGGGAAAGGTGCGGCCGTCGCTCGCGGGTTCCTCGGTGCCGCCGATCCACAGTCTGGTCGGCAGCGCGGCGAGCAGGTCGGGCACGGCGCGCATAGTCGGGTACTCCTCGTTCTCAGTGGTGCGGTACCCGAAACCGGCTGATCGACAACCGGTTTCGGATACCGGATATCAGTGGCGACGCTCGTCTGCCACCGCGGCCAACGTCTTGTCCAGACGCTCCACCAGTTCTTCGATGATTCCCGGGGAACTGTTCAACGGCGGCGCGACGAGCACCGAGTCGGTCGTCTCGCCGATGCCCGCCGAGCACAGGACGAGCCCGTTCTCCTTGGCGGCGGCCACTATTCGCTTGTTGGTGTCCACCGATTGCCCGGGCCGGACATGCAGCGCACGCATCAGGCCGATGCCCGATTGGTCGGAGAGCAACTCCGGGTAGTGCCCGCACAGCTTGGTCAGCTCGGCGCCGAGCAGCGCGCCGACCTCGGCGGCATTGTCCAGCAGCGACTCGTCTTCGAGCACGCTGAGCACCGCGTTGGCCGCCGCGCAGGCGAGCGGATTCGCGGACATGGTGTGGCCCAGCGCGATCGGGCCGAGCGGTTCGGCGATCGCGGTGGTCACGGTGCTGGAGACCATGGTCACCGCCAGGCTGGTGTAGCCGCCGGTGACGCCCTTGCCCGAGGTGAGGATGTCGGGGGCGATATTGGCATGGTCGCAGGCCCACCACTTTCCGGTGCGCCCGAAGCCGGACATCACCTCGTCCGCGATGAGCACGATGCCGTTGTTCTGCGTCTCCCGGCGCAGCCAGTGCATCGTCTCCACGTCGATCGGGGCCGCGCCGGAGGAGGCGCCGCCGAGCGGTTCGATGACGATGGCCGCGACCTTCGACGGCCCGACATTGAGAATGGCCTGCGCCCACTCCTCGTGGGTCGCCCGGCGCCGTCCGGGCTTGGGACGCACCAGCACTCGGTTCGGGCTCGGGGTGCCGAGCAGGGCCTCGACCGAGGCGTCGCGCTTGTTCGGGCTGCCGGTGATGGACAGTGCGGCCGCTGTCATCCCGTGGTAGCTGGGCTCTTCGGACAGGATCACGGTGCGCTGGGTATCGCCGCGCCGATGCTGGCAGGCGAAGGCCAGCCGCAGTGCGCACTCGTTGGCCTCGGAGCCGGAGTTGCTGTACTCGATGGCGGCGGTGCCCGCGGGCGCGATGGCGAGCAGCCGCTCGGTGAGCTGGCGGGCGGGCTCGTTGCGGAACTGCGTGCGATGCACGAAAGTCAGTTGCTGGAGCTGGTTTTCGACGGCGCGCAGCACGGTGGGGTGGGCATGCCCGACATTGACGTTCAGCACCCCGGAGGAGCCGTCGAGATAGTCCTTGCCGTCGGCGTCGTAGATGTAGGGGCCCAGGGCCCACGCGGCAACGGGGAGGGCGGCCCGGTTCGGGGCCACCGCGGCGGAGGCGGGAATCATGCTGGCTGACGTTCCTTTCGAAGGAGTGCGAGCAGGGCGGCCGACACCACGGCCGCGATGAGGCCGAGCACCGCGGTACACGCGGCGAAGACCGCGCCGCCGACCGTGAGGGCGCCCAGCAGGGTGGTGCCGATGGCGATGCCCGCGTTCATCATCGAGTTGTTCCAGGCGACGACGGAGGCGCGCTGGGTCGGGTCGGCGGAGGACAGGTAAGCCTGCTGGCTGGAGTAGAAGGCCCCGCCGAAAACGCACCAGAGGGTCAAGGCGACCAGCGCGACGATCACCTGGTTGTTGGTCAACGCGACCACGGCACAGGGGATGAACGCCACCGCGGCGAATACGGAAACCCACACTCCGCTGACCCCGCGCCGGTGCAGCCGGTCGAGAATCGTTCCGGCACTGAGTGATCCGACCAGCGATCCGGCGCCGACGAGCAGACCGACCAGGCCGAGCGCGCTGAGGCCGAAGCCGAAGCGCTGCGCGTAGATCACCCCCACGAAGGTGTAGGCGCCGAGCCTGGCGGCTTGCAGGAAGAGAGTGGCGATGAGCCCCAAGCTGATTCGGGGCTGGCGCCAGGGCGCGAGCAGCGCGCGGAAACCGCGCGACCGCCCGGTGACCGGCACGTGCTCGAGCCGGACGTACAGCACCGCCGACGTCACGATCATCAGTAGGCCGACGGCCAGGAACGGCCACCGCCAGCTGGTGAGCGCGGCGAGCGCCGCGCCGAGCGGGACGCCCAGGACCTGCCCGAGCGAATAGACGCTCGCACCGAGCGAGATCACCCGCCCGCGCTGATGCTGCGGCGTACGTTCGGCGAGGTAGGCCCAGATCGCGGGCGCGGCGATCGCGGCGCCGAGGCCGGTGATGCCGCGGCCCGCGACCAGCATGGTCAGCGAGCCCGCCACGGCGCAGGCCAGATTGCCGAGCATGAACACCAGCGAGCCGAGCAGGATCGACCAGCGCCGCGGATAGCGGTCGGCGAGGATGCCGAACGGCGGCCCGGCAACGGCGTAGACGAGCACGTAGGCGGTCACGATGGTGGCCGTGGCGGCCACCGAGGCGTGCAGCGACTCGGCGATATCCGGCAGCATCGGTGCGACCAGATACATCTCCGCGCCCATCAGGAAGAACGCCGCATAGAGGAGGACGTGCTGAGCCCACGGCGTTGTGGGCTCAGCGTCCGCCACCGGATGCAGGTTCCGGAGTCGGGTGGGCCGCGCCTCGACGGTCATACCGAGACCTTCTCCAGGGTGTCGAGGGCGGCGACCGGTCGGGCGGGGCGGCGGGGCAGGTTCAGCTGCGACCAGACGGAATCTATGATCTCGGCGAACTTGTGTACCGCGGCGGGGCTGTGCACCGGTGAGGGGTTGATCCGCAGGCGTTCGGTGCCGCGCGCGACCGACGGGAAGTTGATCGGTTGCGCGTATTGGTGGTGTTCTTCGAGCAGGATGTCGGCCAGTTGTTTGCATTTGTGCGGATCGCCTACGAGAACGGGAACGATGTGACTTTCGGTGGACACCAACGGAATCTGGGCGTCCATCAGCAGGCCCTGCAGCAGCTGGGCGCGGTGGTACAGCAGGATGCGCTCGTTGTCCGACTCGCGCAGGTGCCGCACGCTGGCCAGCGCGGCGGCCGCGAGGGCGGGCGGCATGGCGAGGGTGAAGATGAACGCGGGCGCGAAACTGCGCACCGCGTCGAGGATCGCCGCCGGACCGGTCAGGTAGCCGCCGAGCGTGCCGTAGCCCTTGGCGAAGGTGCCCATCAGCAGATCGACCTGGTCCGCACAGCCCATCTGCGCCGCCATGCCGAGCCCCTCGGGACCGTACATGCCGACCGAATGCGCCTCGTCGACGTACACCAGCGCGCCGTGTTTCTTTGCCACGGCACATAATTCGGGCATCGGCGCGATATCGCCGTCCATCGAGTAGATGGATTCGAACGCGACCACCTTGGGCCGGTCCGGATCGGCGGCGGCGAGCAGCTCGTCGAGATGGGCCGCATCGTTGTGCCGGAAGATCTGCCGCTCGGCCCGCGAGGCCCGCATGCCGAGAATCATCGACGCGTGGTTCTGCTCGTCGGAGAAGAAGATCACCCCGGGCAGGTGCTTGCCGAGCACCCCGAGCACGGCATCGTTCACCGCGTACCCGGTGATGAACGTCAGGCCGGCTTCTTTCCGATGGAGTTGCGCCACTTCCCGTTCCAGCAGGATGTGGGTGTGGTTGTTGCCGGAGATGTTGCGCGATCCGCCCGCCGCGACACCGGAGCGATTGATCGAGCGGTGCATGGCCTCGACGACCTTCGGGAACTGACCCATGCCGAGGTGATCGTTGCTGCACCACACCGTGATCTCGCGCAGGCCGTCCCGATGATGGTGCACCGCTTGGGGAAACCGCCCGGCCAGGCGTTCGATTTCCACAAAGGTCCGGTACTGGCCCGAGGACCGGATGTCGTCGATCTTTCTCTCGAAATGGGCTGTGTAGTCGAAAGCCATGGGAATCTCCGTTGTCTCGAAGGTGTTGCGTTTTCTTCAGTGGGACTGTTGATGCGCGAGGTGAGTCGTCAACGCCTGGGCGGTATCCCAGCCCGTGATGGGTGGGTAGGCGTCGGGATCGGTGTAGACGTCCAGAACGGTGGTCGTCGGATCGACGATCGCCTTGGACAGGGCCTCGCGCAGTTCCACGTCGTTGTGGATGGTTTGACCGCGTGCGCCGCACGCGGTCGCGATTTGGGCGTGATCGACATGACCCAGTTCGACGGCCGAGGTCGGCCTGCCGAACTGGACGATCTCGGCGTGCTTCTGGAAGCCGAGGATGGCGTTGTTCAGCACCACGACCACGACATCGAGGTTCTCCCGCACCGCGGTCTCCAGCTCGGACCAGCAGTGCGCGAAGCCGCCGTCGCCGACCACGCACAGCACGGGCGCGGACGGCCGCGCGGCCTTGGCGCCGAGCGCCAGCGGCAACCCCCAGCCCAGCCCGGCCATGCCGCGCGGCAGCAGGAAGCGCTGGCTGTGCGTGGTGGCGCGGATGTAGTTGGCCACCCAGATGGAGGAGTAGCTGGCGTCGGCGACCACGATGGCGTCGTCCGGCAGCAGCGCGCTGATCTCGTCCGCGATGCGTTCCGGGCGCAGCGGCTCGCTGGTCGCGGTGCGCACGGCGGCGGTCGTGGTCTCGAACGCGGCCCGTGACCGGGCGATCTGCGCGGTGACCGCGGCGCGGCTCGCGCTCCGTTCGCTCAGATCGAGCTCGCGCAGCGCCGCGGTGAGATCGTCCAGTCCCGCGCGCACGTCGCCGACCAGACGCAGTGACGGATAGTTGCGGCCGATCTCGGCCGGATCGATATCGAGGTGGATGAACGTGGCGTCGTCCGGGAACAGGGTCCAGCCGTCGGTGCCGTTCTCGTTGGTGCGCGACCCCGCGAACAGCACCACGTCGACACCGGCGATCCAGTCCCGCATCCCGTGCGAAACCCCGTGTGGGCCCATGTAATTGCCGATCACGCCGACGCTCAGATCGGCGGTGTCCGGGAGGGCGCCCTTGCCCATCGGCGTGGTCGCGACGGGCAGCGAGGCCAGCTCGCTCAACCGGGCCAGCGCCGCACTCGCATCGGAGGCGATCGTGCCGCCGCCGGCGACCACGAGCGGGCGCCGGGCCCGGGCCAGCAGTTCGGCCGCGCCGCGCACGGCGTCCGCGGGCGGGCGGATCCGGTCGAGGGGGAACTCGGGCGGTCCCGGGTAGTGGCTCGTCGGCACCGGGGGAGCGGGCTGATCGAGGATGTCCTTGGGCAGCATCAGGACGGCGGGCCCGGGCCGGCCGCTGGTCGCCGCGCGGAAGGCCGCGTCGAGGTATTCGTGCACCCGATCCGGATCGTCGAGCCGGTCGAACCACTTGGCGCACCCGGAGAACAGACTTTGGTGATCAATTTCCTGAAACGCATTTTTGTTGCGAATCGGACTCGGTACATCCTGGATGAACGCGACCACCGGAATGGATACCTTGGCGGCCTCGGTCAGCGGCGGCACGAGAAGCGTTGCGGCGGGACCGTTCTGCGCCACGACCACCGAGCAATGTCGCGATACCCGAGCGAAACCGTCGGCCATCGTGCCCCCCGCGTTCTCGGTGCGATAGACGATCTGACGGATGCCGAGATCCTCGGCGGCCAAAACCAGCAGCGAGGGCAGGCTCTGCCCGAAGAATTCGGCTATTCCCCTGGCGCGCAGACTCTCGGCTATGGCGGTGGCGACTGTCGTAGGCATCGGAACACCTTTTCGCGGTAGCGGGCGTGGACTGATCGGTAGCTACAGTCTTGGGCCACGGAGACCGGCCGGTCCAATACGTTTTTACTTCCGATTGATAAGGTCTCCTTATCTGGCTAGGCTGACCCGCGTGGACGATCTGCGCCGGGTTCGTTACTTTCTGGCAGTCGCCGAGCATCGGCATTTCGGGCGGGCGGCCGACGCGTTGCACATCACCCAGCCCGCGCTGTCACAGCAGGTCAAGGCGCTGGAGCGGGAGTTGGGGGTGGAGCTTTTGACGCGCAACGGCCGCTCCTTCGTGCTGACCCCGGCGGGTGTCGCGTTACAGGCAGGCGCGCAGCAACTGCTCGACGCGGCCGCCGAGTTGGAACGTGGTGTGCGGGCGCGCGCCTCCGGCACCACCGGTGAGCTGAAGGTCGCGTTCACCCGTTCGGGCTCCGACAGCGATATTTCCCAGCGCATCAGGGCATTTCGCAAAGAGTTTCCCGATATCACGGTGTCCACGATTACCGGCTGGACTTCCTGGAATCTGGACCTGCTCGAGTCGGGTGAGATCGACGTCGCATTCGTGCGCGGAAATATCGCGCATCCGCGAATCCACACGCATCTGATCGGGATGCAGGAGGCCGCGGTGGTCGTCTCGCGCGACCATCCGCTGGCCGGACGCGCCACCGTGGAAAACGCGGACATCATCGATGAGCCGATCGTGCTCTGGTCCCGGCATACCGGGCCGGAATTCTATGACGAACTCGTCACGCACATCTGGGGCGATCGCGCACCCAATCTGGTCGCGGAGGAATCCGACGCCGAACAGGTCCTCGATTCGGTGTCCACCGGCACCGGAATCAGCGTGCTCGACCGGAAACGGGCCACTCGGATCGCGCACGAGAACATCTGCGTCATCCCGTTCGGCGCGAATCCGCCGCAGATCTCCATCCGGCTGGCGTGGATTGGCGACGCCGACACTCCGGCGCTCGCGCAGTTCCTGGCGTGGTGGCGGCGCCCGAGCGACTAATTGCGGCCGGGGGTTCGGGCGCGCGTGTGGATACGCTCGCCGTGTTTGCCGAAGAGACTGAGGATTTCGACGGCGCCGGTGCCGGTGGAGCCGAACCAGTGCGGGATCTGGCAGTCGAATTCGGCGGCTTCGCCTGGGCCCATGCGGAAGTCGTGCTCGGCGAGGCGGACCCGGAGCCGGCCGTGCAGCACGTAGAGCCACTCGTATCCGTCGTGCGTGCGCAGGTATGGGTCGTGATCGTCGGCGGGGATGATCATCTTGTAGGCGCGCGGTTCGGCCTGGTGCCGCGACAGCGGGACGAGCACCCGGCCGTCGCGCTGGGTGGGTTGCTGCGGGACGCGGGGATCGACGACGCGCGGCGTCACGACGATCTCGTCGAGCGGGACGCCGAGTGCGACGGTCACCGGGACGATCAGTTCGAGGCTGGGTTTGCGCTGGCCGGATTCCAGCCGCGAGAGCGTGCTGGTGGACAGGCCGGTGGCGCGGGCCAGGTCGGCCAGGCTGAAGCCCTGCCGTTCCCGCGCCCGGCGTAGGCGCGGCGCGATCTGCTCGATTACGGCGCCGACGCTCGGTTGATCATCCATGGGGCCGAGTAAACCAATCCGTCCCGGTATCGGCAACATCCTTTGCCGATACCGGGCAGTGAGACCGATGCTCGGCTCGGAGGTGATCCGACATGAACCGAACAACGGATACGGCAACGCTATTCGCGCGGGACGCGCATATCGAGGGAGTCCGGCGATGAGCGCCACCGTACAGCTCACCGACGGCCGGACCGACCGGCTGCCGCTGGGCGTCTATCTACTGGGTTTCAGCCTGTTCGCGATGGGGACCGCGGAGTTCCTGCTGGCCGGGGTGCTGCCGGAAGCGGCCCTCGACCTGGACGTGTCGCTGTCCGCGGCGGGGTTGCTCATCACCGCGTTCGCGCTGGGCGTCGTGTGCGGCGGCCCGCCGTTCGCGGTGCTGAGTCTGCGGTGGCCGCGGCGCACCGCGCTGGTGGTGACCCAGGGCGTGTTCGCCGCGAGCATCGCGGTGGGCCTGCTGGGCGGGTACGAGGTGCTGCTCGTCTCCCGGGTGGTGGCAGGCATCGCGTACGCGGGCTTCTTCGCGGTCGCGTCGGTGACCGCGATCGGGCTGGTCACCCCGGACCGCAACGCCCGGGCGTCCGGGGTGGTGGTGAGCGGGCTCAGCGTCGCGATGGTGGCGGGCGGTCCCGCGGGCACGCTGCTGAGTCATTTCACCGAGTGGCGCGGTGGGTTCTGGGCCGTCGTGCTGCTGACGGTCGCGGGGATCCTCGGCTGCCTGCTCGGAATACCCAGTGCCACAACGGCAGCCGGGACCGTGCCGAGCGTGCGACGGGAGCTGGCCACGATGCGCAGGCCGCGGTTGTGGCTCGTCTACGCGATCACCATCCTGACCACGGCGGCGTACATGATCACGTTCAACTACCTGGCGGCCATGCTCGCCTCGGACACCGGCATCGCGCCCGTCTGGATTCCTGCGGTGCTCGCGCTGTTCGGCGTCGGGGCCTTCCTCGGCCTGTCGATCGGCGGCCGGATCTCCGATCGGCGCCCGCACCTGGCCCTCGGCGCGGGGGCGGCGGCGATCGTGCTGCTGTCGGTGGTCCTCGCGCTCGCGATGACCCAGGTCTGGATCGTGGTGCCGGTGGTGTTCCTGCTCGGCGTCGCGGCGTTCGTGCTCAATCCGGCGCTGTACGGCCGGGTGTTCGCGATCGCGGGGGACGCGCCCACCCTCGCGGGCGCCACCACCGTCTCGGCGTTCCAGCTGGGCATCAGCGGCACCCCGGTGCTGGCCGCGCTCCCCCTCGGCCGCGGCGCCGCCCTCACCTCGGTGTGCGTGATCGGCGCGGTGCTGGCGGTGCTCGCGTTGCCGCTGATCCGGTTCGATCGAGCGCGCGCGGGTTCCCGGCCCTGACCCGCCCGGCCGGCGGCGACCCTACCCGTAGGACCAGCGGCCGCCGCCGGCCAGCTCCAGCCGGGTGTCGTGATACTGATCGACCGTGCTGCGATGCGCGGTGCTCACCAGGATCAGCTCGGGCAGCTCGGCGCGGAGCAAGGTGTAGAGCGCGAACTCCAGGCCCTCGTCCATCGCCGAGGTCGCCTCGTCCAGGAACGCGGCCCGCGGCCGGATCAGCAGCAGTCGCGCGAAGGCCAGCCGCTGTTGCTCACCGGGGGACAGGATGTTCGACCAGTCGGCGTCCTCGTCCAATCTTGTTGCCAGATGGCCGAGTTGAACCCTGTGCAGGGCGTCGGCGACAGCCTTGCCGGGCACACTGTCCGGCGCGGCGGGATAGGTGACGGCCGCGCGCAAGGGGCCCAGCGGCAGGTACGGCAGCTGGGCGATGAACAGTGTGCCGGGGGTTTCCGGCTTTCCGACGAGACCGTCTGTGTAGGGCCACATTTCGGCCAGCGCGCGCATCAGGGTGGTCTTGCCGCTGCCGGACAGTCCTTTGACGACTACCGCGTCACCGGCGCGCAGGCGCAGGTTCAGGCCCTCGATCAGGATCGTGCCGTCCGGTTTGCGCACCTCGATATCGGTGAGTTCCACTGTGTCGGCGGTGATCTGGACCGGCAGCGTCGGCAGTGTCCGGGCCTGCTCGCTCGCCGTGACCAGACCGTCGAGCCGCAGCAGCGTGGCCCGCAGCACCGCGAACTCGCTGTAGCTGTTGCGGAAATACGACAGCGCGCCTTGGATCTGGCCGAAGGCCGTCCCGGTCTGCTGCACGTCGCCGAGTGTCAGTGTCCCGCTGAAGAAATGCGGGGCCTGCAGCAACCAGGGGAACACCACGGCCACCTCGCTGGCGGCCTGGTTCCAGCCGATGAACTGGGTGGTCAGCCGGACCAGGCGGCGATAGACCAGCAGTACTTCGGCGAAAAGCGCGCGCAGGCCCCGCTGTTCGGTCTGCTCGCCGCGATAGAACGCCACCCGTTCGGCGTTGTCGCGCAGCCGGACCAGGGCGTAGCGGAAGTTCGCGGTCACCGCCTGGTAGCGGAAGCCGAGGCCGATCAGCGGGCGGCCGATCCAGAAGGCGACCGCGGTGACCAGCAGCACGTACAGGTAGACCAGAAACACCATGGCCTTGGGGATCTCGACGCCGAAGAGGGTCAGCGTCCCTGACAGATCCCACAGGATTCTGGTGAACGACACCACCGAGACCACCGAGGTGACCGCCCCGAGCGACAACGACCGCGCGCGGCCGGTCATCTCGGTCACGTCGTGCTGGATCCGCTGATCCGGGTTGTCGATCGGCGCATCGATGAACCGGGTGCGGTAATAGGCCCGGCCGTCGATCCATTCGCTGGTCATCCGTTCGGTCAGCCAACGGCGCCACCGGATTTCGAAGCGTTGCCCGAGGTAGAAGTCCAGCTGGGTGCGGGCCACGTCGAGGATGCCGAGCACGGCGAAGACGAGCAGCGAATGCCAGAACGCGTGCTCGGCGTCGGCCAGGGCGGCGCTGTCGCCGCGGCCGAGCGCCTCGGCGGCGTTCTGCAGGGCCGAGAACATGTCGTTGCCCTGATAGGAGAGCAGCACCTTCACCCGGACCGAGAGCACGGCGATGATCAGCAACACCCCGGCGAGCGGGATCGTGCGCCAGGCTGTCCGACCGCGGAAGAACCCGCCGGTGGTCCGCCGGAAGTGCCGTCCCCAGGTGGTGATCCGCAGCAGCACGGTCACGACGATCAGGAAGACCAGGCCGGTGAGCGCGGACGCGAGGAGCACCCACTGCGTGGACGCGACCAGTTCGTCGCTCCAGTCTCGTGACGCGTTCAGCTCGGCCTCCGATCGGGTCCGGCGAGGTCGGGTGCGTGCGTCGGTCACACTACTGCCCACCTGCGCTTATTCCGGGGATCCCGGCGGTCGACGCGTTCGGGCCGCGCGGTGTCGGTGGGGCGGATTAGCCTCGGGGTATGTGTCGAAACATCACCGCCCTCCGGGGGCTGGAACCTGCCGCGACACCGGAGGAGATCCAGGCCGCGGCATTGCAGTACGTGCGTAAGGTCGGCGGCCTGTCCAGCATCTCCGCCACGACGAAACCCGCGGTCGACGCGGCCGTCGCCGAGATCGCGGCGATCACCACCCGGCTGCTGGATCAACTGCCCGATCGCAAGGTCCCGCCGAAGTCGGTGCCGCCGCTGCGCAGGCCCGAGGTGCAGGCGCGGATCCGCGCGCGCGGCTGAGTCTGCGACCACGAGCGCTGCGCCTGCGCGAGCCGGCCTGCGACCGCGGGCGGAGCGGGGTCCGGAAGCGGTGCGGCGCCTGCTATCTTGAACGTCGTTCAAGTCGCTAGCGGAGGAAATCGTGGACGGTGTCGAGGACCCTCGGAGGTCGAGGGTCGGTATTTCCGCGCGGGACATGGCGCAGATCGCGGTCTTCGCGGCGCTGATCGCGGCGATGGGCCTGCCCGGCGCCATCACGGTCGGCTTCAGCGGTGTGCCGATCACGGTGCAGACGCTGGGCGTGATCCTTGCGGGCGCGGTGCTCGGGGCGCGCAAGGGCACGGCCGCGGTGGTGGTCTTCCTCGCGCTGACCATGATCGGGCTGCCGCTGCTGTCCGGTGGGCGCACCGGACTGACCGCGATGGCGGGGCCGAGCGCCGGATACCTGGTCGGCTGGATTCCCGCCGCGCTGGTCATCGGCCTGCTGACCGCGCGCATTCTGCCGAAGTATCCGATCGTGCTCGGGCTGCTGATCAACGCGCTCGGCGGCATCCTGGTGATCTATCTGTTCGGCACCCTCGGCCTGCTGCTGCGGACCGACCTCGACGTCCGGCACGCGATCACGACCAACTTCGCGTTCATTCCCGGCGACCTGGCCAAGGTCGTCGTCGCCTCGATCGTCGCGAAGGGCGTGCACCGCGCGTACCCCGGGCTGATCCGTGCGTGATCCGGAGCTCGGTGGCTCCGGTGCTCGGCCCGCCATCGAATTCGACGGCCGCACTTACACTTACGCCGAACTGGACCGGGCGATCGAGCAGTGGATCGAGCGGCATCCGGGCACGACGAGCTACGACGCGTCGGCGCTAGACGTGCCGGACGCGCTGATCTGCGTCTGCGCGGCCGCGCGGCTCGGCGTGCCGGTGTTCGTCGAGAACCCCGCCGCCCGCCCGGCGCGCACCGATCTTCCGGCCTCGGCATTTCTGCTGGTGACCACCTCCGGCTCCACCGGCCGGCCGCGGCCGCTCGCCAGGACCGCCGCGTCCTGGTACGACAGCTTCCCGGCGTTCACCGCGATCACCGGCGTCACCGCCGCGGATCGGGTGCTGATTACCGGCCCGCTGCACGCGACCATGCACCTGTTCGCCGCGTTGCACGCGCTGTGGCTGGGGGCCTGCGTGACCGACGATCCGGCGCGCGCCACGGTGGTGCACGCGGTGCCCGCGGTGTTGCGCGAGGTGGTGGGCCGCGCGCCCGCGCTGCGGACGGCGATCGTCGCGGGGATCGCCCTGGACGACGGTGCGCGGGCCGCGGCGGCGGGCCTCGAGCTGATCGAGTACTACGGCTCCGCAGAGGTGTCGCTCGTCGCGGCCCGCCGGGTGCCGGAACCGCTGCGCTTGCTCGACGGTGTCGAGGCGGAGATCCGCGCCGGACTGCTGTACGTGCGCACGCCGTATCGGGTGCTCGGCGCGCCGGAGTGGTTCGGCGTCGGCGATCTCGCGGAGCTCGGGCCCGAGCGCGAACTCACGGTGCGGGGCCGGGGCGAGTCCGCGATCAACGTGGGCGGCACCACCGTGCTCGCGGAGGACGTCGAGCGGGTGCTCGGCGCGATCGACGGGGTGGCCGCCGTCGCGGTGATCGGTGCACCGCATGCCGTGCTCGGCGAGATCGTCACGGCCGCAGTGCAACTCGACGGCGAGGTGGGCATCGGCGCGGTGCGCGCGCACGCCCGCCGGGTGCTGCTGAAAGAGGCGATGCCGCGGCGCTGGGTGCCGCTGCCCGCGCTGCCGCGCACGGCTAGTGGCAAGGTGGCTCGGGGTGAGCTGAAAGACTTGCTGGCATGAACCGTCGCCCCGTCCTCGTCGCGCCGCGGCGCACACCGATCGGCAACGCCGGGCACGGGTTCGCCACCCTGACCACGACCGAGCTCGCCGCGCCCGTACTGCGGGAGGTGTACTCGACCTTGCGCGCGGCCGGGATCGACGCCGAGATCGACGACGTCGTGCTCGGCAATTGCCTCGGGCCGGGCGGCGATCCGGCCCGGATCGCGGCGCTGGCGGCCGGCTTCGGTACCGAGGTCCCCGGCGTCACCGTCGACCGGCAGTGCGGGTCCGGACTGGACGCGGTGATGCAGGCGGCGTTGCGCGTGCAGAGCGGTGCCGACGAGCTGATTCTGGCCGGCGGTGTCGAGTCGGCGAGCACCGCGCCGTGGCGGTTCTGGCCGCCGGCCGGGGACGCCGAACCGGTGCGCTACACCCGAGCTCCCTTTGCGCCGCAAGGCTTTCCCGACCCCGACATGGGGGCCGCGGCCGACGACCTCGCGCGCGTGCGCGGGATCAGCCGCGAGCGGCAGGACGCCTACGCGGCGCGGTCGCACAGCGCCGCCGCGGCCGCGGACTTCTCGGCCGAACTCGTACCGATCGGCGACGTCCGGCGCGACGAGCGGATTCGGGCGGGTCTTACCGAGGCGCGACTCGCGCGGCTGCGCCCCAGTTTCGGCGCCGACGGCACGGCCACCGCGGGCAACTCGTGCGGGATCTCCGACGGGGCCGCGGTGGTCGCGGTCACCACCGAGGCGGGTGCGGCAGGACTGCCCGCGCTGCGGATCCTCGGATCCGCCGTGGCCGGGTCCGATCCGGCCCATCCCGGGCTCGGGCCGGTGCCCGCGATCCGGAAGCTGTTGTGGCGCACCGGTGTCGGCGTCGCCGATCTCGGGATCGTCGAGATCACCGAGGCGTTCGCGTCGGTGGTGCTGGCGGTGTCGGACGAACTCGGCCTCGACGAGTCGACGATCTGCCCGCAGGGCGGAGCGATCGCGATGGGTCATCCCTGGGGCGCGTCCGGCGCGATCCTGCTGGTGCGGTTGGCGAGTCAGATGCTGTGCCCGGACGGTCCGGCCCTGGGCCTGGCGGCGTGCGCCATCGGCGGCGGGCAGGGGATCGCGATGCTGGTGGAGCGGGTGTCGTGAGTGAGCGAACCATGTCACAGCGTGCTTCGCGCACGACGGGGCCGAGCGCTAGCGAGGTGCGGTCGTGAGTGAGCGGAGTGAGCGAACCATGTCACAGCGTGCTTCGCGCACGACGGGGCCGAGCGTCAGCGAGGTGCGGTCGTGAGTGAGCGGAGTGAGCGAACCATGTCACAGCGTGCTTCGCGCACGACGGGGCCGAGCGCTAGCGAGGCGCAGTCGTGAGTGAGATCCGGTTCGACAGGGTCGGGCATGCGTTCGGCGAGCGAAAAGTGTTGCGCGGCATCGATCTGCGCATCACCGAGCGCCGGGTCGGCATCATCGGGGCGAACGGGTCCGGCAAATCGACGCTGGCCCGCATGATCAACGGTCTGCTCACGCCGACTTCGGGCACGGTAACGGTGGACGGCGTCGACGTCGCGCGCAAGGGCGCGCAGGTGCGGCGCAAGGTCGGTTTCGTCTTCACCGATCCGGACACCCAGATCGTGATGCCCACGGTGGCCGAGGATCTCGCGTTCTCGCTGCGCCGGTCCGGCCTGAGCAAGGCGGAGGTGGCGGCGCGCGTCCAGGAGATGCTGGGGCGCTTCCGGCTCGATCAGCACGCCGATCATCCTTCACACCTGTTGTCCGGCGGGCAGAAACAACTGCTCGCGCTCGGCGCGGTGCTGATCCGCAGGCCGGAGGTGATCATCGCCGACGAGCCGACCACACTGCTCGACCTGCGCAACGCCCGGGTGGTCGCCGCCGCGCTGGATGCGATGGACCAGCAGGTGATCGTGGTGACCCATCAGCTCGCGCTGCTGGAGGGTTTCGAGCGGGTCATCGTGATCGACGACGGTCTGGTGGCGTTCGACGGAACCCCCGCGGCCGCGGTGCCCGCCTACCGGGCGCTGGTCGAATGATCGGGCTGTACCGGCCGGGGGACTCGCTGCTGCACCGGCTGCCCGCGGGCGCGAAACTGCTGCTGCTGATCGCGGCGATCGTCGCGGCGACGGTGTTGCTGCGCAGTCCGATTCAGGTCGGTCTGGCCGCGCTGGCGGTGGCCGGGTTGTTCGCGCTGGCGCGCATTCCGTGGCGCGTCGCGGTGGCGCAGCTGCGACCGGTGGTGTGGATGCTGTTGATCATCGCCGTCTTTCAGGTGCTGATCACCTCACCGGCGCGGGCGGTGGTGGTGTGCGGCGTGCTGTTGATCTCGGTGGCGCTCGCGGCGCTCGTCACGCTCACCACCCGCGTGACCGACCTGCTCGACACCGTGACCCGGGCGCTCGGGCCGCTGCGCCGGATCGGCGTCGACCCGGAACGGATCGGGCTGCTGCTGGCGCTGGCCATCCGCTGCGTGCCGTTGCTGGCCGGGATCGTGCACGAGGTGGCCGAGGCACGCCGGGCCAGGGGCCTGCAATGGTCGATGACAGCGCTGGCCACGCCCGTGCTGGTGCGGGCGTTGCGCACCGCCGACGCCATGGGCGAGGCATTGGCGGCGAGAGGAGTCGACGATGAGTGAGCTGCTCGCCGCGCGGATCGAGCGCCGCGCCGCCGCGGCCCCGGCGGCCATCGCCGTCGAATCCGGCCCGGAGCGCGTCGCTTACGGCGAGTTCTGGGATCGGGTCATCCGCACCGCGGCCGGACTGCACGGCATGCACCGGGTTGCCGTGCTGCCGACCTCGGATGTCGAATCGCTGGTGGTCGTGACGGCGGCCTGTCACAGCGGGGTGAGTGTCGTGCTGTTGCACCGGCACCTGATGCCGGACCAGCTGGCCACGGTGCTTGCACTCGCGCGGCCCGGCGCGGTGGTCGCCGCAGCCGGGCAGCATCGGCGACTGCGGAAGATGGGCTTCGACGGTCCGGTCCGGACGGCCGCCGAACTGGCTGGGACCGGCCCGTCGGGCCGAGCGCGCCCGGACACGGAATTGCTGGTCGGCATCACCTCCGGCACCACCGGCGCGCCGAAACTGTTCGTCCGCGACCAGAATTCGTGGGCCACCACCCTCGACCGCTCCGACGCCACCTTCGACATCGGCGCCGGTGACCGGGTCGCCGCGCCCGGCGTGCTCGACCATACCCATTTCCTGTACGGGGCGCTGCACGCGCTCACCCGGGGCGCGACCGTGGACCTGCGGCCGGTCATGACCGCGCTGAACGACGGTGCGACCCATCTGTATTCGGTGCCGACCATCGCCTGGGACGTGGTGCGCTCCGGCGCCGGGCCGTTGCCCGGCGTCCGGGAGGTGCTGTCCTCCGCGGCACGCTGGCCGCGTCCCGGCAGGCAGGCGCTGCGGGCGGTGCTGCCGAACGCGGAACTCGTGCACTTCTACGGCGCGTCCGAGTTGAGCTTCGTGTCGTTCGATCGCGGACTCGGTGACACCGACGAGAATTCGGCCGGTGAGCTGTTCGACGGTGTCGACGCGCAGATCAGGGACGGCCTGGTGTTCGTGCGCAGCGACATGCTCTTCGACGGCTATCTCACCGCGGACGGCATCACCGGCGGCCCGGTGGACGGTTGGATGACGGTGGGCGATCGCGGCGCGGTGCGGGGAAATCGCCTGCGGCTCTTCGGTCGCGACAGCGAGATGCTGATCCGGGCGGGACTCAATGTGGAGCCCGCCGCCATCGAGGCGGCGCTCACCGCGCTGCCCGGGGTCGCCGAGGCCGCCTGTATCGGTATCCCCGACGCCCGGATGGGGGAAGCGCCCGCCGCTGCGATCGTCGTCGGCGCGAGCGCCCCGAGCCTGGACGAGATCTGGCGGCATCTGCGCACGACGTTGCCCAGCCCCAGCATTCCGGTGCAGGTCCGGGTGCTCGACAGTTTGCCGCGCACGCCCCGCGGCAAGCTCGACCGGCAGGTGCTCGCTAAGATCTTTGTGCCGCAAGGTGATCCCGGCTAGCCAGCCCATTCGGTAAGCGCCAGTGCGAGTACCGCCACGGCGAGCAGGGCGAGCGCGAACACGTCGATCCGGAAGACGCGTGTGGTCGCGGCGCTCAGTTCGCGCCGCCCGATGCTCATCGCCAGTGCGAGAAAGCTGGTCATGCTGATGCCGACCGCGATCATGGCGGCGACCTGGATCGACGCGAGGAACGCGGCGGCGATGGTGCCGGCCCCGATCATCGCCAGCAGCAGCGCGCGATGTCGCAGCAGCAGCTCCAGGTCGCGGGAACCAGCGCGCGTCCCGTACATCGCGGCAGCCCGGCGCGGGGCGAACGCCACGGTGCCGGGCAGCAGGTGGATCACCCCGATCACCACCAGCGCCGCCCGCGCGACATACTCGAATCCCATTTCCGGCCCGCCTTTCCCGACGTTGTCGTAGTCGTGCAAGCATGGCGATCATGGACGGTGCGCCACTTCCAGAAACGAGCTGTCTTGCGCCCGCGACCGTGTGGTTGTGGCCCGGCCACGCGGTCTATCGCGGCCCCTCGTTACAGCTCGACGCGCACAGCGGCTCGGTGCACTGTCTCGCGGTCGGCCTCGACGCGCCGTTCACCCTGCACGTCGACGGAATCTCGAAAGCCGTTCGCACCGCGTTGATTCCGCCGCGGCGGGAGCATCGGCTGGTCGCGGGCGGCGCGCAAATGCTGTTCTGCTACATCGATCCGACGTCGCCGCACGCGAAGTCGTGCTGGGACCGAATGACCGCGAGCACGGCCGGGATCGGCCTGGCACACAGCAACGAACACGACCTGCTCGCCTTCGTCGCGCGCGCGGAGTTCGACCCCGTGGCCGCGATCGAACTGGCCTGTGGTTCCCGTAGATCCGCGGTGGACCCCAGGATCGCGGGTGCCGCCGCGGCGCTGCTGGCGCACCCGGCCGGCGCGAACTCGGCGGGCGAACTGGCCGCGGCGGCCCACCTTTCGACCTCCCGTTTCCTGCACCTGTTCGCCGCCCAGTCCGGTACCAGCTTCCGCCGCTACCGGCTCTGGGCGCGCATCCTCTCGGTCGGGCGCGCCGTTTCCAAGGGCGCGGACCTGACCACCGCCGCCGTCGAAGCCGGCTTCGCCAGCCCGTCGCACCTCACCGACACGTTCCACGCCATGTTCGGTCTGCCGCCGTCGCGTCTGCTGCCCGGGACGCGACTCGTGGTGCTCGACTGAACGTCAGCGGAAGCGGACGTCCGCCGTGGCGAGGCCGAAGATCTTGCGGCCCGCGGACTTCGCAGTGATGGCGATGACCGCGCTGCGGGTCTCGGGGTCGAGCGACTTGACCCGGCCGGTGAACTCGATGGTGCCGACATTGCGGGCCTCGACGACGGTGTAGTTCGAGAGGCGGACGCCGTAGCGGGTCATCGCGCCCGGGTCGCCGAGCCAGCCGGTGATGAACCCCGCGCCCAGCCCCATGGTGAGCATCCCGTGCGCGATCACGTCGGGGAGCCCCGTGAGGGCGGCGACGTCGTCGTGCCAGTGGATCGGGTTGGCGTCACCCGCGACGCCCGCGTAGTTCACCAGATCACCGCGGGTGAGCCGGGTGGTGCGGGCCGGGAGTTCGGTGCCGACGGTGAGGTCTTCGAAACGAATCGCGGTGTGCGGCACCCGGGTTCGGCTCACCTCGGAGGGGATCGAAGCGACCGGGACGCCGGCCGGATCGACCTTCGGCGCGGCGTCGCCGGGGTTGATCCGGGTGAACACCTCGATGCCGTGCATGATCACCCGCTCGATCGCCGCGCCGATGCCCTCGGCGACGTCCTCGGCGGTGAGCCCGACCACGGTGGTGTGCATGACCTGCATGACCTGCCCCGACTGGTCGGAGAAGATGTTCTTGACGGTGAGCAGATCCTTGCCCGCGACCCGGCGCACCGCCTCGAGTTCGACGTCGCCGATCAGGCGGTCGCCGGTGACCACCGGCTGATACATCTCGAAGACCTGATCGGTCTGCACGAACCCGTCGTATCCGGTGATGACGGTCTCGAAGAGCCGGCGATTGGCCAGCATGGCCGCGATCGAGATGAACGTGGTCGGTGCGACGAGACCGGTGTAGCCGAGTTCGTCGGCCGCGTCCTCGCTCCAGTGCGCGGGATGGAAATCCTGTACCGCCCGCGCGTATTCGCGGATCTTCTCCCGGCCGACCTCGTAGTAGTCGTCGGCCCGGTAGTGGTGCCCGACCAACCCGGCCACGTCGAACGCTGCTTCTGTCACGCCGCTCCTCGTCTCAGACCTTTCAGGCATCCCGATCGGCGCACCGCATCGCGGGCCGATGCGGTCGGCTCCGTCGCCTGAACATGTGTCGGGGGAGCGTATCCGACCGGTTTCGATGCGTCCGACCCAGCTCCACCGGTCGGATCGACCCGGGCCGTCGTGCGAAGAGTTCCGGCGTCCGGAAATTCTTCCGGGCCGGTCGGAATTCCCCAGTTGATCTCCAGTCGAGCGGACCGAAACGATGTGTTTCTCTGGTATCGAAAGATCTTGGGCGAGACGCGAATCCGCGTGCACGACACATTGGAGTTCTTTTATGACGAGGCGTTTTCCCGTGTTGCACTCTGTTTCGGTGCGAGCCGTTCCGCTGCTGGTGGCGGCGGCTTTGATCTCGAGTACAGGCACGGCCGCCGCAGCACCGCTGACCGGTATCGGTGATCCCAATTTCCCGAATATCGGCAGCGCCGCCTACGACGTTTCCAATTACAGCATCGACCTGAAGTTCGATCCGTCCTCGGGCCGGCTGTCCGGGTCGACGACGATCACGGCGAAAGCCAAGCAGGATTTGAAGGCCGGGTCCGCGATCGGGTTCGACTTCCTTTTGCAGACCCAGTCCGTGCTGATCAACAACAAGGCCGCCAAATACACCCTGGGCAAGGACAAGCTGGCGGTGACGCTGCCCGCCAACCTGGCCGTCGGCGCCGAGTTCACCACGGTGGTCGCCTACAACGACATCCCGTCGCGGGTGGCGAACGCGGCGGGCGCGCGCAACTGGGTGGAGAACCCCAACGGCGCGCTGATCTCCAACGAGCCCTTCTCCGCCGAATGGTGGTATCCGAGCAACGATCACCCGACCGACAAGGCGACCTATGCGGTGTCGGTGCTCGCACCGGAGAACATGGACGTCCTGTCCAACGGCGTGGAAACCACTGTGACGCAGAATATTCCGGGCTGGAAGCGGCACAACTGGCTCAGCAAGAACCCGCAGATGACCTACGCGACCTACCTGGCGATCGGCAAGTACGAGCGCGGCGGACAGGGTGCGGGCACGCCCGCCCGGCCCAACCTGACCGCCTACGCGACGGATCTGGATCCGACCGTGCGGGCCAATGCCAAGGCCAGCATCGAGCGGACACCCGAGATCGTCGACTGGCTGGCCAGTCAGCTCACGCCGTACCCGTTCGAATCCACCGGTGGCGTGGTGGACGCGAAGATGGGTGGCTTCGCGCTGGAAACCCAGACCATGCCCACCTACACCGACGGCTTCTTCAAGCGCGGTAAGAACGATTCGGTGGTGGTGCACGAGAACGCGCACCAGTGGTTCGGCGATTCGACCTCGGTGGCGACCTGGAAAGACGGCTGGCTGAACGAAGGTTTCGCCAGCTACATGGAATACCTGTGGTCGGAGAAGAACGGCACCGGCACCGCGGCGGAAATCGCCGATTATGCCTATGCCACCTCGACCCGGATCAATTGGGATGTCGTGCTGACCGATCCGGGGCCGGCCAATGTGCTGCCCGCCGAGTTGTACAGCCGCGGCGCGCTGGCGATCCAGGCCTTCCGCAGCGCTATCGGTGACGACGACGTCTTCTACCGGATGCTGCGCGAATGGCTGACCAAGTACCAGTTCGGCAATGCCAAGGTCGCGGACTTCATCGAGATGGCCAACGCGGTCACCGGGCGTAGCACCAACGCCTTGTTCAAGACCTGGCTGACCGATAAGGGCAAGCCCGCGTACAAGCCCTCCGACGCGACGTTCGACGGTGGCAAGCGGGGCGGCGCGCCGCGCTCGGCCGTCCCGGCGCCGCCGAAGCCGAAGGCGTGGGACGACCTGTACTCGGTCGTGACCGCCAAACAGTAACCGGCACAACAGCAGAGCCGGGCCGCGTGCCACGCGGCCCGGCTCCGCCGTGCGCGGGTGTCACATCCTTTCCGGGGCGGCGATACCGAGCAGGTCCAGACCGTGGGCGAGGGTCCGGGCCGTGAGGTCGCACAGGGCCAGGCGGTTACCACGTTGCGGCTCCTCGGCTTTGAGTACCGGACAGGCGTCGTAGAACGTCGTGAAATCGCGGGCCAGCCGGTAGAGGTAGCCACACAGGCGGTGGGGTTCGAGCGTGCTGCCGACCTCGGTGACGGTGGTGCCGTACGCGTCCAACGTCAAGACGAGGGCGCGTTCGGCCGCTTCGAGCGGGCCGTCGGTGGCGACCGCAGGCGCGGAGGCACCGGCCTTGCCGAGGAGGGACCGGATGCGCGCGTGCGCGTATTGTAGATAGACGGCCGTGTTGCCGGTGAAGGCGACCATCCGGTCGAGGTCGAAGGTGTAGTCCTTGACCCGTGCGGTCGACAGGTCCGCGTACTTGACCGCGCCGATGCCGGATTGCCTTGCGATGGAGTCCAATTCGGCGGCCGTCAGCCCGGGATTCTTCGCCGCGACCACCGCGCGGGCCCGCGCCACGGCGTCGTCGAGCAGATCGCCCAACCGCACGGTGCCGCCCGCCCTGGTCTTGAACGGTGTGCCGTCCGGGCCGAGCACCGTGCCGAACGGGACGTGTTCGGCCTCGATGCCGTTGCGCAACCACCCTGCGCGCCTAGCCGTTTCGAAGATCAGCCGGAAGTGCAGCGCCTGCCGGGCATCGGTCACGTACAGCAGCCGCTGCGCGTGCAGGGTGTCGATGCGGTAGCGGATCGTCGCCAGATCCGTGGTGTCGTAACCGTATCCGCCGTCGCTCTTGCGGACCATCAGTGGCACCGGCGCACCGTCGGGGCCGGTTACCTCGGCGGAGAAGACCACCGTCGCGCCGTTGCTGTCGACCGCGACGCCCTGGTCGAGCAATTGCGCGACGACGCTGGAAAGCATGGGGTTGTAGAACGATTCGCCCACCGAGTCGTCCGGCGTGAGCAGTACGCCCAGCTTCGCGTAGATATCGGCGAATGCGCGCTGCGATTCGGCGACGATAGCGCGCCAGCGAGCCAGGGTCTGCGCGTCGCCCGCCTGCAACGCGACCACCCGCGCGCGCGACCAGTCGGCGAAGTCCGGATCGGCGTCGAAGGCGGCCCGCGCCGCTCGATACAACCGGTCGAGCGCGGATACCCCGGCGCCGTCGGCGACGTCGTCGTGCCGCCAACGCGCGTCGGGGTGCTCGTCGAGATATTGGATGAGCATGCCGAACTGAGTTCCCCAGTCGCCCAGGTGATTCTGCCGGATCACCGCGGCGCCGAGGAAGCCGAGCACCCGCGCCAGGCTGTCGCCGATGACCGTCGTCCGCAGGTGCCCGACGTGCATCTCCTTGGCGATGTTGGGCGCGGAGTAATCGAGCACCGTGCGCCGCCCGTGCTCGGTCGCGGGCACCCCGAGCCGGGTATCCGACAGACGTGCCGCGACCTGCGCCCACAGCACCCGGTCCGGCACGGTGATGTTCACGAATCCGGGGCCGGACACCGCCACCGTCGCCACCGGCCGATCCGGGCCGGGTGCCAACGCCGCGACGAGTTCGGCGGCGTACTCGGCGGGCCTTACCCCGAGCCCTTCGGCCAGGGCCAGCGCGGCATTGGACTGGAAGTCGGCGCGTTCGGAACGTCGGAGCACCGGATCCGCTCCCACCAGTTCCGGGCGGGTACGGCCGATCGCGGCGGAGACGGCGTCGGCAACACGGTCGAGCAGCGGCACAACCCCTGGATGGGTCACGAGACGTCCCTTCTCGGTTGTCGGGACGTGCAGTATCCCAGTCCGGCAGCCGCCACCGACAGCGAGTTTCGCTAGCCGAACAGGGCGCAGGTGGCGGTCGGGAACTCGGCGGCGACCGTAGCGGCGCCGGGCAGGCCGGTGAAGGGATCGAGTGGCAGCGTGGTGATCGTGTGGGACTTCTGGTTCGCGGCGTAGAGCCGCCGGCCGTCGGGGCCGAGGGTGAGCGCGCGCGGGAACTTGCCGCCGCAGGGGGTGGTGGTCACCGGGATCAGCAGTCCGTCACCGATGATCGCGAAGGTGGCGATGTTGTCGTGGCCGCGGTTGGCCAGATAGAGGAAGCGGCCGTCACGGGAGACGACCGGCGCGGACGGGTAGTTGCGCTCGCCGCCGGTGGCGGTGTCCGCGGGCACGGACTGCCCGGGGCGCAGCTCGCCCCGCTCGGCGCGCCAATCACACACGGCCACCGTGGAATCGAGTTCGTTGGCGAGAAAGGCGGTGCGGCCGTTGGGATGGAAGGTCAGGTGCCGCGGTCCGCTGCCCGGTGTCAGCGTGACCTGTGCGTGCTCGGTCAACGCACCCGCGGCGAGCCGGTAGACGTAGACGGAGTCGACACCGAGGTCGACCGCGAGCACCCAGCGTCCGGACGGGTCGAACACCACCTGGTGTGCGTGCGGACCGGCCTGCCGGTCGGGATCGGGTCCGGTGCCACGGTGCCGGGCGACGTCGGTCACCGCGCCGAGACGACCGTCCTCGGCGACGGCCAGCGCGCTGACACTGCCCGAGGTGTAGTTCGCCGTCAGCACCGTGCGCCCGTCCGGCGAGACGCACAGGTGCGTGGGGCCTTCGCCTTGTACCGCAACGGTATTCAGCACCTTCGGCACCGCGGCGCGCAGGTCCACGGCGGTGACGGTGCCCGCGCCCGATCCCTCGTTCACCGCGTACAGGTAGCGCCCGTCCGGGGACAGTGCCAAGAACGACGGGTCCGCGACCTCGACGGTGCGCTCGACGGTCAGTCTGCCGGAGCGCCCGTCCACGGCGGCGACCCCGATCCCGGCGCCGCCCGCGCCGCCCGAGGTATAGCAACCCAGAAAAGCGCGGCGATCATTCGCCGCACCTGCCGGCGCCGGCCACAGCGCTCCGGTCGCGAATGCCGCGCCGACACCCGCTGCCGCGCCCAGTATTCCGAGTAGCTGCCGCCGATCGATATCGTCATCGCGCACGGGACTGTCCTTTCCTCGTGCGGGAATTCCCCGCGTTCGGGAAAGAATGTCTCAATTGCCGGGCTGCCGCAAGGGGTGCAATTCAAATTGCAAGCAGTGCAATGGGAATCGTGGCTCGTTGCGTATTTCGTATTGCGCCGCAGTGGTTCTCGATCGCGAGAAAATAGCGCGTGGCGGCCCGTGCCCCCGGTCGGCGGCCGCCCGGTGTGGAGTGGGGAGAACAGTTTTCGGCCCGGCACCGCCTCTTGCCTGGACCTGCGGGGTAGACGCAACTTCCCCAGTTGAACCGGTCTGGACGCGAACATGGTTGCGGGGGAGTCTGGTTGCTGCAAACACCGGTAAAAGACAGGCGGTTCTAGACATGTCGGCTTTCATCAGCATCATGGATTCGGTCAATATCATTGCCGCTGGCTCGGGTTCGAGTGACGATTCGAGTTCGCTCAGCAGCAGCACCGGTTCGTCCGGCGGCGGGTCGATCGGGGACAGCATCGATTTGCTCAAATTGAGCCTCAAACTGCTTTCCTCCATTGTCGGTCATTTGTCCTGACCTGGAATTCGCGACAATCAGCGCGGCGACCACGGTTGTCGCGCTGAAAGTCGTACGCCCTCTTGCCCGCCCGCCCATGCGGCGGCGGGTACCCGATCGATATCGGTGAGGTTCTGATGCCTGTCCTGCCTTCGTCCAAGCGCTGTGTGGTGGTGGCCACGATGGTGGCCGTCGGTGTCACCCTCGGTGCCACCGGAGTCGCCTCCCCGGCCAGCGTGCACACCCGAACATCCGGCTGTGCGGACACCTTCAATCTGTTCATCCCCGGCACCTGGGAGACCAACGAGGCGGCCGACCCGGCCCAGCCGATCGGCATGCTCAAACCGATCGCCGAGGCGATCCAGCGCGAGCACGGCGCCACGTCGGCCATCTACTTCACGCCCTACATGGCGCGGGCCTTCGACAACGGCCACACCTACGCCGACAGCAAGAACACCGCGCTCACCAACGCGCGTAAGGCGCTGCGCGATTACGGAACCCGCTGCGCCGGCGCGAAGTTCACCATCACCGGTTACAGCCAGGGCGCGGACGCCGCGGGGGACATCGCCTCCGATATCGGCAACGGGCGCGGCCCGATCTCGGCCGACCGGGTGCTCGGCGTCGGGCTGCTGTCCGATCCGGCCGCGGGCACCACCGGCGAAACCGCGGTCGGCCCCCGCACCCCGGGCAAGGGGATCGCCGATCCGCGGCCGCGCGGTATGGGCGCGCTCTCCGGCCGGGTCACCTCGATCTGCGACCCGAACGACCTGTACTGCTCGATCCAGAAGAACGCCAATCCGTTACTCGGACAGCTGGGTTCGCTGCTGAGTAAGCTGCCCAGCGACTCCCGGCTGGCCGGCGCCCTGACCTCGGACTTCTCCAAGGCGGATCTGCCGGGCCTGGCCGCGGCCGTGCGCGACCTGGCCGCGAGCCTGGTCGACCCGCGCGGTGTCGACCTGACCCGGGTGCGCGAGCAGGCGGACACGGTCGAGCACACCGTCCGCCCGCTCGCCGAACTGGTCGGCACCGGCGCGGCCGCGAAGCAATTGGCCACCGCCCCGGCGGGTTCGGCCGAACACAACGCCGGCAAGGTGCTCAGCGGCGCCGCGGAGTCGGATCTGTCCGGCGCCGTGTCGGCGGCCAACAGGATCTCGGGCAACGCCACCGACCTGCTGAACAACGGGGTCGAGACGTTGCCGGCCGGATCACCCGAAGTAGCGGCGCTGAGTGGCCTGTCCGATTCGCTCAACGGGCAGATCGAAGTGCTGATCACGTTGCCCGCGGGCGTCCTGGAATCCGCGGCGGGCATCCTGGCGCTGCTCAAACCGAGCGAAATGGTCAACCAGGCACTGGATGTCGTCGCGAAGGTCACCACCCTCGACTTCCGCGGCATCCTGGACAACCTGGCGCTGCTTCCGCAGAAGGTGCTGGCGCGCGACGCCGCGGGCGCGCACGCCATCGCGGGCACCTTGAACAACCAGTTGCGGCCACTGGTCGACCTGCTCGCCGCGGTCGACGTGAAATGGGTGTCGCAGGTGCTGTCGATGGTGCCCGATTCGCAAGGCCTCCTGCAGATCGCGACGATCGCGGCCGCGGTGCTCTCGACCATCGACATCCCCAAACTCGCCGAGATCGCGGGCCGGATCCAGGAAGTCGCGTGGTCGGTGCTGGAGAAGCTGGCGCCGCCGCCCGGCCAGCAGCCCGACCCCGACGGTGCGGCGGCGGCGCTCTCGGCGCTGCTGCCGATCGGGCAGGACCTGGCCGGGGTCGCGATGGGCATGTTGACGGCGGAACGCAAGGACGCCGGGCTCGACGACCTGACCGCCGCGCTCGCCACCTCGAAACCGTCGCCCGGGATCAACCTGTTCGACCTCATCGGCGACGGCATCAGCGCGGCAATGTTTTTCGCGTCCAACGCGCACGTCAACTACGGCGCGCTGATCGTCGACGAGACCGGTCGCAACGCCATCGGCTGGCTGGGTGACTGGTTGAACTCGCGCATCGGACCGCGGTGACACGGCCGGGCCAGTGCCGGCCTCGGGCTCAGGAGACGTCCTTGTCGGGGGCGTTGCCCGGAGCCCAGAGTCCGCGCACATGCCCGATGTGATTGCGCAGGAAGGACTCCACCTGCGCGTCCTGCCGCTGTTCGATCAGATCGAGGATGGTGTGGTGCTCCTGGGCCGAGTTGTCCAGCTCGCCGCGCGCGACCAGCGCGGCGAGACCGAGCAACCGGGTCTGCGCCCGCAGATCGCTGACGATCTGCGACAGCCGCGGATTGCGGCAGTAGGCGAGCAGCATGAGGTGGAACCGGCGATCGGCGTCGACGTATTCGACCAGATCGCCCCGCTTGGCCGCGTCGACGATCTTGTCGGCCGCCGCGCGCAGCCCCGGCATGTCCGCCTGCGGAATGCGGTCGACGATGGCGCGCACGCTCGGCGGCTCCAACAGTAGGCGGATTTCGGCGATCGCGTCGAGATCCTCGTCGGAGGCCTCGGTGACCCGGAAGCCCTTGTTCGGCACCGAGATCACCAGTCCCTGTTTCACCAGGTCCAGCATCGCCTCGCGGACCGGCGTGGCGGAGACGCCGAAGCGCTCCGACAGCCAGGGCGCGGAGTAGAGCACACCGGGTTCGAGTTCGCCGGAGATGATCGCGGCGCGCAAGGCGTCGGACACGTGGTCGCGCAGCGTCGGGCGCTTGCGGGTATCCAATCGTTCGATCATCTGTGTGCTCCGGTTATCTGCTGGTGGGCCAGGCCCCGTCGGTATCAGAATAGTTAGCCGTCAACGGCGTTCAGCTTGGCGTTGCGGTAGCTGAAGCCGAAGTACAGCGCCACCCCGAGCAGCAGCCAGAGCACGAACCGCAGCCAGGTGACCCAGGTGAGGTGACTGATCAGCCACACCGAGAAGCCGATGCCGAGCAGTGGCACCACCGGCACCCACGGGGTACGGAAGGTGCGCTCGGCCTCGGGGCGTGTCCGGCGCAGCCACACCACACCGATCGCGACGACGATGAAGGCCATCAGAATACCCACGTTGGTCAGTTCGGCGGCCTCCCGGATCGGCAGAAACCCGGCGATCAGCGCGGAGACGACGCCGACCGGCCAGATCACCCGGGTGGGCACCTTGCGGCGCGGATCGGACTTGCCGAAGTAGGCGGGCAGCAGGCCGTCCCGGCTCATCGCGAAACCGACCCGGGTCACGGCGAGCATGTTGGCGAAGGCCGAGGTGGTGACGCCGATGACCGCGCCGACCGCGATGACCAGACCGAGGATGCCCATGCCGATGCTGTCGAACGCGCTGGAGAACGGCGCGGCGACGTCGATATCGGTGTAGTTGACCATGCCGACGATGACCAGGCACACCAGCAGGTAGACCACCGAGGCGATGCCGAGGCTGATCATGATCGCCTTGGGCAGCAGCCTCTTGCCGTCGGTGGATTCCTCGGCCGCGGCGCTCATCGCGTCGTAGCCGTAGACGGCGAAGAACGCCAGCGCGGCACCGGATACCGCACCGCCGACGCCGAGCGGGAAGAACGGCGTGTAGTTGCCCGCCTTGATGTGGAAGGCACCGGCGACGACCACGATCGCGACGATCGCCATCTTCAGCATGACGAGTCCGGTTTGCACGCGCGCCGATTCGCGGGTGCCACGGGAGAGCAGGAACGCCAGCAGCAGGCAGAGCAGCACCGCGAACAGGTCGACCTTGTGCCCGGCGCCGGTGCCCGGCGCGCCCAATGCCCAAGTGGGCAGGTCGAATCCGAAGTAGTGGGTGATGTAGTTCAGATATCCGGAGACCGCGATCGCCACCACCGACACGATGGCCGTGTACTCCAGCAACAGATCCCAGCCGATCAAGAAGCCGACGATCTCCCCGAGCGACACGTAGGCGTAGGTGTAGGCCGAGCCCGCGCGCGGCACCATCCCGGCGAATTCGGCGTAGCAGAGCCCCGCCGCGCCGGAGGCGACGATGGCGATGCCGAACGAGAGCAGCACGCCGGGCCCGGCCACCTCCTTGGCCACCACACCGGCCAGGGAGAACACGCCCGCGCCGACGAGCCCGCCGAGACTGAGCGCGACCAACTGCCACAGACCCATGCTCTTGGCGAAATCGCCGGTGTCGCTGTCGGTTACGGGCATGCGGCGCAGGATCGTCGCGCGGCTGAGCGGCGGTCGCTGGGGTCGGGTGGTGACAGGCTTCATTGCCGGGCCTTTCGAGGGGTGCAGCGGTGAATCAGAAAACGAAACCCTCGGGGAAGGGATCCGACGGGTCGAGCAGGTAGTTGGCGGTGCCGGTGAGCCAGGCGCGGCCGGTGATGGCGGGCACGATCGCGGGGTGGTCACCCACGCTGGTCGATTCGACGGCTCGGGCACAGAACGTGGTACCGATGAACGAATCGTTCTGCAGCACTTGGTCGTCGGTGAGCAGGCCGCGGGCGTGCTGCCGGGCCAGCAGCGCGGACGTCCCGGTGCCGCACGGGGAGCGGTCGAACCATCCGGGGTGAATGGCCATCGCGTGCCGGGTATGGGCCGGCGTCGACGCGGGATCGAGGAACAGGACGTGCTTGCAGCCGGCGATCTGCTCGTCCTCGGGGTGCACCGGGCGCCGGGACTCGTCGATCGCCTGCATGATCCGGAGTCCGGCGGCGAGAATCCGGTCCTTGTGCGCGCGATCGAACGGCAGCCCGACCTCGGCGAGATCGACTATGGCGTAGAAGTTTCCGCCATAGGCCAGGTCGTAGCGCACCGTGCCCAGCTCGGGCACCTCGACCTTGTTGTCCAGGCTGTCGCAGTAGGCGGGCACGTTGCGTAGCGTCACCGAATCGGCGTGGCCGCCGCTGACCGCGACCGCGGCGACCACCCGGCCGGCCGGGGTGTCCAGCCGGATCTCGGTGACCGGTTCGGTGACCGGCACCATGCCCGCCTCGATCAGGGCGGTCGCGACCCCGATGGTGCCGTGCCCGCACATCGGCAGCAGGCCGCTGACCTCGATGAACAGCACGCCGTAGTGACCGTCGGCGGTGGTGGCCGGTTGCAGGATCGCCCCGCTCATCGAGGCGTGCCCGCGCGGCTCGTTGACCAGCAGTTTGCGCAGGCCGTCCAGGTGCTCGGCGAAATAGGCGCGCCGGGCCGCCATGGTGTCGCCGGGGATCGTGCCGACACCGCCGGTGATCACCCTGGTCGGCATGCCCTCGGTGTGGGTGTCGATCGCGGAGATGATCGTCTTGCTTCGCATCAGGATCCTTCGTTGTCGAGATCGGCCAGTTCGCGCAGCCGCACGGGCGCGGCCAGTGGACGCCAGGCCGGGGTGGCCGCGGCGAGACCGGGCATATCCGTGCCGTCGGGGCATGAATGACGGCGCAGCGCTTCGATATTCGCCGCGCACATCCGGCCCTGACACGGCCCGAGACCGGCGCGGGTGGCCAGCTTCGTCGGGCGATAGCCGCCGCCGGTGGTGCGCGACCATTCGGCGGTCAGTTCGGCGTGCGTGGTGCCCTCGCAGCGGCAGCACACGGTGTCCGCCCGCGCCCAGGTCAGCACGCCGGGGCGGATCGGATGCGCGGCGGCGAGCCGGGCGACGAACTGCCCGGCGGTGCGCTGCCGCGCGCGCAACCCGCGGCCGAGGGGAGCGTCCGCGGCGGCCAGCCCGGCGACGGTGCCTTCGATCGCCGCCACCTGAGCGCCGCCGATGCCCGTGAGTTCGCCTGCCGCCCAAACACTCTCGGCGCTAGTGTGCTGCTGGTCGTCCACCTGGACGAAACCGTCCGCAGCGAGCGCCGCACCGGCGGCCACCGCCAGTTCGTGCTGCGGGGTGAAACCGTGTGAGACGGCCACCGCGTCGACCGGCACGGTGTGCTGGGTGCCGGGGATCGGTGCCCAGTTCTCGTCCAAGCGGGCGATCGTCGCTTCTTCGGCGCGGCCGGCACCGGCGACGGCCACCACGGCATGCGCGGTATGCAGCGGGACGCGGTGCCGGATCCCGGCGGCGGCGTACTCGATCAACTCGGCCGCTTTGCCCGCGCTGTGGCGCAGTTCCCAAGGGCGGGTGAGCCATTCGCGCGCGATGCGGGACGCCGGATTGGCCTCCAGAATCGCTTGCACCCGTGCGCCGCCCGTGATCAGTGACTGCGCGACCGGAAGGAGGAAGGGGCCGGTGCCGGACAGCAATACGGACTTGCCGACCAGCAGACGCTGTGTCTTCGCGAGGGTCTGCGCGGCGCCCGCGGTGTACACGCCGGGGAGATCCCAGCCGGGGAACGGGCACACGCGGTCATACGCGCCGGTGGCGAGAATCAGTGCGTCGCCGCGAATTTCGCGATGTGTGCGCCGCTCACCCTCGATGCCTTGCCATAGCCGCACGATCGGGCAACCACCGTCCGGTGCCCGCTCGATCTGATAGACCGCTGCCCACGAAAGATATTCGCATCGCGGGTGCTCGCTCAGCTGCCACCCCAGGCGCTGCGCCGCGACGTAACCGTGCCCGATCCGCAGCGGATTCCGCACCCCGTAGGCGGCAGGAATACGCCGGTTGTACTGACCGCCGAGCGTCTCGTTCGCATCGATCAGCGTTACGGTCGCACCGGACCGCAGGGCGGCCGCCGCGGCCGCCGTTCCCGCAGGCCCCCCGCCGATCACGACTACATGCTTGGTCATCGGGTGCCTCCTCGCGGCCGGTCGTGTCGTTCGTCGATGCCGGGTACGTCGCCCGCGGTCTCGCGGTCTGCCGAACGCTGCGGGTCGCCGCCGTCCGCCGCTGCGGTCTCGCCGTCGACCGATGTGCATTGCGCGCTATCGGATTTCGCGTCGTCGATCAGAGCCGTTGAGCGTTCGGTGTGGATGTCGAACGCGCGAGACTGCGTGTGTGCGATGTGGCTGCTGATCGGAGCTGGCTGCTCGCCATGGGAATTCGGGTCACCGAGCAGAGCCGTGGCGTGCTCGGTGTGGGTGTTCGACGGGTGGGATTGGGTGTGCACGGTGTCGCCGTCGCGGGCGGGGCGGCGGCACAGGCGGATGTCGGGGATGCCGTTGACGGTGGCGACACAGTCGAAGCAGACGCCTATGCCGCAGAAGACGCCGCGCCCACCGCCGGTCGGTGCGGTGCGCCAGTGATCGTGACCGCCGGCCAATAGGACCGTGGCGAGCGTTTGCCCGTGTACGCCGCGCACCGGCACGCCGTCGACGGTGACGGTCAGCGGGCGATCGTCGCGGCCGAGGGGATCGCTGCCCGCAGGGATCAGCTGTGCGCTCACGCGGTAACCTCGCAGTTCAACGGTGCGTTCCTAGGCACGGTGTGCTGCTGTCCGCCGAGACCATCCATCGGCCACGGCATCACGATCGTCTCGGTGACCGCGGTCGCGGTCCGGTCCTGAGAGCTCGGCGGGCCGTACCGGTCGACGCACCGACCGAGCCGGTGCCGTTCGCTGGTGTGGTTGCTCATCGGTGCACTTCCTCAGTGATTTCCGCCGCGCGTACGGCCGGGCGGTCGACGGTGAACGCCGCCAGGTCGGGATGATCCGGACCACCGGTCAATGCCGCACAGATCAATTCGGCGGTGCCGACGGACAGGCCGATGCCCGCCCCTTCGTGTCCGGTCGCATGCCAGAGGCCGGGCAGGCGTGGGTCGGGACCGATCACGGGCAGATGGTCGTCGACGTAAGGGCGAAAGCCTCCGTAGGCGCGCATGATCGCGACATCGGCCAGCACGGGATAGAGCCGAATTGCTTTGCGGGCAATGGCGGCCAGGCTGTCCGGGCGCAGGCGGTTGTCGAAGCCGCATTGCCGGCGGGAGGAGCCGAGCAGCAGCGGGCCGCCGCGCGTCGACTCCACCACGGCCGACGATTGCAGGGCCGTGTCCGAACTGCCGACGGCGCCAACGTAATCCGCGTCGTAGACCTTGTGGAAGACGGTCGGCGGCATGGGTGCGGTGATCAGCACGTCCCCGCGTCGCGGCCGCACCGCGATCGGCGCGCCGAATAGCGCGCCGACCGCTGCCGACCACGGGCCCGCCGCATTGATCACGATATCGGCGTGCCGTGGCCCGCGGGTGGTGCGCACGCCGATCAGTCGTTCGCCACGGCGCAGCGGAGCAACCACCTCGCAGTCGGTCTCCACCAGAGTTCCTGCGGCGACGGCGGATTCGAGCAGCGCGGTCGCCGCACCGGCGGGCTGCACCTGCGCGTCCTCGGGGTAGTGCACGGCGGCGCACACATCCCGGGTCAACGCCGGTTCGGCCGCGGCGAGCTGGTCCGTGTCGAGTTGCTCGCAACGCACGCCCGCGCTCCGCTGCCGCGCGGCGAACTCGGCCAGTGCCGCCGCGCCGGGCTCGGTGGTGGCAACGACGATGCCGCCCTTGGCTTCCCACTCGACGGCCGCCGCATCCGCCGGGTGCCGTGCGCCGATTCGCGCGAGCACCTCGGGCCACAGTCGCCGGGACAGCTGGGCCAGGCGCAGTTCGGGCCCGGGCCCTTTGTCGGAGACGAGAACATTGCCTTCACCGTGTGCCGTGGTGCCCGAGGCGATCCCACCCCGCTCGCAGACGCGCACCGAGGCACCCGCCAGCGCGAGGCGGTCGGCGAGGGCGCAGCCGATCATGCCGCCGCCGATGATCAGCACGTCGGTTCCCCGCAGGGCAGGGGAGCGGGGCGGGATCTCGGTCATTGCGCCGGCGCTCCGTTCACCGACTGCGGCACGGAAAGCGGGTTGCCGGTGCGCAATTCGAGCGGCAGCAGGTCCTCCGGCACGGACTGATAGACCACCGGCCGCAGGAAGCGGGAAATCGACGCGGTGCCGACGGAAGTCGACGACGGTGCGGTGGTCGCCGGGTAAGGGCCGCCGTGCTGTTGCGCGTAGGTCACCGACAGCCCGGTGGGCCAGCTGTTCCACAGCACCCGTCCCGCCACGTCGACGGCCGCCGCGATGAGCGCACGGGTCGTGTCGTCCGCCTGCTCGCCGAACACCGTCGCGGTGAGCTGACCGCCCACCGTCCGGGCCAGGTCGAGCAATTCGGCGGTGTCCCGGTAGGTGACCAGAAGAGTTGCCGGACCGAACATTTCGTGCAGCAGGCGGTCGGGATCGGCCAGCACGGCGCGTGCCGTCGTGGTGAGCAGCAAGGCCTCGTCCGGGCCGCCACCCGCCAGCAGTTCGACGTCCGCGTGGTCGCGCACCTGCCGCACGACAGCGGCGAAGCCCGCCGCGATCTCGTCGTTCAGCAACGCGCCGGTCGGCACCGGCCGGGTCCGGACCAGATCGGACAGCGCGTCGAGGACCGGCGCGTCCACGGGAACCGCGACCAGACCAGGTTTGGTGCACAGCTGACCCGCGCTCGAACTCACCGCGGTCAGCAGTCCCGCGGCGATCTCACCGGCCCGGGTGCGCGCCGCCTGCTCGGTGACGAAGACCGGGTTGATCGAGCCGAGTTCGCCGTAGAACGGGATCGGCACCGGGCGACGGCAGGCCAGGTCGTAGAGCGCACGTCCACCCGCCGTCGATCCGGTGAACGCCGCCGCGGCGATCGCGGGATGGGTGAGTACCTGCACGCCGGCTTCGCGCCCGAGCACCAGACCGAAAGTGCCACTCGGCGCGCCACATTCGAGCAGCGCCTGCTCGATCAGGTCGGCGACCGCGCGGGACAGGAGCGGATGCCCGGGGCTGGCCTTGACGATCACCGGGCACCCCGCGGCGAGCGCGGCCGCGGTGTCCCCGCCCGCGACGGAGAAGGCGAACGGGAAGTTGCTTGCCGCGAAGTTGAGCACCGGTCCCAGCGGAATGTTCATCCGGCGCAGGTCCGGGCGCGGCGCACCCATCGGCCAGTCCGGGTCCGCGGTGTCGATGCGCACGTCCAGGTAGCCGCCGTCGAGCACGGTCCGGGCGAACAGCCGCAGCTGGAAGCCGGTGCGCTGCAACTCCGCGGTCAGCCTCGGCTCGGACAGGTGTGTCTCCCGCATCGCCAGGGCGATGAGTGCCGCGGCGTGCGCGGCCAGCCGATCCGCGATGCCGTGCAGCACCCCGGCCCGGTCCGCCGATCCGACTGCGGCCCAGGGTTTGGCCGCCGCCGCGGCTGCCGCGACGATCGCGTCCACCGTGGTCTCGCCCATCGCTTCCTCCTCACTTGCCGTGTGCATCATGCAACCTTTCCGACCGTCGGGTCGGTTATTGGTAGCCCTTGGCCAGCACGTCCTGGGTGGCGGCCGTGATCTTCGCCGCGAGTTCCGGTGCGAGCGGGACCCGCGGCGGCCGGCACTGCCCGCCGCGACGACCGGCCAGATCCATCGACAGCTTGATCGCGTGCACGAACTCGGTCTTGGAATCCCAGCGCAGCAGCTTGTGCAGGTCGCGGTACAGCGGAAGCGCCTTGTCCAGATCGCGGTTCACGGCGGCGTTGTAGAGCTCGACCGTCGCCTTCGGGATGGCGTTCGGGTAACCGGCCACCCAGCCGACGGCACCGGCGATACCGAGTTCGAGCACCACGTCGTCGGAGCCGACGAGGACATCGAGTTCCGGTGCCAGTTCCTTGATCTCGTAGAAGCGCCGCACGTCGCCGGTGAACTCCTTGACGCCGACGATCAGGCCTTCGACGTGCAACTCGGCCAGGAGGTCGGGGGTCAGGTCGATGCGGGTATCGATCGGGTTGTTGTACGCGACGATCGGGAGCCCGACCTCGGCGACCGTGCGGTAGTGATCGAGCACCGAATCGCGACCGCCGCGATAGGTATTGGGCGGCAACAGCATTACCGCCTGGGCACCGGCGGACGCGGCCTGCACCGCCCACTTGCGCGCCTGCAATGCGCCGTAGGCGGCGATGCCCGGCATCACGGTGCATCCGGCGGGGGCGGCCGCGACGGCCGTGGCCACCACGCGGGCTCGCTCGTCGTCGTCCAGCGTCTGGTACTCACCGAGCGATCCGTTCGGGCTGACCCCGTGGCAGCCGTTCGCCGCCAGCCACGCGACGTGTTCGCCGTACGCGTCGTAATCGACCGAGTAGTCCGCCGTGAACGGCAGGGTGGTGGCCACCAGGACCCCATGCCACGGCTTGGCGGCAGCCGACGAGATCGATCCGGACATAAGAGCCTCCCTCTGCGCGACGAGTCACGACCTACGCCGCGATTCGCGTCATGTGACGTGTGACATTGCACAAGGTAACGGAGTGACCCCTGTCACGCAACCGAAGATTTGTGGTGGGGGTCACCCGCGGGAGGCGGGCCCGGCAACGACTCGGCCCCGCGTCCGCGCGACACGGGGCCGAGTGTTCAGCGGTTTGTCAGAGTCCGCCGAGCAGGAGATGCAGGAGATTTCCGACAATTTCGACCAAACCGGCTACCAAGCCCATTGTTCTCTCCTTGTGGATCTGTGATTCGAAGAAGGGGGTTCCGTTCTTCGAAATGGGAGCTTACCGAGATGGATATTTCCGAGTGGTTACATATTGCTACGGCGAAGTTTCCGGATAAAAATAACGACCGGTATTTGTGATCCGGTACGACCGGGATGCCCGTCTTGTGTGCATTGTGGCAAAAGCGCTGATGCTCAGTGGGTTTGACGGTGTGTCCGGGCGGGTTGCCGACGAGGGGCGGTCGCTGTCCCGGCCCATGGGTACGAGTCTGTTCGTCGGCATCGATTCGCGCCCTGAATAGATCGTCGAATTGAGTTTCTGTCCTTGTGAGTCTTCGAAATTTCCCGCCCGTTGTTTATGAAATGGGCGGTCGTATAAGCCGGATCGGGAGCGCGGCAATCACGACGTAATCGTCGATTTGTAGGAACCGCGAGCCTGGTCTGTGGCGGGAAGGGCACTCGGGGACTCGATCGAACGACGGCTGGGTCGGACACTGGTCGCCTTGTCGCTGAGACATGCATGCGATAGTGTCTCGGCTGGGACATGAGGGTGATGGTGTCTCACGTGCAGGTCGGTTGAGTGGCGGGTGCTGCGCCGCCGACCGCCTGCACCACGTGGAGGAACTGGGGAAGGGGAGTCTCATGCGGAGGAAGTTTGTGACGTCGGTTGTCGCGGCGGCCGTCGGGGGTGTCGCGCCGGTGCCGTCGATACTTCGTGAATTCCTCTGACGACCGAGGAATCTTGGCACTACCCTTGGTGGCAGCGAACGGCTCCAGCGCGAACAGGATCGTGACAGGCCCGATTCCGGTGCGAACCCGGGTGGGCCACCATTCGAGTGAGTTCTCCCGATGACGAGGAACCACGATGGCCGCATGGGTCTGGTAGATGAGTCGGCCCAGGCGGGCAATTGATGTACCGATCGAAAACGCTTCCATCCGTGACAGTGTTCGGGAGGACAACGTGATGCGCCGACCTCAATCGCAATTCGCCACCCCGTCCGGATTGGGGACCTCGGCGTTCCGAATCCCGGGTGCGGTGTTGCCGGCCGCCGTCGAAGCCGACGAAAACGCCTACGTCGCTTGCACTCTCGCCGACCCGCCATCGATTCCCTTGGTGGAGCGCGGAATCGGTAACACCCTATTGCGCCCGGAACACGTTCGCCATGACACCTGCGCGCCGCTGCCGTATATCGAGCGGGAGTGGGGCGACGGTTCGCATTCGCCGCTGTATTGTCCGGCGACCGCGCGGATCGATGAGGAGCTGGGCGCTGAGGTCAATCGGCGGCTGGTGGCGTGGGCCGAAGGCGTCGGTATCCACGAGGGTCGCATGGACAAGTTCCGCGACACCGGGTTCGGGCGGTTGGCGATGCTCACCCATCCCGACAGCGACGACCCGGACCTGCTGCTCGTCGCGGCGCAGATGAATGCCGCGTGGTGGGCGGCCGACGACTACTACGCCGACGAGACGCCGCTGGGCGCGACCCCGACGGAACTGCCGCCGCGGCTGGCGCTGGTGATGTCGGCGATGGACCCGCCGCCGGATGCGGGACGCTTCACCGAACAGCTCGACGAGGCGGTGGCCGCCGATCCTGTTCTCGTGGCGCTGAAGTCGGCCACCGCGCACCTGTCCCGGCACGCGACGCCGTCCCAGGTGATGCGCGCGTGTAACACCACGTTCCAGATGTACGTGAGCTGGACCGCCTATGCGGCGTGGCGCTATCTCGAAACACCGCCGCCCGCATGGCGTTACCTCGCGGCGCGCCAGCACGACAGCTTCTACACCTCGATGACGCTCATCGACGTCGTCGGGGGCTACGAACTCACCGGAAACCTTTTCTACGCACCACTTTTCCACCGCACGCTGATGCAGGCGGGAACGGCGTCGGTGCTCGTCAACGATCTCTATTCGGCCGAAAAAGAGGCGGCCGACGAACTTCCGGACTCCAACCTGGTCCTGCTGATCCAGGCCGAGGAGAACTGTTCGCTCGACGACGCGATCGAACGCACCGTCGCCCTGCACAACGATTTCGTCCGCGGATTCGAGATCAGCCAGCGCGAGCTCGCCGCGATCCCGTCCCCCGAACTGCATCGGTTCCTGCGGGGCGCGCAGGCATGGATGGCCGGTGGCTTCGAATGGCACAGCGCGAGTAGTCGTTACAAGCACGACCCGACTGAACAGTAGGCACAGCGAAGGATGCACGCGCCGGGGAGGTGCGTGCTCGTGAGACAACGGCAGTAGAGTGTCTCGCCATGGAACATGCTCGGTGAATCACGAGGGTATGGACTGCTCGAGCAGGGCTCGTATTCCTGGATCGATGAATTCGAGCATCCAGGTGGATAAGGTCGACATGGCGAGTTCGGGTTTGTTACCAACTCGCCAGTGTGCAGCATATTCGCAAGCGCCGTGCACGGCATGGACAAGCACTTCGATCCGGTCTCGATCGATTTCCCGGCCCGCGGCTTGTGCGGCGAGGGCGAGGAGATCGGCCATTTCGTGACGGGTCCGATCGCGAATTTCGGCTACCCTTCGGTCCAATTCGGGATCGCCACTTCCGGTCATCACGAAATTCAAGACGGCGGGGTCGCTGTCGGCGTGCTCGAACATGGTGGATATCGCGGCGCGCAGAGCCGCCATCAGGTCGCCGTTCTCGCCGCTTTCGACGATGGATGAGCTGATTCGCACGCGGAGTTCATCGGCGGCGTTCTCGAAAACGCGAAGATATAGCTCGGCTTTCGAGCCGGCCAGGTCGTACACGATCGGACGCGATACCCCTGCGGTTCGGACGATGTCCTCCATCGTCGTCTTTCCGTAGCCTTTCTCCGTGAACAGCTGGGTCGCAATAGCCAGAATCTGCTGGTCCCGGACTGCTCGCGGGACCTTTCCCTTCGGATAGCTCGCCGCTTCGTGTAATGGATCGGGACTCATTCCGCTGCCTTCCACGACTGGTTACATGATGTAGGTTACACACTGTAGGTAAATAGCCGGATATTCGCTATTCTGAAGGTGGAGGTTATCGCAGACAGTGTGCGTGACTTTCGGTGACAGTCGATCCGCGGCCGAATGTTTCACCTTGGTCGCGATCGGCGTGTCGATGTGGTTGACAATTTGCCGCTCTGGCGAGGTCGGCGGGGAATCCCGCCGGAGCGGCAAATGTCGACCGCTAGCGGAGCAGCCGGCTGATGATGATCGCCGCGGCGGTATTGTCCGCGGGCTCGCCGGTGATGTAGTCGCGATAGTAAAAGGATTCGCTGACCCGGACGATCGCATAGGCGAGGGTGTGTACATCGATATCGGCGGGCTCACCGATTTCGGCGATGATCAACTCAGCGACGGCGTCGATGAATCGTTCCTGGACCACACCGTGTTTCGAGGTCAGTACGCGCAACGCCACGTCGGTGTGTTCGGCCAGAAAGGTCCGCATCGATGAGCGGGTAGCGCTGGTCTGCATCAAGCCCTGCACCGTGTCCGCGATGCCGGCGGCGCCCCTGCCCCGATTCTTCTTCCGCAGTTTCGCGAGATCCGCGGCGGCGTGCCGCCAGACGACCTCGCCGAGGAGCCGGTCGCGATCGCGATAATGGCGATACAGCGTCGCACGACTCACTCCGGTGACGGTCGCCAGTTTGCGGACATCGATCCAGCCCTCGCTGACGAACATCTCCGAAGCGGCGATCAGTACCGGATCGTCGGGCGCGAGCGCCTCCGCTTCGTGCAACACCATGGGCAAAGTGTCGCACACAAGGCCGGCGACGTCGCACGACTCGGCGACGGTCGCGCGCCGGGCGAAGCCGGGGCTAGCTGGATTGCCTTGCGTCCGTTGCCCGCAACTCGTCCGCCACGGAGACGAGCAGATCCATCGATTCGGTGGAGAGTCCCGCGGTGGTCCGCAGCAGCCGCTGGACACCCGGGGTGAGCAGACGGGCAACCACCGCCCTGTCGCCCGGTGCCATCGGCGACGCCCCGACCTCGAAATAGTCCTCGTGCACGCCGAAGAACGTCACCAGCGCGGCGACCAGGGACGGCGCGGGATTGCGGCGCAGGCCGCGCCGCAGCTGCGACATATACGGCTCCGAGACTTGCTCGCCCGCCGCGACCAGTCGCCGGGTCAGCTCCCGGTTCGACAGCGGTGCACCGTGTTCGCGGGCCCACCGTTGGAACAGTGCTGCCAACTGCGCGGCGAAGCCAACGCCTGCCGCAACCTGGTTCTGTAATCCGTGCATGACGAAAGCCCCCCGCTTGATGAAACATGCCGCAGTCAGTGTCTCACGTGCGACACGTTTTGTCGAGTGTCTCAACCTCGGCGATGCTCACCGATAGGGGGGTCGGTGCAGGTAATCCGGTTTTCGGCAGGGCAGTCGATCGGTACTCTCGTCCAGGATTCGACCGGACGTGACAAGGAGTAACAGGTGCCCATCGCGCGCAGTAACGGACACAAGATCGCCTTCGAGGTGGTCGGCGACGGTCCGCCGGTGGTGTTGCATCCGGGCATGTTCCAGGTCGGGGCGCACTGGGCGACGGCGGGATACACCTCGGTCCTCGCGGCCGGCCACACCGTGATCACCATGGATCCGCTGGGCCTCGGCGCGAGCGATGCGCCCGGCGACACGGCCGACTACGCGCTGGCGCGACGGGTCGACTACATCACCGCCGTGCTCGACGAGGTCGGCGCGGACCGTGCGGCCTTCTGGGGCTACTCGCTGGGCGCGCTGACCGGTTACGCCGTGGCCGTGCACGCTCCCGAGCGGCTCACCCGGCTGGTCGCGGGCGCGTTCGACCCGATCGACGGGTTCGGCTCGGCGCTCGCGCTGATGCGCGGTCAGCTCGGGCTGCCCGACGACGCGGACCTGTACCCCCTGATCGAGCAGGGTTCGCTGGCCGATCCCGGTCTCGCGGCGGTGATCGAGGCGGCGGACCCGGCGGCGCTGCGCGCCAACTACACCGCGTTCTCCCGGGAGCCCGGCCTGAAGGACCGGCTCGCGGAGTCGGACGTGCCGATGCTCATGTACGCGGGCACCGAGGACATCTGGTTCGAGCCGATGCGGACCTTCGCCGCCCAGACCGGCACGCCGTTCTGGGCGCTGCCCGCGCACGACCACGTGGCGTGCTGGAACAACGCGGCCGAGGTGCTGAGCCAGGTGACGCCCTTCCTGGCCGGAGATCGCCGAGTCTGACCAGCTCGTCCGGGCGTGCCCGGCGCGGGATCGGCGCCGGGCGGAGGATGATGGACCATCGTGCCCACTGATCCGAACACGCCCGATATCAAGCCCCGCAGCCGCGACGTCACCGACGGCCTCGAGAAAACCGCCGCGCGCGGCATGCTGCGCGCGGTCGGCATGGGGGACGCGGACTGGGGGAAATCCCAGATCGGCGTCGCCTCCTCGTGGAACGAGATCACGCCGTGCAACCTCTCGCTGGACCGGCTGGCCAAGGCGAGCAAGGAAGGCGTCTTCGCGGGCGGCGGCTACCCGATGGAGTTCGGCACCATCTCGGTGTCCGACGGTATCTCGATGGGCCACGAGGGCATGCACTTCTCGCTGGTGTCACGGGAGGTGATCGCCGACAGTGTCGAGACGGTGATGCAGGCCGAGCGCCTCGACGGTTCGGTATTGCTGGCCGGCTGTGACAAATCGCTGCCCGGCATGCTGATGGCGGCCGCGCGCCTGAATCTTGCGAGCGTGTTCCTGTACGCGGGCTCGATCCTGCCCGGTATCGCCAAGCTGTCCGACGGCAGCGAGCGCGAGGTGACGATCATCGACGCGTTCGAGGCGGTCGGCGCGTGCTCGCGCGGGCTGATGAGCCGCGCCGACGTGGACGCCATCGAACGGGCCATCTGCCCGGGCGAGGGGGCGTGCGGCGGGATGTACACCGCGAACACCATGGCCAGTGCCGCCGAGGCGATGGGCATGTCGCTGCCCGGCAGTGCCGCCCCGCCCGCGACCGACCGGCGCCGCGACGGCTACGCGCGGCGCAGCGGGGAAGCGGTCGTGGAGTTGCTCCGGCGCGGTATCACCACCGCCGACATTCTCACCAAGGAGGCGTTCGAGAACGCGATCGCCGTGGTGATGGCGTTCGGCGGTTCCACCAATGCCGTGCTGCATCTGCTGGCGATCGCGCACGACGCGCGGGTCGAGCTGACCCTGGCGGATTTCGCCCGGGTCGGCCGCCGGGTGCCGCATCTGGCCGACGTGAAACCGTTCGGCAAGCATGTGATGACCGACGTGGACCGCATCGGCGGTGTGCCGGTGATGATGAAGGCGTTGCTGGATGCCGGTCTGCTGCACGGGGATTGCCTCACCGTGACCGGCCGGACGGTCGCGCAGAATCTGGCCGAGATCGCGCCGCCGGACCCGGACGGCAAGGTGGTGCGGGCGATGCGCGCCCCGATCCACCCGACCGGCGGCATCACCATCCTGCACGGCTCGCTCGCGCCCGGCGGCGCCGTGGTGAAGTCGGCAGGTTTCGACTCTGACGTATTCACCGGCACGGCAAGGGTTTTCGACCGCGAGCGGGCCGCGATGGACGCGCTCGAGGACGGCACAATCACCGCGGGCGACGTGGTGGTCATCCGCTACGAGGGGCCCAAGGGCGGGCCGGGCATGCGCGAGATGCTCGCCATCACCGCCGCGATCAAGGGTGCGGGGCTCGGCAAGGACGTGCTGCTGCTCACCGACGGTCGATTCTCCGGCGGTACCACCGGTTTGTGTGTGGGCCACGTCGCGCCGGAGGCGGTGGACGGCGGACCGATCGCGTACGTCCGGGACGGGGATCGGATCCGCCTCGATGTCGGCGCGGGCACGCTCGATCTGCTGGTCGACGCCGCGGACCTCGAACAGCGCCAGGTCGGCTGGGAACCGTTGCCGCCCCGCTATACCCGCGGTGTGCTCGCCAAGTACTCGAAGCTGGTCGGGTCGGCGTCGTTCGGCGCGGTCTGCGACTGAGGCGTCGCGCTCGGCGCGGAAGTACCGCGCCGAGCGTCCCGCGGCTCAGCGAATAACGTTCTCCGCCAGCTGTTCTCGATCGCGGGCGAACCAGGTCGAATAGAACGTGTACACCACCGCGGCGAACGCGGCGAGGACGGTCAGACCGAACGGGACCGGGTGCGTCGCCATCGGCAGGGCCAGATAGCGGATACACAGCAGCAGCACCGTGAAGGTGCCGACGCCCAACGCGACCATGCGCACGCGGTACCGGTCCCAGCCGCGATCCGGTTCGCGCAGCACCGATTCGACGGTCAGGCACAGCGTCGCACCGATGATCAGATCGATGCCGTAGTGCGCGCCGAGGCCCAGGGTCGCGATCAGCGTGCACACCAGCCAGAAGGTGCCGCCCCAGCGCAGCCAGCGCGGGCCGCGGCGCGAGTGGATGAACAGCGACAGCGCCCACGCCGTGTGCAGTGACGGCATGCAGTTGCGCGGCGTGATCCCGTCGAACGGCATGGACCCGACCGAAGCGGGCACCGGCGGCACGACATCGGGCCAGACGTTCGCCAATTCCATGCCGTGGCCCCAGGATCCGAACGCGAGGATCGGTCCGACGACGGGGAACACCACATAGAAGATCGGCCCGATCAACCCGAGCGCCAAGAAGGTGCGCACCAGATGGTGCCGCGGCCACGCGCCGGTGGTCACCCCGCGCAACTGCCAGATGGCGACGACGATGGCCGCGGCGGGCAGCTCGAAGTACACCCAGCGCACGATGCCGAGCGGGATCGGGCCTGCCACGTCGAGAGCGTGGCCGACCAACCAGGACGGGCTGCCGAGCGCCCGATCCGCAAGTTGCACATAGGGATCGAGCACCTGCGGGCAGGCCCACGCGGTGACGTCCAGCCAGATCTCGCCGACCTTGGTCGCGAGGATGAGCAGCGCGCCGAGCGCGATGGTGCGCAGAGCGACCTGTCGCGTCGCGCCGGTCCACCGCCAGGCGGCGATGACCGCGAGCGCGGTGAGCACGATGGTCGGGCCGTTGCCGACCGTGAAGGCGCGGCCCTCGACCGCCCGGATGAGCACGAACACCACATCGATGCCGACCGCCGCGGCGAGCGCGTTGAGCCGGACCCGGGTCGCGACGCCGACGAGCGCGAGCAGGAAACCGGCCCACGGTGTGGTCGCCGATTTCGGCCTGCCGACGTAGTCCCACGCCAGGCTGGTCAGCGGGCCCAGCGCGTTGATGTGCACGGCCACGACCTGGCCCAGGACCAGCACGAGCGCCGCGGCGGCCAGCGCGCACCAGACCAGCGCCGGTCGCAGCCGGCGCGGCGCGAGCTGCTCGGTGTCGGGCGAGGCTCGTTGCGGGTCGTGAATAAGCATTCGGACATCGTAAACACGATGTGAACATGGCTACGCAGGCCGGTTAACAGCCGCCGCGCATTGTCAGGTTCGGCCCGGCTCAGCCGCGCTTGCTGCGGAAGGCGTCGAGCCCGTTGCGGCTCAACATCGTGACGGTGGTCTTCCACCACGGCCGGGCCGGGTCGGGGTCGTTGCCCGCGCCCAGCAGGTGCAGTTGGTCGGTGTGCCACTGCAGGTCCAGGGCGCCGTCGAAGGAGCGCAGGCTGCCGACCTTGGCGAGCCGGCCACGCACTCCGATCGGCACCGTGCGCAGTCGATCGTCGCGTTCGGTGATCAGTCCGGTGGCCGCGTCCGGGGTCAGGCAGGTGGGGCGGCCGAGCCCGATCACGTCACAGTCCGCGGCCGCGAGCGCCGCCACCATGACCGACCGGGAACGGAAGCCACCGGTGACCGCGATCGGCACGCCGGCCGCCGCGGTGCGCACGGTCTGCGCGTAGTCGAGGAAATAGGCCTCGCGGGCGCGGGTGCTGTCGGAGCGAGTGTCGTTGCGTCCCATCATCGCCGGGGACTCGTAACTACCGCCGCTGATCTCGATCAGGTCCAGGTGTTCGTGCGCCAATTGCTCGACCACCGCCCGCGACTCGTCCTCGGTGAAGCCGCCGCGCTGAAAGTCCGCCGAGTTCAGCTTGATACCGACCGCGAAGCCCGGGCTCACGGCGGATCGGATGCGCCGCACCACCTCGAGCACGAACCGGCGCCGCCGCTCGGCATCGCCACCCCAGCGATCGGTGCGCTGGTTGGCCAGGGGCGAGAGGAACTGCGAGACGAGATAGCCGTGCGCGCCGTGGATTTGGACGCCGTCGAAGCCCGCGGTCTCCGCGATCTGCGCGGTGGTGGCGTAGCGATCGATGATCGCCTCGATTTCGGCGTCGGTGAGTGCGCGCGGCGTCGGCATGCCGGGGATCTTCGGTGCGATCGCCGACGGCGCCACCGGCCGGGTGCGGGTGGCGAGTGGATTCGCCTGTCTGCCCGGATGATTGAGCTGCATCCAGATGGGCGCCCCGCCGTCTTTGGTGGCCTTCGCCCAGCGGCTCAGGCCGTCCAGGTCGCGGTCGTCGTCGATCACCACGTTGCCCGGCTCACCCAGATGCCCGCGATCGACCATCACGTTGCCCGTGACGACCAGCCCGAAACCGCCTGTGCCCCAGCGGGTGTAGAGGCGTTCGAGGCGCTGGCCGGGACTGCCGCCCGGATCGGCCAGGCCCTCGCTGAGTGCCGATTTCATCAGCCGGTTGGGCAGCACCTGGCCGCACGGCAGGGTGAGTTGATCGGACAGAGTCACGGTGGCGGGCATGGGCGGTCCTTTGGTAGCCGTAACTGGGTGTAATAGCCATCACGGTAGTAGTATGGTCGTACTACCGCAAGGCCCTCGGATACCGCCGGACATGTCCTAGGCTGGGTATCGGAGCTGGAACCCAGAAGAGATCAGGAGGTCCGCGGTGACCATCCGTCCACGCGAGCGGCTGATCGCGGGCACGATCGACTTGATCAGACGTCGCGGAGTCGCGGGCACCGGCATCACCGAACTGGTGACCTACAGCAATACCGCGCGCCGCTCGATCTATCAGAATTTCCCGCGCGGGAAACAAGAACTGGTCGAGGAAGCCACCCGGGCGGCGGGCAAGATCATGGCGGCCGGCATCGCCGCGAACGCGGGCAAGGGCAGCGCGTCGGTCCGGCTTGCCGCGTTCGTGAAGATGTGGAAGGAACTGCTCGTCACCTCGGACTTCACCGCGGGCTGCCCGGTCGTCGCCGCGGCACTGGCCGGATCGGAGGTGCCCGCGGCCCCGGCCATCGCCGCCGAGTCCTTCGCCGCGTGGGAGGGCCTGCTCACCGATCAGCTGGCCGCCGAGGGCATCGCGGACGAACCCGCCGCGTCGTTGGCGACCATGACCGTCGCCGCGATCGAGGGCGCGGTCATCATGGCGATCGCGGGTCGCACGGTCACCCCGCTGGATCGGGTGGCCGCCCAGCTCGACCGGCTGCTGGCCCTCGAACCCCGCGCGCCGCGGTGATCATGCCCACCCGCTCGCGTGGGTAGCGAGCGCGCCGGGCCCGGTTCTGCCATCGTGTGGTGATGCGCATGTGGGATCGGTTCGCGGCCGTCGTCACCGCCGGCAAATCATGGGTGCTGCTGCTCGCGCTCGTTGCCGTGTCGTTCGGCGTGATCGGTGGAATCGGCGACAACGACGCCGCCGGGCAGGCTCCGAACTCGTTGCCCGGCAGCGCGGAATCGGCCCGCGTCAAAGAACTGCTCACCCAGTTTCCCGACGCGGGAACTGCGCCCGCGGTCGTCGTGGTGACCCGCACCGACGGCGCGGAACTGCGCCCCGAAGATCTGGCGGGCCTGCGCGCGAAGCTGGGGGAGCCGCTCGTCGCGCCTGACCGGAAGGCCGCGATCGGACGGGTACCGGTCGATTCGACGTTGAGCGGATTCGCGCTCACCGATCGCATCGAGGAACTGCGCGACGACGTCAAGGCGGCGCAACCAGCCGAGCTGCGTATCCAGGTGACCGGCGGTCCCGCGTTCGGCGGTGACATCGCCGATTCCTTCGCCGGCGCGAACATCACCCTGCTCGCGGTGACCGCGGCCGTCGTCGCGTTGCTGCTCGTCGCCACCTATCGATCGCCCGTGCTCTGGCTGGTGCCCTTGCTCGTCGTCGGTTCGGCGGACCGGGTCGCCGCCGCCGTCGGCACCGGACTGGCACGGTGGACCGGGCTGGCCTTCGACGGTTCGACCTCGGGCATCACCAGCGTGCTGGTCTTCGGCGCCGGGACGAACTATGCGCTGCTGCTGGTTTCGCGCTACCGCGACGAGTTGCATCGGCATCCCGATCATCGGACCGCGCTCCGGCACGCGGTGCGCCACGCCGGGCCCGCGATCCTGGCCAGCAATGTCACCGTCGTCGCCGCGCTGCTGACGCTGCTGCTCGCCTCGCTGCCCAACACGCGCAGTCTGGGTGTGGGTGCGGCGGCCGGGCTGCTGGTCGCCCTGCTGTTCGTGCTCGTCGCGCTGCCCGCGGCGCTCGCGCTCTGCGGACGGAATGTGTTCTGGCCGTTCGTGCCCCGCGCCGACGACCGGGTCGCGGCGGAAACGGGGATCTGGCATGCGATCGCGGCGCGGGTGGTGCACAGGCCGGTTTTGGTGGCGGGTGCGGCGCTGGTCGCGCTCGGCGCGTGCGCGGCGGGGCTGATCGGTGCCGATGTCGGGCTTTCCCAGACGGATCAGTTCCGCGTCCGCGCCGAATCCGTCGAGGGGTTCGACACACTGGCTGCGCATTTCCCAGCCGGGGCGGCGAATCCGACCACCGTGCTCGCCCGCAGCGATTCGGCTACCGCGGTGGAACAGACTCTGCGCGCCGTGCCCGGGGTCACCGACGCGCGGCCCACCGGGACGTCGCCGACCGGTCTGACCCGCTTCTCGGTCGTGCTGAACGCCGAACCCGGTTCACCGCAAGCCTTCTCGACCATCGAGGCGATGCGCGGTGAGCTGGCCGACGTGCCCGGCGCGCTGGTCGGCGGTGGCGACGCGGAGGGGCTGGACACCCGCACGGCCGCCGAACACGATCAGCGCGTGGTGATTCCGACGATCCTGGCCATCGTGTCGGTGATCCTGCTGGCCCTGTTGCGGGCGGTGCCCGCCGCGGTGCTGCTGGTGGGCGTCTCGGTGCTGAGCGCACTGGCGGCGCTGGGACTCGGCGCGTGGATCAGCCTGCACCTCTTGGGCTTTCCGGCGCTGGACACCAGTGCGCCGCTGTACGCCTTCCTGTTCCTCGTGGCCCTCGGCATCGACTACACCATCTTCCTGGTCACCCGGGCGCAGGAGGAGACGCCCGAGCACGGCAGCACCCAGGGCATCGTCCGCGCGGTCGCCGCCACCGGCTCGGTCATCACCAGCGCGGGCATCGTCCTGGCCGCCGTCTTCTGCGTCCTGGGCGTCCTGCCGCTGATCATCCTCACCCAGCTGGGCATCATCGTCGGCCTGGGCATCCTGCTCGACACCTTCCTGGTCCGAACCGTAGTGATCCCAGCCCTTTTCAGCATCGTCGGCCCCAAAATCTGGTGGCCCAACCCCCTCTCCCGAACGCCGCAGGAAACGCCGTAATGCCCGACGTAGTCGCGCACAGCGCGTTCCGCGGGCGGCAAGCCCACGAAATCCTCGACACATTGCGCCTTTTCGAGCGATGGCAGGACTTCGGCACCCCCGTCCTCGTCGGCGCGGTGGCCTACGAATTGGCGATAGCGCCGGATATCGATGTCGAAATCTATTGCGACAGCCCGCGAATCGAACACGGATTCGCCGTACTGCGGGACTGCGCCCGCGTCGAAGGAGTGCGCAATGCGCGTTTCGGCAACCATCTCGACGATCCGGACGAGGGTTTGTATTGGCGTCTCGGCTACCGCAGGTCCGACGGAACCGACTGGAAAATTGATATGTGGGCACTGCGCCGCGACCATCCGGGACCCTGCGCCGCGCACCTCGTCGCGCCGCTGCGGGCCGCGCTCACACCGCGAACGCGACGCACGATCCTCGAACTGAAATCACAGGTCCACACCGGCGTCATCACGGAGCAGCGTTCCATCGATATCTACCGGGCCGTCCTCGACGGTGGAATCAGTGCTGGCGCAGACCTTTCCGCCTGGGTCCGGGACAACCCCCGCGAACCGCTCACGTTCTGGCGGCCACGCTGAGAGGTTATCTGGCGTCGCCGATGAGGGAGGGTTCGGGCCAGCCGTAGACGCCGAAGTTTTCGCCGCGGCGGTAGAGGTCCAGGCCGGCGCGGGTGCTCTGGATGGTGTTGCCGGGGAGTTCGTCGAGGGGGAACCAGCGCAGCTCCGAGCAGGAGTCGGGTTCGCGGTTGCAGGGTTCGCCAGACCAGGTCCGGGCGCGGAAGACGAACACGATCCGGGTCTGGCCGGGCGGGTGCTGGATGTGGATCGAGGCGACCAGGTCGACGTCGTCCCGCTCCACCTGGACGCCGATCTCCTCGTCGGCCTCGCGAATGATGGCGGTCAGCACATCCTCGCCCTCGTCGAGCTTGCCGCCCGGGGCGTTCCACTGCCCGTCGGCGAACCCGGTGTTGCGCCGGCGCGCGAGCAGTACCCGCCCGTTCTCGATCAGCAGTAGTTGCACGCCGACGATGGTGCGGAAGATGGTCACCAGGCCTCCTGATCGGGTATGGGCACCGAGCATGCCATGTCCGGCACGTTCGCTAGTGCTGGGTCCAGTCCGGTTGGGTGAAGTGGGAGACGCGCGCACTGTCGTGGTCCCGCCCGAGCAGGATGATCTCGCGGAACTGCCAGAGCAAGGCGCCGGTGGGCGCGTGGATCGTCATATCGGCCCCCAGCCGCATCTGCAGCAGGCGCACCTCATCGGGTGCGGCGACCGGCTCGGATTCGTCGCGCAGTTCCGGTTGCGGGACCGCTTGCTGCCGCGACACCCAGTGCGGCACGTCGTCGGCGGCGAGCCGGTCGAGGTTCACCAGGTGCACCGAATGCACCTCGCTCGGGTTCGGGGTCAGCTCGGCGGCGTCGGGCAGCGCCGCGATGAACGGCGTGATCACAAAACCGGAGGAGGCGGGGAAGTCATCGAGCAGACCGACCAGATCGGTGGACGCGGCCGTCATGCCGAGTTCCTCGTGCAGCTCCCGCAGGACGGCCTGTTCGGCGGTCTCGCCCGGATCGATCCGGCCGCCGGGCAGTCCCCACTGTCCCGCGTTGCGCCCCTGGTAGGCCCGCCGGATGACGATCACCGCGGGGGAGCCGTCGGCCTGCCCGACCACGCACAGCAGGACCGCGGCGCGGCGCAGACCCGGCTCGTCGGGCACCTCGGTCCGGACGAACCGACGCAACCGGGTGCGGGCGAGGACGCGGAATTCGTCGACGCTCTCGGGCAGGAACGGTCCGGGAGTCATGCCTTCGATCTTGCCGCACGCCGGCCATAATCGTTCGCCGAGTTCACTTTCCCGGCCCGACGTGCACCGGCACGTCGTCGGCCCAGGGCTGACGGGTGACCATGTCGGCGACGTGGACCACGCCGTGCTCGAACTCGCCGGTGGCGGCGTCGACGAGCCGATAGGCCTGGGTGCGCTTGTGGATCGGCTGAGCGTCCAGCAGCACCACCCGGACCTCGCCGGGTTCGAAGTGGCAGCGCTGCTGCAGCGCGGCGATGAGCTGCTCGTTGTGCATGTGCCCGTCGCCGAAGTTCCAGCCGACGGCGGTGCTGCAGATCCGTTCACCGTCGGTGAGGACGTATTCGTCCTCGTGTCCCGCGGGCATCGCCCGGTGCACCAGCGTGAACAGCGCGCGTCCGTGGGTGTTCATGGCGCGGAAGGCGTATCCCATGTACATCGGGACCTCCGCGCGGTCCTTCCCGTAGAACCGTTCCAGTTGAGCCTGCGGCATGGCGGCGATCGCGACGATGTGCCGGCTGATCTTCGCCGCCGCGGACGGCTTGACGCACCACATCGTGGTATCCCAGTTGCCCGCGTAATACCGCATGCCGGGCAGGAAGGAAATCTTGCGCGGGAACAGGTTTCCGGCGACGACGATGCCCGCGATCACCACGAACAGCACCGCCACCGGCACCGGCCGGGTGAGCGCGGCCAGGCCGAGATCGGCGTGCGCCACGAACAGCACCAGCACCCCGAAGATCATGAAGACGTTCCACTCCAGCGGCACGCCCATCGGCACCGCCGTCAGGATGGCCAGGTGGAACCCGATCATGAGGATCGCGGCCACCGCCGTCACCGGACCGCCGTGCGAAAAGAACAGCACGACCGGCACACTCATCTCGACGACGGTGCCGCCGTGCGCGAACAGCCGGGAGAGGCGCCCGGGCCGCAGATCGTCCGGGAAGTTCTCGAAGAACCTGCGTTTGAGCGATTTACGCCGGAACACCGGGCTGTTCGACATCATCGTGGACACCACGAACGGGAAGTGCTTGTTCAGCTTCGAGGTCGCGGCGCCCATCCAGATCACCACGAAAACCACCTTCGCGGCGACGATCGGATCGGCGGCCGTGAACAAGAAGGCGACCGTCAGCGTGCCGTACACCTCGCCGCGGGCCGCCAGGAATATCACCTTGTCGCGCAACCCGATTGCGGCGAGCAGTCCGAGGATCACCGCTATCTCCCATACGGGCAGCAACCCGACGGAGGTGCTCAACTCCGGCACCGGTCCGGTGCCGTCGGAGCACAGCGCGACCGAAACCGCCACCAGCAGTGCCGCATACAGCGCGATATCGATGATCGTGCGATCGGTGCCCGTGGTGAACGGCACTTTGCCGGGCCAGGGCGGCAGCCGAATCGTCTTGGGCCGCAACCAATACAGGATCGAACCGAGCGGCGGGAAGAATCTGTTGTTCAGCGGCCCGAACCCGCAACCGAGCCCGACCACCTCGAACAAAAGGGTGTAGAGCACCACCTTCTGGAAGACGATCGGCTCCGACCACCAGTCGCCCACCGCGATGAATCCGTCGATGCCCGCGGTGCTCAGCACGATCAGCCAGCCGCCGAGCAGGTAGAGGAAAATCTTGCCGACATAGAACAGGTGCAGTGCGACCGGAGTGCCGAATCCCACTTCGGCCCAATGCCGGGCCATCGGCCGAATCCGTTCGCCGCGTGTGCCTTTACGCCATTGCGGCAGATCGACCACTGGCAGGTCGGGCTCGAGAAAACCCATCAGCACGCTCCGCTCGACAACGCCGGGGCCCACCGGATCAGGACCTCGCGGTCCCTGGATACGTTGGCAGTTGCGACATTTGCTGTCAATCAACTGCCCGGGCAGGTGCACCCACCGGGACAGTTGATTGACATCGACACGGCTCGTGTGGTGGCCGCGGGGATGCGCTACTCCTTGGCGTAGTCCGTGCTCAGCCACTTCTCCGGGCGCAGGCTGACCAGTAGCGAGGATTCGGAGAGGTTCTGCTCGGCGAAGGCCTTGCCCTCGTCGGGGCCGAGGTAGCGCACGGCGATGGCCAGCACGTCGTCCACGGTGGCGCGCTCGATGCTGGTCACCGTGCCCTCCACGGTGACGTACCGGTACGGCGGCTGCTCCACCTGCGCGGTCAGCGAGAACCGCCCCGCGGCCCGGATCAGGCGCTCTTTCACCGAGCCGTTGTCGGTCCAGATCTTCACCTCGCCACCCGGCTCGTACCCGTACCAGATCGGCACCGCGAGCGGCGCGCGATCGGCGCGTTCGATCGCGATCACCCCCACGTGCAACTCGGCCAGGAACTTCTCGCGTTCATCGCTGGTCATCTTCGCCATCGGGAATCCTTTCGGTCGGTGGACTTCCCCACGACGAACCTTGCGACATCGCGATCTATTCCGAGTGCCGGAAGATCGAAATCGGCTATTGCATAATGAGCAATGAAACGGAAATGATCTTCGGCTGAATCGCGGTGAATACCGTTCGGCTCGAGTCTATTTCGTTATTCCCGGTCCCCAGTTGCCTCCCCACTCCTGTGCACTCGACCAATTATATGGCGGCGCTTTAAGGTTCGAATACCTACCGCATCGAGCCGAATATTCGGCCGACTATTGCCCATTCCGGGCACAGGGAGTCACCCATGTTCAACAGAAGAATGCTGTCCATCGTCACGGCGGCAGGTCTGGCACCGTTCGTCGTCGCCGTGCTGCCCGCGGGGCCTGCCAACGCGCACGGCTATATTTCCTCGCCTGCCAGCCGGCAGGCGCAGTGCGCGCAGAACCAATTGCCCTGCGGGCCGATCAAATGGGAGCCGCAGAGCGTCGAGGGCCCCAAGGGACAGCGCAATTGCAGCGCCGGTGACCGGCGCTGGGCCGACCTCGACGACGACAGCAAGCCGTGGAAGGTCCACCAGGTCGGCAGCACGGTGACCTTCACCTGGACCTTCACCGCCCGGCACCGGACCACGAACTACGAGTACTGGATCGGGAACACCAAGGTCGCCGACATCAGTGGCAACAATCGGCCGCCGGGTGCGACCGAAACGCACACCGTGAATCTCGGCAGTTTCACCGGTAAGCAGAAGCTGCGCAGCGTATGGAATATCGCCGATACTCCGAACGCTTTCTACTCCTGCGTCGATCTGCAGATCGGCCGGTAACGGCTCAGGCCAACTGACCCATCTCGCTGGCGAACCCGGACCGGCCCTCCGGCGGCTCCTGCGCAGCCGGATACGCAGCGCGGAGCCGCCGCTGCGCCGCCGGGCTCGCCGCGAGATGGTCCAGCCCGAGCAGCGCCGCGCCGAGAACCGGTGGGGCGACGACGATTCGAGGTTCCGCCAGGGGTGCGGCGGCGGCCAGCCGAGCCCGCACGTTGTCGATCAGCAACGGCTGCCGCGCGGCCAGCACACCACCGCCGAGCACCACGGGCGTCGGTTCGTCGAGTAGTTCGAGCTTGCGCAGGGCGACGAGGGCCAGGCGGGTGATCTCGTCGGCTTGCCGATCGATCAGCCGCAGCGCGGTCGGGTCACCTGCTTCGGCGGTGGTGAACAGCACCCGGACCAGCTCGTGCAGCCGGTGTTCGGCCAGCTGACCGAGGTGGATCGCCTCGGCGACCGCGTTGGCTCCGGCCATCCCGAAATATGCGCCGATGGCGGCGGACAGCGCCGTCGGCTCGCCCCGGCCGTCCTCGGCCCGCGCGGCGTACCACATTGCGGCGGCGGCCATTCCGCCGCCGCCACCCCAGTCTCCGGTGAGCACGCCGAGCGCCGGGAAGCGCGCGGTCCGGCCGTCCGGCCGCAGCCCGGCGCAGTTGATTCCGGCGCCGCAGACCACCGCGACGCCGCAGGGGCCGTCGGTACCGGCACGCAGCAGGCCGAAGGTGTCGTTGGCGACGCCCACCGAGAGCCCCCACGGCCTGCCCGCGATGGCGGCGTGGAAGCGTCGCTCCTCGATGGGCAGGTCGACATTGGCCATGCAGGCGCTCACCCGGGTGGTGAGCACGCCCGCGCGGGTGAGCCCGGCCTGTTCGGCCACCGCGTCGACCAGCGGAGTGAGCCCCGCGATCGCCTGCTCGGCGCCGTCCCGATAGGGCTGATAGCCGCCGCCGCGTGCCGCGGCGAGGACCGTCCCGTCGAGCGCGACCAGGGCGACGTCGGTCTTGCTGTTGCCCGCGTCGATCGCGAGGACGCCCGGAACCTGCTCGTTCTGTGGGAGTTTCATCAAACGCTTCCCCCGCCAGCAGTGCACGGTGTTGGTCGGCATGGTCACGCCCAGCTCAGGTGCGCGCGGTTGTGCGCGATCAGCCGGTCGGTGAGCTGCTCGGCCAATTCGAACTGGCCGACCAGCGGATGGGCCAGCAGCGCGTCGAAGACGAGTTCGCGCCCGCCTTCGACGGCGGCCCGCAACGCCAGTTGTTCGTAGGCGGTGACGTGCGCGATCAGCCCGCCGAAACGCGGCTCGAGCGGCGGCTGCGGCAGCGGACGGACTCCCGCCGCGTCCACCCGCGCGGGTACCTCGAGCACCGCGTCGTCGGGCAGCGACGGCAGGGTGCCGTCGTTGCGGGTGTTGACCACCTGCACGGCCGCGCCCGCGCCGGTGCCGAGCAGCGCGGCGATCAGCTGCACTGCGGCCTCGGAATAGAAAGCGCCACCGCGTTTTCCGAGCAGTTCGGGTTTGGTGTCCAACGCCGGGTCGGCGTACATGGTGAGCAACTGCCGTTCCAGTTCGGCCACCTCGGCGGCCCGGGAACCCTTCGCGCGCAACTCCTCGACGACCGTATCGTGCTGATAGAAATACCGCAGGTAGTACGACGGAACGACGCCGAGGTGCCGCAGCAGCTCGACCGGCAGCCGGGTATCGGCCGCGATCTCGGCGCCGAAATCGGCGAGCAGTTTGGGTAGTGCCTCGTAACCTGTTGCCGCGCCGGGGCTGTCGAGCACGGTGACGCCGCGCTCCCAGGTGAGGTGATTGAGGCCGACGTGGTCGAGCCGGACCAGCTCCGGCTCGACACCCAAGTGCCGGGCGAACTTTCGCTGGAAATCGATGGCCACGTTGCACAGGCCGACCGCCTTGTGCCCGGCGGTCTGCAACGCCCGGGTGACGATCCCGACCGGGTTGGTGAAATCGATGATCCAGGCGTCCGGATTGGCCCGGCGAATCTGTTCGGCGAGTTCGAGCACCACCGGGACCGTGCGCAGCGCCTTGGCCAGACCGCCCGCGCCGGTGGTTTCCTGTCCGACACAACCGCATTCGAGCGGCCAGGTCTCGTCGTCGTTGCGCGCGGCCTGCCCGCCGACGCGCAACTGGAGCAGCACGGCATCGGCACCGTCGGCGCCTGCCGCGACGGACGAGGCGGTGGACACCCGGACCGGATTGCCCTGCTTCGCGAACATCCGGCGGGCCAGCCCGGCGATCAGCGCCAGCCGTCGTGCCGCCGGGTCGATCAGCACGATCTCGTCGATCGGCAGGGTGTCGCGCAGTCGTGCGAACCCGTCGATCAGCTCGGGTGTGTAGGTGGAACCGCCGCCGACGACGGCCAATTTCAGTGCGGGCATCAGCCTTTCACCCCTGTCAGTGTCACGCCTTCGATGAAAGCCTTCTGCGCGAAGAAGAAGATGATGATCACCGGTGCCATCACCAGTACGGTGGCGGCCATGGTGAGATTCCAATTGGTGTGGTGTGCGGCCTTGAAGGACTCCAGCCCATAGCTGAGCGTCCACGCGCCGGGGTTCTCGCTGGCATAGATCTGCGGACCGAAATAGTCGTTCCAGCAATAGAAGAACTGGAACAGCGTGACCGCCGCGATGGCGGGCCGCGCCATCGGCAGCACGATACGCAACAGAATGCGTAGTTCACCGCAGCCGTCGATGCGCGCGGCCTCGAGATAGTCGTCGGGAATGGTCAGCAGGAACTGGCGCAGCAGGAATATCGAGAACGCCTCGCCGAAGGCCAGCGGAATGATCAACGGCCACAGCGAGCCGGTGAGATGGAACTGCTTGGACCACACCAGATACATCGGGATGACGGTGACCTGCGGGGGCAGCATCATCATCGAGATGACCGCCATCAACGCCAGATTGCGGCCGCGGAACCGGAATTTCGCGAGCGCGTAGGCCGCCGGAATGCTCGACAGCAGGGTCAACGCGGTGCCCGCGCCGGCGTACAGCAGCGTGTTGCGCCACCAGCCGAGGAAGCCGGGCGTCTGCCACACCTCGACGTAGTTGCGCCACTGCCACTGCGCGGGCCACAGCTCCGAGGTGAGGGCCTGTCGATCCGTCATCACCGAGGTGAGGAAGACGAAGACGAACGGCAGGATGAACAGCAGCGCGACGGCGATCGCGAGCGAGTGCAGCGCCACCCAATTCAGGACACCTTTGCGGCGTGCGCCTCTGGCCTCGATCGGATCGGCGCGCACGGGCACCGGCAGCGTCGTGGTCATGGTCATGGCTCAGTCCTCCTGCAGGAAGCCGGATCTGCGCCGCAGCAGCAGCGAGGTGAAGGCCATCGACAGGCCGAACAGGATCACCGCGACCACGCACGCCGAGCCGATGTCGAAGCGCTGGAACCCCAGGTTGTAGACCATCTGCGGCAGCGTCCAGGTGGAGCCGTGCGGGTAGCCGGGCTCGAACGGCTCACCGGCACTGCCGATCTTGCCGCTGGCCACCTTCCCGGCGACGATGGCCTGGGTGTAGTACTGCATGGTCTGGATCACCCCGGTCACCACCGCGAACAGGATGATCGGCGTGATGTTGGGCAGTGTGACGTACCGGAACCGGTGCCACGGCCCCGCGCCGTCCAGTTCCGCCGCCTCGTACTGCTCGCGGGAGACGTCGAGCAGCGCGGCGGTGAAGATGACCATCAGATCGCCGATGCCCCACAGCGCGAGCATGGTCAACGCGGGCTTGGACCAGGTGGGATCGGTGAACCACCCCGGTTGCGGCAGGCCGATACTCCCGAGCAGGTGGTTGACCGGCCCGGTGCCGGGGTTGAGCAGGAACGCGAACGCCATCGTCGCGGCCACCGGCGGCGCCAGATACGGCAGGTAGAGCACCGTACGCAGCAACCCCGCCCCGGTCTTGAGCTTGGTGACCAGCAGGCCGATCCCGAGCCCGAAAATCACGCGCAGCGAGACCATGACCACGATCAGCCACAGCGTGTTGCCGAGCCCTTTCCAGAAGTACGGGTACTTGTCCAGGACGTAGTTCCAGTTCTTCAGGCCCGCGAATGTCGGCGCGGCGAAGCCGTCGTACCGCATGAACGAGAAGTAGACCGTGGACAGCAGCGGGTAGGCGAAGAAGCAGGCGAAGCCGATCAACGCGGGGGACAGGAATGCGAGGGTGCGGACAGTGTCTCTGCGGCGCTTGCGTTTCAGCGCCGCGGGGACGGTCCGGTGCCGGAGTGCCATCGCCCGGTCACTTCGCCTGGTCGATCGCCTCGTCGATCTCCTTCGCGGTCGCGGTCAAGCCCGCGCGCAGGTCGGGCTGTTTGCCCGCCTCGTACTCGTAGCCGAAGTTACGCAGCGAAAGCTGGTACGCGCCACCGTTGATGCTCGACGGGGTAGTCGACGAATGCGGGTTCTTCGCGATGTCGAGGAAGGTCTGGAAGTTGGCGTCGACCTTCAGCCGGGGTGAGCTGAGCGCGGCAAGGGTACTGGGCACGTTGTGGATGGCGTTGGCGAAGTCGACCACCGCGTCCGTGTCGGTGGTCAGGAACTTGACCAATTGCCAGGCGGCGGTTTGCTTTCGACTGGAATTGGCGACGCCGATGATGGTGCCGGTCTGATAGCCGCGCCCGTAGGTGGCGGCTTGATCGTCGGGGACCGGGAACGGCGCGGTGGCCCACTCGAAGCTCACCGGGTCGACGGCGAGCGAGGCGGTCCGCCACTCGCCGTCGAAGGACATCGCCACCTGGCCGGTGTGGAAGGGGTTGTTGGCGCTGAACTCGTCACCGAAACCGGTGCGGTACTTCTCCAGCTTGTCGAAGCCGCCGAGCGCCGCGATCATCCGCTTCTGCCACTCGAACATCGCGGCCACCCTGGGATCGGTGGCGATGTTGGACTTGCCGTCGGGTCCGAAGTAGTCCGCGCCGTACTGGCCCAGGTAGTGCATCACCGAGGTCTCGTAGCCGTGATAGTTCGGCATGAAGCCGAGCTGCCGGAAGGTATCCCCTTCGGGGATGGTCAATTTCACGGCGGCGGCCTCGAACTCGCTGAACGTCTTGGGCGGCGCGGTGATACCGGCGGCGGCGAACGCGGTCTTGTTGTAGAACAGGCCGTAGGTGTCACCGAGCAGCGGCAGCGCGCACTGATTGCCTTGGAACCGGGTGTATTCGAGCATCGTCGCCGGGAAGGTGGCCACGGGGTCGATGCCGTCCTTGCGCAGGAACGGCGTGAGGTCGGCCCACACCTTCGCCGAACAGAACTTGCCGACCTGGTCGGTGGTGAAGGAGGACACCACATCCGGCGCCTCCGGGCCGCCCGCCCGCAGCGCCTGTTCGCTCTTGTCGTCGGCGATGTTGCCGACCACCTTCACGTCGATGTTGGGGTGCAGTTTCTCGAACGCGGCGACATTGGCCTCGATGGCCTGTACCTCGTTGTCCTGGCTCCAGCCGTGCCAGAAGGTGATGGTCACGTCCTTGCCCTCGGCCGAACCATCGTCGCCGCCACCGGAATTGGTGCCGGTACAGGCGCTGACCAGCAGGGCGACGGTGGTGCATGCGGTGAGCGCTGCGAGTGTTGTTCTGCGCATGTGACGGTACTCCTGGCGTCGATCAATGAGTCGAGAAGACGGCGTCTCTCGTAGTGGCCAAGGCGCGCTGGAGCGCTCCGTGCAGCACCGGCGAGCCCGGCACGGTGCTGGCGCGCACCTCGGTGCGCGGCATGGTGAGTTCATCGAGTGCGTCCTGCACGAGCGCGCGCAGCCGTTCGCCGCCCGCGCTCGGCATCGCACCGGCCAGGATCAGCACCTCCGGGTCGACGACCGAGACGATGCTGGCGAGGCCGAGCGCGAGCCGGTCGGCGAGTTCACGCAGGAAGGCGTCGCCGGCGTCCGGCGTCTCCAGCGCCTCGGCCACGACCAGTGCGGCGGTCGGCGCCGTGAGTCCGTGCCGGCGGGCGAGTGCCAGCACACCGGGTGCCCCGGCGAGTTTCTGGAATCCGCCCGAGTTCTTCCGGCGGACGTCGTGCACCACCGGCGCGCCGGGCAGCGGCATGTAGCCGACTTCGCCTGCGCCGCTGTGGAAACCGCGATGCAGCCGACCGGCGATCACGATCGCCGCGCCGACGCCCTCGCCGGTCCAGAGCAGCGCGAAATCCTCGCACCCCTGCGCCGCGCCGTGCGCCTGTTCGGCCATGGCGGCGAGGTTCACGTCGTTCTCGATCGAGACCGTCGTGCCGATCGCGGCTTCCAGTTCGGCGACGAGCCTGGGGGAGTGCCAGCCCGGCAGGTGGGTGGCGTAGCGCAGCTTCCCGGTGGCGGGGTCGAGCGCGCCGCCGATCCCGATCACCACCTCGCGCACCGCGTCCGCGGCGAGTCCGGCCAGTCCGATCGTCTCGGCGACGGCCTCGGCCACCTTCGTGAGTGTCTGCGCGGCCTGCCAGCCCTTGGTGCTGACCTCGTGCTCGGCCAGCGTGGCACCGGTGATGTCGGCGACCGCCAGACGGATCGAGGTGTTGGTGACGTCGACCCCCGCCACATATCCTGCGGCCGGATTCACCTGGTAGAGCTGCGCGTTCGGGCCCGGCCCACCCGCCGCGGTACCCACCGGCACGACCAGTCCGGCGGCCTCCAGGCGGCCGAGCAGCTGGGACGCGGTCGGCTTGGACAACCCCGTCAGCGTGCCGATCTGGGTGCGTGAGAGCGGGCCGTTGCCGAGCAGCAACTCCAGGGCGGCGCGGTCGTTGATCGCGCGCAGCAGGCTCGGCGTCCCCGCGAGGGGGTGTCGGGGATAGGTCACGCGATACACCCCATTCCGGATCCGGTGGCGACGCCTGGAAGAACTATTAGGAAAGTTTCCAATTGATGTGAGCTAGGACACTAAACCAGGCTCGACGGCATGTCAATCGGAGTGCGTGTCGAATGGCCAAGTACTGGAGGCGGACTCGTCAACTGCGCAGTCCGGGACGTTCAACTCGCGGTTATACCGTTCGGCTGTAACCGGTGCACAGCAGACGGAGATCCCATGCTCGACCCACGACTTCGGACCGCCTGGCTGGCGAATGTGGCAGTCGGCGCGGCGGCTGTGTCCGTGCGGACCCCGATCTATCTGCGGCCTGCGGCCCGGCGCACGGATTCGGTAGGCACGCACAGTGGTTCGATCATCGCGTCGGATCTGGAGGTGGTGACGGTCACCGCAGAATCGGTGATCCTCACCTGGACCACCCGCAAGCGCGACGGCGGCGGTAGGCTGCGGCCCGCCCCCGCCGACACCGAGGTACGTCTGGCCCCGGTCGACGGGCAAGGCCGGGCGCGCACCCGCTACCTCGACGCGACGCCGACTCCCTATCACTACGCCGAAGTGACCGGACTGGAGCCGGGGCGCGGCTACCGCTTCGAGGCGTACTCGAACGGCCACCGCGCCGGACCGGCTCGGACGCTGGTGACCCGCCAGTCCGGAACCCCGGAATCCACCGGTGTTTTCACGACCGCGCCGCCGCCCCCGGGGCGGCTGCTGCGCACCCTCGCGCTGGCCAACGACGTGCACTACGGCGAGCAGGTCAGCGGTCTCGTGCTCAGCGGATTGCCCACCGGCCTGCGCCACGACACCGGTCGGTATCCGGAGGTCATGCTCGATGCCCTGCTCGACGACGTGCGCAGGCCCGACCGCGCGGCCGATCACCTGATCCTGGCGGGTGACCTCACCGACAGCGGCACCCTCGAGCAGTCGCGGGGAGTCCGGGCCCGGTTGGATTCCTGGGGTGCGCTCGGCGCGGACTACTTCGTCTGCCGGGGCAACCACGACAAGCCGCAGGAGCGGCGCGGGGTACGAACCGACCACTGGGGCACCGTGTTTCACGCCCGGCAACAGCTGGTCGAGTATCGACTCGGCGGCCTGCGCCTGATCGGGCTGGACACTACCCGGCTGCGCGGGTCCGGTGGCACCATCGTCGCGCCGCAACTCGGTCGGCTCCGCGACATCCTGTCCGCCGACCCGGACTGCCCCACCGTGGTTTTCGGCCACCATCCGGTGACTTCGCATGCGGCGGTGAGCAATCCGGGCGGCCCGGGGTTCGTGCTCGACCGCGCCGACGCCGCTGCGCTGCAGGCCGTCTACCGCGCCGCACCCGGCGTGTTCTTGCAGCACAGTGGCCACACGCATCGCAACCGGGTGAACCGCCCGGATGCCGGGACCGGTGTCGAATTCCTCGAAGTCGCTGCGGTGAAGGAGTATCCGGGCGGATACATGCTGCTGCGCCTCTACACGGGCGGCTACACGCTGAACTTCTACAAGACCCGCTCGGCCGCCGCCCGCAGCTGGAGCACCCGCACCCGCCGGCAATACTTCGGGCTGCATCCCGACCACGCCCTCGGCAGCTGTGCCGACCGCAACCACGGCGCTCGCCGCGACTTCTCCGGTGTGGCCCCGCGCTGAACAGCGGATTCGCCGAGCCCGGCACACGGTGAAACACCACTGGGTATGATCCGTCGAACAGTGGTGGCGGGCATGTTCATCCGGATCGGGAGGGACTGTGGTGGGGGATTACGCGACGATCTTCGATCGGGTGCGCGGCTCGTTACTGGGTGGCGCCGTCGGTGACGCGCTCGGCTGGCCCATCGAATTCCTGCGGCTCGAACAGATCCGGGCACAGCACGGCCCCGACGGCGTGACCGGCTTTCTGCCCGCGTATGTCCGGGACGAGGCGCAGCAGATCACCGACGACACCCAGATGACGTTGTTCACCGCGGAGGGACTGCTGCGCGCGACGCCCGGCGTGGACGCGCTGCCCGCGCTGCGCCGGTCCTACCTGCGCTGGTTGCAGACGCAGCGGCAGGACGAGCCGACGGCGCAACCCGACGGCTGGCTGGCGAGCCTGCCGTTCCTGTACGCGGTGCGTGCGCCGGGGAACGCGTGCATGTCGGGGCTCGGCAAGCAGGCCCGCGGGTACATCGCGCCGAGTCCGCTGGGCGAGTCCGGTCCGGTGAATCCCGAGTCGAAGGGGTGCGGCACGGTGATGCGCTCCGCGCCGTTCGGCTTGGCCGGAATGGGTTCGGAGCGCGCGTTCTCGCTCGCCGCCCAGGCGGCCCAGCTGACCCACGGCCATCCCACCGGTTACTTCGCCGCGGGTGCGTTCGCGGCGCTGATCGACCGGGTGGTGAGCGGTATCGAACTGCCGATCGCCCTGCAGCAGACCCTCGCTCAGTTGGCGGAGTTCCCGAAGGCCGCGGAAACCGTTGGCGCACTGGAACGCGCCATCGAGGCGGCCGAAACCCCCGCCACCGCCGAACAACTCGAAACCGTGGGCGCGGGTTGGATCGCCGAGGAATGTCTGGCGATCGCGGTCTACTGCGCGTTGCATGCGGCCAAGACGGGCGACCTGCGCGCGGCACTGCTGCTCTCGGTCAACCACTCCGGCGACTCCGACTCCACCGGCGCGGTCGCGGGCAACCTGATCGGCGCCGTGCACGGGTTGTCGCGGCTGCCGATGGATCTGGTCGCCGCGGTCGAGGGCCGCGACGTGCTGATCCAGGTCGCCGACGATCTCGTGATGAACTACGGGCTGGGCGAGCGAGCCGCGGTCGCCATCCGATACCCGATCGACGAAGGTCTCTGAACTTCCACCACGCGCGCAGCCCCGCACACCGGGTCGGCGTGCGGGGCTGCGGGGGAGTGGTCACCGACCGGTGTGCCGGTCAGCGCACCAGGTCAGGCGAGGTCGAAGCGGTCCAGGTTCATCACCTTCACCCAGGCGGCGATGAAGTCCCGCGCGAACTTCTCCTTCGCGTCGTCGGTGGCGTAGACCTCGGCGAGCGCGCGCAGCTGCGAGTTCGAGCCGAAGACCAGATCGACCCGGCTGCCGGTCCAGCGCACCGCGCCGCTGTCGCGATCGGTGCCGTCGTAGCTGCCCTCGTCGCCCGCCGGCGCCCACCGGGTGCCCATGTCGAGCAGGTGCACGAAGAAATCGTTGCTCAGCACACCCGGGTTCGCGGTGAACACGCCCGTCGCGGACTGTCCGTGGTTCGCGCCGAGCACGCGCAGTCCGCCCACGAGGACCGTCATCTCGGGCGCGCTGAGGGTCAGCAGGTTCGCCCGATCGATGAGCAGGTACTCGGCAGGCAGCCGATTGCCCTTGCCCAGATAGTTGCGGAAGCCGTCGGCCGCGGGTTCCATCGCGGCGAAGGACTCCACGTCGGTCTGTTCCTGCGTGGCGTCGGTGCGTCCCGGCGTGAACGGCACCTCGAGTTCGAAGCCCGCGCTCTCGGCCGCCTGCTCGATCGCCGCCGAACCGGCCAGCACCACCAGGTCGGCGAACGATACCCGGGTGTTGCCGGTCTGGGCCGCGTTGAACGACTCCTGGATGCCCTCGAGCACCGGCAGCACCAACGTGAGCTGGTCGGGTTCGTTGACCTCCCAGCCACGTTGCGGCTGCAGCCGGATGCGTCCGCCGTTCGCGCCGCCGCGCTTGTCACTGCCGCGGAACGACGCCGCCGCCGACCAGGCCGTCGAAACGAGCTGTGCGACAGTCAGACCAGAGGCGAGGATCTGGCTCTTGAGCGCGGCGATATCGGCCGCGCCGATCAGGTCGTGGGTGAGGGCCGGAATCGGGTCCTGCCACAGCAGCGTCTCCTGCGGCACCAGCGGACCGAGGTAGCGCACGACCGGTCCCATGTCGCGGTGGGTGAGTTTGAACCAGGCTTTGGCGAACTCCTGCGCCAGTTCCTCGGGGTGTTCGAGCCAGCGGCGGGTGATCCGCTCGTAGCTCGGGTCGAAGCGCATCGAGAGGTCGGTGGTCAGCATGCCCGGCTGCTGAGTCTTCGCCGGATCGTGCGCGTCGGGCACCAGGCCCGCGCCGCCGCCGTCCTTGGGAATCCACTGGTGCGCGCCCGCCGGGCTCTTGGTCAACTCCCACTCGTAACCGTAGAGCGTCTCCAGGAAGCTGTTGTCCCACGCGATCGGGGTCGGCGTCCAGGTGACTTCGAGACCGCTGGTGATCGCGTCCTTGCCCGCACCGGTGCCGAACGAGCTCTTCCAGCCCAGGCCCTGCTCTTCCAGCGGCGCGGCCTCCGGCTCCGGACCGACGTGATCGGCCGGGCCCGCGCCGTGCGCCTTGCCGAAGGTGTGCCCGCCGACGATCAGTGCCGCGGTCTCGATATCGTTCATCGCCATCCGGGCGAACGTCTCGCGGATATCGATGGCGGCCGCGAGCGGATCCGGATTGCCGTTGGGGCCTTCCGGATTCACGTAGATCAGACCCATTTGTACTGCGGCCAGCGGCTTTTCGAGATCGCGGTCACCGCTGTAGCGGCCGTCGCCGCCGAGCCAGGTCTGCTCCGGACCCCAGTAGACGTCCTCCTCGGGCTCCCACTGATCGACCCGGCCGCCGCCGAATCCGAAGGTCTCGAAGCCCATCGACTCCAGCGCGACGTTGCCGGCGTAGACGATCAGATCCGCCCACGAGAGCTTCTTGCCGTACTTCTTCTTCACCGGCCACAGCAGCCGGCGGGCCTTGTCCAGGCTCGCGTTGTCCGGCCAGCTGTTCAGCGGCGCGAACCGCTGCATGCCCGCGCCCGCGCCGCCGCGTCCGTCGCTGACCCGGTAGGTGCCCGCCGAGTGCCAGGCCATCCGGATGAAGAACGGTCCGTAGTGCCCGAAATCGGCCGGCCACCAGTCCTGCGAGGTGGTCATCACCGCTTCGATATCGCGCTGCACCTCGGCCAGGTCGAGGGTCGCGAACTCCGCGGCGTAGTCGAAGTCCGGATCCATCGGGTTGGCGACGGCCGGGTTCTTCTGCAGGATCTTCAGGTTGAGCTGGTTCGGCCACCAGTCACGGTTGCCACCGCCCTCGGTCGGGTACTTGAGGCGACCGGCCACGGGGCAACCGCCTGCGGCGGGTTCCGTGTTCGCCTCGGCGATGGGCGGGTGTTCTACGGGCACGGATATTCCTTTCGCGATGCCTCGGGCTGCGGGTCTCGCGCACGAGACACCCCGAAGTTGTGGATACGTTCAGAAGTATGAATCATTCCAGTCTTGGCCGCGCGGTTTTCCCCGGATTGCTCGAACAGCGCACGTCGATCGGGTGCCGGGGCTGTTGCGCGGCCGCGTTCCGGCGAATAATGACCGAAGTGTGACGCCCGGCTGCACGGGGACTTTCCGGATCGGACCGTTCGTTGTACGGGAAGCCGATATGAGGAGGTCATGTGGCACAGGAATACAACCGGAACCCCGCGGCGGTCTCCGCGCTGTCGCCGGAGCAGTACCACGTCACCCAGGAGAACGGGACCGAGCGCGCGTTCACCGGCGAGTACTGGGACAACCACGAGCCGGGGATCTACGTGGACGTGGTGTCGGGCGAGCCGCTGTTCGCCTCGGTCGACAAGTTCGACAGCGGCTCCGGCTGGCCGAGTTTCACCAAGCCGATCGATGCCGCGAACGTGGTCGAGAAGCGGGACTTCAGCCATCTGATGATCCGGACCGAGGCTCGCTCGGCGCATGGCGACAGCCATCTCGGGCATGTGTTCAAGGACGGCCCGCGCGCCGCCGGCGGCCTCCGGTACTGCATCAACTCGGCGGCACTGCGGTTCATCCACCTCGATGATCTCGAGGCGCAAGGGTACGGACAGTACAAGGCACTTTTCACGAAGGAGGACGCGTGAGCGACACGCGAAAGGCGATTCTGGCCGGCGGCTGCTTCTGGGGCATGCAGGAATTGATCCGCAGGCAGCCGGGGGTGGTGTCGACGCGCGTCGGCTACACCGGCGGCAGCAACGACCACCCGACCTATCGCAATCACCCGGGTCACGCGGAGGCCGTGGAGATCGTCTACGACCCGGCGCAGACCGACTACCGGGCGTTGCTGGAATTCCTGTTCCAGATCCACGATCCGACGACGAAGGACCGGCAGGGCAACGACATCGGCAGCAGCTACCGCTCGGCGATCTTCTATCTGGACGACGAGCAGAAGCGCGTCGCGCTGGACACCATCGCCGACGTCGACGCCTCGGGCCTGTGGCCGGGCAAGGTCGTCACCGAGGTGACGCCGGCGAGTGAGTTCTGGGAGGCCGAGGCCGACCACCAAGACTACTTGCAGAAGTACCCGAACGGCTACACCTGCCACTTCCCCCGTCCGGGCTGGAAGCTGCCGAAGCGGGCGGCTGCCACGCAGTAACCGCGGTCGAACGAGTTCCGGCCGGTACCCCTGTCGCTGGGGTACCGGCCGGAGTCGTTGTGCGGCAGGAAGATTCCGGTCAGCCGACCGCGGGCGCACCGGCCATGGCGGCCGCGGTCAGCTCGACCGAGCGCACCCGGTCGGCGATGCCGGTGGCGTGATGGGCGGTGATGAGTTCGTCGGCGTCGATGGACGCGGCGAAATCGTCCAGGTAGGCCCGGACATCGGCGGGCGTGCCGACCGCGGTGTATTTCGTCATCGCGGTGAGTTGCCCGCCGTTGGGCGAGGCGAGGAACGCGTCGATGTCCGCGTCGGAGAAGTCGGCGCCCGCCGCGCCCCGCTTGATCATCATCCGGGCGCGCGCCCGGTAGGCGACGGTCTTCTGCTGCGCCGCGTCGTCGGCGTCCGCGGCGGCGAACACGTTGACCCCGGCCATCACGTACGGCTCGGCCAGCTGCGCGGACGGACGGAACACGTCGCGGTAGACCGACACCGCCTGGTGCAGCGCGTCGGGTGCGAAGTGCGACGCGAACGCGTACGGCAGGCCGAGCTGCCCGGCGAGCTGTGCGCCGAACAGTGACGAGCCTAGAATGTACAGCGGCACAACGCCTTCCGCACGCGGCACGGCGCGCACACCCGGTACCCGGGTGTTCCCGGTCAGGTAGCCCTGCAACTCCAGCACGTCCTGTGGGAAGGAGTCCGCGGACGCCGGATCGCGGCGCAGCGCGTACATCGTCTTCTGATCGCTGCCGGGTGCGCGGCCCAATCCGAGATCGATCCGGCCGGGGAACAGCGTCTCCAGCGTGCCGAACTGTTCGGCGATCACCAGCGGGGAATGGTTGGGCAGCATGATGCCGCCCGCGCCGAGCCGGATGGTCGCGGTGTGCTCGGCGACATGACCGATGAGCACGCTGGTCGCGCTCGACGCGATGGATCCCATGTTGTGATGCTCCGCGTACCAGACGCGGCGGTAGCCGCTTCGTTCGGCGGCCTGCGCCAGCGCGACACTGTTGGCGAAGCTGTCGCGCGCGGTCTGGCCGGGCGCGATCGATGCCAGGTCGAGGATGGACAGGGCGATGGGCATGGGGACGCCGCCTTTCGATCAGAGAACGCGCTGCAGTTGTGCGGTGAAGGCCCGGATGCGGGCGTCGTCGCGGCGGTAGTAGATCCATTGACCGCGGCGGGTGCCGGTGACGAACCCCGCGCGCTGCAGGATCGCCAGGTGTGTCGAGATGGTCGAGGCCGAGGTGCCGGCCTTCTGCTGGATCAGGCCCGCGCAGACGCCGAGTTCGGCGGTGTCGCAGGCCCGTCCGGGGAAGTGCACGTCGGGCTCCTTGAGCCACTCCAGCACCCGCAGCCGGGTCTCGTTCGCCAGCGCCTTGCATTCGTCCAGCACGCGCACCGTCCTTCGATATTTCGCTAATTAACGAAACTACGCCGCGTTCTGCTGCTCGGCACCATGATGCAGGTCACTCCGGGCCGCGCTGCCGCACTGTGCGACCACGCCTGAGGCAACGCAGCCGCGCTCGATTTCATGCCCGTGCGCCAGGGGCGCGATTCAGCCCCCGGACGGACCGCCGACCCCGGTCGGTTGCGGCCGTGCCGACAGGGCGGTCGGCGCGATGGTGTCGAACAGCCGCAGGACGTCGCGAACGAATTCGATGCGGCCGACGCCGAGCCGGGCCAGCGCGGGTCCGTGGTCCGCGGCGACCACCACCGTCGAGCCGACCAGGAACAGCCACCACAGCGCCACGATCACCCGTCGCGCGCCGGGCGTGGTCGTGGCGAACGCGACGCGCAGGCGCTGGCAGTGGAACGGCACGTGCCGGAGCTCGTCGTTCAGGATCAATCCGGCGACCTGCGTGGTCAGCGGATCGTCGGTGCCGTCGCGCAATGCGCGGTAGTAGCGCAGCGCGACGATCTCCGCGACCATCAGCACGGTCAATTCCAGTCGCAGCCCGAGCATCCGGCGCAGTCGCACGAAAACGAGGTCGCTCCAATGGCTTCCGATGGCCCGCCAGCCGCCGGCGCGCAGCAGCAAGCCCAGCATCCGCGCGTGATTGATCTCCTCGGCGATGAACAGTCGTACCGCCGCGGCGTACTCCGGATCGCCCGCGCGCTCGGCCTTGGCGATGAGATTCGCGCCGTCGCCGCTCTCGCCGACCTGGAAGCGCTGCACACTGCGCGCGACGGCCGGATGCAGCCGCGCTCCGCTCGCCCATGCCGGATCACCGAGCGCGGCCCTGGCCACTGCCTTCGCCTCGAATTCGGTTGTCCACCGCGAGAACTCGTGTACATCCACCTGCCGACCTCCATGCTCGTCGAGCGCGCCCCCGCAGTGGCGAACCCGTGTTCCGGCAAACCTAAACAGCCGGTGTGGAGCTCGGAAGCACACTTCGTGGAGATCCTGTGCAGGTAGGGTCGCGGCAATGGCGAAGATTGCTTTCCTGGGGACCGGCCGGATGGGTACGGGGATGGCGGCGCGGCTGATCGCCGCCGGGCACGACGTCGCGGTGTTCAACAGATCGCCGGAGAAGGTCGCGGACCTGGTGGCCGCGGGCGCGGCCCGGGCGCAGACACCGCGGGCGGCGGCCGAGCAGGCCGACGCCGTCTTCGCGATGGTCGCCGACGACGCCGCCTCGCGCGCGGTGTGGCTCGGCGCGGACGGTGCCCTCGCGGCGGCGGGCGCGCCCGGCCGATTCGTGATCGAGTGCTCGACCCTGTCCCGACCCTGGGTGCTCGAACTCGCGAAACAGGCCGCGACGCAGGGATTTCGGTACATCGACTCGCCGGTCACCGGGCTGCCCACGGCTGCGGCGGCCGGAGAATTACGCCTGCTGATCGGGGCCGCGCCCGCGGACCTCGACGCGGTGCGACCGCTGCTGGAACCGTTGTGCGGCAGCATCGTTCACTTCGGCGAGGTCGGCGCGGGCACCGCGTACAAGCTGGTGCAGAACCTGCTGGGCTCGGTGCAGATCGCGGCGACCGCGGAGGCGCTGCGGATCGCCGAACTCAGCGGACTCGACCTGCCTGCGGTGGTCGACACCCTCGCGCTGAGCGTCGCGGCCAGTCCGACGGTGACACGGGTCAGCCGGTTGATGCTGGACGGCGTGCACGACCGCGATATCGCGTTCACGGCCGCGTTGCGCTTGAAGGACACCCGCATCGGGATGGAACTGGCCGAGGCCGTGCACGCGCCCGCCGCGCTGGGGCATGCCGCCTTCGACCTCTTCGGGCGGCTCGTCGAGGCGGGCCACGGTGAGCTCAACGAAACCAAGGTCATCGATCTTTTACGGGAATGATCGCGCCGAGCGCCTAGACTTCGTTTCGAAAAGGAAGGACAGCTCATGAAGCGGAACCTGAATTGCCCGTGTGGCGAGGCGATCGTCGGCGTGGACGAGGACGATCTGGTCGAGAAGACACAGGCTCACCTCGCCGCGAACCATCCGGGGCACGAGTACTCGCGCGACGAGATCCTGTTCATCGCTTACTGATCGAAGCGTGCATAGCGGCCGCTGCGCCGCTGCAGGCGAACTGGGGAGGAGTGGGGACATGCCACTCCTCGTCCCGGTACGCCCTCAGTTCTAGTGCCGCACAGGCTATTTCATAATCACGCTCACTTCTGCCGGGCGCGCGGGTCGCGGGCGGGTGCGCCGTGCCGTCGACTGCTTCGTTTGCGCGACATATTGTCTCGATTACATTCGAGCTCGAGTGACCTCGCCGCAGCGCGAGTCGGCTCCCCACACCGTGTGAAACGGCAAATCCATTGCCGCGCAGCCGTGCCGGCCGTTCGCGCTGTATCCCGCCGCCGTCGCGCCTGCCGCGCGGCTCCTCCGAAGTGGGGTCCCTGTGAACCGCAAACTCTCTGTGCCCATCGTCGCCGCCTGCCTCGTCCTCGCCCTCGGACCCGGTTCACTGGCCGTAGCGACGCCCCTGTCCGGTCTTCCCGAAGCGGCTCCGGCCGCGCCCTACTGTTATGAGGAGCCCTCGCAGCCGCAGGCCGATATCAGCGACCTGAAAGCTCGCTTCAATCGGTCCAATTGGATGCCGACGCTGCAGGCCATGTACAAGCGGCGCTGGCCGAGCGGGGAGAAACTCGCGATCGCCCAGGCCAAGGACAAGTACTGGAATCAGTTCGTGGACACCAGCAGTTTCGAGGCGTTCGCGGAATCGATGATGGTGGCGATCCATGAGGAGACCCACATGTGGGATCTGGACGGGGCGCGCACCGTGTGGGATGTGCGCACCGCGTCGTGGGTCAACGCCACCCAGCAGATCCTGGACATTCCGCTGCACGGTGGCTTCCCGCGCAAGGAGATCCTGCCGCTGATCAAGGACAAGCTCAGCGACGACATGGACGGCATCTACCTGCGGGACCGGCAGCAGGGCGACTATCGTCTGCAAGGCGTCCTCGCCGAATTGAACGCGGGGCTGACCGGTCTGCCCGCGGTCACCGTGGTGCAGGAGTACATCAAGGGGATCGGCGCGAGCAATGCCCGCGACATCGCCGCGACCAACCTGCGGTACCTGCTGCTGTACCTGCGTGTCGCGAAGGACAAGCATCCGGACTACTGGGCGAAGATCAAGAGCGAACCCAAGGTGCGTGAGCTGGTACTGACCCAATTCCTGCGCACCGCTTACTGGTTGGAGAAGTCCGCGCCCTACACCGGCAAACTCGGTAGCCCGGACGCGGACAAGATCACCGCGAAGAATTATGCCCCGGAAAACATCTCGATTCTGGAGGAGTTCACCGGTCGCAAGGTGCGCACCGACGCACAGAAGAATTGCACCGTCTCCTGACGGGCCCGGCCGGGATCGCCGACGGTGATCCCGGCCGTTCGGTTCAGCGGTGTTCCGCCGCGACCTCGCTCGGCGCCGCGTCGACGGCCGGGGTGCGGGCCGCATCGGCCAGCTCGCCGCGGCGCACGACCACCACGCCGGTGAGAATCAGCACGCCGCCGAGCAATTGGATCGCCCGGGGCGCCTCACCGAGCAGCACCCAGGCGAAGGCGAGTGCGGCGAGCACCTCGAACAGCGCGACGAACGAGGCCAGCCGGGAGCCGAGCAGGCGGGTGGCGACGATGCCGGAGACGTAGGCCAGCGCGGCGGTCACCGTGCCCAGAATCAGCAGCACCGGCCAGAGGGATGCGGTGAAGTCTTGGAAGACAACGGGATTCGTGGTGGCGTGCAGTGGCACGAGCCCGATCGCGCCCGCGGCGAGCAGTGTGAGCCCGCCGATGAGCAGCGCGCCCGCCGCCAAGACGGTGCCCGGCAGTGTGCCCTCGCCCTGTGCGGAGAGCACGAAGTACGCGGCGGCGCCGATCATGGCGGCCAGGGCCCAGGCGATGCCGACCCAACTGGTGGACAGCCCGGACCGCAGGTCGATCACGAGGGCGAGGCCGATGATGCCGAGCAGGCCGCCCGCGACGGTGGCGACGCCGGGACGCTGCCGATGGCGCAGCCAGAGCCAGCCGACCACCGCGATCGGGGCGGTGTATTCGATGAGCAGCGCCACCCCGACCTCCATCTCGGCGACCGCGTTGAAGTAGGCCAGCTGCGTGCCCGCCACGGCCAGCAGACCGTAGGCGACGATCAGGGACGCGTTGCGGCGCAACAGCTGCCAGTCGCCGCGCAGCTGGACGAGGGCGATCGGCAGCAATACGACCGCGGCGATGAGTACCCGGACCGCCACCACCGATGCGGCGCTCCAGCCGGCGTTCATCAAGCCGCGCGCCAGGGAACCGGAGAGGCCGAACGACGACGCGGACAGCAGCGCGAAGAGCAGCCCGGATCGGACACGCCGCTGAACGGCGCTGTCATGAGCAATGGTCGTCATGGGTAATGACGCTAAGGCGGTGTGTGTAAGATGTCAACATGACTTTTGCTCATGACACCGAGGCGTCGCTGCTGGCCGCGGTCGAGCTGGTCAATTCGGCCGAAGAACCCGATACGCTGACCGAAATCGCCCAGCTGGAAGAGTTTTTCGTCAGGCACGTGTACACCGGCGTGCGGACCGGCGACGCCGCCGAGCTCGCGGCGGTGCGCGCGCAACGCGCTCCGCTGCGCACGCTGCTGACCAGTGATCGGGACACCGCGGTGCGGCTGGTCAACGAGACCCTCGCCGAGCATCGGGCGACGCCGCAACTGGTCCGCCACGACGGGTTCGACTATCACATCCACGCCGTCTCGCCGGACGCGCCGCTGCCCGTGCGCATCGCCGTCGAGACCGCGATGGCGATGATCGACCTGATCCGCTCCGACGAGCTGAGCAGGCTCTCACTCTGTGCCGACAGCGCGTGCGAGGGCATCGTGCTCGATCTGTCTCGCAATCGATCCCGGCGCTACTGCAGTACCGCGTGCGGCAACCGCAACGCGGTCGCCGCTTATCGGGCGAGGCGGCGCTAGGGCTGCCCGATGGTGTGCCCCTCGACCGATGTGCTGAATCCGGTGCCGTTCAGGTCGAGGTAGAGCGAGCGTTCGGTGACCGACAGGGTGACGGTGTTGCGGCGTTCGACGGCGGCGACGGCCGTGTCGATGAAGTCCCGGTCGAAGCTGTAGAGCGGGATCTCCGCGGCGCGGTGGATGCGTTTTCCGGCGAGCTGGGCGAGCACCTTCGCCGGATCGCGATGGGTGTAGACGGCGGTGCGCTCGGCCGCCTTGCTGCCGCGGTGCAGCCGTTCGGCGTCCGGGGCGCCGACCTCGATCCAGGCGAGGAGCCGGCCGGTGAGGTCGCGCACCAGCACCGCGGGTTCGTCGGTGGAGGACACGCCACCGTCGCTGAACGCGATGCCCTCCTGGTATTCGAGGCAGTAGGCCAGCAGCCGGGTCAGCATGAACTCCGCGGTTTCGGACGGATGCCGCGCCAACCGCAGGTCCAGTTCCTGGTAGACGTCGCGATCGACGTCGGCCAGCTGGACGGTGAAGTTGTGCAGGGTTGCGCTGAGGGCCATAGGAGCAGGAGCTTAGTTCGGCGGCCAGAGCACCGGCTCGGCCGGGCAGAGGCTGGCCGAGCGGGTGCTCGGCACCGGTCCGGTCCCGGGGGCGAACACCCACTGGGTGATCGGTCCGGCCGCCTGCCAGCGCAGCGCGCCCGCCCCGTCCGCGACCACCTGATACACGGCCTCGCTGCCGTCGATCAGTTGACTGCCCACGCAGTAGTCGTTGTATTCGGTGCCCGGTTGCTGCGCGCCGAGGCTGAACGTGCCGGTGGGGCGGGTGCGCGAACCGGGATTCGCGACGGTGCTCGGCGCGCCGGTCACCGCGCCGCGCACCCAGACCGGCGTTCCGCGATCGGCCGCGCAGGTGAAGATCCGGCCGCCGGCCGTCACATCCATACCTTGCGCGTAATCCGTCCCGGCCCACAGGCATGCGGTGGCGGGCGCGGCCGTCGCGCTGCCCGCCGCAGCCCCGGCCAACCCGAGTGCGGCGAGCGCCGCCACGGACGCGGCCATACCCCGACGCCACCGCGACGACGCGGCCTGACCCATGACTTCACCAGCGAGAGAATCGTTTTCCACGTTGCCCATGCCTCGAAGGTAGGAATCGATCGGCCCCGCCCGAATCCCACCGCAGCGCCATTCCGGGCTGATACTGCGGTGGTAGGGGTGCAACCCGGATACCACCCCTGACCGAAACCCGGAGTGGCGCGGGCGTTCCCGCGCGCTCGGCGGACGGAAGGCCCAGCTGGCGACTCGGCCGACGGCCGCGCGGACCCGGACCGCGATTCGGGGACCGGCGGCCGATCCCGAGGCGGTCCGGGAAAATTCAGGGCGGCAGGACGCGAGTCCGCGGCTAGTTCAGTGCCTGTAGCACGCCATCGGCCACCGCGTAGGTGCCGATGAACAGCTTCAGCATCCAGTGCGCGCCGTGCAGTGCGGCGATCGGCCGGGGCACGCCGGCCTCCCGCCCGAGGAAGACCGCGACCGGCACCCCGGCGATGAGGCCGAGTACCGCGCCGAGCACCGCCGCGCCGGGCAGGTCGCCGACGCCGCTGACCGCGACGATGCCCGCGAGCGCCACGGCCAGCACAGCGTGTCCGGCCGAGCTGAGCAGCATCGTCCGGGCGGACCAGGTTTCGCCGGTGCGATACCCGAGCGGTGCCGCGACCTCCGCCAGGAACGCGCGAAACATCGCGTCCAGCAAGAACATCAGCAGGACGGCGACCGGAAAGGTCCAGAGCGAATCGGCGGCGATCGCCGGTCCTGCGATGGCGAGCATGCGACAGCTGTCGGTCGAAGCTACTGGGCGAGCTGTTTCACCAGGCGGTAGAGGAACTCCCGGCTGGCCTCGAGCCCGGCGATCGGTGCGCGTTCGTTGATGCCGTGAATCCGCCCGGCGTCGGCGGGCACCATGAACAACCCGCTCACCCCGTACATCGGAATGCCTTTGCTCCGCGCGTATTTGCTGTCGGTCGCACCCGTGGACATGAAGGAGCTGACGGCCGCGGTGGGGAAGAGTTCCTTGGTCAGCGACGTGACCGCGGCGAGCACGTCACCGTTGATCGGCGAGATGCCGCCCGCCAGATCGAGATTGCGGGTGATGGTCAGTTTGCCGCCGTCGGCGAACGCCGCGCGCAACTGCTTGTCGATGTCGTCGGGGTTCTCCTGCGGGAGAATTCGGCAGTTGACCGTCGCTTTGGCCTTCTGGGGCAACGCGTTCTCCGCCTCGCCCGCGGTCAGCATGGTCGCTACACAGGTGGTCCGCAGCTGGGCGTTGTACTCGGGCAGCGCCGAAAGCCGTTCGATCGCCTCCGGACTCGGGTTGCCCGCGGCGACCGCGCGCATGTCCTCGGCCTCCGGCCCGCTGCGACTGGCGGCCAGCGCGCCGAAGTTGTCCCGGGTCGCGTCGCTGAGCGAGGCCGGGAACCGATAGGCGGCAAGGCGATTCAGCGCGGCGCCGAGGGTGTAGATGGCGTTGTCCGGCGTCGGCACCGAACTGTGCCCGCCGTTCTCTTTGGCCTCGACCTGGTAGGTCACATAGGTCTTTTCGGCCACCTGCACGCCTTGCAGGGTGGGTTTGCCGTCGACCAGCAGGGCCCGGCCACCCTCGTTGAGCCCGTACTCCGCGCTCATCAGGTCGGCTTTGTTCTCCATCAGCCATTTCGCGCCGTTGTCTTTACCGGCCTCTTCGTCCGCGGTGAGCGCGAGCACGATGTCCCGGTTCGGCTTGAACCCCTCGCGCTTCAGCTGCACCAGGCCGGATATCAGCGCCGAGACCATGGCCTTGTCGTCGATCGAGCCGCGCGCCGCGTAGAAGCCGTCCACCTCCGTGAGCTGGTACGGATCGGTGGTCCAGCCGTCCTCGCGCTTGGCCTCGACCACATCGAGGTGCCCGAGCAGCAGCAGCGGTTTGCGCTGGCCGGTACCGGTGAAACGGAGCACCAGGTTGCCCTTGCGGGCGACCGGCTCGAAGATCTGGATATCGGACTCGGCGAATCCGGCGTCGAGCAGCCGCCGCTTGACCGCTTCCGCGGCCACGGTGGTGCTGCCGGTGGAATGCGAGGTATCCGTCTCCACCAGCTGCTTGTAGATCTCGTGGAAGAGTTTCGTATTGTCCTGCGTCGTCGCGCTCGACGCAGAGCTCGTCTCGTTCTTCGCGGCGGAATCGGAATCCGAGCTGCAGGCGGATGCGGTGAGCGCCGCGACAAGTCCCAGTGCGGCCACCGAAATCAACGGGGTACGGCGACTGAATACAGACACTTCCTGAAGCTAGCACGGCCCCAGGTGCTTCGCGTCGGGAACGACTACCCCGCCTGCGTGCTCGGTTCCGGCTGGTAGGCGGCGGCTTGCAGGGTGAACAGTTGCGCGTAGCCGCCGTCCGCGGCCATGAGTTCGCAGTGCGTCCCCACCTCGGCGATGCGGCCGTGGTCGAGCACGACGATCTTGTCGGCGTGCCGGATATTGGCCAGACGGTGCGTGATCAGGATGGTGGTGCGGTTGCCCGGCTCCCGTCCGGTGCCGCGGCTGAGTTCCTGCAGGGACTCGAACACCGCGTGCTCGGCGCGCGCGTCCATGGCGGCCGTCGGCTCGTCCGCCACCAGCACCGGCGCGTCGCGAAAAAGACCGCGCGCCACACTGATTCGCTGCCATTGACCGCCGGACAGATCCCGGCCCCTGGCGAAGCGCCGGGAAAGGACGGTCGCCTCGCCCGAAGGCAATTCATCGATCACGGCGTCCGCACCGGACTTGCGCGCCGCTTCGCGTAGCGCCGCCCCCGGATTCGCGCGCTCGATCCGCCCGATGCGGATGTTGTCGCGCGCGCTCATCGGCCAGCGCGCCGGATCCTGCATGACCACCGCGACACTGCGGTAGATCGACTGCTCGTCGACGGTGGCGAGGTCGACGCCGTCCCAGCACACCCGCCCGGCCGTCGGCAGGTACAGGCCGGTGATCAGACGCGCCAAAGTGCTTTTGCCCGAGCCGTTCTCGCCGACCAGGGCGACGACCTCGCCGCGCCTGATGGACAGATCCACCGTCCGCAACGCGGGTTCGTCCTGTCCCGGGTAGGTGAACGAGACCGCGTGGAGCGTTATTTCGTGCGGGTCGGCCGGGGCGATGCAGTGCGAGGCGGGCCGCGTGCGCCGCTCGGTCTGTTCCAGCAGGTTCGAATAGAAGTCGAGATAGAGGATGTTCTCGTACAGGCTGTTCACGCCGATCATGGTTTGCGACAGGGCAGTAGTAGCCATCCGCATCGCGACGACCGCGGTGCCGGCCAGCGCCAGGGGCAGTGCGTCGAGATAGAGCAGCAGTCCGAGTACCCCGTAGGCGGCGCCGGTGCCGAGACCGGCGATCGCGCGCCCGGCCAACCGCACCCGCGCCTTCGCCAGTTCGACCCGGCTGGTCTCCGCGGTGATCTGCGTGCTGATCCGGCGATACTCGCCGAGCAGGGCCGGGCCCGCGGTACACGCACGCAGTTCGGCGGCGGTCTCCCGATCGGAGAGCAGTTCGCTCGCGAGGGCCGTGCGCAGATGCCGGGTCACCAGGCGTACATACGACTGATAGGAAAGTTTCGCGGCGCGGGCCGAGGCCCACACGTCGGGCAGCACCGCCAGCAGGACCAGCGGTGCGAGCGCGGGATGCAGCACCGCGGCCGTGCCCACTGCCGCGCACAGGTGGACGAACGCGCCGGACAGATCGGTGATCGCCTCGACGCAGCGGGCGATGCTGCCCATCCCGCGTTGCAGTCCCTGCCGGACCAGGTCGGCGTACTCGCTGTCCTCGAAGGCGATCAGCTCGACGCGGGCGATGGCGGTGTGCGCCCGGTCCCGCGCCCGCTGTTCGACCCGCGGCTTCAGCAGGGCTTCGGCTGTGGCGGTACCGCTTTCGATGAGCGCGCGGGCCGAGAGCGCGGCGACGACCGCGCCGACCGCGGGCAGGGCGGACAACACCCGGTGCGATGTCGGCCCCTGCGCGAGCAAGGTGGTCAGGACATCGGCGGTGGCCAGCAACCCGAACGCGGTCGCAGCGCCGCTCGCCACCGCGAGCACCGCCGTGAGGAGGGTCCAGGGCCGGGAAGCCTGCCAGGCCAGGCGGATCACCACGCGGGCGCCCGCGGGTAAGGCGAGCAGCGTGCGCCCCAGCCCGGCCGCGGCCACCTGCTTGTCCACCGTCATCCAGCTCGGTGTGCTCAGCTCGTCCACGCCGACCAGCGGGGCGACCGCGGATTCGGTTGTGCCCATGCGGTTCTCCGTGTTCGCCGCGTCGCCCCGTAGTCGCACCACCGATCCAGGTTCGTCCGCCGGTGCTCCCGTCCGGCAGAGGCGGCGGCCGGGAAAGATCGGGAAATCGTCCCGGCTCGCCGGGATCACCTGCTCTGTCGCCCAGGGATGCCTGTGCCGCACGGTGGGAGACGTGTATTCCACGGCGGTACTCGGGCCGACGCGAAAGGAAGCCAGATGAGCGCTCCGATAGACGAATTCGATCTCGATATCCGCCTCGGCGAGGTGCCGGCACCGGCGCCGCACGCTGCGCCGATGGTGATGCGCACAGCGGAAGGGACCTGTCCCTCCGACGACTGCAGTAGTTACCCGATGTGCAAGACCACCGAACGGACTTGCTGAAAGAAGGAACCATGTCCGCACCAGTTGACGATTTCGATCTCGATATCCGGATCGGCGACCCGAGCCGATTGCTCGACCCGGCCATGGCCGCGCGGACCTCGGATTTCGAGACGTGCGCCGATTCGCATTGCGCGACCTGCGGCTCCGCCTGCAATACCGAGCATCCGCCGCGCTGTACCAAGTACTGCTGACCCGGAGGAGAACGAAATGTCGGTGCCCGTAGACGAATTCGACCTGGACATCCGCATCGGCGATCCGACCCGTGTGGTCGAGCCGGGGATGGTGACGAAAACGACCGACGCCGAGTGGTGCAGCGATTCGCACTGCCCGACCTGCGGTACGACCTGTCCGACGCACCACGGCCCGCGGTGCACGGCCGACTGCTGATCATGAGGGAGACGAAATGTCTTATCCGGTAGACGAATTCGATCTCGACGTGCGGCTCGGTGAGCTGTCCGGGGCGGTGCCGGAGTACGTGACGGCGGCGGCCTATCCGCCGCCCACCACGGTGCACTGCCCGACCGACCGCAGTAGGTGTTGTCCGCTGCCCGGTGTCGATTTCGAGTACTGAGAGGAACCACCGGAATGGACGCGGACCGTGCGTCGGTGATCGTCGATGAACTCCACCCGGCCGGGCGGCCGTGGCGCAGCCTGTTGCCCGCCGACCTGGCGGCGTCGGCGATCGCGGTATCCGTGGAAGTCGGGAAGCGGCTGCGGGATACCGCATCGACGCCGGAGTCGGGCAGCGCGGGGTGCGCCGTGTTGTTCGACCAGCTGGATCGGCTGGGGCCGGACCACGGTTGGGCGGTGCATTCGCATGCCTGCCTGACCGCTGCCGCGCGCACCGCCGAACGGGCCGAGCGCGGACGGCTCGGCCTGTTCGGCGGCCTGTGCGAGGTGGCTTTCGCCGCTGACGCGTTGTCCCGCGACGGCACCCGCTATCGTCGGCTGCTCGACGACCTGGACGAGGTGATCGCGCGGGCGGCGGCCGCGCTCGGCACGACGATCGCCGCGCAACCCACTGGCCTGCCCTCGGCGGCGTTCGATGTGATCGCCGGCTTGGCCGGCGCCGGAGCCTATCTGCTGCGTCGTACGGGACGCGCGCGCATCGATGACGCGCTGTGCGAGGTGCTGGCGGGATTGACAGCTTTGTGCGGCACCCTCGATGGTGTCCCGAACTGGCACACGCTGCCCGCCGCGATGGTGCCGAACAGCCCGATGGCGCGAGCCTATCCCACCGGTGTGTTCAATTGCGGCCTGGCGCACGGTGTCCCGGGTCCACTGGCGGTGTTGGCGCTCGCCGAGTCGGCGGGTATCTCGGTCTCCGGCCAGCGGGCGGCGGTCGCACGGGTCGCGCACTGGTTGGCCGCGCAGCGCCACGACGACGCGTGGGGACCGAACTGGCCGACCGGGCTGGCGCTGCCGGACTCGACCGGCACGACGCCGACCGCCTACGGCCCCACGCACAACGCATGGTGTTACGGCAGTCCGGGCGTCGCGCGAGCGCTGTGGTCGGCGGGCGCGGCGCTGGCCGATCCGCAGCTCGGCGAGCTGGCGGTCGCCACCATGCGCGCGGTGTACCGCCGCACGCCGGACGCCCGGCGGATCGACGGTTCGCCCGGCCTGTGCCACGGCGTCGCCGGTCTGTTGCAGATCACCTTGCGTTTCGCCGCCGACACCGGGGATCCGGACTGTGTCGCCGCGGTACCCGCCTTGACCGCTCAGCTGCTCTCGATGTTCCAGCCGGAGCGCCGGTACGGCTATGTCTCGATCGCTGAAAACGGCCCCACCGCAGACGATCCCGGCCTGCTGGACGGTGCGGCGGGCGTCGCGCTCGCGCTGCTGGCCGCCGCCACCGACCTCCCACCTACGTGGGACCGAACCCTGCTGCTGTCTTGAACCGGGCCTCGACTATGACGTGGCAGAGCTTGCTGCCCGCAGCGATGGCGGAGCGGGCGGTCACGGTGGCGCGGGCGGTCGCGCGCCGCCTCGCGCCGCCGGAAAGCCTGCCTCCGTCGCCGGACCGGCCGGGTCTGCTGCGCGACGGCGCATCCGGTGCTGCCGGATGCGCGGTGCTGCTGAGCCGCTTCGACGGCCGCGACTGGGATCGCGCCGCCCACCGCTGCCTCACGGCGGCCGCGCGCGAGATGGCGGACGCCGAGGTCCGGCTGCCGGGCATGTTCGACGGGCTGACCGGGTTGGCCTTCAGCGCACTGCTGTTGTCACGCAACGGCACTCGCTATCAGCGCTTGCTGGCCGAGCTGGACCGCGGCATCGTGCGTGACGCGACGAGTCGTGCGGCGGTGCTGGCGCACGCCCGGCACGGTCTGCCGTTCGAATCGTTCGATCTCGTCTCCGGTATCACCGGTACGGGCGCATACCTGTTGCGGCGCAACGCCTATCCCGCTGCGCTGCGGGCGGCGCTGACTGGTCTGGTCGCGGTGTGCCGCTGGGAGCACGACCTGCCCAACTGGCACACGCCGGCCTGGAGCATCGCGCCGAAAACCCCGATGGCAGACTCTTTTCCCGGTGGCGTGCTGAACTGCGGTCTCGCCCACGGCGTGCCGGGACCGCTGGCGCTGCTCTCGCTGGCCGAGCTGTCGGGCATTTCCGTGGCCGGACAGCGGGAAGCGATCGCGATGGTCGGGCACTGGCTGGCCGCGCACCGCGCCGACGACGCGCACGGACCCAACTGGCCGACCGGTATCCCGCTGCCGGGTACCACGGCGATCGGGACGCGACCGCGCAATGCCTGGTGCTACGGCGGGCCCGGGGTTGCCCGCGCACTCTGGTTGGCGGGCAACGCGATCGACGCCGCCGAGCTACGGTCCCTCGCCGTCGACACGATGGTCGCGGCATCGAGCCGGTTCGCGGCGACGGCCGAGCCGGACCCGGCGCCCGCCCTCTGTCACGGCGTCGCGGGCCTGCTCCAGATCACGCTGCGCTTCGCGCACGATACGGGCGATCCGCGATTCGCCCGTGCCGCAGTCGAACTGACCGACCGGCTGCTCGCGGGGTACGACCCGGCGCACCGGTTCGGCTTCCGCTGCGCCGGCGAGCTGCCCGCGGATCGGCCCGGCCTGCTCGACGGCGCCGCGGGGATCGCGCTCGCCCTGCTCGCGGTGAGCACCGGCGCAGCGCCGGACTGGGATCGAATGCTGTTGCTGGCGTGAGGAGATGAGATGGCGACGACCGACTCGGACATGTACCGGCCACTGGACTGGCTGGTGGTCCGTACTCCGCTGCTGCCCCTCGGGGAGTATCTCGCGCTCGACGCCGATCCGGCGGCCGACTGGCCTGCCCGCACCGCTCCCGGCACACTGGTGCCCGCCGATCCCCGGGTCCAGCGGGCGCTCGCGGTGGGCGGCGGGGAGCTGTTGCGGGCCTTGGAACGTCCGTGCGCCGACGTTCGCGCACGGCAACGCCTGGCCGGAAAGCTCCAGCGGTACCTCATCCGGATGTCCAGCCGGCCCACCCCGTTCGGCATGTTCGCCGGGGTGGGTCTCGCGGGGTGGGGTCCGGCCACCGACCTCGAGCTGGCCGACGCACCCGCCGTGCTGCGGACCAGGCCGGACATGGGTTGGCTGCTCGACTTCGTGCAGACGCTGGAGCAGCGCGACGAGATCCGCGCGCAGCTGCGCCTGTGCGCCAACCCGTCCGCCTTCGTGCAGGCGGATCGGGTGTTTCTCAGCGAGCGCACCCCCATCGGGGAGGCCGCCGAATCGGGGCGCGCGATGTCGTTGCGCGCCACCACGCCGGTACGCCGGGCGCTGGCACGTGCGCGGACCCCGACGCGCTATCGCGATCTCGTGGACGAACTGGCCGCGGAACTCGACGCGAGCGCCGACCGAGTACGCGGTCTGCTGGACCAGCTGTGCGAACAGACCCTCTTGCTCACGGATCTGCGGCCACCGGTCACCGCCGCCGATCCGGCAGGCTATGTCGCCCGCCGCCTCGCCGAGATTCCCGCCGCGGGTGCGGCCGCGACCGCCCTCGGCGAGCTGCTCGAACAGCTCGCCGACTGGGATCGGCTCGACCACGATCAGGCCGCCGCCGGGTACCCGAAGCTGCTGGATCGAGCCCACTCGGTGCACGCGGTGGCGACGCCGAAAGGACCGTTCCAAACCGACATGAGCAGACCGTTCACCGGGCGGCAGGTGAATTCCGCGGTCGCGACCGAAGCTGTCCGTGCGGCCGAACTCACCATCCGGTTGAGTTCCTGGCCGGCCGGAACGGCCGAATTGGACAGTTACCGAGCGGCTTTCACCGAACGGTACGGTCCGGATCGGGAAGTGGGGCTGCTCGAACTGCTGGACCCGGAGATCGGACTCGGCGCACCGCGCAAGGCCGATAAAGGCGGGACCGACGACGAGCGACGGCAGGTGCGCCACCGCACGCTGACCGATCTGGCGCTCGATGCGATCAGAGAGCGCAAGTCCGTCGTCGAACTCGACCCCGCGACCATCGCGAAACTCGAACTGCAGTCGGCCGACCCGGCGAAAGTGCCTGCCTCGCTCGATCTTTCGTTGTTCGTGGTCGCGGATTCGGTGGCGGCGGTGGACGCGGGCGAGTTCCAGGTGGTGGTCGGTCCCAACCTCGGGGCCTCGACCGCGGGCCGGGTGCTCGGCCGCTTCGCCGACCTGATCGGACCGTCGGCCGAACAGGCGTTGCACGAGGCGGCGGCGGCCGAAGCGCGGTGCCGACCCGGGCGGCTGTGGGCCGAGGTCAGCTATCTGCCGCGACCCGGCCGGCTGGCGAATGTCACGATTCGCCCGCTGGCCCGCGAGTGGGAGTTGCCCTTCGACACCACGCCGGGCGCGCGGGCGGAGCGGGTGATTCCGTTGTCCGAGTTGGTGGTCGGGCTGCGCGACGGCCGATTCGTGGTGCGCTGGCCGCGTACCGGACAGGAGGTCGTCACCTGTGCCGGGCACATGCTCAACGCGCAGGTGGCGCCCGCGGTGGTGCGGTTTCTCGACGAGATCAACCGGGACGGCAGGCCGGTGCCGATGACCTTCGATTGGGGCCCGGCAACCGGGTTCCCGTTCCTGCCGCGGATGCAGGCCGGCCGGGTCGTGCTGGCGCCGGCGCGGTGGCGCCTGCCCGTCGACGACCTGGCGCCGAAGTCGGCGGCCTCGTTCGCGACCGCCTTCGCCGCGTGGCGGCAGCGCTGGCAGCCGCCGCGTCACCTGTATCTCGCGATGGCAGACCATCGTCTGCTGCTCGACCTGGACGTCCCGGATCAGGTCGAACAGATCCGGGACGAGGCCCGGCGCACGCCCGGCGGCAAGCTGTATCTGGAGGAGGCACTACCCGGGCCCGGGCACGCGTGGCTGCCCGGCCCCGACGGGCGCTACCTCAGTGAGCTGGTGGTGCCGCTGGTGCGCACCACCGTCGAATCAGAACCCGTTCGCGGGCAAGCGCATTCGGCTCCGTCGGGCACCTCGGCGGCGCGGTTGCGGCCGCCGGGCAGCGATTGGCTGTTCGCGAAGCTCTATCACGTGCCGACGTTCGAGGAGGATCTGCTCGCACAGCAGATCCGGTCCTTCTGCGCGCAAGCGGTCGCGGACGGGTCGGCCGACAACTGGTTCTTCCTGCGCTACACCGACCCCGATCCGCACCTGCGGATCCGCTGGCACGGCGACCCGGACCGGCTGACCGATCGGCTGGCGCCCGCGCTGTTGCGCTGGGGGTCGCGATTGGTCGCCGAAGGGTACTGCCGCAGAGTGTCGGTGGACACCTACGACCAGGAAGTGGAACGCTACGGCGGCCCGGCGGGGACCGCGGTGGCCGAGGACCTGTTCGCCGCCGACAGCGCGGCGGTGCTGGAGTTGCTCGCGCTGGTCGATCGGCGCGTCGTCACGCTGGACCGCACGCTGCTGGGGATGGTCACGGTGGACGACCTGGTCACCGCGTTCGACATGACCGAGGCCGAGCGGATCGACCTGTACCGGAACGGTGTGCTCGAGCGGCGCGCCACCGCGGACGAATACCGCAGGGAGAATGCGACATTCAGGTCACTGCTCGGCGATCGGCGTTGGCTGGCGAGTCAGCCCGGGGGTTCCGCTGTCGCGGAGATACTGGATCGTCGCCGAATTCTCCTGCAGGCAGCGGTATCCCGGCTCGACCTGCTCGCGGACCGGGGTGAACTCACCAGGTCGCGACCGGAACTGGTACGCAGTTTCGTGCACATGCACTGCAACCGGCTGCTCGGCTGCGGGCATCCACCGGAGCAGCGGGTGCTCGGATTGCTGTGGCGCACCAGGGAAAGCCTGCGGCATGCGCCGGTGGCGCTCAGCTGAGCGCCACCCCGAAGCCTGCCTCCCGTGCGCGCAGGATCGCATTCGCGCGATCGCACACCCCGAGCTTGAGAAAGATCGCCGACAGGTAGTTGCTCACCGTCTTGGAGGCCAGATGCAGCCGTCCCGCGATCGCCGCATTGGACAGGCCCGCAGCGACCAGTTCGAGCACCTCGCGTTCGCGGACGGTGAGGTCGGCGAACGCGACGACCTCCACCGTGGCCGGCTGCGCGGTGATCCGCGCCAGCGCCTCCGCGCTACCCGGGCTGAACACCGCCCATCCGGCGGCCGCGCCGGCCACCGCCCGGACGATGCCTTCCGCGGTGCTCGACTTGTCGACATAACCGCGCGCGCCCGCGTTGATCGCGGCCCGCACGGCGCCGTCGTCCTCGTCCATGCCGAACACCAGCACCGCCAGTCCCGGACAGGAGCGCAGGATATCGGTGATCACTCGGTGGGTCCGCTCCTGCGACAACAGCAGGCCGAGCACCACGACATCCGGTCGCTCGCGCAGCGCCTGCCGGGTCAGTTCGCTGACCGTCGCCGCCTCCCCGACAATGGTGAATTCGGCGACCGCGGCCAGCATCGACCGCAGACCCGCACGGACCACGGCGTGCTGGTCGGCCAGCACCACGGTGATCTGTGGAACCGGTGCTTCGGGCACCGAGTCGTCTGGTGCCACATGCCATCCGGTGCTCTGCGCCGACCGGAGCCGCCGGTGACCATTTCTCGTGTTCACGCCACCCCCGGACGGGTTCGAACGTCGGATGTCTCAACTGACTGAGAATGGCCGCCGCCGCCGCACAGGGGAAGATCTCGGACCGCTGGTCGAACCTCCTCGCGCCGATCCGACGGAGCGCGGCGTTCAGGTCAGGACTTTGACGCCCCGGACCGCGCGTAGCTCACCGAGCAGCGCCGGGCTGACCGTGACCGGGTAGTCCTCGATCGCCAGCATGGTCCGCCGCTGCCGGTAGCACAGCGCGAGATGCACCGGCGTGCCGCCCGGATGGGCGAGCAGCACCGACTTCAATTCCCGCACGCTGTCACGATCGGTGTTGCGGGCGTTGATCTCCAGTGTCAGGGGTGACTGCCGCCGGTGCTCGTCCAGGTGGGTCAGGTCCAGTGCGGCCAGGTGCGTGCCGAACAGCGCCAGTTTGTCCTCTCGCCAGTTCACCCGTCCCTCGACGACCACCACCGCGTCCACCATCAAGTCCGCCGCGAACAGGCTGTAGCTCTTCGGGAAGAACAGCACCTCCACGGCGGCGTCGAGGTCCTCTATCACCGCGATCGCCCAGCTCTCGCCCCTCTTGTTGACGCGTCGCTCCAGCGCCGAGATCATGCCCGCGATGGTGACGGTCCCGTCCCGCGGCGGATTGGCGAGCAGCGCCGCGATCGGCTTCGGGGCGTGCTTGCGCAACAGGTGATCGGCACCGTCGAGGGGGTGGCCCGAGACATACAGGCCCAGCATTTCGCGTTCCAGCGCGAGCAATTCGTCGCGCGGCCACTCCGGTGCGTCGAAACTCAGATGCGCCAGGGGAGACGATGATTCGGCCTCCGCGTCGCCGTCGCCGAACAGATCGAACTGGCCAAGCGCCTGCTGGCGCTTCAGTCCGGTGACGGCGTCCACCGCGTCCTCGTGGATATCGGCGAGCGCTTTGCGCGGGTGACCGAACGAATCGAACGCACCCGCCTTGATCAGCGATTCCAGCACGCGCTTGTTGCAGCAGACCAGCTCGGACTTCTCGACGAAATCCGCGAACGACGCGTATTTCCCTTTCCGCGTGCGGGTTTCGATGATCGACTCGACCACATTGGCGCCCACGTTGCGCACGCCGCCGAGCCCGAACCGGATATCGGTGCCCACCGCGGCGAACCGCAGCGAGGACTCGTTGACGTCCGGCGCCAGCACCTTGATGCCGAGCTGGCGGCATTCGGACAGATAGACGGCCGACTTGTCCTTGTTGTCGGCGACCGAAGTCATCAGTGCCGCCATGTATTCGGCGGGATAGTTGGCCTTGAGGTAGGCCGTCCAATAGCCGACCAGCGCATAGCCCGCCGCGTGCGATTTGTTGAACGCGTACCCGGCGAACGGGAGCACGGTGTCCCACAGGGCCTGTACCGCCTCGTCGGAGAAGCCGTTGTCCCGCATGCCCGCTCGGAAGCCCTCGAACTCTTTCTCCAGTACATCGAGCTTTTTCTTGCCCATCGCCCGGCGCAGCACATCCGCGCGGCCCATCGAGAACCCGGCGACCCGCTGCGCGATCTGCATGATCTGCTCCTGATACACGACCAGGCCATAGGTTTCGGCCAGGATGTCGCGCAGCGGCTCGGCGAGCTCGGCATGGATCGGCGCGATCTGCTGCCGGTCGTTCTTGCGGTCGGCGTAGTTGTTGTGCGTGTTCATCGCCATCGGTCCCGGCCGATACAGCGCGTTGACCGCGACGATGTCCTCGAATCCGGTGGGGATCAGCCGCCGGAGCAGATCGCGCATCGCGGCGCCGTCGAGCTGGAACACGCCCAGGCTCTCGCCGCGACCCAGCAGCGCATAGGTTTTCGCGTCGTCGGTGCCCAGTGTGTCGAGATCGACCGTCTCGCCGCGATTGGTCCGGATGTTGTCGATCGCGTCGCCGATCACGGTGAGATTGCGCAGGCCGAGGAAGTCCATCTTGAGCAGCCCGACGGCCTCGCAGGACGGGTAGTCCCAGCCGGTGATCATCGCGCCGTCCTCGCGCCGCCACAGCGGCACCACGTGCAACAGCGGTTCTGCGGACATGATCACCGCGCAGGCGTGCACGCCCGCATTGCGGATCAGCCCCTCGAGGCCGCGCGCGGTGTCCATGATGGTGGCGACGTCGCGATCGGTGTCGAGCAGCGCGCGTACCTCCGCCGCCTCCGGGTAGCGCTCGTGCGTCGGATCGGTGATACCGGACAGCGGAATATCTTTGGCGGCGACCGGCGGCGGCAGGGCCTTGGAGATGCGATCCGCGATCGCGAAACCGGCTTGGCCGTAATGCACCCGCGCCGAATCCTTGATGGCCGCTTTGGTTTTGATCTTGCCGAAGGTGATCACCTGCGCCACCCGGTCGGCCCCGTACTTCTCGGTCGCGTAGCGCACCATCTCGCCACGCCGGCGATCGTCGAAGTCCATGTCGATATCGGGCATGGACATGCGCTCGGGATTCAGGAACCGTTCGAACAGCAGGCCGTGCACGATCGGATCGAGGTTGGTGATGCCCATCGCATACGCCACCAGCGATCCGGCCGCCGACCCGCGTCCCGGGCCGACCCGAATGCCCTCGGCGCGTGCGTGTTCCATCAGATCGGCGGTGATCAGGAAGTACGCGGGAAAGCCCTTCTCGACGATGATGCCGATCTCGAATTCCGCCCGGTGCCGGTACTCCTCGGTGACGCCGCCGGGTAATCGCCGGGCGAGACCGCGCATGACCTCCGCGTGGAACCACGAGTTCACGTCGTGGCCAGGGGGCGGCGCGTAGACCGGCATCCGGTCCCGGTGTTGCCACACTTCGGCATAGGACTCGACCCGCTCGGCGATCGCGACGGTGTTGTCCGCCGCCCCGGGCACTTGCGTGTCCCAGTAGGCGCGCATCTCCTCGGCCGAACGCAGGTGGTAGCCGTCGCCGTCGAATTTGAACCGGGTCGGATCGTTCAGGGTCTTCCCGGCCTGCACGCAGAGCAGCGCGGCGTGGGCCTCGGCCTGATCCTTGCGCACGTAGTGCGAATCATTGGTGGCCAGCGGCGGCAGGTCGAGTTTGCGGCTGATCTCCAAGAGCCCGTCGCGCACCGATCGCTCGATCGGCAGGCCGTGATCCATCAATTCCACGAAAAAGCTGTCCCTGCCGAAGATGTCGCGATAGTCGGCGGCGGCCTGCAGCGCCTCGGCGTGCTGTCCCAGGCGCAGCCGGGTCTGTACTTCGCCCGAGGGGCACCCGGTCGTGGCGATGATTCCGGCGGCGTGCCGGGCGATCAGCTCACGGTCCATCCGCGGTTTGCGGTAGTAGCCCTCCATGCTCGCCAGCGAGGACAACGCGAACAGGTTGCGCAGGCCCTGCGCGGTGCGTGCGAGCATCGTCATGTGGGTGTACGCGCCGCCGCCCGAGACATCGCCGCCGATGCCCTCTCCGTTGGCGCCGCGCTGACCCGACTGGCCCCAGAACACCGGCTTCTTGTGCAGCCTGCTGCCGGGAGCGACATAGGCCTCGATGCCGATGACCGGTTTGATGCCGACTTTCGTGGCGTGCTGGTAGAACTCGTCCGCGCCGAACATGTTGCCGTGGTCGGTCATACCCACCGCGGTCATGCCGAGTCGGTCCGCCTCGTCGAACAACGGCTTGATCTTCGCCGCGCCGTCGAGCATCGAGTACTCGGTGTGCACGTGCAGGTGAACGAACGAAGACAACAGACGCCCTCCAAGGCTGCGACCCGGGTTCGGATCGCCCTATTCGAGCCGAGGGGGTGCGGGGCGTCAAACAATCGACAGGCGTTGCGGGACAACCATCAGTTGTCGGCCCAGCGTCCGGCGCCGGCTTCGGCCGGCGGCAGCCACTGGGTCCGCGGATCGAAGGGGCGGAACCCGGCCGCGACGTAGTCGGCGAGCTGGCGCAGCGCGGCGCGGTGGTTGTCGCGATGCCACAGCATCGAATGGGGGTAGCCGGGTGCGGGATCGACGACGGGAAGCTGCACGATCTCCGGATGCCAAGGGGCGCGCAGGCGTTCGCCGGTGAACACGTAATTGTCCGTGGTGCGGGCGATGTCGTCGAGCAGATGATCCAAGCCGAAGTCGGGGCCGGTGGTATCGATGGTGAGACCGAAAGTCCCGGCGAGATCGTCGTAATACCGGGCCCATTCGCTGCCCGGCACATTGCTCGGCATCCGGGCGATCGAATCCGCCAGTTCACGCAGGCGGACCTGACGGCGGGTCGCGAGGGGGTGCTTGCGGCCGACCAGGATGTGCAGCGGTTCGAAATAGGCGGGAATATGGGCGATCACGGGGTCGAGCGGACCGAGCGCGCGGGCGAACGCGACATCGATCGTGCCGTTGACGAGGGCGGGTAATCCGCTGCGCAGGCCGCTGGAGGTGATGATGTCGATCTCGAAATCGGGGTGGTCTACATGGAAGGATCTGATCAATTCCGTTGCCGCGAGCCGAGTTCCGAGCACATCCACGCGCAGCGGGCGCTCCCGCTCGCGCACCGCCGCGGTGGCCTGGTCGGCGAGCGCGAGCAAGGCTCGGGCCTGGGGCAGGAAGGCCGCGCCGACCTCGGTCAGGCCGGTCCCGGTGCGGGTGCGCTGCAGCAGTGTGGCGCCCAGTCCCGCTTCGAGTTTCGCGATGCGCTTGGAGATCGCCTGCTGGGTCAGTTTCAGTTGGTCTGCGGCGTCGCCGAAATGCTGATGATCGGCGATCGCGAGGAAGGCGCGCACGGCACCGAGGTCCAGTTCCACCCGGGGCTGTCCTTTCACAACTATCAGTTGTCGACAGCGGGCACGGTACGGCATTCGGCGGCAGCGGCGCTCAGTACCCGCGCCAAACCGGTGTGCGCTTCTCGAGGAACGCGTGCATGCCCTCCTGCGCGTCGCAGGTCATGGCGTTGGTCGCCATCACCTCACCCATCTGCTCGTAGGCCTGGGGTTGTGGCAGGTCGATCTGGTGGTAGAAGGCCTGTTTGCCGATGCGCAGCGTCGAAGGGCTGGCCTGTGCGATCGACTCGGCGAGTGCGGTGGTGCGTGCGGCCAGGGCGTCGGCGGGGACCACGTCGTTGATCAGGCCCCAGTCCGCGGCGGTCGGCGCGTCGATCACGGCGCCGGTCAGCAGCAGTTGCATGGCTCGTTTGCGGCCGATGGCTCGGCTCACCGCGACCATCGGCGTCGAGCAGAACAGGCCGATCCGGACGCCGGGCGTCCCGAAAACGGCGTCGGGAGTGGCGAGGGCGAGGTCGCAGGTGGCGACGAGCTGGCATCCCGCGGCGACGGCGGGCCCTTGCACGGACGCGAGCACCGGCTGCGGGATCTGCTGGATCGTCTGCATCAATTCGATACAGGCGGCGAAGAGGGCGCGTTCGTCGTCGAGCGAACGGTCCACCAGTTCGCCGAGATCGTGACCCGCGCAGAAGGCGCGGCCCGCCGCCCGGATCACCACCACGGCGATCTCGCTACTGCCGCCGAATTCCCGCACCGCGGCGGTGAGCTCGGCCATCATGTTGGCGGACAACGGGTTCCGCTGATCGGGACGGTTCAGCGTGAGATACCCGATCCGAGCTCGCTGCTCGGTCACAACGTAGCTGCTCATATCGGCATGTCTACCAGTCGGGCCGTCCGTCGGCGGCGCTTTCGCAGCGGCGGTCCCGGTCTGGAACGTGCTGCTGCGCCGGAGTCGCCGCCCGGTTCGAACACGCCGACAGTCGGGGGGCTCCCTTCCCGCCACCGGTCTTGCACAATCGGTGCATGCCCAAGCCTTTCCTGCTGCTGCAACTGCGGCCCGAGCGTGCGGCCGCGGATGACGAGTACCACGCCATCCTGCGGGCCGGTGAACTCGACGCCGGCGCGGTGGTGCGCGTGCGGATGGAGGAGGGCTTCCCCGATCTCACCCTCGACGACTACGCCGCGGTCATCGTCGGCGGCGGACCCAGCAATGTCGGTAATGCCGACGCCGAAAAGTACGACTATCAACGGCGCTTCGAGCCCGCGTTGAAGAAGCTGCTCACCGAGGTGGTCAGCCGTGACTTCCCCTACCTCGGAGCCTGCTACGGGCTCAGCGTGCTCGCGGATGTGCTGGGCGGCACGGTCAGCACCGAGAACTACGGCGAGACCGCGGGCGCGCAGACCATCGAACTGACCGACGAGGCCCGCGAAGACCCACTCCTCCAAGGGATTCCGCAGACCTTCCGGGCCTTCGTCGGTCACAAGGAGGCCTGCCAGGCGGTGCCGCCCGAGGCGGTGCTGCTCGCGGGTTCCGTCGACTGCCCGGTCCAGATGATCCGCGTTGCCAGCAATGTCTATGCCACCCAGTTCCACCCCGAACTGGATGGCGACGGCCTCGCCCTCCGCATCGAGATATACCGCCACGCAGGCTATTTCGATCCGGACGAGGCCGACTATCTCACCCGCCTCGGCCATCAGGAATCCATCACCGCACCCAAACAGATCCTGCGCCGCTTCGTCCTCCGCTACGGCGGCGCGGCGACCTGACCGGGGGCTATCCGACCGCTGTGCGTCGCGGGTATCGGGAACGCGCGCGGTCGTAGGCGGTGCGGAGGAGCCGGCGTGCCGAATCGCTGGTTCGGGCAGCAGGTTCGACGACAGAGATCCACGCCGCGGCGGCGTAGGTGGGGTGCGGAAGGAAGATGTCGGTGCTGCTGTAGTCGAGATCGGCGGGCACCTCGCGGGGCGGGTAGCCGAGGGTTTCGGTGAAGGTGTCCTTACCGACGGAAATGTTGAGGCGGAAGGCGTCCGGGCGGTTCAGGCGAGAGTTCTGATCGTCGGGATAGTCCTTGGTGACGATGGTGGCGAACGGCTGGGTGTTGGTCGGGACGACGCCGTCGGGGGAGTAGTAGAAGAACTTGTCGCCCCAGGCGATCTCCGGGGTGCCGTCGCCCGGACCCGGGGCCAGGACGAGGATGCCGTCGAGGCCGGTGAGCAGGTCGATGATCTCGTCTATCGTCATAGGTTCGAGCGTCTCATTCAAGTGCTTGTGTGGACCTGGGCCGCAGTGACGAGGAGTTCTGCGTGAAAAACCTCAACTCGCCGGTCATGCGCACCGCCGACGTCGCCCGCCGCGCGGGGTACTCGGTGCAGCAGATCCGCAATCTCGAACGCGACGGTGTGCTGCCGCCAGCCGAGCGCACCCCGACGGGACATCGGGTCTATCGCGAGGCACACCTGCACGCCGCGCTGGCCTATCGTGCGCTCGCCGCGGGTACGGGTACGGGTCCGGTGGCGGCCAAACAGATTCTCCGTACCGTGCACACCGGCCCCCTCGCCGAAGCCCTCGCCTTGCTCGACGCCGCACACGCCCGGCTGCACACCGAACGCATCGAACTCGCGCACGCCAAAGCGGCCGCCGATGCCATCGCCACCGAACCGATTGCGGCAGTGCGTGATTCCGACTCGATGACGGTATCCGAGCTGGCCGGTGCGCTGGGCGTCCGCGCGTCGACGCTGCGGTACTGGGACGCAGCAGGTCTGGTCGTCCCCGAGCGTGACCGAACCGCACGACGCTACACCCCGAGCCAGGTTCGTGACGCTCGCATCATCCACCAACTCCGGTGCGCCGGCTACCGAATCCCGCAGTTACGCAAGGTTCTTCCGGAGCTGCGGCGGGGCCACGACGCTGCCGACGTGCACGCTGCGCTCGCCGCCCGGGACGCTGCGCTCACCTCCCGTTCCCGCGCCCTGCTCGCTGCCGCCGCCTCCCTGCATCTGCTCGTTGCCGAGTCCTGAGAGGTTGTGGGTGAGTTCGGTTGGGGTTTCTTGCGTTTGGGCTTGTTGGCGGGCTTCCGATGGGTGACTTGCCCAGTGAGGTGTACCTGCCGCGGGAGTTGCATGCATGGTGCTGGGCGCGTCGTGTGCCGTACCCGGCTGTAGAGGTCTGTGGGCCTCCGACTCGCGTAGGAAACACGCCGCAGCTGAGCAGCGGCCGCAGCGCGGCTAGCCGTGGACGGTGGCGAGGAACTCGCGCACCAGCGGTACCGCTTCGGCGGGGTGCTCGGCTCGCATCGTCTCGCCGATCGATTCGAACTGCCACACCCCGTCGCTGCGGTACACCTTGCACATCACCAAGCCGGTGTGCGAGCCACCGGCGCTCAGGTCGTAGCGGGCGAGTTCGATGCCGGACACGCTGTCGATCAGGCGGCAGAACGCATTCTCGATCTGCTCGAAGGTCTGGCCCGTGTAGCAGGTCACGATGAACACCGCGGCGGTGATCTCGGGCGTCATCCTGGTCAGATCGACGGTGATGATCTCGTTGTCGCCCTTGCCCTCGCCGGTCGTGCTGTCGCCGAGATGGCGCACCGCGCCGTCGCGCGAGCTCAACTGTTCGTGGTACACGACATCGGCGATCTGATCGCCGGCGAAGAGCAGCGCGGATGCGTTGAGATCGATGTCCTTGCCGGGGGCGCCGAACCAGCGGCCCGGGCGGACCGGATCCCAGCCGAGCGCCATCGTCACGTAATCGAGGGCGGCGCCGTTTTCGTCGCGAAGCGTAGTGAACATCGGTGTCTCCCAACGTCGATCGGCCCGCCCCGCGTGCGCGGGCCGGGTTTGCCGACCAGACTTCCCGGCGCACCTACCCGTAAAGATGCCGTAAATATGCCCGTAAAGCAAATGAGTTAGGTGATATAAGCGGCTGATCACCGACGATGAGCGAGGGGGCATCGATGTCTCGATTCGGCAGCATCCTGTGGCCTGCGGGCAGCCGAGCGGCTCTGGCCGTCGACGCGCAGACAGTGCGGGACCTGAATCTCGAGGAAATCTTCACCATTGTGACCCGCGGGGATCCGATATTGGCGCGCTCTGTGCGCGCGCCGGTGGCCGATCTGGACACTGTGACGTTCCGGCAGGAGATATTTCGCGATCTCGGTCGCGCGGCGCTGCGGGCACCCTTCGAAGAATTCGCGACACAGCTGCGCATCGTGCACGCGTTCGCGACCGCGTCGGCCGAACAGCATCATCGCAGCACCGGACACCGGCTGTATCTCGATGCGGTGGTCGGCTACGGCAGCGCGCTGCGGGCGCTGAGTGTGGCGCTTTCGGCCGTGCCCGGCACTTCCCGAGGATTGCGGAGTTGGCAGACCTACCTCGAAACATACTTGGCCACCGATCAATTCGAGGAGCTGATGGCTGACGCGACGCGTGTCCGGGCCCGGCTCAACGCCGTCCGCTACACCATCTCCATCGACGGCCAGCAGGTGGCGGTGGCCCGGGACGACACCGCGCAGGACTACAGCGCGACCGTCGAGCAGGCCTTCGCGCCACTCGTGCACGGGTTCCGTCCCGATCCCGCGCCGCCGGAAATACTGTCCACCACAGTGCATTACGTGGAAGAGCAGATCGCCGACCGCGTCGCCGAATTGTTCCCGGCCGAATTCGCCGAGCTGGCGCAGTTCTGCGCCGCGCACCCCGAGTTCCTGGATCCCTCCGTCGAATCGTTCTATCAGGAACTGCGGTTCTATCTCTCCTTTCTCGAATTCGTGGATCATCTGACCGGCGAAGGGTTCACGTTCAGCAGTCCGCGGCTGACCGAGCGGTTCGAGGAGATCGCGGTGACCGGGGGCTACGATCTCGCGTTGGCGGTGCAGCTGCGTGGCGCCCGACAATCCGTGGTGCCCAATGATTTCCGGCTCAGCGGTAGCGAGCGGGTGCTGGTGGTGACCGGGCCGAACCAGGGCGGCAAGAGCACCTTCGCCCGCATGTTCGGTCAACTCGCCTATCTGGCGGCGCTCGGTTGCCCCGTGCCCGCGGCCAGTGCCACGCTCATGCTCGCCGACCGCCTGTCCACCCATTTCGAGCGCACCGAGAGCGTCGAGCACTCGGCGGGCAAGCTGCACGACGAGCTCACCGAGGTGCACGGCGCGATCCGCGCCTGCACCGCTCGCTCGCTGATCATCATGAACGAGACGTTCAGCTCGACCACCACGGCCGACGCGCTGCAGATCGGCGGTGCGGTACTGCGCCGCATCATCGAGCGGGGTGCGGTCGCGGTGTATGTCACGTTCCTCGACGAGCTGGCGAACCTGCACCCGGCCGTGGTCAGCATGGTGGCCGGGGTCGGTGACGATCCCACCACGCGCACATTCCGGATCGTGCGCAGACCTGCGGACGGCAAGGCGCACGCGGCCGCGATCGCGGATCTGTTCGGACTCGGTTACACCGCGATAGCGGAACGGATCGCGCGATGAGAGTCGGCCTGCTGGAACCGGATTCCGCCGGGGCGCACACGGTGCCGCACGGCGCGACGGTGGTGCGGGATCTCGAGCTCGCCATCGTGTTCGACGCCATGGCGGCCGGTGATCCGTTCCTGCGCGAGAGCGTCGAGTCGATCATGGTGCACGCGTCGACCGAACCGGCGACGATCAGGTATCGCCAGGAAGTGCTCGCCGATTGCCTCGCCGACCCGGCCGCGGTCCGCCGCCTGTACGCGCTGGCGGGCGCGAGCGAAAGCGTGCGCCGCTGGACGATCGGTCGTGGTGGTGCGCCGCGAGCCAAGCTGAATCTCTCGCTGGAACCGCTCGCCGAACTGCTCGGCCACCTCCGGCAGGTGCGTGCGGCGTGCGCGGCCCTGGGCCTGCGGTCGGCGGGTTTCGCGCGACTGTCGGCGCTGGTCACCTCGTCGTTCCGGGACGAAGTACTCGATGCGGTCGAATCGCACGTCGACGCACTGCATTTCGAGCACGGCATAGCACTGGGCGCCGGGCTCGGTACGGGGAACAAGCCGGCCGGCATCGTGTTGCACGAGCCACCGCGACCGGCACGGCGCGGCCTGTTCGGCGGCGATCGGCGCGCGCGGCACGGCTTCACCATCCCCGGCCAGGACGAGAAGGGGGCGGAGTACCTCGCCCGGCTGATCGGGCGCGGCCTGTATCCGGTGGCCGAAATCGTTTCGCACGCCACGGATCTGATCGCCGATTTCCTCCTATCGCTGCGCACCGAGCTGGCGTTCTATCTCGGCTGCGTGAACCTGCACGAGCGGTTGACGGCCTCGGGGTATCCGCTGTGTTTTCCCGAGCCGCTGCCGGTCGGCCGACCTGAGTTGCGCTGCCGGGAATTACGCGATCCCACCCTGGTCCTGTCCTCGGATACGCCGGTCGGTGCGAATACGGTCGACGGATCGGGGCGTTCGCTGATCCTCGTCACGGGCGCGAACAGCGGTGGCAAATCGACCTTCCTGCGCAGCGTCGGCCTCGCTCAGGTGCTGCTGCAAGCCGGAATGTTCGTGCTCGCGGACAGTTTCGCGGCGGATGTGCGGTCCGGCATCTTCACCCACTTCCGGACCCAGGACGACGCCACCATGACCTACGGGAGGCTGAAAGAGGAGCTGGCGCGGATCCGGGAGATCACCGATGCGATCCGGCCCCCGCCCTGCTGCTGTGCAACGAGCCATTCGCGTCCACGAACGAGCGGGAAGGAACCCAGATCGGCGGGCCGATCCTGCGGGCGCTGCACGATGCCGGCGTGAAAATCGTTTGCGTGACCCATCTTTACGATCTGGCCCGGGAGTTCCACGACGGGCAGACCGGGGCCGAGCTGTTCTTGCGGGCCGAACGGTTGCCGGACGGCACACGCACCTTCCGCGTGGTCGAAGGCGAGCCGGTGGCCACGAGCCACGGCGGTGACGTGTTCCGCCGCGTCTTCGGCGACGACCGGATGTCGGTGTAGCGCACTATGGACGGGAGGCGTCACGGATTCCCCGCGACGCGGATGGAGGCGGTCTCATGTCGGATACCAACAAGCGCAATCTCCTCTACTTCGAAAGTCCGTCCATGCGTGGGCTGTACGAGGCGATCGACGAGTGGCAGCAGTCCGCCGAGCGACGGCTGCTCTCGCTCAGCATCCAGCGCGACGGTGACAATTACTGCTGTATCGCGCTGACCAATCCGTCCGAGGTCGTGATCACCAGCCCCGACGGGCACAATCACGCCAACGTCAGTCGGTTCGGGACGTTGGCCGTCGACGCGGTTTAACCGCCGCCCTTTCGGTTCCGGTGAACGCGCCCGCGCGCGCGGCGAGCGCGGCGGTCGCCGCGGCGTGGGCGGGCAGGCCCGGATCGGGCGGGGTGCGCAGCAATATCAGCTGGTGGTAGAGCGGCGCGGTCGCGGCGATCAGTAAGGCGCGGGCGTCGACGCCGGGGTCGAGTTCGCCGCGCCGGACCGCGCGTTCGACGACGATCTCCGATTGGGTGTACCGGCCCTCCCAGAGTTGCCGCAGGGCGTCGGCGGCTGCCGCGGACCGGAACGAGACCGCGATCAGCGCCTCCGCGATGGAGGATTCCTCGGTCAATGAGTCCTGGATCTCCTGGTTCAGTGCGGTCAGGTCACCGTGCAGGGTGCCGGTGTCACGCGGGTGCCAGTCGAGATCGCTCGCCGCGGCGAAGACGTCGGTGATCAGTCCGGCCACATCGCGCCAGCGGCGATACACCGTGGTGCGATGCACGCCCGCGCGCGCGGCGACGGTGTCGACCGTGAGCGCGTCGTAGCCGTGCTCGGTCAGTTCGGCGCGCACCGCGTCGAGCACCTGATCTCGGATGCGCGCGGTACGGCCGCCCGGGCGCGGCCGAGGCGAGGAATCAGCTGGGGGTGACGAGGCAAGAGGCAATGTCGATGATCCGGTTGCTCTAGGGGGAGAAGCTGTGGCACCATATTAACGCAACATTCGTCGCACTAGTGAGGTAGGCCGATGGTCATTCGAAGTGTTCACCCGGTCCTGCGGTGCTCGGTCACCGCGTCCTCGAATGCTTCGGAGTGTGCCCATGCCAACCCAGATCACCGCGCACGCGGTCACCAAGTCCTTCCACGGCCGTCGCGTACTCGATGAGGTGACCTGTGTGCTCGCCGCGGGCGAGCGCACCGGGATCATCGGCGAGAACGGCTCCGGCAAGACCACCCTGCTGCGGCTGCTCGCCGGCCGGGAACAACCCGACGAGGGCGAGATCGTCGTCCACGCCGACGGCGGCATCGGCTACCTCGCGCAGGACGAATACCTGCCACCACAGCTGACCGTGCAACAGGTCATCGACCGCGCCCTGGGTGAACTCCGTGCGATCGAGCACCGGATGCGCCGGCTCGAGTCCGCGATGGGCTCCGGCGACGAATCGGGGCTGGCCGAATACGGCGAGCTGACCACGGTTTTCGAACTTCGCGGCGGCTACGACGCGGACGCGCGGGTGGAACGGGCGCTGCACGGCCTCGGTCTCGGACTCGTCCGGCACGAACGCACCGTCGGCGAACTGTCCGGCGGCGAACAGGTCCGGTTGCGCCTGGCCGCGGTGCTGGCCGCCGGATCGGAAGTACTGCTGCTGGACGAGCCGACCAACCACCTCGACGACGACGCCCTGACCTGGCTGGAAGACCATCTGCGCACCCGGCGCGGGACCACCGTGACGGTGTCGCACGACCGGACCTTCCTGGAACGGGTCGCTACCACCCTGCTCGAGGTCGATGCGGACCGGCGGCGCGTCGTCCGCTACGGCAACGGCTACGCGGGCTACCTGGCCGAGAAGGCGGCGGCGCGGGCACGCTGGGTGCAAGCCCACGTGCAGTGGCAGGCCGATGCCGATCGGCTGCGTGAGTTCGCCGCCACCACCGCGCGTCGCGTCGCCCCGGGCCGGGCGATGAAGGACAACAACAAGATGAGCTACGACCGGGCCGGCGGCCGGGTCCAGCAATCACTGGCGAGCCGGGTCCGCAACGCCGAGGAACGGTTGCGCCGGCACCTCGCCGAACCGGTACCGGCGCCGCCGGAACCGTTGCGCTTCCGGCCCGCACTGCACGCGGGACGAATTCAGGGCGCGGTGCTCGAGGCCACGGACGTCGCGGTCGAGGGCAGGCTGGAACGGATCGGTGTCACGGTGGCGGCGGGGGAGCGCTTGCTGATCACCGGGCCGAACGGGGCGGGCAAGTCCACGCTGCTGCGGGTGCTGGCCGGCACGCTCGCGCCGGATCGCGGCACGGTGCTGCGGCGCGGCCGGGTCGGATATCTCGCGCAGGAACCGCCGCCCGCCGCGCCCGGCGAGACACTGCTCGCCGCCTTCGGCCGGGGGCGCGGCGGCGGGGCCGATCAGCACGCCGAGGTGTTGATGTCGCTCGGCCTGTTCGACCGCACCCGGCTCTCGGCTCGGGTGGCGGATCTGTCTACCGGGCAGCGGCAGCGACTCGCGTTGGCGCGCTTGGTCACCGAGCCCGTCGACGCGTTGCTGCTCGACGAACCCACCAACCACCTGTCACCAGGCCTGATCGAGGAGTTGGAGGCAGCCTTGGCCGACTACCGTGGCGCGCTCGTGATCGTCAGCCATGATCGGCGGCTGCGAGCGCGCTGGCATGGCGCGCACCTCGCCCTGCGGACCTGCGTCTCCGTCTGATCAACCGATTACCCACGCACCGAAGGAGTTCCACCGTGCCCGACAGTCCCGTGCGGCTGCCCGCCGACCCGACCGTGCTGCATCCCATGCCCGGCCAGCCGCGCGTGGTGCAACTGCGGCCCCTGCTCACCTCACCCCTGATCGAGGTCGGGGACTATACCTATTACGACGACCCGGACGACGCGACCGCGTTCGAAACCCGCAACGTGCTGTACCACTACGGGCCGGAGAAGCTGATCATCGGGAAGTTCTGCGCGCTGGGCACCGGCACGCGGTTCATCATGAACGGCGCCAACCACCGGATGGACGGCCCGTCGACGTTTCCCTTTCCCACCATGGGCGGTTCCTGGGCAGAGCACTTCGACCTGCTCACCGACCTGCCGAATCGCGGCGACACCGTGGTCGGCAACGACGTGTGGTTCGGCAACGGCGTCACCGTGATGCCCGGTGCGCGGATCGGGCACGGCGCGATCATCAGCACCGGCTCCGTGGTCACCGGCGCGGTGCCCGACTACGGCATCGTCGGCGGCAACCCGGCCCGGCTCATCCGAACCCGCTACAGCGACAACGACATCGCGCGTCTGCTCGCCGTCGCGTGGTGGGACTGGCCCACCGAACATCTCACCACGCACATCCGGACCATCATGGCCGGCACCATCGACGACCTGGAGGCCGCCGCGGCATCCTTGACCTGACGCGAAACACCTTATACGACAGGAGCTTTGCTCGCGGTAGGAACGCCAAGGGGGGTGAAGGCAGGGCGGCGGTCCAGGCGCGCCCGGTCGACGGGCGCGGCGAAATGGTAGTCCAGGCGGCGGGCTGCTTCGGCCCAATCGCGCATGGTGCGGACGTCGGTGAGGGTCCGGACGACGAAAGGGTCCGACCAGCGCGCGAGTGCGCGCTCCCACAGGACCATCGGTGGTTCGTCGAGGACACTGCCGACGGTGCCCTCGTAGATCGGCATCGCGTGCACTTCGCCGTCGGGCCGGACGTGCATGATGGGCAGGACGCTGCCCTCGGCGACATGGTCCGGGTGGATCATGTCGTGCCAGTGGTCATCGATCCGGATATCCAGTCCCGCAGGCGCGATACTGCGCAGGTGCGCGAGATACTCAGGGCTGAGCAGGCGTTGGGATTCGGTGTCGTCCAGCAGTTCGTGCTCGACGAACCCGGCACGGTTGGCGAGTCCGGCGGGCATGGTCACGGTGAACACCAGATGTCGCAGTTCGGAGAACCGGGGCGCGATGGTCGTGCAGAACTCCTCGACCTGATGCAGGTTGCTGCGCATGATCGACACCTCGATGCCGAGCGTGCCGGGGGTCTGCCCCTCGGCTTTCATCCGGCGCGTGGTGTCGTCGAGGAGTTGCACCGCGGCCAGGCCTCGCTCGAAGGCGCGCGCCCGGCCCCGGATGCGGTCGTGCACGTCGGCGGTGGCGCCGTCCATGCTGACCGCGACGGTGCTGAAGTGCCGCAACGACTCTTCGGCCTTGTGCGCGTCCATGGGTAGGCCGCTCGTGTAGAGGATGACAGAAATGCCCGCCTGTGCGAAGCGCTCGGCGATCTCGAAAACGCCGTCCACCAGCAACGGTTCGCCACCGGCGAGCGCCACCTCCTGCGGATGCAGCGAAAGGAACGCCTCTGCCATGCGCAAGAGTTGGTCGCGCGTCGGATGCAAGGTCGGCCGCCGGCCCGATTCGGAATAGCAGTGCACACAGCGCAGCGGGCACGCGTAGGTGATATCCCAGATTATTCCTACCGGACCTTGGCTGACGTCCACGGGAAACCCCTTCCCCCAGAATAATTCGGTTGAGTGCCGCTCACGGTAGTGCGGCGCCGGAGCCAGAGCGACCCGCTGGTTCGGTGAGCGGACCGGCGCATGGCAATTCGGCTACCGCTCGCCGAACAATGGTGGCGCGTCCGGTAATTCAGCCGGTTGCTGTCGGGCCTGTATCGACCCGATTCGAGAAAGGAAGCGACGATGGAGCGAGAAATCGAGCAGCTGAGCACGGATGTGGCTGCGCTGCAGACGCTGCCGGAACGTGATCACGGCGCCGGCGCGGTCATCTGGCCGGACCCCACCCGGGGCTCGGCCTGCCACGGTGATCAGTGATCCAGGGGTTTTCCGTGTGACGTCGCGGAGGGGAGTGCTGTCCCCTCCGCACGCACAGTGAAAGGTGCTACCGCGCACAGGAATCGGGGACGGGGATGGTGAATTCGGTAGCCGGGTCGACGCTCGTCGATCTGGCGCAGCGCCACCTCGCGGGGCGCTCCGATCGGCGCATCTGGACCGACAGCGTCTGGTGCCATCTGCGCCCGGTGAATTATCGCCCGCCCCGACAGGGGTGGAAGCTGCATATTTCGGCCACGGTCGGTTCGGCCGCCACCGTACTCGACCACACGCTCGGCATTGTGCTGCGCACCGAATGTTCGGGTAAATTCGCCGCCTCGCTCGAGCAGGTGCGCCGATTGAATTCGGCCGACTATCCGCGCGGTGGCGCAGGCAAATTCATCACCGTCTATCCCCGCGACGACGCACAGCTCCGCGTCCTGGCGGCGCTGCTGCACGAAGCCACCGCCGGGCTCGCCGGTCCGGCGATTCTGTCCGACCGGCCCTATGCGGCAGGCAGTCTGGTGCATTACCGCTACGGGGAGTTCCTCGGCGAGGACGTCATCGGTGACGACGGCGACTACCTGCCGGTGCTGACCGCGCCGGACGGCAGCAAGGTCGAGGACCGGCGCGACGCGTGGTTCGCGCCGCCCGAATGGGCGGACGATCCCTTCGGCCGGTCCCGCTCGACGGGCAACGCGACGGGCGGTGTGCTGCTGGCGAATCGATTCGAGGTGCGCCGGGCGATCGTGCACGCCAACAAGGGCGGCGTCTTCGAGGCCATCGATCGGCTCACCGGGGCGGAGGTGGTGGTCAAACAGGCGCGGGCCGGCGTCGGCGACGGCCCGCACGGCTGGAACGTGCAGGACGCGCTGCGCAACGAAGCCGAGATGCTGGACCTGCTGAGTCCGCTGGCGCCGCGCCGACTCGCCCTCTTCGAGCAACAGCACGACCTCTTCCTGGTACAGGAGATGATCGCGGGCACCACCTTTTTCGAGTGGCGCAGCCGCAGGCACGGTGCACCGGACTGGCGCGCGACGGCGCTGCGGCTCACCGAGTTGCTGGCCGCGGTGCACGCCCGCGGTGTCGTCCTGCAGGACTTCTCGGCCTCGAATGTGATGGTGCGCCCGGACGATTCACTGGTGCTGGTGGACCTGGAGTTCGCGAGCCGGTCCGGCGCGACCCGGATGACCGGCTGGACCCCGGATTACGCGGCACCGGAGCAGATCGCGGGTGCCGCGGCCGATTTCGCGGCGGATCGTCATGCGCTGGGCGCACTGCTGTTCCTGCTGTGCCTGGGCGCCGAGCCGAGCTTCGCGCCCGACGATCCGCCGGCCAGGAGCAAGGCCGCGCGCATCGCGCGACTACTCGAGCCGGCCGCCGAGACCGACCCCGAGATCGCCGCGGCGCGTCCGCTGCTGCTCGGCCTGCTCGCGGACGACCCGGCCGAGCGCTGGTCGCTCGACCGCGTCCGCGACCTTCTCACCGGCGACCAGCAGGACCCGCCGCGACCACGGCCCCGGCACCGGACGACTGATATCGACCGCCTGCTGGACGACGGCATCGACTATCTCCTCGACACGATGACGCCAGCCGGGGAGCGGCTGTGGCCGGTCAGCAACGGTGGTAAACGCAGCGATCCGTGCAACGTCTACCACGGTGCGGCCGGTGTCCTCGCCACCTTGACCCGCGTCGCCGAGGTCCGCGGCGACGCGCGAGTGCTCGCGGCATTGCCGATCGCCGCCGACTGGATCGCCGACCGGACGACCGCACGAAACCCGGTGCCCGGACTGTATATCGGCCGCTCCGGTACCGCGGTCGCGCTGTGCGCGGCAGGCCGGATCCTGGATTGCGAACGTCTGGTCCGCGCGGGTACGCAGCTGTTCGGCGAGGTTCCGCGCGACTGGCCGAACAATGATGTGACCCACGGTCTCGCCGGTGCCGGATGCGCGGCGCTGTTGCTCTGGTCGGCGACCGGCCGGGCCGAATTCCGCGACCGCGCAGCCGAGTACGCGGCACTGCTCACCGAACGCGCCGAGCGCTGCGACGGTGTGCTGGTCTGGCCGGTGCCCCGTGACTACGACTCTCGCTACGCAGGCTCCGTCGACTACGGATTCGCGCACGGCACAGCGGGAATCGGCGCGTTCCTGCTTGCCGCGGGCAGTCGGCTGGATGAGCCGCGGTGGCTGGAGCTTGCCACCGAAGCAGCCGAAAGTCTGTGTGGCGCAGTCGTGGACACGGATGTGGGCGGGTTGTGGCCGATCGGGCCGCGGGATACGACGCGCCTGCTCGATCACTGGTGCAGCGGATCGGCGGGCATCGGCACGTTCCTGCTGCAGTACTGGCGGGCGCGCGGCGACCGGCGGGCGCTGTCCTGGGCCGAGCGCGCCGCGGACGCGGTGTGGGCGCGCCGCTGGCGGGCCGGGTCCACGCTGTGCCACGGCCTCGCGGGCAGCGGTGAATTGCTGCTCGATCTGTTCGCGGCGACGGGAGACAAGCGCGCGCGAGTGCGGGCCGAGGGGGTCGCCGCCGCGCTCGCGATGCGGGCCGGTAGGCATCGGGGACATCTGCTGGCCGCGGATGAGACGGGAAGCGCCTATGGCGCCGACTACGCCGTCGGCGTGGCAGGCTGGGTCGATTTCCTGCTGCGGCTAAAGCACGGCAATCCCAGGGCGTGGCTGGTCGAACCAGGCTGACCACACCGGGCATCGCCGAGTACTTCGCGTGGCGAAACGAAATGCGGAACAATCGCTGTGCACAGCGAAGGGTTCGCCATGAACGTAGCCGATTCGGATCGACCCGAGACGCCCGTCCGACGCCTGGATCGGCGCCGCGTACTCGGCATGATGGCGGCCGCGCCCGTTGCGGTGCCGTTGCTCCGCGCGGCCGCGGCGACGGCCGCACCCCGGCCGCGGCCGAACATTCTGGTGCTCATGACCGATCAGGAGCGGGCGGATGTGGTGCTGCCGCCGGGATTCGAGCTGCCGACGCGGGCGCGGCTGGCGGCGAACGGTGTGCGCTTCGCCATGCACCACACGCCCACCGCGCCCTGCTCGCCTGCGCGCTCCACCCTCTTCACCGGACTGCACGCCCCGGTGAGCGGCATGCTCGACAACGTGCGTGGCAACGATCTGATGGGCACGGTGCTGGGCGCGATCCAGACCTGGAGTCCCGACCTCGACACCACGGTCCCGACCCTCGGCACCGTGTTGCGGGCCGCCGGCTACCACACCACCTACATCGGCAAATGGCATCTGTCCGACTCGGTGGCCGCCGATCCGACGGCGTTGCCGGGGTACGGGTTCGACGAGGCCCACGACATCCTGTCGGCGGGCGGCCCGAACGAGGGCACCCGGCAGGACCCGGCCGTGGTCGGCCGCGCCGTCGACTGGCTGCAACGCCACGGCGGTGATCCGGAACCGTGGCTGTGTGTGGTGAGCATGGTGAATCCACACGACATGATGTTCTGCCCGCGCCTCTACCGGTTCGAGGACGTGCCGGAGTACGGCGCCGACGTGCCGCCGAATTTCGAATCCGATCTGACCACCAAGCCGCGGGTGCAGAGCCGGTGGCGCACCGTCAACGGCATCGTCGGCGGACCCATGCCGACCGAACTCGATTCGCCGGATGCGCATCGGCAGTGGCGGCGCTGGGGCAACTGGTATCTCGAATTGCTGCGCCGCACCGACGAATTGAGCGGGCAGGTGCTGGCCGCCCTGGAGCGCGGCGGAGCCGCGGCCAACACCGTGGTGGTGCAGGTCGCCGATCACGGCGAACTCGGTGGCGCCCACGGTCTGCGGCAGAAGGGGGCGATGATCTATCGGGAGAACAACCGGGTACCGCTGGTCATCGCCGATCCCCGGGCTCCGGCCGGGCACGGCAGGACCGCGAATGCGCTGACCTCCCATATCGATCTGGTGCCGACGCTGGCGGCGTTGGCCGGGATCGACGGTGCCGCGGCGAGTTCGGGGCCGGGCCGGAATCTGGTGCCGGTGCTGGCCGATCCGGTGCGCACGGTCCGGGACGCGATCCTGCTCACCTCGGACGCGAAATCCAGTGGGGGACAGTTGCCGGGCAGCCGGTACTGTCTGCGCGGCGCGATCACCGCCCGCTACAGCTTCGGCCGCTACTCCACTCCGGAGCAGCTCGACGGGCCGCGCGACGAATTCGAATACGAACTCTACGATCGCCAGGTCGACCCGCTGGAGCTGCACAATCTCGCGCACGGCGGCGGCGCGGCCGGACTGGTCGAGGACTTGAACGATCTGGTCGATTCACTGCTCGCGCGGAAACTGCGCCGCCCCGACGCCGAAACCCGTTGAGTCGCAGTGGTGCCGGACCGTCAGGTCGCCGAAGTGCGCAGCGCGCGGCGGGCTGCGATGGAGCCGAACGTTTCCCGGTCGGCGAGAAATCCATCGAGCGCGAAGGTGGCGGCGCCGAGGCTGGCCGGATTGTGCGGCAGCGCCGAGAGTTGCAGTGTCACCGCGTCGAAGGGGTCGGTCATCGCGTGATAGGCGGCCACCCGCCGGGTCACCTCGAGCAGCGGCGGGCCGAGATGATCGGCGATCAGATCACCGAAGACCATGGTGCGCGGGTTGAACAGATTGACCAGATTGGCCACGGCGACACCGAGATAGTGGCCGGTCCGGTCGATCACCGCCAAGGCGACCGGGTCCTCGCGACCGGCCGCCGCGGCGATCGCCGCGATGGTGGCGGCATCGTCGGACCCGAGCATCGGGCTGGCCGGGTCGAGTTCGCGCAGGGTACGCACGATCCCGGGCGCGCCGACGTAAGCCTCCACGCAACCTGTTCGCCCACAACGGCATTCGCGCCCGTCGAGGACGAGATTGGTGTGGCCCCACTCGCCCGCGCTGTTGCTGACACCGCGATAGAGCATCCCGTCGACGACCACGCCGATGCCGACGCCCGCGCGCAGCGTCACCACGATCAGATCGTCCACATCGCGGCCCGCGCCGAACCAGAGATGCGCCGCGGTACTGGCTTTGAGTGGATTGTCGAGATAGAGCGGATGCGGGAGCTGGTCGTCGAGCAGTTCCTTGAGCGGCACATCGTGCCAGTGCCAGTACGGCGAGAAGACCGAGATCCCGCCCTCGGGCTCGACCAGGCCCGGCACGCTCAAGCCGGCGCCGAGCACCTTGTCGGCGTCGCCGGCGGTGAGTTCGCGGATGCCGCGAATGATGAGCGCGGCGACGTCGTGCGGTTCGGTGGCGGCCGGGTCGACGGGGATCTCCACCGCGCGCAACGCCGTCATGGCCAGGTCGAAAAGGTCGAAGTGGATGGCTGTTTCGGCGATGTCGACGCCGACCAGCAGGCCGCGGTCGGGGTTGATCGCGAGCCGGGCCCGGGGCCTGCCGATGCCCGGCGCGTCGTGACCGAGCTCGACGAGCACACCCACGTCGAGCAGTTCGGCGATCATGTTGCCGACCGTGGCGAACGAGAGCCCGGTCGCGCGGGCGATGTCCTGCCTGCTGATATGGCCGTCGGCGGCGTACACCGCCTGTAGCACGCCGAACCTGTTGCGGCGCCGGATGTCGCGCGCGGTCAGCTGGTACACGGTCGGGTCTCCTCCTGCGCTGGTGGCGTCAACATACCGAACTACTTCGACCAACAGTATTTACAACAGTTAGTAAAAGTCTTACTGTAACCCGCATCACTATGCGACGCGAGTATGCGTCAGATCACTAGGAGTGCCCATGTCCTGGACCCATCGACGACGTTGGACCAGTGCCGTGCTGTGCGGAATCTCGCTCGCCCTGGCTGCTACCGCCTGTTCGTCGGGCAAGGAAAGTGCGTCGCCCGCCGCGGGGCCGCAGCAGCAAACGGGCGCGATCAGCCTGGTCTACGCCCAGAAGCAGGGCGATCAGGAGTACTTCATCGGCGAGGCCGAGGGGGCCAAGGCCAAGGCGCAGGAACTCGGCATCGATCTCAAGGTGGTCAATCTGGGCAACGACGCGAACAAGGCGGTCACCGAGGTCAACAATGCGATCAACCAGAAGGCCGGCGGCGTGATCGTGGTGGTCCCCGACCCGTCGGTCGGCCCGCAGGTCGCCCAGCTGACCAAGGCCGGCGGCGTCGCCCTGCTGACCTCCGACGACCAGGTCTGCACGACCGGGCCCGATCCGTCGAAATGCGCGAAGGACCAGCTGGTACCCCGGGTCGGCTTCAGCGGGGCGCAGATGGGCACCGAGGTCGGCCGCCGGGCGGGGCAGGACTTCAAGAAGGCGGGCTGGAAGCCGGAGGAGACCGCGATCGTCGAGGCCTGGAAACAGGACGTGAGCGTGTGCACCGACCGGGTCGAGGCGAACAAGAAGGCGTTCCGCGAGGCCGCGGGCGTGGACGTCCGCGTGATCGAGGTCGGCACCGACAACACCCCGTCGGACGCGCAGAACAAGATCTCCGCGACCGTCGCGGGCAACCGGTCGGTCAAGAACTGGATCGTGATGGGCTGCAACGACGAGAACGTCAGCGGCGGCGTCGCCGCCATCCAGAACGCCGGATACGCCGCGGACAACGTGCTCGGTGTCGGGCTCGGCGCCTATCTGGCCTGCAAGGAATGGCGCGGCGGCAAGCCGACCGGTTTCAAGGCGGCCCTGTTCATCAACGGTAAGGACGTCGGCGCGTTGGCGGTGCAGACCATGCACGACTACCTGAAGAACGGCAAGGCGATGCCCGCCGAGGCCTTCGCCCCGACCACCATGGTCGACGCGAGCAACTGGCAGCAGGCGGGCGTCACATGCAGCTGAGCGGCCTGCGCGCCACCGGCCTCAGCAAAAGCTTCGCCGGGGTGCCCGCCCTGCGCGAGGTGAGCCTGGACTTCCCGGCCGGCGCGGTGACCGCGCTGATGGGGGAGAACGGTGCGGGCAAATCGACCCTGATCCGGATTCTCGGTGGCGATCACCGCCCGGACGGCGGCCGGCTCGAGCTCGACGGCGTGCTGCTCGATCAGGCCACCCCGGCCGCCGCGCGGGCGGCCGGGATCCGGGTGATCGGCCAGGAGCCCGAGATCGTGCCGCATGTCTCGGTCGCCGAGAACGTCTACCTCGGCGCGCTGCCGCGCCGGGCGGGCCGGCTGCTCGATCGGGCGGCCCTGCACGAGCGGATGCGTACCGATCTGGCCAGGCTGGGCTTCGACCGGGATCTGGATCCGAGCACGGTAGGCTCGAAACTGACTGCGGCACAGCGGCAATTGGTCGAGATCATGCGCGCGCTGACCACCGACGCCAAGGTGATCGCCTTCGACGAGCCCACCTCCTCGCTGTCGGATCACGAGACCGAGTCACTGTTCGCGCTGATCGGGCGGCTGCGCGAGCGCGGGCTCGCGGTGATCTACGTGTCCCATCGGATGCGGGAGATCTTCCGCCTCGCCGACCGGGTCGCGGTACTGCGCGACGGTGCGCTGGTCGGGGTGCGCGCGACCGCGGAGACCACCGATCAGGAGATCGTCCGCATGATGGTCGGCCGGGATCTGTCCACGCTGTTCGCGCGCGGTCCGGCCACGCCGGGCCGGGTCGTGCTCGACGTGGAGGCGGTCACCACCGACGACGTGTCCGACGTGAGCCTGCAGGTGCGGGCCGGGGAAGTAGTGGCGCTGGCCGGGTTGGTCGGCGCGGGCCGCTCCGAGCTGGCCGGTGCGCTGGCCGGGGACCTGCCGATCCGCTCCGGCACGGTGCGGATCGACGGCAAGCCGGTGCGGTTGCGCCAGCCGCGCGACGCGGTGCGGGCCGGGGTCGGCTACGCGCCGGAGGAGCGCAAGGCGCAGGCGCTGCTGCTGCATCGTGGTGTGCGCGACAACATTTCGCTCGCGATGCTGGACCGGTTGCGCCGGCTGCGGTTCGTCAAGGCGGGTGCCGAGCGCCGGCTCGCGCAGCAGTACGTGGCATCGTTGCGGGTGCGCACGCCCTCGATCGAGCAGGAGGTGCGCAAACTCTCGGGCGGCAACCAGCAGAAGGTGGTGCTGGCCCGGTGGCTCGCGCGTAAACCCAAGGTGCTGATCCTGGACGAGCCGACCCGCGGCGTCGATGTCGGCGCCAAGGCCGAGATCTACCGCATCATCGAGGAATTGGCCGAGGCGGGCGTCGCCGTGCTGGTGATCTCCTCGGAACTACCCGAAGTGCTCGGCCTCGCCGACCGGATCGTCGTCATGCAGCAGGGGCGCGTCACCGGTGAACTGGACCGCGGCGCGGCCAGTGAAGAGGCGGTGCTGGCGCTGGCCATGGCCGCGGACCTGACATCTCTAGGAAACCAATGACGGAGCAACAACTCACAGCGGTGCCGGTGGCACCGGCCAACGCCCAAGTGCCCGAGCGTAATCGCTATGCCGCCGCGCTCACTCCAAGGCGCATACTGCACGCGATCGGTCCGGGAAACCTCAGCCTGATCGGGGCGCTCGCGGTCATCGTCGCGATCTTCGGCTCACTCAACGACGGCTATCTCGATCCCGCGAATCTCGCCGGAATCGGTGACGCGGTAACGGTTTTCGGCCTGCTCGCGGTGGTGCAGACGGTGGTGATCATCTGCGGCGCCCTGGACATCTCGGTGGGCTCGCAGGCCGGCGTCGCCTCGGTGCTCAGCGCGATGGCGTTCACCGCGACCTCGGGCAACGCCTTCCTCGGCATCCTGGCCGCGATCGGCATCGGGCTGGTGCTCGGGCTGGTCAACGGATTGATCATCGTGTACGGCCGGGTGAATCCGGTGATCGCGACCCTGGCCACCTTGGCCGCGTACAAGGGTCTGGCCCAATTGATCTCGGGCGGCAAGGCGCAGGGCTTCGTGCTCGACAACGACGTCTTCATCTTCCTGGCCCGCGGCAAGATCATCGGGTTGCCGGTGCCGGTGATCATCCTCGCGATCGTCGCGGTGGCGGTGCACGTGCTGCTGAAGTACACCGATATCGGCCGCAACATCTACGCGATCGGCGGCAACGACACCGCCGCAAGACTTTCCGGCATCAATATCAACAAGTACCTGATCGCGGTGTTCGTACTCGCCGGGGTGGTGGCCGCGATCGCGGGCATCATCCTGACCGCGCGCACCGGATCGGGCCAGCCGGTCTCGGGCAGCGAAGGTCTCGAACTCAAGGCGATCACCGCGGCGGCGCTGGGCGGCTGCGCGCTCAAGGGCGGAAAGGGCACGGTCGGCGGCACGCTGCTCGCCGTCGTCCTGCTCGGCGCGCTGGACAACGGCCTGAACGTGGTGGGCGTCAACACCTTCTGGCAGAACGTCGCGCAGGGTTCCCTGCTCGTCGCCGCCGTGGTGATACAGCAGCGGCGCAGCGGTGAGCGCGCCGTCGGATTGCCGACCTGACGCCCCGTCGCCGAGTCGACTTCTCAGGAGTGGATCATGATCAGTTTGCGCGCGCAACCGTGCACCCCGGCCCCCGGACACCTGTGCGAAAGCCCGGTGTGGGACAGCCGGACTCAGGAATTGCTCTGGGTGGACATCCGAGGCGGGCACATCCATCGCGCGAGCCTCGACCGGGCGACGCTCGATCTCGCGCACCGGTCGACCGTGAGTTTGGCGCCGCCGGTGAGCGCGGTGGTGCCGTGCCTGTCCGGTGGACTGCTCGCGACCGCGAGGGACACCATCTACCGGATCGACCACGGCGAGGTCGGCCGGGTCGCGCGAATTCCGTTGCCGGACGACGGGAACCGGCGGCGGTTCAACGACGCGAAGGTGGATCCGCGCGGGCGGCTGCTCGCGGGCACGATGTCGGAGGACGGTGTCGCGCGCAGCGCCGCGCTGTACCGGCTCGATCCCGACGGCGCGATGAGCATCCTGCGCGAGGGCATCACGATCTCCAACGGCCTCGGCTGGAGTCCCGACGGCGCGACCTTCTACTACGCCGACAGCCCCACGCAGCGGGTCGATGCCTTCGACTACGACCTGGACACCGGAACCTTCACCGGCAGAAGGACCTTCGCCCGATTCGAGGACGGCGACCCGGACGGGCTGACCGTCGATGCCGCGGGCTGGGTCTGGGTGGCGGTCTGGGGCGCGGGACAGGTCCGTGCCTTCGATCCGGACGGCACGCCGCGCGCGGTCGTCGACGTCGGCCCCTCGCAGGTCTCCAGCTGTGTTTTCGCCGGTCCCGATCTGGACGTGCTGGTGATCACCACCGCCGCGGAGGGGCCCGCGGTGCTCGAGCCCGACTCCGGACGGCTGTTCGCCTGCGTGCCGGGCGCGATCGGCCTGCCCGGCGTCCGGTACGCCGACACCGCACTGGTGCGTAACCATGGCTGAGGATCCCCTGGAGTCGGCGACACCGGTCATCGCGATCCTGCGTGCACCAACGGCGCAGCGCTTCGCCGAGGTCACCGCCGTGCTGCACGAATCAGGCATCACCGCAGTGGAATTCACGCTCACCAGTGTCGGGGCCTTGGACGCGATCCGCGCGTGCGCGGGCTTCGCGTATCGCATCGGCGCGGGTACGGTCCGCACCGCCGCGGACGCGGCCCGGGCGGTCGACGCCGGCGCCGCGTACCTGATCACCCCGATCATGAGCGAGGAGGTGATCGCGGCGGGACTCGACCTGGGCGTCCCGGTGATCTCGGGCGCGTTCACCCCCACCGAGATCCAGCGCGCGTGGACCGCGGGCAGCACCATGGTCAAGCTCTTTCCGGCCTCGACGGGCGGCCCCGAATACCTCCGGGCGGTCCGGGCGCCGCTGCCGGAGATTCCGTTGGTCCCCACCGGTGGCGTGGGACTCGACGAGGCGCAGGCGTATCTGGACGCCGGGGCCACGGCGCTGGGCATCGGATCACCGCTGATCGGCGATGCCTGCGTGGGTGGCGATCTGGACGCACTGCGGGAGCGCGTAGCCGTGCTACGCGCGGGGTTGTCGTGATGTGCGCGGCGGTTCGGGAGCGGAATGTCATGCGGGGCACTCTGGTAACTCTCGGCGAGGCGGTGGGGGTGGTGGCCGCGGTCGAGCCGGGGCCGCTCGCGCCCGGCGCGGCGCTGCGGATGGACTTCGCGGGCGCGGAGGCGACCGTCGCGATCGGCGTGAGCAGGCTTGGGCATCACAGTGTTTGGGTGGGCAGCGTCGGCGACGACGCCGTGGGCACGATGGTGCTGGACCGATTGCGGGCCGAACGCGTCGACGTGTCCCGGTGCCGGATCGACCCTGAGCTGCCGAGCGGTCTGATGGTGCGGGAACGCCGCACCGCCGACCACATCCGGGCCACCTACTATCGGCGCGGACTGGCCGGGTCGAGGCTGTCGGTCGCGCAACTGGACACCGAGCAGATCGCCACCGCGGGCGTCCTGCATCTGACCGGGATAACCCCGGCGCTGAGCGCCTGTGCGTGCGACGCGGTGCATGCCGCGCTGGACGCGGCCGTCGAAGCGGGCGTGCCGGTTTCGCTCGACATCAACTATCGCAGTGCGCTGTGGTCCAGAGCGGACGCCGCCGCGGAACTGGCAAAGCTGGTGTCGCACTGCGACATCGTCTTCGCCGGGCTCGACGAGGCCGCGCTGCTGGTGCCCACCGCGAGCGCGTCAGCGATGGCCGAATCGCTTGCGGCACTGGGTCCGTCGCAGGTTGTCCTCAAACTCGGCGGCGACGGCGCGCTGGCGCTGCACCGCGGCCGGGTGATCCGGCAGCAGGCGATCCCGGTGACCATGGTCGATCCGGTGGGCGCGGGTGATGCGTTCGTGGCCGGCTACCTCGCGGGTGTGCTGGACGGCACGTCGGTGCGGCACAACCTGCGACTGGCCGCCACCTGCGGCGCGTTCGCGGTGTCCGTGCCCGGCGACTGGGCGGGCCTGCCGTCGCGCCGGGAGCTGGACCTGCTGAGCGGCACCGACATTCAACGATGAAAGGAAGGCCTGTGAGTCGTCTGGCAGAACGCGTCGCGGTGGTCACCGGGGGCGCCTCGGGGATCGGCGCGGCCACCGCATCGCGGTTGGCCGCCGAGGGGGCCGCCGTGGTGATCGCGGACATCGCCGAACCGGCGGGCGAGGAGGTGGCCGCGAAGATCCGTGCCGCGGGTCAGCGCGCCGAGTTCGTCTGGTGCGACGTGTCGCAGGAGCAGTCGTGGGTGTGGTTGCGCAATCGGGTCAACGAGGTGTTCGGACCGCTGGATGTGCTGTGCAGCAACGCCTCCCGGCAGGCCACCATTCCCGCGGACGAACTGTCCCGGCGGCAGTGGGACGACGGGCTCGCGATCAATCTGACGCCGCTGTTCCTCGGCGTGCACACCTTCATCGACGATCTGCGTCTGCAGGCCGGGAACGTGGTCGCGATCTCCAGTGTGCACGCGCAATTCGGGTTGCCCGGGTACCCGGTCTATGCCGCGGCGAAAGGCGGCCTGACCGCGTTGGTCCGGCAGCTCGCCGTCGAATACGGCGGTGCGCGAGTGCGTTTCAACGCGATCCTGCCGGGACCGGTCCTCACACCGGTGTGGGACGACGTCGACGAGGAGGGCCGCAGGCTGTCCGCCCGCGCCACCGTGCTGGACCGGCTCGGTGCGCCCGAAGAGGTCGCCGCCGCGGTGGCCTTCCTCGCCTCCGACGACGCCTCCTTCATCACCGGCGCGAACCTGGTGGTCGACGGCGGCTGGAGCGTACGAAAGGAATCCCGGTGAAGATCACCGCATTGACCACGTATCTGGTCGCACCGCGCTGGTGTTTCCTGCGCATCGATACCGACGAGGGCATCACCGGGTGGGGTGAGCCGGTGATCGAGGGGCGGGCGCACACCGTCGCCGCGGCGGTCGGCGAGCTCGCCGATTATCTCGTCGGCAAGGATCCGATGGCGATCGAGGCGCACTGGCAGGTGCTCACCAAGGGCGGCTTCTATCGGGGCGGTCCGATCCTGTCGAGTGCGGTCGCCGGTATTGATCAGGCCCTGTGGGACATCACGGGCAAGGCACTCGGCGTGCCGGTGTGGCAGTTGCTCGGCGGGGCGGTGCGCGATCGGATCCGGGTGTACAGCTGGATCGGCGGCGACCGGCCCGACGACGTCGCGGCGGCCGCGGTCGAACGAAAAGAGCAGGGCTTCACCGCGATCAAGATGAACGGCTCGGCCGAACTCGACGCGATCGACACTCCGCGCGCCACCACCGCCATCGTCGATCGGGTGGCCGCGGTGCGCGCGGCCACCGGCGACGAGTTCGATATCGCGGTGGACTTCCACGGCCGTTTGTCGGTCGCGATGGCGCGGCGGGTGCTGCCGCTGCTGGAGCCGTATCTCCCGTTCTTCGTGGAAGAGCCGCTGGTGCCGGAGGTCAGCGAGCGGATCGGCGAGATCACCGCCGCGACGAGCATTCCCATCGCCACCGGCGAAAGGTTGTTCTCCCGCTGGGATTTCCGGACCGTGCTCGACCGGGGCGTCGCCGTGGTGCAACCCGATCTCTCGCACGCGGGCGGCATCTCCGAGGTCCGCCGCATCGCCGCGCTCGCCGAGAGCCGCGATGTGGCGCTGGCCCCGCATTGTCCGCTCGGCCCGATCGCCCTGGCCGCCAGCCTGCAGGTCGGCTTCGCCACGCCCAATCTGCTCATCCAGGAGCAGAGTCTCGGCATCCACTACAACGAGGGTTCGGACCTGCTCGACTACCTCGTCGATCCTGCCGTGTTCGCCTACCGCGACGGGTACGTCGACCTTTTGCGGGCACCTGGCCTCGGCATCCAGGTCGACGAGACCGCCGTGGCGCGCGCCGCGGAACTGGGTCATCGCTGGCGCAACCCGATCTGGCACCGCAAGGACGGGTCGTTCGCCGAATGGTGAGGTCGGTGCCCGGCTAGCCGAGGTCGCGGCGGTCCGCGGTCCGCGGCTCGGGCATGTCGAGGCGGTATTGCCGGTGCTCGGCTATAGGCTCCGCTCGGGTGGTGCGGCATGTCCGCGCAATCTGCCAGCAACGGACTGCCGACCGGGACCGACTCGCAGGAGGCCGCGCGTGACTTTCGGGGCATGCTTACAGCTTGGGCGTCGCGCACGCAGGACGTGCCTGCTCGGGGTGGGCGTGGCACTGGCCGCGGTAGCCGTCGCGCCACCAATCGCAGTAGCTCAACCAGCACCGGCACCACCTGCCCCGGCCGAGGCGCCGCCGACGCCGGCGGCCGGGGACATGAGCTTGCCGTTGTCCGACCTCGGCATGGGCACCGCCCTGACCTTCCCCGGGCAGCAGTTCGAGCGCAGCATCGCGCTGCCGCTGCTGCCCGGTATGGCACCCACCGCGTTGACAGGCACGATCCAGCTACCGCCGCACGTGGCGCGCGGCACGCTAGAGGTGCACTCCGGTACGCGCCTGCTCGACCGGGTGGAGGTGCCGCAGGACCCGCGGGCCCCGGTTCGGCTTTCACTGGCAGGTGCGGAACAGGAGAACAACGCGATCTCGGTGACGCTCACCTCGTCGCTGGTCTCGGAACCGGGCACCTGCGTGACGGATTGGCTCGGACGTCCGATGACGCTCTCGGACGCGGCGGTCGGATACTTCGGCGCGGAGGCGCAACCGGCGACCGTCGCCGAATTCCTGCCGCCGGCCCTGCGGCAGTTGACGGTGTACGTCCCGGCCACGCCGTCGGAGACGGAAAGCGCCGCGGTCCTCACGCTGACGACCGCGCTGATCGCGCGCTACCACGGTCAACCGCTGACGGTGGACGTGCGACCGGTGCAGGCCGGCGCGGCAGTCCCCGACCACGCACCGGGGTTGCTGGAGCGTCAGATCGAGATCGCGGAGTCGCCCGACGCGGGGCTGCGGGTCACCACGAGCGCCCAGCCGGTCCTGCGGATCACCGGGAACGGTTCCGCCCTCGATGACCAAATCCGCTTGCTCACCAGTGCTTTGACGAAGATCGCGATCACCTCGGGTGCGACCGCTGTCGCCCTGCCGCAGGCGCCGCAGCTCGCGCCGGACTCGACGACGCTGCTCGCGCTCGGCGAGACCCAGCTCAGTGCGACCGCGATCGGTTCGGTGAGCGTGGATATCGGCATCGACCAGACGCGTCTCGGCCGTGCGTCCCGCGACATCCGAATTCGCCTGCTGGGCAACTACACTCCGCTGCCCAGCACCCTGAGCGGCAATATCACCGTGACGGCGGGCAGCAGGTACATCGACAGCTGGCCGGTGGACGCGAGTGGGCGCATCGAACGCTGGATCGATCTCCCCGACGAGGTGCTCGGCCGCTACACGACGCTGACCGTCACCTTCCATCAGACGGGGCTCACGCACGGCTGCGGCCTGGAGCAACCGGTCACCCTGACGATCGATCCCGACAGTGAGGTGACCAGCGCCTCGGCCGCGCCGCCGGTACCCGGCGGCTTCGGCGCGCTGCCGCAGGCGCTGCTGCCCGGCTTCCAAGTCGGTTTGCGCACACCGGGATTCACCGACACCCTGCGCGCGGTCAAGATCCTCACCGGGTTGCAGCGGCTGACCGCGGTGCCGCTGCGGCCCGAATTGGTCGGCTTCGACGCCGCCGCCCGCGGCAAGCAGCCCGCCGTGCTGATCACGGCCACCGGCGATCTGCCCGACTCGATCCGGCTGCCGCTCAGCCAGGACGACGACACGTTGACCGTGACCGACGACAGTACCCGAGCCGCCGTGCGGATCGATCCGACGGTTCCGTTCGGGTCGCTGCAGACGACCTGGTCCGGCGGGCGCACGGTGGTGGTCGCCACCTCGACGGAGGCGCCGGAGCACCTCGACCGGGCCCTGGACTGGCTGAACGCGGATTCGCGCCGCTGGTACCGGCTTTCGGGTTCGGTGCTGTTCCAGACGGGCGACCGGGAGCCGGAGTTCTTCGACCCGGCGGCGGTGGCGCCGACCGCGACCGGGGCCTCGATCTCGAACGATTCCGTCGCCCGGATGCTGGCGATCGCCGCGGGCGTGCTGCTGGCCGTCGGCGTGCTCGTCGCGGCGGCGGTGCTGCTGATGCTGCGTCGCCGCAGGCGCTGAGATGGCGCGCTCGGCGGGGCCCCGGCACGCGCGCGCGACGGTCGCCGGCGTCGTCCTGCGGTGGGTGCTGCTGATCGGGGCGGCCACCGCCGCTGCCTTCTGGTTCACCTGGGCCGAATTGGTGCAGGACATCCGGGAAGGTTCCTATCTCGGCTATATCTATGTCCTGCCGGTGCTCGCGGGTTTCGCCGCCGTCGGCATCGCGCTGCGCCGCGGGGCGGAATTGCCGATCCACGACCGGCAGACCGACATTATCGTCGGACTGATCGGGCTCGGCATGAGCGCCGCGGTGCTCGGCCTGCTGGTGCCCCGCTACCGCTATCAATACGAACTGCTGCACCTGGATGTGCTGGCCGCGTGGCTTTTCCTGATTGCGGCGTGCGTGCTGCTGTTCGGGCTGCGACCGGTGTTCCGGTTCTGGCCCGCCTGGCTGCTGTTGCTCGCGGCCTTTCCGCCGCCGTACGCGTTGCTCATGGTCGCCCTGGGCGGCGACCGGGTCGCCGCCGGCGTCGGCACCGTGCTGCTCGCGGCCTTCGCGGCGGGCATCGGGTCGGCGCGCACCCGCACGCGTGCCGCGGTCGCCTCGGCGGGTGTGCTCGTGCTCGGCGGGGTGCTTCTCGCGGTGCTGCGGGTGTGGTTTCCGGCCGCGCCGATCCTGGCGTATCAGGCGGTTCCCTCGGTGGTGGCGGTGTTCACGGTCTGCCTCGTGATGTATGTCGACGTGCGTCGCGGCCGATCGATGAAACCGCTGGATCGGCAGCTGGAACCGCTCACCGCGGCCCAGTCGCGCAGTGCCGCACTGACCGTGGTGATCGTCGCGGTGTTGCTCGCCATCATCCCACTGCCCGCCGACTACGACCGGAGCTTTCCCCGGGTGCCGGGTCTGGTGATCGCCCGCCCGGACTCGGCGCCGCCCGGCTGGCAACTGCTGAAGGAGCAGGAGTATCCCTGGGCGCGAAGGTATCTCGGGCAGGACGCGGTGTTCACCCGCAGGATGATCCGGGCCGAGCGGGGTAATCCCGACTGGGACAAGGAATCCCGGCGCCGCCGGGTGGCGATCGACACGGTGCGTTCCAGCGACGGCGACGCGATCGACCGCTACCCGGAGTTCGTGCTCTATCGGCTGGTGCAGCCGCGAATCAGCCCACCGGCGCTGATCGACCTCGGACACGGCATCACCGCGCGCCTCAACACCGTGCTCGACGACCGCAGGCTGCTGAGCTGGACCTGGCTGAGCTGGAACTGGAGTGGCGAGGGCGGCGCGGAACGGATCAGCCTGATCGCGGCCGACAACCACCTGCCGGAAGCCGAGTTCCCGGTGCCGCAACGCTCGATCACGGCGAACTTCGACAACTTGATGAACCAGTTCCTGCGGGGCAACGCCATCGTCCTGGATTCGCAATCCAGTTCGGTGGCAGCCGATTCCGAGCACAAGGACCGGGAGATGCTGACGACACTCGCTCAGAACATCGTGCGCGCCAGGACCGAGCAGTCGTGACGGCCGCACTCGATCCCGAATCCGAGCCGTTCAAAGCCCGTGCGCTGCATGCGGCGGTACACGGGTTGCGCGAGTCCGATCCACTGGCCTCGGCGTCGGTCGCGTTCCTGCCGTGGCAACGCAACACGCTGCTGTGCGCGCTGCTCGTGGTCCTGGGCTGTGCGGCGGTGTTTCCGCTCGAAACGCTGACCGTGCTCGTCGCGGTGTGCACGCTCGGCTATCTGGCGGTGCTGGGCGATCGCATCCTGATCTTCGCCCGAGGCATGGACCGCGACGCGATCATGACCGTGGACGACGACCGCGCCCGCGCGCTCGCCGATGCCGAACTACCGCCCTACACGATCCTGGTTCCGGCATACGGTGAGCCCGAGGTGGTGGGCGATCTCATCGGCGCGCTGAGCGCCATCGACTATCCCCGCGATCGCCTCCAGGTGCTGTTGCTGCTGGAGGAGGACGACGCGCCGACCATCGACGCGGCGCGCGCCGCCGGAATAGGTACAGGCGGACACGAACACATCACCGTGGTGCTGGTTCCCGCCGCCGATCCGCGCACCAAACCCAAGGCGTGCAACTACGGGCTGCACCGGGCCACCGGCGATATCGTCACGATCTACGACGCCGAGGACATCCCCGATCCGCTCCAATTGCGCAGGGTGGTCGCGGCTTTCGCCGAACTGCCGCCGTCGGTGGTCTGCATCCAGGCCAAGCTCGCGTTCCACAACGCCAAGCAGAATCTGCTCACCGCCTGGTTCACCATGGACTACGGGCTGTGGTTCGGATTCCTGCTGCCCGGGTTGATGCGCAGCCGCGCGCCGATTCCGTTGGGCGGCACCTCGAATCACTTCAACCGCGAGGTGGTGACCGCGATCGGCGCCTGGGATCCGTACAACGTCACCGAGGACGCCGACCTGGGCGTGCGCATCGCCGCCTCGGGATACTCGACCGCGGTCATCGACTCGGTCACGCTGGAGGAGGCCAATCCCGATCCGATCAACTGGGTCCGGCAACGATCGCGCTGGTACAAGGGGTACCTGCAGAGCTGGCTGGTGCATACCCGGCGGCCGATCCGGTTGTGGCGCAGCATCGGTACGGTCAGCATCGTCCGGTTCACCCTGATTCTCGCGGGCACGCCGATCATCGCCTGCCTGAATCTGGTGTTCTGGTTCATCAGCATCGCCTGGATCCTCGGTCAGCCCAGCGTGATCGGCCGCCTGTTTCCCGCCGTCGTCTATTTCCCCGCCTTGATCGCGCTGGTCATCGGGAACGCCGCGACGATCTATATGAATCTGCTGGCCTGCCGGGAGAACAACCGCCCCGACCTGCTGGTGGCCTGCCTCACCTCGCCGCTGTACTGGCTGCTGATGAGCATCGCCGCGACCAAGGGCTGCTGGCAGCTGCTGCGCAATCCGTCGTACTGGGAGAAGACTTTTCACGGCCTCGGCACGTCGTCGGAGGCGGCGAAATGACGGCCGGACGGGTGCGCGTGCCGATCGTGGTCTTCGGCGCGGCCACGGCCCTGTATCTGGTGACCGGCATCTGGTTGACCGCGGGCCGCGGCTTCCTGATGGGCGATGCGCTGAGCCGGGTTTCGGCGACCCAGGCGGCCCTGTTCAGCCGGGATCCGCACCTGTCCGCCATCGGCTTCGTCTTCACGCCGCTGACGTCGCTGGCCCAGCTGCCGATGGTCGCGTTCGAGCCGCTGGTGCCGGCGATCACCACCTGGGGACTGTCCGGGGTGCTGATGTCGGCACTGTTCATGGGCGGCGCGGCTGCCATGATCTACGGCATCGGCGCCGATCGTGCGGCCCCGCCGTGGCTGACCCTGTGCGTCACAGTGCTTTTCACGGTTAATCCGATGATCGTGTTCTACGGTGGCAACGGCATGAGCGAGGCCCCGTTCCTGTTCTGCCTGTGCTGGGCGGTGCGCAGGCTGATGCGCTGGGTGCACACCGACGGCGCGCACGATCTCACCGCCTGCGGCATCGCGCTCGGCCTCGCCTATCTGACCCGTTACGACGCGGTCGCGCCCGCGGCGGCCGCCGCGCTGCTCGTCGGTGTGCTGAGTGGTCGGCGCAGGCGCGGCAGCGAGTACCGATGGTCCGGTGTCGCAATGGATCTGGTGGTACTGCTCGCCCCGATCGCGCTGGCGTTCGTGGTGTGGGCGGGGACGAGCTGGTTGATCACCGGCCAGGCGTTCCAGCAGTTCACCTCGCAGTACGGCAACACCGCCATTCTCGCCCAGTCCGGTGCCACGTCGGCCGCGGAAAAGACCGCGGCGCTGCACTATTCGATCGCCTCGATGCTGGTCCTCGGTCCCGCGCTGCCGTTGCTGCTGCCGCTGGCCTGTGCGCTCGCGGCGCGCAGAAGGGACCTGGCGGTGACCGTCCCGATCCTGTTGTGCGGCGCGGTGCTCGCCTTCCAGACGATGAGCTACCTGTCCGGGTCGACGTTCGCGTTCCTGCGCTTCTATGTGGCCGCCATCCCGTTGGCGGCGGTGCTCGCCCTGTGTATCGCACCGGCACGGGATCGGCCGCCGAGCCATCGGCCGGGCCCGCACGCCCTCGCCCCGCCCCCGCGGCGCCACGCGCCGGTGGCGGCGTTGGTCGCGACCGTGGTGCTGCTGGGGGCGGGACTGCCGGTGACCGTGGCGGGGATGAACAACCATGACCTGGCGGTGCAGGAGTACGCACTCGGGGCCGTCGTGTTCCCGCAGCGGGACAACGCCTCTGCGCGCTACGCCGACAAACGCCGGATCGCCGCGACCTTCGGCACCGGACGCAAGGTCGCCGAGTATCTCGATGCGCTGCACCTGCCGCGCGGGTCGGTGCTGATGGACACCGTTTTCGGGTTCTCGGTGGTGATCGCCTCGGCGCGCCCGGACCAGTTCGTCGTGCCCTCGGACCGGGATTTCGTGCGGGTGCTCAACCGGCCCGCCGAACGCGGTGTGCGGTACATCCTCGCGGTGCCCGCCACCGGGCGCGGCGTATCGGACGCGGTCAACCGGCGCTATCCGACGCTCTACGAGAACGGCGCGGAGATCGCCACGTTGACCCTGGAGGTGCCCAACGATGGTGCGGGCGAGCCCGATTGGCGGTTGTACCGGGTGCTCGGCGCGTCCTGAACGGGCTCAGCCGACGGTGCTCCGTTCGGCGATCAGTGACCAGAGCGGATCCTCGGGGCCGACGTCGAAGGTGCACTGCTCCGGCCGGGGGTCGGGCACGAACGCCCAGACCAGCGCACCCGCCGAGCCCGCGGCGCGCTGACCCGCCATGCTCGTCGCGATGCTGTCCCGCCGGGCCGACAGGCTGCGGCAGGATCCCGCGTGCTCGCCGATCTCGGCCACCAGCAACGGTTTTCCGAGTTCTCGCGCCTGCCGCAGCCTGGTCGCCAACCCGTCACGCTGGTCGCCCGGCAGCGCGACGTCGTCGTCGGAGTAGTCGTGGTACTCCAGCACATCGATCTGCGGCGACATCCCGACATCCGCGTATTCGGTACCGGCCGTGCCGCATTGGCCGCCGCCGATGAAGCCGGCGAAGATCAGGCGCTGCGGGTCGAGGGAGCGGATCAGCGCGCCGGAATCGTCCATGAACCGTCGTAGCACCAGCGCGGCGTCGCGCGGACAGCTGCGAGCCCGTTCGGAACAGTTGCCCGCGCCGCACATGCTCGGCTCGGGCTCGCCGACGACCTCCCAGCCCGCGAGCACCGGGGAACTGCGCCACCGGTGCACGGCGGCGGTGATCCACTCGCGAGTGCTGAACACGTTCCGTCCGGGAATCGGCGTCGTCTCGGTCCAGCCGTGTACATACCAGCTGCGCTGCTTGAACGTCTGGTCGTCGCAGTCGCCGTTCTGCGGTACGAGCACCGGCAGGAGCAGCTGACCGTGCCGCTGTGCCGCCGCGAACACCGCGTCGGCGGCCGAAAAGTCCAGTCGCCCGGTCGATTTGCTGACGGCGAGGGCCTGGAAGATGCCGACCCGGGTCAACGCGTTCGGCGGTAGCTTGCCGAAATAGTCGTCGAGATCGACCTGTGCGCCGCAGCCGATATTGATCGCCCAATCCGTGGCCAGCTGCGGGGCGTTGAAACCGGCGGGCCACCAGGGCTGTCCGCGGAGCAGCAGTGTGCTGCCGTCGCGGCCGACCACCGCTTCGGCCGGCGGTGCGCTCACCATCGATTCGGTGGACGGTGTCAGTGGGACGGATTCCGGGCCGCGCTCGGCGCAGCCGGTGAGCGCGCTGCCGAGCAGCAGCGCCGCGACGAAGCGAGCGGTTGTCATGGCGGGTCCGCGCCCGCGGTCGGGTCCCACCCGGTCATTCCACCACAGCGGCCGCGGCCCGGGCCGTACCCCGCGTGCGGCCGCGCGTCGCTGTGCTGCGCCTCAGCTGCGGATGAGGGTGGCCAGGGTGCGCACGAGATGGTCGATGTCCTGGGTGGTGTTGTAGCCGTGCGGCGAGACGCGCAGCCCGCCCGCCCGGGCCGAGACGGCGATGCCTGCGGCTTGTAAGCGACTGGCCAGCAAGGGGATCGGGGCTCCATCGAGGTGCACCGAGACGATGCCGGAGCGGCCCTCGGGGGAGCGATCCGTCAGCACCGTGGCGCCGATCGCGGTGAGTTCCGCGCACGCCTGCTCGCACAGCCGATCGACGTGCGCCCAGATGGCGTCGATGCCCGCGGCGAGCAGCAGCTCGATCGAGGCGCCCAGCGCGGCGATGCCGGTGACGTTGGGCATGCCGCCTTCCAATCGTCGTGCGGTGTCGTCGAATACCAGCTCGAGGTTGTCCCAGTCTTCCCGATGCGCGACCGAATTCCAGCCCGGTTCCAAGGGACGCAGCAATTCCAACCGGGAACCGCGGACGTAGAGCACGCCGCTGCCCTCCGGGCCGAGCAGCCATTTGTGCCCGTCCGCCATCGCGAAATCGACGCCCCAGCGTGCCAGTTCGGCCGGTATCACGCCGAGGCCCTGGATCACGTCCGCGCACAGCAGGGCTCCCGCCGCCCGGCACACCCGGCCCAGTTCGGCCAGGTCGACGCGCCAGCCGCGGCCGAACTGCACCCAGCTGGTGACGACGAGTTTCGGCGGCGGCCCCGCCTGGATGCGTTCGGCGAATGCCTCGACCGGGAGTTTCCCGCCCGGTCCGACGGGTCGGACGCGATCCACCACCACGCCGCGATCGGCCAGCGCGAGCCAGGGATACAGGGTGGACGGGAATTCCAGATCCGGCACAACCACCCGATCACCGGGCGACCAGTCGAGTCCGTTGGCGATCATGCCGAGCCCGGTCGTGGTGTTCTTCACGAACGCGACGTCGGTCCCCGGTACCCCCAGCAGCCGCGCTGCCGCCGCCCGCACTCGTTCGATCTCCGCACTGTGTGCCGCGTAGCTGAATTCGCCGTCCAGGGACACCTCGGTCGCGCGCCGGTGCATCGCGTCGACCGACGGCTGCGGGAGCGGGCAGATGCCCGCGTGGTTGAGGTAGGTCCACCGCTGCGTCGCCGGAAAGTGTGCACGCGCAAGGGGGGTGCCGCCGTCTGCCGCGATTGATCCGGTCATCTCTTACTCTCCGATAAAGTGGACGTAATGTCCAGTTAGGGCAGCATACGGCTAAGTGGTCAGTGTGTCCACATAACTCGTGACGGATTTCGGCATTGTGCACAACGGGTACGCGGTCACGCTGGTGCGCCTGCCATTGCGGGAACGGGCCGCGGATCGCAGCATGGTTGCCGGGCGGGCGACCGCCGACCCGACGTGTTATGCGAGGATCTGCCGACCGGCGAGGGAGCGATGACCGTATGACCATCGATCGACACAGCACCGAACGCCGAACCGCGACGAGAGGCGGTGTGGTCGCACTCCTTTCGGCCGTCACGCTCGCCGCGCCGACGCTCGCCGCCGCGCGCGAACCCGCGCCGGACGCCGCCATCACCTGCGACGACCACGTGACATCCGAAAAGTCCTTCTACAACGGTCCACGTGCCTCGGACACCTACGACAAGCACTTCGCGGGCAGTCACACCGTGCCCGATCTCGATACCCATGTCCCGCAGGGCCTGGCCACCTGGTCCCACTGGAACGGCACCGACGATCTGCTGTTGATCACCGCGTACGCGCCGAAAAGTCAGGACGATGCCTACATCATCGGTCTCGACGCGAAGACGGGCCGCCGGGTCGGCGCCGCGCGGATCGACGCGACCCACGCGGGCGGCATCGCGGTTTTCGAGCAGCAGGGCTGGGCGTATGTGTCCGGCAGTCAGGGCAAGCGGGTCCGGAAGTACTCGTTGGCCCGGTTGCGTGCGGCGATCAGCAATTCGGCCCATCTGGCGCAAGTGGGGGACGACATCGTCGTAGAGGGCGGGTCTTCGTTCCTCGGCAAGCACGGCGACTCGCTGTGGACCGGGCAGTTCGAGACCGACACCAGGGGAGCGATGTATTCCTACCGGGTCGGCCCGAACGGTGAGCTGACCGGTCGCGAAGGTCCGTGGGAGGTGCCCGAGAAGACGCAGGGGCTGGCCGTCACCGACGATCTGTTCCTGTACAGCACGTCCTACGGCCGACCCAATCGCAGCAACATCTACGTGGTCCGGCGCGGCGCCGGCGACCGCACGCTCGATACGGCGCGCCTGTCGTGCTTCCGGGCGCCGAGCATGTCGGAGGGGATGTCGGTCTACGGCGGCGCGGCCTATGTCGTGTACGAGTCGGGCGCCGCGTACTACCGCAGCGATCCGAAGAACAAGCCGCGCAACATCATCGAACATCTGCACCGCGGCGCGCTGGCGCAGCTGGGCGAGTTGCCGCCGAAATGATATGAGCGGCACCATGGCGGATCGCCCGCCATGGTGCCGCTGTCCTACTGCGATCAGGCCGGGGTGAGCCGGCCCATCGAATGGATCTCGTTCACATCGCTACCAGTGATGAAAGACCATGGGGCGGTGAAGAACCCGTTGTTGCCCCAGTTCGAACCCCAGGAGTTCTCGATCGTCACGCCTTTGGCGTCGTAGCCGACGATGGTGACCTCGTGCCCGCCGAGAATGCGCTCGCTGCGCGACGGATTGTAATTGCTGTTGGTGCTGTCCAGGCTTTCGAAACTTTCCCTGACCTCGAAGCCGAACGGCACCGGCAGGCCCGCGGCGATCGCGCCTTTGATGTTCGCGACGATATCGCCCTTGGTGAGGTCTTTGGCGCCGGACAGCTTGTAGTGCGCGGCATTCGCGCGTTCCGCCGCATCGGGCTGGGTCGTATAGTCGAAATCGCCCTGCCAATAGTCGGATTTGGTGTCTATGCCCTGTTGCTGCTCCAGCGGCAACGCGACACCGGCGTAGGTGCCCTCGTCGTCGCCCTTCGCGATCTGCGAGTAGATGAACATCGGCGCCATCGGGCTGCCGGCGATCTGCTGTTCGTGCATCAGGATGCCGTACCCGGTGTAACCGGTCGCCCAGGTGACGCACGAGCCGACCGGCCCCTGATCGCCGGGCGGTAATGCATACTGCCGCAACGAATACGAGGCGGGCGGCGTGCCGATCGCGCCCACCTGGACCGGCAGGGCCAAGCCGACGGTGGTGTCCCGGCTGAGGCTGTCGCGGGCGGCGGTCCGATCGAGACCGAACGCGTGATGGGCGATTTCGGGTTTCTCCGGCTCCGCGTGCGCGAGGGCGGGCAGGGCGAGACTGATCCCCACTGCGCAGACGACCGCAGTGGACAGGCGCGATTTTTGCAAGGTTCCTCCAGCCGATAAATGGACGGGAAGCGTCGAACAGATAGGGGAGTGTGTGACCGACCGCTTCCAGATGGAACTAGCAGCGAACTGAACACGGAGTGTTTCACGTCGTTCGCGCGGCGGCAACGTATAACTCACTGTGATTCATTTAAGGAATCGTTAACGGCAATGTCTCGCAAGTAAATTCAGGCAACTCGCCCAATTTGCCGTTGCGGCCCGGTGTACATATTGCGGCCGGAAACGGGAATGTGTAGCGTGCCGGTACATTTCCGCCGGGAAGTAGCAGGGGGATTCGGAAGGACGGGCTGTGGCATCGAAATGGAAACTGCTGTGCGGCCCGGCCGCCCTGTGCCTGGCGCTCACGGTGCACGGATCCGCGGCCGCCGATCCGGACCGGTCCGAATGGGCCGCGGGACGTTCCTATGGTCTGGTGGTGACGCCGGACCTACCGCCGGTACCGGAACCACGCTCGGCCGTCTTCGGCGCGCAGACCCTGCCGTATCTGCAGCAGACGCAGACCGCGGCGCAGTGGTGCTGGGCGGCCGACGGCTCGTCCATCGCGACGTACCTGCACAAGCCGATCAGCCAAAGTCAGTACTGCGCACTGGTGCACGGTGCCGACGCCGCCGGCAGCTGCCCCGACCAGCAGGCCTCGCTGGAAGAGATCGCGGCCGCGTTCCGGAAGATCGGCTTCGGCGCGGCCGTCGGCGCGCCGCTGTCGATGACCAAGGTGGTCGACGAGATCTCGGCCAACCGGCCGATTCTCACGGGTATCGCGTGGACGGCCGGCGGCGGGCACGCCCAGGTCATCTACGGCTTCGACGTGGACGCGGGCACCATCACCTACGGCGACCCGTGGCCCAGTTCGCGCCGCAGCGTCACCCAGGCCCTCGATTCGTATACCCAGAACGCGGATTGGGTGTGGTTCGGCGAGGACTACGGCATCGCGGCCCGATGAACGGCCGGCGTCTCGCCATCATGATCGCGGCCGGTCTGCTGCTGACCGGTTGCGCGAATCATGCGGTAACGGTGCAGGATTGGGTGAACGAACCGGACCTGGTAGCGATCGATCAGGCGATCGACGCACCGGCGGCGCAGCGTCTCGCGGGCTCGTTCCTGCGCTCGCAGGACCCCGCCGCCGACGGTGCGACGGTGCGGCTGCAACGGGTCGGCGCGCCGGTCGTGGTGTACGCGACCAACCCGCGGGCCGACCGGGCCGGCGATCTCGAACAGGCCGGTATCGAGTCGTATATCGCTGTGCCGGTGCGGGTTTCCGGCCGCGATGCCGCCGACACCATGCAGCTGGAGCCGCGCCCGCCGTATCGGCCCCGCGCCATGGCGACCGGGGTGGAGGAAACGAATCTGCCGCGGCCCGCCGGCGCCCGGCTCCTGCTCGACTATCCGACTCACACGTGGTTCGCGTGGACGCCGGAGAAGGCCACGGTGCTGTCCTCTGGGGCGCTACCGGACTTGGCGGGCAAGGAATTCGACGCCGCGGGATTACGCGCCGACTTCGGGCGCAGGGTTCCGTAGCGGCCGCCGCCCCGTGCCGCGCGGGATGGGTGCCGGGCAATCCCTCAGCAATGAATCTTGTTCCTGGGACAGTCGTATCGGAATTCGGTCACCCTTGAGGGGTGGAGCGCGAACAGTACCCAACGGCCACCTCGGCCGACGCCGTGGCCGCGCGGCAGAGCGCGGCATCGCACCGGTCCGCCGGGGGGACCTGGTTCGACCGCATAGTGCCGCAGTTGGAGAAAATGGCGCACGAAGTGTGCGATCAGCAAGCGGCCCAGCAGATCCGCGAGATCAAGCGCCGCCACACCGGCACCCTGTTCCCCGACGACCTCGAGGCGTGTACCGGTGTCGACCTCGCGCAGTTGCGCGCCGTGCTCGGCGCGGTCCGCACCGAGCTCGAGGAAGACGAGCCGGTCGAGCAGCCCGACTGACCGGCCGCCCGCCAGGCGCTGGTCGAGTTGCTCCGGGGGCGTGGCTGGACCGGATGGACCAAGGTCGGCCGGGGCGATCCGCCCGCTCACCCCGCCTGACGCCGCAGCCGCGCCGCCAGCCACAGCACGACGCCGTAACCGAAGGCGGCATCCGCGCCGGAAACCAAAGCGGCCGTGGGAAACACGATGGCATGTCGCAGACCCGCGTCGGACAGGGCGCGGATACGGCGCAGAATCTCTGCGGGAGTGCCGATCATGAGCCACTCGTGCAGCACCTCGTCCGGTACCTCCGCGATCGCCGCCTGCACCTCGGCCCGGGTCAGCTGGTGCGGCATCAGATCCAGGAGCCCGCGGAAACCTTCGCCGAACGGATGTTTCGCGCCGCAGCGCGCCCACACGGCGTCCGGTGCGAGCAAGCCGAGATAGCGGACCGCGGGTGCGCGCAGCAGCCGACGGAGGCCCGAATGAGTTCGCGCGGTGAGCATTTGGATCATCTGCGCGGGGACGATCGCGTCCGGGTCACGTCCGGCGGCGCGGGCGGCGGCGTGCACCAGTCGCAGTCTTCGCTCGTACTCCGGCGGGGACTGGGTCTCCCACGGGTACCAGCCGTCGGCGTATCGTCCGGTCAGCTCGAGCATCCGGGGGCCGTGCGCGCCGATCCAGATCTGGGGCATCCGGCCCGGCGGCGGCTTCAGATCCATTGGGGCCCGGTCGATTCGGTAGTACTTTCCGGCGAACTCGAGTGGTTCGGCCGACGTGAGTGCCGCGCGGATCACCTGGAGTGCCTCTTCGAGGCGGTCGACCGGGCGATTCCACGTGAACCCGTACGGGTCGAGGTTTTCCCGTTCGCCCGACCCGATGCCGAGGATGGGCGGGGCCTTCGTCATGTGCGCCAGCGTGGCGAACGTCTGCGCCAGCAGCACCGGATGCCGGCGATGTGGGTCCACCACCCCGACGCCCAACTGCACCCGTCCGGCTCCGGCCGCCAGATGTGCCAGCAGCGGAGCGTAATCGAATTGCTCGTCCGGGCTGGCGATCGCTTTCGCCTGCGGGGTGAAGTCGGTATCCCAGATGGCCCGCGGGAAAATGCTGATCAGATGATCCGGGGTCAGCACCGAATCGAGCTTGCCCAGCCGGGCCATCCGCACCACGAAGCGTCCGGCGCTCAGCGGTGGATTGACCCCGGCCATCGTGCCCACTGCGAACGATCGTGCCTCCGCCACCGGCGTCCCCTCTCGACCAGCATGCCCGCACCGGGCATCCCCCCGATTATCCCGACCCCCATCGCCCCCGTCCGCCGATTGCGCGGGTCGGTCGGCAGCAGCTACCTACAGGTGCAGGCGGGGGTCCACCGGTGCTCGCCGCCGCGGACGGCACGCTTGAAACCGTTGCCGCAGTGGCGGAACGATGCTCAGCGCTCGTCGGCCATCGCGCTCGCGCAGCCGCCTGCGGGGGTGAAGGGGTAGGTGAGTTGGGCGAGGTAGTCGACGGGGTAGTCGGGTTTGGCGGCCATGCCGAGGTGGGTGCTGGTGAAGCGGCGGTCCGGGTCGTAGGAGAAGGTGCGGAACAGGTGGTCCCACAGCAGGGTGAACAGACCGAAGTTGACGTCCCCGATACCGGCCCACTTCAGATGGTGGAAGCGATGACCTTCGTTGAGCGCCAGCACATATTTGAATGGTCCGACTCGATAGTCCGCATTGGAGTGTTGCAGGAGCAACTGGATTGCGACGGCGAGAGCGAGCGCGGCGGCGACCTGGACCGGCAAGCCGATGAGGAGCAAAGGCGCGACACCGGCGGCCATTTCCACGGTCTGGTGCAGCGGGTGCTTCATCAGGCCGTTCAGCCCGTAGAAGCGGGTGACGCTGTGATGCACGGCGTGGAACCGCCAGAGCAGGCCGATCTTGTGGCTGGCCAGGTGCACCAGCGTGATGCCGAAATCGGCGATCAGCACCGCGAGGAGCACCTGCAGCACGAACGGCAAACCGCTCGGCCAGAGGTCAGGCGCGGGCACGATGGCCGCCAGCGCGGGAATGGCGGCGACACTGACGAGGAGCAGGCTTTCGTTGACCACGGTGTGGATGCGGTCGCGACGACTGTCCGCCTGTTCACCGTTCCACTCCGGTTCGTACGGGATGATCCGTTCCACCAGGAACGAGGCGGCGACGGCCACCGCGAGCACCGACAGCAGCCAGTATTCGGGAGTGTGCGCGGCAGCGAGCGCAATCCCGACCCCGTTGAGGCCGAGCAACATGAACGGGACGTAGGCGTATCGAGTGAGCTGTTGCCACGCGGTGGGCGTGTGTGTCGTGCTGGTCATGGGGACGATCGTGGCGGCGGACGGCCCGTACCGGCTTGAACGTTTCGGCTACGGCGTATGCGCGATGTCCCAGCGCAGGTTCCGGCTCAGCGCCGACGGCGGCAGGCCGAAGATCTCGCGGCAGGTGCGCGTCAGATGGGCGCTGTCGGCGAACCCGGCGGCATGCGCGGCGGTGGTGAGGTCCGCGCCCGCCGCGGCCGTGGCGATGGCGCGGCCGAGCCTGAGCCAGAGAATGAAGCGGCGCAACGGAATTCCGACCTGCTCGGTGAACAGATGGGTCAATCGGGTCGCGGAGAGACCGACGTGTCCGGCGAGGTCGCGGGTGCTGACCGTGCCGGCGGCGACCAGGCCGGGCAGCAGTGCCATCGCCGCCTCGACGGCGGGGTGGCGGTCGGTCCGGTGCTCGGCGGGCAGCAGTGCGGTCGTCACCGCGGTGACGAAGGTGTCGAGCCCGTGTTCGCAGCCGGTGTGGGCGGGAAAACCGAACTCGGCGTGCCAGCCGTCGGTGCGGGCCCGCTGATGCGCGGCGCGACCGGGCTCGCTGTCGGGATCCAGGAACACGGCGGTGCCGACGGGCGCGCCCGTATCGATGCGGTGCACCGCATCGGCCGGAATGATGAAATGGGTTCCGCTGTGCTGCTTGCCGTTTCCGTCCACGACGAGCAACTCGGTCGGCGCGGTCATCAGCTGCACCGCGTGGTGCGCGTGCGCGGCGGTGGTCCCGATGGCACCGGCGAAGGCAAGGGTGCCGGGTCGGAGCAGCGCGGTGCCCTGCCACCGTCGCACCCTGGCCTCCTGCCGCCCGCGTCGCCGGGCTACCTCGCTTGTCGCACACCCCGCGCGGGGTGCGCGCTACAAAGTAACCCGGCGTCGTTCGGCTGCTGGAGCGGGAGCGGTCAGTCGTTGTCCTCGTCGATGGAAACGATGGTGCCGGTGCGGGCGTCGACCGCCACCTCGTAGCCGCCGCCGTCCCGGGTCTTGACGTCGATCTCCCACTTGGGCGTGCCGTCCGAGGTGTCGAATTCGATGGACTGCACGGTCGCGCCCATCAGTGCGTTGCGGGCCGCGTCGAGCGCTTCCTGCTCGGTGACGGCGGGTTCCGCGCCGGCCACCGCGCCGCCGCCACCGATCAGTGCGACGGCCAGCGCCGCACCGATGGTGAGTTTGCGCAGGCCGGAGCCGGGACGGCGGGGTGCGTAGAGCATGGTGATCCTCCTCAGTCGGTGACGCCGATGGCGCGATCCGAGGCCGATGGCGGCTGCCGCGCCCTTTGCGGGGGAACTACCACCTGAGCTCTGTTCTATGCGTTCGGGCCCTCAGCGCTGCCGGGCGAGGCGGCGCTTTGCCCGGTACGGCTGGACGAACATGTACCAGCCGGTGCCCAAAAGCAGGAAGAGCGGCAGTAACGGGAGGTAGAAAATCCACACGGCGGATTCGGTCAAGCCGAGGGCGGCCGCGACGAACGCTATGACGACGGTCGCCGTGAAAGTCATCGACATCCAGCGATGCAACTGCCGGTTGTTCTTACTCCAGCTCATTACCTTCTCCTTTTGCGGACGGCGCGGCACGCCGCAGGTGTTGATCTGGATTATCGCGATACGGGAATCGGCCCGCCGTTATTCGAGCGAATCAGCCGCAAATTCAGCGTGGCGGTCGATTCATGTCCCGATTCATCTGCGGGATTTCTATGCTGATCGGCAGCCGGAGTTCGGCCAGGTAGATCAGGGCCGCCTGGCGCAGGAATTCGTCGAAGAGCCAGTAGGCGTCCGGCGCGAGCGGTACCACCGGGAGCAATCCTTCGCGCACCGCGATGAACGGCCCCCAGCTCACCCGGAGCAGCGGGTCCCAGACCGGTTCCCTGGGGATGGCCAAACCGTCGGCGATCTTGTCGCCGAGCAGGAATCGGGTGAACGCGCCGAGCACGGGCTTGCTGAGGATCGCCAGGTCGAGGTTCACACCCAGTCGCAACAGCCGGTCGGCCAGCGCGGCGCCTTCGGGGGTCGGCGCGATAATGGGGTCGAGTACCTGTGCCGCTTGGGAATTCGCCTCGGCCCACGAATTGGGAATGTACTCGTCGCGGACGCCGAGCATATGCGCACAGACCTGCCACGAATGCAGGAAGGCGTCCGATTCGTGCGCCGGTATGGGCACCTGCCACGCTCGCAGGTGTTTCATGACGGTGGTCGGCAGACTGTGCCAGGTCACCATCAGGTCGTTCTGGCTGATCGGAACGTCTTCCTCGGCCGCGTGCACCCAGTGCGGGGACTGCGGCAGCAGGTGTCGTACGGCGGCGTGCACCAGCCGGGTCTTGACGCACGTGACGATCATTTCGCCCTCGGGCGCATAGGCATTCGCGGTGCCGATGTCGTAGCCGAGCTTCGCGGTCTTGGAGATCCGGTCCTTCAGATCGTGACCACCCTTGGAGTAGTAGACCGCCCGCGCCTCCTTGGGGATGACGGTGCTCATCATGCCGCTGGCCAAGCCGTACAGCACACCGAGATACAGGCCGCGCTTCTTGTTGAACTCGACCGCGGTGCCGAGCCTGCCCGGATCGGTCCACTGCGGAAGCCGGCGGGCGTACTCCATGAAATCGCTTAGCTCCGTGGGCAATCCGGCGGGCAGGGGCTGGCCGTTGCGGGTCCACGTCCGCAACAGCTCGTTCACCCGGCCCACTTCGTTGCGTTCCAGGAGCTGCGCGACCACCGGATCGGCCTCGGGATCCCACACGGTCATGGGGTCAGCGCCGGCCCCGCTGCCCGCCACCGAACCGTCCGGTGACCAGCTCCACGGTTGTGCCCGCGCCGGCGCCACCCGCGCGATCGCGCCGGCCGCGCCCAGCGTCGCACCGACCTTCAACGCGTTTCGCCTACTGATTCGATCCACGGCGATACTCCTCACTGAGCTGACGCCACCCTGCCGCGCAGGGCCGGTCGCGTCGCGCCGAGCCGCGCATCGAGTGGAAGAATAGTCATTAACTTAGCAAGGCGCGTACGGCACCGAGTAGGCTTCCGGGAAATTGGCCAAAATCGATGCGAGAGTTGGATACTTGCCGACTGTCGGCCATGGGCAGGGGGATGGCGATGCGGTAGTAGTAGAGGAAGTATCGATAACTTAATGCCCCGCCGTGTGGCGCGGGCTGGACAGTGGCCTAGGTTCTGTCTCGAGGCGGTGAGTTTGCCGAAGCGGGTGGCCCGTACGCGACCGGCGCTTCGCGCCACGGTGACCCCACTCGCGTGCGGCACCGGATCCCATCGATGAGCTGATGTTTCCGTCCACTTCGGCGGGCGCCCCGCCTTCTTCCAATGGGGCACCGGCTCCGCCCGCTTCTTGGCATCTGCACCACTTCTCGGATTCTCACTATTTCTGGGCGTCCAGAAGGGGTGTGAATCCCGAGAAGCGGTGTAGATGTGGGACTTTCGCGTGTCGACACGGGGCTATCTGTCGCTTGGTTTGGTTGCGTTTGGGCTTGTTGGCTGGCTGCCGAAGTGTGACTTGCCCGGATTGGTGTGCCTGCCGCGGGCGTTACGTGGATAGTGCTGAGCACGTCGGGTGGGGTTCCCGGCTTTAGGTGCACGTCAGGTGCGTGAAGGTGAGTTCCGGCGTGGTCGTCTGGCTGTGGTGCTGTTTTCGAGAGTTCGTTGACGAGGTGTCAGCGGTTTCGGGTGAATGGGGTTGTGGCTCGGCGTGTTTCGCTGGGGGAGTCGCGGGGTCACAGACCTTCCGTACGGTTCACAGCAGCTATAACCCCTGTGAACCGTAGGAAACCTCTGTGACCCTCAACCTATCTGTCGCTTGGTCCATACCAACCGGTCCGCTATCCAACCGTGCCTCTCTTTCCCAAGCCGCTCGAGACGCCACCACCGCCAGACGGCCACGCCGGAATCCGCCTCATGCACCTAACCTGCACCTAAAGCCGGGTACGGCACACGACGTGCTCAGCACTATCCCGGTAACTCCCGTGGCAGGTACACCGAACTAGGCAGGCGCAGATGGGACTTCGAGACGGAACCTAACCGAGCACCGGGTAGTTCGCGCGGATCACCGAGTGCGGATCGCGCGCCTGCTTGATCTCGCGCAACCGGGCCAGCGTGGCTTCGTCGAAGGCCGCGGCGGCGGACTCGTCCGAGCCGAGAAAGGTGTACGGCTTCAGCCCGCCGAGGTGCCCGCCGATCGCCGCAACGATCTCGGATCGCTTGGCGCGCACCGCATCCGCGAGATGCGGTAGGCCGAGCCCGAGCAGATACAGCAGATACGGTTCTGCTACCGGCCCGCGCGCACCGCGTTCGGGCCGGGCGGCGGCGAGCGCGCCGCCGAGGTGGCGGACCTGAAAGTTCACCAGCGGTGCGACCGGCTGGTCGAGCAAGGTCTTGACCACCGCGTCGCCCAGATCGGTGAGCAGTTCACCGTGCGACAGTGACGGGCTGGGATCGGTGGGCTCCGTGGTGATCTCGCCCAGTCGCGCCACCGGCAGCGGACCGCGCTTGTCCACCACGGCACCGCCGATCGCGTCCAGCGGGGCGAGCAGGGCGCGACCAACCTCGGGGTCGCCGAGGTAGGCGGCATCGAGCGCGACCATGGGCGGCGCGTCCGGGAACTGGAAGCGGTGGAACCACACCGAGAGTTCGTCGGGCGCACCGGCGGTGAGCGTCTGGAACAGGTCGAAGACTTCGGCGGTCCGGGTGCCCGGCCACATCGTCCGGCCGCCGTAGAGGCCGGGCGCCGGGAACAGGTCGAATTCGAGTCCGGTCACCACGGCGAAATCGCCACCACCGCCGCGCAGCGCCCAGAACAGCGCGGGATCCTCGGCGGCGGTGACCCGGGCGTGGGTGCCGTCGGCGGTGACGATCTCGAAGGCGCGCACCGCATCCGAGGCCCAGCCGTATTTGCGGCTGAACCAGCTGAGCCCGCCGCCCAGCGTGTAACCGGTCACGCCGACCACCGGATTGCTGCCGGCCAGTCCGGTGAGTCCGTGCGCGCCGGCCGCGACCTGTACCTGCCCCCACTTCGCGCCCGCGCCGACGCGCGCGATGCGCTGCGTGGCGTCGATCACCACGCTGTCGAGGCGGCCGGTACGCACCAGGATCGCGTCCTCGACGCAGCCGGTCGCACTGTGGCCGGTCGGCTGGGTGAGGACCGGAATGTTCGCGGTGCGGGCGTGGCGCACCACCGCGGCGATATCGGCCGCGTCGGCGGCCTCGACCACCGCCGCCACCGGCTGGGCGACGGTGAGATTCCAGGGTTGTGCCGCAGCGGCGAAGTCCGCGTCGCCGGGAACCAGTACCCGGCCCTGCACGGCGTTGCGAAGATCGGCGAATGTCATGTTGCGTCCTGACTTTCCGGAATGCGTTCGGGTGGCGCGGTAGCGGTCCGCGCCGGGGAAACGGGCTGTTCGTTGCCCGGCACCGCATTGACGAATGAGCGCAGGAAAGTGTGACACGGACAAGATCTCGCCAGGTCGTGGCGAAGTCGACAGGATTCAGGTCAGCGCCAGGGCGGCGAGGGCGCCGCGGTTGATCTTGCCGGTGGGCGTGCGGGGCAGGTCCTCGACGAATCGGACATCGCGGGGGACCTTGAAGCGGGCGAGGTGGTCCCGGACGTAGGTGCGGACCTCGTCGCCGCTGAGATCGCCGTGCGCGATCAGGAACGCGGCCAGGCGCTGGCCGAATTCCTCGTCCGGCACGCCGATCACGGCCGCTTCGGTGATCTTCGGGTGCCGGTAGAGCAGATCCTCGACCTCACCGGGGAAGACGTTCTCGCCGCCGGAGACGATCATGTCGTCGTCGCGGCCGTCGATGAACAGCCGGCCGGCCGCGTCGAAATGCCCGACGTCGCCGGTGCTCATCAAGCCGTCGACGATGTTCTTGCCGCCGCCGCCGGAGTAACCGGTGAAGGCGATCGAATTGCCAACGTACACAGTGCCTTTGGCGCCCGGTCCGGTCACCGGCCGGCCGTTGTCGTACAACCGCACGACGATGCCGACCGGTGGTTTGCCGACGGTGCCCGGCGCCGCGATCCAGTCCCGCGGGGTCGCGATGGTGGCGGTGCCGGTCTCGGTGCAGCCGTAGAAGTTGTAGAGCACCGGACCGAACAGCTCGATGGCCCGGGACCCGAGCGCCGACGGCAGCGCGGCGCCGGCGGAGAAGACGATGCGCAGGCTGCTCGTGTCGTAGCCGCGGATCTCCGCGGCGCCGAGATCGAGTATCCTGCGCAACATCGTCGGCACCAGAACCACTGCGGTACAGCGGTATTCCTGGATCTGCGCCACAGCGCGACGGGCGTCGAATCGGCCGTGCAACACCACCGTGCAGCCCAGCGAGAGCGACATGATGAACTGCGTCAACGCCGTCCCGTGGAACAGGGGAGCGCACAGCAGGGTGACACCCCCGCTGCGATAGGGCACCCGATCCAGGAATTGCGCTGCGGCCAAGGGGGTTTCGACCTTGCGGGGGACACCCTTGGGGGTGCCCGTGGTGCCGCCGGTGAGGATCACGAAGCCGCCCTGAGTGGCCGGAGCGGGCGGCCGGGCGACGACGCTGTTCTTCGTGGCACGTAAGTCGAGACGCCGGATTTCCGGGCCGAGAGCCGCTGTGGCCGAGTCGAATTCGTCGTCGGCGAGGACGGCTCCGACGCCCTCTCTGGCGACGACGTCCGAGAGCTGGGTCGCGCCGAAGCCGGTGTTCAGCAACACGACCCGGGCGCCGATCTTCGCGCCGGCGATCAGGGCCTGCACCATGCCGCGGTGATCGCGGCACAGCACGCCGATCGGCGTGCGCGCGGACACGCCCTGGGTCAGCCAGGCCTGGGCCAGCGCGTTGGTGCTGTAGGCGAGTTCGCGATAGGTCAGCAGACCCGATTCATCGATGAGTGCGATCCGGTCCGGGTAGCGCAGCGCCGCGATCTCCACCGTCCCCGCGATCGGTCCCAGCGTCCGCACCGACCGGCTCGTCCGGACTATCTGATCGGGGCGGCGCAGGTCGATCACCCCCGCCCGCTGCAGTACCGCGACCTGCCGGAGCTGGGTCGGCAATGTGCGGGCGCCTCGGGAAAACGGCAGGTGCACTCGTTCCATGGGTCAATCCCAATGCATCGCGCACACACCGCGCTATTGACAATCGACTCAATGTGACTGTGCGAATTCTGGCAATACGTAGACCTGCCCGCTCACCGTCGTTCCGGCGTCTCCCGGCGCGCGGACTCCGGTCGCGGCACCGGCTCGGCGATCACGACGGCGTTACCGCCCAGCTGTTTTGCGCGGTACATCGCCGAGTCGGCGGTGTGGAACACGGTGCGGTCGATCGGTACACGGCGGGAGTCCCCGGTATGGACCGGGTCGATCCGGGCCGCGCCCACGCTGGCCGTGATGGTCTGCGGCAGCCGCGGCATGGACTCGACCGCCTGTCGCAGTCGTTCGGCGACGGCGCCGAGGTCGGCGCCGTGCAGCCGGCCGACGACCACGAATTCCTCGCCGCCCGTGCGCACGACGACGGCGCCGGGCGGTGCGGCGGCGCACAGGCATTCGGCCGTGCGCACCAGCACTTCGTCGCCGAACGAATGCCCGAAGGTGTCGTTGACGGACTTGAACCGATCGAGGTCCAGGGTCACGACGTAGACGCCGTGATCGCGGCCGCGGGCGCGGAACAGCCTGGTCAGGTGCGAATCGAGGCCGCGCCGGTTCAGCACCTTGGTCAGCGGATCGGACAGGGCGTCCAGGCGCAGCAGCCAGTTGCAGAACTGGACGACCGGCAGCACCACGCCGGTCACCACGAGAATGACCAGCACGACCATCGCGCCCAGCGCGAGATCGCCCCGGCCGTGCCCGCTGCCGCCCGGCCCACCGGCGACCATCATGGCGGCCAAGGCGAGGATCGACAGCACGGCGAAGCCGACGTGCAGGGCCAGCACCGGTGGACCGTGGAAAATCGTGATGTACCCGCCGGTCGTCACCAGCAGCACGCAGCCCATCGCTCCGAGCAACCTGTCTTGGACCATCACATTGTTCGCGGTCACGGCGATATCGACCACGGCGACCCACATGAGCGATTCGGTTTCGCGCGGCCACGCGAACAGCCACCAGCGCAGGGTCCACAGTGCGGCGGTGACGGCGACGACCACGGCTTGGATATCGCCCGCGACGCCGCGCTGGCCGCCCTGGGAGGCCAGCGCCAGCAGGGTGATCGACCCCATGACGATGCCGCCCCAGCCCATCATGAACTTCAACGGCCCGAGCGCCGAGTGCGCCTCGAACGTCTCGATCAGCCATCGGTAATCGACCCGGTACCGCCACCAGGAGCGCACCATCGATCGGCTGCTGGTCACCAAAGCCACCGCCCTCACGTCGGCAAGAGAGTCTCCGGTCTGTTTGTGCACCCCGACAAGATTCGTGCCCGTCTCCTGTCTCGCACAGTAACTGAGCATTTGCCGTGGATGGAACCGTTGATGCGGAGAGATGTGAGGACTGTCACCCGGGCCTCGAACCCGTTTCTGTGCGGCGTAAGCCGCTCAGCAGGCCACGGTGGTGAGCTGGCGCGCGCGGTGGGTGGCGCTGGCGCGGACCGCGGCGGCGATCGCCACCACCGGCGGCACCCAGCGGGCCTCGTCGGGGGCGATCTTCCAGCACGCCGCGCCGTGGGCGAGCCGGGTCGGCGGCAGCGGGATGCTCGCGCCGTCGGTGTGCACGACGGCGCCCGCGTCCCGCAGCGCGGCGATGGCGAGCGCCGCCTTCGCGGCGCCGACGACCAGGTGGAATTCGCGACGCTGCGCGCCCGGCAGTTCGACCACCGGGCCGAGCAGGTTGTTCGCGTGCAGGAAGCGGGAGACCTCGCCGGCGAGCGCGCCGGTCAACTCGACGGCGGCGACCTGCTCGTCGGTGATCAGGCAGACGCCGTTGGCGGTTTCGGTGACGGTCCAGCCACGGTCGCAGTAGTCGTGCGCTGCGTTCACGGTGGCCACGGTGACGGGACTCTGGAACGTCGCAGGCACTGTCTTCTCCATTCATCAGGTGGCTCGGGAACTCTGGGGGCGGGGTCGTGGTGGGCACCCGCATCTGTCGCACCTGTATCAAATCCGCTGCGGCTAACAGTTTTCCTACAGAATGCTTGTGATCACGACCGGCACCACAGATTCTGCGTGGTCAGGACTGCTCGGGGCATCGCCCGCGGGTCGCTGGCCGGGTCGTCATTTGGGAGGACACGGCTGCGCGTGCGTCATACCTGACGGTGTACGGGACCCCGACACGAGTCCGGGTGTGTTCGGTAACGCCGCAGGTCAACAGGATCCGGGCGGCGGTATGGCCGGCTCGGTCACCTCCGATGCGAATCAGGTTGAGCGCCGGGACCTTCCGGTGCGCGCACGATGCGTGCGGTGCGCGCGCAGCGGGTAGGGTCGATACCCGGGTTCGGCGTTGGGTATCGAGGAGGGCTGCGATGGCGGATTGGTTCGGCGAAGGGCACACATCGTCCTCGTTCTCCGAATACCTGCAGCGGAACGCACCGGAACTGTTGCCGTCGCACCGGTTCGGCCGCGCGAGCACGGCGGCGGACATCGCGCCGCACGGCACCACGATCGTCGCGGTCACCTATCGCGGCGGTGTGCTGCTCGCCGGCGACCGGCGGGGCACCATGGGTCATCTGCTGGCCACCCGGGACATGGAGAAGGTCTTCATCACCGACACCTATTCGGCGGCCGGCTTCGCGGGCACCGTCGGCACGGCCGTCGAGATGATCCGGTTGTTCGCGGTCGAGCTCGAACACTACGAGAAGATCGAGGGCGCGCCGCTGACCTTCGAGGGCAAGGCCAATCGGCTGTCGAAGATGGTGCGCGACAACCTGCCCGCGGCCATGCAGGACCTGGCGGTCGTCCCGCTGCTCGTCGGCTACGACCTCGACGCCACCGACCCCGACCGGGCCGGCCGGATCTTCTCCTACGACGTCGTCGGCGGCCGCAGCGAGGAGCGCTTCGGTTACGCCGCGGTCGGCTCCGGTTCGCTGTTCGCGAAGTCGTCGCTGAAGAAGACCCACACCCGCGACATCGATGCGGATCGTGCCCTGCACATCGCGGTCGAGGCCCTCTTCGACGCCGCCGACGACGACACCGCCACCGGCGGTCCCGACGTGGTCCGCGGCATCTACCCCCGCGCGGTGATCGTCGATGCCGAAGGTGCCCAGGAGATCCCCGAATCCCGCCTCGTCGACATCACCCGCACACTCCTGGCTACTCGCTCCGCCGAGCGAAGCACATCCTGAGCGCACTCATTCGTCTGTCCGTGTGGACGCGTAGAGCCCGAGTGCGATCGCGGCCAAAGCGGCGGTCACCGAGAGTGTCCAGAAGGCCGGGCCGAAGCGGAATCCACCGCCGGTGGCGATCCGGTCCTGCCAGAAGTTGCGCAACCGCAGGACCAGGTACACCGACGTCGCCGAACTGAGCAGCAGTGCCGCCGCGACGATCGGCCCGGCGGCTCGCCCCGCCGACGTGGCAGCGCATCGCGTCAGCAGCACCGGCGCGACAAGCACACCCAACGCGCCGACGACGATCAGCACGACCCCGAGGTGATCCAGCCCGTACGGATAGCCGCTCGGCGCCCGCCACGGAGTCACGTCGACCTCCGGCAGCCTGCGACTGTTGTCGAACCGGAGCCGGTCGCCGCCCCGTACCGACTCGGCGACCGGCACCAGCCAGGTGACCGCCAGCGTCGATTGCGCCGCAACCAAACTCAGCACCCCCGCGACCGCGACGATCCACCCCGCCCACCGCCGAGGTCGAAGGTCCCTGGAAGGCAACGTCATCAGGTCGGCACGCGCACCGCGGTGAGCACATCCATGGTCGATTACGCACCTTTCTGTCGAACAGGCCGTCGAACCATGCGGTTCGCCTAAGGAAAACGCATGGGCAAACTTCTGGCAACCTTTACCTGGTCGCGGGCGCTGCTCGTGGTGGCCTGTGGAGCGTTCCGATAGCGGAGTCCCGCTGGCCGGAGTGGGTCGTCGAGATTTCAATCGGTGAATTGTGGAGTGCGTCACGTCATCTCCGTCCTGGGCGACCGGAGTTCCGATCAGCGTGCGGCAGACCAGGGGGCGACGGGAACCGGCTGCTCTACTATCTCTGGTTTCGTGCGGTGCGGCGGACGGGAGGCATGGATGGGTCGCGCAGGGTCGGGCTGCGGGGCACGGCTGAGCCGGCGAGCGGTGCTGGCGGCGGGAGTCGCCGCGACGTGGTTCGTCGCCGACGCGTCGGCCGCCGCGCCCCGGCGTGCCGAGCCTGATTCGGCCCATACCGACGTGCTGTTCATCGGTGCGCATCCCGACGACGAGTCGAGCAACCTGTCTACCTTCGGGCGCTGGCGCGAAGAACTGGGCTGGCGCACCGGTGTCGTGACGATCACCCGGGGCGAGGGCGGCGGCAACGCGGCCGGCCTCGAGGAGGGGCCCGAACTGGGTCTGCTCCGGGAAATCGAGGAACGCCGGGCCACCGCGTCGGTCGGCATCGAGAACATCTTCTACCTCGACAAACCCGACTTCTGGTACACGCTCTCCGCGCCGCTGACCGCGCGCGTCTGGGATGCCGAGGACACTCTGGCGCGCCTCGTGCGACTGGTCCGCGCGACCACCCCGCACACCATCGTGGTGATGGACCCGCGGCCGTTCAACCAGCATGGCGGTCACCAGCTTTCGGCCCGCCTAGGCATCGAGGCGTTCCGCTCCGCCGGTGACCCGCGAGCCTTTCCGAGCCAGCTCGCCGACGAAGGACTGCGCGTGTGGCAGCCCAGGAGCTTGCTGGCGCAGAACTATGGATTCGACACACTGCTCGGGCCGGACGCGGCCGAGCGTCGGCAGATCGATCCGGCCAGCGGCCTTCCGGTCCTCGGCGTCTGGTCCGGTGGGCTGTCGCGGGCGCACGGCACGAGCTGGGCGCAGGTCGAGCGCGATGCGGCCCGTATTTATCTGACCCAGGGTTTCGCGGCGATGCCGCCGCGGGTACCCGCGGATCCGCGGCAGCTCGGTTCGGATTGGTTCACGGTGCTCGCCGAGGACGGCCGTTTCGTAGAGGCGCCGGTGCTGCGGCAGACCGGACTGCGGCCGCTGTACGCCGAATTCCGCGACTGGGCCGAGCGAATCGGATTGCCCTGGTTGGCCAATCGCGCCCAGCCCGGCTATCCGCCGAACCCGCGCACGGTGATCCCCGCGGTGCCGGTCGCGCCCGTGCTCGACGGCGTCGAGGGTCCGGGCGAATACCCGGGTCCGGCACTGCCGCTGGCGGTCTGGCAGGGCGGTGGCGACTGCACGGCGACGGCGAAACTGTCCAGGCACGCCGACGATCTGTACGTGCTGGTGGACGTCACCGACGACCGCAAGGGCGCCGAGTTGGCGGCCGACGACGTCAAGCGGCACTGGCGCACCGACGCGGTGGAGATCGCGCTCGACCCCCGGGGCGACTCCGACGACACGTCGACCACGTTCAAAACCGGCATCCTGCCCTACACCGCGAGCGGGGGCGGCCCGGCCGCCGAGCGCGACGCCGACAACGATCAGGGCGCGGCGGGCGAGACGGCACCGGGCATGCGGGTCGCCGCTCGGGTGCGCGAACCGTACCGCGGCTACACGGTCGAGGTGAAGATTCCGCTGGCCGAACTGCCCGCCCCGGTCGATCCCGACAGGTTCGCCGTGAACATCCTCGTCTACGACTCCGACACCGCGGACAAGACCGGGCACACGCGCCTGGCGTGGTCGCCGTTCGGCAGTCCACAGGCCGACCCGTACGTGTGGGGGACCGCCGTGCTCGCCGATTACCAACCGCCCGCAGGGTTTTCCTCGACCGAACAACCGCCGGTGCTGCCGCGAACCGCCGCCCGCAGTGCGGATGCACCGGCCTCGGTGGCGCAGGCCGAGCGCATCGGGGTGCCGATTGCGGGAAATCCACGCACGACCCGCTAGGACGCACGGGATGCGCGCTTTCCGTATCGCGCCGCGGCGGGACGCGGTAGACAGGATATTCATCGCCCGCAATGGACGGTGACGTGCGCGACGCGAAGTGAGGAGTGACGATGGAACCTGTCGTCGCGGTGACGGGCGGCAAGATCAGCGGCCGGACTGCCAACGGGATCAGCGCCTTCCTGGGTGTGCCGTACGCGGCGCCGCCGGTCGGGGCGGCGCTGTTCCAGGCGCCGCAGCCGCCGGTGCCGTGGGACGGGGTGCGCGAGGCGGTCGAATTCGGCGGCAGCTGCCCGCAGGCGCCGTACCCGCCGGCGCTCGCGGCGATCTTCGGGGTCCAGACGGTGCCGGGCGCGGAGGCGCTCAACGTCAATGTGTGGACGCCGGATCCGGGCGGGTCGGGACTGCCGGTCATGGTGTGGATCCACGGCGGCGCGTTCACCCGTGGCTCGAATGCGTTGCCCGCCTACGACGGTGCCGCGTTCGCGCGCGACGGCGTGGTGCTGGTGTCGCTCAACTACCGGCTCGGCGCGGCGGGTTTCGCGGTGCTCGACGGCGCGCCGTCCAATCGTGGTCTGCTGGACCAGCAGTACGCGCTCGCGTGGGTGCAGGAGAACATTCGCGGTTTCGGCGGCGATCCGGACAACGTGACGGTCTTCGGCGAATCGGCCGGCGCGATGAGCATCGCCGCGCTGCTCGCCTCACCCCGCTCGGCCGGACTGTTCGCCAAGGCGATCATGCAGAGCGGTAACGGCGAGGTCGTGGCGTCCGAAGCCGACGCGCGCAAGGTGTCCGCCGAGATCGCCGCGACGCTCGCGATCGCGCCCACCGCGGCGGACTTCGCGGCGGTGCAGCCGGAAGCCTTGATCGCCGCGCAGGAGAAAACGGTCGCGGACCTGATCGCGGATACCGATCCGGCGCGCTGGGGCGCATCGGTGATCACCGGTGGACTCGCCTCGATGAGCCTGTTCCCGGTGCTGGACGGCGTCGTGCTGCGCGAGCGGCCGATCGACGCGGTCGCCGCCGGGTCGGCCCGCGGGATCCCGCTGCTCATCGGGCACACCAGCGAGGAATTCCGGCTCTTCATCGTCCCGACCGGCGTCGCCGCCGCGCTGACCATGGACGCGCTGCCCTTCGTGCTGGCACGGTATCGACTCGACGCGTCCTGCCTCGAGCCGTATATCGCGCAACAACCCCGAGCGTCGGCGGGTGATCTGCTGGCCGCGGTTCTCACCGATCACGCGTTCCGTTTCCCGGCAAGGCAATTGGCGCATGCCCAGGCGGGCACCGGCACGCCGGTGTTCGCCTTCGAATTCGCTTGGCGCCGAGTCGATCAGGATTTCGGCGCGTTCCATGCCCTGGAACTCCCCTTCGTGTTCGACACGCTCGACGCGGTGCCCGCGCTGGTCGGGCCGAATCCCGCACAGTCCGTCGCGGACGAGATGCACGCCGCCTGGGTCGCTTTCGCGCGCACCGGCGATCCGGGCTGGCCGCGGGACAGTGCCGAACACCCGTGGGTGCGGGTGTTCGACGCACCGGACCGCCTCGGCGAACGGGGCCCGGTCAGTCCGTGAGGCGGGAGGCGAGCGCGAGCAAGGTCCGCAGGGTCGAGAGTTGCTGCGCGTAGTCGCCGTCGAGTTTGGCCAGCAGGCCGGTGATTCCGGCGGCCCGGTAGCGCCGCAGCCGTTCGGTGATGTCGGCGGGCGTGCCGATCAGATTGGTCAGCGCGCCGAGTTCGCGGGGCACCGCGCGCCGGGCGGCGTCCTTGTCGCCGGCCTGCCAGAGCCGGGCGACCTGCTCGATCTCCTTGCCGAAGCCCAGCCGAGCGAAGGCGTCGTTGTAGAAGTTCCGGCCGCCGACGCCCATCGCGCCGATGGTGAACGCGTAGCCCTCGGCGTGCTTGTCGATCATGCGCACGGTCGCCTGCTCGTCCCCGGTGATCTCGACCGCGACCGGCGCCACCAGATCGAGGTCGGTCAGCTCGCGACCGCCTCGAATCGCGCCCTCGCGCAACGGATCCAGGAACACCTCGGCGGTTTCGGGGATGAAGGCGTTGCCGAGCCAGCCGTCGGCCAGCTCGCCGGTCAGTCGCAGGTTCTGCGGTCCCATGGCCGCGTTGTAGATCGGCACGTGCGCCGGGCGGACCATGGGTTGCAACGCCCGGCCCGGCCCGTCCGGCAACGGCAGCGGGTAGATCTCGCCGGTGTGCGCGAGCCGTTCGCCGCGGCTCACCGTCCGGATGATCTCGATGGTCTCGCGGGTGGTGCGCACGGGGCGGCGGAACCGGACGCCGTGCCACCCCTCCATCACCCGCGGTCCGGACACGCCGATGCCGAGGTCGAACCGGCCACCGGAGAGCTCGTGCAGGCTCAGTGCGGACGTCGCCAGGAGCGCGGGGGTGCGCGACCCGAGCTGAACGACGAACGTGCCCAACCGGATCGAGGAGGTCCGGGCCGCGAGATAGGCCAACCCGGTCAACGCGTCGTAGCTCCATACCTCCGCGACCCACAGCGACGAGGCCCCCGCCGCCTCGGCCGCGACCGCGAACTCCACCGCACCGGGTAACCGCGGTTCGATCAACACCCCGATACGCACTGTGCCTCCTCGGCCTGGTGGACCGGAGCCCGGCCCCTCCTCTATGTTCTATGCAATAGCGTATAAGGAAGCCGGCGCGGAGCAGGCGGGAAGGGGTGCGGTGCGGTATCGCGACTGTCCCACTATCGAAGTGGCGGAACGGATTTCCTGCGACGCCGGGACGGCGTGGGCCCTGGTCACCGACATCGAGCTGCCGGTGCGCTGCTCTCCCGAGCTGGAGGCGGTGCACTGGGAAGGCGACGCCGACCGGGTCGCCCTCGGCGCGCGGTTCCGCGGACACAGCCGTCATCCTGCGCTCGGGGCCTGGGAAACCGTGTGCGAGGTCGTCGAGGTCGAACCCGAGCGCCGCTGGGTGTGGAACGTGGTCGGCCCCGACGGCATCAGTGCCACCTGGGGTTTCGAGATCGACTCCGCGCGGGAGGGCGTGATCGTGCGGCAGTGGGCGCGGATGGGGCCCGCGCCGTCCGGGCTGGTCGTGGCGATCACCGCGACGCCCCAGCTCGAAGGGCGCATCGTCGCGCGGCGGCTGGAGGAGTGGTCGGCGGGTATGCGTGCCAACCTGGCGGAGATCCAGGCCCGCGTGCAGCAGTGAGCGTGCCGCGCTCAGGGTGACCGGCCCGAGACCGGCGCGGGCGCGCCTCCCTCGACCAGCCGGAACACCCGCTCCAGCGCCGTCCGTCCGGCGGCGATCTGCTCGATCGCCTTGTCCTGCAAACGATCACGCAATTCCGGCGCAGCGGTCCAGAGTTCCCGGACCGCGTCGGTGAGCTGCTGTTCGAGGGCACTGTCGTCGAGCCGGACGATGCGCAAGCCGGTGCCGAACATGCCCGCCAGGCCGTGGAACTTGTCGTCGTAGTACTGCGACGCCGAGAGGGCGACCGCCGGAATCCCCTGGGACAGCGCGAAAACCGCGAGATGGTAGGTACTGGTCACCAGGACGCGGCACCCGGAGACCTGGCGCACGACATCGGTGGCCGTCCCGGCCCGGCGCACCGCGGGACGGACGTGACCGGCGCCGGTGAGCAGCGGCAGTGTAGCGCGACGGTCCTCGGAGTCGTACTCGCTGACGATCAACGGTGCCAGTGCCGCACCGAATTCTGTGGCACAAGAACGCAACACGGTGGTGAGCACGGCGCGGGCCGCCTCGCCCACCCGCGAGTAATCCGCGACCCGCAGGCACACACCGAGATCGGTGCCGAGACCGGTGCGGCGCAGCCCGTAACCGAATTCGACCGCGTCGTCGCCGGTTACCAGGATGCGCCCGGGAGCAACGCCGAGATCGGCGAGCAGGCCGGGACCGCGCCGCCCCTCGCGTAATGCGATGACGTCGACACCGGGAAGGACCGTGGCCGCGTGTTTCAGCAGCCCCGCATCCCGCATCGGGCCGATGCCCTGGCCGAGCATGACGGTGGGAATGCCCAGGGCGGCAGCCTGTTCCAGCAGATCCAGGGCGCGGTGGGCTTGGTACAGGTCGACATCGGTCAGGTAGCCGCCGCCCTGCGCGATCACCAGGGACGCGTCGGCGAGCGCCGCCGGACGTTGCGCCGCTTCGAGAGTCGCCGCGGGGGCGTCGGCGCCGGGCGGCCGGAACTTCGTCTTCGCCGCCGCGCGGATCCGGCGCAGTCGTTCTTTCGGCACGTCCGACGCCGCTCGCCAGTGCAATACGGCGGAACCGATCAGCTTCGTGCCGGTTGTTCGGATGTCCTCGCTCGCGAAACCCGAACGCGCCCAATGCCCGCCGGACGCGGCGCACACCGGTTCCGCCTCGGGCAGCAACGCCCGCAGTACCCGCGGCTGGTCGGTCAGCATCCCGATGCGCGCGTCCGGCCAGCGTTCCCGCAGCCGCCGCACGGTGATCGCCATCATCGCGAGATCACCCCGATTGCGCAGGGCGTACTCGCCGTTCTCGACCAGCACCCGGATCGGGCCGCCGCCCGGCACGCTCAGTACGCTCCGTCGCCGCTGGCAACGGTGGTGATCGTTCTGGCGAGGATCGTCAGGTCGAGCCGCATCGACCAGTTGTCGACATAGCTGACGTCCAAGCGCATGGACTGCTCGAGCGATAGATCGGACCGCCCGCTCACCTGCCACAGCCCGGTGATCCCGGGTTTGACCAGGAGCCTGCGCCGCATCGCGTCGTCGTAGGCGTCGACCTCGCGCTGCACCTGCGGGCGCGGACCGACCACGCTCATCTCCCGCCGCAGGACATTGAGGAACTGCGGCAGCTCGTCCAGGCTGTACTTGCGCAGGATCCGGCCGACCGGTGTCACGCGCGGGTCGTGTTCGAGCTTGAAGAACACCGGGTTGCCGCCCGCCTCGTCGATCAGCGCCCCCACGTGGTCGTCGGCGTCGAGGTACATGCTGCGGAACTTGATCATCGCGAAAGGCTTGCCGTGCATGCCGATCCGCTCGGAACGATAGAACACCGGGCCCGGGCTGGTGATTTTGATCAGCAGCGCGATGACGAGCAGCGTCGGCGCGGTGGCCAGCAGTGCCAGGGACGCGAAGCACAGGTCGAAGGCGGCCTTGGACCGCGATCTGGCCAGGGGATGACGGGGTTTCGCGATGTGCAGAACCGTCATGTTCGACACCGAGTGCCTGGTCACCCGGTCCGCGGCGACGTCGATCAAGCCGGTCGCCAGCAGCAGTTCGGCGCCGAGCGCTTCGAGGTCCCAAGCGAGCCTGCGGAATTCGTCGGGCGCGCAGACGTCGCCGCCGGTCAGCACGACGGCATCGGCGCGGGTCCGATAGGCCGCCTCGGTCACCGATCGGAGGTCGCCGACGATCGGCGCCTGCAGGCCGGTAGCGCCGATTCCGTGGGAGCAGGCGCAGACCGGTGCCGGGGTACACACGCCGATCACCCGGTAGTTCGAGGCCGGATCGGCGGTGAAGGCGGCGGTGACCGCCTGTGCGGCTGCGGGATTGCCGACCACGAGGACGGAAGTGGGATGGGGGCGATCGGTGCCGGCGTGTTCGGCGCGGCGGCGCAACAGCGTCCGGCTGCCGAGCAGGCCGAGCAGGCCGACCGGCAGCGCGAGCGCCAGCAAGTCGCGGGTGGTATCGAGCGGCATCAGCAGTGCGGCGAGCGCGATCAGGGCGAACAGGTAGCGCAACGCCTGGCAGCCGGCCGCGAACTCTGTTGTGCCCGAGGCGCGGACCCGGCCGGCGCGCAGTCCTCGCCGCACGGCCGAAGGCGGATCGACAACAACCCCTGACCCGCACATATCTAAACGCATGGAGACGTTCCTATTTTCATCGACGAGCGTGGCGATAAACGCTGAAGCGATTCCCCTGATACCGCCGGGGAATTGCTTCCGAACAGAACCGCGAAGCGAGTGTTGCAGATCGATCGCTGGATGAGAACGGGCGCACAATCCAGTGCGACGCACATCACAGGGAGAGGTGATAGCTATATCTTTGCGAAAACTCCCTGGCCATTGGTTTACGGGTTCAGTGAAGCTGTGACTATTGAAGCGTTGATTTCAGGTGGGGCTTAACGGGGCGGATCAGTCCGCGTCCCGGTGCTACTGTCGGGTTCTAGCAGGTATGAAAGGCTCCTATTGCCTGCTGGTTTCGATGAGGTTATGGTTGCGCCGAGCTCGCGCGGTGTGCAGAAGCCCAAAAATATGCGATCGTTGCTGTGAGTATGCTAGCTCGGGGAGAATGGCGGTTATTGGTATTGTTCCACCCGATTTGTTGTGGCGTTGCCGCCGCTTCAGGTGCTGGTCGATCCGAGTGGGAGCATGCGTGATTTGTCGGCTTTGTGAATCCCCGCTGGTAAGCGTGCTCGATCTGGGCGCTTGTCCACCTTGCGAGAAATTCTTGACCGCGGCGGAACTCGACCACCCCGAAGCGAACTATCCACTGCATCTGCGCTTGTGCGCGAACTGCCTGCTGTTGCAAATCCCCGCCCTGATCACGCCGCAGGACACCTTCACCGAGTACGCGTACTTCTCGTCCTACTCCGACAGCTGGGTGCGGCACGCGAAAGCCTTTGTGGATCAGGCGATCACCCGCTTCGAGCTCGGCTCGCGATCGTTCGTGGTCGAGGTGGCCAGCAACGACGGCTACCTGCTGCAGCACGCGGTCGCGGCCGGCGTGCCGTGCCTGGGTATCGAGCCGTCGGTGAACGTGGGCGCGGCGGCGCTGGCCCGCGGCGTGCCGACGATGTCGGCGTTCCTGAACGAGGAGACGGCGGCGAAGGTCCGGGCCGAGTACGGCCCTGCAGATCTGGTGGTGGCCAACAATGTGTACGCCCACATCCCCGATCTGCTCGGCTTCACCCGCTCGCTGCGCGAGCTGCTGACCGACGACGGCTGGCTGGCCATCGAGGTGCACCATGCGTTGAACCTGGTGCGGCTCGGGCAGTTCGACACCATCTACCACGAGCATTTCCAGTACTACACGGTGCTCTCGGCGCAACGAGCGCTCGCCACCGCGGGATTGACGGTGGTCGACGTGGAACATCTGGCCACCCATGGGGGTTCGCTGCGGATCTGGGCCCGGCCCGATGCGGTCGCGGTTCCCGGCCGCCGGGTGGCCGAGGCGCTCGCGGTCGAAGCCGAGGCCGGCCTGCACGAGGCCGGCGGGTACGCCGCGCTGCGTCCGCGCACCGAAGCGGTCCGGCACGACCTGCTGCGCTATCTGCTCGACGCGCGCGGTCAGGGCAAACGGGTGGTCGGCTACGGCGCGCCGGGCAAGGGCAACACCCTGCTCAACTACTGCGGCATCCGCCCCGACCTGCTCGAGTACACCGTGGATCGAAACCCGTACAAGCACGGGCGATTCACCCCGGGCACCCGGATCCCGATCCATCCGCCGGAGCGGATCGAGCACGACCGGCCCGATGTCGTGGTCGTCCTGCCCTGGAATCTCGAAACCGAGATCACCGCGCAGCTCCGCCATATCGGTGGCTGGGGCGGCGAACTCGTCTATCCACTGCCCACCTTGCGTCGCGCGGAGCTCTCATGAAGGTTGTCCTGTTCTGTGGTGGCTACGGCATGCGCATGCGCAACGGCACCGACGACGTCATCCCCAAGCCCATGCAGATGGTCGGTCCACGCCCGCTGATCTGGCACGTCATGCGGTACTACGCGCACTACGGTCACAAGGACTTCATCCTGTGCCTCGGCTACGGCGCCACCCACATCAAGAACTACTTCCTGACCTATCAGGAATCGGTGTCCAACGATTTCGTCATCCGGGACGGGCAGGTCGAACTGCTGCAGTCCGATATCAGCGACTGGACCATCACTTTCGTCGACACCGGCGTCGACTCGGCCATCGGCGAACGATTGCGCCGGGTCCGCGGGCACCTGGACGGCGAGCAGTACTTCCTCGCCAACTACGCCGACGTGCTCACCGATGCGCCCCTGGACCAGATGATCGAGAGGTTCACCGCGTCCGGGGCAGCCGCGTCGATGCTGATCGTCCCGCCGCAATCGTCGTTCCATTGCGTGGACATCAACGCCGCGGGCGCGATCAAGAACATCACACCTGTTGCGCGACTGCCGATCTGGGAAAACGGCGGCTACTTCGTGCTGACCCGGGAGGTGCTCGACCTGCTGCCGCCGGGCGGCGATCTGGTCGAGGACGCCTGTGGCGCGTTGGCGAGCCAGGGCAGGCTTTTCGGCTATCAGCATCTCGGATTCTGGAAGCCCGCCGACACGTTCAAGGAACGCGCGGAACTCGACGACGGTTACCACCGCGGCGATCGTCCGTGGATGATCTGGGAGGGCAGCGAAAGCCTCGAGGGCGTTTCGTGAATGTGCTGAGCCCGCAGCGGATCACCGAGGTCGCCGTGCTGGGAGCGCACTGCGACGATATCGCCATCGGCCTGGGTGGCACCTTGCTCACGTTGGTGAAAAACGCTCCGGGACTGGTGGTTCGGGCGCTGGTGCTCAGTGGCGGCGGCACCGCCAGGGAGGCCGAGGAGCGGGCCGCGCTCGCGGCGATCTGTGCGGGCGCGACGGTAGAGCTGACCGTGCTGGACGTTCCCGACGGTCGCGCACCCGCGCACTGGGACCGGGTCAAGGACGCGGTGGCCGCGCTGCGCCGCCGCGGCGAGCCGGATCTCGTGTTCGCGCCCAATCGTGCCGACGCGCACCAGGATCACCGCCTGCTCGCCGAACTGGCGCCCACCGAATTCCGGGATCACCTGACGCTCGGCTACGAGATCCTCAAGTGGGAGACCGACACCCCGCGCCCCACGCTGTTCCATCCGCTGCCCGCCGGTGTCGCCGTGGAGAAGGCGCGACTGCTCGTGAAACATTATCCCTCGCAACATGATCGAGACTGGTTCGCCGAGGATGCCTTCCTCGCCGCGGCCCGGGTGCGCGGGGTGCAGTGCCATGCCGAATACGCCGAGGCCTTCGTGGCCGAGAAGACCGTCGTCAGTTTCGGAGGTTTGTGAAGATGCGTGTGCTCGTCACCGGACATCAGGGTTATCTGGGCACGGTCATGGTGCCGGTCCTGCGCGCCGCGGGGCATGAGGTGACCGGGTTGGATATCGGCTACTTCGCCGATTGCGTGCTCGGCGCGGCACCGGCGGATCCGCCCGGGATCGCGGTGGACCTGCGCGATGTCACGGTGGATCAGCTCACCGGGTTCGACGCGGTGGTGCATCTGGCTGCGCTGTCCAACGATCCGCTGGGCGCGCTCGCGCCCCGGATCACCCACGACATCAACCATCACGCCTCGGTGCGGCTCGCCCGCCTGGCCAAAGCGGCCGGGGTGCGCCGATTCCTGTACGCCTCGACCTGCTCGGTCTACGGTGCGGCGGGCGACGAACTGGTCACCGAGGAGGCGCCGCTGCGGCCGTTGACGCCGTACGCCGAGAGCAAGGTCCGGGTGGAGGACGATCTGCTCGCGCTGGGGGATCCCGGATTCGCGCCGGTATTCCTGCGCAACGCAACGGCTTTCGGCTTCTCGCCGCGTTTGCGCGCGGACATCGTGCTGAACAACCTGGTCGGCTACGCGGTACTGACCGGCGAGGTCAAGGTGCTCTCGGACGGGACGCCGTGGCGGCCGCTGGTGCACGCGCAGGACATCGCCCGCGCCTTCGCCCGCTGCCTGGTCGCCCCGCTGGAGACGGTGCACGGCGCGGCCTACAACATCGGCACCGAGGTCAACAACCTGACCGTGGCCGATATCGCCCGTGCCGTCGTCGATGCGGTGCCCGGCGCCCGGCTGGTGATCGCCGGTACGTCCGGTTCCGACGCGCGGTCCTATCGCGTCGATTTCACGAAGGCGCGGGAGAAGCTGGCCTTTCAGGCCGAGTGGAGCGTCCCGGACGGCGCTGCGGAGCTGTCTCGGGAGTACCTGGCCCGCGGCCTCACCGCGGACGGGTTCTTCCAGCGGTTCACCCGGCTCGCGCACCTGACCGCGCTGAAAGACGATGGCGTGCTGGACGACTCGCTGTGCCGGGTCAGGATCGGGGCGTAGCGTGCGCCAGCGTCGCGAGCAACGCCCGCCAGCTGCCCGCGGCCGCGTCCCGGGCCGAGACCACCGTCACCGGGTGCGGCCACGCGATGGCCAGGTCCGGATCGTCGTGTGCCACCGCGAGGTCTTCGGCCGGAGCGTGCGGACGATCGATGCGGTAGCACACGTCGGCGACCGCGGTGAGCGCCTGGAAGCCGTGCAGGAACCCCGGCGGTACATACAGGTGCCGGAAGTCGTTGTCGTCCAACAGGAACGCTTGCTGCTGTCCGAAAGTCGGGGACTGCGGGCGGATGTCGACCAGCACGTCGTGCACGGCGCCGTGCGCGCAGCGCACCAGCTTGGCCTCGCCGCGCCCGGCGCGCCCGTGCATACCGCGGATCACGCCGCGCGCCGAGCGGGACTGCGAGTCCTGGACGAACGTCGCGGACTTCCCCGGCGTGCCCAGGTGGTCGTCGAACTCGACGGCGTCGAAGGTCCGGGTGAACAGGCCCCGCTCGTCCCGGAACGGCTCGGGGACGAGCACCAGGACGTCGGCGAGGTCGCTCTGCTCGATGCGCACCAGGCCATGGTGCCCGACGGGACCCGCGGCGCGCCATCGCGTGCGCCGATTCGCCCGCCCGCCGGAGGACCGCGATGAACGAGTGCCGCGCGTGCGCGGATACCCGGTTGCGCCGGGTGCTGGACCTGGGACGCATGCCCGCCGCCGATCACTTTCCCCGCGCCGACGCGCCGGTGCGGGCGGACGAGGCGGCGCACCCGCTGGCGATGCAGCTGTGCCTGAGCTGCGGCCTCGCCCAGCTGACCGAGGACGATACGCGAACCGCCGAACCGCGCGGGGTGGAGCCGCAGGCGCTGCGGGACCAGGCGGCTGCGGCGGTCGCCCGGGTCCGAGCGGACGGCTGGCTGCGCGGTGCGACGGTGCGTGAGTTCGGCAGCCCGCACGGCGGCAGTTGGTTGCCGCACCTGGCGGCGCACGGTTTCGAGACGGTCGCGGACGAGGCCGAGGTGGTGCTCGACTGCTTCGGCATCATGCACGAGGCCGACCAGCACGGTGCCTTCGCCGAACGGGCGAAAGCCACTGCGCCGGACGGGGTGCTGCTGGTGCAGTTCCATTCGCTGCGCACGATTGTCCGGCAGCACCAGTGGAATGCGCTGCGCCACGGCCACTTCGCCTATTACTCGCTGACCGCGCTGCGCGAGCTACTGCGCCGCGCGGGGATGAGCGTGGCCACGGCTTGGGAATTCGCACTGTACGGCGGCACCGTACTGGTGGCGGCCGTGCACGGGGTGCGTGCGCCGGACGCCACGGTGCGGGGCATGCTCGCCGCGGAGGCCGGGATCACCGATCCCGCGGTGGTCGGCGGACTGCAGGCAGCGGCCGATGCGCACGCGCGGGCATTGCGTCGTCGCCTCACGGCCGAAATCGGCGCGGGCCGTTCCGTTTACGCCTACGGTGCGGCCTCGCGCGCAGTGGCGCTGTTCGCCCTGGCCGGGATCCATCGCGGCCTGGTACGCGCGGTCGCGGACGCCTCGCCCGCCAAACAGGGCAGACGGATGCCGGGTACCGACGTGCCGATCATCTCGCCGGCGCAGCTGGTGCGCGCCGCGCCCGACCGCGTGCTGCTGACGCTGCCGGATCTGCGGCCCGAGCTGGAGACCCGTTTCCCGGCCTTGGCCGGCCGCTGGATCGACGCCGAATACGCCCCGACGAACGAGGAAATCGAGTGATGACCGAGCTGTCCGTCTGCGTGCCCGCCTACAACGCGGGCCGAACCCTGGCGGCGACCATGCGGTCGATCCTGGCGCAGGACGTAGATTACGAACTCGTCGTGCTCGACAACGCGAGCACGGACGAAACACCCGCTATCGCAAGGTCGTTCGATGACGCACGGGTTCGGGTGTGCCGCAACGAGCGGGTGCTGCCGATCGGTGCCAACTGGAACACCACCATCCGGCACTCCACCGGGCGGCTGGTGAAGGTGGTCTGCGCCGACGACGTGCTGCTGCCGGGATCGCTCGCGGCCCAGCTCGCGGTCATGGCCGATCCGGCGATCTCGATCAGCTCGGCCAAGTTCCAGGTGATCGACGAGGGCGGCGCGGTCCTCGAGACGGGACTCGGCCTGCCCGGCTTGCTGGGCCCGCATCCGGCGGGCCCGGTCCTGCGCACGATCGTGCGGGCGGGCCCGGCCGAATTCGGCCCGACGGCCGCGGCGATGTTCCGGCGGGCGCACTTCGATCGGGTCGGCGGCCTGCGCGGCGATCTGGTGTTCCCGATGGACGTCGATCTGTTCGGCCGGATCGCCTCGCTCGGCCACTTCTTCGGGATGCCGGAAGTGCTTGCCGCGTGGCGTAATTCGACGTTCAACCTGTGCAGCCAGACCTCGACGGTGAGCAAACTGGTGGAACTGTTGCGTTTCCATCACCGGATCGCGGGCGAGTATCCCCAGCACGTGGGCCGCCGGGACGTCCTGGCCGCCGACGGCAGGCTCGTGCGGACGGCCTTGCATCGGGCGAATGTGCGTGCGCGAGCGGTGACCGGGGACCTGGTGGCCCGCGTGCGAAGGACGCGGACATGACCGCGCGCTCCGCGCCGGTGACGGTGCATATGACCGGTGCCGAGTGGTTCGGTTCCGCGGCGGGCGGACTCAACCGGTACTTCACCGATCTGTTCGGTGCCCTTCGACGGCATCCGGATACCGAGGTATCGGCGGCCGCCTTCGGCGATCCGCCCGCAGGTGGACGGTCCTGGGGCGGGCTCGGCGGCTCCACGCTGCACCGCGCGAGCCGCTCCGTCGCCGCTCGTCCCGCGCCGCGCCGGCCCGCCGTGCTCGATCGGCATTTCTGTTTGTACGGGCCGCCGGTGGTCGGTCGCGCCCGCGGTCCACGACTCGTCGTGCATTTCCACGGCCCGTGGGCCGCGGAGAGCCGGATCGCGGGTGCATCCGAATTCACCGTGCGGGCAAAGTATCTCGTGGAGCGGATCCGCTACGCGGGCGCCGAGCGCTTCGTGGTGCTGTCCGAGCAGTTCCGGCAGGTGCTGGTGACCGACTACCGAGTGGCCGCCGAACGGGTCGAGGTCATCGCTCCCGGTGTCGATCTCGCGAGATTCGCGGTGACGCCGCCGCCGGGCGTGGCCGAAGCGCCTGTCGTGCTGTGCATTCGGCGGCTGGAACGCCGGATGGGTATCGACCGGTTGATTCGAGCCTGGCCCGCGGTGCTGTCCGCGCACCCCGGTACCCGGTTGGTGATCGTCGGAACCGGTAGCGCCGAGCGGGAATTGCGGGATCAGGTGGTGTCGAGCGGTCTGCAGCGCTCGGTCACTTTCATCGGGCATCTCCCGGACGATCAATTGGCGGCACAGTACGAGCGGGCGCACTGCACCGTGGTGCCATCGGTCGCACTCGAAGGCTTCGGACTGATCGCCCTCGAATCCCTGGCCTGCGGGCGCGCCCCGATCGTCACCGACTGCGGCGGCCTGCCCGAAGCGGTACGCGGGCTCGATCCGTCGTTGATCGTGGCGGCGGGCGATGCCGAGGCGCTCGCGGCGCGTATCGTCGCCGCCCTCGCGGGGGCGGTACCCACGCCGCAACGCTGTCGCGCGCACGCGGAGTCGTTCTCCTGGACGGTGGCCGCCGCCCGGCATCATGCGCTGTACACGGAGCTACGCGGATGATCCGGGCACTGTTCCTCGCACACACCGCGGCGCCGTCGGGGGCCGAACTCGCCACCATGCGGTTGCTGTCCGCGCTGAGCGAGCACACCACCGTCGAACCGGTGATGCTGTTCACGGAGAACGGTCCCATGGTGCGCCGGGTCCGGTCCCGCGGTATCCGGACGTTGGTGCTGCCCAACGGGTTCGACGGCCGGTCGCTGACGATCGAGGCGGCAGGCCTGCGCAAGGTGCTCGTCGGCGCGCTCGCCCTGATCCGGTTGGGGCGCAGGCTCGGTACGAAGACCCGGCGACTCGACGTGCAGGTGCTGGTCGCCGGGAGCACCAAGGCCATGCTGATGGGTGCCGTCGCGGCGCGGCGCGCCCGCGTCCCCCTGATCTGGTCGGTGCACGACCGGGTTTCGAGCGAATACTTCGGCCGGTGGCTGGCCTGGGGTATTCGCCTGCTCGGCTGGGCAGTCAGCGACGGGTACCTGGTGAACAGCCGCTCGACCGCGAGTTCGCTGATCACCTGGCGCAGACCCGTGGCGGTGGTGTATCCCGGCATCGAACCCGATCCGACGCCGGCCGACCGGTCACCGCAGCGCGCGCCCGCCGACGTGGTCGTCGCGATGGTCGGCCGCCTGACGCCGTGGAAGGGGCAGGACGTCTTCCTGCGGGCGCTGGCGGAAGTGAAAGTGCCGCCGCGCCAAGTCTTCCTGATCGGCGGCACGCTGTTCGACGAGGAGCCCTATCGGCGCGAACTCGAGCGCTCGGCGCGCGCACTGCGGCTGCCCGTGACCTTTACCGGACATGTGGACGATCCGCGAAACCACCTGCGCCAGGCCGACATTCTGGTGCACTGCTCGGTGCTGGCCGAGCCGTTCGGACAGGTCGTCGTCGAGGGGTTGCAGGCAGGCTGCGCGGTGATCGCCAGCCGGCCCGGCGGCCCCGCCGAGATCATCGAACCCGGCGTGAACGGTGTCCTGGTCGAGGGCGGTGACGCCGCCCAGCTCACCTCCGCGCTGGACCTGCTGATGACCGATCCCGCGTTGCGCACCAAGCTCGCCGAGGCGGGCGTGCTGCGTGCCCGCGAGTTCGATATCGTCGAATCCGCGCACGTCGCAGCGGATTTCCTGACCGCGGTGACGAAGGCCTGCCATGGCTGAGACCGGTACCGCCGTACGAGCTGCGCCGCGCCGCTGGCGCGGGACGGCCGTGGTGCTGCGCGACATCGGTTTCGTGAGCTTCGGCAAGTACGGGCAGTACCTGATCACGGTGGTGACCCTGCCGATCATCGCCAGGGTGCTCGGCGCCGAAGGGCTCGGCCTGCTGGCGATCGGCATGTCGGCCTATTTCATCGGCTCGCTGGTGGTGGATCTGGGTATCACGTCTTTCCTGGCCGCTCGAGTGCACGAAACACGCACGGACACAAGACGAATCGGGCAGCTGCGCGGCGACTACCTGGCGATCAGGCTGACGATTCTCGGTGGTCTCGGCGTACTGCTCACGATCGGCACGATGGCCGGAGCGCCCGCTCGATTGCACATGGTCCTGCTGGGATTGTTCGCCGGCGGTGTCTGGTCGATCTCGGAGGACTGGCTGCTGATCGGCCAGGGCCGGTTCGGGGCCTCGGCGGTGTACCAGGGGGCCGGACGGATCGTCTACCTGCTGCTGCTCGTGCTGCTGTTGCCTCGCTGGCCCAGCGCGCCGATGGCGCTGCTGTGCCTGCTGGTCTCGGCTGTCGTCACGGTCGCGGCGACCTGGGCGGACGCGTGGCGCCGCTTCGGGCCGCCGGCCCGGCCGCGCGCGGTCCGCGCGATCCTGCGGCTCGGCGCACCGGTTTTCACATCCCGGCTGCTGGTCACGGGCTACGGCCAGGGTGCGCCGGTGGTCTACGCGGCGGTGCTCGACGCTGCCTCCCTCGGGTTGTATTCGGCCGGTGACCGTTTGGTGCGGGCCATCCAATCACTGCTGGACACGGTCGGATTCGCGTTCCTGCCGCGGATGGCCCGGCGCAGCGCGCACGACCGGTTCTGGCGCAACGCGATACAGGTGCTGACCGTGTGCGCCGGTATCGCGGGCTTGGCCGCGGCAGGTGTGTGGCTCATGGCGCCGATGCTGATCCAGCTGATCTTCGGCAGTGGATTCGACGGCACGGTACCGCTGTTGCGAGTAGAGGTACTGATCCTGCCCGCGATGACGGTGACCTCCTTCATCACCACCGCGCTGCTGCCGGTGCGGCAGGACACGGTCGGCGTGTTGGTCGGCGCGCTCATCGGCACCTGCGTGGCGGCGTCCGCCCTGGCCGTCGCCTTCCGGAACAACTCGGTGTGGGCGCTCGTCTACGGCACCGTGCTCACCGAGATCGCGGTGGCGCTCTGGTATCTCGTCCGGGTCCGGCAGCTGATCGTGCGCGAGCGCGCCACCGCGGTGCCCGTCGCGCAGGCGCCGGCGCGATGAAGATTCTGTACGTCGGTGACGACTGGATCGGCAGCAACGCGCGCTCGCTGGCCGACGGGTTCCGCCAGGCCGGACACGAAGTGGTGGTGATCGATTCCACCCCGGTCACGCTGCCCACGCGGCTGTCACCGAGCTGGCTGTACGCCAAGGCCGCCGGTCGGCGGGCCGGCTGGACGACCGCCGCGTTGCACGACCGAATCGACCGTGCCGCCGCGGCATTCGAGCCGGACCTGCTGTTCGCGTTCAAAGCCGTGCACCTGGACCAGGAACGCCTGTTGAGCACGCCCGCCGGCCTGCGGGCGCACTACAGCCCCGACGACGTCTCGAATCCGGCGAACACCAGCGCGGATTACCTGGCGTACGAGTCGGAGTGGGATCTGGTGGTCACCACTAAGCGCCACAATGTGCCCGAACTGCACGCGCGCGGCGCGCGCGGCGTCCGGTTCGTACGCAGCGCCTACGACCCGGCGTGGCACCATCCGTGCGCCCGCCGGGGCGCCCGGCGATACCTGGCGGGGTTCATCGGCGCTCGCCGCCCCGACCGCACGCCGCTGCTAGTCGACCTGGCTCGGGAGTACGGCTCCGATTTCCTGGTGCACGGGCCGGGTTGGCGGCGGGTGCGCCGATTGCGTGGCACCGCCGCCGAACTCGGCGGGGGAGTGTACGGCGAGCGCTTCGCCGCGGCCGTCGCCTCGATCACCGCCAACCTGGTGCTGCTCAATTCCGACAACCGGGACACCCACACCTGCCGATCGTTCGAGATACCGGCAGCCGGCGGGCTTTTCGTCGGCGAGCGGACCGCGGAACATGCCGAACTGCTCGACGAGGGCACCGAGTGCTTCCTGTTCTCCGATCGAACCGAGTTGCGCGAGATCCTCACTCGATGCGCGCGCCGGCCGGAGGCAGTCGAGCAGGTCGCCGCGGCGGGCTACCGGCGGATCACCGCCGAGCGGCATCGCTACGTCGACCGGGCGGAGGAGATCATCGATGCGCTCACCTGAATTCCCCGGCCCCGGTGCGGCTGTCGGAGGCCGCCGATGACCGCCGTCACCGCACTGATCACGATCGCCGCGGCGCTGGTGACGATGGTGGTCGCGGCGCTGACCGTCCCCGGCGTGGCCAGGGTGCTGCTCATCGCGCAGGCCCTGTACTGGGCGATGTCCTACCTCGCCAGACCCGTTGTGCTGCTGTGGGTGCAGCCCGAACCGCGTTTCGGCGACAATGTCGCCGATCCGCGCCTCGCCGCCCTCGGATACGACCACGGCATCGCCATGGTGCTGCGTCCGGTGGTGTTCGGGTTGTGGGTGTACGCGGGCCTGGTCGTCGCCTTCGCGATCTGGCTGCGCCGTCGCCGCGCGCCGCAGCGCGCCGCGATCACCGGCGATCCGAACTTCGTGCCGGCCCTGTGCGTGCTGTATTTCCTGGGCGCGCTCGGACGCTTGGCGATGGTCGCCACGGGCACCGCGGGCAAGGCGGGCGAGGTCGAAACATCCAGTCCGGCATTGACCTTCGTGACGATGCTGGGCACGCTCGGTGTGATCGGGCTCATCGTCTTCGTGCGACTGGCGAGCGCCCGGGCCACGGTGACCGCTGTCGGTCTGCTGCTGGCCGGTGAGCTGCTCTGGACCGTCGCCGTCGAATCCAAGACCCCGATCATGGGTGCCGCGCTGGCGATCGGCGTGCGCTTCGCGCTCGGCGGCTGGACGCGGCCGAAAATCGTTGCCATTCTGCTCGTCTCGATCCTGGGCATGGGCGGCTTCGGCTGGTTGCAGTCGCTGAAGGCCACCGGGCAGATGCAGGCCGATGCCGCGGTCACCGATGCCGCGTATCCCGCCGCGGTCCGGCCCATGCTGAGCGTACTGCGCCGGTTCGATCTGCTGGAGGCGGCGACCGACGTGTACTACACCCCGCCCGGCTCCTGGTTGTCCCCGGGTGAGGCGGCCGAAAACGCCGCGCGCAGTCTGATTCCCGCGCAACTGCTCGGCACGGAGAAGCTGCGCTCGGGCACCGCGTGGGCCGCCGACGTCCGGGGCGCCTCGGTGGACATGAGCCAAGTGTCGGTGTCGCTGGCCGAGGGCGGGATCAGCGAAGGCTATCTGCTCGGCGGATACACCGGAATCATGGTGGGCGCCGCATTCACGTTCGCGCTCTTGGCCTCCTGGGCGCGGGCGCTGTACTCGCGGCATATCGCGCTCGTCGTGCTGGGGCTGGCGCTCATCGAGATACCGGTGATCTTCGAGCGCGGAATTCTGGGCAGCATGGAGATGCTCGGCAAATATCTCCAGGCCGTCGTTCTGGTGTGGTTCATCTATCTGCTGGTGGGTTTGTACCGCGGTTCGCGCGGGCAGTTATCGGCGCGTCGATCGTGGGAGCGGGCCGAATCCGTTGTCCCCGTTACACAAAGGACTGGGCAATGGGTTTGATCGAGTATTGGCGCGTCCTGCGGCGCCGTTGGATCGTCGTCGTCGCGGCGGTGCTGGTCTGCCTGCTCGCCGCCGCGGGTTACGCGCAGACGATTCCGGTGACGTACAAAGCCTCGAGCAGCATGTACGTGTCGATGTCCACGGGAACGTCGGTGAACGACTCGTATCAGGGCGGTTTGGCGGCCCAACAGCGGGTCCGGTCGTATCTGGACCTGCTCACCAGCGCCACCGTCGCACAGCGCGTGATCGACGATCGCGGGTTGCGGCTCAGCGTAGGCGAACTGCGCGGCCGGATCTCGGCGAGTTCGCCGCCCGCGACCGCCGTGCTCGTCGCCACCGTGTCGGCGCCCGCAGCGGCGGAGGCACGCGATCTCGCCGATGCCGTGGTGGCGCAATTCCGGCGGCTGGTGGACGAATTGGAGACCACCGAACTCGGCGCGGCACCCGCGACCCGGGTCGCGGTGGTCGACCGGGCCGAGTTGCCCGCCGCGCCGAGTGGCCCGCGACGGACGCGCCTGCTCGCACTCGGCTTGTGCGCCGGCCTCGCGCTCGGCTTCGCGGCGGCCCTGCTCCGCGATCGGCTGGACCGTCGGCTGCGCACCTCCAACGAGCTGGAATCGGTACTGGCGGAACCGGTTCGGGTCGGCGGGTCCGGCGCACCCGACCGGCCGACCGTGCCGATTCTGGCGATACTCGACATCGGCTTGCCGGGCGAGGTGGGGGAGACGCGTCGGCTACGGGCCCGTCTCGCCGATGCCGCCGCCGGGAAGAGTCCGAAAACGATTGTACTGACCAGCCTTTCCGTGCGGTCGGCTCCTGACATCGCGGCGCGGCTGGCTCGGTCACTGGCCGCCACCGGTGCCCGGGTGGTGCTCGTGGACGCGGACACCACCGGTGCAGGCAGTTCCGGTCAACTGCTGGCGCACACCGGTCCCGGGCTCGCCGAAGTCCTGCGCGGGGGGCCGAGACTGAGCGATGCAGTGGTGCGGCTACCCGACGACGGCATCGATCTGCTGCCGCTCGGCTCGCCCGATCCCGGGACGCCGGATGCGTTGACCACCGAGCGTTTCGGGGCACTGCTCGCCGACCTGCGATGCGATTTCGACCACGTGGTGGTCGAGGTGGCACCGGTCACCGCCGCCGCGGACGCGCTGTCGATCGCCCCGCGCGGGGACGCGACGATCGGCGTCGTCGAACTCGGCACCACCGACACGGCCCAGCTGCGCGGTGCGCTGGCGACATTCGGCGCCGCGGGCGCCGCCCTGGTGGGCGTCATCGCGGTATCCCGGCCCGGTGACCGGCCGCGCCTGAGTCAGAGGTTGCGCCTATGAGCGAAGACTCGGTGAATCGTCGTCGGCTGCTCGCCGGTTCGCTCGGCGCGGCCGCCGCGCTGCCCCTCGCCGCGTGTGCGGCCAAGTCCGACGCCGACGAGGAGTTCCGCTCACCGCGGGTCACCGACGCGCCCGCTGCCCGCAACATCCGCGATTTCGGCGCGGTGGGCGACGGGAAGGCCGACGACACCGCCGCGCTCGCGCAAGCCGCCGCAGTGGGCGACGGACCGCTGGTGCTGTATCTGCCCGCCGGGCAGTACCGGGTGAGGTCCTGGCCTCAATTGCCCGACTATGCCACGGTGCTCGGCGACGGCGGCGACGTCAGCATGATCAACTACGAGGGCGGTGGCACGCTGATCGCCCTGCGCAAGCGGCAGCGGGTGCGCTTCGCCCGGCTCGGCATCTTCGTCTCCGACCCGGCGGTGACCGCCGTATCGCTGTCCGAATGTTTCCGGTGTTCGTTCGAATCGGTGGTGTTGCGCGGTAATCACCTCAGCGAGAACTTTCCGCGTTATGCCGAACAGCGCGGTGTCGTGCTCGATCAGAACACCGGTGGCACCGCGTTCGTCAACTGCGATATCAACAATTTCGGGTACGGGCTGGTGACCTCGTGCATCCAGAATTACGTGACCTCATCGAAATTCACCAACAACCGGATCAGCGTGCTGGGCACCGGTGGCGACCACAATGCCGGATTGGCCTTGAGCAATGTCGAATTCGTCTCCGATACCGACCCGCGCACCACCGACCGGCACCTGGTGGTGGACGGCGCGGCCAACGCCTGGTGGTTGACCAATGTCTGGTTCGAGGGTGCCGACACGGCTCTGGCGATCGGGCACCGGGAGCGCGGGGGGCCCGCACAGTTCGGACTGGTCAACTGCAAGGTCGCGGCCCGCACCCTCTGCGTGGACCTGACCTATTGCCGCCAACCGTATCTGGCGAACGTGCAGTTCGACGCCGACTTGGACAAGCCGCCCACCGAACTGCGGATCGACTGGCGGGGATGTCCGGAAGGTACTGCGGTGAGCCTCATTTCGAGTTCGGCCCGCGATATCGATCCCGCGACGTTCCCCACCGGATGGCATGTGATCGGGCGGGATCGGATGCTGGGGGCGCGATTCGCCGGGACCACCGTCGCGCAGGCGGGCCGCCCGGACACCGACATCCTCCAGGTGCAAGGCGCCGACGGTGCGGTGGCGGCGGCGGTGCTGTCCAGCGGCGCTTGGCTTTCCGATCGCGCCGAGGGCGGCATCGTGCTCAAGGACGCGGACGGCGGGTACTGGCGGCTGGTGGTCACGCCTACCGGTGCGGTGAGCGCCGCGCCACTGGGCCGGGACAGGCCGACGAGGTGAGGCCGTGAACGCTGTCGTCGACGCACCCGATGCGCTGCGGCGTCCGCCGCGGCGGACGCGGCGTGCGCTGCTCGGTGTCGGCGCGTTGATCGCCGTCGTCGCCGCGGTGGCGGCGCTGGGCCGGCCGGTGTACGTGCGACCGCAGGTGGATCCGCTGCGACCCGCCGACGCCATCGTCGTGCTCGGCGGCACGCCGTACGAACGCTTCGACGTGGGACTCGAGCTCGCGCGGCGCGGCTATGCTCGGCAACTGCTGATCTCGCGCTCCACCGGAGCCGACGATCCCGCCATGGACAAGTATTGCGCCGGGCACTTCGATTTCCAGGTCAGCTGTTTCGTCCCCGACCCGTGGACCACCCAGGGTGAGGCACAGGAAATCGGCCGCAGGGCAAGGCAATACGGCTGGCGGCACATCATCGTGGTGACCTTCACCCCGCATGTGTCGCGCGCGCGATACATCGTGCAGAAGTGCTTCGCCGGCGAAGTGACGATGGTCGCCAGCCCCAGTCCGTCGGGGCCGGCCTTCTGGTCGTGGATGTACCTGCGCCAATCGGCCGGCTATCTCAAAGCGTTCACCGAACGCGGGTGTTGAAGGAATGAGGAACGTGCGTGACGAGTCTCGACAGCCGACGTGATTTCGCTCGTAGCAACGGCATCCAAGCGCGGTTGCACGACCTGATACCGGGTGGCGCGCACACCTATGCGCGCGGCGCCGACCAGTACCCGGAACACATGGCCCCGATTCTGGTGCGCGGCAACGGCTGCCGGGTCTGGGACAGCGACGGAAACGAGTACGTCGAGTACGGCATGGGCCTGCGCTCGGTGACGCTCGGGCACGGCTATCGCCCGGTGGTCGAGGCGGTGAGCGCCGCCATCACCGACGGGGTGAACTTCTCCCGGCCCACCGAGCTGGAATTGCTCGCCGCCGAAGACTTCCTGTCCTTGGTCCCCGGGGCCGACATGGTCAAGTTCGCCAAGAACGGCTCGGACGCCACCACCGCGGCGGTCCGGCTGGCCCGCGCCGCCACCGGCCGGGTGGTGGTCGCGGTGTGTGATCAACCGTTCTTCTCCGTGGACGACTGGTTCATCGGTACCACGGAGATGGACAGCGGCACCGACGACACCGCCACGGTGAAGTTCCCGTACAACGATCTCGGCGCACTGGCCGACGTACTGGCCGCGGTGCCGGTGGCATGCGTGGTCATGGAGGCGGCGACCGCACTGGCCGAACCCGGCAGCGGGTATCTGAACGGTGTTCGCGCACTGTGTGATCGGTACGGGGTGTTGCTGGTGTTCGACGAGATGATCACCGGGTTCCGCTGGTCGGCCGGTGGGGCGCAACAGGTGTACGGCGTGCGCCCGGATCTGTCGTGCTGGGGGAAGGCGATGGGCAACGGGTTCCCGATCTCGGCGTTGGCGGGCAAGCGTGAATACATGGAGCTGGGCGGGCTGCGGACCGACCGGGACCGGGTGTTTCTGCTCTCGACCACGCACGGGCCGGAATCTGCGGGACTGGCCGCGTTCCGCGCGGTGGTCCGCGCCTACGCGGACACCGATCCGATCGGCCGGATGGAGCGGGCCGGACGACGGCTCGCCGACGCGGTGAATGCCATTGCCGCCGAGCTGGGTATCGCCGATTTCCTCCAGGTCGCCGGACGGCCGTCGTGCCTGGTCTATCTCACCAGAGACCCGCGCGGCAGGCCGTCGCAAGCGTTCCGGACGCTGTTCCTGCAGGAGTTGCTGGCCCGCGGGGTGCTGGGGCAATCGTTCGTCACCTCGGCGGCGCACACCGACGACGCGGTCGACGCGACGGTCGCCGCCTGCCGGGAGGCCGCGCTCGTCTACCGGCGTGCGCTCGAACAGGGCAGTGTCACAGGGCTTTTGGTGGGGCGCCCGGTCGCGCCCGCGCTCCGGCGGACCGCCGCGCCGCGCCGGATCGCCGCCGCCTCGCAAGGCGGAGCGCGGCACTCGTGACCGCGCCGCGAATCGGGCTCGTGCATGAGCGATTCACCGAATACGGCGGATCCGAAGCGGTGGTCGCGGAGTTCCTCCGCACCTGGCCGGGCGCCGCGGTGTTCGCGCCGATCGTCAGTCGTGCGGGGCAGGCCGCACTGGCGGCGCAATGTGCTGCGGGAGAGCTGGATTCGATTCAGGACAGCTGGCTCAGCGGGGTACATGCGGCGCTGGGCGCCCGTGCGCACGCCCCGCTGCTGCCGTTCGTGCCCCGGGCGCTACGTCGCCTCCCGCTGGCCGGGCGGTTCGACGCGGTGCTCGTCAGCCATCACGCGTTCGCCACCCAGGCCGTATTCGCCACGGACGCACCGGTGATCGCGTATGTGCACAGTCCGGCACGCTGGGCCTGGGACAGCGCCTTTCGTGCCCAGGAGGCCGGTGGGCGGTCCGGTCAGCTCGCTCTGGCGGCCCTCGGCCATATCGCCCGCCGGGCCGAATTGCGGGCCGCGCCGCGGCTGGCGCACGTGATCGCCAATTCGCACGCGGTCGCGGCGCGCGTGCGTGACTGGTGGGGGCTGCCCGCCACCGTGATCAATCCGCCGGTGCGGATAGATCGGTTCACCCCGGACCCGTCGCTGCCGCGCGAGGACTTCTTTCTGTTCGCCGGTCGTCTCGTGCCCTACAAGCGGGCAGACCTCGCGATCAGGGCGGCGCGGCAGGCGGGTCGCCGGCTGGTCGTGCTCGGCGACGGCAGGCACCGCCCCTACCTCGAGTCCATCGCCGGACCGGAGACCACGTTCCTCGGCGCCGCCTCCGACGCGGTCCTGCTGGACAGCTATCGCCGCTGCCAGGCTCTGCTCATGCCGGGAGTCGAGGATTTCGGCATCGTCCCGGTGGAGGCGATGGCCTGCGGCACCCCCGTCCTCGCGGTCGGCGCGGGCGGCGCACTCGACACCGTCCTGCCCGGCATCACCGGCGAACATCTCGACCCGGGCGACGACCAGGCCGTCATCGACAGCCTCGCCCGCCGCATGCGCGATTTCGATGCCATCACCTACGATCCCGCCACCATCCGCACCCACGCCACCACCTTCACCCCGACCGCCTTCCGCACCCGCCTAGCCGCCACAGTCACCCAAACCCTCACCCGCGGCGTCGGAGCGGCGGGACGCGGAGCGGGTGCGGCTTGCGGGGAATCGTCACCCTGAGCGATACCGCCGAACGTCGCGGTTGTATGGATTGTCTGATTTATCCCGGGCGTGTGTGAAACCGCTTATATGTTCTTCTAATTCGATTGTCATCGCGTTAGCAAAATTACGGAATCGGAACTGTAATCCGCGTCACATTGTCCGATTTGCTGGTAGTCGTCCGGTTGCCGTCATGTTCGAATGTGCTGAGCGGGGCTAAGTATCAGGTTTCAGTGGGATTTGCCGGAAGATCCAGGAGATTGGATGTTCGTCTCAACGCTCGGCAGACTGCAAGTCACCGTGGACGATGGTGAGATTACACCGACGGCGCCGAAGTTGCGCAGCCTGCTCGCGCTGCTCGCGGTGCGGCGAAACCGAATCGTGCCCACCGGAGTTCTGGTCGAAGAACTGTGGAACGACGAAGCGCCGATCAGTGCGCTCGCGACTTTGCAGACCTATGTCTATCAACTGCGGAAACTGCTGCAGGCGCACGGCGCCAACGGGCGTGATGTGCTGCGCTGGCATCCGCTGGGCTATGAAATCCGGCTGGCCGACCACGAACTCGATATCGCCGCGTTCGAGCAACTCGCCGAGCGGGCACGCGATCAACTGTCCGACGGCGCGGTGGTGGAAGCCTTGCAGTCCGCCTCGAACGCGGCCGCGCTGTGCACCGGTACGCCGCTGTACGACATCTGTGCCGGCCCGATTCTGGAACCGGAGATCAACCGGTTGCGCGAGTCGTTGTTACAGGTCACGCAGTTGCGGGTGGAGGCGCGGATGCGTCTTGGCCATCACCGGGATCTGATCGGTGAGCTGAAACTGCTGTGCGGCGAACACCCTTATCACGAGGGGTTGCACGGCAACCTGATGACGTGCCTGCATCGGTGCGGCCGCAGGTCCGAGGCGCTCGAGGTGTACCACCTGCTGCGTTCGAACCTGAGCGCCGAGTTGGGCATCGAACCGTCCGCCGCCATTCAGGAGTTGCAGCGCGGATTGCTCGACGGCGCACCGGAACAGGCCACCGCCGAGGTGCGCACCGCCGTGGCGCCGGCGCAGTTGCCGCGCGATCTGTCCGATTTCTCCGGTCGTGCCGACGAAAAGAAACGACTCACCGAACTGCTGACCAGTGACGTGGCCGTCACGGCCGCCGTGGTCACCGTCTCCGGCGGGCCCGGTGTCGGCAAATCGGCGTTGGCGATCCACGCGGGACATTCGGTGCGCGGCCATTTCCCGGACGGTCAGCTCTATGTCGATTTTCGCGAAGGCACGCACGGTTCGTTCCGCATTCTCGGCCGGTTCCTGCGCGCGGTGGGTTTCGCTGCCGGACATTTGCCCGATGAACTCGACGAGCGCGCGGAGTTGTTCCGCAGTTGGGCCGCGGGCCGCCGGGTGCTCATCGTGCTCGACAATGTCACCACCCGCGGCCAGGTGCGGCAACTGCTCGCGGGCGGTCCCGGCAGCGCGGTGCTGATCACCGGCACCTTCCGCGCGGTCGCGGGTATCGAAGGCGCGGCGCCGATCGAATTGGAAGCGCCGGACGTGGGGCAGAGCAACGAGATACTTTCCGCGATCATCGGTCCGGATCGGATGAGCGCGGAAACCGCTGCCGCGGAACGCATCATCGCCTACTGTGATCGGAATCCGCTGGCATTGCGCATCGTCGGCGCGAAATTGGTGACCAATCGATTGCTGTCGTTGTCCATGCTCGCCGACCGGCTCGCGGATCCCCGGCGGCGGCTGCACCAGCTGGAGTTCCTCGACTGGAGTATGACCCGCACGGTGTCGGCGGGCTATCGCGAGTTGGACGCGCCCGCGCGTGCGCTGCTGAACGCCGCGGTCGCCGCGGGTTCGCGCACGCTGACCATGACGCGCGCGGAACAGCTGTGCGCGCCGGGACAGTGGTCGGCGGACAACGCCATCGAGCAATTGCTCCAGAACGGGCTGGTGCGCTGCAACTGGGGTGTCGTCGGGGTGGACAGCTTCGACATCCCGGACCTCGTCGCCTGCTATGTGGCCGAGGTGGCGGGCCCGAACACCGAGGCTTGCTGACCCGAGTCGTGCAACGCGCCGGCCAAGGCGCCGAGTGTGGTTGCCGCGAAGAACATTTCGTGCGGGATCGCGGTGTCGAGCGCGCCCTCCAAGCGGGCGTGCACCTGCACCATCTGCACCGAGGTGCGTCCCAGCGCGCTGAGGGGTGTGTGCGCCGACAGCGGCAGGCCGGTGAATCCGTCCAGCGCCCGGATCATGTGCCCGAGGGTCGCCACAGCCACCGGTGCCAGGTCCATCGGCGGTGCCGTCCCGGCCGGTTCGGTCAGCGCGAGGTCGCGGGCGTCGTCGACGAGGGCACGCACATCGGTGCCGCGCCGGTCGATGCCGATCTGATAGTCGCCGGGCGGCCGGCACAGCGTCTCCACGGTCAAGCGGACCGCGTCGTCGGGCCGCAGTGCGAGGAAACCCCGTGCGGCCGCGGCGGCTTCGTACCGATTCCCGGCGTTGACCCCGGTCTCGCGCCAGAGGCTCCAGGCGAGCCGGGTGATCGGCGTGCCGTCGCGCCGGCGCAGTTCCGCGGTGAGCGCGCGCGACAGCGCGTTCGTGGCGGCGTATGCCGCGCAGCCCGCCGCGGGAAACTCGCCCATCAGTGAGGAGCCGATGATCAGCTGCGCGCCGGGGCGCTCCCGGACGAGATCCGCGGCCACCAGCAGACCGCGAATGTGGCCGGTGGCGGTGAGGTCCCAGTCGGCGGGCTGCTCGGCGCGCAGCGCGCGCAGGCGGTACTCGCCCGCCAGGTGGATCACGCCGTCCAGCGCAGTACCCCAACGGTTTTCGGCGGCCGCCACCGCCGCGCGCACGGCGGCCTCGTCGCGAAGATCGACGGCCGCGTAATCGGCCTGTGCGGATGCGTCGCATAGTTTGCGCCAATTATTCTGCAATGCCGTGTTATTCGGTGTTTCGAGCGCGCGCCTGCCGATGATCAGAAACTGGGCGCGCGAGGTGACGGCAAGATTACGCACGAGTTCGGTGCCGATACCGCCCGCGCCGCCCAGCACGACGTAGCGTCCATTCGTGCGCAGCGGGCTCGGTTCGGTGACGGGCGCGTCGACCCGAAGCAGGGCGGGGAGATGCGGACGCCCCTGCCGCCAGGCGACTTCCGGGTACGCGGTGCTGTGATCGGCGAGCGCGATGGCCAGGTCCCGGGCGGTGCGTTCCGGTGCGCTCTCGGCCAGATCGATGTGTACCGCCTCGCTACCGGGATACTCCTGCCGGTACACCGCGGTGACGGCCGGGGTGGCCGCGGCCGCGACGATGCCGGACTCGGTTCCGGTCAGCACGCGCGCACCCCGGCTCACCGTGATCAGTCTCGGGCCGGCGCCGTCATGTGTGCAGCACTGGATGGCGCTGACGAGATGCTTTGCACACGAATCTGTTTCGGCGGCGAGGCTCCACAGGTAGACGACTGTCTGCGGTGTGCCGAGCAGCGACCGAACCGCCGCCCAATGCTCATCGAGGTTCGGATCGATGACGTAGCCGTCCTCGGTACGCCGGAAGGCGGTGCCCTGCCGGACGAGTAGGTAGTCACCCGGCACCTGCCTCGTGAATTCCTCCGCGACACCGGACTCGTCGGCGAACAGCACAATGGGCCCGCGCAAACCGGTGGCGTGCCGCGGAGACGGCGGCACCGGCCGCCACCGGGTGACATAGACACAGTCGGGCGTCGTGCCGGACGCACCACCCACCCTGTCGACGACGCGGTCGGCGAGTTCGCCGTCGGCGAGCCGTCGCGCCAAGACCGCCCGCTGGATCTTCCCGCCGGTGGTACGCGGGAATTCGGCCGTGGTGATCGCGGCGATCACGCCGACCGGCAGGCCGAGCCGCTCGCCGACCGTCGCGGTGATCCGTGCCGCGGTCTGCCTTTGGTCACCGGAATCGCTTGGTACGTAACAAATCCCGAGCAACTCGGTGCCCAGCTCGGGATCGGCGACACCCACCGCCGCCACGTACCCGCGCCGGACGCCCTCGATCTCGTGCACCAGCTCTTCGATGGTGTGGCTGTGGTACTTGGCCCCGTTGACCACCACCACGTCTTTGGCGCGACCGGTGATCACGAGCTTGCCATCGGCGAGGAATGCCAGGTCGCCGGTGTCGAGCCAGCCGTCGACGGTGAACGCGGCGGCGTTGGCCTCCGGGCTGTCCAGATACCCGGGCGTCACCCTGCTGCCGCACACCTGTAGCCGGCCGATCGTGTACTCGTCTTGCGGCAGCAGGTTTTCGTCGACGATCCGCAACCGGCTGCCCGGCGCGGGTGCACCCATGCTGATGTAGTCGATGCCGGAATGGGTCACGATATTGTCCGCGGCGTCGAAGTACGCGCACGAGGCGGCCGTCGCGGTTTCCGCCATGCCCCACATGTGCACGAAGTTCGCCGCCGTGACACCGAAACGCCCCAGCTCCCTGAGGAATCCCTCGACCACCGCCGGGATGCACTGTTCCCCGGCATTGAGCAGGGTGCGCAGGGCCGAGAGGTCCCACTGCCGCTGCGGCGCCTGTTCGAGGGCCGCGGTGAGCATCCGGTAGCCGAAGTTGGCCGACCAGGTGTGCGCCACTCGGTGCCGCTCCAGCAAGTCGAGCCAGCGCAGCGGTGCCGCGGTGAGGTAGCTCGTGCTCGCGTGCACACTCGTGCAGCCCAACACCGCGTCCCGCAGCAGGTACATCACCAGGGCGGGAGCATGGTCGAAGGGCAGCCAGTTGAGACTGGTCTCCCCGGCGCGGATCAGGTCGACCTGGCGGGCCGCCAACGCGTTCTCCACGATCGCGCGATGGGTGAGCTGAATCAGCTTGGGGCGCCCGGTGCTACCGGAGGAGAGCACGAGCACCGCGACGTCGTCGGGGTCGGGCGCGTGCACGTCGGCCACGGGCAGCGCTGCCGCCGTGCACAATTCGCCGACGGTGACGGCCGTTTCCAGCGCTTCGGCGAGCGCGGGGGAGGTGAGTATCGGCGCATCCGACAACCGTTGCGACAGCGCGACGAGCACACCCACGTCGTCACGCTTCGGCTCGACCGTGGTGACCGGCACGAAGCCGCCCAGCAGACAACCCCAGACCGCCACGACGTAATCGGCGAGATCATGCAGCGCCAGTACGGCTTTCGCGCCGGGCGGCAACCCACGCCCGGACAGTCCGGCGGCGAGCCGCAGTCCGCGCTCGAGCAATCGGTTGTAGGGCATGCGGGTCTCGCCGTCCGGCCCGACGGTCACCACCGAATGCGCGGTGATCGCCGCCGCGCGCAGCGCCTCCGGAAGAGTGCGCGGATCGGTGCGGGTGACAACGAGTTCGGGGCCTGCCGCCTGTGCGAGGCGCCGTACCGTGGACGCCGCGTGATCCTGCGCGGGGCGGTGGACCCAGACCCGGCGGTGGCCGAGCGGATAACGCACCGGCACCCAGTCGTCGGCCGCCTGCGCCTCTGGTAGTGCCGCGAGGTCGGGCTCGCCGTCGGGGCGCCGTGGAATCCGGCGCACTACGCGGACCGCGATCTTCGGTGTCCGGCTCAGCTCCCGCTGCAGTTCGATCGGATCGGCGTCGGCCGAGGGCACGACGTAGACGCGGTATTCACCGGGCACCTCGGCGGGAATCGCAAGACAGTCCAGCACGTCCGGCCTGGCGAAGATCTGCTGGACGAATGCGGTGCTCATCGGGTCGCGTCGGCGTCGGCTCCGGCGCGGGCCGGGGCCCAGTCGTCCCGGAAGCGTTGCGCCGACCATTCGGTGACCACGCACTGCCACAACGCTTCCCGCTTGTCGCGCGCCTCGGGGACCGTCAGCTGGAAGACGGTGGCCAGAGTGTCGAAATAGTCGTCCCGGTCGCTGATCGTGCGGATGGTGCGACCCGCCGCGGTGACCTTCGACAGCTGCGTGCCGATCAACTCGTCGAACCCGGACTCGTCGTGCCGCTTCACCCAGCCGTAGCGGAAGAAGATCGCCATATCGGTCTCCGCCATCCGGGTGTAGATCTCGGCCAGTGCGGCGTAGGCCACCTCGGTCAGCGCGAAATCGACGCCGCGGCAGGACTCGTGCCGGTCGTAGTCGAAGCGCCACCAGCGCGGGTCGAGATCGGACGGACGTAGCCGATAGCGGAACTCGCCGCGCGCGTAGTCACCCGGGATCAGCGGAAGCGGCCGCGAAAAACCTTCGCCCGCACCGACATCGAGCAGCCAGCGCCCGGCCGGATTGTCCGCCGTGGGTAGGTTGTCGACGGTCAGCACGACGTGCGTGCCGGTGGGCGGCTGGGCGCCCGGGGCGAACCGGCTCTGGGTGGCCGCCGGACGTAGTCGTACGTCGTAGCCGAGCTGGTCGAGCAACCAGCCGAACGCGCCGTTGAGGTGGTAGCAGATGCCGCCCAGGCCCTGCTCGACGATGCGGTCTACGGCATCGTCGACCGCGATCGACGGTGTGTGCCAGAGCGTTTCGAACGGCACCCGGGCGGTGTGGGCGGCGTGCAGCTCGGCGAGCGCCGCGACCGAACGCTCAGGGATCCCGTCGAATCCGAGCCTGCGCAGGTAGGCGCCCACTCGTGGGTCGTCAGTGGCTGCGGACATGCTCCACCTCCCGTAACGCGCTCGTGCAGCGGGACAATTCGCTGAGCCACAGCTCGCGCAGCGATTCGACGCGATCGCGGGTCAGGATGTCGGTGCGATACCAGAGGCGGCCCTTCGGCTCCGCGCCGGACCACACCTCGAGCGTCAACTCGTACGACGACTCCTGTTTGGGCCGGTGCAGGTATTCGACCTCGGTGCCGGCGAGCGCGAGGGTGACGCTCGCGCCGGTCTGCACCACGAACCCGGCCTGGCAGAACGGCATCCGGCGCGGATCGCGCTGTGGGTCGAGCCGGATGATCTGCTCGAGCGGCATGAACTGGTAGTCCATCGCGTGCAGCAGACCGGTGGTCGCGGTGGCGAGGTCGGTGCGCGGATCGTCGTCTCCGGTGTGCCGGAATCGCAGCGCGATCGCCGAGGCGAAGCAGCCGACCGCGTTGATGCTCGACTCGGCCGCCCGGCCGTTCACCGGCACACCGATCGCGAAATCGGCTGCCCCGGTAAATGTTCGCAATGCCCGTGCCCAGGCGGCGAGCATGATCATGCTCGGCGTGGTGCTGCCGATATTGCGAAACGCCGCGCTCGGCAAGGCGAACCACAATTCGTCCACGGCCCCGCTGCTCAGGTCGGTGCCTGGCGAGTCCGGGTGCGGGAGCGGCAGATCCGGTACCCCGACGAGCTGGCGCCCCCACCGCAACAGCTCGTCCTGTTCGTCCGGGCCCGCCAAGCGCTCCTGTTCGGCCCAACTGGCGCGGAAGTCGGTGGGTGCCGGGACCGGATCAGGTTGTCCCGCGAGCGCACGGGCGTATGCCGCGCCGAGCGCGTCGAACAGGATGATCGCCGACCAGCCGTCGAACGCGGTGTGGTGCACGCTCACCACTAGCAGGTGCTGGTCGTTGTCGTCGGTGCACAGCAGCGCGCGGATCGGCAGTTCGGCAGCCAATCGGAAGGGCGTCGCCGCGAAGGCACGCACCGCCGCCGAGTCGGCTTCGGCCTCGGTCCGGCGTACCGTCAGCACCGAAGGCGTCGCTTCCGGTGCGATCACCTCGATCCTGGTGCCCCGAGCGCCGACTCGGATTATCTTGGTGCGCAACGCGCTATGGCTCGCGATCACCCAGCGCAAGGCCCGATCCAGTGCGTCGGCGGACACTGCGCCGCCGATCCGGAAGGCGAAGGTATCGATGCCGTCGCGATAGCCGGGCTGCTTCTGCTCGCGATACCAGAACCGCCACTGTGGCACGGGAAGTCCGGCCAGCCAGCGAATGCCCGAGGTGTCGGTCATCGAGGGGCGTCCGCTCGCTGGGGCGCACCCGCGCGCGCCAGCCGCTCGAGTCGCTCGACCACGGCCAGCGGAGTCGGGCGGGCCAGCATATCGTCACGCAACTCGCCTGCCGCGGTGTGGAATTCGTCCTCGAACAGCCGATCCACCGCGGCCGCGATATCGGCGTCGGCGAGGTCACCGCCGGGCAGGTTCAACCCGGCCCCGCTGTCGCGCACGTGATGTCCGTGGAAGACCTCGTCCGGCATCTGCGAAATGACCAGCTGTGGTAGACCGTTCACCAGCGCGGTCAGCACGCCGCCCGCACCACCCTGGTCCACCAGTACCGAGCAGGTCGAGGCGAGCTGATGCAGCGGGGCCGGGCCCAGGTGCACCACGTTGTCGGGGACGTGATCGAACAGCTTGCGTTGGTCCGCGGTGACCGCGACGGCCAGTTCGACGTCGTGCCGCGCGAGCGCCCGCACCACGCGGGGCGCGAGCACCATGTGGTCGAAACCGAGGCGGCTCTGCGAAGTACCCCATGTGATACCCACCCGCGGCCGGGCGGGCGGTTCGAGCAGCCATGGTTCGAGTACCGCGGGGCCGTTGTAGGGGACGAAGCGAATCGGGTCGCGCACTTGACGATCCGCCACCTGCAGGCGCGTCGGCGCGGGATCGAGGGTGCTGTCGCCGTTCACCCCGATGCGGGTCAGCCCGTAGGGGGCGGCGAGTTCCCCGATGAGGTCCTCTTCGAATTCCGCGATGGGCGCGGTGAAGTCGATGCTCCACAGGTGTCGCACGGTCGGCACGTCGAGCAAGGTTCCGATCAGCGGGCCGACGAAACCGGCGGGCTCGAAGACGATCAGATCCGGCTGCCAGCGCCGCGCGAACGCGACCGCTTCGGGCGCCTGCGCCTGCGCGGCGGCCGCGGCGAGCCGGAATCCGTTGAGCCTGCGGCGCCGGGCACGCTCCGCGGCGGCGACCGGATCCGCGGTCGGCGCGGGCGCGGCGGGCTTCCAGGAGCGGCGCTCGAGTTCGTCCCGCAGCCGGGCGTAGGAGTCGAACTCGGGGCCCGCGCCCAGCGCGGGCAGTCCGGCGCCGACGATCGCGGGGACCAGATCCGGGTTGCTCACCACCACGACGTCGTGACCGCTGGCGCGTAGTGCCCAGCCGAGCGGCACCATCGGGTACAGATGGCCCGGCATGTTCCACGTCGCCAGCAGGACGCGCATCCTTCGCCTCCGTCCGAGAGAGAATCGGTGCGCACAGCGTCCACGGGCCCGCTCGAAGATCACTCCAGCACCGCTGTGCGGCTGCGGCGGTACGAGACCGGCAGCGGCCTCGTCGAGTACGGCACGGTTGATCCTCGAGTGGCGCGGCGGATCGTTCGACCTCGCAGTACCCGGCACGACGAGGAGAAACGATGCGGCTCGCGGTGTTCCTGACCCCACGACACGCCCTTCGCCTCGCTCCCGCCGCCGAACGACTGGGGCTCGAGTACGCGCTCGCACCCGAAGGGTTTCGCGGTGACGGCGTGAGCGTGCTCGGCGCCGCCGCCGCGGTCACCTCGCGGCTCACCCTGGCCTCCGGGCTGCTCCAGGCGCCCGCCCGCAGCCCGGTGCTGACCGCGCTGACCGCACTGACCCTCGACGAACTGTCCGGCGGGCGGTTCGAACTGGGGCTCGGCGTCTCGGCCGCGGACGTGGCGCGTGGCTGGTACGGGGCGGACATCCGCCGCCCCCTGGGCTGGCTGCGTGAATACGTGGAGGTGGTGCGCTGCGCGCTGTCCGGCGCACCGGTGCGCTACACGGGTGCGCATTGGCGGCTGCCACCGGACGATCCGGACGACACCGCGGCCGTCGCCCAGCTGCGCGCCTTCGAACCACGCCCCGAACTGCCCATACTCCTGGGCGGGGTCGGCCCGCGCGCGCTCGAACTCGCCGGTGCGATCGCCGACGGCTGGATCGGCGCGTTCTGCTCACCCGAACGCATCTCGTGGGCGCTCGACCACGTCCGGATCGGCCGGTCCCGCGCCGGGGCGAGCCTCGACGGCTTCCGGGTGCTGCCGTCGATCCCCATCGGCGTCGGACCCGATGCCGGATCCGCCGCGGTCGCGTTACGGCCCTACTACGCGAATTTCCTTGCGCTCGGACGTGGTACGGGCGTCTACGCGGCGGTGGCGACCGACATGGGTTACGGCGAGCAGGTGCAGCGGGTCCATCGACTGGTGGCGGCCGGTGACCGGGCCGCCGCGGCAGCGGCGGTACCGCTGGACCTGATCCGGCGCACCGCGCTACTCGGCGACGCGCACAGCATCGGCGCGCGAATGTCGGAGTACGCGGCGGCCGGGGTGACCACCCTCGGCTTGACCGTGCTCGCCGCTGATTTCGATGACCAGCTCGACGTAGTGCGCACCGCCGCACAGGCACTGGACCTCGCACAGGGGGTGTGCCGGTGACCCGAACAAATCGCGCGTTGTTGATCGGTGATCCGACCGCACCGCCCGCCGACTGGCCCCGCACCCTCCAGGCGGCGCTGGATCGGGCGGCGCAGGACCTCAGCCGGGGCATCACCTACGTCGACGACGAAGGGCTGGAACGGTTTCAGAACTATCGGCACCTGCGTCGCGCGGCCGGGACGCT
>NZ_BAFT02000099.1 GCF_000308475.2 Nocardia brasiliensis NBRC 14402 | reverse complement strand
AAGTCCGCTGGTACGGCAGGCGCGTCAGCGGATCGGCCACAGCTAGCTGATCTCCTGGCGGATCTCGGGACTCGGCCCGTCGGGCCACTGCTCGTGTCGTCGACCGGAGGGCGCTAGTCTGCATAAGAACGTGCGGGTGATCCAGTCCCCGGTCGATTCGCCTGGCGCGGGCTCGACGGCCGTCGTGATGATCTCTGCCCTTGTCGCGGCCACCGCTGCCGAGCAGTCCTGGGCGGTCAATAGTTCCCCGGCGCGCAAGGTGCGGTCGTAGACCCGCTCGTACAGCCAGGCCGGCGTAAATCCCATGTTCAGATACGGGCGGTTCGGGATGACGTCGGCCCCGATGAGCAGGCGCCCGGTGAAGACCACTGGAATATCCAGCCCACGGTAATGGCAACTCGAGCCGTCTTTGTCCTGCTGTGGTGGCACACCGTTGAGCCGAGTTGGTTCATCCTCCGTCCTGATGTGGAGGTCCCGCAAGACCAACCGCTGCTCGACGAGGGCGTAGTGGCAGATATATCCGCGGTAGCAGCCGGTATGGATCCACTTCGGCTCGAGACCGTGCGCGACCGGGTCGAACAATCCCGTACCGTCGATCGCGGTTACCGAGAACGAATCCCCTTGGAACAGAATCGAATCGGGGAACTGCGCGGTCATAGTGCAAACACTAGACAAGAGTCCCCGGTGTGCGCCACAAACTGAGCTGATGCTGTCATCGCGACTGTGTATCGAACCGGTAGCCACGCCCCCGGCGGGCGAGCTATCGGACCTCCAGCCGAAATCAGCGCCCTTTCGGCGGCAAAGTCTGCGCGACTTCCAGGCGGTCGCGATCGAAGGTCGTCGTCATGGGCGCCCCGCCCTTCCATTCGGTGATGCTGATCGTGTTGTTGTCCGGGAAGTAGGCGCGCACCGGGCAATTCCCTTCGATGCGCTCCCATGCCAGGGTCTGCCTGCTGAACAATCCGTCGCGTTCGCGCAACAGCACGCGACAGCACGGCTCGAAACCGTCCGAGAAGGCCTGGCTGACAAGTTCGTAGCGTCCATCCGGACTCACCTCGACGGCTTTGACGGTGCCGAAGCGGCTGCCGGCCGCGGAGGACAAGACGATCGAAATCGGCCATGAGATCAACGCCACCAGTACCAGGACGGCCCCGATCGTGCGGCGCAACCACTGCCTGTACGGGAACAACCGCAAAGCAAAGTTGCTGTAGAGCCCCCACCCCAGCGTCCAGCAGAGTGGCAGGGTCATGACGAACACCTTTGTGGGAACGATGTCGACGCGATAGAACCGGGGAGGTGAGGTAGCTGTGAACCATGCCGCCACTCCTGCCGCGAACAATGCGACGACAGCGAGCGCCCACCCGATCTGGCGTAGTCGAAACGCCCGATCCGTCCCGCGTGGTTCTGCGGATTTGTCTTCAGTTACCTTGTCGTTCAACGCAATTCCCGCTCGCTGGAGGCGTGCCCGACCCTCCCGATCGAACACGCAGTCAGCATAGACCGGGACGTGCGGCAGATTCTGGATGATTCGGCCGTAAGGTGAGCTCTCATGGAGCAGGACAGCGAACTGGAGGACTTGCGGTCGATGCTCTCCTGCGTTTTCGAGAAACTCGGCGCCGAGAGCCTCACCGAACCCGACCGGGTCGAATTGGTGGCGCGCGCCGAGGTGGTGCAGGACCAGATCGACGCGATCCAGTACTCCGTCGGCGCTGCCGATCTCGAGGGTGAAGGTCACCGCTGAGCCGTAGCGTGGCGGTTCATTGTGTGGAAGTTGTTGCGCCACTGCCTTTTCTGCCGACTGTGGGTGAATTTCGACCGTCGGCGGGCGACCCGGCCCCCGGAACCGGGGGCAAGATCGAAAACCTGACGGGCGATAGCATTGGCGGCATTTCAGGGATAGGTGGCACGGGCTGTGGGCGGGTTCGAGGTCGAAATCGGTCAGTTGCGGACGGCGGGCAACGCGGCGGGATCCGCGGCGAATCAAGCCCGGGAAGTGAGCCCGGGTACCGGGTTGGCGGCGATCGCGACCGCTTTGCCCGGTGGGGACGCAGCCAAGCGCGCACCCACTCTGGCGTCCACGTTCAACGATCGCGCGCAGGGCTGGGCCGAGGAGATCGGCCGGTGGAACGATTCGGTGCAGGCGGCCGTGAAGCTGTACACCGAGAACGAGGCAGAGGCCGAAAGGGCTTTCCGGCGATGAGTGTCGGCTACGACGACGTCCGCAAATGGGACGCCACGGCGCTCGACACCGCGGCCACCAATCTGCGCGGGCGGCGCGACAAACTCATCGGGCTCCAAGACGAACTCGACGATGCCAGGCGATTACCGAGCTGGTACGGGCCCGCGAGTGAACGCGCTCGCAATTCGCTCGGCGATACCCGCAACAACGCCGAGATCCTGATCGCGGAATTGTCTGCGGTGGAACGCGCACTGCACAACGCGTCGGATGACGTGTCCGCCTTGAAGACCCGGGTCGCCAACAATGACGCCCTCGCCGACTCCTACCTGTTCGGCATCACCACCGACGGCGCCATCGTCGACAACAAGCCGCCCGACCCGCCGCCGAGGTCGCGCATCGAGGCCGAAGATCGGGCCGAGGCCGGGCGGCACCGCGAAACCATCAGGCAGCAGTTGGTGCGGGAAACCCGGTCGATACTCACGACCGCGAAAAATATCGACGCTGCCATTGCCCTGGTCCTGCAACTCGCACAGGATCGCAAGGTCAGTGACCACGGCGCGACCACGCTGGCGGGTGCGCAAAAGGGCGGGGAACTCGACGCCGAAGTGGCCGAGATGGAACAGGCACTGCGCGATGCCGGGCTGCTGACCGGGCCACCCGTCTCCGGCTACTACCGGCAGTGGCTCGAAAACGCGGTGCGCCGGGGTGTTTCGATCGACACGATCAAACAGATCGTCGCGGACCACCACATCACCCCCGAGGACTTCAAGATCCTGGAAAGACTGCAGGAAATCCGGGAGGACGAAGACGGCGACGGTATCTTCAAGTCGTATTTCCTGTTGCCGACCGATATCAGCGCGGCCGACGCCGCGAAGGCTGTGCGGATGACCTACATCTTGAACGCGGGCACCGACTACGGCACCGAAGGCGAGAAAACCGATTTCGGACCGACCCCGTACAGTTCCGACGAAGTGCGTCGAATCACCGACCGCCAACGCCAGAACTCCTGGAGCTACGACGAAGATGTGGCATTCGTGCACGGCAACGGCGGTCGGTTGGCGACCACGCCGAACGGCATGATGATGGGCTTGGGCGGGAATTTCGTGCAGGACCGGTTCAGCACGAACGCGGGCACGACCTGGGGCGATACCTTCATGGTCGACATCGACGACCCGCAGGAGCCGGCGCAGCAGATTCGCGAGATGGCGAGTTCGGGCCACGCCTGGTTCGAGGGCGACAACGGCCCGTACCGTGGACGGCTGGACCTGGACCGGCTGCTGCACCACGAGGAGCGCCACTCCCAGCAGTGGGCGCGCGAGGGGCACACCGGCTTCGTCGCCTCCTATATATGGGAGCAGGTCACCGGCGGTGACGAGACCGAGAAAGACGCAGGACTGTCCGATGGCGGGTACTAGCTGGCCGCGTGTCGCCTGCGCCGTGCTGCTCATGGCGGCGGCCACCGCGGCATGCGATACCAGGGCGCAGTACGCGCCGTCGCTGCCGCCCGCCGCCGGGTTCCGCGTCGACGAAGGCGTGCTGAAACTCTGGACGGGCACGCCGTGCGCCGGCGTCACGGCCTTGACCTTGACGTTCGACTCCGGCACCGGAAAGAGCACGGAGCAGGTGTGGACCGCGCCGCGGCCCGGCGTACTCGTAGAGCACATGGACCTGCTGAGCTCCGCCGGGCGACCCGCCCCCGACACCGGTCCGCTGCAGGTCCGCACACCGCTGCCCGCCGACTACGACTGGACCAAGGCGGGTTCGCTGCACGTCGCTGTCGACGGGCCGCCGTCCTACGGGGCCAGGGTCGATATCGACCGACTGCTGCGCGAATCGACCCAGCACCCCTCCGCGAGTTACCTTTTCGGCGGGCGCGGGTGGATGGACGCCGCGGCGGTCCAGCGCGAGAATCGGAAATCTTTTCTGACCGTCTGCACGCCTGACCCGGAGTGACGTCGACCTCGCGGAGCGAACATGGAGAGAACAGCCCGCCTGCGAACCGTGCTGCGCCGCCTCGTGCTCGGCGCGTTCGCCTGCACCGTCGCGGCAATCGCGGTGCTCATCGGCGAGGTGGTGCTCAGCGTCACCGGGGTGCTCTTCGATCCGCACGGCTACGGAATGTTCGGGGGCATCCTGTTCGCGGCGGTCCTGACGCCGATCGCATTGCTGCTCTGGTTGCTGTACTCGGCGCTGCGCCGCGCGAACAGTGATTGAGGGTCATTTGTTATCGATGCGGCCGATCGGGGCAGTGGCTCGGGTGAGGTCGGACTGGATCTCGTGCCACGCGGTGGAATCGAGGGCCAGGGCGTCGCGCAGGTAGGCCCAGGCGGCCGTGCGGACCAGAGCGACGCGTTCCGGGTTCTCGTCGGTGGTGTCGGCGGCGTGGTAATTGTGGATGCCGCCCAGCATGTGCTCGCCACCGAAGAGCGTGAGCAGGCTTCGGGCACCGGGGCTGTAGGTGTAGACGTCGGTGAACCAATCGGGGCCGCGGGCCGAGAGGGCGGATTGGTCGTGGTCACCCGCGATGACCAAGGTGGGCGTGCGGAGTCGGTCGAAGTCGGGGCTCATGAAGGGGAAGTTCTCGGCGGCAAATGGCGACAGGTCCGCGCCGCCCAACCCGGTAGTGGCAAGCAGCACACCGGCTTTCACGCGTCGATCGGTCAGGTCGGGGCCCGGATTGCCGTCCGCGCCGATAACGCGGGCGCCGAGCAGCATGCCGACGGTCTGGCCACCCCACGAGTGCCCGGCGACGGCGATCCGCTCGGGATCGATGCGCGCGCCGAGCCCCGGCACGGCGGCGAGGACGCGGTCGAGTTCATCGAGCACGCGCCGTACATCCTGCACCCGGATCTCCCAGATGTGCTGGTAGCGCGCGTCTTCCGGGGTGAGGCCGAGCGTGCGGGAATCGAGGAACGTGGGCTGGACGACCACGAATCCGTGGCCCGCCCAGAAGTCCACCAGCGGGTCGTAGGAGGACATCGACTTGCCGAAGCCGTGCGCGAGCAGCAGAACCGGGAGGTCGGTGCCGTTGATGGGGGCGCTGATTCGCACCTGGAGGTCGTCGCCGCGGTCCGGTGCGGGCAGGACGACCGGCTTCACGCTGATGATCGGCGTGCTCAGCGCGGGGACGGCATTCGTGGTGGCCAGAGCTGGGATGGGCATGGGGTTCCCTTCGGACGTGTTGAGCAGCGTGCCCCGGGGTAGTCGATAGACTGGCGAAACGGAGCGCTGTTCCGAATATACGGAGCAATGTTCCGTTTTGCCACTGTGGTCCTGAGAGAGGTGCGTCGCGTGAGTGCTGGCGAAGAGACATTGCCGACCGAGACCTCGGCCAAACGCGCGGATGCGCGGCGCAACGAGCGGGCGCTGCTGGACGCCGCGGCCGCGGTGTTCGTCGCCGACGGGGTGAACGCTCCGGTGCGCCGGATCGCGGCGGCGGCCGGGGTCGGCATGGGCACGATCTATCGGCATTTCCCCACTCGCGCGGACTTGGTCGCCGCCGTCTATCGGCACCAGATCGACGCGTGCGCCGAAGCCGGGCCCGCGTTGCTCGCGAGCACCACCGCACCGTTCGAGGCACTGCGCCGATGGGTGGACTTGTTCGTGGACTTCCTGGTGACCAAACACGGACTCGCCGCGGCGCTGCGCAACGATCCCGACGGTTTCACCGCCCTGCACGCGTTGTTCCTGGACCGGCTCGTCCCGGTGTTCGACGAAATCCTCTGTGCGGCAAAAGGCATGGATGAGGTGGCGGACGTGAGCGCCTACCAGTTGCTGCGTGCCATCGGAGACATCTGCGCGGGTGCGGAGCGGGCGGACCCGAACTATGACGCGCGCATCACCATCGGGCTGCTGCTCGACGGATGTCGGCGGTGAACGCCGCCGGTGGGTGCGTGGTGCTCAGGCGGATTCGTCCAGCAGGTGGGCGTGCCAGACCGCCGCGGCCTGGTGATGGGAATCGACGCCCGCGTAGAATGAATCTGCCAGCTCGCTGTAGTCGGGATCGGTAAACCCTTGGTTGTCAATAAATTTCGGTCGGTACACGGCGAACTTTGCGGTGGCCGACTGGGGCCGGTACGGCACGGCCATGCGCAGGGATCGTGGTCTCGGGGTGTACTCGACGGCATCGATGATCAGGGCGTCGGTGCGTCCGCGCGGCAGGTGCAGGAAAGCGTCGACGATCAATACCGCGCGCACCCAGTTCGGCCGCCCGGTCTGTAATCGCTCGGCGCCGAGGTGGGCCGCCTCGGCGGCGTCGTCGGAGTGCAGGCGCTCCAAGCCTTCCGTTCCGTCGGCAGCCGCGTAACCGAGCAGCGGAGTGAGCATATCGCCGTCGGAAACACTCCAGATACCGTGCGCCGCATAGAAACCGGCACTTTTGGCAATCGCGTACACCATTGGCAGACAATATCCGGAACTACGCCGATCGGAGTGCGAAACGGCCACGCTCTCGTGTCTCAATCTCCGCGCCGTCGGAGCCTGAGACACGGTGCGCCGCAAGACATCCGATGTCTGCCGATGCTTGACGTGTGCGGCAGACAATCCCCGCTGCTGGCCAGGCATGTCGACATTACCGATGCATTAACGGTCGGGTGAATAACCAGCGCTACAACTTTCGACTACTTGACACGGAAGACGTTGGCAGACACCGTATAAAGCACATCCTCAGGTGCCTTGAGGATTACTCGCGCGAACCCCCCCCATCGCCTACTATCGTCTGTTCTATGCCGGTCTCTGTGCGCGATGCGGTGGCGCACTTCGCCGCCCGGATCCACGTAGCGTGGATGGTGTTCTTCGTCGTCGCCGTGCTCGGTGTGATCGGGCCGCTGGTGGTGTATACGAAAGCCTGTTTCGCTCTGGAATGCCGAGAAGCCATGGCGCCGTTCGCACTCGGGGTGACGTGGGTCGGCGTCGGCCTTTCGTTGCTGGTCGCCGGAATCATGCTCTACGTCGACGGGCGCGACGGCGGCGCGTGGCTCGGCTGGGCGGGCATCGCGTTGATCGGTGTCCTCGTGTCGACCGTTCTGGGCTGGGGCGCCCAACATGTGACCATGGACGACCGTCCGGTGCTGTCGCACGAGTCGCGGGATATCAGGACAGTGCTCGGCGCCATGCCGGGGGTCGAGCGGGTCGGCACCGAGGTTGGCCGGACCTTCGCCACGCTGGTCGTGCTGACCGTCGACGCGACGGCCGAGCAGGCCGAAGCGGTGGTCGCGGCCTTCCGAAACCAAGTGCACCGGCCCGACTTCGACCCCTGGGAACTCGATCTGGAAGTCCGTCGTGGTGACACCGCGAGCTCGGTCAAGGTGGGCAAGAGCGGCTTGGACGCAGCGTCGCCCATCGTTGCGCGGTGGCTCGCACTGCGCGACGCTTTTCCCGAGGACGAGGTGACGTGGACCTCGCGCACCTGGCGGTATTACGAGTACGGGTCCAGTGACAGCTCGAAGAACGCCGATGACGGGATCGGTGAGATCGCGGTGCGGCTGCGGCCCACTGCGGGTGCCGACGCGGTCGGCGCGGCATATCGAAAAGTGCGGCAGGAGTTCCCCGACCTCGAAGCCGCGCGGTGGTCGATCCGGACCGCCGCGCCACGTGGTGCAGCGCTGGTCATGCTCAACCGGTATCCCACCGAGGACGAGCTGGAGCTGTGGGATCGGTTGCACGACAACCGGTTGCCGCCCCACGCGCTCGTGTTGCACTCCGTGGAGGGGATCACCGTGCAACCCCACTCGAACATACGTGAGAACGGAAAAGCGCTCGCCGAACAACACCTCGCGACCATCGAGCAGTCCGGCCTCGGCATCAGGTACACGGTGGCCGACATCAGTGGTGACGACTCCTACTTCAAGTACTCGACCGGGAATCGGCTGCTGCAGGTCACCGTCGGTGCCTGTACCGCTCGGGGCAACATTCCCGGACTCATAGAGCGCCCCCTCGTCCTTCGCTACGAGAAGTGCTGAGCAAAGACATCGTTGGACAACTGAGCACCGGGTTGTGGTGACGGCTACCGGGCTATGCCGCCACTACCTGGTGATCATGCGGCCTGGGGGTCCGGGTGTGCGAGAAGGAAGGCGCGGGCATATGCAGACTCGCCGAGTCGGGGCCAGTCCAGAGCGCCGAGGGTTTGCGACGCCGCGACGACGACTGTCTCGTTGACTTGGATTTCGGCGACCTCCGCGCCCGTCGTGCCGCCGAACAGTAGCCGGATGCCGTTCCAGTTCGGCAGGGTGAGCGCAGGGGTGAGCGTGGTCGCGAGCGCGGGCAGGACCGGATGGTCGATCAGCCAGTGTTGCAGCGGGTCGGCGGGAATGCGGCCCAGGCCGATGGCGGGGCCGTGCACCAGGTGAAACCCCGGCAGTCCGTCCGGATCGTCCGCGCCGTAGTGCGCGCCGAATTCATTGCTCCGCATGAATATTTCGATGACCGTCGCGCCGACGGTCTGCGCCCAGATGGTCGCGGCCCGCTCGACCGCCTGCTCCACCGAGGTGCCGATACCGTGCACGTGGTCCCAGATCACCTCGGCATCAGGCTCGGGGTCCAGGATGAAACCGATCCGCAGGATCTCTGGGCTGGCCTCGGCGTAACTCTCGTCGAGGATCACGGTGGTCCCGCCGGGCCCTTGCACGCCACTCGCGGTGACGGTCCATCGGCCGCACAAATCGGTCAGTTCCTGGGCGATCGTTCGAAGGGCGCGGTCCCGCAATGAGGTCACGCTGCGGAGAGTAGGGCTGTGTGACCGGAGTTGGGGAGACGGCACTCTCGGGGTCTATGGGCGCGGCGGGGGTGGTTCGGTCGATAGGTTGCTGATTCGAGGGTTCGCATAGCTGGTCGCCGTCGGGCGGTTACTCGATCCGGTCGCCGCAGTGCGGGTGGCGGTCGAGGCTGGGTCGGAGTGAAGCCGGGGAGCCACCTGTATCCGGTGGTTCGGATCACACCCCTTCTTGTGGTGAGGCAGAACTTGCTGTTCGGCGGGGGTCTTCCGGTGTAGCGGGAGGGGTTGCTGAGGTGGGCCGGCCCCGGGGTAGGCGGCGAATCGTTACGGTGGATGTGGTGCCACGCCGGGGGCTGTGATGACGGGCGGGTGGTGGGGAACCCAGCCCTGCCTATGAATGAGCTTGCATGGTCGTGCATAATCATCACATGGTTGATTCGGTGCACGCGCCGGCGTCGACCGCGCCCGCGCTGCGGGTGGCGGTGGCCGGGGCGAGTGGGTATGCGGGTGGCGAAGTGCTACGCCTGTTGCTGGGGCACCCGGCATACCGCGACGGGCGCCTGGAGATCGGCGCACTGACGGCGGGGGCGAATGCCGGGACGGCATTGGGGGAGTTGCAGCCGCATCTGCTGCCGCTGGCGGATCGGGTGCTCGGCCCGACGAGCGTCGACGAACTGGCCGGCCACGACATCGTGTTCCTCGGCCTGCCGCACGGTCAGTCCGCGGCGATCGCGGCCCAGCTGCCCGACTCGACGGTGATCATCGACTGCGGCGCCGACTTCCGTTTGACGGACGCGCAGGCGTGGGAGAAGTACTACGGCAGCCCGCACGCGGGCAGCTGGCCCTACGGCCTGCCCGAACTGCCCGGCGGCCGGGAGCGGCTGCGCGGCGCGCGAAGGATCGCGGTGCCGGGCTGCTATCCGACCGTGGCCAGCCTCGCGCTGGCGCCCGCGGTCGCGGCGGGCATCGTCGCGCCGCGGGTGAATGTCGTTGCGGTGAGCGGAACTTCGGGCGCGGGCCGCAAACTCGACGTGGGCCTGCTCGGCTCCGAGGTGATGGGTTCGGCGCGCGCCTACGGCATCGCCGGGGCGCACCGGCACACGCCGGAGATCGCGCAGAACCTGAAGGCGGCGGGCGGCACCGATATCGCGGTGTCGTTCACCCCGGTGCTCGCGCCGATGCCGCGTGGCATCCTCGCGACCTGCACCGCGCCGACCACGGTGGACCTGGCGCAGGCGCGCGCAGTCTATGAGAAGGCTTACGCCGACGAGCCTTTCGTTCATCTGCTGCCCGAAGGCGTACTGCCGCAGACCGGTGCGGTGCTGGGCGCGAACGCCGTCACCCTGCAGGTGGCGGTGGACACCGACGCGGGCCTGCTCGTGGTGATCGGTGCGATCGACAATTTGACCAAGGGCACCGCGGGCGCCGCGGTGCAATCCATGAATCTGGCCGTCGGATTCGACGAGACCGCAGGACTTTCCACCGTAGGAGTGGCACCGTGACGACATTCGCCGCAGCATCGAACGCGAACGGCAGGCTGGTACGTAACCAGGGCGTGACCGGACCGCTCGGCTTCCGCGCGGCCGGTATCGCGGCGGGCATCAAGGCGAGCGGAAAGCCGGACTTGGCCCTGGTTTTCAACGAGGGGCCCGAGTACGCGGCGGCGGGCGTGTTCACCAGCAACAAGATCAAGGCCGCGCCGGTGCTGTGGTCCCAGCAGGTGCTCACCGGTAAGCGGCTGCGCGCGGTGATCCTGAATTCCGGTGGCGCGAACGCCTGCACCGGTCCGGGCGGCTTCCAAGACACACACCAGACCGCCGAGGAACTCGCTGCGGCCCTGAGCAATTGGGGCACGGAAACCGGCGCGGGGGAGATCGCGGTCTGTTCGACCGGCCTGATCGGTGACCGGCTGCCGATGGACAAGGTGATTCCCGCGATCACCGAGATCGTGCACGAGATGGGCGGCGGCCTGTCCGGCGGCCTGGACGCGGCGCACGCCATCATGACCACCGACACCGTGCCCAAGGAAGCGGCCTTCCATCACCGTGACAAGTGGAACGTGGGCGGGATGGCCAAGGGCGCGGGCATGCTGGCACCTTCGCTGGCGACCATGCTCGTGGTGCTGACCACCGACGCCGCCGTCAGCGCCGACCAGCTGGATCAGGCGCTGCGCAACGCGACCGCGCGCACCTTCGACCGGCTCGACGTGGACGGCTCCTGCTCCACCAACGACACGGTGCTGCTGCTCGCCAACGGCGCGAGCGAGGTCACCCCGAGCCAGGCCGATCTCGACGCCGCCGTCCTCGCCGTGTGCGACGACCTGGCCGCGCAGCTGATGGCCGACGCCGAGGGCGTCACCAAGCGGGTGCTGGTGACGGTGGCGGGCGCGGTGAACGAGGACGAGGCGGTCGCCGCGGCCCGTACGGTCGCCCGCGACAGCCTGGTCAAGACCGCACTGTTCGGTTCGGACCCGAACTGGGGCCGGGTGCTCGCCGCGGTCGGCATGGCGCCGGTCACCCTCGATCCGAACCGGATCTCGGTGTCGTTCAACGGAAATCCGGTGTGCATCGACGGTGCCGGTGCGCCCGGCGCCCGCGACGTAGACCTGTCCGGGATGGACATCGAGGTGCGCATCGAGCTGAATGTCGGTGACGCACAGGCGACTATCCGCACCACCGACCTTTCACACGGGTACGTCGAAGAGAATTCGGCCTACAGCTCATGACCGGCCAACTGCACCACGAGCTTTCGGCGCTGGACAAGGCGCACGTGCTGGCCGACGCGCTGCCCTGGTTGCAGAAGTTCCGCGACAAGATCGTGGTGGTGAAGTTCGGCGGCAACGCCATGGTCGACGCCGAGCTCGAGCGGGCCTTCGCCGCGGACATGGCCTTCCTGCGCACCGTCGGCGTGCATCCGGTGGTGGTGCACGGCGGCGGGCCGCAGATCAGCGCGATGCTGAAAAAGCTCGGCCTGCAAGGCGAATTCCGCGGCGGCTTCCGGGTGACCACGCCCGAGGTGATGGATGTCGTACGCATGGTGCTGTTCGGACAGGTCGGGCGCGAGCTGGTCGGGTTGATCAACGCGCACGGTCCGTACGCGGTCGGCATCTCGGGGGAGGACGCGGGCCTGTTCACCGCGACCCGCCGCACCGTCGACGTCGAGGGCGTGCCGACCGATATCGGTCTGGTCGGCGACGTCAGCGAGGTGAATCCGGCGGCGGTGCTCGATCTGATCGACGCGGGCCGCATCCCGGTGGTCTCCACCATCGCGCCGGACGTCGACGGGGTGGTGCACAACATCAACGCCGACACCGCCGCGGCCGCGCTCGCCGAGGGCATCGGCGCGGAGAAGCTCGTGGTGCTGACCGATGTCGAGGGCCTGTACACCGAGTGGCCGGACCGCTCGTCGCTGATCACCCGGATCGATACCGCGGCCCTGGCCGAGTTGCTGCCCCGCCTCGACGCGGGCATGGTGCCGAAGATGGAAGCCTGCTTGCGCGCCGTGCACGGCGGCGTGCCGACCGCCCATGTCATCGACGGCCGGGTCCCGCACTCCGTGCTGCTGGAACTGTTCACCGGAGAAGGAATCGGAACGATGGTGACGCCCGCCCCGGCCGGGGCCGGCTCGCCGGACGGAACGAAACAATGAGCAAAGACCAGGAATTCCAACAGCGGTGGTCCGCCGCGATGATGAACAACTACGGCACCCCGAAGCTCACGCTGGTGCGTGGCGCGGGTGCGGTGGTCTACGACGCGGACGGCAACCGCTATGTCGATTTCCTCGGCGGCATCGCGGTCAACAGTCTCGGCCACGCCCACCCGGCGATCCTCGCCGCGGTCACCCAGCAGTTGGGCACGCTCGGCCATGTCTCGAATATCTATGCGAACGAGCCGGTCATCGAATTGGCGGAGCGGTTGCTCGCGCATTTCGGCGACGGCGCCACCGACGACGGGCACGCCGGACGCGCGTTCTTCTGCAATTCGGGGACCGAGGCGAACGAGGCGGCGTTCAAGATCGCCCGGCTGACCGGCCGGCCCAAGATCGTCGCCTGCGAGGAGGCGTTCCACGGCCGCACCATGGGCGCGCTCGCGCTCACCGGGCAGGCGGCCAAGCGTACGCCGTTCGAGCCGATGCCCGCGGGCGTGGTGCACGTGCCCTACGGTGACGCCGCCGCGCTCGAGGCCGCGGTCGACACGGACACCGCCGCGGTGTTCCTCGAGCCGATGATGGGGGAGAGCGGTGTGGTGGTTCCGCCGTTCGACTACCTCGCCAAGGCCAGGGAGATCACCGCGCGCAACGGCGCGCTGCTCATCCTCGACGAGGTGCAGACCGGCATCGGCCGGACCGGAAAGTTCTACGCGCACCAGGCCGTCGGGATCGTGCCCGACGTGATCACGCTGGCGAAGGGGCTCGGCGGCGGACTGCCGATCGGCGCGGTGCTGGCCACCGGCCGGGCGGCCGAGCTGCTCACCCCGGGCTTGCACGGCACCACCTTCGGCGGCAACCCGGTCTGCGCGGCGGCCGCGCTCGCGGTGCTGCGCACCATCGACGAGGAGGGTCTGCTCGCGCACGTCGAGTCGGTCGGCAAGCGGCTCAGCGACGGCATCGAACTGCTGGAGCATCCGCTGATCGATCAGGTGCGTGGCGCGGGGCTGCTGCTCGGCATCGTGCTCACCGACTCGATCTCGGCGCAGGTCGAGGCGCGGGCACGGGCGGCGGGCTATCTGGTGAATCCGGCCAAGCCCGACGTCATCCGGCTCGCACCGCCGCTGATCCTGACCGAAACCCAAGCCGACAACTTCGTCGCCGATCTGCCCGGGATCCTCGACGCCGCCACCAAAGACGCAAAGGAGGCTGCGGCGCAATGACTTCCACAGCTGCGGGGACCTCGGCCCCGATCCGGCACTTCCTCCGCGACGACGACGTGAGCCCGGCCGAGCAGGCCGAAATCCTCGCCCTCGCCGCCGAACTCAAGCACGCGCCGTTCTCGCAACGGCCGCTGGAGGGGCCACGCGGGGTCGGGGTGATCTTCGAGAAGAACTCCACCCGCACCCGGTTCTCGTTCGAGGTGGGCATCGCGCAGCTCGGCGGGCACGCGGTGGTGGTGGACGGGCGCGACACCCAGCTCGGCCGCGAGGAGACGCTCGGCGACACCGGTCGCGTGCTGTCCCGCTATGTCGACGCGATCGTCTGGCGCACCTTCGAACAGGTCCGGCTCGACGAAATGGCCGCGACCGCAACGGTTCCGGTGGTGAACGCGCTGTCCAACGAATTCCACCCCTGCCAGGTGCTCGCCGATCTGCAGACGCTGGTCGAGCGCAAGGGCACCCTGGCGGGCCGCAATCTGGCCTACTTCGGTGACGGCGCCAACAACATGGCGCACTCGCTGCTGCTCGGCGGTGTCACCGCCGGATTGAACGTCACCATCGCGGCGCCCGCGGGTTTCGAACCGCTGCCGTGGATCGTGGAGGCGGCGCGCAAGCGGGCCGCCGAGACCGGCGCCACCATCACGCTCACCGACGATCCGCAGGCGGCGGCCGACGGCGCGGACGCGCTGGTGACCGACGCCTGGACCTCGATGGGACAGGAGAACGACGGGCTCGATCGCGTCGGTCCGTTCCGGCCGTTCCAGGTGAACTCGGCGCTGCTCGGGCGCGCCGACGCCGATGCCGTGGTGCTGCACTGCCTGCCCGCGCATCGGGGCGAGGAGGTCACCGACGAGGTGCTCGACGGTCCGCACAGCGTGGTGTGGGACGAGGCCGAGAACCGGCTGCACGCGCAGAAGGCGCTGCTGGTCTGGTTGCTGGCCAAGCGAAGTGACGGTGGGGCGTGACCGGTCCGGAGATCGCGCGCACCCGCGCCGGGCGCCAGTCGCGCATCGTCGAGCTGCTGACCGCGCACGCGGTTCGCAGCCAGACCGAACTGGCCGCACTGCTGTCGGCCGAGGGCATCGAGACCACTCAGGCGACGCTCTCGCGGGATCTGGACGAACTGGGCGCGGTCAAACTGCGCGCGGCCGACGGGGGCGCGGGGGTCTACGTGGTGCCCGAGGACGGCAGTCCCATCCGCGGGGTCACCGGCGGCACCGATCGGCTGGCGAAGCTGCTCGGCGATCTGCTGGTCTCCACCGACCACAGCGGCAACATCGCGGTGCTGCGCACCCCGCCGGGCGCGGCGCACTACCTGGCCAGCGCGCTGGACCGGGCGGCGCTGCCCTATATCGTCGGCACCATCGCGGGTGACGACACCATCGCCGTCATCGCCCGCGAACCGTTCACCGGCGCCGAACTGGCGGCGAAGATCGAGGAGATCGCTTGAGCGGCGTCAGCTGAACGGGTACTGGCCACCGCCGCCGCTGCGCGGGGTGCCGCCGTTGTCGGGGGTGGCCACGTTGATGATGTCCTGGATGAGGTCGACCACCGCGCGACCGACGTCGAGGACGCCGTTGCCGAGGGTGCTGAATTCTTGCCCGATGAGATGCAGCAGCATGACGTTCTTCCTTCTGCCTGGCCGAACGTTTCCGCCCCCAAGGGTCGCACAGGACGGGCCTCGTCCGCGGGGATTCGCTTGATGGGCAGAGACTTTCACCGCCTCGATGATGCGGATCGGTAGCTGGGGCACCCCCGGTTATGCATGGGCTTGCATCATCGTGCATAATCATTTGTAGAACGTGCGGGCCCCGTGATCCCGAGGCGAACACCGGGGGCGGCAGTCGCCCGCACTTCGCACACACGTACCGAAACCGAGGAGCACACAGACCATGTCCGAACGCGTCGTACTCGCCTACTCCGGTGGGCTGGACACCTCCGTCGCGATCAGCTGGATCGGCAAGGAGACCGGTGCCGAGGTGGTGGCCGTGGCCATCGACCTGGGCCAGGGTGGCGAGGACATGAACGTGGTGCGCCAGCGAGCGCTCGACTGCGGCGCGGTCGAGGCCATCGTGGTGGACGCCCGCGACGAATTCGCCGACGAGTACTGCCTGCCCACCATCCAGGCCAACGCGATGTACATGGGGCAGTACCCGCTGGTCTCCGCGATCAGCCGGCCGCTCATCGTCAAGCACCTGGTGGAGGCGGCCAAGTTCCACGGCGCGAGCACCGTCGCGCACGGCTGCACCGGCAAGGGCAACGACCAGGTTCGTTTCGAGGTCGGCATCGGCGCGCTCGCGCCCGACCTGAACGTGATCGCCCCGGTCCGCGACTACGCCTGGACCCGGGAGAAGGCCATCGCCTTCGCCGAGGAGAACGCGCTGCCGATCAACGTCACCAAGAAGTCGCCCTTCTCGATCGACCAGAACGTGTGGGGCCGGGCCGTCGAGACCGGCTTCCTCGAAGACCTGTGGAACGCGCCGACCAAGGACGTCTACGACTACACCGCCGACCCGACCGTCAACTTCGAGGCGCCGGACGAGCTGATCGTGTCCTTCGAGCGCGGTGTGCCGGTCGCCATCGACGGCCGCCCGGTCAGCGTGCTGGAAGCGATCGTCGAACTGAACCACCGGGCCGGACGGCAGGGCGTCGGCCGGCTCGACATGGTCGAGGACCGGCTCGTCGGCATCAAGAGCCGCGAGATCTACGAGGCACCCGGCGCGATCGCGCTGATCACCGCGCACCAGGCGCTGGAGAACGTCACCATCGAGCGTGAGCTGGGCCGGTACAAGCGTCAGGTCGAGCAGCGCTGGGGCGAGCTGGCCTACGACGGTCTCTGGTTCTCCCCGCTGAAGCGGGCGCTGGACGCCTTCATCGGCGACACCCAGCAGGCCGTCACCGGTGATATCCGGATGGTGCTGCACGGCGGCAGCGCGGTGGTCAACGGCCGTCGCTCGGACCAGTCGCTGTACGACTTCAACCTGGCCACCTACGACGAGGGCGACACCTTCGACCAGTCGCTGGCCAAGGGCTTCGTGCAGATCCACGGCCTGTCCTCCAAGGTCGCCGCGCGCCGGGACCTGAACCAGAAGTAGGCGGCGCGCGCAGTAGCCTCGGACGGGTCGGCCCTGACCGGCCGACTCGAAGGGAGCGATGATGCGGACCGACGACGACAGCTGGGACATCGTGACGTGATGACCGCCATCCGACCCTGAGGAGACAGCACACCATGACGCAGAGCGGCAGCACGAACACCGGTGCGCTCTGGGGCGGGCGATTCGCGTCCGGACCGGCCGAGGCGATGGCCGCGCTGAGCAAGTCGACACAGTTCGACTGGGTTTTGGCGCCGTACGACATTCGCGCGTCCAAGGCGCACGCCCGCGTGCTGCACAAGGCCGGGCTGCTGTCCGAGAGCGACCTCGCCGGGATGCTGGCCGGGCTGGATCAGCTTGCCGCGGACGTGGATTCGGGTGCGTTCGGCCCCGCCGACTCGGACGAGGACGTACACGGCGCCCTGGAACGCGGGCTGATCGAGCGGGTCGGCGCCGAACTCGGCGGCCGGCTACGGGCCGGGCGATCCCGCAACGATCAGGTGGCCACGCTGTTCCGGATGTGGTTGCGCGACGCGGTCCGCCGGGTCGCGGCCGGACTGCTCGCCGTCGTCGACGCGCTGGTGACGCAGGCCGGCGCGCACCCGGACGCGGTGATGCCGGGTAAGACGCACCTGCAGGCCGCGCAGCCGGTGCTGCTGGCGCATCACCTGCTCGCACACGCCCATCCGCTGCTGCGCGATATCGATCGGCTGCGCGACTTCGACAAGCGGGCCGCGGTGTCGCCGTACGGTTCCGGCGCGCTGGCCGGTTCCTCGCTCGGGCTCGACCCCGAGGCGATCGCCGCCGAACTGGATTTCGATGCGGCGGCGGCCAATTCGATCGACGCCACGTCGTCGCGCGATTTCGCCGCCGAGGCCGCGTTCGTGCTCGCCATGATCGGGGTCGACCTCAGCCGCATGGCTGAAGAGGTGATCCTATGGAGCACACCGGAATTCGGGTACATCACGCTGGCCGACGCCTGGTCCACCGGCTCCTCGATCATGCCGCAGAAGAAGAACCCGGACGTCTCCGAACTCACCCGGGGCAAGGCGGGCCGGCTCATCGGCAACCTCACCGGGCTGCTGGCCACGCTGAAGGCGCAACCGCTGGCCTACAACCGGGATCTGCAGGAGGACAAGGAACCCCTGTTCGATTCGGTGGCCCAGCTGGAACTCCTGCTCCCGGCCATCGCAGGCCTGGTCTCGACCCTCACCTTCCACACGGAGCGGATGGCCGAGCTCGCGCCCGCCGGTTTCACGCTGGCCACCGATATCGCCGAATGGCTGGTCCGGCAAGGTGTTCCGTTCCGGGTCGCGCACGAGGCGGCCGGTGCCTGCGTGCGGGCCGCGGAAGCGCGCGGCGTGGGACTCGACGAACTCACCGACGCGGAATTCGCCGCCATCGACCCCGCGCTCACCCCCCAGGTCCGCGAGGTGCTCACCGTCGAGGGCTCCATCGCCTCCCGCAACGCCCGCGGCGGCACCGCAGGCACCCAGGTCACCCGCCAACTCGACGAAATCCGCACGGCCACCGCAGAAGTCCGCGACTGGCTGCGCTGACCCACGCGGCCGCGCTGCTGCCGTTTGTGCTTGCGGCTCATGCCGCGAGGCATGGTTGGGGGCTCAGGCGTGCTGGCCGCTCGCGCAAAGGCGGCTGGTGGACGAGCGAGGCGTGCTGCTGCCCGCGCTGAGTCTTATCGCCGTCCGGGTTAGATCCACTGCTGTCATGCCGTCACGCGTCGCGGCTCGCGCGCCGGTGTGCCCACACTGTTGCGGAGGGTGCGTTGCCGCTTGCGCCGAAAGGTTATGGCCAGCAGCAGCGTTGCGGTTGCTGCGGTTGGACGCGCTGTCACTCGTGCTGGCGTGCACTGTGTTTCGGTTGGGGCGCGGCGGCTCCTGCCGGGCGCACGGTTGACTGTGCGGCGCGTTGCTGTTTGATCAGCGGGGGAACAGGCCTGCTACGTGTAGAAGCGGGGCGGCCAGGGCGGGGATGGCGTTCGGGTCTTTCAGGCGGCCGGGACGGTAGGTGACCAGGTCGTGGTTGCCGACGCTCCAGTGCGGGACGGTGTTGTGCAGGTGGGCGGCGATCAGGTCCTTGCCGACCAGCCAGTGGGCGTATCGGGGCTCGGGCGAGACGATGCGGAAGCGGGAGTCGAAGTCCGGATTGCCGGTGGCGGTGGGTTTGTCGCCGAACAGGGTGCGGCCGAGCTGGGAGAACAGGCCGCGGGTCAACACGGCGACCGGCCGGTGCGGCTGGGGCAGGTGCACGACGATGACGATGTAGTAGTGCGTCGTCGTGCTGGTCGTGCTGTGCGAGGTCGAGGAGAAGTTGCTGGACGAGGTGGTCTCGTACGAATAGTCCGCGACGGTCACCCACCGGCCGTCGAGCTGCCCCGTCAGCGTCACGCCCAGGCCGCGCTTGTTGCGCCCGGGCAGGCGCCCGGTCCAGTCCGCCCGGACCCGTTCCGCGTAGGACCAGCCGTGCGCGTGCGCCCAGCCGGCCAGTGCGGCCTTACGCCGGCGTTCGGCGCGAATCGACAGCGGGACAACCACAACGAGCACGATCACGACGGCCACCACGATCGCGCCGATGATCAGCACCATCACGTCCACGCTGACCACCACACCTCGTCGCCGTTCGCCCCCCGCACCGCCTTGCCATTGTCCGATACTCGCTACGCTGCCGCCATGACCATGCTTCTGCTGGCCTTGGCCATCGCGTCCGAGGTGACCGCCACCGTTTCCCTGAAGCTGTCCGAGGGGTTCACCAAACTGGTCCCCTCGATCGTCGTGGTCATCGGTTACGGCGCCGCCTTCTGGTTCCTGTCCCAGTCGCTGAAGCGCGGCATGCAGATCGGTGTCGCCTACGGCATCTGGTCGGCCGTCGGCGTAGCCGCCATCGCCGTCATCAGCGTCCTCTTCCTGGACGAACGCCTCACCCTCATCCAGGTAGGCGGCATAGCCCTCGTCATCCTCGGCGTGCTCGCCCTGGAACTCGGCGGCCAGCACTGAACCCGCGGTGGTACCGATGGATGACGACCATCGGCAGCACCGCTGACAGCGATCAGAGGAACTCTTCGGTATCCAGATCGAACTCGAAGGGCGGCGGAATCCTCAGGGTGGCACCGAATTTGGCGGATTCTGCGTGTCGGTAGCCGCCGGTGTCGGGCTCCCAGTAGACGGTCGTCTCCGCTCGATGGCGGTCGACCAACAGGAACACCGGAATAGATGCCTGTGCGTACGCTTCGCGCTTCTCGAGGCGATCGATATCCGCGTCACGCTCCCTGCCTGAAGTGATCTCCACGAGCATCAGCACTCCGGAGGCATCGGACCACGGTGGTTGGTCCCGGAAGTAGGTGAGCGGCGCGACGACGCCGTCCGGCCGTGCGCGCCCGGCGCGGTAAGCGGGAATCGCCAACCCACGCTCCTGGAAGAGCCTGAGCTCGGGCCGATGCTGTCGGATCTGGTCGCCGATATGCATCGCGAACACGTCGTGCTCACCATCCGGGGCCGGAACCACGTAGATCCTTCCATTGATCAACTCGACGCTGACTTCCTCGGACGAAGCGCGCTCCAGCACCTCGAACTCCGCGAGGGTTACATCGGCGTCCATGTGGTTCATATCCCGAGAATAGTGGGGCAGGGCGGGTTGGGCGCGCAGCTCGGCCGGAATCGGCGCGGTGGCGGTGCGTGGGCTCATGGCGCCTCCGGGACCGATGGCCGGCTCATGCGACTCATACTGTGACTCCTTCGCTCGACGACAGGAAAGGGTTGCGTCTTGTTCGACGCGAGGCCCCGCCGGGCGGTTCCGGTGAAACGCGGGATTTTCGGGGCGGGTGTCTGAGGCAATTGTTGGTGCACTACTCCATAGCTTGTTCGTATGGAACATTGAGTGCATTGTTTTCGGGGGTGGAAAAGTGGGATTGCGTTGGGGCGGACGCATTTTGTCGAAATCGTCCCATGAGATCGGGGGCGGTCGTAGCATCGGGCGATGGACTGGACGTTTGCTCAGCTGCGCGTGCGCGGATGTGGCCGATGACCTCGGACGATGCGGCGAAAACGGCCGATGCGTCCGCGGCATCGGTGGTCGCGTTGCGGGCCGAGGGACTGGTGAAGCGGTACGGCGGTGTCGAGGCGCTGCGCGGCGCGAACTTTCAGGTGAGCGCGGGCGAAGTCGTCGCGTTGATCGGAGACAACGGCGCGGGTAAATCGACGCTCGTGAAATGCCTTTCCGGCGCCGAACAACCCGATTCCGGGCAGATTCTGCTGGACGGCAAGCCGGTGGTGCTGAATACCCCGACGGCGGCCCGCAAACTCGGCGTGGAAACCGTCTATCAGGATCTCGCGGTGGCCCCGGACCTGGACCCGGCGGCGAATCTGTTCCTCGGCCGGGAGCTGGTGCGCAAAGGGTTACCCGGCAAGCTCGGCATGCTCGACCGCACCGCGATGAGAGTCCAAGCGGTCGAACACTTCCGGCGGCTCGGCGTGACCCTGCAGAGCACCGACGTGCCGATCGGCTCCCTCTCGGGCGGCCAGCGGCAGAGCGTCGCGGTCGCCAGGGCGGTGATGTGGGCGAGCAAGGTGGTGTTCATGGACGAGCCGACCGCCGCGCTCGGCGTGGTGCAGCGCGAGCGGGTGCTCGACGTGATCCGCCGGGTCCGCGATCAGGGCATCGCCGTGGTGTTGATCAGCCACAACATGCCGGAGGTGCTGGCGGTCGCGGACCGCATCGAGGTGCTCCGGCTGGGCAAGCGGGTGGCGCGGTTCACCGCGGCCGACGCCACGCTCGAACAATTGGTGGGCGCCATGACCGGCGCGCTGTCACAGGAGGAAGCGGCATGACGCGCCCCGGCGGTTCCCAGGACGTCGCAGGCGAGGCGACCGGCAACGGCGCGGTCGAGCTGCCGCAACGCACTGTCCTGCAACGGCTCATGGGCGCGAGCACGGTGTGGATCGGCGTGGTGCTGGTCGTGCTGTGCATCGTGTTCAGCGTGCTGCGCCCCGACGCGTTCCCCACCCGCTTCACCTTTCAGACACTGCTCATCGAAACCTCGGTGCTGCTGGTGCTTTCGGTGGGCATGACGTTCGTGATCATCACCTCGGGCATCGATCTGTCGGTGGGCATGGTGCTGATCTTCGCGGGCGTGATCGGCGCGAAGACGATGGAGGCGCTCAGCCCCGACCAGGACGCCACCAACGCGGGCTGGGGCATCATCGGCATCGGCTTCCTGCTTTCGGTTGTGGGCGGCGGTGTCTGGGGCCTGGTCAACGGAGTTCTGGTGGCCAAGGCCAAGATTCCGCCGCTGATCGTCACGCTCGGCTCGTTCGGCGCCGCGCTCGGTGCGGCACAGCTGATCACCGGCGGCGTCGACACCCGCACGGTGCCCGAAAAGCTGCGCAACACACTGGGTTTCGGTACCACCCTGGGCGGCGTGCCGAACCTGGTCCTGGTCGCCACCGTGGTGACCGTGCTGGCCGCCTGGGTACTGCACACCACCCGTTTCGGTCGCTACACCTATGCCATCGGCTCCAACGAGGAGGCCGCGCGCCGCTCCGGCATCGCGGTCACCCGGCATCTGATCACCGTCTACCTGCTCACCGGGGTGCTGGCCGGGTTGGCCGGTTTCATGAATCTGGCCTACTTCGGCACCACCACGATCGGCGGCCACACCACCGACAACCTGGACGCCATCGCGGGCGTGGTGATCGGCGGCACCAGCCTGTTCGGCGGTGTCGGGTCGATCGTCGGCACGGTGATCGGCGTGTTCATCCCGTCGGTGCTGAAGAAAGGGTTCGTCATCGCGCAGGTGCCGGTGTTCTGGCAGCCGATCGCGGTGAGCGTGGTCCTCGTCGCGGCGGTCTGGTTCGACCAGCTCCGGCGCCGGGCCCGGGATCGGAAATAGGTATGGCAACAACAGAAATGGCGGAGGTAGCCGAATGAGGGTGGCGAAGCGGACCGCGGTGGTGATCGGCGCGATGGTGTCGGTCGGCGCGCTGCTGGCGGGTTGCAGTGGGCAGGTGAGTAATTCGGGCAGCGGCGACAGCAAGAAGCTGGTGCTCATCCCGGGCGTCGCGGACGAGCCGTTCTACATTTCGATGCAGTGCGGCGCGCAGGACGAGGCCTCGAAGCTCGGCTACAAGCTGGACACGCAGGCGCCGACCAAGTTCGACGCGGGCACGCAGACCCCGGTGCTGACCGGCGTGGTGGCGAACAAGCCGGGCGGCATCCTGATCGCGCCGACGCACGCGACCGCCATGGCCAATCCGATCAAGCAGGCCAAGGACGCGGGCATCAAGATCGTCGAGGTGGACACCGCGCTGGACGACACTTCCGTTGCGCTGTCGTCGATTTCGTCGGACAACAAGAAGGGCGGTGCGCTCGCGGCGCAGACCCTGGCGAAGCTGGTGGGGGACAAGGGCCCGGTGCTGGTGATCAACACCAAGGCGGGCACGTCCACCACCGACGCCCGCGCGCAGGGCTTCGAGGAGGCGGTCAAGAGCTTCCCCGGTATCACCTCGCTCGGCGTGCAGTACAACAACAACGAAGCGGCACAGGCGGCTTCGATCGTCACCGCGACGCTGGCGGCGCATCCCGATCTCGCCGGTATCTTCGCCACCAACCTGAGCTCCGCCGAGGGCGCGGCCACCGGCCTGCGCAACGCGAACAAGCTCGGCCAGGTGAAGCTGGTCGGCTTCGACGCCAGCCCGAAGCAGGTCGAGGACCTGAAAGCCGGTACGGTGCAAGCCCTTATCGCCCAGGATCCCGCTGGCATCGGGGCGAAGGGCGTCGATCAGGCGGTCGCCGCGATCGAGGGCAAGCCGGTGACCCGGACGATCCAGACCGACATGATCGCCATCACCCAGGCCGATATGGAGGCCAACTCGAAGTATTTCTACAAGCGCAAGTGCTGACCACTGCCCGATGAGGGGCCGACCGGGCGCGCACGCGTCCGGTCGGCACGGGCGGGAAAACCTGGCACACAGCCGCTTTCCCCACTATCAACTGGGGTTTCATCACAGTGACGCATCGGCTTAATCTTCCGACCATCCGGGATTCATCCATCCCTTCTGGAGGAGCCGATATGCCCCGCATCTTCCCCCGAGACAGGGCCGGCCGCGTTATCGCCGCAGCCACCGCTCTGCCCGTCGTTTTCTCACTCGCGCTGATGGGTTCCGCGTACGCGGAACCCGGCGCACCGCCCGAGCGGCAGTTGGCCGACTCGATCAAGGCGCCCGCCGTGAAGCAGCACCTAGATCGGTTCCAGGCCATCGCCAACGCCAACGGCCGCACCCGCGCCGCGGGCACCGCCGGCTACGACGCTTCGCGCGACTACGTGGCCGGTGCGCTGCGCCAGGCCGGATATCAGGTGACCTTGCAGCCGTTCACCTTCCAGTCTTTCCGGGAACGGACGACGGCGGTCATGGAACGGGTCTCCGGCGGCGCTACCAGCTATAAGGCGACCCCGGCGGACCGCAGCCAGCTCGGTGATTTCGCCACCCTGACCTACTCGGGCTCGGGCGAGACGAAGGCCCCGGTCCAAGGCGTCGACCTGGCCTTGTCGCCGCGCGGCGAGGCGAACGCCTCGACCTCCGGTTGTGAGGCAACGGACTTCGCGAAGTTCACCCGCGGCAATATCGCGCTGCTGCAGCGCGGCACCTGCACCGCGGCGGACAAGGCGCGAAATGCCCAGGCGGCCGGCGCTTCCGGCGTGATCATCTTCAACGAGGGGCAGCCGGGCCGCACCGACGCCTTCACCGAGGCGCTCGACGAAAAGGGCATCACCGTGCCGGTCGTCGCCACCAGCTACGCCGTCGGCAAAGACCTTGCCGGCCAGGCGAACTCGGTGGTCCGGCTCAAGACCGACACCGAGGCGCTGCCCGCCACGACGCACAACGTGATCGCCGAATCCCCGCAGGGTAACGCGGAGAAGGTCGTGATGGCCGGTGCGCACCTCGATTCCGTGCGCGCGGGCGCCGGTATCAACGACAACGGTTCCGGCAGTGCGGCGTTGCTCGAGATCGCGCTGCAGATGGCCACGTCCACGCCGAAGAACAAGGTTCGCTTCGCCTGGTGGGGCGCCGAGGAACTCGGCCTGGTCGGCTCGAAGTTCTACGTGAACAACCTGTCTCAGGCCAATCGCAACCGCATCGCGCTCTACCTGAACTTCGACATGATCGGTTCGATCAACTACGCCTACAAGATCTACGACGGCAGGCAGGGCCCGGCCGGTTCGGCCCAGATCGAGCAGAACTTCATCCGATACTTCACCTCGAAGGGTCTGCCGTACGGGCGCACCGCGCTCGACGGACGGTCGGACTACGGTCCGTTCATGCGGGTGGGTATCTCGGTCGGCGGCCTGTTCACCGGTGCCGAAGGCATCAAGACCGCGCAGGAGCAGCGGCAGTTCGGCGGTCAGGCCGGGCGGCCGTACGACCCCTGCTACCACCGTTCCTGCGATACGACGGCCAACATCAGTGACAAGGCGTTGACCGACAACGCCGGCGCGATCGCCGACGCGATGCAGACGTACGCAGCAGCCGACGTGCTCCCCTGAACGAATATCGTTCGGTAACAGCTCGATTCGTTGGTACCCACCCGTGTCGCCGTCCTCGGCCGAGGACGGCGACACGGCTGCGGGCGGTACGCGACAGCCGCCCGCAGCGCATGTTTCGTCACCGCGCGTGCGTGTCCGTCGACCAACACGCGCGCGGGGCGACAAAAGGTGCGCGCCGGCGAGCCCATTGCGCCGGTCGGCTGTCTAGTCCTCGACGCGAACCGAGTAGCCCGCGTTGGTCAACGCGGTGAGGACGTCGTCGCGGTGCGTGTGGCCGCGGGTCTCCAGCGTGAGCGAGACCTCGACCTCGTTGAGCGCCAACCACGTACCGGTACGCGAGTGTGCGACGTCGACCACGCTGGCACCGGTCTTGCCCACCACCGCGAGCAGCGCGCTGAGCCCACCGGGCCGGTCCGCGATCGTCACGCGCACCGCGAGATAGCGGCCCGCCGCGCTCAAGCCGTGGCCGATCAGCCGGGTGAGCAGCAGCGGATCGATATTGCCGCCGGACAGGATCGCGCACACCGGCCGGGCCAGGTCCAGATCCAGATCGGCTGCGGCACAACTCATCAGCGCCGCGACCGCCGCCGCGCCTGCGGGTTCCACGATCAGCTTCGCGCGTTCCAGACAGAGCAGCAGTGCTTTGGACAGTGAGTCCTCGTCGACCGTCAGCATCGTCGAAACATGCTCGGCGACATGGGCGAACGGCACCTGACCCGGCTGACCGACCGCGATGCCGTCGGCCATCGTCGACATCCGCGCGACCCGCACCGGCTTGCCCGCGGCCAACGACCCGGGCCAGGCCGCCGCCTCGGCCGCCTGCACGCCGATCACGCGCACCTGCGGCGCCAGCTTGTGCAGGGCCACCGCGACCCCGGCGATCAGCCCGCCCCCGCCGGTCGGCACGAGCACCGCGCCCAGGTCGGGGACCTGCTCCAGGATCTCCAGCGCCACCGTCGCCTGCCCGGCCACGATATCCGGGTGATCGAACGGATGGATCAGCGTGGCGCCGGTGCGTTCGGCGAACTCCCTCGCGGCGTCCAGGGAATCCTCGATGGTCTCGCCGACCTGTCGCACCTCGGCCCCGTAGGCCTTGGTGGCCGCCAGCTTCGGCAGCGACGCGCCGACCGGCATGAACACCGTCGAGGCGAGGCCCAGCGAGGCAGCCGCCCAGGCCACGCCCTGCGCGTGATTGCCCGCACTCGCCGCGACCACGCCGCGCGCCCGGTCCTCGGCGGGCAGATTGGCGATCCGGTTGTACGCGCCGCGCGGTTTGAACGACCCGGTGCGCTGCAAGTTCTCGCACTTGAGCAGCACCTCGGTGCCGACCCGCTCCGAGAGCACCCGCAAGGTGACCATCGGCGTCTTGCGCATCACCGGCGCGAGCAAGGCCGCGGCGGCCTCGATCCGTTCCATACCGACCAACTCCATGCCGCACATGCTGCCACCTCGGCCGCCATTCCTCTCACGAATCTTCGGCCATTTCTCCTTTACGCCGAACGAAGGACAACGGCGCGGTTCACCGTTTGGCGAGATTGTGGGCCAGCGCGCCGAGCCGGGCCAGCCGGGCATCGCCGAGTGGGGTGACCCTGCTGCCGAGCCGGTTGGTGACGAAGGCGAGCCCCACTCCGGTGGCCGGGTCGGCGAAGGCGCCGGAGCCGCCGAGTCCGAAATGGCCGAACGCCGAGATGGGTTCGGCCTTGGACGGCTTCATCGGCACGCCGTGGAAGCCGAGCGCCCACGGGATGCGCAGGGCGAGAACATAATCGGGGGTGAAGATCTGGCGTTCGGACATCGCCGTGATGGTCTCGGGGCGCAGCAGCTCGAAGCCGTCGAGCGTGCCGCCGTTGGCGAGCGCGCCGTAGAGCCGCGCGAGGGCGCGGGCGCCGAAGACGCCATTGACGCCGGGCATCACCGAATCATGCAGGCGCGGATCGGCGATCAGTTCCGCGAAGCCGTTCGGGGTGGTGTCCATGGCGGCCGCGAACCTGGTCCTGCGGGCGAGCCGGCGGCTGTTCTCCCAGCTCATTCCCGCCACGGTCAGCCGAGGGAAGTTGGTCGCGATGCGTCCGCGCTCGGCTTCGGGCACCCGGAACCAGAGTTCTTCGGCGCCGAGCGGTTCGGCGATCTCGGTGCGCAGCACGTCGGTGAACTTCGCCCCGCTCACCCGGCGCACCAGCTCGGCCACCAAATGCCCGAACGTGATGCCGTGATAGCCGCTGGTGACCAGTCGGCGCGGATCGGGCGTCGCCGCGGCCAGGGCCTCGGTCACCGCCACATCGTCGAAGAAGCGTTCCACCGGTCCGGGCAGCAGATCCCGCAGCCGATGCAAACCCGCTCGGTGCGTGAGCAATTCGCGCACCGTGATCCGATCCTTGCCCGCCGCACCGAATTCGGGCCAGTAGGCGGTGACCAGCTCGTCGTAGTCCAGCAGGCCGCGCTCGGCGAACCGGTGCAACAGCGTGCTCGCGACACCCTTGCCCGTGGAGAACGCCATGGCCACCGTGTCCTGCGCCCACGGCACGCCGGGCCGCGCGAACCCGGCCCAGACATCGACCACCGGCACGCCGTGCTGATAGACCGCCAGTGCGCCGCCGCCGTCGGCGGGCCGGCGGAACAGCCGGTCGAACTCGGCGACCAGCGTCGCGAACCGGCGATCTACGAACTGTGCTGCCGAAACCGTCATCGCAAACTCTCTGTCGTACGGATCGATTCCAGGATGGCATGCCCGATCGAAGCACCCGCACACCCGCCGATGTCCGCGGCACGGACCGACCCGAGCATGCCGATGCCCCGCACGCGTGGGGCATGCGGGGCATCGGGGGAGGGGTTATGCCGCTACTGCGGTTCGGAGCAGGTGTAGTGCGGTGTCCGGGTCGTCCACGTCGACGACGAGGCGGGTGAACGCGGCGCCGGCGAGTTCGATGCGCAGCGCGCGGCCGTCGAACCTGGTGTCCCAGAATTCTTTTCGGCCCTTGCCGCGGAAGGTGCCCGCGGCGATCACGCCGGGGAAGAAGGTGCCCGGCGTACGCAGCCACGGCGGGCGCAGGTCCACCTCGGCCTTGGTCACCGCGGTGATATCGGCTAGATCGAAGGTGATCTGCTCACGTAGCGCGAGGACCTGATGCCCACCGAGCACCTGGATCGTCACGGTCGTACCGGTGACCTCGACTTCAACCATTGCGCACCTCACTTAGCCGACAACTTGCTACGGCTCCCAGGATGCAAGACCGACCTGGTCATAGCCTGTGCCGTTCCTATGATTTCTCTCAGGATTGTCAACATGCTCCTACGTAGATATGCGCATCTAGACATTTGAGCCACTCTGGGCGGCCGGTCGCCAATGCCTGTGTGGCGGGACGAAAACCGCAAGGACGGTATGAGATTCTCGTCATGCTCGTGCTCCACCCGCTCCGGCAAGGTCCAACCCGATCGGCGACCTGTGGGCAGGTCGCTTCCCGGGATCCGCCCGCGAGAAGAGGTGCCGCGGTGTTGCTGCTCGGCAATTTCGCCCTGACGGCGGCGGTGTCCGCCACGTTGCTCGGCCCGTTCTTCCCGGGTACGGCGTCCGCGTTGCCGCCGGCGGGCACCTGCGCGGGCGGTGATTTTCGCTGGACCGCCGTCGACGGCGCGATCGATATGTCGCCGGACACGCTGACGTTCACCTCGGTCGGCGTGCTGCAGGACTGTTCCGGCGGTCCCGAGGGCATCACCGGCGGTACGTTCACGGGCACGCACATCGCGACCTCGGACTGCATGCATCCGGCGGACGGCCCGATCACCGTCGACGTGCTGTGGTCGAACGGGGAGACGAGCAGGCTGTGGGGCCAGTGGCCGGTCACCATGCAGCAGCCGACCGTCGGCCCGCTGGCGGTGGTGGCCGGACTCGGCCAGGGCAGCACGGTCCGGATCACCGCGGCCTACGAGATGACGCCCGAGATGATCGGGGGCTGTCTCGGCCCGGGCCTGCGCACCGGCGTCGGCCGGCTCAGCGCGGCGACGTTCCAGTGACCGCCTGCTCGGCGACATCGAGAACGCCCGCCAGCCACGGCGTGTAGCTGCCGGGGTCGGCGATCAGTTTCTCGCGCAACGCATCCGGGTGGATCCACGCGTAGTCGGCGACCTCGGCCGGGTCCGGGCGAGGCGCCCCGGCGGTGAGCTTGCCGACCAGCACGTGGTCCCATTCGAATTCGACGCGACCGGTGGCCGAGTCCTCGGCGTGGTAGCGATAGACGCCCACCTCGGTGAGCGCGGTGGCCAAGCCCATCTCCTCGGTGAGGCGCACCGCGGCTGCGGCCTCGACCGCTTCGCCCGGTGCGGGATGCCCGCAGCAGGTGTTGGCCCACTGTGCCGGGAAGCGGGTCTTGACCGCCGCCCGCTGCTGCAACAGCACCCGCCCGTCCGCGTCGTAGAGCAGCACCGAGAACGCGCGGTGCAGCCGGCCCGGCGCCTGGTGCGCCAGCGCCACCGAGCACGTCCCGACCGCGTGACCTGCGTCGTCGACGAGCTCGACGAGCAGGGCCTCGCGGTCGGTCAGCGGCTGGTCGGCAGAGTTGGTCACCTGCCTACCTTATCGGCGGCGATCAGCAGGTATTGGAAGCTGCCCTCCTTGTACGCGGTCAGGAACGGCTTCTCGACGCCGGTCGCGAGCTCTGATTTGGTGCGCAGTTCCCAGTAGGGGATGGTCGCCGCGGTGAGGTCGGTGACGCCGATCGGCACCAGGCCGTTGTCGGCCATGGCCCGGAAGTACTCGCTGCGCGGATGGATCATGCAGCCGTAGTGCGCGTCGATCCAACTGACCGACGACGAGCGCCCGCCGGTGAGGTCGTTGGAGCAGCCGGTGATGCAGACATAGCGGCCGCCCGGTTCCAGCAGCCGGGCGAATTCGCGGAACAGATCGAACAGGTCGACGTACATCGTCGTCTCGTTCGTCCAGATGGCGCGCCTCGACCACGGCTCGAACCCGGTTTCCAGCATGTTCCGGAAATGGAACTGCACCTTGTCGGCGACGCCGCGCTCGGCGGCCTGCTCGTTGGCGAAGCGCACCTGGTATTCGGAGATGGTGACGCCGTCGACCGCGCAGCCGAAACGCTGGTTGGCCATGAAGCTCGTCCCGCCACGGCCCGAGCCGCCGTCCATCAGCCGGTCCCCGGGCCGGACGTCACCGAGATTGTCGAGCAGCAACTCGGCCTGCGCGGTCTCCAACCGGTGCAGTTCCTTGACGATGCGTTCCTGCCTGGTCTCCTCGGGCCCGGTCAGGACCGACAGATCGGGGGCGCCGATACCGTAGTGATGGTGGTAGAGCCCGTCCACCTCACCGAGTTTCGTGTTGACCCGATCGTCGTTCGGGTTGTTGTTCCAGTACGCGGCGACCGACTCCTGGTAGCTGGTGCGGAGCACGGCATCGGTGTGCGGGTTCAGCGTGGTCATGCGAGATCATCCCCTTTGGTCACGGTAGGGCTCACATTGCGGGACTGCGTCGTTCTGGTTGTCGGGTCGGTGGTCAGGTGTCGCTGTAGCGTCTGTTGCCGGCATGCCAGGCGCGCTTGCCGGCCGTCCCCGGATCCGGAGCGCGATCAGCGGCTCCGGTTCGGGCGAATCAGCTTGCGCGAGAGCGGGATCGCCGTCCGTCGCGCGGGAGAGCGCAGATATGGCTGTGTACCCGTCAGTCGGCTTGGCGGGCGACCAGGACGTTGTCGAGCACGCCGAGCGCGTCCGGGACCAGCACGGCGGCGGAGTAGTAGCAGCTGACCAGGTACGAGATGATCGACTGATCATCGATCCCCTTGAACCGCACATTGAGGCTCGGCTCGTACTCGTCCGGTATGCCGATCTGGTGCAGGCCGATCACACCCTGGTCCTTCTCGCCGGTGCGCATGGCCAGGATCGAGGTGGTCGCGGTGTCGCTGACCGGGATCTTGCCGCACGGGAAGATCGGCACCCCGCGCCAGGCGGGCACGCGGTGGCCGTCCACATCCACCGGGTCCGGATACAGGCCGCGTCTGCTGCATTCACGCCCGAACGCGGCGATGGCTTTCGGGTGTGCGAGAAAGAGTTTCGTGCTGCGGCGCATGCTGAGCAGTTCGTCCATGTCGTCCGGGGTGGGCGGGCCGGACTCGGTGTAGATGCGCTGTTTGAGATCGCAGTTGTGCAGCAGACCGAAATCGGGATTGTTGACGAGGTCGTTCTCCCGGCGTTCGTAGAGCGCCTCGACGGTCAGGCGCAGCTGCTGTTCGACCTGGTTCATCGGATCGTTGAACAGGTCGGCGACCCTGGTGTGCACACGCAGGACGCTCTGCGCCAGGCTGAGTTCGTATTGCCGCGGCGCCGAGTCGTAGTCGACGAAGGTGCCGGTGAGCATCGGCTCCCCGGCGTGGCCGGACGCGACTTCGATATCGGCCTCGCCCTTGTGGTTCTGCGGCTGGGTGGACACCGCGGCGACGCGCGAGAGTTGCTCGCGTAGCGCGGGCGCGTTCTCGATCACTTCGTCGAGGGCTTGCCGGGGCAGCACGAGAGCCGTTGTCCGCGTGACGGTCTTGACGGTGGCCGGCCAAATGGCATCCGGATCGGTCAGCGTTTGTTCGCCGAAGAAATCGCCGCCCGCCAACATGCCGAGTTTGGTCTGCTCGCCGTATTCGCCGGAGCCGAGTTTGCTCAGTTTTCCGTGCACGATGAGCACGACCTGATGCATCGGATTTCCGAATTCGGCGACCACGGTGCCCGGTTCCAGTTCGCGCTGCTCGAAACGGTCGGACAATGCGCGCAGCACTTCTTCGTCATCGAAACCGCGCAGCGGCGGAAGTTCTTGGAGTTCCAGAGGAATGACGCGCGCCTGTGACCCGTCGACGATGAATTCCACCTCGCCGTTGCCGACGGTGTGCGTGAGGCGCCGGTTCACCCGGTACACACCGCCATTGACCTGGGTCCATGGCAGCATGCGGGTGAGCCAGCGCGAGCTGATGCCCTGCATCTGCGGTTCGGATTTGGTGGTGTGCGACAGTTTGGCGGCGGCGGAGGTACTGAGGCTCTTGCGGACATTGTTTTCCGTGTGGACGGGCATTTCGATAGTCATGCGTGGTCCTCCCCTCGAGATAGGGCACCGATACGATGAGATCGAAGACGGCTTTACTGCACCACGAATAAGCGGGCAGGAAACCCGCGAAAGCTACGGTGAACGAGCGAAATGTCTTACACGACAGTGTGTTCCAGACGGCCCGAGTTTAGTCCGGGCGGTCGGGCCCGCGCAGCCGAATATCGCAGATGCCCGTGCCGTGATTCGGATGGTCACGACACGCGACCGATCGAAACAACGCCGGATAACGTTGTGCGCACGAACCGTGATTCGGCGGACAGATCGCGCGGCGATAGCTACCCTGGCGCGTCGCGAACGGCGCGCGAACCGACATGGATCGGGTCACAGCAGCCACATAGTGGACACTTGGTGTGGGAAGCTCGACGGAACATGTAGTCGGCGTACTTCTCGGGGACCGGAAGGGACTCCTTTTCGGCGGAGTGCGCCGGTCATGTGTGCCACGTTCTAGGGTAGGGCCAGGAGCGATTGTGAAGTTCAGCGCGAAGGATTTGGTCGGGTCGGTGCAGCGGTTGATGGCAACCGCGCAGAACGGCCTCGAGGTCATCCGCTTCGGCGGGTTGACCCATGATGTCGAGTCGTCCCCGTTCGAGGTGGTCGAGCGCCGGCGCATGTACCGGCTGCGGCACTACTTCCCGGACGACGCGACCCCGAACCGGCCGGTCGTGCTGCTCGTGCCGCCCTTGATGGTGAATGCCGACATCTGGGACGTGAACGCCGAGGACGGCGCCGTCGGTATCCTGCATCGCGGCGGAATCGATTGCTGGGTGGTCGATTTCGGCTCGCCCGCGAAGGAAGAGGGCGGCTGGGAGCGCGACCTGGCCGACCATGTGCTCGCGGTGAGCAGCGCGATCGATGCGGTGACCGAGGCGACCGGCAGCAGCGTGCACCTGATGGGGTACTCGCAGGGCGGCATGTTCGCCTACCAGGTCGCCGCCTACCGGTACGGCAAGGGCGTGCAGAGCATCGTGACGTTCGGCAGTCCCGTCGACATCGTCGCGGGCATGCCGTTCGGCCTGCCCTACGGCATGGTCTCCGATGTCGCCGATTTCCTGGCCGATCACGTGGTGACGCGGCTGCCGATCACCGATTCGATGGTGCGGATCGGCTTCCAGATGCTCGACCCGATGAAGACCGCGAAGGCCAGGCTCGACTTCCTGCGCCAGCTGCACGACCGGGAGGCGTTGCTGCCCAAGGAGCGGCAGCGCCGGTTCCTCAACAGCGACGGCTGGGTCGGCTATGCCGGTCCGGCCGCCGCCGATCTGCTCAAGCAGTTCGTCGCGCACAACCGTTTGATGTTGGGCGGCTTCGTGATTCGCGATCACCCGGTCTCGCTCGCGGAGCTGAAGTGCCCGATCCTCGCGTTCGTCGGCGAGGTGGACGATATCGGTCAGCCCGGCGCGGTGCGCGGCATCGTGCGGGCCGCGCCGAACGCGGAGGTCTACGAGGCGACGCTGGTCGCCGGGCATTTCGGTCTGGTGGCGGGCAGCACCGCGACCAATCACACCTGGCCGCTGGTGCGCCAGTGGGTCGACTGGCTCGAACGAGACACCCTGCTGCCGCCGCAGATCCATCCGATGGTCGATCAGGTCGAGACGAACCGGCCGCGTTCGGCGGCCACCCGCGTGGTGCACACCGCGGCCTCGCTGGCCGAGGCGGGCGCGGGCGTCGGCAAGGCGCTGGAGGGTATCGCGAACAACACCGTGCGCGGCTCGGTGGAGCTGGCGGGGGAGGCCGCGCGGGCGCTGCCCCGGCTGACCCGGCTCGGCATGATCCAGCCGCACACCCGGATCTCGCTCGGCAGGCTGATCGCCGAACAGGGCAGGCGCGCCCCGCTGAAGGACCTGTTCCTCTTCGACGACCGGGTGCACACCAACGCCGCGGTCAACGTGCGCATCGACAACGTGGTGCGCGGGCTGATCTCGGTTGGCATCCGCCCGGCGATGCGGGTCGGCGTGATCATGGAAACCCGGCCGAGCGCGCTGGCGACGGTCGCCGCGCTGTCGCGGCTCGGCGCGGTGGCGGTGCTGCTCGCGCCCGGCAGCGAACTCGTCCGCGCGCTGGAACTGACCCATGTCGACACGGTGGTCGCGGATCCGGAGAACCTGCGGCACGCGGCGGGCACCGGTGCGCGGGTGCTGGTGCTCGGCGGCGGGGACGCCCGGCAGCTCGATCTGCCGGCCGACGGCCAGGTGATCGACCTCGAGCAGATCGACCCCGCGCAGGTGAAGCTGCCCGGCTGGTACCGACCCGACCCGGGGCTCGCCCGCGAGCTGGCGTTCGTGCTCGTCACCGGCACCGGCGACCGGCTCGAGACCAAGTACATCACCAACCATCGCTGGGCGCTGTCGGCCTTCGGCACCGCGACCACCGCCGACCTGAATCGCAGGGACACGGTGTATTGCCTTGCGCCGCTGCATCATTCGTCCGGTCTGCTGGTCAGTCTGGGTGGTGCGATCGCGGGCGGCAGCCGGATCGCGCTGGCCCGCTCGCTGGATCCGGCCCGGTTCGCCGAAGAGGTGCACCGCTACGGCGTCACGGTGGTCACCTACACCTGGACGATGATGCGCGACATCCTCGACGCGGACGTGTTCCCGGCCGGGCCGTATTCACCCACCCCGGCTGCCAACCACCACTGGCATCCGATTCGGCTGTTCATCGGCTCCGGCATGCCCTCGGGGCTGTGGCGGCGCACCACCGAGCAGTTCGATCCGGCACGGGTGGTGGAGTTCTACGCCTCCATCGAGGGCGACGTGGTGCTGGCCAATGTGCAGGGCGCCAAGCGTGGTTGCAAGGGCAGGCCGGTCCCCGGCACCGCCCGGGTGGAGCTGGTCGCCTACGACCCGGTCACCGAGGAGATCCTGACCGACGAGGCCGGCTACGCCCGACGCTGCGCGGACAACGAGGTCGGCCTGCTGATCGGTAAAGCGTCCGAGGGCATCGACATCTCCGCGGGCGGGTTGCGCGGCGTTTTCGCGCCCGGCGACTCGTGGATGCCGACGGAGAACCTGTTCCGCCGCGACAGCGACGGCGACTACTGGCTGATCGACCGCAAGGACACCGTCATCCACACCGCGCGCGGACCGGTGTTCGGGCAGCCGATCGTCGACGTGCTCAACGATGTCACCGCGATCGATATGGAGGTCGCGTACGGGCTGGACACTGGCAAGAACTGCATCGCGGTCGCCGCGGTGTGCGTACGCAAGGGCTTCCACTTGGAGCCCAAGGACGTGACCGAGGCGTTGCGCGCGCTCGATCCGGACCAGCGGCCCGATGTGGTCCACGTGGTGGCCGAGATTCCGCGCAGTGCCTCCTACCGCCCGTCCACCCGTGCGGTGCAGGCGGCGGGCCGCCCTGAGCCGGGCCCGGACACCTGGTGGTACAACCGGACTTCGGACGCCTACGAAATCCTCACCGAGGCAGACGCGGCCGCCGTGCTCGGCGACCGATAGCCGTTCGCGCGCCGCCGATTTCACCTGCTCGAGCCGCCCGCATGTGCGGGCGGCGGCCGCGCGCCGTAGCATCCCACGCTGACGTTGCTGTCCGATTCTGTTCACAGGGGTATTTGGTGCGATCGAGCCTGATCTACCGCAACGCCACCGTCTACGAGCTACTGATGCGTGCGCTGTACGGCCGGCACTACGCGGCCCGGTACCGCGCCGTCGAGGCGCTGGTGCCGGCGGGCGCGAGCGTGCTCGACCTGTGCTGCGGTCCGGCGACCCTGTACACCCGGTATCTGCGGCAGAAGTCGGTCGACTACACGGGATTGGATCGCAACGACGGTTTCGTCGCGAAACTCACCGCGGCGGGCGGGCAGGGCCGAGTCTGGAATCTGAATTCCGACACACCGCTGCCCGCGGCGGACTATGTGCTGATGCAGGCCAGCCTCTATCACTTCCTGCCCGATCCCGCGCCGGTGCTCGACCGGATGCTGGCCGCGGCGCGCAAACAGGTGATCATCGCCGAACCCGTGCGCAACCTGGCCAGCAGCGATAACCGGGTGCTCGCGCTGCTCGGCCAGCGTTTCACCGACGCCGGCGACGGCGCGCAGGCGCACCGCTTCACCGAGGCGACGCTGGACGAGTTCTTCCAGCGCTACGCGACCCGCATCGACCAGCGCTCACTCATCGCGGGCGGCCGCGAAAAGCTGTACGTCCTCGACGCCTAGACCGTGAACTCCGTGACCGCCGCGACCACGCGACTGATCTGATCGTCGGTGAGATCCGGCCAAAGCGGCAGGCGCACAACGGTTCCGGAGAACTGCGCGGTCCGCACGCAGGGCTGCGGGGTGCGGCCGAGCTTCAGCCCGGCCGGGCTGGAATCCAGCGGCACATAGTGGAACGGCGCCACGATGCCCTTGCCGCGCAGATGCGTGATCAGGTCGTCGCGGCGGTCCTCGTCGGGCACGCGCAGGTAGTAGAGGTGCGCGGTGTGCTCGCGATCGCCGGGCACGGTCATCAGCCGAACGTCGTTGCGGGCGGCCCAGTCCGGCAGTGCGGCGGCGTAGGCGTCCCACACCCGGTGCCGTCCGGCCTGGATGGTGGCGAACTCGTCGAGCTGCGCGTCGAGCACGGCGGCGTTCAGTTCGCTGGGCAGGTAGCTGGAACCGATGTCCTGCCAGGAGTACTTGTCCACCGCGCCCCGCAGGAAGCGGGCGCGGTCGGTGCCCTTCTCCCGGATGATCTCCGCGCGCGCCATCAGGATCTCGTCGGTGAGCAGCAGCGCACCGCCTTCGCCGCAGTGCACGTTCTTGGTGTCGTGGAAGCTCAGTGTGCCGAGCGCGCCGAGGGTGCCCAGCGCGCGTCCGCGCCAGCGGCCGCCGAGCCCGTGCGCGTTGTCCTCGACGATGGCGAAGCCGTGCGCGTTGGACAGTTCGAGCAGCCGCTCCATGTCCGCGGCGACACCGCCGTAGTGGATGACGACGACGGCCTTGGTGCGGTCGGTGATCGCGGCCGCCACCGATTCCGGATCGATATTGCCGGTCTCCGCATCGATATCGGCGAACACGCAGGTCGCGCCGCGCAGGGCCATCGCGGTCGCGGTGGAGGTGAAGGCGAAGCTCGGCACGATCACCTCGTCGTCCGGGCCCAGCTCCAGCAGCAGACCCGCCATCTCCAGCGCGGAGGTGCACGAGGTGGTGAGCAGCGCGTGCGGCGCCTCGGTGATGGTCTTCAGCTTCGCGGTCGCCGACGCGGTGAACGGACCGTCGCCGTGACTGTGATCGGAGCCGAGTACGGCCGCCAGATTGGCCAGTTCGCGCTCGGCCCGGAACGGGCGGCTGAAGATGATGCGGTCAGTGGTCAACCCGGTCGTTCCCCCTGTTGGCGGTGGTGGTCAAGGTCCGCAGTTCGGCGGCGGGATCCTCGACTGCGGAGGGTAGTGCCTGCGGACGCGGTGTCGGTGAATCGACGGTCAGGTAGAGCGGCTTACCGACCAGAATGTGCAGTGCCACGCCGAGGTACTCGGCGATGAGCCCGAGCGAGAACAGGATGGCGCCGGACACGAGCAGCAGCACGACGATCATCGACGCCCAGCCCTCGGGCGCCCAGTTGTCGGTGGTGAGCGCCTCGTAGACGATGAACGCGGCGAGCAGCCCGCCGCCGAGCGCCAGCGTCACGCCGAGCATGCTGACCAGGCGCAGGCCGCGAGTTCCGCTGCACAGCACCATCTTCCAGAACAACGAGAACAGCCGGCGGTAGTTGTAACCGGACTCTTCGCGGCCCTCGGCGCGCAGCACCACCGGCACTTGCGCGACATTGCCGACCACCCAGGTGAGCGCGACATCGAGGTACACCCCGTTGGACGCGACCTCGGCGAGCTGGCGGCCGATGGCGCCGCGGATCAGCCGGTAGCTCTCGAACCGGGTGGAGTCGGGGAACGCGAACAGCGTCGCGAGCACCAGCTTCGCGCCGCGCGAGGTGAGGTTGCGCAGGAAGCCGTGCGGGCGAGTGTTGCTCGGCTTCGAGTAGACCAGTTCGGCGCGTTCGGTCAGCGCGGCGTCGAGGAAGGTGCCGATGAACCGCGGATCGTGCTGACCGTCCTCGTCCATGGTGACGATCCAGTCGCCGTTCGCCGCGGACATGCCCGCGATGGTCGCGGCGTCCTGGCCGAAATTGCGGCTGAGCCAGATGGTGCGCACCTCGGGGTAGGCGCGCTCGAGTTCTTGCAGCACCACATCGGAGCGATCCGGTCCGTGATCGTGCACGAGGATGATCTCGTCGACCTGGAAGGTGACCCCACCCGGGGTGGTGCTGGGGCGGGTGAGTTCGTGGAGTTCGGCGACCAGCCCGCCGACGGTGTCCTCACCCCGGTAGATCGGCACGACGACGGAGATGCCGTGCGATCGGGCGGACCGGCCGTTCGGTACGACGGCGGAACGGGGCGTCTGATTGGACGGAATCGGCATCAGCTTGATCGACTTTCGATGACGGTGCGTGCCGGTAGCTCCCGCGGGACAGCAGGGCCCGAGCCGTCCAGAACTCTAGCATGGTGCGGGTTTCCGATTCCGGGGCAGCACATCCCCCCATCATCATCGCGGCGGCGGGCTGATGCCAAGTGCCACACCGCTGTGTAGGGTTTGGAACTCGTGACGGAAAGCGCAGTGTCGAGGGTGGTGCTCACCGGGTCCGCCGAGGTCAACACGGCTACTTCTGCCGAACCGCCCGCGCCTGCCGGATCGGAGGGGGCCGCGTCGGCGCCCGAGCCCGCAGCAGAGGACCGCTCCGCTCGTCGCGAGGTATACCGCTGGGGTGCGATCACCATCGTCGGCGTGATCCTGGGCTACGTCGCGGTGTTGCTCGCCAACGCCAGGCACTTCTACACCGACGACACCGAATCCCAGTACACCGGACTGTGGATCGGGCTCGGGCGCGCGTTGCGCGACGGCACCTTCCCGGTGCTGGTGCCCGAGCGGTGGATGTCGGGCAACAACACGATGGACGACGCGGGCCTGTTCAACCCGCCGCAGCTGCTGATCGATCTGATCGCGCCGTCGGTGGACAACATGGCGCTCTACGCCACCGTCGTGAAACTGATCTTCGCGATCATCTCCGCGCTCGGCGTCTACCGGATCTGCCTGGCCTACGGCGGCCGGCCCGCCTGGTCGGCGGTGGCGGGTATCGCGTTCCCGCTCTCGGGCTTCTTCCTGTTCTTCGACGAGGCCAGCTGGATGACCGCGCTCACCGGCACGGCCTGGCTGGTGCACGCCTGGGCGTCGTCGGTGCGCTACACCCGCGGGCAGGGCGGGCCGATCCCGGTGTTCGTCTATCTCTATCTGACGATCTCCACCCAGTACATCTTCCCGGCGGTCGAGGCGGCGCTGATGCTGCTCGCGGTCGCGGTGGGAGAGCTTGTCTACCAACGGAAATGGCTGCCCGTGCTGCGGCTGGCGATCGTCGGCGGCTGCGCCGGACTGGCCGGGCTACTGACCTTTTTGCCGAGCATGCTCTCGGCCAAGGTCACCTGGCGCGGCACCATGGAGATCAACAACGACCAGTTCCTGACCGTGCCGTGGTCGGAATCGCTCAACGCCAGCCTGCCGAGTTCGATGCCGGCCTTCACCTCGTGGTGGGGCTATGTGCAGCCGATGCCGGTCACCTACATCGCCTGGTTCCTGATTCCGGCGTTGGCGTTCATCGACTGGCAGCGAGCCCGGCAATCCTGGCGGGAGCTGACCGGCGTCGCGTTCTTCGCGGTCGTGATGCTGATGTGGGCGGCCGGGCCGGGATCCATCGGTCCGCTGCGCTGGCCGGTGCGGGTGCTGCCGATGCTGGCCATCGGGCTGCTGGTGCTGGTGTGCGTGCTGCTCGGGCGCTACGCGACCACGCGGGATCTGAAGAACCGGACCGTCGCCGCGGGCGTGCTGATCTTCCTGCTGTTCGTGCGGACCTTCTCCGCCGATCCGCACCAGGTCGGCTGGCATGTGCTCGCGGTCGCGGCGGTGGTCGCGCTCGGCGCCGGCGTGCTCTGGCTGGATCGGACCAAGGGCACGGCCATGGCCTGCGCGCTGGCGATCGTCGCGCTGTTCCCCATCGCCTACCTGCAGGTGAACGCCGCGCAGCCGACGCCGATGACGTGGAACCTGCCGACCAACCGCTCCGAGGCCCAGGCCGCCTTCCCGGATTTTCCCGGCACCACCCTCCAGCTTGCCGAGCGGGGCTTGGTGCAGCCGGGGGACAAAAGCCTCGAAGGTGCTTACGGTTCCCTGGTTTTCGGCAACTACGCCAAATCACTGGACCTGAGCTACGTCAACGGTTACACCCCGACCGGCCATTTTTATTTCGGTGAGCTGCTGTGCATGCGCTGGGACAGCAGCGTGTGCCCGGACGCGTTCCGGCGCATGTTCGCCCCCGAGCCGACCACCGGACGCAACCTCGCCGATCTGATGAAGATCGACCGGGTCGTCTTGCAGCGGGCACTGTTCCCGGACGCGCGCAACCAGCCCGCACCGGACGGCTGGAAGTGGGTGGACTACCCGGGACACGAGCAGTTCATCTCGGTGCTCGAACGCGTCGACGGGTTGATCTCCACGGTGAACGGACGGGTCTCGGCCACCAAGAACGCGACGGCGACGTCGATCTCGGAGACCGGCACCACCAGCCGGGTCCGGGTGAGCGCGCCCGCGGGCGGCAAGGTGGTGTTCGCCCGCCTGGGCTGGCCCGGCTATCGCGTGACGCTGGACGGCAAGCAGATCCCGATCACCACCGTGGCGAAATCGTTTGTCGCCGTTGACCTTCCCGCGGGCACCCAGAACGCCGAACTGGTGCTGACCTGGCGTCCGCCGGGCTGGAAGATCGGCATCGCCGCGCTGGCCGCCGGCCTCGTCGGCACCGGTGTGCTGCAGTGGGTGTACGTGCGGTCGCGGCGACGGACAGGGGAGCAGCCCGCCGCGGTGTGATGCCTGTAGGGTCTGGGACTCGTGGTGGAAAGCAGCAGCGCGCTCGCCCGGCGGGACGTGTACAAGTGGGGTCTGATAACCGCACTCGGAGTGATCGCCGGATACGGCGCCGTCCTGCTGGCCAACGTCCGGCACTTCTACACCGACGACACCGAGTCGCAGTACGCCCCGCTGTGGGTGATGCTCGGAAATCGCCTGCGCGACGGGCAATTTCCGATGCTGGTCCCCGAACACTGGATGGCGGGCAACTACACCATCGAAGAGGCGGGCCTGCTGAATCCGCCGCAGCTGCTGATCGATCTGATCGCGCCCTCGGTGGACAACGTCGCGCTCTACGCCACCGTGGTGAAACTGCTCTTCGCGATCGTGCTCGGTCTCGGCGTGTACCGGATCTGCCTCGCCTACGGCGCGAAAGCCCCGTGGGCGGCGGTCGCCGGCGTCACCATGCCGTTCACCGGCTGGCTGCTGTTCTTCGACGAAGCCAGCTGGTACACCGCGTTCGTCGGCACGGCGTGGCTGACGCACGCGTGGGCGTCCGGGGTCCGTTACGCGCGGGGGCTCGGTGGCAGCGGTCGGTCCGGATCCAGCGGGCCCATCCCGACTTTCGTGTTCCTGTACCTGGCGATCTCGGTGCAGTACATCTTCCCGGCCGTGGAAGCCGGGCTGATGATCGGCGCGGTCGCCGTCGGTGAGGTTGTCTACCAACGCAAATGGCGTCCGTCGCTGTGGTTGCTCGGCACCGCCGGCTGCGCGGCGCTGGTCGGGCTGGCCACTTACCTGCCGAGCATGCTCTCGGCCAAGGTGACCTGGCGCGGCACCGCCCAGATCAACAACGACCAGTTCCTCACCGTCCCCTGGTCCGAATCGCTGAACGCCAGCCTGCCCAGCACGCTGCCCGCGTACAACTCCTGGTGGGGTTACGTGCAGCCGATGCCGGTCGTCTACATCGCGTGGTTCCTGATCCCGGCGCTGGCGTTCATCGACTGGCGCAAAGCACGGGAGAACTGGCGGGAATTCACCGCGATCGCGTTGTTCGCGATCATGGCGCTGATGTGGACCGCCGGACCCGGTGCCATCGGCCCGTTGCGCTGGCCCGCGCGAGTGCTGCCGATGGTGGCGCTCGGGCTGCTGGTGCTGGTGTGCGTGCTGCTCGGGCGCTACGCCACCTTCGACGGCTGGCGGCGGCGCGGCATCGCCGCGGGCGTGCTGATCGGGTTGCTGTTCGTGCGGTCGTTCTCCGCCGCGCCCCGCGAACTGGGCGGGCATATGGTCGCGGTACTCGCGGTGGCCGCGCTCGGGGCGGCCGTGGTCTGGCTCGGACGCAACAAAGGCACGGTCGCCGCCTGCGTGCTCACACTCGTCGCGGTGTTCCCCATCGCCTACGTCCAGGTGTGGGCCGCGCAGCCGACCCCGATGGGCTGGAACCTGCCGACCGACCGCTCCGCGATGAAAGCCGCGTTCCCCGACTTCACCGGCACCACCCTGCAACTCGCCGACCGCGGACCCATTACGCCCGGCGAACGAAACCTGAAGGGCGCCTACGGGTCTCTCGTCTTCGGCAACTACGCCAAAGATCTCGAACTCACCTACGTCAGCGGATACACGCCGAACGGCCACTACTGGTTCGGCGAGCTGCTCTGCATGCGCTGGGACACCAGCGTGTGCCCCGACGCGTTCCGGCGCGCGTTCGACATCGAACCCAGCACCGGACGCACCATCGTCGACCTCATGAAAGTCGACCGGGTCGTGCTGCAACGCGCGATGTACCCCGATGCCCGCAACCAGCCCGCACCGCCCGGCTGGAAATGGGTCGACTACCCCGGCCACGAGCAGTACATCTCCGTGCTGGAACGCGCCGACGGCTTGCTCTCCACTCGCAACGGGCGCGTCGCGGCCGCTCGCGGCGTCACCGCCACCTCGGTCGCCGAATCCGACCGCACCAGCAGCGTGCGGGTCAGCTCCGACACCGGCGGCCAGGTCGTCCTCGCCCGCCTCGGCTGGCCCGGCTACCACGCCACCCTCGACGGCAAAGACCTCCCCACCCACCTCGTCGCCAAAACCTTCCTCGCCGTAGACATCCCGGCCGGCACCAAAAACGGCGACCTCGAACTGACCTGGCGACCCCCCGGCTGGCAGATCGGCGCCGCCGCCATCGCCCTCGGCCTGGTCGGCGCCGGACTGCTCCAATGGTTGTACACCCGCCGCCGCCCCGAAGAACTGACCGAACCATCCCCTGAACCAGACCTGGCCGACGCGTCGCGCTGATCGGGGAGGTGGTCTGGCAGTGCCGATCTTGTACCGAGGACTCGGTCCGGGATCGGTCGACCAAGGTCACGGATCCGCGTGAGTTTCCTTGTGGCGCAACGAACTCGGAGCGAATATCTGCGAAGACAGCGCTCCTGTGAAGGACCGCCGCCAGTAGCCGGACGTGCCCACGCGACAGCCCCTTCGGTCGCGGACACGAATCCCGCAGCCGGGGTACGCCCACGCTGATCCTTAGCTAGAGCGGATTAGCGGCCGACCTCACAGGGGTTGTTGGCACCTCGCACAGCGACTTGCCGCGTGGCGCGCCGAGGCTCGGTGCGGGAGGTCTGTGAATCGCCGGATTGGCGGGGCGGGCGGACGCGAGGAGCGGCGAATTGCGTGCGGTTCACACCCGGTTCCGGGAGTGGACGGGTGCGCAGTCGGCGCGCGGGCCGGGGTGGTCGTCGAGGAATCGTGCGGTGGCGACTAGAGTGCCCAGCGCGACAGGAGGTGCCGCCTGGTGGATTTCGACGATGACCGGAGCGTGGCTTCCGCACGCACCGAGGAGGTGATCCGCGCGGTGCCCCGGGCCCCACTCCGCGACACCGACAACTACGACCTGCGAGCCGACACCGCGAACCACCAAGCGCCGCCCGCCTCGCCTGCCGAGGCAGATCTGGGTCTGGCGCAGCAGTCAGGCGATTTTGATGGCGTGGTGGCTGGCGCGAGAGTTGCGGGTCGGGCCGATGGTGGTCGGACTGGTGCGACCGGTGCGGGTGGTGGGGCTTTGACTGGTGCGGAGGGAGGCGTCGCGGCGGAGGTGGGGGAGAGTGCTGCGGGGGGTGTGGAGAATCCGGGGCCTTTGTTGCGGGTGGTGCGGCGGCAGGAGTTGGCGTTCGCGGTGGTGGGCGGGTTCAATACCGCGCTCGGTATCGGGATGACCGTGGTGTGGCTGGCGGTGCTCGGCGACAATGTGCCGCCTTCGGTGGCGGTGGCGGCGGCGTATGGCGTGAGTATTGCGGTTGCGTTCGTGTTGCATCGGACTTTGGTGTTCCGGGTGCGCGGGCATCTGCTGCGTGATTTCCTGCGGTTCGTCGCGGTGAATTCCGGTGGGCTGCTGCTGAATATGGTGTTGCTGGAGTTGGCCGTGTCGGTGTGGCATTTCCCGGACAAACCCGCGGCGGTCGTGGTGATGGGTTTGGTGGCCGTCGCCAGCTACTTCGGCCACCGCCACATCTCGTTCCACCGCCGACCGGCGGTCGAATCGCGGGACGTCGTCGGGTAGGTTTTCGGTCATGCCGGAGCACACCACCTTGGACGCCACGCTGTTGAGCCTGTTGGCCTGCCCGCAGGACAAGGGCCCGCTGCTGCTGGTCCGCGCGACCGAGGGCACCGTCCTCTACAACCCGCGCCTGCGCCGCGCCTACCCCATCGACAACGGCATCCCCGTACTCCTCATCGACGAAGCCCGCGACGCCACCGAAGCCGAACACGCCGACTTCATCGCCCAGCCCGTCGAAAGCTGAGCTCACTCCTTTCGCCTGAGCGTGTTCGGTCGCAACCGGCTCGCACGACGCATCGGCTGAGTCCAACGCTATTCGGGGCCGCAACCAGTCGCGGCAAACTGGTCACCCGCGCACGAAGCTCGCGGGCGTCACCTTCCCGCGCGCTGCCGGGATGAAACTCCCGCCAGCACTGCCCCTACACTAGTGGTGGCCCGACGAGGCGTCGCTCGATCCGGCCCAGGACGTGGTCTCCGTCGCCGCCGACGAGGACCGAGATCGGCGTCTCGCGTTTCGAGCCGATCGGGGGTGGGACGAGGCCGCCGCGATTCGAAACCCGTTGCCGCTCAACAAGCACACGCATCGAGGCCGCGCCGGCGACACCCGGCGCGCCAACCGTGGCGTAGCCCTCTCGGCCGATGCCGCCACCATTACCTGGTGATCAACCGGACTCCCGCACCCCCTCTGTCTTCCCGCACGCGCTATGCCAGGCCACAGCGGGTGCGGGAAGACGGAAAGGGTGCGGGAAATCGAAGAGGCCGCGTCAGCGGAGAGTCAGGAGACGAAGGTGGCGGAGGTGACGAGAACCTCGGCGTAGCTGAAGTACCAGCCGTTCCAGGTGTCGGCGGTGTGGATGTGCAGGGCGTGGCCGGTGGCGGGACCGGCGGTGATCGACCACAGGCCGTTGCCGTAACCGGTTGCCGTGCTGACACTTCCGTCGGACCAGGCGAATTCGGCAGAGCTGGTCGCGCCCGGCGCGTTGAACGGGATGGTCACGCTCATCCGTGCGGCGTCCACCCCGGGCAGCAGGGGACTGGCGCATTCGCGCAGGTTCGCTTCTCGATGGATGTTCTGTCCGGCACTGCCGGTCCCGGGCACCAACCGGCCGCTCATCATGCTGCCGACCTGGCAGCCGCCGTAACTGTCCGCCGCGGCCTGTCCCGCACCGGCCAGCGATGCCGCGCACAGCAGCACCGGAACCAACACCCCGGCACGAAACACTATGGCACCACCTTCCCGTGCCGGCCCGCCCCCGAGACCGACGCCGACGACTTGATCAGCAGTTTAACGCCCGAGCCGCCTCCTAACCGAGAGTCGGGCCGAACCGCCACCGACGCGGATCCGACAACAGCGCCGAGTCGCCCCGTCGACTCCGTTCTCGTTACCTCGAAAGAGCGCATGGGCCGACGCGACTCGGTGCACCGCGCGGGTCGCGGCGCGGTTCTTGTCGCCGTCAGCAGCAACCGGTAGCCCCGACCAGGTGCGGCAAAGCGGGAGGGACGCCCACTTGTCGAGCTTTGGCCCGCTCACGGACGGGAGCGTCCGCGTCTCGTCGGTGCACCGCACCGGGTGCACATCGGTGGCGGACGGGGGGCTGAACCGGCCGCGGTTCGTGTCGGCGCCTTGGCGTAATGTGCGGGTGTCTCGGAGCTGCCATGGGCGCGGCGGGGCCGGTTCGGGCATCCGGAGGGATGCGAAGTTCGGTGACACGGAGAGTGGTGTGAAGCGGCTACGAGATCGCTACGAAGCCTTGCTGCTTGACCTGGACGGCACCCTGTACCGGGGTCCCGTGGTGATCGAGGGCGCGCCGGCGGCGCTGGCGGCCGAGGGCACGCAGCGGTTGGTGTACGTCACCAACAATGCGAGCCGGTCACCGGCGACGGTCGCGGCGCATCTGGCGGACCTCGGCTTCTCCGCGACCACCGACGACGTGGTGACCAGCGCGCAGGCGGCGGCCCGGCTGCTGGCCGAGCGTCTCGCTCCGGGCGCGGAGGTGCTGGTGGTCGGCACCGACGATCTGGCCGCCGAAGTGACGGCGGTCGGGTTGCGCCCGGTGCGCCGCTTCGACGGGGCCGCGCCCGCCGCTGTGGTGCAAGGACATTCACCGCAGACCGGCTGGCCCGAACTCGCCGAGGCCGCGTACGCCTTGCGCGCCGATGCCCTGTGGGTCGCCGCGAACACCGACAAGACGCTGCCGAACGAGCGCGGCCTCGCCCCGGGCAACGGCGCGATGGTCGCCGCCTTGCGCACCGCGACCGAGCTCGAGCCGATGGTGGCGGGCAAACCGTTCGCCCCGCTGATGGAGGACGCGCTGGTGCGCGCGGGCACCCGCAGCGCGCTGGTGGTGGGTGACCGATTGGACACCGATATCGAGGGCGCGAACGCCGTGGGCCTGGCATCGCTGCTGGTGCTCACCGGCGTCAGCACCCTGGACGAGCTGAAAGACGCGGCGGCCGAATTCATTCCGACCTATGTGGCCGATTCGCTGGACGCGCTGAACCACCCGCCGATTCCGGCCGAATCGGACATCGATCCGAGCGACCTCGCCGCGGTGCTGGCCAACCGGTTGCGGCGCAACCCGGGACGAGCCGTGACGGTGCGCGCGTCCGGTTCGGAAATCCGATAGCGTTGACCGCACGATGACTACTCCCATGCCCCGCCCAGGAATGCCGACGCCAGGTGCCGGCGGACCCCGCCCCGGGGTTCCGCTGCCGGGCCAGCATCTGCCGGGTGCACCCGGGCGTCCGGAGCCCGCCGATCCGGAGCGCATCCGCACCGAGATCGATGGCCTGCTCACCGAACTCGTCACCCGCACCGGCTGGCCGGGCACGAACGCGACGGCCGAGAGCGCGGAGACCGGCGCGGACATCACCCGCCGCGCGCGGATCCTGGAGCAGGCGCACGACGTGCTGGTGCAGGCCCTGGCCACGGTGGACAAGATCTGAGGTGGCCAGACGCGCGCGCGTGGACGCCGAACTGGTTCGCCGCGGGTTGGCGAGATCGCGAGAACACGCGGTCGAGCTGATCGGCGCCGGTCGCGTCCTGATAGCCGGAACGGTCGCGGTGAAGCCGGCGACCGCCGTCGAGGCGGGTACACCGCTGCTGGTCCGGGAGCAGGCCGACGAGGTGTCGTGGGCCTCGCGCGGCGCGCACAAGCTGCTCGGCGCGCTCGCGGCGTTCGAACCGGCGGGGCTCACCGTCGCGGGGAAGCGCTGCCTCGATGCGGGCGCGTCCACCGGCGGTTTCACCGATGTGCTGCTCTCGCGCGCGGCGCGCGAGGTGGTCGCGGTGGACGTCGGCTACGGCCAGTTGATCTGGCGGTTGCAGAACGACGACCGGGTGCGGGTGGTCGATCGCACGAACGTGCGCCACCTCACCTCCGAAATGATCGACGGCCCAGTCGAGTTGGTGGTCGGTGACCTGTCGTTCATCTCGCTCGCCCTGGTGCTGCCCGCGCTGGCCGCGTGCACCGCGCCGGGCGCGGATCTGCTGCCGATGGTGAAGCCGCAGTTCGAGGTCGGCAAGGAGCGGGTCGGTTCCGGCGGTGTGGTGCGTGATCCCGCGCTGCGCGCCATGGCGGTGCGCGAGGTCGCGACGGTCGCGGCGGGGCTCGGCCTGCACACCGAGGGCGTGACCGCCAGCCCGTTGCCGGGCCCGTCGGGCAATGTCGAATACTTCCTGTGGCTGCGCAAGTCCGTTACCGCGGACGGCAGGCTGGAAGACGACGAGGCGCGAGTGGCTGCCCTCGTCGAGCGTGCGGTTGAGGAGGGTCCACAGTGAACGCGCCGACGAGGGCCGATAACCGGGAGATCCTGCTGGTGTCGCATCCCGGCCGGGCGGAGATCATCGAGACCGCGCACCGGCTGGCGAAGATCTTCGCCGATGCGGGCATCTGCCTGCGGGTGCTCGACGACGAGGCGGACAGTACCCGGTTCGAGGCCGAGCCGTGCGGCTATCCGGTGCGGGTGGTCGCGCATGGGCCCGAGGCCGCGGTCGGTTGCGAGATGGTGCTGGTACTCGGTGGCGACGGCACGTTCCTGCGGGCCGCCGAGCTGGCGCGTCCGGCCGGGGTGCCGGTGCTGGGAATCAATCTGGGCCGCATCGGTTTTCTGACCGAGGCCGAGGCCGAGCACCTCGACGACGCGCTGGCCCATGTGGTGCGGCGCGATTACCGCATCGAGCACCGGATGACCATCGACGTCAACGTCCGGGTGGACGACGAGGTGGTGGAAACCGGCTGGGCGCTGAACGAGGCGAGCATCGAGAACGCCTCGCGGATGGGCGTATTGGAGCTGGTGCTGGAGGTGGACGGCAGGCCGGTGTCGGCGTTCGGCTGCGACGGCATCCTGATCGCCACCCCGACCGGCTCCACCGCGTACGCGTTCTCCGCGGGCGGCCCGGTGGTGTGGCCGGAACTCGAAGCGCTGCTGGTGATTCCGAGCAACGCGCACGCCCTGTTTGCCCGGCCGCTGGTGACCAGCCCGGAGTCGCGGATCGCGGTCGAGGCGGCCGCCGAGGGGCACGATGCGATAGTTTTCCTGGATGGCAGGCGCACGCTCGACCTGCCGCGCGGCGGCCGGTTGGAAGCGGTCCGCGGCGCGCAGCCGGTGCGCTGGGTGCGGCTGGATTCCGCGCCCTTCGCGGACCGGATGGTGCGCAAGTTCCAATTGCCCGTGACAGGCTGGCGTGGCCGACGGCGAACGGAGAGCACACATGCTGACAGAGATCAGGATTGACGGGCTTGGCGTTATCTCGACGGCCACCGCGCAATTCCACGAGGGTCTCACGGTTCTCACCGGTGAGACGGGTGCGGGCAAGACCATGGTGGTCACCAGCCTGCACCTGCTGAGCGGTGCGCGCGCCGATCCGGGGCGGGTCCGGCTGGGTGCCGCGCGGGCGGTGGTCGAGGGCCGTTTCACCGTCGACGACGTGAACGACGGCGCCCGTGCCGAAGTGGCGCAGGTGCTGGAATCGGCTGCGGCCGAACAGGATGACGACGGCAGCATCATCGCGATCCGCACCGTGGGCAGCGACGGCCGTTCCCGCGCGCACCTGGGTGGCCGGGGCGTGCCCGCCGCGGTCCTCGCCGATTTCACCGCGCCGTTGCTGACCGTGCACGGGCAGAACGATCAGCTGCGTTTGCAGCGTCCCGATCAGCAATTGGCCGCGCTGGACCAGTTCGCGGCCGACACCGTCGCGCCGCTGTTGCGCAAATACGGTGTGCAGCGGCGCTCTTGGCTGGACGCCCGCAACGAATTGCTCGAACGGACCGCGCGCAGCCGGGAATTGGCGCAGGAGGCCGACCGGTTGCAGCACTCGCTGACCGAGATCGATGCCATCGCACCGGAACCCGGCGAGGATGTGCGCATCGTCGAGGACGTGCGCCGGCTCAGCGACCTGGATTCGCTGCGCGAGGCCGCCGCGACCGCGCACGACGCGCTGGCCGGCTCGCCGGATACGCCCGAAGACGGTTCCGGCGCACTGGAATTGCTCGGTGCCGCGCGCTCGCGCATCGAGTCCGCTGATGATCCGAAGCTCACCGCGCTGGCGCCGCGGCTCGGCGAGGCGATCGCGGTGGTGGTCGACCTGACCACCGAACTGAGCGGCTATCTTTCGGACCTGCCGTCGGACCCCGGCGCGCTCGATTCGCTGCTCACCCGCCAGGCCGAACTGAAGTCGCTGACCCGCAAATACGCTCCGGACATCGACGGCGTGCTCGCCTGGGCCGACGAGGCGCGCACCAAGCTCGGCTCGCTCGACGTGTCCGAGGAGGCGCTCACCGCACTGGCCGCCGAGGTCGATATCGCGGCCGAACGGGTGCAGGAGGCGGCGGGCAAGCTGAGTGCCGCGCGCAAGAAGGCGGCGGGCAAGCTCGCGTCCGCGGTGAGCGCCGAGCTGGGCGGGCTGGCCATGGGTAAGGCGAAACTGGAGGTCGAGGTCCGGCCGGTGCCCGCGGGGCCGCAGGATTCCGCGCCGCTGCTCGTCGGCGGCAAGGAACTGCACGCCGGGTCCTCGGGCGTCGACGAGGTGGAGTTCCGGTTGTCCGCGCACTCGGGCGCCCAGTCACTGCCGTTGAGCAAGAGCGCTTCCGGTGGTGAGCTCTCCCGGGTGATGCTCGCGCTTGAGGTGGTGCTCGCCCGCTCGGATCACGGCGCCACCATGGTTTTCGACGAGGTGGACGCGGGCGTCGGCGGCCGGGCCGCGGTGGAGATCGGGCGCAGGCTGGCCCGGCTGGCGCGCACCCATCAGGTCATCGTGGTGACGCACCTGCCGCAGGTCGCGGCCTTCGCCGACACCCACCTGGTGGTCGACAAGTCCGACGACGGCAAGGGCAAGGTGAACAGCGGCGTGCGGGCGCTGACCAAGGACGAACGGGTCATCGAATTGGCGCGCATGCTGGCCGGTCTGGACGACACCGAAACCGGCCGGGCACACGCGGAGGAACTGCTGGAGACGGCGCGCTCGGAGAAGTCCGGCGCGGCCGTCTGAGCGTTCTAGCGCGCGGCCTTCTGCGCGGCCTTGATGAACTGGCCGATCAGGTTCTTCAACCCGAACTCCAGCACCTTCGCCGGGACGGGCAGGCTCGGCTCGGATTCCATCGTGTAGGACACCAGGGTGCCCTTGTCGGCGTCGGCGAAGGTGATGACGCCGACGTGGCGCTTCACCGGCGCCCCCTTGACGATCTTGTATTCCATCCGCTCGCCCGGCACCAGCTTGGTGATCTCCTCGGTGACGCCGAGCGGCCCGACGCCGAGCAGATGCTGCGCGCCGACGCCCTCGCGCTCGGTCAGTCCGGGCTTGGTCAGTTTGATGTTGATCGGCAGGTACGGGCTGACGCTCTCGCGATCGGCGAAGAGCCGGTACACGACCTCGCGCGGGGCGGCGATGACGGCGTCGACGGTGGTGCTGGCCATGGGGGTCTCCTCTTCGAGTTACCTGTGACCCGCAGCATATAGGTACCACCGGTACCCGCCGGGAGTCCGGGTGTTCGGTGTCACAGACAGCGCATGCCACACATCATGGACCAGGCCGGTCCGGTAGGGCGACCGTCGCGCGATAGGCGGGGCAGTTCTCCAATTCACCGTCGTATCGGCAGGTGAGCAGATAGTCCAGATAGTCGCGCGCGGTTTCGAGTTCGGCCATGTTCCGGTTGATCGCGGCGATATGCGCGTCGACCGTGGTGCGCCAATCCGGATCGGTGGCCCGCGCGGTGAGCAGCTCGCCGATCTCGTCGAGGCTCATCAATCCGGTGGTGCGCCACTGCTTGATCAACGCGATCCGATAGAGCTGATCGTCGTCGTAGTAGCGGCGGCCGCCGCGGCGATGCGGCGTCAGCAGGCCGCGGCGTTCCCAGTAGTGCAGCGTCGACAGGGGGAGCGCGAAGTGGTCGACGACGGTGGAGATATCCGTGAGCTCCGGCATTTCTCTAGTTGACCTCAACTCGGGTTGAACGGGCAAGGTAACCCTAACTTGCTGGATCACTTCGAAGGGACGGCCGATGTATTCCATTGCCGAGGCCGCCCGCGCACTGCGCGCGGGCGAAACGACGAGCGCCGCGCTGATCGAGTCCGCGATCGCGCTCGCCGACCGGCACGACACCGAACTCGGGGTCTATCTCACCCGTTTCGACGAAACCGCCATGGAGCAGGCGTGGCAGGCCGACGCCGAGCGCGCGGCCGGGCTCGCCCGCGGCCCACTGCACGGCATTCCGGTCGCGGTGAAGGACACCATGGCCGTGGCCGAAGGCCCGACCACCGCACAGAGTCTGGTGCACGATCAGGCGTGGGGCGCGGGACGGGACGCACCGGTCGTGGCCCGGCTGAAGGCGGCCGGTGCGATCATCACCGGCAAGACCACGACGATGGAGTTCGCCTGCGGCATACCGGATTCCGGCAAGCCGTTCCCGCTGCCGCGCAATCCGTGGCGGGTCGACCGCTGGGCCGGCGGTTCCAGCTCCGGCACGGCGAACGGGATCGCCGCGGGCCTGTTTCCGGCCGGGCTCGGCTCCGACACCGCGGGCAGCATCCGCATGCCCGCCGCGTTCTGCGGGGTGACCGGATTGCTGCCGACCTTCGGGCGGGTGCCGAAATCCGGTTGTGTGCCACTGGGTTACAGCCTGGACCGGGTGGGCCCGCTGGCTCGTACCGCGGCCGACTGCGCGGCTCTGCTCGCGGTGCTCGCCGGTCCGCACCCGAGCGACCCGGACAGCACGCATCCCGTGGTGGACACGGTCTTCACCGTCGGGCCGCAGCAGACCGACCTGAGCGGTGTGCGGATCGGCGTGGTTCGCGATCTCGCCGAGGGCGGCGACCCTGAGCTACCGGCCGTATTCGACCGTGCGATAGCGGTTCTGGGTGCGCGGGGTGCCCAGACGACCGAGATCACGCTGCCGTTCTACCGGGAAGCCACCACCGCCGCGATCGTCAGTGCGGTCTCGGAGGGCCTGGCGTACCACCGCAACGACCTGACCCGCAGCTGGGACGACTATTTCGTCGCCGCCCGCGGCCTGCTCGCCCAAGGTGCGTTGCTATCGGGCGCGGATTACGTTCAGGCGCAACGGGTCCGGCGGGTCGCGCAGGGCGCGATCGGTGCGCTGTTCGAACAGGTCGACGCGGTGGTGTGCCCGACGGCCTCGGTCACCGCGCCGCGCTTGGACCAATTGGCCGATGCGGCAGGGCATCAGGACGATGCCGCGCTGTTCCGGAGGATCCACACTCCGTACTGGAACGCCCTCGGAAATCCGGTGCTGGCCGTGCCCATCGGCTTCGGCGCCGACGGCCTGCCGCTGTCCTGTCAGATCGCCGGTCCGGCCTTCGGTGAGGCCATGATCCTGCGGGTCGGCGAGGCGTTCCAGCAGGACACCGGATGGCACCGGCAGTTGCCGCCGACCTGGACGGCGGCGGCATGAGCGACCTCGTCGAAACACTGCTCGCCGCAGCCGGTTTGCCCGCGCACCCGGCGGAGGTCAGCGGTCATGCGGTGAAGTATCCGGACCTCCGTGCCGCGGTCGACGCGCTCTACGCGATACCCGAGGCTCGATACGCGGTTCCCGCAACTCGATTCGACGCGCGGCCCGGTGAACCGGGGTGGGAGCAGTGAGCGTCGGTGCGGCCGTGCGCGCCGAGAAGCCCACGCGGCAGCAGGTTCTGGTGTGGGCGCTGGCCTGCCTCGGTTCGTTCAGCGTGGTCATGGACGCCACCATCGTCTCGATCACGCTGCCCGACCTGCGCGCCGACCTCGGCTTCACGCCCGCGGCGCTGCCGTGGGCGGTGAACGCCTACACCCTGGCCTTCGCGGGCTGCCTGCTGTTCGGCGGGCGCTGTGCGGACGTGTTCGGCCGTCGCCGAATCCTGTTGGCAGGGTTGGGGATATTCACCGTCGCCAGGGTCGCGGCCGGGTTCGCCGACACGCCGGGTTTCCTGCTGGCCGCCCGTGCGGTGCAGGGGTTCGGGGGTGCGCTGCTGATGCCGGTGACGCTGTCGATGCTGACCACGACATTTCTCGAACCGGCCGGGCGGGCCCGGGCGCTCGCCATCTGGAGTGCGGTCGCGGCGGCGGGTGCCGCGGCGGGACCCGTGCTCGGCGGGTTGCTCACCGAATTGGCCGGGTGGCGTTGGGTCTTCTTCGTCCTGGCCCCGGTGGGGGTCGTCGGGATGATCGGCGCATTCGTGGTGCTGCCGCGTCAGGTGACGGCCGTCGCGCGGCCGCGGCTCGATGTGGTCGGCGCGGTGCTGGTCACCGCGGGCATCACCGGCGTCGTGCTGGCCATCATGCGGTCGGCGGCCGCGGGCTGGACCGATCCGGGAGTGCTCGTCGCGGTGCTCGGCGGCGCGGCTTTGCTCGCCGTTTTCGCGGTGCACCAGGCGTTTTGGTCGGCCGAGCCGTTGCTGCCGCTGACCATCTTCCGGTTGCGCTCGGTGACCAGCGCCAACATCGTGATCTTCCTGCTCGGCGTCGGCTTCCTCGGCAGTCCCATCCTGCTGTCGCTGTACATGCAAGACGTGTACGGGTATTCGCCGTTCCTGGCCGGGATCGGTTATCTCCCTTCGGGTATCGCGATGGTCGTCGGTTCCCGTTCCGCGGGTTGGCTCACCGTGCGATTCGGCGCGCGCCGGGCGGCCATGCTGTGCTGTGCGATCGGCGGGCTGGGCTTTCTCGGCACCGCGCTCGGGATCGCGCTCGGCGCCGCGTACTTCTGGTCGGTCCTGGTGTCGGGCATGGTCTTCGGCTACGGCACGGCCGCCGCGTTCACCCCGCTCACCGTCGCCGCGACCGACGGCGTGCCGCCGGAACGTAACGGCCTGGCCGCCGGTGTGCTGAACACGGTGCGCCAGACCAGCGGCGCGGTCGGGCTCGCGGCATTGAGCGCGATCGCCTCGAGCGCGGGCTACGGCACCGCCTTCGCCGCCTGCGGTATCTGCCTCGCCGCAGCCTGTCTCGTCGCCGGGGTCCTGATGCCTAATCGGCCTGCGCGCGGAGAGTAAGCCGCCGGATACGAAGCCGCTTGTGCCGCAGCGCCCTCAGCGTCCGGCGACCGAGTCGAAGTAGTCATCGGCGAGGCCGTTGAGGTAGTTGTCGGCGGCGCCGCTCAGATAGGTCGCCAAGCCTGGACCGACCCGTCCGATATCCATCAGTTCGAACCGCACGCCGTCCGCGGTTCGGTGATAGCGGGCGGGCGCGCCGGTCTGATTGTCGTGCTGGGTGCTGAGCAGGGGAATGCCCGCATCGGTGAGTCGTTCGGATTCCGCGGCGACATCGTCTGTCCAGACGCCGAGGTGATGCAGACCTGGTTCCGCCCAGATCGTGCCCGGCATCTGCTCGAGCAGCTCGATATAGGGCGGACCTTGTTTCGAGTAGGTCATCCACGGCCTGATGTTGACCGGTGCGTTGTCGATGAGCACATCACTGTCGTTGCGGATGGGGGCGTGCCATTCGAAGCCGATCTTGCTCAGCTCGGCCATGGCCTGTCGGAGATCGGTGACGACGATCCCCACGTGGTAGCTCGGGAGCATAGTAGGCATGACTGTCACGATATAGTACGACCGATCGGTCGTAAATAGTGAAGGCGGGCTGAACTGCGGTGATTCCGGTCTCGGTATTTCAGCGGGGTCCAGTTGCGCTGATTGGAAGGGTCAGTCGCGCTCGGGGCCGAGGCCGATGCCGCGGGTGGCGAGCCAGGGGAGGGGGTCGATGCGGTCGGTGCCGTTCAGCCAGACCTCGAAGTGGCAGTGCGGGCCGGTGGTCTCGCCGCGGTTGCCGACCGTGGCGATCTCGTCGCCCGCGGTGACGTGCTGGCCCACCGAGACCAGCGCGGTGTTGATGTGGCCGTACACGGTGACGGTGCCGTCGTCGCCGAGTACGCGCACCCACATGCCGAAGCCGCTGGCCGGTCCCGCGCTGATCACGGTGCCGTCCTCCACCGCGACGATCGGGGTGCCGATCGGCGCGGCCACGTCGACGCCGGGATGCAGGGTGCCCCAGCGCATTCCGTAGCCGGAGGTGAAGGTGCCGGAAGTGAACTTGACGAACAGGGGACGAAGTTTGGCCTGGACGTCGGCGGCGATCTCGTCCGCGACCTTGCTGCCGTTCTGCAGCATGTCGGCGAACTGGCCGAGCGTGGCCGGACCTTCCGCGAGCAAACCTGGATCCGTGCTGTTCGGCGCCGCACCTGCGGCCGCCACCTCCACCGCCTGCGGTTGCCCCAGCGCCATCGGCGCTACCGACTGTGCGGGCGCCTTGGCGCTCCCGGTCTCGAGATTCTGCCCCGCCGCCACGATCGCGCCCGCGGCCACGGCGACGATCGCCGCCCGCCCCTTCAGCGCCGTCGGCGGCGGAGGCATCCGATGCCGCCCACCTCGACGCTTGCGCGGTTCGGCAGCACCGGGCGTCATCGTCTGGTCGCGCCGCTGCGCCCCCAGCACGATCTCAGCACCCCGGGTCAAGCCGTTGCCGCCTACGTCGGACTGGCCCCTTCCGATGTAGGCGGCTGAATCGCGATCAATGCCGAGACCCTGGGCAACGACGGTGCGCTCGGCCCGATGCGTGGTGCCGCGCGATCTCCGGCCAGGTTGTATGTCGGAGATTGCGCTGGCCCCAGCGCGTGCGGCCCCAGCGCGTGCGCCGGTGTCGCCGTCCGTGTACTTGCCCTGAAGTGTGTTGTCGGGTGTGGACGCACCGCTGCGGTCACCCCCGCTGCGGTCGACGCGGTTTCGAGACGCGCGGCTGGTGTCGGATCGGTCCTCGCGTCGGCTCGCCCGGGAGCGATCGTCCGGGACTCGCGCGCCGGGTGCCGCCCACGGTTCGTTCGGGGACTGCCAGCGGTCGTTCGCCCACGTCCATTGATCGGTGGGTGTCGGATCGCTGTGCGGCTCGTCGGTCGCCGTCGGCCAGTCCTCGGCCCACTGCTCGTCGGCGGGCGGCCAATGGTTTTCGAGCCAGCGGTTTTCGGTGGACCACGGCGCTGCGGTGAGTCGCGGGTCCTCGGGGGCGGCCCACCGATCGTTGTCGCCGGACCAGCGGTCCTCGGTGGTGGGCCACCGGTCGGCCGTGGGCCGGTGGTCTTCCCGAGCCATCCAGGGTTCGTCCCGGCGCAATGGATAGCTGAATCCTTGCTGGATATCGTCCGGGTTGCGCAGCCGGAAGGTGTTGCGCTGCTCGAAACCCCGCGGACCGTAGCCGCTCATCGCATCGACCGCATTTGTCTGGATTGTCCAGAACGCGCCGGTATGCGAGAAACGTCTGGTATTCGGTGTGCCGCACCGATATTCGCGGTTGTTTCGAAGCGCATCCAGCCGGTGTCCTTTGCTGCGTCACGTCGAGCGGTCGTCGATGTCGGCCGACGGTAACGAAACGGTAGCGACCTCGCTAGTTAGACGCGCGAAATAGTTTGCTTCCTGTGACGGTAGACACAGTTTGGGCGGGTGATTGTCCGTAATGCCTTGAATGCTCGGGTGATTCGCGGGTCAGGGTTTCGGCGGGGCCGCATTCTGCTTGGACAGCGCGTCGCCGAGCAGGAAGCCGCCGATGACGACCGCGGGGATGCCGAAGCCGATGGTGCCGATGACGCCGCCGATGGCGGCGACGGGGATGGCGGTCACCAGGCACCCGCCGAGGAATCCGGGAATGGTCAGCACACCGATGGTCGGGATGGTCGCCGCGCCGCCCACCAGTGCTCCGCCGACCACGCAGCCGAGGCCTGCGCCGACAACGGTCCCGATGAGGGTGCCCAGCGCGGTGCCCACGCCGACGACGGCGGTGAAGTTCTCCAAAGCCTTGGTGAACTCGGGAGATTCGGGGTCGAGGGCGACCTCGCGCAGCGGATCGGTGACGCCGGGCGCGGGTGTCGCGGTGGCCGGGTCTCGGCTCGGGGTCAGGGTCGCGGTGGTGCCGTCGACGCGCGCGGCGATGGGCCAGCGCCGATTGTCCTGGTAGTAGCCGAGCGGGAAGGCCGCCCGCAGGACGCCCGCGTCGTCCCGGATCTCCAGTTGGTCACCCGCGGTGTCGAGCGATCCGGAATCGGTCGTCAGTATGACGGCGTCACCGACCGCCTGCGCGGTGTATCGAATGCTGGGGATCCGTGGATCGGCGTGGGCGGTGAGGGTCGACGCGGCACCGATCGCCGCCGTACTCGCCGAAACGATAAGGAATCTCGTCAATCTGTGCACGGTGCGTACCGCCTTCGATTCGACCCGATGTCCGGCGCGGGTGTCGCGCTCGGTCTGCGGTCGGAGATGCCGTGGGAGTTCTGTCGGTACGCAGCGCCGCGGACGAAAGCCATCCCAGATGGAAATATGGGGTCAAGGTATGCCGGACGGTTGCCGACGCACAAGACGCGCCGAATGTTAGCTAGGGCACACGCGGGCTGAGCGTGACGGCCCGCAGGCCGTTCGAGGGGGCGTTTTCGCCTCTGACCACAACAGATCCGGCAGAAGTTCCGCGTGTCGTGGGTCGAGTCGCTGTTTTAGCAGTGACCCATGTGGTAGGTGATACGGCGCGCCTCCACCAAAGGTTGAGGGTTAGCGGGCAGCATCGGAACCATGAAGATGCTGGCGTTGTTGTCGAGGAACACCGAAACGCTGCCCGGCCGCACCGGGATCGCCCGGGTGGACCGCAATACCCGGCGTCTGCTGAAACGGGTGGGGCCGGGCGATGTCGTCGTGCTCGATGAGATGGACCTGGACCGGCTCACCGCCGACCGGTTGGTCGAGGCGGGGGTGGTCGCCGTGATCAACACCTCGCCGTCGATCTCCGGCCGCTATCCCAATCTCGGCCCCGAGGTGCTGGTGGCCAACGGGATCCTGCTGCTGGACACGGTGAGTTCGGATGCCTTCAGCAAGATCAAGGACGGCATCAAGGTCCGGATCGACGGTGGCGTCGTCTATCTCGACAAGGTCACCAAGAAGGAGCCGGAGGTGCTCGTCGAGGGCATCGAGCTCACCGACGCCGATATCGCCGAGCGGATGATCGAGGCGCGCAACGGGCTGGCCGATCATCTGGAGGCCTTCGCGGGCAACACGATCGAGTTCATCCGCACCGAGAGCGCGTTGCTCATCGACGGCATCGGCGTGCCCGAACTGGAACTGTCGATGAAGCACCGGCACGTGGTCGTGGTGGCCGACGGGCCGGATCACGCCGAGGATCTGAAGCGGCTCAAGCCGTTCATCAAGGAGTACGTGCCGATCATGGTCGGCGTCGGCCGCGGCGCGGACACGCTCATGAAGCAGGGATACAAGCCGGACCTCGTCGTCGGCGATCCGGACGAGATCACCACCGCCACCTTGAAATGCGGCGCCGAGGTGATCCTGCCCGCCGACACCGACGGTCATGCCAAGGGCCTCGAGCGGATCCAGGATCTCGGCATCGGCGCCACCACGTTCCCGTCCTCGGGGTCGCCCGCCGACCTGGCGCTGCTGCTGGCCCACCATCACGGTGCGGCGCTGATCGTCACCGCGGGCGCGGCCGCCACGCTCGACGACTTCTTCGATCGCAGCCGGCGCGAGAGCAATCCGGCGACCTTCCTGACCCGGCTCAAGCTCGGCACCAAGCTGATGGACGCCAAAGCCGTTGCCACGCTGTACCGCAACCGGGTGTCCGGCATCGGGGTCGCGCTGGTGGTGCTCGCCGCGCTGGTCGCGGTGATCGTCGTGCTGCTCGCGTCCAACACCGGTACCGACGCCTTGACCTGGGCCACCGACACCTGGCACCGGTTCGCGCTCTGGGCGCAGGGCTTAGTCGGCGCAGGCGGCCAGTGACCGGCCTGCGCTCCATGACCAGAGGAGAACGATGATCTCGCTACGCCAGCACGCCGTCTCGATCGTGGCGATCTTCTTGGCACTCGCCATCGGCGTCGTGCTCGGCTCGCAGACCCTAGCGGCGGATCTGCTGTCGGGGCTGCGCGCGGACAAGTCCGATCTACGCCAGCAGGTCGACACCGTGTCCGAACAGAACCGGCAGTTGACCGATCAGCTCAACGCCGCCGATCGCTTCATCGCGGGCTCCGCCGGACGCATCCTCGGCGGCACCCTCGCCGACCGCAGCGTGGTCGTGTTCACCACGCCGGACGCCGATCCCGCCGATATCGAGGGCGTCACCAAATCGCTGGAAACCTCGGGGGCCGCGATCACCGGCCGGATCGCGCTCACCGACGCGTTCGCCGACGCCACCGAGGGCGACCGGATGCGCACCGCCGTCACCAACGTCATCCCGGCCGGGGCCCAATTGCGCACCGGCGCAGTCGATCAGGGCAGCATGGCGGGCGACCTGCTCGGCCTGGTGCTGCTGCTCGATCCGGCCAACGGGCAAACCCGCGGCACCCCACAGGAACTCGGCCTCGTCCTGGAGACCCTGCGCGGCGGCGGCTTCCTCGCCTACGGCGACACCCCGGTGCACCCGGCGCAGCTGGCCGTCGTGATCACCGGCAACGGCGCCAAGTCCGCGGAGAACAGCCAGGGCGCGAACATCGCCAGGTTCACCGGCGCCCTGCGCGGCCGCGGCGCCGGCGTCGTCCTCGCCGGCCGCTCCGGCGCCGCCGAGAACCCTGGCCCGATCGCCGTCGTCCGCTCCGACGGCGCCCTCGCCACCTCCGTCACCACCGTCGACAACCTGGACCGCGAGATCGGCCGCGTCACCACCGTCCTGGCTCTCACCGAACAACTGAACGGCGGCGCAGGCCGATACGGCACCGGCGACAAGGCGACTTCCCTCACACTGGCCTCCGCCCCCCGCTAGCAAGTGGTGACAGCCACGCGCGGCACATATGCAGCAAACGTGCGTGGCGTTACTTCTGGACAGTTGATCCGTGTTACCGTGAAGACCCGTGGGTCAAACACGGATTCAGGCGCGAACAGCTACGAAGCACATCTTCGTGAGCGGTGGAGTCGCCTCCTCATTGGGTAAAGGTCTTACCGCCTCCAGCCTCGGTCAGCTGCTGACGGCGCGTGGGCTGCGCGTCACGATGCAGAAACTCGACCCGTATCTGAATGTCGATCCCGGCACCATGAACCCGTTCCAGCACGGCGAGGTGTTCGTGACCGAGGACGGTGCCGAGACCGATCTGGATGTCGGTCACTACGAGCGGTTCCTGGACCGGGATCTCACCCGGGACGCGAATGTGACGACCGGGCAAATCTATTCGACGGTCATCGCCAAGGAGCGGCGCGGCGAGTACCTGGGCGACACCGTCCAGGTGATTCCGCACATCACCGACGAGATCAAGAGCCGGGTGCTCGCGATGAGCGCGCCGGACGCGCAGGGGCAGACCCCGGATGTGGTGATCACCGAGATCGGCGGCACCGTCGGCGACATCGAATCGCAGCCTTTCCTGGAGGCGGCGCGCCAGATCCGGCACGATGTCGGCCGGGACAACGTCTTCTTCCTGCACGTCTCGCTGGTGCCGTACCTGGCGCCCTCGGGCGAGTTGAAGACCAAGCCGACACAGCATTCGGTGGCGGCGTTGCGCAACATCGGTATTCAGCCCGACGCGCTGATCCTGCGGTGCGACCGCGAGGTGCCGCAGGCGCTCAAGAGCAAGATCGCGCTGATGTGCGACGTCGATGTCGACGCCTGCATCTCCACCCCGGACGCGCCGTCGATCTACGACATCCCGCGCGTGCTGCATCGCGAGGGCCTCGACGCCTATGTGGTGCGCAAGCTCGGGCTGCCGTTCCGCGACGTGGACTGGACCGTGTGGGGCGATCTGCTCGACCGGGTGCATTCGCCGCGCGAGACGGTCGAGGTCGCGCTCGTCGGCAAATACGTCGACCTGCCCGACGCCTACCTCTCGGTCACCGAGGCGTTGCGCGCGGGCGGGTTCGCCTCGCGGGCCAAGGTGCAGATCCGCTGGGTGCCCTCCGACGAGTGCGAGACGCCCGCGGGTGCGCAGGCCGCGCTGCGGGACGTGGACGCGGTGCTGATTCCCGGCGGGTTCGGTATCCGCGGCATCGAGGGCAAGGTCGGCGCGATCGCCTACGCCCGCAAGCGCGGTATTCCGCTGCTCGGACTGTGCCTGGGCCTGCAGTGCGTGGTCATCGAAGCGGCCAGGTCGGTCGGTCTGGACGAGGCCAATTCGGCCGAGTTCGAGCCGGACACCCCGCATCCCGTCATCTCCACGATGGCCGATCAGGAACAGGCCGTCGCCGGTGAGGCCGATCTCGGCGGCACCATGCGCCTCGGCGCCTACCCGGCGACCCTGGCCAAGGGTTCGGTGGTGGCGCAGGCGTACGGCGCCGAGCAGGTGTCCGAGCGGCACCGGCACCGCTACGAGGTGAACAACGCCTACCGCGACCGGATCGCGAAGAGCGGGCTGCGGTTCAGCGGCACCTCGCCGGACGGGCATCTGGTGGAGTTCGTCGAACTGCCCGCCGACGTGCATCCCTTCTTCGTCGCCACCCAGGCGCACCCGGAGCTGAAGAGCAGGCCGACCCGTCCGCATCCGCTGTTCGCGGCGCTGGTCGCGGCCGCGCTGACCTACAAGCTGGCCGAGCGGCTGCCCGTGGACATCCCGGACGAAGAGTTCGTGAGCGCGGCGGAGCAGGCGTAGCGCGATGACGGTGGACGGGGGCGCTGCCGCACCGGGCAGCCACGATTTCGAGACGGTGTCGAGCGAAACGGTCTACAGCGGCGCGATTCTCGCGCTGCGGCTGGACCACGTGCGGATGCCGGGCGGCAAGGTCGTCGAGCGGGAGGTGATCGAGCACCACGGTGCCGTCGCGGTCGCCGCGATCGATGACGACGACAATGTCGTGCTGATCAACCAGTACCGGCATCCGATCGGCAGGCGGCTGCTCGAGCTGCCCGCCGGTCTGCTCGATCTGCAAGGTGAGGATCCGCTCGTCGCCGCGCGGCGCGAACTCGCCGAGGAGACCGGGCTGGCCGCGCGGGACTGGTCGGTGCTGGTGGACGTGGCGCTGTCGCCGGGTTTCACCGACGAGGCGCTGCGCGTGTACGTCGCGCGCGGACTCTACGAAACCGACCAGCCCGAGCCGGAATTCGAGGAAGCCGATCTGGCGATCGTGCGCATGCCGGTCGCCGACGCGGTGCGCGCGGCACTGGCCGGGGAGATCGTCAACGCGACCGCGGTGGCCGGTGTGCTCGCGCTCGCCGCGGCGCGGGCCGGCGGCACCGAACTACGTCCGGCGGACGCGCCGTGGCCGGGTCAGCCCACGGCGTTCCTGCGCCGCAAGGCGGCGCAGAAGTCCGCGGACTGACGGGGGCGCCGGGTGCTCGCGCGGGAACTGGACGCCTACCTCGACCATCTCGCGGTCGAACGCGGCGCCGCGCGGAACACCCTCGGCGCCTACCGGCGTGACCTCGGGCGCTATCTCGACTTCCTGACCGGGCGCGGCATCACCGCGCTCGATCAGGTCGCCGAGGGCGACGTCGCCGAATTCACCATGGCCTTGCGCGCGGGCGGCCCCGACCATCCGCCGCTGGCCGCGAGTTCGGTGGCGCGTGCCCTGATCGCGGTGCGCGGGCTGCACCGGTTCGCCGCCGCCGAAGGCCTCACCGTCACCGATGTCGCGCACGCGGTGAAACCGCCCGCCCCCGGTCGCCGGCTGCCCAAAGCCCTGCCCTACGACCAGGTGCTGAAGCTGCTCGAAGCCGCGGGCGGCGGGGCCGTGGACGATCCGGACGCCGCACCCGGCACCGACGGCGGACCGCGCGGGCTGCGCGACCGCGCGCTGCTGGAACTGCTCTACTCCACCGGCGCGCGCATCTCCGAGATGGTCGGACTGGACGTCGACGATCTCGATATCGCCGAACGCGCGGTCGTGTTGCACGGCAAGGGCGGTAAGCAACGCATGGTGCCGATCGGCCGGCCCGCCCTCGCCGCGGTGGACGCCTACCTGGTGCGGGGGCGTCCGATGCTGGCCGCCGCCGGCAAAGCGAACGCGGGCGCGCTGTTCCTGAACGCGCGCGGCGGCAGGCTGTCGCGCCAGACCGCGTGGCAGGTGTTGCAGACCGCGGCCGAACGCGCGGGCATCGGCGCCGCCGTCTCGCCGCACACGCTGCGCCACTCCTTCGCCACCCATCTGCTCGACGGCGGTGCGGATGTCCGTGTGGTGCAAGAACTCCTGGGCCACGCCTCGGTCACCACCACCCAGATCTACACCCTCGTCACGGTGAACACCCTGCGCGAGGTGTGGGCGACCGCGCATCCCCGCGCCCGCTAGACCGGCGCGCTCGCGGCACCCGGTATCGTTCGTGCCGAGCGCATCCGGACAGCCGCGGGGAGGCGGAATCGGGACAGCTCGGACGAGTCACCCGGCCGCTTCGACGTGCGTTTCACCGGTGACCCGGAGTGGCGCAGAGCGATACGGGGTAGCGTTTTGCTGTTCGCGGCCCGGCGTGGTGCCGCGAACACGCCGCGCGCGTCGCGGCTCTTGCACGCTCATAAGCGGTAGCGTCTATCGAGAGCTGGACCGTACGAAAGCGAGGTCGGGCCTGATCGGCTTCGCTACGCTCGGCGAGGCAACGGGCAGGAACGTATAAGGAGCAGCGGATCGTGACATCAGCCGGAGCGGCAGAGCCGCCGATGGGTGCTGGGGCGGAGCCGCATCCGGGTCCCGCCTCGGCGGCGGCGGCCGAAACCCTGTGGGGCACCGGGGCCGATCTTCCTGTCGCGGAGGACGCGGCACTCGGCCCGACCGGGCGCCCCCTGCGACTCGTGCCGGACCCGCCGCCGCTGGAGCGGCACGGCGACGCCCTCATCATCGCCATGTGCAACCAGAAGGGCGGCGTCGGCAAGACCACCTCCACCATCAATCTCGGCGCCTCGCTCGCCGAGTACGGGCGGCGGGTGCTGCTGGTCGATCTGGACCCGCAGGGCGCGCTGTCCGCGGGATTGGGTGTGGCCCATCACGATCTCGAGCTGACCGTGCACGACCTGCTGGTCGGCTCCAAAGGTTCGATCGACGACGTGCTGATGCCGACCCGGGTCGAGAACATGGATCTGCTGCCCAGCAACATCGACCTCTCGGCCGCGGAAATCCAGCTGGTCAACGAGGTCGGGCGGGAGCATTCGCTCGGCCGCGCACTGCATTCCATCCGCGACCGGTACGACTACATCATCATCGACTGCCAGCCGTCGCTCGGATTGCTCACCGTCAACGCGCTCGCCTGCGCCGACGGCGTCATCATTCCGATGGAATGCGAATACTTCTCGCTGCGCGGGCTCGCGCTGCTCAACGACACCGTGGAGAAGGTGCGCGACCGCCTCAACCCCAGGCTCAGCCTGTACGGAATAGTGGTCACCATGTTCGACGCGCGACTACTGCATTCGCGGCAGGTGATGGCGCGGGTCGTCGAAGTGTTCGGTGACCTGGTCTACGACGCGGCGATCTCGCGGACCGTGCGGTTCCCCGACGCCAGCGTCGCGGGTGAGCCGATCACCACGTGGGCGCCGAAATCCAGTGGAGCCGAAGCATATCGGGCGATGGCGCGGGAAGTCATCCACCGGTCCGGCCGGTGATCGGCAGCAACGACCCCGCACCACCCGCTACCACCCACACGCCCGGCCACGGGGTCGTCCACGGCGACGACCACCCGTCGGGCGACCTCCTGGAGCGGGCTGCGGCGCGCGCCGACCCACCGGACCGTGCGGCGGACGAGGTTACGTCGACCCCCGCCCTGCACACATCGGACCACTCCGGTGTGTCCCATGATGTCCAGATGCCCGAGGAGCCCGACGCCACGAACCCCGAGCCCCCCTCGGAGTCGACGGCTGCCGAGCAAACGGCACAGTCGCGTCCTCAGGATGTGAGCGACACCGAGGCCGCCGGGGTGTCGAGTGCTGCGCGAGTGCCTGGCGATGCTGGGGCATCGGTTGATGCAGCCGTGCCTGTTGACGCCCAGGCCTCCGGTGGTGCCGCAGGGCCGGGTGTTGGCGTGGGCGCGGGTGATTCGGTCGCGGGCGGGGCACAGGAGACGGAGCAGAAGTCCGGGTTTCATCTGCGGTTGAGCAACTTTCAGGGGCCGTTCGATCTGTTGCTGACCCTGATCAGCTCGCGGAAACTGGATGTCACCGAGGTGGCGTTGCACCAGGTGACCGACGAGTTCATCGCCTACACCAAGGCGTTGACGGCGGCCCTGTCCGACGACGCCACGACGACACTGCGGGCCGACAAGATCCTCGACCAGACCACCGAATTCCTGGTCGTCGCCGCCACGCTGCTCGACCTCAAGGCGGCACGACTGCTGCCCTCGGGGGAGATGACCGACGCCGAGGACCTCGAACTGCTGGAGGCGCGCGACCTGCTGTTCGCGCGGCTGCTGCAATATCGGGCGTTCAAGCAGGTGGCCGAGCTGCTCGGCGAACTGGAGGCGGTCGCGCTGCGGCGGTATCCGCGCGCTGTCGGCCTGGAGGAGCGCTTCGCCGACCTGCTGCCCGAGGTTACGCTGGGAGTTGACGCGCACGAATTCGCCGCGATCGCCGCGGCGGCGTTCCGGCCGCGCCCGGTGCCCAAGGTTGGGCTCGACCATCTGCACAACCACGCCGTGTCGATCGCCGAACAGGCCGCGCTGGTGCTCGAACGGCTGAAGCTGGCAGGCAAAGGTGGTTGGACGACCTTCACCGAGCTGGTCGCCGACTGCACCGTGCCGGTCGAGATCGTCGCCCGCTTCCTCGCGCTGCTCGAGCTGTACCGAGGCAAGACGATCGAGTTCGACCAGCCCGACCCGCTCGGCCCACTGTCGATCAGCTGGATCGGTGACGACGTCCAGACCAGCACCGTGACCATCGAGGAGGACTACGGGTGACCGAGCACACCGACACCCCGGTCTCGGCCCAGCCACAGTCGGAGCCCACCCCACCTCCCGCAGACAGTTCGCCTTCGGCCACTAGTCGCCCCGAGGACCTGGGCTCCGCCGAGGACGCCGCAGTCCCCGCCGACGCAACGTCTTCTGCCGACAACTCGGCCGCTGCGGCGCCTGGCGAGGAAGCCCCCGCCGCCGCGACCCCTGCTACATCGGCCGCCGATGGCTCGGCGGCCGCAGACGAGGAGGCGACGCGCGATGGCGTGGACGCCGCGCCTGCGAAGGACACCCCGCCTGCGAAGGGCTCTGCCAACGGCTCGGCTGGAGCTGGTGCAGTGACGGCTGCTGCCGGTCGCGTGCGCCCCGCCGCGACGGTGCCTGCGGCCCGGGCGGTCGAGGCGACCCTGGGTGTTGCGGGCGGGACTGTTGACGGCTCGGCGGAGGGGGCGACCGACGGGGACGATGCTGTTGAAGGCTCGGGGGCCCGTTCTGCCTCTGCGTCCGACGCGGTCCATGCATCCGACGCGGGCGATGCGTCCGCCGAAAACGTGCCCACGCACGACGCGACACCAGTCGCAGACAACACAGTGTCGGAGTTCACGCCGGAGTTTCTGGAGGATGCGGAGTTTCGGTCGGCGTTGGAGGCGATGTTGCTCGTCGTGGACGCTCCGGCCCCGGTAGAGCAGTTGGCGGCGGCGTTGGACGACACCACCGAGCGGGTGGAGGGGGTGCTGCGCGAGCTGTCGGCGGAGTTGTCGGCGCGGGGGAGCGGGATCGATCTGCGTTTCGTCGGAGACGGGTGGCGCTTCTATACTCGCAGCGAGTACGCGCCCTATGTGGAACGGGTGCTGCTCGACGGCGCTCGCACCAAACTGACGCGGGCGGCCTTGGAAACTCTGGCGGTGGTGGCATACCGTCAACCGGTGACCCGGACCAGGGTCAGTGCGGTGCGCGGCGTGAACGTCGATGGGGTGATGCGCACGCTGCTGGCTCGGGGCCTGATCGCCGAGGCCGGCGTCGACCCGGAAACGAACGGGACGACGTACAGCACGACCGAGCTGTTCCTGGAGCGGATCGGGCTCGCGTCGCTGACCGACCTGCCGCCGCTGGCGCCCCTGCTCCCGGGCGTCGACCTGATCGATGAGATCAACGAGAGCTTGGACACGGACCCCCGTTACACCAAGCTGAAGAAACCCGCCGAGGCCGACTTGGACCTCGGCAGCGAGGATTGACAGGACAAAATGAATACGCCCGCTCGCCGAGATGGCACACCGGATCGTAGGAAACGCAGCGACCAGCCCAGCAGGGGTGGCGCGACGCGAGACGCACGCAGTGCGGCTCGCGGGGGAACAGACCGCGGCAGCGCCCGCGGCGACGGGGGATACCGCGGTACCGCGTCCCGCGGAAACGCCCAGGGCGGCAACGCTTATCGCGGCAACGCCGGCTCGCACCGGGACCGCCAGGACGGCGGCAGTTCGTACCGCGACCGCCAGGAAGGCGGCGGCTCGTACCGCGGCGGTGCTGCACAAGGCGGTTCGTACCGCGACCGTACGGAAGGCGGCTCCTACCGTGGCCGCTCCGACGGCGACAGCTCCTACCGCGGCCGTAACGACAGCGGAAATGCTCAGGGCAACGGATACCGCGGCACCCGCAACGGAACTACGCAGGGCGGCAACGGCTACCGTGGCCGCTCCGACGGTCCCGCGCAGGGCGGCAACGGCTACCGCGGCCGTAACGACGGCGGAAACACCCAGGGCGGCAACGGCTACCGTGGCCGCACCGACGGCTCCGCGCAGGGCGCTTCCTACCGTCCCAGGACCGAAAGCGGCTCCGCGCAAGGTAATTCGGGACGTGGCCCGGGCCAGGGCGGCACCGCCCAGTGGGGTACCCCGCCGAACGGCATCCCGGTGCGCCGGGCCGCCCAGCCCGCGCCGACCGGCAAGAAGAAGAACCCGAAGCCGCAGAAGCAGACGCAGTCCGCTCCGCTGCTCAGCAACGCCAAGCCCGCGAAGCGCCAGCACGTGGAGCCCGCGGCCGCCGAGGGCCACGTCAAGATGCCGTGGGGCGAGGGCGAGCGTTTGCAGAAGGTGCTGGCCAAGGCGGGTGTGGCGTCGCGTCGCGCCGCCGAGGAGATGATCGCGCAGGGCCGGGTCGAGGTCGACGGTGCGATCGTGCGCGAGCAGGGTCTGCGGATCGATCCGCAGGTCGCGGTGGTCCGGGTGGACGGTACTCGCGTGATGGTGCGCGAGGAGCTCGTGCACATCGCGTTGAACAAGCCCAAGGGCTGGCAATCCACCATGTCCGACGATCTGGGTCGTCCCTGTGTCGGTGACATCGTCGCCGAGCGGGTGGCGGCGGGTCAGCGCCTGTTCCATGTCGGGCGTCTCGACGCCGACACCGAGGGCCTGCTGCTGCTCACCAACGACGGCGATCTGGCGCATCGGCTCATGCATCCGTCGTTCCAGGTGTCGAAGACCTACCTGGCCACGGTCAACGGCGAGGTGCACAAGTCGGTCGGCAAACGCCTCAAGGACGGCATCGAGCTGGAGGACGGTCCCGCCAAGGTGGACAGTTTCCAGGTGCTCGAGCTGGGCGAGGGACGTTCTCTGGTGAAACTGGTGTTGCACGAAGGGCGCAAACACATCGTGCGACGGCTGCTGGACGCGGTCGGCCATCCGGTGACCCGGCTGGTGCGCACCAATATCGGTCCGGTCGCGCTCGGCGACCAGCGGCCGGGCACGCTGCGGGTGCTCGGCCGCGCGGAAATCGGCAAACTCTACGAGGCGGTGTCGTTGTGATGGGTGTGGAGATTCCGGTCGAGGCCCCTCGGCAGATGTCGGGGACCGGTCCGCTCGTGGTGGCGATGGACGGCCCGTCCGGTACCGGCAAGTCCAGCGTCTCGCGGCGCGTGGCGACCCGGCTCGGCGCCCGCTATCTCGACACCGGTGCGATGTACCGGGTGGCGACGCTGCGGGTGTTGCGCGCCGGTGTCGAGCTGACCGATGCCGCCGCGATCGGCGCCGCGGTGAAGGAACTGCCGCTCTCGATCGGGACCGATCCGAGCCGTGAGGTGATCCGGCTCGACGGCGAGGACGTGTCCTCGGAGATCCGTGGCGACGCCGTCACCAAGGCGGTTTCCGCGGTGTCGGCCGTGCCCGAGGTGCGGGAGCTGCTGGTCGCGTTGCAGCGCGAAATCACCACGGACGCACAGCGAATCGTGGTGGAGGGCCGCGATATCGGCACCGTCGTGTTGCCGGACGCGGACGCCAAGATCTACCTGACCGCCTCGGCGGAGGCGCGCGCGCATCGGCGCAATCAGCAGAACATCGCCGAAGGCCGCGGCGACGACTACGAGGCCGTGCTCGCCGATGTGCAGCGACGCGACAACCTCGATTCCACCCGCAAGGTGTCCCCACTGCGTCCGGCCGACGACGCCGTGCTGGTCGACACCAGCGACCTGAACATGGATGAGGTCATCGACGAGCTGTACCGCGTTGTCGCGCAGCAGATTTCGGTAGGCCGGACGGGAGGTTCGCAGTGACCGAAGACGTGATGGCCGGCGACGGCATCTGGAGTGACGAAACCGAGTGGGAGCTCACCGATCTCGACGGCGAGTTCGACGGTGAAGAGCTGCTCGCGATGCCCACGCTCGCGGTGGTGGGCCGCCCGAATGTCGGCAAGTCGACGCTGGTGAACCGGATCCTCGGCCGCCGCGAGGCGGTCGTCGAGGACATCCCCGGCGTCACCCGGGACCGAATTTCCTACGAGGCGAACTGGGCGGGCCGGCGCTTCCTGGTGCAGGACACCGGCGGCTGGGAGCCCGACGCCAAGGGTTTGCAGCAGTCGGTGGCGCGCCAGGCCGAGGTGGCGATGCAGACCGCCGATGCGATCCTGCTGGTGGTCGACGCCGTGGTCGGCGCGACCGCCACCGACGAGGCCGCGGTGAAGAAGCTGCGCCGCTCCAAGATTCCGGTGATCCTGGTCGCCAACAAGGTCGACGATCAGCGCATCGAGTCCGAGGCCGCCGCGCTGTGGTCGCTCGGTCTCGGCGAGCCGCGCATGGTGAGTGCGGCGCACGGCCGCGGCACCGGCGATCTGCTCGACGACGTGCTCGCCGTCCTGCCGGAGACGCCGCGGGAGGGCACCGGCGGGGTCGGTCCGCGCCGGGTGGCCCTGGTCGGTAAGCCGAATGTGGGCAAGTCCAGCCTGTTGAACAAGCTGGCCGGCGACGAGCGTTCGGTGGTGCACGATGTCGCGGGCACCACGGTCGACCCGGTCGACTCGCTGGTCGAATTGGGCGGCAAGGTCTGGAAATTCGTCGATACCGCGGGTCTGCGCCGCAAGGTCTCGCATTCCAGCGGCACCGAGTTCTACGCGTCGCTGCGCACCAAGGCGGCGCTGGAGGCGTCCGAGGTCGCGATCATGCTGATCGACGCCTCGCAGCCGATGACCGAGCAGGACCTGCGGGTGATCAGCATGGTCGCGGACTCCGGTCGTGCGCTCGTGCTGGCCTTCAACAAGTGGGATCTGGTCGACGAGGACCGTCGCCTGCAATTGGAGCGCGAGATCGACCGGGATCTGGTCCGGGTGCCGTGGGCGCAGCGGGTCAACATCTCCGCGCACACCGGTCGCGCGGTGCAGAAGCTGGTGCCGCAGATGGAGACCGCGCTCGAGTCGTGGGACAAGCGCATTTCCACCGGTCGCCTGAACAACTGGTTGAAGGAAGTGGTCGCGGCGACGCCGCCGCCGATGCGCGGCGGTCGCCTGCCCCGCATCCTGTTCGCCACCCAGGCGTCCACCCGTCCGCCGACGTTCGTCCTGTTCACCACCGGCTTCCTGGAGGCGGGCTACCGCCGCTTCCTGGAGCGCAGGCTGCGTGAGGAGTTCAACTTCGACGGTTCGCCGGTGCGCATCTCGGTGCGCGTCCGCGAGAAGCGCGAGCGCGGCAAGAAGTAGCAGACCCGCACCCTTTCTGGCTTCCCGCACCCGCTCTGGCATGGCACAGCGGGTGCGGGAAAGCGGAAGGGGTGCGTGGGTTTTCAGGCGAGGGCTGCGCCCAGCCGGTCGTAACCGGGGGCGAGTTCGCGCAGGGTGGCGGCGACCGTGCTGTCGTCGCCCGCCACCAGCGGGTACTGGAGGCTGCCGATCAGGCGGGCCTGCGTCGCGGCGAGTTCCGCCGCCGCGGTGCGGCCGAGCAGCGTCAGGCTCACCGCGGCGTCGATCAGCCGGCGGCTGCCCACGCGGATACCGAATTCGGCCAGCAAGCCCCGGATCTCAGCCGGAAGTCCCCGCGTGACCAGATCGGCGATCGCCGCCGCGGCGTCGGACGCGCCCGCCGTCCACCGGATCGCTTGCGGCATGGACGATGCCAGCGCTTCGACCGGGGACACCTCCCGTTCCCGGACGAAATCCGAGCGCAGCACGAAGGGCGTATCGCTGTAGGTCACCCGCTCGCCCCGCCACGACTCGAGAAACTCCTCGGTCGGCAGCGTCGCGAACGGATGCCCCTGCGGATCGTGCAGCAATACCGTGTCGCCCGCCACCGCCAGCACCACCACGTAGTGGTCCGCTCCGAGCGCGGCTTCGGCACCGGGCCGATAGGTGAGCAACCCGAGATCGAGCGGACCGGCCAGCACCGGCCCCCGCCTGGTCGCGTCCCGCAACCGCTCGAGCGCGGCCGGGGCCGGCCCGCCCGCGCTGCGGGTGCACGACCAACCGAGCAACTCGATCGCGGCACGCACCCCGATCTCCGGGTGCCAGCCGACCGGATCGAAGAACGGCACGGTGCCGCCCTCGAGCTGGACGCCGAACGGCGATCCGGTCAGCGTCTCGATCACCGCGGGAGACGGCGCGTGCGCGCCGAGCAGCATCGCCAGGGAATTGCTGTAGCAGTAGGGAACCGAACCGATGTAAGCGTGCATGGCATCGAGTCAACGAGCTGACACCGTGTGAGGGTCAACCCCGCGGTGTGACGGCCGCGGCCGCGATGCACAGATGTGAGATGCACGACGCGCTGACCGTGCCGCTGCGCGCGCGGGCGGCCGGACCTGGCAGTATCCCTGCATGGTCATTCCCAGCGTGCTGCCGGAAGGTCCGACCACCGGAACCCCGTTCGAGACGGGATGGCCGGTCCGTCTCGCCGACACCGACGGCGAGCAACACCTGCGCCTCGACGCCATCGCCCGCTACCTGCAGGACATCGGGTTCGAGCATCTGGACGCGGTGGACGACGGCGACGCCCATCCCGGGTGGGTGGTCCGCCGGACCGTGATCGACGTGCTGAAGCCGATCCTGTTCGGGGAGCGGGTCACGCTGCGCCGCTGGTGTTCCGGGCTGTCCAACCGCTGGTGCAATATGCGGGTCCAGATCGTCGGCAGCGGCGGTGGCCTGGTCGAGACCGAGGCCTTCCTGATCCATTTCGGCACCGAATCCGGGCTGCCGGCGCGGATGAGCGACCGCTTCATGGCGCCCATGCTGGCCGCCACCACCGAACACCGCCTGCGCTGGAAGGCGGCGCTCACCGAGCCCGCGCCCCGCATCGACGCCGCCGACATCCAGGTGCGTCCCTTCCCGCTGCGGATCACCGACATCGACATGCTCGACCACGTGAACAACAGTGTCTACCTGAGCGGCGTGGAGGAGATCCTCGCCGAGCACCACGACCTGAAGACGGGCGCACACCGCACCGTGATCGAGTACGCGAAGCCGCTGAAGTCCGGTGATCAGGTCGCGCTGGTCGCGCAGCGTACGGGCACCGACCTCGACATCTGGTTCACCGTCGGCGGCGAGACCCACGCCGTCACCCGGGTTCTTCCGCTCTGACTCCGGTCGCACTGGTGCTGGCGATGGCGGCGGCACCAGAAGTCGGGGGCCAGCAATTGGGGGCGTTGGGCGATCGAGTTATCGCACTAGTTTGAGGCCATGCAGAAACTGATTAGTACGGTCTCCCTTCGCACGTTCGCCGTTTGTGCCACGATCGGCGCCGGCGTGGCCCTGGGGCAGGGCACCGCGTCCGCACAGGCGCCCGACGCGCCGTCGATCGCCAGTGGCGCGGATCGGGTCACCGACCCGCACGCACTGGCCGGTCAGTTCGTCCGGGCGCTGAACACCGGGTCCTCCGGGCTGTGCCTGCCGTTCGCGACCGGTAGCAACGCCGGGACGCCGGGCTGCGGCTAGGCGCTGCCTAGCCCGCGAGTTCGGCGACCGTCGCGCGAGCGCCCTTGGCGTACAGCGAATCCAGCGCCGCGACGTACTCGCGCACGAAGCGTGGCTCGTCGATCAGATCGCCGAAAACCTCGCGGTCGCTGAGGAATGCGGTGCGGTCCGTGCGCTGGCGGCGGGCCAGCGGGCCGAGGCGCTCGCGCAGCCGATCCACGATCTCGATCGGTTCACCCTGTTCGTCGGTGCCTTCCGCGTAGCGCGCCCAGCTGGCCACAAGTGCTGCTGCGCAGGTGATCTCGCCACCGTCGGCGAGGCGGCGGCGGATCACCGGCAGTACCCACTTGGGGATGCGGTCCGATGATTCCGCGCAGAGCCGGGCGATGGTGTCGCCGATCGCCGGGTTGGCGAACCGCTCGATCAGCGTCTGCTTGTAGTCGGCCAGATCGACGCCGGGCACCGGCAGCAGGGTAGGGGTGGCCTCGGCGTCCATGTAACGCAACAGGAATCGGCGGAACACCGGATCCAGCGCCGCGTCGTGCACGAGCCGGTAGCCGCTGAGATAGCCGAAGTAGGCCAGCGCCTGATGGCTCGCGTTCAACAGGCGCAGCTTCATCAGCTCGTACGGCGCGACATCGTCGACGAGTTGCACGCCGACCGCGCCGTAGTCCGGCCGGCCCAGTGTGAACGAATCCTCCAGCACCCACTGGGTGAACGGTTCGGTGATCACCGGCCACCCGTCCCGCACGCCGAAGCGCCGCTCGACCTCGGCGGCCGCGTCCGGCGGCGTCACCGGGGTGATCCGGTCGACCATCGAATTCGGGAAGCGCACCTCGGCGGCCACCCAGTCGCCGAGGTCGGCGTCGCGCAGCCGGGCGAACGCGCTGAAGGTTTTGCGGGCGACCTCGCCGTTGCCCTCGATGTTGTCGCACGACAGCACGGTGAACGGCGCGATACCGCGGGCCCGCCGCCGGGCCAGCCCCTCGGTGATCAGCCCGAAGATGGTGGCGGGCACCGCATCCGGGACGAGGTCGGCCTGGATGGCCGGATCCTCGGCGGCGAACTCGCCGGTGGTCGCCGAGATGTGATAGCCGCCCTCGGTCACGGTGAGCGAGACGATGCGAGTGCTCGGCGCCGCCAGTTTCGCCAGCACGGCCTCGGGATCGTCCGGGGCGTAAAGGTATTCGACGATCGAGCCGATCACCCGGGCGGTCCAGCCGCCGTCCGGGGCGAGCACCGACAGCGTGTAAAGCCCGTCCTGCGCGGTCAATACGTCGCGCATCCGGCGGTCGCCGGGTAGCACGCCCACGCCGCAGATGCCCCATTCGCGCGCCTCGCCGCGTTCCAGTAATCGGTCCAGGTACATCGCCTGGTGTGCGCGGTGAAAGCCGCCGACACCGAAATGCACTATGCCGGTGGTGATCTCCGACCGATCGTAGGCCGGTGTCGCGATCCCCGCGCCGAGGTTCCGTAGCGTCGCGGCATCGAGCGGCACGCCTGTGTCCCAAGTCATAACTACCCCACCACTGTTGTGTACGTCACATATCGGATGGTACCCTCTGTGAGCAGGAGATCACATGCTGAGCATATGCTCAGACTCATTGAGGAGGCCATGTGGCCACCGTCCCATCCCGGCCGGGTATGCCGGATGACGTCCGGCTCGCGCTTCGCGCCGCGCAGCTTTATCACTTGGAAGGCGCTACTCAAGCCGAAATCGCGGCCAAACTCGGAGTTTCGCGACCGACCGCGGGGCGGCTCATCGCCCGGGCGCGCGCCCAGGGGTTGGTGCGCATCGAGATCAGCCTCCCGGACGACCTGCGCGACACCGTGCACACCGAGCTCGAACGCGAACTCGAAACGGCGTTCGGTCTGACCGAGGCGGTCGTGCTGCGTGACGTGCCCGATGGTTCGCCGTCCGGCCTGCAGCCGCTGGCTCGCGCCGCGGTCGCCGTGCTCACGCGCCGGTTGCAACCGCGCGACACCCTCGGATTCACCTGGGGCCCAGAGACGATCGCGGTGGCGCACGAGCTGCACACCAAGACGACCCGCTGCACGTTCGTCGTCCAGCTGGACGGGTCGATGACCTCGGGCGACTATCAGACCGGCGTCGAATACACCCTCGGCCGCTGCGCGACCTACTTGCAGGCCACCCCGGTCCGGCTGCACGCCCCGCTCTACGCCGACCCGGCGACTGTCACTGCGCTGGAACAGGATTCGGTGCTCGGCAAGCCGATGGCGCTCGGCCGGCACGCCGAGGTGATGATGTTCGGCGTCGGCACGGTGTCCACCGCGACCACGCTGTTCGAGGGCAGTTACCTCGATACCGCGATCCTCGACGAACTGCGCGGGCTCGGCGCGGTGGGGGAGATCGGCGGCAGATTCTTCCGCGCCGATGGCGGCGATGTCGTGGGATCGCTTGCCGCGCGGACGGTCTCGGTCGCCCTCGACGCGGTGCGCGCCTGTCCCGCCACGTTGCTGATCGCCGGCGGCGCGGCCAAGCACGAAGCCACCCTCGGCGCACTGCGCGGCGGGCTGGCCAAGATTCTCGTCACCGATATCGAGTGCGCGCGGTGGCTGCTGGAGCAGAAGGAGGGTGCGGCCTGATGCGAAGGCACAGCCCGATACGGAGAAACTTACTGGCGCTCGGGATTTCGGCCGTACTGGCCGCGGCGGGCTGTGCGGGCGCCGGCTCGTTCGGCGCCGGCGGCGATACGGTCACCATCGCCATGGTCTCGAATTCGCAGATGCGCGACGCGATCGCGCTGTCCGGGGAGTTCGAACGCGAGAACCCCGGGACCAAGCTGAAATTCATCTCGCTGTCGGAGAACGAGGCCCGGGCGAAGATCACCGCCTCGGTCGCCACCGGCGGCGCCGAGTTCGACGTGGTGATGATCAGCAACTACGAGACCCCGCAGTGGGCCGAGAACGGTTGGCTGACCGACCTTTCCAGCTACGCGCGCAATACGCCGGGCTACGACGAGGAAGATTTCATCCCGTCGCTGCGTAAGTCGCTGTCGTATCGGGGCTCGATGTATTCGGTGCCGTTCTACGGCGAGTCGTCGTTCCTGATGTACCGCAAGGATCTGGTCGAGCAGGCCGGTCTCAGCATCCCGTCCGAACCCACCTGGGAGCAGGTCGCCGCCGCGGCCGCGAAACTGGACGATCCGGCGGCCGGGCGGTCCGGCATCTGCCTGCGCGGCAAGCCCGGCTGGGGTGAATCTTTGGCCCCGCTCAACACGGTGATCAACACCTTCGGCGGCCGGTGGTTCGACGAGAACTGGCATGCCCAGCTCACCAGCCCCGAGGTGGTGCGGGCCGTCGAGTTCTACATCGATCTGGTGCGCACGCACGGCGAACCCGGCGCGGCCACCAGTGGTTTCGGTGAATGCGCCACACAGCTCGCGCAGGGGAACACCGCGATGTGGTACGACGCCACCTCGGCCGTCTCGGTGCTGGAGGACCCCGCGTCGAGCAAAGTGGTCGGCAAGATCGGCTATGCGCTCGCGCCGACCATGCAGAAGCCGAACGCGGGTTGGCTCTACACCTGGTCGCTCGGCATCCCGAAGACGACCGACAAGCCCGACGCGGCATGGAAATTCGTGTCCTGGATGACCAGCAAGCCCTACATCCGGATGGTGGGCGAGAAGCTCGGCTGGTCGCATGTGCCACCGGGCAGCCGTCTTTCGACCTACCAGATACCCGAGTATCGCGAGGCGTCCAAGGCGTACGGGCCGCTCACCTTGTCGGCGATGGCCGGTGTCGACCCGGAGCATCCCGGCGTGCGACCGGTGCCTTACACCGGCATCCAATTCCTGACCATTCCGGAATTCCAGGATCTGGGCACCAGGGTGAGCCAGCAGATCAGCGCCGCGGTCGCGGGACGGATCAGCGTCCGTGCCGCCCTCGACCAGGCGCAGCAGTACGCCGACGTGGTCGGGCGGTCGTATCGAGAAAGTCAGTGACAATGTCGGAAACCACCACCGCACCAGCAGCTTCCGCGCTGCCCGCGCCCGAGTCGGCGCCCCCGCTGGTCTCCCGCCGCGACCGGATCTCCAGGGCCGAGGGCTGGCGGCGGCGCGGACCGCTGCTGCCCGCGCTGATCTTCATGATCGTCGTCACCCAGCTGCCGTTCGTGTTCACGCTGTACTACTCGACCCAGTCGTGGAACCTGGTCCGTCCCGGTTCGCGGCATTTCACTGGCCTGGACAATTACGCGGAAGTGTTCCGCGACAGTCAGTTCCGTCAGGTGGCGTTGAACACCGTGGTCATGATCGTCGGCACGGTCATCATCTCGGTGGTGCTCGGGCTGCTGCTGGCGCTGCTGCTGGATCGGGCGTTCTTCGGGCGCGGCATCGTGCGCACGCTGCTCATCACCCCGTTCCTGGTGACACCCGTTGCGGCCGCGCTGATCTGGAAGACGACGATGCTGGACCCGGTGTTCGGTCTGGTGAACGTGGTGCTGAAACCGTTCGGCGCCGGGCAGATCGACTGGGTGAGCCGCTATCCGCTACCCGCGGTGATGGCCGATCTGGTGTGGCAGTGGACGCCGTTCATGATGCTGCTGATCCTGGCCGGACTGCAGTCCATGCCGCGCGACATCGTGGAGGCCGCCCGGGTCGACGGCGCGAGCTCGTTCGCGGTCTTCCGCGAGCTCACGCTGCCGCACCTGCGCCGGTTCATCGAACTCGGCGCGGTGCTGGGGGCCATCTACCTGGTCAACACCTTCGACGCGGTGTACATGATGACCTCCGGCGGTCCCGGCATCGCCAGCTCCAACCTGCCGTTCTACATCTATCAGCGCGCGTTCCTCGGTTTCGATATCGGTCAGGCGGCCGCAATGGGCGTCATCACCGTCGTCGCGACCACCGTGGTCGCCACCCTGGCCCTGCGCCTGCTGTTCAAGTCCTTCACCGGCAAAGAGGAGGCGGCATGACCGCGCAACAGGTTCCGGTCCGCCGCAGGCGCAGCCGCAGCGGCCTGCTCTGGACGGTGCTCGCCTGGGTGGTCGGCATCGGGTTCTTCTTCCCGGTGCTGTGGATGGTGCTCACCGCGTTCAAACAGGAGGCCGACGCCTACACCGATCCGCCGAAACTGTTCTTCACCCCGACGCTGGACCAATTCGCCGCGGTGCTGGACAGCGGTATCGGCACCACGTTGCTGAATTCCGCCTTCGCCACCGCGATGTCGACGATCCTGGTGCTGCTGCTCGGCCTGCCCGCCGCCTTTGCGCTGTCGCTGCGGCCGGTGCGGCGCACCCAGGACGCGCTGTTCTTCTTCATCGGCACCAAGATGCTGCCGGTGGTCGCGGCGATCGTGCCGCTGTACGTGATCGTCGGCGATATCGGTCTGCTGGACAACATTTGGGCGCTGGTCGTGCTCTACACCGCGATGAACCTGCCGATCGCGGTCTGGATGATGCGCTCGTTCTTCCTCGAGGTGCCGAGCGAGCTGCTCGAGGCCGCGAGCATGGACGGCGCGAGCCTGTGGACCGCGGTGCGCGAGGTGATCCTGCCGCTCGTCTCACCCGGTATCGCCGCGACCGCGCTGATCTGCGTCATCTTCTCGTGGAACGAATTCTTCTTCGCGGTGAACCTGACTGCCGTTCAGGCACAGACGATTCCGGTCTTCCTCGTCGGTTTCATCACCGGCGAGGGGTTGTACTGGGCCCGGTTGTCCGCCGCCGCGGTGCTCTCCGCGCTCCCTGTCGTCCTTGCCGGTTGGATCGCGCAGAACAAGCTCGTGCGCGGCCTGTCCTTCGGCGCCATCAAGTAAGGAACACACCACTCATGGCCACCATTCGTTACGACTCGGCGTCCTGTGTCTACGCCGGGGCCGACAGTCTCGCGGTCGACTCGCTGGATCTCGATATCGCCGACGGCGAATTCATCGTCCTGGTCGGGCCTTCGGGCTCGGGCAAGTCCACCGCGCTGCGCATGCTCGCCGGGCTGGAGGAGATCGACGCCGGTTCCATCCGCATCGACGGCGCGGACATGGTCGGTGTGCCGTCCAAGGATCGCGATATCGCGATGGTCTTCCAGAACTACGCGCTGTACCCGAACAAGACCGTGGGCGAGAACATGGGTTTCGCGCTCAAGATGATGAAAGTGCCGCTGGCCGAACGGAAACGGCGGGTCGCCGAGGCCGCCGAGCTGCTCGGCCTCACCCCGTTCCTGGATCGCAAGCCGGCGAAACTGTCCGGCGGGCAACGGCAGCGGGTCGCGATGGGCCGGGCGATCGTGCGGGAGCCGCGGGTGTTCTGCATGGACGAGCCGTTGAGCAACCTCGATGCCAAGCTCCGGGTACAGACCCGCACCCAGATCGCCGCGCTGCAACGGCGGCTGGGCACCACCACCGTCTATGTCACGCACGATCAGGTCGAGGCGATGACCATGGGCGACCGGGTCGCGGTCCTGCGTGACGGCCGGTTGCAGCAGTTCAGCACCCCGGCCGAGCTGTACGATCGGCCGGCCACCGCGTTCGTGGCGGGCTTCATCGGCTCGCCGTCGATGAATCTGTGCACGGTGGCGCTGGTGCCCGGCGGGGTCGAGATGGCGGGCAGCACACTGGAACTGCCGCGCGAACGGCTGGCCCGCCTGGCCGAGCTCGGCCTGTCCCGGGTGACCGTGGGCATCCGGCCCGAACAGCTCGAATTGCGAAGGGATGCAGAGGGTTTCGAGGTCACCGTGGAGTTGATCGAGGAACTCGGGAGTGAATCGTACGTCTACGCCCGCCCGTCGGGCGCCGCGGTGACGGGTTTGGACGGCGAGTCGTTCCTGTTCGTCGCGCGCTCGGCGATGCGGGCGCCCGCGCGGCTCGCCGAATCGGTGCGGCTCGCGGTAACCGATGCTGCCGCAGTGCATCTCTTCCATCCGGAGACCGGCGCCCGGCTCGCCGACTAGCGCGATCCGACCATGCGCAAGGTGTTACCACTTCGTGTGCGGACAAATGGGTTGACGGCTACTAACGTTCCATGCTGAGCGGTTGCATCCCGCCGCTGACGACTACCCGCACCGGAGGTCCGCGTGACTGTCGAAGCCCCAGCGAACGGGAAAACCGCCTTGCGCAACGTTCGGGTCTTCGACGGGCACAGACTCACCGAGCCGACGACGGTGGTGATCGACGGGGCGGTGATCGGCACCGACCCGGCCGGGGCCGAGGAGGTCGACGGCCACGGGGCGGTCCTGCTACCGGGCCTGATCGACGCGCACGTCCACGTGTCCGGCGCGGAGTCGCTGGACCAGTTGGCCGCGCACGGCGTGACCACCGCGCTCGACATGGCCACCTGGCCGTCCGAGCGCTTGGACGCTCTGCGAAATCGACCGGGTACCACCGACATTCGCAGCGCGGGCGTGCCGATCATCGGCCCGGGCGGGGTGCACGCGCACCTACCCGGCTTGGCCGAGCAGGCCGTCATCCGCGGTGTCGAGGACGCCGAGACCTTCGTCGCCGAGCGGGCCGGTGCCGGGTCGGACTACATCAAGCTGATGCTGGAAGCCCCGGGCGCGGGCGGCCCCGACGCGGCGACGGCGAAAGCGGTGGTGGCGGCCGCGACCGCCCGGAATCTGCGCACCGTCGTGCACGCCACGTCGCTGGCCGCCTACGCCCTGGCGCTGGATATCGGCGCCGACATCATCACGCACGTCCCGATGGACGGGCAGGTACCCGCCGAGGACGTGCACCGGATGGCGACCGAGGGGCGGGTGGCCACGCCCACCCTCACGATGATGCAGGGCATCGCCAAGGCGCAGGGCGTCCTCGGCTTCGCCGACTGCCTCGCCACCGTCGCCGCGCTGCACACCGCGGGCGTCGCGGTGCTCGCCGGCACCGACGCGAACAGCACCCCGGGCGTGCCGTACCAGCCGCCGCACGGTGATTCCCTGCATCGCGAACTGGAACTGCTGGTCACCGCCGGACTCTCTACCGCCGAGGCCTTGCAGGCCGCGACCAGCTTGCCCGCCGAGCATTTCGGGCTCACCGATCGCGGCGCCGTCGCCCCGGGCAAGCGGGCCGATCTCGTGCTGATCGACGGCGACCCCCTCGCCGACATCCACGCGACCCGCACCATCACCAAGGTCTGGTGCGCGGGCATCGCGCACGACTGACCGCGCCGGTGTGGCGTCCGGACCGCGCCGGACGCCAACCGGTTTCACAGTGACATCGCGCCGGTCGACCTGAGCAGCCTGGTGAGGTTCGCGCTCACCAGACCCGCCGCCCGCAGCACCGCCTCCGCGACCGCGGGCACCCGGGGCAGGTCTGCCACTGTCGCCGCCAGCGCGGCGACCACCTCGCCGGACGGTCCGCGGACCGGGGCCGCCACACACGCCAGCCCGAACCGGGTCATATCGGTGTCGTAGGCGAGTCCCCGTTCCCGGGTCACCGCCAATTGCCTGCTCCATTCCCGCTGGGAATAGCCCGTCGGCGGGGTGGTGACGGTACGCCCGATGGCGAGGGCCTGCTCCGCCGCCGTGCCCGGCGGCAGCAGCACGCCCGCGCGCAGCGGAAAGATCTCATCGATCTCGCGCCCGATGCCGCCGATCAACATCGTGTGCCCCCGATCGGTCACGGCGAGACTGAAACCCCCGCGATCCGAGGCCGCGGTCAACTGCCCGAGTGGCCGCGCCGAGGCCGCCCTGAGCAACCGCGCGGGCTGCCAGGTCTGCCCGAGCCGATACACCCGGGGGCCGATCTGATAACGGCCGCTGCGCCGTTGCACCGCGCCCTCCACGACCAACTGGTTGAGCAGCCGGTAGGCCGTGGCCTTCGGCAGTCCCGCGGCCGAGGCCAGCTGTGTCAAGCCGACCTCGTCCCCTTCCGCGAGGACCTCCAACAGGGCGAATGCACCCTCCAATACGCCGCGGCCCCCCATAGCCGCCCGTTCGATCGTCGCTTCGCTCACTCTCTGTCCTCCCATGCAGATAACGCAACGAACCGAGCACGTCGTTCTTATCGCTCGTGGTCCAACAAATGGAACGCCCGGTTCGCTCATCCGACCGTTCGCTTCCGAACCGCGGCCGACCAGCGACAACATTGGTCCGTCGCACCGCATGGGCGCCGGGACATTCCAACTGACGAACAACAGTCTCCGGCGCAGGCCCTTCACCCACGTTTCATCGGCGTCTCACGACGTCGCGAGGGGTGTTCGGCGGAGGCGACCACTACTCGGGGGAAATTTCGGCAGACGAAATCGAGGGAGAACAAATGGTCGACAGCCTCTTCGCGGATGTGTCATATTTTCAGGCGCCGGTGGACGATTCCTACCCGTTCGGCATCCTGAGCTTCCGCTCCAACGACGGTACTTTTCGCGATCCCAACTTCGCCGCGAACTACGACTGGGCTTGTCGCGCGGTCGATTCCGGCCGATTGGCGTGTTTCGTCGTGTACTTCTACTGGCGCCCGAACTGGGACGAGACGGTGCAGGTCCACCGGGACATGGTGGCCCGGGTGGGCGGTCCGCACCCGCGGATGATCACCATGATCGACGTCGAATCCGGGGGCAATCCCGGCGGGGATCATTCCGACGCGCTCAACGCGACCTATTGGAGCGTCGCCGACTGGCTCGGCGACACCCGCCGGGTCATCGGCTACGCGAACAGCGGTGATTTCTTCGGCATGTGGTCGCACCGGCCCGCCGGCCTGCGCATGGTCGGCGCGGGTTACGGCCGCAATCCGAACCTGCCCGGTCAGATCGCGCATCAATACACCGACGGCCAGGGCTACGGCGGCGGCCTGCCCGAGGGCTGCCCGCCGTTCGGCGACTGCGACATGAACATCGCCTACGGCATGTCGCCCCAGGATTTCGCCGCGGCCTGCGGCGTCGGAATAGAGGAGGAATTCATGTCCGCATTGAACGAGTTCGAGCAGCGCGAGCTGCTGGACAAGACGCGCGACATCTGGACCCAGCTGCGTGGGCCGGACGGCCTGGGCTGGGAGCAGCTCGGCAAGAACGAGAAGGGCCAGAACCGCACGCCGGTCGACGCGCTCGCGGCGGTCGAGGAGGCGTTGCAGAAGCCGCGCACCTAGTGCGGACGCGCGCGGCCGGTCAGGCTTTGTGCGGCAGGATGCTCAGCACGAGCACCAGCCCGCCCACGATGCTGGCGCCGGCCGCGACCGTCGCGCCGAGCGAATGCGTCAGCGCCGCGACCGCGATGGTCAGCGCGAGTGAGGTCGCCGCGGCGAGCACCGCGGTGCCCTGTTCGATACCCGCGATCCGGGCCGGTCGTTGTTCGGTCACTGTCTTACCTCTGTTCGAGCCGGAGACGGTGTGCGGCCGGGCAAACCGGCCGCACACCGCGGCGCGGGCTACTTGCCCAGTGCGCTCTTGGTCTTGTCCACCGCGTCGCCGATGGCGTCCTTGACGTTTTCCACCGCGCCCTTGACAGCGGCCCCGACCTGATCCGCCTTACCCTCGGCAGCCAGGTCTTCGTCGCCGGTCGCGTTGCCCGCGGCCGCCTTGGCCTTGCCGCCGAATTCGTCGACCTTGTTGCCGATCTTGTCGCTCAGAGACATCGAAACCTCCTGCTGCGTTCGCGCGCCTCCCGGTCGGATGCGCATGTCCTAGAGACACGGCGCGCGGGGGAAAGCGCACGCAGCAACCACTGAGACAACGATCACGTCATACTGGGCCGTGACGGTTTCCGATCCGCGGTGTCTTTACGGGCAAGCGGTGGAGGAGGTGCTGTGACCACGACCGAAACGGTTGCCGAGACCACGCCGGACGATGCGACCCTGGTGAGCCGGGCGCGCGACGGCGATATGCGGTCCTATGAGCAGCTCGTGGTGCGTTATCAGGCGCAGATGTTTCGGCTCGCGGTCAAGATGCTCGCCGACCGGGCCGACGCCGAAGATGTGGTGCAGGAGGTGTTTCTGGGTGCTTGGCGCCGCCTTCCGCAGCTCAACGAGGACGCCGCGTTCGTCGGCTGGCTCTATCGCATGACGACCAACCGCTGTCTGAACGTGATCCGGGCCCGCAGGCCGACGGTCGAGGTGGATCCGGAGACGACCGAATCGCCGCGTTCGGACACCCAACCCGAGCACGCGGTGCAGGTGAGCACGCAATTGGCGGCGTTGAACGCGGCGCTGCAACTGCTCACGCCCGAACAACGCGCCTGCTGGCTGCTGCGCGAGGTACACGGGCTTTCCTACGAGGAGATAGGCGACATCGTCGAGGTGAACACGACGGCGGTGCGTGGCCGGATAGCCAGGGCGCGAGCCCATTTGTCCGAGGTGATGAAACCATGGCGGTGAACGGCACGACCGAACAGGACTACCTGCTGCCCTGCGGGCGCGAGATCGAACAGGTCTGGGACCGGCTGGACACGGTCGAGGCCGGGCTCGGCGACGAACACGACAACACCTGCCCGCACTGCGCGTCGGCCAGGGACAGTCTGCTGGCCCTGCGCGCGGCGACCAAGGAGCTGATCGACGAGCCGGATCCGGCGCCGCCCGATCTCACCGGGCGCATCATGTCCGCGGTGCGCGCCGAGGCCCGGCGCGGCCGGACGCTGAGCCTGCCGACACCCATGCCCGGTGTGGTGGAGGTGAGCGAACAAGCCGTGGCTGCCGTGCTGCGCTACGCCGCCGACTCGGTGCCGGGCGTGCGGGCCAGGCACTGCCGGGTGCGCCGGGTCGGCTCGGGCACGGACGGGGCGAACCAGCTGGCGGTCGAACTCGCGGTCGCGATCCGCTTCGGCCACACCACCGTCGGCGCCGCGCTGCCGGTGGTGCGCGAGCGGGTGCGCGCGGCGCTGGCCGCGCAGGTCGGTCTCGAGCTGGCGACGCTGGACCTGGTGGTCGCCGATATCTACGAGGACACAGGGGACGCGCCGCGATGACCGACGTAGTGTCCGAGGTGGTGATCGAGACGCCGGTCATCGCCGCCGTGGCCGCGCACGCGGCCCGTGCGACACCGGGCGTGATCCGGCTGGAACCCGGTGTGCGCGGCCTGGTCTCGTCGCTGCTGCGGGTGAGCAAACAGCGGCTCACCAGTGCCGACCCCGCCCCGACGGAGGGCGTGCGGGTGCGCCGGAGCGCGTCGGGTGCGCTGAGTGTGCAAGTGGATCTGGTGATTTCGGCCGAACGCGCCGCGGCGGTGATCGGTCAGGCAGTGCAACAGGAGGTTTCGCGGGTGGTGTTCGAGCAGACCGGTCAGGCGGTCGACGAGGTGTCGGTGTCCATTCTCGATATCGAACCGGAGCGGCAGTGAATTCTTCCGGCGACGTCATCGCGGCCATCCTCGCCGCGCTGGACACCATCGACGGCATCCGCCCCGCGACCACCCTCGGCACCGAGCCGCCCGCCTGGTGGCCATGGGACGCAAGGGGATTCGCGGTGGATCTGACCCAGACCCGGGTCGAGATCCGGGTCACCGCGGCCGAACTGCCGCTGACGCCGCTGCTGGACAAGGCGAGCGAGGCCGTGCGCGCGGCGCTGGCCGGGACGCCGTGGTCGCAGGCCCGATTGCGGCTGGTGGTCACCGATCTCGAGGCCGCGGCGTTCGGCGGGGAAGGGAGAGTTACCTAGCTCACAGCAGCGCACCCGTGACGATCGGACCGTCCAAGTGTCCATCCATAGCAAGCGAATCCGCTGTACCCCAAGGGAAATCAGGAGGAATTGGCATGACCGCGACGACGAGCACCGACAAGAACACCGAGAACAAGACGGCCGCGGACACCAAGAACCAGCCGAGCCGGACCGTCACCGCGGCCGACAAGGACAGCAAGCTCGCCAGCGACCAGGGCACCACCACCATCGCCGATATCGTGGTGCAGAAGGTCGCGGGCCTGGCCGCGCGCGAGGTGCGCGGCGTACACGATCTCGGCGGTGGCGCCGCCCGCGCGTTCGGCGCGATCCGCGACCGGATCCCCGGCGCGTCGGCCAGTATCGGCCAGGGCGTCTCGGTGGAGGTCGGCGAGACGCAGGCGGCCGTCGATCTCGAACTCGTCGTCGAATACGGGGTCGCCATCGCCGAATTGGCGCGGGCGGTGCGGCGCAACGTGATCACCGCGATCGAGCAGATGACCGGCCTGATCGTGGTCGAGGTGAACATCAACGTCAACGATGTGTTCATCCCGGGCGACGACGAGGAACCCGCACCGAGCAGCCGGGTGCAGTAGATGAATGCCACAGCGATCTGCCTCGCGGTCGGTCTGGCGCTCGGTTTCGCGGGCGCCTTCGGCGGTTTCGGCGCGTTCACCATCGTCCTGCTGTTCGCCGTGCTCGGTCTGCTGGTCGGCCGCTGGCTCGACGGTGAACTCGATCTGCCGGGGCTGTTGCAGTCGGCACAGCGCAAGGGCAGGCGATGACCCTCGCGGTCGGTGCGGCGGAAGCGGAGTTGCCCGGCCGCACCACCGTCGCGCCCCGCGCGGTGCGCCGGATCGTCGCGCAGGCCGCCCGTGAGGTGGCCGGGGTAGGGCAGGACGTGCGGGTGGAAGCGGAAGTGTTCGCGGATCGGACCGCGCTCGACGTGCGGCTGCCGATCGCCTATCCGTCGCCGGTGGGCAAGGTGACCGAGGCCTGTCGTGGCCATCTGGCCCGCCGGACCCGCGAGTTGACCGGGCTCGCGGTCTCCGCGATCGATATCGAGGTGGCCGAGCTGACCACCGAAACCGGTGCGGGAAGGAGGGTTCGGTGATTCGCAGGCCTCGCCGGGTGGGACCGGCCATCGTGGTCGCGGTGGTGCTGATCGCCGGGTGCGCGGCCGTGGCGGTCTCGCTGATCCAACGTCTGGTCGGCGCAAGGGAATTCGTTTCCTACGACACTGTCGCGACCGACCTGCACGGCCTGACCTGGAACGAACTGCCGGTGCTCGTCGCCGGGGTCGCGGCGGCGGTGCTCGGCTTCGTGCTGCTCGGCCTGGCGTTGTGGCCGGGACGGCCCGCGGTCCTGCCGCTCGCCGACGAGGACGGACTCAGCGCGGGAGTGACCCGCGCCGGCCTGCGCACCGCGCTGCGCAGCGCCGCGGGCGCCGTGGACGGCGTCGACTCGGCCCGGATCCGGTTGCGGCGCAAGGGCGTACAGGTGTCCGCGCGGACCGACCGGACCGGCACCGACGCGCTGCCCGCGGCGATCTGTGCCACGCTCACCCGCCGGGTGCAGGAGATCGGGCCGCAACCGGTGCGCCGGGTGCGGGCCAAGGTGCGGGGACCGAAGACAGGAGAGGCCCGATGAGCCGGACCAATCGTCCCGCCACGCTGAATCGCAGCGTGCTCGGACTGGTCGGGGTGCTGTTGCTGGCGGCGGGCGGGCTCGCCGTGGCCGCGCATTTCGGCCGGCTGCGCTGGGTTCGCTCGGACGACACCCTGGTGCCCGGTACCGATGCCCCGCCGACCTGGGTGCTGTGGGCCGCCGTCGCGGCCGCCGTGCTGATCGGATTGCTGTGCCTGCGCTGGTTGCTGGCCCAGGTCTTCCGGATGCCCAAGTCGGTCACCTGGCGCACCGGCGGCACCGAATGGCCCGGCACCACGGTGCTCGAATCCTCCGTCGCGGCCGCACCGGTGGCCACCGATGTCGAGAGCTATGAGGGCGTGCGCTCAGCCTCGGCCTGGCTCTCCGGTGACCGCACCGCGCCTGAGCTGCATCTGGTGGTGACCGCGGAGCCCAGCGCCGACATCGCCGAACTGCGTCGCCGAATTCTCGGGCACGCCGTCACGCGGCTGCGCGAGGCGCTCGAGGTGGAGATCATCCCCGTGACGTTGGAGATCGACTTCGCCGAGGACCGCCGTCCCGCCCGCGTGCGCTGATCGATTGCCCCGGCCGCCCGGCCGCATTCGAGCCGGGCGCGGCGATCGGGTCCGTCCTACGGTAGTTTTACCCGATGGATCATCTCCGCACCGTGCTCGGCGGGCGGAGGGTCGACGCGTCGGAGGTAGCGAAGTGGCGATGCCAGGCAACCGGTTTGGTGTAGCGAGCTCGGGATTCGAGCCGGGTGGAAACAGTGCTCGGCGGTTCGCGCATGCGCGCAGGTGCCCGATGAGTGCGGACGGTAAAGCCAGGGAACTGGAAGCGGTAGCGCGGTCGGTGGATTCGACCAGAGTGCTCTCCATCACCGGCGAGATCGATATGGCCTCGGCCCCGCGGTTCCAGGCTGTGGTGGACGAGGCGCTGCGGGAACAGCCTGCGGCGCTCGTGATCGATCTGTCCCAGGTGGAGTTCTTCGGCTCCGCCGGGCTGAGCGTGCTGCTGGTGGCGGCGGAATCGGTGCCGCAGGGCAAGCTGCGGGTGGTGGCCTCGCCGCCGGTGCGCCGCCCGATCGAGGTCACCGGCCTGGACAAGCTGCTCAGCGTGTTCAACACCGTCGACGACGCCTTGGCCGCCTAGCCGAGGGCACGCGACCGGAAACACTGATATTGCTCGAGTCGCGCCGACCGCACGGTCGGCGCGACCTCGAGTTCCGCTTCAAGACTGCCGGGGCAGCCGGACCACCTGGACGAAGAAATCGTCGATGTGTTTGATCGCGGCGACGAACTGGTCGAGATCGACCGGCTTGGTCACGTAGGCGTTGGCGTGCAGCTTGTAGCTGCGCAGAATGTCTTCCTCGGCCGCGGAGGTGGTCAGCACCACCACCGGGATGTGCGCGAGATCCGGGTCCGCCTTGATCCGCTCCAGCACTTGGCGGCCATCGTATTTGGGCAGATTCAGGTCGAGCAGGATCAGGTCCGGCAGCGGCGCGTCCGCGTGCTCGCCCTGCCGGTAGAGGAAGTCGAGCGCTTCTTGCCCGTCGTGGGCGACGTGCAGGGTGTTGCCGATCTTGTTGTCCTCGAACGCCTCCCTGGTCATCAATTCGTCGCCGGGATCATCCTCGATGAGCAGGATGTCGATGGGCTGGCCTGGGTCGGTCAAGACGGATCTCCTTGCGGGGTGGGTGTCGTGGGGGCGCTGAGGGTGAAGACGAAGCGGGTGCCACCGGTGTATTCGGTGTCGAGCCAGATCTTGCCGCCGTGGTGTTCGACGATCTTCTTGCACAGGGCGAGCCCGATCCCGGTGCCGGTGTACTCCTCCCGGCTGTGCAACCGCTGGAAGATCACGAAGACCTTCTCCGCGAACTCGGGCGCGATGCCGATTCCGTTGTCGGACACCGAGAATCGCCATCCGCCGGCGTCCTCGTCCGGCTCGCAGTCGATCCGCACCAGGGGTGCGCGCTCGGCGTCGCGGAACTTGATCGCGTTGCCGATCAGGTTCTGCCACAGCATGGTCAGCAGCGTCGGGTCGCCGGTGATCTTGGGCAGTTCGGCGGGGCGCTCCAGCTTCAGGCCGGTGTCCTCGGCGGCGGCCGACAGATTGGCCAGCGCCTTGTCCATCGTCTGATCGAGATCGATCTGCACATTGCTGTCGATCACCCGGCCTACCCGGGAGAAGGTGAGCAGATCGTTGATCAGCACCTGCATCCGCTTGGCGCCGTCCACTGCGTAGGCGATGTATTGTCCTGCGCGCTCGTCGAGTTGGTCGCCGTAGCGCTTCTCCAGCAGCTGACAGAACGCGGCGACCTTGCGCAGCGGTTCCTGCAGATCATGCGACGCGACGTAGGCGAACTGCTCCAGCTCCGCGTTCGAGCGGCGCAGTTCGGCGGTCTGCGCGTCGAGTTCGGCCGCTTGCCGTTCGAGTTCGGCCTCCTGGTCGCGCGAGGACGCCAGTTCGGCGACGACGCGCCGGCGCATGGCCTCCACCGCCGCCGCGACGGTGGTCAGGTCGGCCGGGCCGTGCGCGCTGATGTGATGATCGAAATCGCCGTCGGCGACCCGCTGCGAGGCGGCCTCCAGTTCGTCCAGCGGCTTGGCCACGAGCCGGCGCACCAGGACGGTCAGCACCACCGCAGCCACCAGGAAGGCGGCCACCATGCCGCCGAGCACCGTGTCGCGCACCTGCCGGGCCGCCGCCAATTCGTCGTCGTTGCGGTCGATTTCGGCGACGAGGGCGGCGGACTGGGTGGCGAAGCGCTGGCGCAGATCGTCGAACGCCTCCTTGCCGCGCTGCACCGGAACCTCGCCGACCGCGGTGGATCCTCGTGCCGCGACGCCGGTGATCAACGGCTCGGCGTAGTCGGAGCGCCATTCGTCGGCGGCCTGCTCCACGGCATCCAGGTCGGCCAGCAGTTGCGGGCGATCGGCGAGCAGTTCGCGGATCCGGGCCGCGGCCTTCGCCTCCTCTTGTTTGCCGTCGAAATACGGTGTGAGGAACTGCGGATCGGCGCCGATGGCATAGCCGCGGATGCCGGTCTCCTGGTTCAGCAGCGCCCCTTGCAGCCGATAGGTCTCCGCAGCGGCGGGCTGTAGCCGATCGACCAGGCGATCGGAGTAGTGGTTGGTCTTCGAGAGCTGGGCGGCGCCGACTCCGGTGCCGACGAGGACCAGCAGCACCATCAGCGCCAGCACCACGAGGAACCAACCCTGCACCGTCAGTCGCCCGGCCAGTGATCGAGCGGTTGTCGTCATCGATTGTCCTGGTTCGTGTCTCGGTGATTCCATTGCAGATACATGACCGCCACGTCGTCTTCGAGGCCGCCGTGCGCCTCCGCCAGTGCCTCGGCGCGGCCGATCAACTCGTCGACGAACACGTCGGGTTCCGGGGCGGTCACCGTGCGCGCCAATTCGAGCAGGCCCTCCTCGCCGAGGCGATCCGAACCCGCGCCGTTGTAACCCTCGAACAGGCCGTCGGTGAACAGCATCAGACCACAGCCGAGCGGGAGGGTGAGTTCGTGGGTGCGCCAATCGGCGCGTCCCGGAAAGAAGCCGAGCGCGGGGCCGCCGGGCACCTCGACCCAGTCGACGCGGGTGTCGGCGCGCAGCAGCATCCCGGGATGTCCGGCCCGGGTGATCAGCACCCTGCGGTCGGACGGGCGCAGGATCAGGCTGGTCAGGGTCGCGAAGGTGTGGTTGCCGGTGCGCTCGGCCAGCAGCAGCTCCTCCAGCAGTTGCAGCTGCCGGACCCCGGAGACGTCGCTGAGCACCAGCGTGCGCCAGGCCAGCCGCAACGCCACCCCGGTCGCCGCCTCGTCGGGACCGTGGCCCGCGACGTCGCCGATCAGGGCGTGCACGGTGCCGTCGCTCTGCTGCACCACGTCGTAGAAATCGCCGCCGAGCAGCGCGTTGGCCCGGCCCGGCCGATAACGCGCCACGACGTCGACCACGCGGTCGCCGCGCAGCAGCGGAGTCGGCAGCAGTCCGCGTTCGAGACGCGAATTCTCCTGTGCCCGCATCTGACTGGTGCGCAGCGCGGCCGCCTGGCGTTCGGCTTGCTTACGCTGGATCGCGTAACGCACTGCCCGGCTGAACAATTCGGGCTCGACCCGGCCCTTGACCAGATAGTCCTGCGCCCCGGCGGCGACCGCGGCCAGGCCGATCTGCTCCTGGTCGAGTCCGGTGAGCACGATCACGGCGACCTGATCGGTGTACTCGCGTACCGCGGCAAGCGCTTCGAGACCCTGCGCGTCCGGCAGGTGCAGATCGAGCAGCACGCAGTCGGGGAGTTCGGCGGCCAGTTGCGTGCGCGCCTCGGCGGCCGAGCGCACCCAGCGCACCGGAAGTCCCGGTGCCCCGTCCGCGATCAGCTCTTCGACCAGCAGTGCGTCGGCCTGGTCGTCCTCGATCAGCAACACCGAGAGTTCCGGCCAGTTCCAGACACCACGGTGTGGGAGGCGCTGTGAAACAGGAGCTGCATCGCGGTCCTTGCCGTCGCTACTGCCGAGAAGGCCTATCTGCCCGCTCTGCCCCGAGAGCATCGACACCGGTCTCCTTCCAAATCCGCGTTTACTGCACGGTTTGTCGCGAACGACGAACGCGGAGTAGCCCAGCGTCGGCGGCACGCCTTTCGGCCCTGTACCGCGCAACGCGTCAACGTTACCGTCCCGGCGCGCATGCCTTTGCACTACGGCCAGCACGGGGTGTCCCCCCAGCGGAAAATCGGTTGCCGGCCAGCTGTATAGTTTGCAATAGCAACTAGTTGCAACAGTCAAGTAAGTCTGCTGGGATCAAAGGTGAAGCCCATGCCCGCTGCCGACGGACACCACCGTGTCACCGCGGCCGAACTCGAGATCGCCGATCAGGTCGGGGTCGAACTGGTTCGGTTCATGCGAGCGATCACCCGTGCCAAAGCGCGGATGGCCCAACCCGGTCCGGACGGGATCGAGCGCCTGGCGTACTCGGTGCTGTTCTGCCTCGTGCACGAGGGGCCGCAGCGCACCGGTAAGCTCGCCGAACTGTTGCACGCAGAGATCTCCACCATCAGTAGACAGAGCAGATCGCTTGTGGCACATGGCCTGGTCGAGCGCCGGGCCGACCCGATCGACGGCCGCGCCTGTGTGCTCGCGGCCACCGACGAGGGGGTGCGGGTGTTCGAGGCGAACCGTCAGCAGCGCAACCTTTGGCTGGCAGGCATTTTGGCCGATTGGCCTGCCGGGGACCGGACCACCCTGACCGATCTGCTCGCCCGGCTCAACGAAGGTATCGAGTCGACCCCACGAGAGACAGCCGACCAGAATTAGGGCGCAAATGACGAATTCCACCACCCAGGCAGCGCCGCCGGGCCTGGAAGCCGGCGCGGCGACCACACTGTCGCACCGGCAGATCCTGACCATCCTGTCCGGGCTGATGCTCGGCATGTTCCTGTCCGCGCTCGACCAGAACATCGTGAGCGTCGCGATCGTGAAGATCGCCAACGATCTGCACGGCTTCGACGAACAGGCATGGGCCACAACCGCATACCTGATCACCGCGACGATCACCACACCGCTGTACGGCAAGCTGGCCGATATCTACGGCCGCAAGCCGTTCTATCTCTTCGCGATCGGCCTGTTCATCATCGGCTCGATCGCGTGCACCTTCGCCACCTCGATGTATCAGCTGGCCGGCTTCCGCGCATTTCAGGGACTCGGTGCGGGCGGCCTGATGTCGTTGGCGTTCACCATCATCGGCGATATCGTGCCGACCCGGGAGCGGGTGCGCTACCAGGGCTACTTCATGATGGTGTTCGGTACCGCCACCGTGCTCGGGCCGGTACTGGGCGGCTTCTTCTCCGACTACGAGACGCTCGCCGGCATCGATGGCTGGCGCTGGGTGTTCCTGGTGAACGTGCCGGTCGGCGTGCTCGCGCTCGCGGTGGTGGCGAAGGTGCTGAACGTGCCGCATCAACGCCAGGACCACCGGATCGACTGGTTCGGCGCGATCGCCCTGGCGATCTGTGTGGTGCCGCTGCTGATCGTCGCCGAGCAGGGCAGGCAGTGGGGCTGGGACTCGCAGAAAGCGTTGCTCTGCTACGGCATCGGCGCCGTCGGGCTGCTGCTGTTCCTGCTCGTCGAACTGCTGATGAAGGACGCGGCGTTGATTCCGCTGCGGCTGTTCCGGAGTTCGACCTTCAGCGTGACCATCGCGGGCGGTTTCATCGTCGGCATCGCCATGTTCGGCGCGATCACCATGGTGCCGCAGTACTTCCAGGTGGTGCGCGGCTTCTCGCCGACCAAAGCGGGCCTGCTCATGCTGCCGCTGGTGCTCGGCATCACGGTCGGCTCGCAGCTCGCCGGCCGGATCACCAAGCGCACCGGGCGCTACAAGATCCTGCCCGTCGCAGGCTGTTTCATCATCGCGGTGGGTTCGGCGCTGTACGGGCAGGTGCACTTCGACAGCCCGCTGTGGCAGCCGCTGGTGTACGGCGGGGTGATCGGGCTCGGTCTCGGCGGCTGTATGCAGACGCTGATCATCGCGGCGCAGAACGCCGGACCGCGATCGGACATGGGCGTGTCCACCGCCTCGGCGACATTCTTCCGGCAGATGGGCGGCACCCTCGGCGTCGCGGTGTTCCTCACCATCCTGTTCAACCTGTTGCCGCACCGGATCATCGACGCGTTCGGCGGTCAGCTGCCGCCCGGGTTCGGCCCCGACCAGCTCAGCGCCATGCAGAGCAACACCAGCGGTATCGCGGCACTGCCCGACGAGCTGCGGGTGCCGATCCTGACCGGCTTCACCGACGCCATGCACGGGGTGTTCCTGGTCGCCGCCGGTGTGGCGCTGCTCGCCTGCTTCGTCCTGATGTTCATGAAAGAGATTCCGCTGCAGGACGATCCGGTGCCCGCCGCGCCCAAGGCGACCCCGCGGGTCGCGGAGTCGAGCTGGGACGAGGATCAGGTGTGGGAAGGCGCCGCACAGGCGCTGTCCGAGCCCGAACCGGTGCTCGCCGGTGCGGTGGGCCGACCTGCCTCACCGGAACACAACGGCAACGGTGCGTACCAGTTCGCCACGGCGGCAGCGGGTTCGGCGACCACCGTGCTCGACGCCGCAGACGGCTATGCGGCGCATGGGGAACGGTCGATCGCCGGATACGTCCGCCGGGAAGACGGGCACCCGGTGCCCGGCGCGGCCTTGACGCTGATCGATCAGCGCGGGCATCAGGTGTCGCGGGCGGGCGGAGACGCCAACGGCCACTACGTGATCGGGGCGCCGGAAGGCGGCAGCTTCGTGCTGATCGTCTCGGCGCCCGGGCATCAACCGGCGGCCGTCACCGTGTCGATCGGCCAGCAGCCGCAGGAAATAGACCTCACGCTGCTCGGTTCCGGCGAACTGTCCGGCGTGGTGCGTTCGGCCGGTCGCGGGACACCGCTGCCCGGCGCCACCATCACGCTGACCGACCTCGGCGGCGAGGTGGTCGGTGCGGCGGTGACCGTAGCCGACGGCTCTTACGTCTGCCACGGGATCGTCGCGGGCACCTACACATTGGTCGCGGTCGCCGAGCACATGCGGCCGAGCGCCACCACGCTCACCGTGCCCGACACCGGATTGCTGCGCCACGACATCGAATTGGCGCCGATGGCGGTGCTGGCCGGGGCGGCGTGGGCCGAGGACGGCCGGGTGGTGCCGGACGCGCAGATCAGCGTGCTGGACGCGACCGGCGATCTGACCGCGACGGCGCGGACCGACGAGAACGGCCGCTACGTCGTCACCGATCTGCCGGAGGGCCGCTACACCATCGTCGCGCGCGGCTATCCGCCGGTCACCAGCCAGGTCACCGTCGCGGGCGGCGAGGTCAACCACGACGTGAAACTCGGCTACCAGCTCGATGATTCGCCGGAACAGCGATGACCGCCGGGATCGGTTTGACCGCGCGGATCCGCACCAGTGAGGGCTGGCCGGTGCCGGATGCCGTCCTGACCGTGACGGATCTGAGCGGGCGGCAGGTCGCGCGCGCGGTGGCCGACGCGACCGGGGCGGTGGCGACCGAGCCGCTGCCCCCGGGCACGCTGACCGCGGTGCTGACCGCCGTCGGCTACCAGCCCGTCGCGCGCACCGCGCAGATCTCCGCCGCGGGTGCGGGGCGGCTCGGTGATGTCGCGCTGCAACCGACCGTGGGCAACGTCGCGGTGCCGCCGCCCGGGGTGTGGACGATCGATCCGGTGCACTCCACCGTGATCGCCACCGCCCGCCACCTCGGCATCGCCAGTATCAAGGCGCGTTTCGCCGGGGTGCGCGGCCGGCTCGTCGTCGCGGAACCGTTCGAGCAGACCACCGGCCACGCCGAGATCGAGGCCGCGTCCATCGACACCGGTATCACGCAGCGCGACGATCACCTGCGTTCGGCCGAATTCCTCGACACCGCAACGTATCCGACGATCACCTTCACCAGTGGGGCACTGCGCCGCACCGGTCCCGACACCTGGGTCATGTCCGGTGAACTGTCCCTGCACGGCCAGCGCCGCTCGGTGGATCTCGACCTCACCTACGGTGGTTTCGGCCCCGACCCGTGGGGCGGTGTCCGCGCCGCCTTCCACGCCGAAACCCTCTTGCACCGCAACGATTTCGCGATCGACTACAACGCCGTCGTACGGGCCGGCATCGCCGCCGTCGGCACCACCGTCCAACTGGCACTCGACATCGAGGTCGTCCAGGAGCCGACCCACTAGCGGCCCACGCGTACTCCGAGATACGTCGTAACGACAAGTGGGCGTGCGGAGTTCACTCGGAGAAGTGGATTGCGCTGTCCCGGGGCGGGCCGGTGGTGGCGTAGCGGACCCGGCTGCTGTGCGGGTGGGCACGGCGCCAGTGCGGGAAGCGCTGGACGAGGACGGCGAGGGCGAGGATGCCGGTGAGCCGGGCCAGCGGCTCGCCGACGCATTTCCTTTTGCCGACGCCGAAGGGGTGGCCGCCGGGGCCGAGGGCGAGGAACAGCTGGTCGCCGGGGCGCAGCTGCCTGCCGCCCAGTGTGGTGCCGACGGCGACGTGGCGGAAGATGAGCGGGAACGACGGACGTTGAGCCAGCACCTCGCCGAAAAACGTGGTGAGCAAAGGCAATCGGGGGAGATCGGCGACCGGGATTCGTCTGTTCCCGCAATTCCCGCCAGACTCGCGGATCGTCCACCGCGAACAAACCCTCGTCCCCGGTGGCCTTGCGGATGATCCGGTAGATCGGCCCGCCCTTGTCGAATTCGACCGCGCCGGTACGCAATACCCGATCGATGAGCGCCCCGTCGGCGACCAGCCAGGCGCGTCCCGGCATCGGCACCCGGACCCGCATGATCCCGCCCCGCCGCTGCGCCCGCGCGATCAGCGCCGAGGGCCAATCCCGATCGGCGACCGCTCGTCGCCGGCCTGTCCCGCTCGGCACGGCCATCATGCTCCTAGACGTGACCCGACCGCCCCCAGGCTAACCCCGCCGTCGCCGCACCGGAACACCTGCGCATTTCCGCGCCCCAACCGATACCGGACCGGAGCGGGCGTGGTCACCCGTGTCGCGATTCGGCCAACGCACGGAGCGCCGCGAGATCACGAATCAGGTTGCGCCGCAGCATATACGCGAGCAGCGGGCCGACGGCTCGCTCGAGTCCGTGCGGGGTGAGGCGCAGCTCGAGGCGGACCAGGCAACGTCCGGGCGTCATCGGACGCACCGTGCGTGCTCCCGCCGCGTCGGCGCCGGAGACGGTCCGCCAGGTCAAGCGGACCCCCGGCTCGACCGTGTCGACCTCGCCGAGATTGCGCCAGGTCAGGCCCGCGAGCCGGAGTTCCTCGGCGGTGCGGGTGCCCGGCGCGGCGAGGCCGGGCGGCTCTGCGCTCATCGTCACCACGCCGGTGCGCCACGCGCTGTCGTTGGCATAGTCGGCGACGAGTTCCCATACGAGCGCGGCGGGGCGGTCGATCGTCGTCTCCGCGGTCAGGTCATAGGTCTTCATCGCCGCGCCGCCAGTGCTGTCAGCATGGCCGGGGTGTCGAGGTAGGCGTCGTAGTTGACGACCAGGCCGTTGCACAGACGCCAGATGTGAACCTCCGGGACGTCGAAGGGGGCACCACCGGGCATCGTCGTCCCGGTGGTGCGGCCGATCTGGACGACGTCGGGTCCGGCCGCGAACAGCTGTTCGGAGAGCACGGTGCTGTCGATGTGGGAGAGCAGCGTGGTGAAGAACCGCACCGCGCCGGCGTGCCCGCGGTAGCAGCCGCCCCAGGGCAGTTCCGCGGCCTGGTTGATCTCGATGTCGGGATCGAACAGGCGCGCGATGACGCCGAAGTCACGGGTTTCGAAGGCCTGATACACCTGCGCGATGAGGTCGAGGTTGGTAGGTGGCATGGTTGCGTCCCTTGGTCGCGATGACTGGAGCGACCCGCGTGCCGGCCGCTGCCGCCACTGTCACGCCGAGGTGTTTCAATCCCGCTTCACCGTGCCTGCGGTGTGGATCAGCGCCATCATCTGCGCCCACGTCAACTGCCTGCCCGCCGCCTCGGCACGGCGCAGCTCCGCCGCGGACAGCGAGCGATCCATGCGCTCGAGCAACCCGGGGTCGGCGAACTGCAGATAGCGGCGCGGATCGGCGCCGACCCGCGCCGAATGGTGCAGCGCCGCGGCCCGCAGCTGCACCGCGACCTGCGGGGAGGCCAGCACCCGCAAGCCGTGCGCCCCGGCATGGACGGCGCCGAGGGCGTCGGCGATATTCGATTGCTCGGTGAACGCGGCCAAGGCCCGATCGATGGCGGCGATCGCCTCCGCGGCCGCCTCGGCATCGTCCGCGGCGGCCAGCACCGTCCAGGCCAGCACCACATCGGCCATGCCCTGGCACCACAGGTGACCGCATTCGGCGCTCAGCTCACGCGCGGCGCGCAACCACCCGATACCCTCGCTGTGCTTGCCTTCCAGCAGCAGCACGATCCCCTCGCCGAACTGCGCGCACCCGCGGATCCAATCCGGTGTCGGCAGGCGGTCCACCTCGGCGGTGAGCCGGTCCATGGTGGCTCTGGTCGCCGCCACGTCGTCGAGCGCGGTCTGGGCGAGTCCCCGGAACATCAGCATGTGCAGCAACAACTCTCGCTCGCCGCCGTCCGCGTCGAGCAGAGCCGCGGCCGCGTCGGCGTTGGCCAGCGCGTCGCGGGGATCGCCCGCGTGGAAGGACACGATCGACAGCGCGAGCAAGCCGCGCACCCGGTCCACCGCGGTCGCGTCCGTGGCGGCGGCGAGCGATTTCCGGATGAGATTGCGGCCGTCCACCAGCAGACCGAGCGAGCTCCAGGCGAACTGCAAGGCGGCCGTGGTCCGCAAGGCCGCCACCGGTTCTCGCGCGAGGTCGTGTTCGATACCGGCTCGAATATTGGGCAACTCCGCGGCCAGCGCGCGATAGGCCGGGCCCGCACCGTGCCCGGTGAGCACCGCGGTCTGCGCGGCGACGAACTCGCGCACCCATGCGGCATGCGCTGCCCGGGTGGCCGCCGGATCGGGATCGTGATCCCGGCAGTAGCGGCGCATGGTCTCCAGCAGCCGGTAGCGCGGCCCGCCGGGGCCGAGATCAGCGGTGACGACCGAGCGGTCGAGCAGTGCCGCGAGGGTGGCGAGCACACCCGCCTCGGTCTCGCCCGGACGCACGGACTCGGCGGCCTGCCACGTGAATCCGCCCTCGAAAGGCCACAGCCGCAACAGCATTGCCCGATCGGCGGCGGACAGATGATCGACACTCCAGCCGATCGCGGCCTCCAGACCGGTATGCCGGGACAGCGATCCGCGCGGGGTCGCGCCGAGCACGTCCAGTCGATCGTGGATGTGGGCGGCGATGCCGTGCAACCCCAGGGTCCGTTCCCGGGCGGCGGCCAGCTCGATCGCGAGGGGCAGACCGTCGACCGTCGTGCAGATTTCGCGGGCGGCCGCCAGATCGGCGTCGCCGGGCGACCAGTCGGGGCGCGCGGCCCGGACACGGTCGAGCAGCAGGCGCACCGCGGGACCGTCCGTGCCGTCCGCCGCCCGGATCGCCAGCGGTTCGAGTGTCAGCACCTGTTCGCCGTCGATGCCGAGCGACTGCCTGCTGGTCGCCAGCACCCGCAGTTCCGCACAGCTGTCGAGCAACTGGATGGTGAGCGCGGCGATCGGCTCGATCAGGTGCTCGCAGTTGTCCAGCACGAGCAGGCCGGGCTGCAAGGTCAACGCCCGGCGCACCAGCGCGGCGGGATCCCCGGCGAGGTGGACCAGACCGAGCGCGGTGGCGATGGCGAGCACCACGGCGTCCGGATCGTGCACGTCGCCGAGCCGCACCAGCCATCGATCCGCAGTCGAATCCGTTGTGGCGCAGTACTCTACGGCCAGCCGCGTCTTGCCGATCCCGGCCGCGCCGACCAGGCTGACCAGCCGTCCGGCGGCGACCAGCGCACCGGTGCGCCGCAACTCGTCCTGCCGTCCGACGAACGACGACAGCGGCCGCCCGATCACCTGGCGCACCGGCCGCTCCGGAGCGCTGGCCTGCACCGCGGGCGGCTGCGGTGGCGTCGCGAGCAGCAGCCCCGGGTCCTCGTCGAGCATGCGGCGCTCCAACGCGCGCAGCGCCGGTCCCGGTTCGACGCCGAGTTCCTCGATCAGCAACTCCCGGACCCGGCGCAATTCGGCCAGCGCCTGCGCTTGACGGCCACTGCGATACAGGCCCAGCGCGAGCAACTCCCAGCGCCGCTCCCGGAAGGGAGCGGCGGTGACCGCCTCGATGAGATCGGCCAGCGCCGCGGCGGTCTGCCCGCCGGCCAAGCGCGCCGCCTGCAACTCCTCGACCGCGCCGTCGCGCAGCTCGGTCAGCCGCGCGCGCTCGGCCGAAAGCATCGGCGCGTCATCCAATTCGAGCCACGGCAGGCCTCGCCACAGCGCGAGCGCCGCGGCGAAGCAGCGCGCCGCGCCGTCGGCGTCCGCGGCGGCGAGCAGGCGCATGCCGTTCGCGATCAACTCGGCGAACCGGCTGACGTCGGTCCACTCCGGTCGCATCGCGAGCTGATAGCCGAAAGCCGTGCGCGGTAGGCACTCTCGATGCTCGGGGCCGAGCACCGTGCGCAGCCGGGAGGCGAGCACCCGCATCGTCGCGACGGCCTGCTGCGGCTGGTCGGCACCCCACACCAGCTCGGCGAGCACGTCGTCGGGGACCGGTGTGCCGATGGTGGTCGCCAGCGCCGCGAAAAATCGCCGCGGCACCCGGCCACCCACGTCCACGCTCCGGCCGTCCACCTCGACCACGATCGGGCCGAGCACCCGAACAAACAGCACGTCCAGAGCGTAGCCGCCGCGCCGGGTGCCCGTACCGGGTTATCCGGCCCCGGGCGTCGCCGAGTTCGCACGGAAATCCAGCAGGTCCCGCCGGAGCCGGGCATCGGGTTCGCGGGCGGCGGCCGCGGCGATCCAGCCGGCGGTGTCGGCCGGGCGAGCGTGCGACGGCCAAGACCGCAAGGTGACCAGCGCGGCCCGGCGACAGCGGCTCACGCGGTTGGACAGGGCGGTCGAGACCAGGTGCGGGCCTTTGCCGGGGCGGTCGCGCAGCTCCCGGACAATGATCTCCAACGCCAGATCCGTCTCGTATTCCGCGGTGAGCCCGATGGATTCGGTCGGTCCGGACGCCAGCTCGGCTAGGGGCAGGACGTCCCCGGCGACTTCGAGCAACGCGTCGATGGTGTCGTCCCCGGCCCGGCGCATCGCCCACTGCCAGACGAAGACGTTGTCGCGGTGGGTACGCAGATGGGCGATCGCGTAGGGCAGCGCCGCCAGCCCGAGCCGTCCCGCACAGGAGAGCGCGGTCCGGAAGGTGCCCGGCGGCTGTTCGGTATCCAGCAGCTCCGTGACGAGTTCGCGCCAGCGCGGCTGCGCCAGCAACGCCGAGTAACGCGCCGCGAGTCGGCCGGGTTCGCCTTCGGGCCAATCGAATTCGCCACGGCGCACCAGGTCGTCGAGCATGAGCGCCGTATCCAGCCGACCGATGGTGGGCGCGGCGTGGGTGAGGAGTTCGGCGAAACGGTGCATGGCCGGTACGGCATCCTCGTAGTCGTGGATGTCCTGGACCGGTCCGCCGAGCACGAGGGCGCGCAGGATGTCCGCCGCGCCGTCGAGCAGGTCGTCGTCGACCTCCGGTTCGAGCAACGCCTCGTAGAGGCCGCCGGTGGTGGCGGCGAGGTGTGCGAGGTACTCGTACATCACGTCGTTGCGGAAGCCCTCGCGCAGCAGCCAGGCTTTCACCTCGGGGTCGCGGCAGCCGGCCAGGCGTTCCACCGCGTGGATCCGGCCCCAGCCGGAAAGCCGTTGCGCCAGTGCGAAAACCGCACGGTGCGGGTCGGGCTGGGTGTTCATGAGGGCGACGACGGCGAACAGCGCGAACTCCTCCAGCGTGCCGAGGAGCTGGAGCAGTTCGGCGTCGCGTTCGTCGCCGCTGACGCCGAGCAGCACGATGCCCAGTTTCGCCACCTCGCGGCGGGTGGCCTGTTCGGTGACCAATCGTGCTGCCGTGCGCAGCTTTTCGCGCGAGATGTCGCGGGAACGCAGCTCCTGCACCAGGTCGTCGGCCACCCGCACGGCCTGTTCCTCGGCGAGCAATTCCAGGAGCCGGGCCGAATCGTGCAGGTGGCCGAGAATTCGATCGGCCAGCTCGGCGACCGGTGGCGCTTCGGCAACGAGATGGTGCGTCACCACACCGTCGAAGACCACACTCGGCATAGCGAATCCGTGCGAATCGCGGGGTTTTTCGTCTGGTAGCGGATGCCCGTCGCCCGGCCAGGGGCCGGGTCCGTGCAGTGCGGCGAGTGACAGCGCGTGGGCCACGAAGGTGGCCTCGCGGGGGCTCATCGGCCCGGGCGCAGCACGCCCTTTCCATCGGAGATCATGGGGACGAGGATGACATCTCGTCCCGCGCTCCGCAAGGCATGCGCTGAATCATGCTGTGCGCCAGCGGTTTCAAACCTCTTTGCGGAGCAGGTCGGTGAGTGATCGCGGCGTCCATGTCAGATCCGCACCGGGACGCGTGGCGAGATAGGTCGCGGCGGCTTCGACCGACCACCCGTGCGCCTCGATCAGGCCGGCGGCGAGGTGGCGCAGGTAGGTCGGCGAGGGCGCGTTGCCGGGGAGCGCGTCGTGCCGCCACGGCGCGGTGCACGTCAGGATCGGGTGGCCCTCGAATGTTCCTGCGTATGACAGGGTTTCATATCGTCCCGGACCCAGTGGATCCCGGCCGCGGCGGATCGCCGTGGTCAGATCCAGGTCGGTGCCGGGCGGCCGGTACATCTCCTGGGCGGCGATATCGGAGAACTGGGCGGCGGTGAGCAGGTAGGCCCGGACAGCGGTCTCGCCCGGCCCGTCCGGGTCGTAGAAGGCGCGCCCGCCGGTCCACACCAGCGATTCGGTGGCGAAATACAGCAGTCCGGGCAGCATCATCGGCAGCGAACGCGCGGGCTCGGCGGCGTCGCGGCACCCCGGCACGGCCCGCAGACCGCCCGCCGGGGTGCCGCCGCGCAGATAGCACCGCAACCTGCTCAGGTGCATGTTCGATCCGTAGGCCGCGTACCAGACCCACCCCGGGGCCGCGCCGTTCGCCGTCACCGGATTATTGTGCCGCCTGCCGCCTGCCGCCTGCCGCCTGCCGCCTGCCGCCAGCCGCCAGCCGCCAGCCGTGCCGCGGGCCGCTCCGTCAGTCGTCGCCGGGGCCGTCAGTCGTCGCTGCGGGCCGTCAGTCGTCGCTGCGGGCCGCTCCGCCTGTCGTCGCCGCGGGCGGT
>NZ_BAFT02000100.1 GCF_000308475.2 Nocardia brasiliensis NBRC 14402 | reverse complement strand
AGTAGTTCGTCGAGTGCTTCGGCGGGTTTTTTCCAGGCCAGGGTTTTGCGGGGTCGGTTGTTGAGGCGGGTGGCGATGAAGTCGAGGTAGTCGGCGGTGAAGATGGATAGGTCGTGTCCTTTGGGGAAGTATTGGCGTAGAAGGCCGTTGGTGTTTTCGTTGGTGCCGCGCTGCCAGGGTGAGTGGGGGTCGCAGAAGTAGATGTCGAGATCGGTAGCGGCGGCTATCTGGGCGTGGTTGGTCATTTCCCGGCCCTGGTCCCAGGTCAGGGTGCGGCGCAAGATCGCCGGGAGCTGACTCATCTTCGCGATCATCGCTTCCTGCACTGAGAGCGCACTGTGGTTGGTAGGCAGGTGCAGCAGGATCACGAACCGGGTCATGCGTTCGACCAGGGTGCCGATCGCTGAGCCGTTGGCCGCGCCGGTGATCAGGTCTCCTTCCCAGTGCCCGGGCACGGCCCGGTCTTCGACCTCGGCAGGGCGCTCGCTGATGTTGACCATGCCCGCGATCGGGTTGCCGCGTTGCCCGAGCGAGCGCCGCGGCCGGCGCAGAGCACGCCCGCTACGCAGCTGTTGATGCAGCTCGCGGCGCAGGCCACCACGACCCTGCACATAGAGCGACTGGTAGATCGTTTCGTGGGACACCCGCATCTCCGGATCGTCGGGGAACTCCAGCCGCAGCCGGTGGCTGATCTGCTCGGGGCTATAGCCTTCCTCGAGCCAGTCGGCGACCTGCCGGCTCAGTCTCTGATTATCGGCCAGCTTGGCTGTCTTGGGACGCGAGGCGCGGGCATCAGCACGCTGCTGAGCGAAAACGGCTCGATAGTTCACTTGCTGCACCGGACCCCGCGCTGACGCTCCGAACCGGTGTTTGTGCCGGTAACGCACCCGCCGCCCATACCGGTGGGCCTTGGTGTTGCGTTCGATCTCCCGGGTGATCGTCGAGGTGGCTCGCCCGAGCCGCTTGGCGATCGAGTTCGCCGACTCGTCCCGGGCATTGCCGATCGCGATCTCTTCACGCTCGGCAAGACTCAACCGAGGCTTCTTACCCGAGCAACCCAGCACGCGCAGACGAGGTTTCACACCACCAGCCTCAGCGAACAACCTCGTCCCGGTACTACCCGACACACCGGATGCAACCGCGGCCACACTCGGTGCCATCCCCTCACCGACCAACTCCCAAAACTCCCTCAACACCGCACGCGAAACCCGTGGCGACATCAACACTCCTCATCACAGGGTGTTGCATCGACCACTGGAATCCG
>NZ_BAFT02000101.1 GCF_000308475.2 Nocardia brasiliensis NBRC 14402 | reverse complement strand
ATGGCTGCCGGCACTCCGAACTGCGACCATGCCGTCGAACGGTGCCTTCGTATTCGGTCACCGTCCATGATGTCGTTCGCGATCGTGGCCAAATCCCCGATCCCGGTCATCGCCGAGATCGCGCGCCGCGCCGCTGCGGCCGCCGTCCCGATCCGCATCGGCGTCAACGCCGGATCACTCGATCCCCGCCTACTCGCCAAACACGGCGGAGTCACCGCGCAAGCCTTGGTCGAATCCGCGCTGTGGGAGTGCTCGCATTATTGGAGGCATGCGAACCAGAGTCGCGTTGCCCCTCGGATTGCTGATGTACCCAGTTGTCGACCACTTCGCAATGGCGGCATCATCGCCGAGCGTAACGCTACATGCCCTGCTTTTCTGGGATGCAGTTATCGCTGCGCTCGGTCTCATTATTTCCGTACGCCTTTTTTCAACCGAAACAAGAGAGCTGATCAATTGACGTATCTAATCTTCTGCTATCAATGGGCGGCTGTATGTCTCGCTCCAGCCTTCGTCTGGTCCTGACCAACGCCATCGAGCGGTCGCTGGACAAGCCACGATGGCGACGTGGGACAAAGCGCGGAGCGAATCCGGTTGCGGTGGCACAGATGCGCGCCAGCCGACCACTCGTGACGCACTGCACCCCGCCTTCCGTCGGCAGATCCCGCCACGACACTCGCCCCGCAGCCGATCCAACATGCCCTCCACGACCAGGCGATTGGTCTGAAAATTCGGTCAACTTCATCTGACCGAGCGCATATCAAAAAGTGCACTACCCAAGCCGGAATGCTACACAGTTAGGAGAGCACGTAGATATGAACCTTCCAGCGAAGAAGGTGACGGTGAGCAGTTCCAAGGCGCCCGGCTCGATCGTCCCCCGCGCACATACCTCGAAGAAAACCTCCAGCGGACGTGAGCCCGAACTCTCCGCTGAAGGGCCAGCATCCATGAAGCCTATTCCGGAGGCCCCGCGGCGAATCCCGGCCTTGGGCCACGTGATGTCACTGATACGAGATCCTATAGGATTCATGCGCTCGCTACCCTCGCATGGAGATCTCGTCCGCATAGGCCTCGGGTCTACCTCGGCAGTGGTAGTCTGCGATCCTCAATTGACACGGCAAGTCCTTTCCCACGATCGCATCTTCGACAAGGGTGGAGGGTTCTTCGACGTCGCCCGAGAATATTCGGGTGATGGACTGGTTATCTGTCCGTTCGACAAGCATCGAAGACTGCGACGGTTGGTTCAGCCAGCGTTTCATCCGAACCGTATCACTGAATACGCCGCTGTGATGAGTGAGAGCGTCGACTGCGTGACCAAAGGCTGGCGTGAGGACGAAGTCCTCGATATGAAGGTCCAACTAGCCACACTAGCGCAACAACTCGCCACTAACACTCTGTTCAACCAGCGGGTGACGCTACAAGATTCTGAGCGACTTGTGCACAACCTCGTTATCGTCACGGGTAAAACACTGATGCGGCAAATGCTGATGCCGCGGTGGTTGCGACGGTGGCCGATATTGGGAAACCACGCCTACCGCCGGGCGGACATGGAGACGCGATCGTTGATCGAGAATCTCATCGCCCAGGAACGGAGCGACGGTGTTGATCGTGGCGACCTTCTCTCAGCGTGGATCAACGCCGCCGACGAAGACAGTCGGAGCGTTCTCTCCGACACTGAGATCTGCGATCAGGCCATAACCTTCTTCGCCACTGGCACGGAGACCACATCCAATACTCTCGCGTGGGCGCTCTATCTGCTCGATCAGCACCCGGCCGTAGCCGAGCGCCTTCACTCAGAGGTCGACAATATCCTGGATGGACGGGCCGCCAGCCACGACGACCTGCCACAACTGCCGCTCACCAACCGGATAATCACAGAAGTCCTGAGAATGTACCCGCCGGGATGGCTGTTTACCCGGGTGGCAACCGAGGACACACAGCTCGGCATCTACCACTTGTCGGCCGGAACTACGATTATCTACAGTGCGTATCTCATTCATCATTTACCTGAGCTCTTCCCCTGCCCGGACAGCTTCGATCCGGACCGATGGGACGCCGAGAAAAATGCCCCGCCGCCACGGAACGCCATGATTCCTTTCGGAGCTGGGGCCCGCAAATGCATCGCCGATACCTTCGCTGTCACCGAAGCTACGCTCGCACTGGCTACGATCGCCAACCGATGGTCGTTGACTTCGGTGGCAGGCACCGACGTCCGTGCGGCCTTGAGCCCAGCGTTACAGCCCAGGCGGCTGTATATGCATGTCAAAGAACGGCATAAGATGTGAGTGTCGAACGCCGTTGCTTGTTACTGCGAATCCACGGAGGGGCAGGAATAAACTTGGCCTCGACGCGATGGGATGGTGAAGATCCGCGACGGGCATGTCGCCAACCGGCCGATCTATGTGGCCATCGGGGTCACAACCGCCGGTGAACGCGACATCCTCGGGTTGTGGGCCGGGCGACGGACTCGAAGGCCTGCCCGAGGCAATCAATACCGTCTGGGCACTCACGATCGTGCAGACGTGTGTGATCCATCTGCTGCGCAACAGTTTCCGCTATGCCGGACGTCAGCGCTGGGGCGAGCTGGGCAAGGACCTGAAACCGATCTACACCGCAGCGACGGAAGCCGCCGCCCGGGAACGTTTCGGCGAGGTCGTCACCAAATGGGGCGGTCGATATCCCGCGATCGTGCGGTTGTGGCAGAACTCGTGGACCGAGTTCGTACCCTTCCTCGACTACGACGTCGAGATCCGTCGAATCGTGTGCTTCACCAACGCGATCGAGTCGCTCAACGCTCGCTACCGGCGCGCGATACGGGCTCGCGGGCACTTCCCGACCGAGCAGTCCGCGTTGAGATGCCTTTATCTGGTGACCCGATCCCTCGACCCGACAGGTCGTGGCCGGGCACGACGGATGATGCGGTGGAAACCGGCCCTCAACGCCTTCGCCATCACCTTCGAAGGCCGGATCACCCCGACCGACCGGTCAAGCGGCTTCGGGTCACATACGCCGTTGAAGTCTACGAGTTCCCATGTGCAGGGCGCTGAAGCAGCGTAGACCGGTATCGGTGACCCGCTAGAGTCGTCGGATAACATCTCGGCGGTGCCGGTGAACCGCCAGTAGGCGCCTTGTGATGCTATCAATTTCGCCAGTAGCCGCCGTGCTCCGGTGAGTTGGTCGATCAGCCGGCGATGCAGGATGACTCGCCGGCGGTGGAACGTTACCCGCGCCCTCGCGGGGCCCTGGTGGTAGCTGATGGTGAAATTATCGGGTATAGCTGAAGCGCCGCTGTTCTGGGGGTAGAGCGAGAGCGTTGATTCTATGGTTTCGTCGTCGATAACGTTTGTGCCGTCCATGATCAATACTGTTGACAGCTGTATGTGTCCGTATTTGCGGGCGGTGATCAGATCGTACACCACGACAGTACGGTCGCCTATCGTGGTATGAGCCCACCACCAATGATCGAGTAGATGCGACATCGCGACTGTGCCCCAGTTGTGATCGTGGTAGCCGACACCCTGTAGGTATTCTACTTTTCCGCCGATGTCGAGGCTCGCTGTCACCCGGCCGCAAGGTACTGCGAGCAGCCACGCGAACTTTTTTTGGTGATCTTCGTCGAATAGCCAATGGCCTGTGGCCGGCCGCCATGATGGAGTGTCGCGTGCAAGAGTGATGACTGCCCGGAAGTCGCCATCGTGAATGGTGAGACGGTACTCGTCCACCGCCGCTGACATCTTTGCAGGACCTATGCAGACATCGCAATTATCTACATCGGCGTAGAATTCCTGCGCAGAAGTAGCGATGCTGTGCTTTAGTCGTGTGCCGTCGGGGCGATCCCACCGAAAGGATACCTTCGGTCTCAGTTTCGCGCGTGATTCGTTAAACCCTTTGGTGTAGAAGATGATAACCAAGATCGATCCATCATTGAGGTGAGCGTCGAAGTACCACCATTCATATGTACCGGGGCCACCTTCTGCAGTCCGGAATGCATCCTCCCACGCCTCGACAGTGCCCTGGGATAAACCTAGTGCTTGGTAGTCGCGCGGTTCATCCGCTAAACGTGCCGCCCTTATACGATTCATAGTATCTCCTCTCTGGAAGATGGGTTGCGTGGCGGACCAATGGCTTCGGTGCGGAATCGCTGATCAGTCGCGCGGCGTAGTTTCGTGGATTCCGTTGCCAGCGCCGATTGATTGCGATTGGTTGGCAGCAAGTCGAAACGGGTCTTTCTCGCAGCAAATCCGGCGGTCACAGCAGCACCGCGCCGCAACCGATTGCCGCGACGTAGGTGGTGTTGTGCAGCAGGTAGCTGATTCGGTCGACTTTGCTGTTGCGGACAGACACGGCCAGCGTCGCTGCTGTCCATGCGACGGCCGCCACTGCGATGTCGCAGATCATCACGAGGCCGGGCCCGGCAGGACTGGGAGCGAACAGCAGCCGATGAAGGGCTAGCGGGATGAGAGACATAATAATGGTAAACCAGATACGCACTGGCCAGTGCCCAATGAGTAAAGGAAGAGTCTTGCGGCCGGCACGTCGATCCCCTTCCATATCGCGGACGTCTTCGAACCTTAATGGAAGGTTGAACGCAATGGTCAGGGTGAGTATCCACCACCACCCGGTGCTATCGATCGGTCCTACCAGCTGCCAAGCGGCTGCTAGTTGGGCGAAAGTACCAATGCACATGGCGATCGGTTTGGTCCAGAGGTAGTCGCGGGGTCGTGCGAAAAGGTTGAGTCCGATAACCGTGACCTGCCAAAGCAGAACCCATATGAGGATACCGCTGACTGCGCCCAGTGCTGTATACAACGCCATAGCAACCCAGAATCGGCGCATCAAACCTTGCGGGGTCGCCAGGCCGGCGGGTATCGGCCGATAAGGTTTGTTTGCATCATCCTCCGGCCCGGCAGTGGCCTGATTCGAGGTATCGAAAACGTAGTGGTACAGGAAGAAAACAACTGCACTGACCGCTATCAGTGCGATCAACGTGGTATCACGCACCATGTAGTGCGCACAGGCAGCTGCCGTGAAAAGTGGTCCCGGCACGAATGCCGCTACTGCATTGTCGATGACGAGTCGACTGGACAACTTGATTTCTGCCGCAAGCCCTCGCTGCGCGGGAGAAACATTCTGTGCCATATGCCCTTCCTTCCCGATGATCAGGGACGCATACGGGTTCCATGGGTATCTACATTCAGCTACTTGAAACTACGTTGCTGAATGCACCGCATACCATTCACCTGTTCCGATGGATTGCGAAATCCGCCAACGCTTCCAGGGCTCCAGTATGTAGCTGCGGTGGCAAGACACTCATTGCCTCGCGTACGCGATCGCTGGCCAAGCGCAGTGTCTGTTCCATCACGCCGGCGTCTTTGAGGTATTGCGTCGTGGTCGCGATATCGTCCGCCGCGAGCGGTTCACCGAGTCGGTCAATGTTTGCCGATTTATGCATGGAGGAGAGAGCTCCTAGCTCCAGTGCAGCAATGACGGGGTAGGATTTTTTACGTCGGGCCAGATCCGAACCTACGGGTTTACCGGTGACGTGAGCGTCACCGTAAATCCCTAGCACGTCATCGGCCAGTTGGAAGGCGATCCCGAGTTCGCGGCCGAGGGTGTTCATTCGTGCGACCATCAGTCCGTCTGCTCCCGCGCACAGGGCACCGAGCGCGCACGCGCACGCCGTGAGCGCGCCCGTTTTTTCCGCCGCCATGGAGAGGTATTCATCGACGCCGACTGAACTGCGAGTCTCGAAATCGCAGTCATAGTATTGGCCGCGGCACGAGGCCAGACTGGCGGTGGTCAGCCTGGTGATCGCCTCAGCGACCACCGATTCGAGGACCCCGCCGGCTAGAATGCCAACCGCTACCGCATGCAACCCGTCCCCGAGCAAGATCGCGTTCGGTATTCCCCATACCCGCCAAACTGCCGCCCGTCCTCGTCGGACCGGGTCTGCATCCATGATGTCGTCATATACCAGAGAGGAATTGTGCAGCAGTTCTACGGCAGCTGCTGCCTCGGCCGCGACCGTCGGATCTGCGCCGTACGCGGCCGCGCAGGCCAGCGTCAAGGCGGGCCGCAGCGCTTTGCCTTCGACCGCTGCCGTCTTCGCGCCGGAGGCGTCCCACCAACCGAAATGATAGCCAGCCATGTGGCCCAGTGGCTCACGCATGGACTCGACCGCAGCGTGCAGCACCGGATCGATCATCGTGCGCGCGTTGACGAGAAGCGCCTCGACGATTCGCCGGTCGTCCTGAAATTCAGAGACTGTCATAGCCGCAACTCATATCAATCTGCCAATTCTGATCATGCTCATTTTGATGATAGGCTGGGTTCGATCCAGCGAATTCGACCACTATCGTTCAAGATCAGCCACTCAACATCCCGCTTGCATTCGAATACGGCTGTAGGTAGATTGGTAGGGCGTCGAAAGCTTTCGATATGGACGGGAATCCCATCGTGGCGTTTCCGTCCGCGCAATTCGTTACGTGCACGGTAGGGCGGCATATCTCAGCGTGAGATGCAGAGCCGAGATCCACCTTCTGAATGGCGGTTACGGTCTGAGTATACCCCTGGAGGGGATGATTATTCAATCGTGAATGCGATAATGAACCTAAGGTCTTGTGTAACCTGATATTTGCCGAGGAATAGGTTGGGCCCTTGCGGTCACGCCATTGTGATGCAGAACGCCTGACCGACCCATCGACATTCTAGCGATAGCGAGTCTGATCCGATCAGAGCATCAGTTGAGTGCATAGATGATGGCGGAACCCGTGCAAGTTGCCGGGTGCTTAAAACGTGCACGCCTCTGGCCCCAGACGATGGGCATGGTGCGTCGTCCTGCCGCTCGATCGCCGGCGATGTCGCGGAAGTCCTGGACGCTGATCGCCAGGAAGGTTCCCATCCCTAGAAACACGAAATCAGCTCCCAGGCGAGTGTCCAAATCAATACTCCCAGAATGTAACCCACGATCGGAAAGCGCGCGCCTTGCGTGCCCAGGCGGGAGATCGTACTGCAGTGTTTCTGTGATTTCGGCGCAGAGAAACTGCTCATGAGTCGACAACCTCACGTTCCGCGAGGTGAAGTGCCTCTTCGACGAGCGTGGCCACGATCTGGCTTTCGGGCACTGTTTTCACGACTTCGCCGTGGACGAAGATCTGGCCTTTGCCGTGGCCGCTGGAGACGCCGATGTCGGCGGCTTTGGCTTCGCCGGGGCCGTTGACGATGCAGCCCATGACGGCGACGCGGATCGGGTGGGGAAGTCGGCGAAGGCGGCTTCGACTTGGGCGGTGAGGGTGTAGAGGTCGACTTGCAGTCGTCCGCAGCCTGGGCAGGAGACGATTTCTAGTTTGCGTTCGCGCAGATCGAGGGATTCGAGGATGCTGATGCCGACTTTGACTTCTTCGGCCGGCGGTGCTGAGAGTGAGACGCGGATGGTGTCGCCGATGCCTTCGTTGAGCAGGATGGCGAAGGCGACGGCGGATTTGATGGTGCCTTGCATGAGTGGTCCGGCTTCGGTGACACCGAGGTGGAGGGGGTAGTCGCAGCGGGCGGCGAGTTCGCGGTAGGCGGCGGTCATGATCATGGGGTCGTGGTGTTTGACGCTGATCTTGATATCGGTGAAGCCGTGTTCTTCGAACAGCGAGCACTCCCACAGCGCGGATTCGACCAAGGCTTGCGCGGTGACTCCGCCGTGTTTGGCGAGTAGGCGGGGATCGAGTGATCCGGCGTTGACGCCGATGCGGATCGGGACGGCGGCCGCAGCGGCGCGGCGCGCGATCTCGGCGATCTGGTCGTCGAACTTCTTGATGTTGCCGGGATTGACACGGACCGCGGCGCACCCGGCGTCGATGGCTTCATAGACGTAGCGGGGTTGGAAGTGGATGTCGGCGATGACCGGGATCGGGGATTTGGCCACGATCGCGGGCAGTGCCCGGGCGTCGTCGCGGGAAGGGACTGCGACGCGGACGATTTCGCATCCAGCGGCGGTGAGTTCGGCGATCTGCTGCAGTGTGGCGTCGATGTCGGCGGTGTTGGTGTTGCACATCGACTGCACCGACACCGGGGCACCGCCACCGACCGGGACCGAACCCACCATCAGCTGTCTGGAGCGACGGCGGGCTCGTGGTGAAGACGGTGTGCTGGCGCAAGATTCGATGCGTGTTGGGTGCGGGAGATCGGTGATGCTCATCGAGGGCTCCTGATGGGTTCGCAAGTTCGCGCGGGTGGCAGTGTGCGGGTCACGAGGTCGCAGATTCCCGGCGCGGAGATCCCGCTCTCGGCGAGCAGTTCGGTGCGGCCGCCGGGCAGAAGGAATCGGCGTTCGAGACCGCGGCTTCGAATCGGTGTCGTGATGCCGGCTCGCGCCGCTGCTTGGAGCAGGTTGGTGCCGATGCCGCCGGAGATCGAGCCGTCTTCGACCGTGACGGCGAGGTCGTGGCGGGCGGCCATATGGGTCAATGCGGCGGGGATGGGGTCGACCCAGCGAGGGTCGATCACGGTCACGCCATAGCCTTGTTCTTCCAGCTGGGTAGCGGCCTGCAGGCACTGCGATGCGACGACACCCGCGCAGATGAGTAGTACCTGCAGCAGCTGACCGGAGCTACGGTGCAGGATGTCGAGTCCGTCCATTCGTGACAGTGCCGGAATATCCTTGCCTGCTGTGGCTTTCGGAATGCGCAGCGCGGTCGGGCCCGGCTGTGCGACGGCTTCGCGCAGCAGTTCACGCAGACGAGTGGGATCGCGGGGAGCCGCGGTGCGGAGTCCCGGAACCAGCGACAGCAGTCCGGTGTCCCACATGCCGTGATGAGAAGGTCCATCGGGGCCGGTGATCCCAGCGCGATCGAGCACGAAGGTCACCGGCAACTGATGCAGGGCAACGTCCATGAGGACTTGGTCGAAGGCGCGGCTGAAGAAAGTCGAGTAGATCGCGACGATCGGGTGCAGGCCGCCCATGGCCAAGCCCGCCGCGGAGCAGGCGGCGTGTTGTTCGGCGATCCCGACATCGAAGATCCGATCCGGATATAGGCGGGCGAACTCACGCAGGCCGACCGGCTGCAGCATCGCCGCGGTAACACACACGATGTCGGGTCGGGCGGCGGCGAGGGCGAGGAGTTCCGCACCGAAGATCGAGGTCCACGACGTCCCCGCCGCCGTGACCGGCCGGCCCGTATGGCGGTCGAGCACGCCGATGGCGTGCATCCGGTCGGCCGCATCGTTCTCCGCGGGCTCGTAGCCACGCCCTTTCTCGGTGATCACGTGCACGACAACGGTCCGGGCGCGGTCGCGGGCGCACCGCAGAGCATGCTCGACTGCAGCGACGTCGTGGCCGTCGACTGGCCCGAGGTAGTCCAGTCCGAGCTGTTCGAACAGGGAACCGTTGTCTTCGCCGCGGCGCAGGAGTGTGAGATGTCTGGCGATCCCGCCGACGGTCGAGTCGTAGGACCGTCCGTTGTCGTTGAGTACCACCACGATCGGCCGGTCCGGCCGGGCGGCGAGGTTGTTACAGCCTTCCCAGGCCAGCCCGCCGGTCAACGCGCCGTCGCCGATCACGGCGACCACGGTGCGACCACGACTGTCCGGGTCGCGTCGATAGGCGTTGGCGAGACCGTCGGCGTAGGACAGCGCGGTGGACGCGTGGGAGTTCTCGACCCAATCGTGCTCTGACTCGCCACGATTGGGATAGCCGGACAGTCCCTCGCGCTGGCGCAGGCTGGTGAACTGTTCGGCGCGGCCGGTGAGAATCTTGTGCACATAGCTCTGGTGCCCCACGTCGAAGACGATCGGCTCACGTGGGGAGTCGAACACCCGGTGCAGGGCGACACTCAGTTCGACGACACCGAGATTCACCCCCAGGTGACCTCCGGTGGCGCAGACGTGCTCGATGAGGAAATCCCTGATCTGCGAACACAGTTCAGGAATGTCCCGCGCCGGTATGGCTCGCAATCGGCGTGGGCTGGCCGCGGCGGCGAGCAGCGGCCACGCGTCGATGCCGCTCATGATCGCACTCCTTTACCGTCGATCCCCGGGGGTCGACGCGTCCGGGCCTGGGCGGGCAGCGCGAATCGGGTGGTTTCGGTGGTCAGGGTGTGTTCTCTGACCACCACGGGTCCGAGTTCGGACAGTCGAGACACGACGTCCTCGACCAAGCGCGCCGGGGCGGAGGCGCCGGCGGAAACGCCGACCCGGCGCGCACCGGTCAGCCAGCGAGGGTCGATGTGGTCGGCGTCCTCGATGAGGTGTGCGGGTGTGCCGGTTCGCTGTGCGAGCTCGACCATCCGCACGGAGTTCGAGGAGTTGGCCGATCCCACCACCAAGACGACATCGGACTGTTCGGCGACAGCCTGAACTGCGGCTTGCCGGTTGGTGGTGGCGTAGCAGATGTCACTGGAGCCGGGACCGACGGCGTCGGGGAAACGCTCCCGCAACACCGCGATGATGCCGGCTGTCTCCTCGACCGAGAGGGTGGTCTGGGTCAGGTACACCACGCGCGTCGGGTCCGGCACCGCCACCGTCGCGGCCTCGTCCGCGGTCTGGACCAGCACCATGTTGTGCGGCGCTTCGCCCAGGGTGCCTTCGACTTCCTCGTGACCGGCGTGGCCGATCAAGATGATCGTCTTGCCCTGTGCAGCAAAACGTTTGGCTTCGGAATGCACTTTTGTCACCAGTGGACAGGTCGCATCGACTACCCGCAGACCGCGCGCGGTCGCCTGCTGACGGACCTGGGGTGAGACCCCGTGCGCGGAGAACACCACCAGCGCGCCCTCTGGGACCATGTCGAGGTCATCGACGAAGACCACCCCACGCGCTTGCAGATCAGCGACGACGTGGACGTTGTGCACGATCTGCTTGCGCACGTAGATCGGCGGCCCTTGTTCGGCCAGTAGGGATTCGACTGTGTCGATCGCTCGTTCCACTCCGGCGCACAGCGAGCGCGGCGCGGCCAACGTCAGTTCTCGGGTGCCGGCCATGTCACCGCTCCCGTCGCGTGATGAGGTCAGCCAGCCTCTGCAGGTCCTCGGCTGCGGCGGGCTGCGGTTCGGTGTGTGCGAGCAGCCGTCGTGCGGTCCTCACATGCTCCTGTGCGGTGCGTTCGGCCCACTGCCGAGCGCCGGCGGCGTCGATGAGGCGAGCCAGGTCCTCCAGCTCGGCTTCTGCGACGGTGTCGGTACCGCGGTAGCGGCGGGCCAGCTCGGCGCCGGCCGCAGTACCCGAGTTCAGCGCGGCGACCACCGGCAGTGTCTTCTTGTGTCGGGCCAAGTCGGAGAAGACCGGTTTGCCGGTGCTGTGTGGGTCTCCCCAGATCCCCAGTAGGTCATCGACGAGCTGGAACGCGAGCCCGAGCTCGAGCCCGAACTGGCGCATCAGGGCGGTGCGTTCGGTGTTCGCGCGCGCGGCCCAAGCACCCAACTCGCAGGCAGCGCTCAGCAAGGCGGCGGTCTTTGCTTCGACCATGTGCAGGCACTCAGGCAGTGAAACCGAGACCCGCTTCTCGAAGGCGAGGTCCTCGGACTGACCTTCACACAGCGCCCGCAATCCTCGAGTGAGGATCCGCGAGGCATTACCGTCCTGGGCGACGAGTAGCCCCGTCGCTGCGATCAAGAACAGATCACCGGTCAGGATGGCTGCCGGCACCCCGAACTGCGACCATGCCGTCGAACGGTGCCTTCGTATTCGGTCACCGTCCATGATGTCGTCGTGCAGCAGCGAGAAATCGTGCACCATCTCCACCGCCACTGCCGCGGTGAGCGCACGCTCGCGGGCGTCTCCGGTGCGGTTATCGCCCATCGCCGCTGCTGTCGTCAATACCAGCGCGGGACGGATCGCCTTGCCTCTCAACTGTGTTGGTGCGCCCTGGGCGTCCCACCAGCCGATATGATAGCCACCGACCATCGCGATCTCGGCGGGCAGCGAGGCGACGGCATCGCGGTAGGCCGGCTCGAAGATCGTCCGTGCTTCTTCGAGGACTTCCGCGGCGGATCGGGCAGGTGGCGCGGGAATGGTGAGCGTCATATCGATCAGTCCTTCGAGGTATACGCTCGCGCAGCGATGGCCCGATGTCGGTGAGTCCGCCCTGAACGCGAGCTATGGCGTTCTCAAACGTGAACTTCGCGTTCTCGCGCAGCGATTTCAGCCAAGGCAGCGGCGGTGGTGAATTCGATCCGCGGCGGCCCGGAAGGTCTTGCGGCGAACGCCGCGGCGGTGGGCACGATGCTCGACAGGTCGCTGAGCAACGGGTGCTGCTCGAGGTAGGCAGCGTTCAGATCGAGGAAACCTCGCTGTCGGCCTTCCAACTCGTCGTCAGGCTGGATCGCATCCATCGGGCAGTCCGAAACGCAAGCGCCGCAGTTGATGCAGCTGTCCGGATCGACGTCTTCCGGTCGTGGGCGGATACAGTCCACAGGGCACTCGACGATACAGCTACCATCGCTGCAACACGCCTGAGTGATCACCGTGAGCGACGGGACCAACCT
>NZ_BAFT02000102.1 GCF_000308475.2 Nocardia brasiliensis NBRC 14402 | reverse complement strand
GGAGGTGGAGCGGGTGGACAGCCGGGTCGCCAGCGCCGCGGCACCGGCCCCGAACGCGACCGCCGCGGGGTGCGCAATCGCTGCGGCAGCGCACCGAGTCCGACGGTCGCCGCCACCGCGCCCGCGCCGACGCCCAGCCGGGTGGCCGCCTTGTCGTGCCGGCCCGACAGCGCGACGGTGGCCTCCACCACCGGCACCGGCGAGACGTCGATCATGGCTCGCCCGAGGGTGTCGATCAGCGAGCCGCCCCGGGTCGCGGCGATCGCCTCGCCGACGCCGAGCGCCGCTATCCCGACCGCGGCCGCGCCCAGCCTTCCGTCTCCGTTCGTCAGCATCGCTGGCACCCGCTTCCAACCCGATCGTCCGCTGTCACCCAGCATTCTGCCCGACCGGTCCCACCGGCCAACTCGTTTCACCCCGCCGTCCCACGCACCGCACGGCCGCCCGGACCGGTCGCCGACCAGCCAAGCACCATCCTCCGAAGCCCCCCACCAGCCACGCCAGCCACGCCGACCAGCCACGTCAGCCACACCGACCAACGGCGTCAGCCACACCGACCAACGGCGTCAGCCACACCGACCAGCGGCGTCGCGGCGCGCACACGATCGGGTCTGCCGCGCCGCGCGCATATTCGCGTCCCGCGTGCGGATTCGCCGACGATTTCGTGCGCGGCGCAACGAAACGTGCGCGGCGTACTCGTGCCCGAGTGCCCGAGTGCCCGCGTGCCCGAGTGCCCGCGTGCCCGCGTGACCGCGCCGATCTGGACGGCGGCGCAGGTGCCGCGTCGTTCGGGTCCTGCGGCTGCACCGCGTCAGCTACCGGTCATTGCTGACGATCGTCTCGCTGGACAGCGCGAGCAGTTCGTTGTGCACCGCGTCGAGCAGTCGGTGCGCCTCGGAACCACCGCCCAGCAGGCCGATCGTCAGTGCGCCGTGGAAGGTGTAGACGAGGAAAGTCACAGCTGCCGAGGCTCCGGTGGACGGGCGCGGATGGGCCGAGAGATAGACGATCTCGTAATCGGTGAGTTCCAGGCCGGCCGGTGTCCGGAACGAGGGCACCGCCCCGGTGTTCGTCACCGCGACGTGACCGGCCAGCGAGTGGATCCGCTTGTCCCCGAAGAAGTCCGGGAAATGCAGCACCGACTGTTGCACGATGCCCGCGGCCAGGTCGGCACGCAACTGCTGCGCGATCCGCCCGCCCAGCTCGAGAACGCTCCCCGACAGGTCGACCTCGGCGGCGAACGACGCGAGCCCCGCCATGTTGGTGCCGTCCGCGGGAGCCACCTTAGGCACCAGCCGGGAACGCATGTCCACCGGATAGAGGCAGCCGAGCGGCACCGGACCGGTTGCGGCATCGGTGATTCCGGACGCGAACGCGCGCAGCAGCGCCGCGGTGACCAACCCGTTCACGCTCACCCCGCGATGCCGCCCGAGCGCGACGATCCGCGCCGTCACCGCCGCGTCGAGGCGGGTCCGCAAGGGTCGGGCAAGGGAGCTGGGCACCGCGACCGCGGATCCGGGCGACCGGATGTTCACCGATCCGGCACCGCGGGCGTCCGCGCGAGCCGCGGCCGCGATGGGGGCGGGCACCGGCAGCGGCCGCGTGACGGCCTCGAAGCCGGACACCGCCCCCGCCACGATCCCCCGTTGCGCCACATGCCATTCCAGCGGCCGCGGATAGTCATGCGGTGCACCGGCCACCGGTGTTCCTTCGACGAGGCCGGTGTAGTGGTCCCAGAAGCGGGCGAGCAGTTCGACACAGTGCCCGGCATCCGCGACGCTGTGATGCGCGAACAGCGTGAGCCGCCAACGGTCTTCGCCGGACACCAGCACGTCGAGGTAGGCGAGCTGGGTTCCGGGGTCGAGCGGCGTCGCGGGCAAACCGATCGTCTCGACGTCCCCCTCGGTCACCGTCGCCCCCACCGGCGAATCCCCCGGTCGCAGTAGGTATCCGGTCCCCTCTTCGTCTTCGCCGATCCGGCAGGTGATCACCGGGTACGTCGTCTGCAGCGCGGCGAACGCCCCTTGCACCGCCGCGATATCCACCGCTCCCGTCACCGACACCGAACGCCCCGTGTACGTGCCGTGCCGTACGAACCGCTGTTCCGACGGCGCCAGCACTCGCACCACCGCATCCTCATCCCGCAACACCTCGCAAGCGTGCGGCAACACCCGCGCGGGTGCAAACCGCGGAGTACGCAAGACTGGTCGGCATGAGTCTCGCCGCGCATCTGGAAGAACTCGGCCGTCCGCTGGTCGAGCATCAGCTCACGCATCCCACGGTGGCCGGGATCGCCAAGGGCGATCTGCCCGAGCCGATCTTCCGATCCTGGCTCGAGCAGGACTACCTCTTCCTGCTCGACTACGTCCGGGTGTTCAGCCGCCTGGCCTGGCAGGCGCCGTCGGCCCACCTCGCCGACCTGGTGGATCTGGCGCACGCCACCTACCACGACGAACTGGCGCTGCACCGCTCGCTGGCCGCCGAGTTCGGCGCCGACCTCGACGGTGCCACCAAAGGCACTGCGTGCACGGCATATACGTCCTTCCTGCTGGAGTCCGCGGCCGACTACGCCGAGGGTCTGGCCGCCCTCTACCCGTGCATGTGGGGCTATTCGAACCTGGGCGCGCGGCTCGCCGAGAACCCGCCCGCCGAACCGCGCTACCGCCGCTGGGTCGACACCTACGCCGACCCCGGCTTCGCCGATCTCACCCGCCGCATCGCCCAGATGATCGACGAGGCGGGCGCGGACCAGGCCCGAGCAGAGGCCCTGTTCCTGGAGGGCATGCGGCACGAGCTCGCGTTCTGGGACGTCCCCCGCTGACCACACCAGACCAAGTGGTGCACAGCCGGCGCGCCACGTCCTACGCTGACAGTCGTGGGAGTGGAGCACGTGCGGGCCTCTGACGCGGACCGCGAGAAGATCGTCGAACAACTGCGTCTGGCGATGAACGAGGGCAGGTTGAGCCTGCACGAATTCGACGACCGGGTGCAGCAGGTGTACGCCGCCAAGACCTACGGCGAGCTGACACCGGTGCTGGCCGACCTGCCGACGCAGCGCAATACCCGTGAGGCCGTGTCGAACCGGGTGCCGCAGTGGGTGGTCATCATGTGGACCCCGTGGGTCTTCGTGAACATGCTCTGCCTGTTGATCTGGGCTGCCACCGGTTTGGGGTACTTCTGGCCGTTCTGGGTGGCGGTGCCGTGGGGTTGCGCCCTGCTCATCCCGACGGCGATCGGAATCACCGTGCGCGGCAACGGGTCCGAAGCGCAGCGGCCACCGCTGCCGCCGACGCCGCCGACCCCACCGCTGCCGCCGGGTCACTGAACGACGAACGACCCGCGCCGGCTGATCGGCGCGGGTCGATCGTCGTGTCGCGAAAGGCTCAGGAGCCCAGCAGATGCTGGGCCAGGTAGCCCTCGACCTTGTCCAGCGCGATCCGCTCCTGGGTCATCGAATCCCGTTCCCGGATGGTCACCGCCTGATCCTCGAGCGTGTCGAAATCGACGGTGATGCAGAACGGGGTGCCGATCTCGTCCTGCCGACGGTAGCGCCGGCCGATCGCGCCCGCGTCGTCGAACTCCACGTTCCAGTTCCGCCGCAGCTGTGCCGCAAGGTCTTTCGCCTTCGGCGTCAGGTCCGCGTTACGCGACAGCGGCAACACGGCCGCCTTGACCGGCGACAGCCTGCGGTCCAGCCGCAGCACGGTGCGGGTGTCCACGCCGCCCTTGGCATTCGGCGCCTCGTCCTCGGCGTAGGCGTCGACCAGGAAGGCCATCAGCGAGCGGGTCAAGCCGGCCGCGGGCTCGATCACGTACGGGATGTAGCGCTCGTTGGTGGTCTGGTCGAAGAAGCTGAGCTCGGTGCCCGAGTGCTCGGAGTGCGTCTTCAGGTCGTAGTCGGTTCGGTTGGCGACGCCCTCCAGCTCACCCCACTCGTTGCCCTGGAAGCCGAAGCGGTACTCGATATCGGTGGTGCCCGCCGAGTAGTGCGACAGCTTTTCCTTCGGGTGCTCGTAGAGCCGCAGGTTGTCCGGGTTGATGCCCAGATCGGTGTACCAGGAGAAGCGCGTCTCGATCCAGTACTTGTGCCATTCGGCGTCTTCGCCCGGCTTGACGAAGAACTCCATCTCCATCTGCTCGAACTCGCGGGTGCGGAAGATGAAGTTGCCGGGGGTGATCTCGTTGCGGAAGCTCTTGCCGATCTGCGCGATACCGAACGGCGGCTTCTTGCGCGCGGTGGTCATCACGTTCGCGAAGTTGACGAAGATGCCCTGCGCGGTTTCCGGGCGCAGGTAGTGCAGGCCTTCCTCGGACTCGATCGGGCCGAGGTAGGTCTTCAGCATCATGTTGAAGTCACGCGGCTCGGTCCACTTGCCGACGGTGCCGCAGTTCGGGCACGCGAGCAGCTCCATCGACACCGTGTCCGGGTCGTCGATCTTGTTCTTGAGCGCGTAGGCCTCCTGCAGGTGGTCCTGCCGGAAGCGGTGGTGGCAGTTGAGGCATTCGACCAGCGGGTCGTTGAACACGCCGACGTGGCCCGAGGCCACCCAGACCTGGCGCGGCAGGATCACCGACGAGTCGAGGCCGACGATGTCCTCGCGGCTGGTGACCATCGAACGCCACCATTGCCGTTTGATGTTCTCCTTGAGCTCGACGCCCAGGGGACCGTAGTCCCATGCCGATTTGGTGCCTCCGTAGATCTCACCGCTCGGGTACACCAGACCCCGGCGCTTGGCGAGGTTGGCAACGGTGTCCACCTTCGACTTGGGTGCCACTCGAGAATTCTCCATCCACTACGAGTCGGATTCAGTCGGGTCCGATCAGACCTCGCCCACAGCCTATCGGCCCTGCCCAACCGAGTTTCCACCGCACGGGCATCGCCGCGGCACCAGCACCGTTCGGCGCGCCCGTTTGACATGCGCAACTGTGCATATCAAAATGGGATCGCTTTCCAATAAGGAGTTGGTGACATGACCACCGAGACTGCCGCGGTGCATCCGCACAACCCGTACCGCTCGCCCGCGCCGGCACCGGTACCGGCGCGCAACGTCCTGGAGGACGCGGGCGAACTGCTGCGCGCCCTCGCCGCACCGGTCCGCATCGCCATTGTGCTGCAACTGCGCGAGTCGCCGCGCTGTGTGCACGAACTGGTCGATGCGCTCGGTGTCACCCAGCCGCTGGTGAGCCAGCATCTGCGCATCCTCAAGTCCGCGGGCGTCGTCCACGGCGAGCGGTCCGGTCGCGAGGTGCTTTACGAACTCGTCGACGACCATCTCGCGCATATTGTCGTCGACGCCGTCGCGCACGCCGAGGAAGGGTGATTCGTGCCAGACAACACGGTCGTACCGCAGAAGCCGGTCGGCATCCGCAGTACCCGGCAGCGCAGCGCGATCGCGGCGCTGCTGGGTGATATCGAGGAGTTCCGTTCCGCCCAGGAGTTGCACGACGAGTTGCGCAAGCGCGGCGAAGGCATCGGCCTGACCACGGTGTATCGCACTCTGCAATCGCTGGCCGATGCGGGCATGGTCGACGTATTGCGTACCGACACCGGCGAATCCGTCTACCGGCAGTGTTCCACCGGCCACCACCATCATCTGGTCTGCCGGCACTGCGGACGCACCGTCGAGGTGAAGGGCCCGACCGTGGAATCGTGGGCCGACGCGATCGCGAGCGAACACGGATTCACCGAGGTCAGCCACACCATGGAGGTGTTCGGCACCTGCCGCTCCTGCAAGTCGGCGGACAACGGCGACGGCCGCACCGCGCTCTAGTCCGGCCGCGGTCCGCTCAGCGGACCCGTCTCTGGTTAACACCGCGCTTCCCCCGGCAGATTTCAACGCGAACCCAGCGACGCCCGGCCGACCCGGGCATCGCGCTCTGGGGTTTCGCCATCTTCTGGAGGCAGCGTGCGCTCGACCCTGATCTCATCCGCAGTCCCCGCGCGGCCCCGGCGGCTGCGCACCGCCGCGGCGGCGGCCGCGTTGCTCGGCGCCGCCGCGCTCGCGCTGACGGCGTGCAACGACAAAGACGGCACGGCGACACCGGCTTCCGGCACGTCGGCCACCAGCGTGGCCGCGACCGGTTCGCCGGGTAGCGCGGCCCAGGCGACGGTGCGCACGGTCGGCAAGACCGGCTGGTTCGAGGGCTTCGATATCACGGTCGACAAGGCCACGGTCGTGCCGGACGAGTTCGGCGGCGCGAAGGTGCTGATCGACATCACCTACAAGAACACCACGCTCGACAACAAGACGATGAGCAACAACACCGCGCTGCTGGTCGGCACCGAGGTCGACGGCGGCGCGAGCTGGGACAACCCGACGGTGCCCGGCAACGGATCGGCCAAGGGGTCGGTGACCACGCCGGTCAAGTCCGCCGAGGACGCCGAGCATCTGCTCGACACGATGACCGTGGTCTACGGCCAGGCCTCGGACAACCAGACCAAGATTCCGCTCAGCGCCGCGGGCAAGGTCGAGAGCGTGCAGCCGAAGACGCTCCCCGTCACCGGCACGCTGGTGCAGGACCAGACCACGATCGAGGTGACCGCCGGCAAGCTCGCTCCCAGCTACGCCAAGAACGAGCACGGCAAGGACGAACTCGCGCTGCGCATCAAGATCAGCGGCGGGCCGGGGATCGCCGCGGGCGGCACCAACATCTTCACCGAGTACTTCTCGCTGCAGACCCCCGACGGCAAGACCGTGGTCGCCGACGACCGCGGTCAGATCAACGAACTGCTCGACGCGGGCAAGACCATCGACAGCCCGAAGAACTACGTCGTCTTCGTCGTCCCCGCCCCCGCGACCGGCAACTACGTCCTCACCTACAACAACCAGCAGGCCGAAGGCGCGGCCACCGCACCGACCTTGGCGTTCACCGTCAACTGAGCCGAGCCTGCCGCCTTCTTTCGACTCCCACTGTTCAACCCGCAGACTCGCGTGTGGTCTTTGCCCGAACGCACACGAACACGGGGCATGCGGGCGCAGTCCGCGCCCACATGCCCCGTTGATGGAGTCAGTTCACAGCAGCGGGAACCGGTGTGACGATGGTGGGCTCGGCCGCAGCGCGGGGACGGAAAGCGGCGACGGCGAGCAGTGCCAAGCCGGCGGCGGCCCAGATCAGCAGGACCACAAGGGGTCCCGTCGCGCGGGCGCCGTCGAAGTAGGCGACCGAGCGGAACAGCGAGGCGGCGGCACCGGGCGGGAGGAGCTGACCGATCGCACCCCACGGCTGCGGTAGGAGTTCCGGAGCCGAGGTGGCCGCGGAGAACGGGTTGCCGATGAGCAGCAGGGTGAGGGCGGCGATCCCGATGCCGGCCCGGCCGATGACGGCGGCGAGCCCGACGACAGCGCCCGCCACCGCGAACGACGCGAGCCCGGCGACCGCGGACAGCACCAGGTAGGAACCGGGGATCACCGACATCCACCCGTGCACGATCTCCATGCTGAGCAGGCCGCCGACCAAGCCGAAGGTGAACAGTCCCAGCGCTTTTGCGCCGAAGGCCGGGATCAGCAGACTGAGCAGGACGCCCGCCGCGAGGCCGGACATCACCAGCGGCAGCACCATCGCGCCGAACGCGGCACCGCGCGGATCGTCGGCGTCGGCGGCCACCACATCCTCCACCGGCGCCGCCGCACCGCCGGACAGCTGCTGACCGATCTGCGTGAGTTGTTGCGCCACAGCGGGACTCGCGGCCGAGGCGACCAGTACCCGGGGCGGGCCGTCGCCGGTGACGATCGCGCCATACACCGCACGGTGCTCGATCGCGGCACGGGCCGCGGCCGCGTCGCCCGGCCGGGAGATCTCGAACGCGTCCGGACTGTGCGCGGTGAGCTTGCCGATCACCAGATCGGCCTGCGGGCCGGTGACGGCGATCGGCACGTCACGCGGTGCGATGTTGGCCGCGGGCCAGGCGAAGGCGACCAGCATCAGCGCTTGGAGCAGAGCGGCGCCGACACCGATGGCGAGCGCTCGCTGGTTGATGTTCATGACGTTCTCCCGTAAATCGAATGACCGTTCTTTTTCGATGGATCGAGCGTCGCACGCACCCGCGGGCTTGTCAAGAACGGATATTCGTTTTACTTTGGACCCATGCCCAAGGTCAGCGAAGAACACCTGGAACGCCGCAGGCAACAGATCCTGGACGCTGCGCGGCTGTGTTTCGCGCGCAAGGGTTTCCACGAGACCTCCATGCAGGACGTCTTCACGGAATCGGGGCTCTCGGCCGGGGCCGTCTACCGCTATTTCAAGAGCAAGGACGAGCTCATCGCGGCGCTGGCCGGGCAGACCTCGGTCGGCCTGCGCGCGGTGATGGGTGAGCTGATCCATGCCGATCCCCTACCGACGCCGGACCGCTTGGTCTGTTCCATCGCCGAGAACATGGTCGCGCAGAGCGGGCCCGACGGACCACTCCGTCTGGCCCCGCAGGCGTGGGCGCTGGCCCTCGTGCACCCCGAGGCCGCGGTGTACGTCAAAGAGGCGATCATGGGCATCCGTGACCGCATGTACGAGTACACCGAGTTGATGCGCGACGCGGGCTGGCTTCCCGACGATGCCGACCTGCACGCGGTGGCCGTCGCCATCATGGGGATTCTGCCCGGATTCATGTTGCAGCACTTGATCATCGGCGATGTCGATCCGGAGACGCTGGCGCGCGGCGTCCGCACGCTGCTCCCCTACGGCAGCAGCACGAGCCCGGCGCAGGCCTGATCACGTCGAGCCGCGCCAGTATTCGAGTGGCGGTAACGCCGATCAGAGGCTGAATGCGACCGCGCGCAGAATCAGCGCGACGATGAACACCGCGGTGAAGGCCAGGTCGATCGACAAACCGCCCGCACGAATCGGCGGCAACACTTTGCGCACCGGAGCAATCACCGGCTCGGTCGCGGCGTGCGTCACGTCGCGCGCCTTGCTCGCCCACGCCGGGCTGTTGCCGAGCACGCCGATCCAGTCCAGCACGAGCCGGGCCAGCATCAGCAGAATGAACACCGTCAAGACGATTCCGAGCAGCGTCCCGATGAGACTCATACCGAACTCCTTCGTGGTGGCCAGGTCGGCCCTCTACCCCGTGTCAACGCCGCAAGCCCGGAAATAGTGTCCGCTTTGCCGGATTCTCAGAGGACTGTCAGGCGAGCATAGTTCCGAAGTTCGCTGGTCACCGGTAGCGGCGACGCGTCGCGCCGAGATATCAGCCGCTCGGCCCATTGATCTCGGCCAGCGCCTGTGCAAGTGTCGGGCGTGCCCCAGCCAGGGGAATTCGTTGTCGGAAGGAAGAATTTGTCGTGATCTTCTCGACCAAAACCGCCGCCGCTGTCACGGCGTTCGGTGCGGTGACCGCCGCGCTCGCGCTCGCCGCACCCAGCGCGGGCGCCTCGGTGTCCCGGATCGAGGTCTCGCCCGGGCTGAGCTTCGGTAGCTCGGGCGCGTCGCTAGGCGCCGGCTGCTCCTACACGGTCACGGCCACCGCGAAGCCGGGCGCCACGGTCGTGTTCCTCGACGAGGTCGACGGTGCGCGCACTGACACCACGTTCAAGCCGGTCGGCCCGGTCGCGGACGCGTCGGGCAAGGCCAGCACGGTGTGGACGCCGGCCAAGAAGGGCGAGCACAAGATCTGGGCCGCCGAGTACGTGCAGGGCGAGGCCTACACCCTCACCACGGTGACCGTCGCGGGCTCCGGCATCGGCGCGGGCCCCGCCTGCGTCGTGCTGGGATAGTCGCCTGCACCCGCGGCGAAGCCGTCCGGACGCGGCGACAGCCGCTCAGAGCCAGCCGAGTCGCTCGGCGGCGCGGACGGCTTCGGCGCGGGTGGTGCTGCCGGTCTTGCCGATGGCGGCCGAAAGATGGTTGCGGACGGTGCCTTCGGACAGATGCAGCTTCTTCGCGATGGCCCCCGCAGTGGCCCCGTCGGCCGCGGCCGCGAGGACTTCGCGCTCCCGTTCGGTGAGCGGCGATGTACCCGCGGTGAGTGTTTCGGCCGCCAGCGCCGGATCCACCACCCGCAGACCCAGCTGCACCCGGCGCACGGCATCGGCGAGTTCCCTTGCCGGAGTGTCCTTCACGACGAAGCCGTCGGCGCCGGCATCGATCGCGCGACGCAGGTAGCCGGGCCTGCCGAAGGTCGTCACCATGAGAATGCGCACGCCGGGATGCGCGGCATGGATCTGCGCGGCGACGGCGATCCCGTCCATGCCCGGCATCTCCACATCCAGCAGCACCACATCGGGATTCGTGCGGCCGACGGCCTCGAGCACCTCGTCGCCGCGCCCCACTTCGCCTACTACCTCCAGATCGGACTCCAGTCCGAGCAGCGCGGCGAGTGCGCCGCGCACCAGCGCCTGGTCGTCGGCCAGTAGCAGCCGGATCATCGTTCCCACTTCCTGTTTCGCGCGAATGCGCGCCGCACCGCACTCGACTCTTTCGTCGTCCGGGGCGAAGCCTCAGCCGGGCACGCTGGCGCAGACACGCAAACCCCCTCCTTCCGGCGTGGCGAGGGTCAACGTGCCGCCCGCCGCGCGCACCCGTTCCCGCAGGCCGGTCAGCCCCGAACCGGTACCCGCGACCGCGTCGAGGCCACGGCCATCGTCGACCACCTCGATGCTGGTGGCGCCCACCCGCACCGTGCAGTGCCGGGCGGCGCTGTGCCGGATCACATTGGTCACCGCCTCGCGCAGCACCCAGCCGAATAGCTCGCCGTGCGCCGGATCGGGCACCTCGTCAGGGAGCTCCGCGACAATATCGGCGGCGGCCAATGCCGTTCTCGCATTGGCCAGTTCGCCGCGCAACGACACCTCACGCAACCCGCCGACGGTCTCGCGCACGCCCGCCAGCGCCTCCCGCGCCAGCCGCTCGATATCGGCCATCTCGGTCCGTGCCCGTGCCAGATCGACGTCGAGAAGACGCTGTGCCAGTTCGGTTTTCACCGTGATCACGGTCAGCGAATGGCCCAGGATGTCGTGCACGTCGCGGGCCACCCGGTTGCGTTCCTCCACCAGGTCGAGTTCGGCACGCTGCCTGCGGTTCAGCTCGGCCAATCGCTCGCCGCGCAGGCCCAGCTGCCGGGCCAGCCAGATTCCCGCCGGGATGAAAGCCAGGTAGAACGGCACGTCGGCCAGCTGTGACCGGGGCGCGACGACCGGAACGAGCAGCAGCGCGACCATCACCGCGAGCACCACGTAACCGGATTCCCGCAGCGGCAGATGGAAGATCGCGACCACCGCGACGTACAGCGCGGTCGGCAAGGCGGCCCCACCGAGGGTGGCCACCAGGGCGACGTGCAAGCCGACCAGCAGGGCGAGCACCACCCAGATACGCTGGTCGATCGGCTGATCCACCACGAGGTCGCGGGGACCGGTACGCCGGAACATCAGGAACGAGCCGACGATGAGCGCGGCGAAGCCGAACAGGAACAGCGCCGCCAGCGCGGCGTCGCCCTGCTCGCCGCTCGACCAGCGCCGCCCGATCGGCGGCACCAGCCAGACCAGCCAGACCACGGCGATGAACACCCCGAACCAGCCGCGGCGCCTGCCGCTCGCCGAGTACGACCGGTCCTCCAGGGCGCGGTCGATGAGCCCGGACAAGCCCACCGCCCGCACCGCGCGCAGCCGGGCGGTCAGTCCCATGCCACACCTCCGGCCCGCGCCGGGGAGCGGAGTGCGCTGCGGAAATGGTGGGCGATCACGAGGACTGACGGTACCGAACCCGCCCCCGCCCGCTGCACGCGCCGAATATCACGTGGTGTCATCTCGACCTTTCCTTGCGGCCGGCCGCGCCGCGGTCGCCCACCCCTCGACGGGCGACCGCGGGCAGCTCAACGCGCGGTATCGCGGCGGAACAGCAACGCCGACCCGCCGATGAACAGCGCCGTCCACACCACCACGTTCAGCACACCCAACGCGATCGACCCGGCACTGCTGTCGCCGAAGGGAATTCGGGACAGCGTCGCGACGCCGTTGGTCGGGAACACCCGGGAGACGGTGTCGAACCACCCGTGCAGCGGAATGAACAGCCCGCCCGCGAACGACAGCACGGCGAGCACCGGGCCGAGCAACTGCATCACGTTCTCCGAAGGCAGCAGGTAGCCGACGAACAGCCCGAAGGCCGCGAAGACCAGCGAGGTGAGCCAGGCGAGCAGGAAACAGCTCACCCAGGCGACCGGGGTGAGGTGCGCGCCGAGCGCGGCGCCGACCACGAAGACCGCGGTCACCGACACCAGCCCGAGCACCATCGCGACCGCGACCTTCGTGGCGATATAGGCGACGGGACGCAGTGGTGTGAGCCGCAATTGGCGACTCCACCCCTGGGCGCGTTCGATCGCCACCATCGCGCCGCCGCTGGTGGTGGCGAGCATCGCGCCGTACACGGCCATCGACACCATCACGTAGCCGGTCACGTTGCCGGAGCCGTAGGACTGCGTCCGGAAATCGGATTGCAGGCCGAAGATGACGAAGAACAGCGGCGGGATGAGCAGGGTGAAGATCATCGTGCGCCGGTTGCGCAGCATGCGGCGCAGCTCCACCCGCAGGAAACCGAGGCTGAATCCGCCCAGCGGGGTCGGTCGGCGGGCGGAAACCGGCTCGGCGGCAAGGGTTGTCATCTCAGTTCTCTCCGGTGGTCAGCGCGAGGAAGGCGGATTCGAGGTTGTGCGAGGTGATTTCGAGATCGACGGCCGTGGTCTCGGTGAGCAGGTAGCGGGCCACCACATCGGAATCGCTGGTGCGCACGACGATTTGGTCACCCCGCTGCTCCACGTCGTCGACACCGGGCAGCGCGAGCAGATCCGGCGGCACGGCACCGGCGAGGGTGGCGCGCACCGCGCGACCCGAAGCCAGATTCTTGATCTCGGCGGCGCTGCCGTCGGCGACCACCTTGCCCGCCCGGACGAGCACGATCCGATCGGCGTACGCGTCGGCCTCGTCCAGGTAGTGGGTGGCGAACACGACGGTACGGCCGCGCTCGGAATCCTCGCGCATCGCGTTCCAGAAGTCCCGGCGCCCTTCGACATCCATGCCCGTGGTGGGCTCGTCGAGCACGATCAGATCCGGATTCGGCAGTAGCGCCAGCGCGAACCGCAGCCGCTGCCGTTGCCCGCCCGAGCATTTGCCCACCAGTCGGCCCGCGATCTCGGTGATGCCCGCCCGCGCGAGCACCTCGGCGACCGGTCGCGCGTCCGCGTACAGGGTCGCGACCAGCCGCACCGTCTCGGCGACGGTGAGATCGGGCAGCAGCCCGCCGGATTGCAGCACCGCCGAAATCCGGCCCACCGCAAGCGCTTCCGCCGGAGTACCGCCGAACACCGCGACGCTGCCCGCGTCCGGGGACGCCAGGCCGAGCACCATGTCGAGCGTGGTGGTCTTGCCCGCCCCGTTCGGCCCGAGGAAGGCGACGATCTCGCCGGGTTCGATCACGAGATCCAGCCCGTCCACGGCCTGCACCGCGCCGCCGCCGGGTAGCGCGAAGCTCTTACGCAGATCGCGCAGTTCGATCGCGGGCGCGGCCGAGCGTCTCGCGGAACCGTCGGCCGTTGCGCGGACGGCCCCGGTCGTCAGTGCTGATGTCATGCCTCAACACTCGCGCACCGAGGCGCGCGCAACCCCACATGACTGTCACGTGTCGCGCATGACAGTTGTCATGGGTGCGGGGATAACTCACATACCGGACGGACCGGGCGCCGACTCAGGGCACCAGACCCTGCCGGGCCTTGCCCGCGCCGGAGAGCACGAGTACCAGCATGGTGGCGAGGGCCTGATCTTCCAGACCCGCGGCGGGGAAGGTGTAGCGCAGGATGATGTCGGCGAGCTTGTCGTGGCCGATCACGGTGAGCGAACCGAACTGCAGGGCGTTGTTCCGCTCGGCGACCCGCTTGTGCAGCTGCGCGTTCAGCGGCCGATCCCAGGCCAGCACGCAGGTCAAGGTCAGCACATCGAGGCCGGGGGCCAGGTTGACCGCCCGCAACGAGCACAGCGCGCCCTCGTATTCGAAACCGATCGAGCCTTCGGGATCGACGCGCACGTCGATGTCGTAGTACGACAGGGAGGCGCCCGCGCGCGCCTGCAGTTCCTGTTCCGGAGTCACCGATGATTCCATGCCTGTGCCGCCGTTCACTTGGTGCCGCCGAAGCGCCGATCACGCGAAGCGTACTCGAGGCAGGCGGCCCACAGGTTGCGCCGGTCGAAATCGGGGAAAAGGGTGTCCTGATAGACGAATTCGGCGTAAGCGGACTGCCAGATGAGGAAGTTCGAACTGCGGAATTCCCCGGAGGGACGCAGGAACAGGTCGACGTCGGGCATGTCCGGTTCGTCCAGGAACCGCGCCACCGTCGCCTCGGTGACCTTCTCCGGATCGATCTCCCCCGCGGCCACCCGGCGTGCGATTTCCCTTGCCGCGTCGGCGATTTCGGCGCGACCGCCGTAGTTGACGCACATCGTCAGGGTCATCACCGTGTTGTGCTTGGTCATCTCTTCGGCGATCTCGAGCTCGTTGATCACGCTGCGCCACAGCCGGGGCCGCCGGCCTGCCCAGCGCACCCGCACGCCCATCTCGTTCATCTCGTCGCGCCGACGCCGGATCACGTCCCGGTTGAAGCCCATCAGAAAGCGCACCTCGTCGGGGCTGCGCCGCCAGTTCTCGGTGGAGAAGGCGTAGGCCGAAAGCCACTTCACACCCATTTCGATGCAGCCCTCGACGGTGTCCATCAGCACCGCCTCACCGCGCTCGTGCCCCGCGGTGCGCGGCAGCCCGCGCTCCTGGGCCCAGCGGCCGTTGCCGTCCATCACCAGTGCGACGTGGTTCGGCACCAGCTCAGCCGGAATGGCAGGCGGCCGCGCCCCCGAGGGATGCTGCGAGGGCGGGCGAACGGTGCTGGTCGCGACCGACCCCGCGGGGTTCGGCCGGGTCGCGGTGGAGGAGTCTCGGCGCAGGATCACGGCCCCTATCCTGCCTGATGGTTGTGGAGACCCTGTGACGGTCTCCGTCCAGGCCCCTGATCAGGCGGGCGAACCTACCGCCCGGGACCGCTCGATCAGCGGCAACGTGCGCAACTGCCGCTCCAGATGCCATTGCAGGTGCGCGGCGACCAAGCCGCTGGCCTGCCTGCGCACCCCCTCGGGCACCGCCTCGACGTACTCCCATTCGCCACGCAACAACGCCACCAGCAGGTCGAGCACGCCCTGCGCCGGGGTCGCTGCACCGGGCGGACGGCAGTGCACGCACACCGCGCCGCCCGCCGCGACATGGAAGGCCCGATGCGGGCCGGGGGTCGCGCATTTGGCGCATTCGTCCAGCGCGGGCGCCCAGCCCGCGAAACCCATGGCGCGCAACAGGTACGCGTCCAGGATCAGCTCGTGCGGTCGCTGTTTGGCCGCGATGGCGCGCAGCGCGCTCGCGGTGAGCGCGTGCAGCCGCGGCGCGGGCGCGCGCTCCTCACCGGCTAGCCGTTCCGCGGTCTCCAGCACCGCGCAGGCCGTGGTGTAGCGCCCGTAGTCGTCGATGATGTCGGCGGCGAACGCCTCCACCGTGTGCACCTGGGTCACCACGTCCAGCGTGCGGCCGGGATGCAACTGCACGTCGATGTAGGCGAACGGCTCCAGCCTGGCCCCGAACTTCGATTTGGTCCGGCGCACCCCCTTGGCCACGGCACGCACCAAACCGTGCTGGCGCGTCAGCAACGTGACGATGCGGTCCGCCTCGCCCAGCTTGTGCTGGCGTACCACCACCGCCACATCCCGATACAAACGCACGCCTCATCCTCCCATGAACACCCGACAGCCCTCGGCAGGCGCGCACCCCTATACCGGTCCGGCGCCAATAGGGGTCGATCGACCAGTCCCGGCGAATCCGCCATTGCCGCTCGGTGCGCTGACCTATTCTTTTCCTCTACCGCACTGTTGGGGAGGGGTTTTCACAGTTGGACGACCTACTTGGCACCGGAACCGCCGCGGGTTTCCGGGCCACTCGAGAATTACTCGGCCTGCCGGTGCCATGGTGCGCCCGACTCTTCGCCGTGGCTGAGCGCACCGTGGAGCGCTGGGAGAAGGGCGCGTTCCAGATCCCGGACACGGTCGCGCGTGAGCTCGCCGAAATCGCCGACGAGACCGAGCAGGTCGTCGACGCGATGGTCGACGCCATCGGGGCGGGTGAGATCTCGCCGCGCCTGCACACCTACCGGACCAACGACGACTACTGCAGGCACGAGCCGGGCACCCGCTACCCCGCCACCTGGCATCGCGCCGTCTGCGCCCGGGTGATGGCGGAATTGCCGCAGGTCGAGCTGCAGTTCGTGGAGTAGCTCGGCGTTAGAGCGTCGGCATCTATCGCGCTCGAGCTGATGTCAGTTCCGCAGCAGGCCGGAGATCAGCAGCAGCACCGATTGCTGCGCTTCGGTGCGGGCGGTGTCGGGGTCGTCCGCGTGCGCGACGATCAACGCCGCCTCGCTCAGTGCGCTGAGCACGAGTTGGCTCAGCACCTGCACGGGTGCGTCCGCGATCAGCCCGGCGGCGCGGGCGCGCTCCAACTGCGTGGTGATCAGGCCGAGGCCGTGCCTGCTCTCGAATTCGCGCCAGGCCTGCCAGCCCAGCACCGCGGGCGCGTCGGTGAGCGCGATCCGCAGCATCGGCGGGCGCTGGCAGATCTCCAGGAAAAGACCGAGGCCGACCGCCATCGCGGCCATCACATCGTCGGAATCGACTGCGCCGATGGCGGATTCGATCTCTGCGGTGCTCTCGATCTCGATCTGCTCCAGCACCGCGAGGAACAGACCACGTTTGTCGCCGTAGTGGTGATGCAACGCACCGCGGGTGACCCCGGCCTCGGTGACGAGCTCTTCCGCCGAGGTCGCCGCGAAGCCGCGCTCGGTGAACAGGCGACGTCCGGCCTGTTCGAGCGCGGCCTTAGTGGTGCGGGAGCGATCCTCCTGGCTACGGCGTGGCATGCAGCCGAGTGAACTCCAGGATCGCTGCGGTGAGCAACTCGGGCTGGTCCTCCGGCAGGAGCGTGTAGGCGTCGTCGACGACCCGCAGCGTCGCATGCGGCAGGTCGCGGGCCAGGCGTTCGGCGAACGAGAGCGGGAAGACCCGGTCCTCGCGCGCCCACACCAGCAGCACCGGAACCTCGACCCTCGCGAAATGTTTCGCGGCTTCGAGCGTGTACTTCTTGCGCGCGGTCTTCAGGAATCGCCGCAGGTCTCGCCGCACCCCACCGGACCGGCGGCTCGGCAGCACGTACGAATCGACGACCTCCCGCGGCGGCAGCCGCTTGACCACCAGGCCGAAGGCCAGCGGCGTGCGGTGCAGCGCCCGGATCCGCAGGGCCTCCAGCAGCGGCCGCAGCGAACCCGGCACCCACCCCAGCCAGCCCAGCGCGGTGAACGGCGCGGGCAGGAAACCCTCGTAGCTGTCGACGGCGGCCAGCACCACCCGCCCGATCCGAGCCGGATGCCGGGTCATCAGCACCTGGGTGATCGCGCCGCCGGTGTCGTTGGCGACGATCGTGACGTCGGTCAGGTCGAGCCGTTCCAGGAAGGCGGCGATGAGGTCGGCCACCCCGGTCGGCGTCAGATCCGCGTCGGGCACCGGAATCGAGTGCGCGCCGAGCGGCCAATCGGGGGCCAGGCAGCGGTAGCCGGCCGCCGCGATGCCCGGCACCACGTTGCGCCACAGATCCGCGTTGACGAGCAGGCCGTGCACGAAGACGACGGGCGGCCCCTCCCCCGTCTCGTGGTACCGGATGCGGCCGCCGGGCAGATCGACCTCGTGCGTCCGGCCGAGTGTGGTGCTGGTTGCCATCGTCTTCCTCCATCGAGTCGCGGTGCCAACACCTTTACATACATACCGTATGTATGTCTAGAGTCGAGTCGGTTGCAGCACCAGCGTCTCGGGCGGATTGCACGCAGTTCCGAAGTGTTCCAAGGGAACTCATTTCACCCTCGTTCACCGGCCAGAACTACGCCGCCCGAGACGTCCACGAGCGAGTCTCGGCGTGGGGCGAGTTCGAAGAGCGCCGCGTCGACGAGGGCGCCGAAGGCGGACTAGTCGCTTGTCCAGGTTCGCGTTACGGTTCTTCCACCGCTGACGAGACGGAGCTCGCATGACCGCCACCGATCCCACCCGGCCGCCCGCCGAACCGCTGACGGGCGACTTGGGACTGACCGACCTCGCGGCCGCCATCGCCGACGGCACGGTCAGCTCGGTCGCCGCCGTAGGCGCCGCGCTCGATCGGATCGACGCCGCGCAGTCGACGCTCAACGCGTTCCGGATCGTGCGCCGTGCACGCGCGCTGGCCGAGGCCGCCGACGCCGACGCCCGGCTGGCGGCAGGCGAGCGACTGCCGCTACTCGGTGTGCCGATCGCGGTGAAGGACGACACCGACATCGCAGGCGAGCCCACCGCCTTCGGCTGCGGCGGCACCTTCCCGCCGAAAACCGAAGACGCCGAATCGGTTCGGCGGCTGCGCGCGGCGGGTGCGGTGATCGTCGGCAAGACCAACACCTGCGAACTCGGCCAGCTGCCGTTCACCAGCGCCGCGGCCTTCGGCCACACCCGCAACCCGTGGGCCGCCGACCGCACGCCCGGCGGTTCCTCCGGCGGTTCGGCGGCCGCCGTCGCGGCCGGATTGGTGCCCGCCGCACTGGGTTCCGACGGCGCGGGCTCCATCCGCATCCCCGCCGCGTGGACCAATCTCGTCGGCATCAAACCGCAACGCGGCCGCATCTCCACGTGGCCGCACGCCGAAGCCTTCTACGGTCTCACCGTGAACGGTCCACTGGCCCGGACCATCGCCGACGCCGCACTGCTGCTCGACCTGGCCGCCGGACCGCATCCCGGCGACCGGCACACGCCCGCACCGATCTCGGCCACCGACGCCGTGGGACGCGATCCCGGGCGGCTACGCATCGCGCTCTCGCTGCGAATTCCGTTCACCGCCACCAGAACCACGCTCGACCCGCAGATCGCGGCGGCGGTCCGCCGCATCGGCGACACTTTGCGCACGCTCGGCCACACCGTCACCGTCGCCGACCTGCACTACGGGCTGTTGATCGGCGCGTCCTTCCTACCGCGCTCCATGGCGGGCATCCGCGCGGTGCACCAGAACATGCCCGGCGCCGAAGTCGATCCCCGCACCATCGCCAACACCCGCTTCGGCAGACTGCTCGACGGCCCGGCCCTGTTCGCCGCACGCCAAGCAGAACCCTTGCTGCACAAGCGAATCGGCAGCTTCTTCCAGAACTACGACCTGGTCCTCGCCCCCACCACCGCAACCCCGCCACCGCACGCGCAAGACATCGACGGCATCGGCGTACACGCCACCAACAACCTGATCACCGCCGCCTGCCCCTACACCTGGCCCTGGAACGTCCTCGGCTGGCCGAGCCTGAACGTCCCCGCCGGCTTCACCGACGCGGGCTTACCGGTCGGCGCACAACTGATGGGCACCGCCGGCACCGAACCCCTCCTGATTTCCGTTGCCGCACAACTGGAATCAGAATTGCACTGGGAACGCCACCGTCCCGAACCATGGTGGACGGCCGCCTGACGTTCGGTTCGAGCGTCGCGCTCAATCCAGGTGGGTGACGGTTACTGCGGCCCAGTAGATTTCGGCGGTGGCCTTGCAGGTTTGCAGGGCGGTGCCGGAGGTGCCGTAGGCGTAGATGCAGTTGGTGATCATGTCGGTGCGCAGGGCGGAGTTGCAGGCGGTGTAGTTGGTGCCTGCGGCGTCGGCGCGGTCGTAGCACATGTCGTGGCGGGCGCAGGGGCCGCGGAAGTCGGCGGCGAAGTAACTGTCGGGGGCGGAGGTGCAGTAATCGTGCCGGGCGACGGGTTTGAGTTTCGTGTTGTACACGTAGTCGCTGGGCACGCCGACGAACGCCGTGGCCATCGAACGCGACTGCGGGACAGGTTCGCCCGGGTACACCTTGGCGGCCGCTTCGGCGGCAGGGTCGATCGGGTATTCCGGGGTCGGGGTCGCGGCCGCGTAGCCGGAGGTCAGGAGCAGCGCGGCGGGAAAGGTCAGACAGACGAGAGCCACATCACGGATCCTCATGCCGAGTACCAGACACCGTGCGCATTGCCGGAGCCGGCCGATACGACCAATGGCGTGTTAACCGCACCTTAAATACCTTTCGCGCGTCGGTGCATTTCTCGGACTCGCCGATATCCGAAACCGCGCCCAGCGCACGACAATTCACCGATTCCGGGCAATTCGGAGAAATTCCGTTCCGCCCCAGATTCGTTCCAGTGGCCCTCTATCGGCCCGGCTTAGCGTCACGACCGCCTCCGCGATTGCGTTCCACCGCAAACATAGTCGGGCGAGGCCGCGCCACCTCCATGTCGAATCGGTGAACTACAGAGGGGATATCGGTGAATCTCAACAGAAGACGCACACTGTCGGCCGCCTTGTTCGCGAGTCTGGCCACCCTGCTCGTGATCGCCCCGGCCACCGCGGACCCGGCGCCGACCGAGCAGGGCGACGACCACACGCTGGGCTCGCAGATCGTGGTGCACGAAGGCGCCGGCGCCGGGGATCCCAGCCAGGAGCGCTCCCTGTCCGCCGGATCGGTGGAGGGCATCGACGTGTCCCGCTACCAAGGCGACGTCGACTGGAAGAGCTATTGGGACAACGGGATTCGCTTCGCCTACATCAAGGCGAGCGAAAGCACCAACGTCACCAACCCCTACTTCGCCTCCCAGTACAACGGATCGTACAAGCAGGGTTTGATCCGCGGCGCATACCATTTCGCCATCCCGAGCAGCTCGAGCGGAGCGAGCCAGGCGGACTACTTCATCGCGCACGGCGGCGGCTGGTCGCGCGACGGCAAGACGCTGCCGGGCGCGCTCGACCTCGAATACAACCCGTACGACAAGAACAACCAGTGCTACAGCAAGTCGCAGAGCGCGATGGCGTCCTGGATCCACGACTTCAGCAATCGGTATCACGGCACCACCGGCCGCTGGCCGGTGATCTACACCTCCACCAGCTGGTGGAGCCTCTGTGTCGGCACCGCAGGCGATTTCAGCGCGGACAGCCCGCTGTGGGTGGCCCGCTACAACTCGACCGTGGGCGCGCTGCCGTTCAATTGGCGGGTCTACAGCTTCTGGCAGTACACCTCGACCCCGCTGGACAAGAACCGCTTCAACGGCGATCTGTCCCAGTTGCAGGCGATCGCCAACGGCTGATCAGATCTAGAATCCCAACCGGCCCAGCTGTTTCGGGTCGCGCTGCCAATCCTTGGCGACCTTCACATGCAGGTTGAGATAGATCCGGGTGCCGAGGATGTGCTCGATCTGCTTGCGCGCGTTGGTGCCGACTTCCTTGAGCCGAGCCCCGCCCTTACCGATGATGATCGACTTCTGGCTGGGGCGTTCGACATAGAGGATCGCGTGCACGTCGAGCATGTCCTCGCGCTCCTCGTACGGCAGGACCTCCTCGATCACCACGGCGAGTGAGTGCGGCAACTCGTCGCGAACGCCCTCGAGCGCCGCCTCGCGGATGAGCTCGGCCATGAGGGTTTCCTCCGGCTCGTCGGTGAGCTCACCGTCGGGGTAGAACGCCGGGCCCTCCGGCATTTTCGCGGCGATGACGTCGACGAGCACCTCTACCTGCTCGTTCTTCACCGCCGACACGGGCACCACATCGGCGTCCGGGCCGAGCAGTTGCGAGAGCGCGAGCAGTTGCTCGGCGATCTGGTCCCGGCTCACCTTGTCGATCTTGGTGACGACGCCGAGCACGGTCGTCTTCGGCGCCATCTGCTTGATCTGCTGCACGATCCAGCGATCGCCCGGGCCGATCTTCTCGTCCGCCGGCACGCAGAGCGCGATTACGTCGACTTCCGAATACGTATCGCGCACAAGGTCGTTCAACCGCTGACCGAGCAGGGTGCGGGGCCGGTGCAGGCCCGGCGTGTCGACCAGGATCAATTGGGTGTGCTCCCGATGCACGATGCCGCGAATGGTGTGCCGGGTGGTCTGCGGCCGCGACGAGGTGATCGCGATCTTCTGCCCGACCAGCGCATTGGTCAGGGTCGACTTGCCGGTGTTCGGCCTGCCGACGAAACAGACGAAGCCGGAACGGAATTCGCCCGCGCCCTTGGGGTCAGCCACCGCGCACCTCGCCGGCGGGCTGGGCATCGACCGCGAGTTCGGCGTCATCGACGATCTCGAAAACGGCGCCGTCCCGATCGGTGAAGATGATCTTGGCGTCCGGCGACACCTCACGCACCGCGGTGACGCCGTAGTCGGACAGCCGCCCGCTGACCACCACGGCCGCCTCGAAACCCTCTGCCCCGCTGGAGATCGCGGCCGCGACCGCCGCCTGGAGCGCGGTCAGGCGCAACGCGGTCAGGCCCACCTCGCCCGCCGCGTAGGTGCGGCCGTCGGTGTCCCGGATCGCCGCGCCGCTGGCGCCGCCGGTGCGCCCCATGGCACCGCGCGCCAGGACGAGCAGCTTGTTGTCCTCGGGATCCAGTTCGGTCATTCGGAATCTCCGTCCTCATGTCGACCGGCCGGGGTGTCCCGATCCGATCCGTTGCCTTTGCGTTTGCCGTTCGACTTCTCGTCGCCGTCCGCGTTCTGCGATTCGTCCGTCGCCTTGCGCACCACCACGGTGTGCACCCGCACCCGCCCGCGGGTATCGGCGCCGCCCTCGCCGCGCAGCACCAACCCGTGCACCACGACCTTGGAGCCGGGCAACGGCACGCGGCCGAGCTCGTGCGCCAGCAAGCCGCCGACGGTGTCGACGTCCTCGTCCTCGATATCGAGCCCGTACAAATCGCCGAGGTCCTCGACCGGCAGCCGCGCGGACACGCGATAGCGGCCGTCCCCCAGGTCTTCGATGGGTGGCGTCTCGTCGGTGTCGTATTCGTCGGCGATCTCCCCGACGATCTCTTCGAGCACGTCCTCGATCGTCACCAGACCGGCGATGCCACCGTATTCGTCGACCAGCAGCGCCATATGGTTACGCCTGCGCTGCATTTCGTCGAGCAGGCTGTCCAGCGGCTTGGAGTCCGGCATGAACACCGCGGGCCGCATCACCTCGCGCACCAGTACCGTGCGACCCCGTTCCGCATACGGCACAAGGTCTTTCAGGTAGACGACGCCGAGAATATCGTCGACGTTCTCGCCGATCACCGGAATCCGGGAGTGCCCCGAGCGGACCGCGAGCGACATCGCCTGCGCCGCAGTCTTGTCCGCCTCGATCCACACCATCTCGGTGCGCGGCACCATCACCGCACGAGCCGCCGTGTCGCCGAGTTCGAAGACCGACTGGATCATCCGGCGCTCGTCGTCGGCCACCACGCCGCGCTCGCTGGCCATCTCGACCACTTCGCGCAGTTCGATCTCGGACGCGAAGGGGCCGTTGCGAAATCCCTTACCGGGGGTGATCGCGTTACCGAGCAGGATGAGCAGCCGGCTGAGCGGGCCGAGCAGCGCGCCGATGAACTGCAGCGGCAGCGCCGACGCCAACGCGATCGAATAGGCGTGCTGGCGGCCGAGGGTACGCGGACCCACCCCGATCACCACGTACGACACCAGCACCATGACGATCGCGGTGACCAGCAGCGCCCAGTCGTCGGCCCAGTCCGCGAGCAGCCCGGCGGCGAGCAGCACGGTGGCGCCGATTTCGCACAGGATGCGCAGCAGCACCATGAGATTCACGTAGCGGGCGCGGTCGGCGACGATGCGGCTGAGCCGCACCGCGCCGGGCCGATCGGCCCGCACCATATCGTCGACCCGGGCCGGCGAGATGGTGTTCAGCGCCGAATCGACGCCCGCGAACACGCCGCCCACCGGGACGAGCAGGACGGCGAGCAGGATCAGGGTCAGCGAATTCACGCGGGTCCCAGTGCGTCACCCGGTGTGGTGAAGCCCGCCTTCCCCAGCAACCTGGCGTCCCGGGCGGCGAGTTCGGCACGCCGCTGCGCTTCGCGCAGGCTCTCGTACCACTCCTCGAGCAGCCGGGCCTGCAGCGCGAACATTTCCTTCTCCTCTTCCGGCTCGGCGTGGTCGTAGCCGAGCAGGTGGAGCACGCCGTGCACCGTGAGCAACGCGAGCTCGTGGTCCAGCGAATGTCCGGCCTTGCGGGCCTGGCCCGCCGCGAACTCGGGGCACAGCACGATGTCGCCGAGCATGGACGGACCGGGCTCGGGGCTGTCCGGGCGCCCGCCCGGCTCGAGCTCGTCCATCGGGAAGGACATCACGTCGGTGGGCCCGGGCAGGTCCATCCAGCGCATGTGCAGGTCGGCCATGGTGTCGAGATCGACGAGCACCATGGACAGTTCCGCGGCCGGGTGCACGTCCATCCGGGTGATCACGAAGCGCGCGACACTGACCAGATCTTCTTCGGGTACGTCGATACCCGACTCGTTGGCGATCTCGATGCTCACCCGGTCAGCCTAATGCCGCAGGTCGACACCCGATGCCGTTGGGTGTCGACCGAACGACCGACATGCGGCGCATCTCAGCGCCGATCGCCTCGACTCGCCGCTCTGCGCTGTGCCCGGTTGCCCGGATAGTGCGGGCCGACCTGCGGCCTGGCCTCCGCCTCGGCCCGGTCGTAGGCATCGACGATGTCCGCGACCAGCCGGTGCCGCACCACGTCGCTGCTGGTCAGTTGCGCGAAGTGGATGTCCTCGATATCGGTCAGGATCTCGCTGGCCGCCCGCAGCCCGGAGCGGGCGCCGGTGGGCAGGTCGACCTGGCTGACGTCACCGGTCACCACGATCTTCGAGCCGAACCCGAGCCGGGTGAGGAACATCTTCATCTGCTCGGCCGTGGTGTTCTGCGCCTCGTCGAGCACGATGAACGAATCGTTCAGCGTGCGACCACGCATGTACGCCAGCGGCGCGACCTCGATCACGCCGGCCGCCATCAGCTTCGGAATGGCCTCGGGATCCATCATGTCGTGCAGCGCGTCGTAGAGCGGGCGCAGGTACGGATCGATCTTCTCGTTCAGCGTGCCCGGCAGGAAGCCGAGCCGCTCCCCCGCTTCCACCGCGGGGCGGGTGAGGATGATTCGGGTGACCTGCTTGGTCTGCAGCGCCTGCACGGCCTTGGCCATCGCCAGATACGTCTTACCGGTACCGGCCGGGCCGATGCCGAACACGATGGTGTTGGCGTCGATCGCGTCGACGTAGCGCTTCTGGTTCAGGGTCTTGGGCCGGACGGTCTTGCCGCGCCGGGACAGGATGTCCAGGCTGAGCACCTCGGCCGGGGACTCCGAAGAGCCTTCCGTGAGCATCGAAACGGTGTGTCGCACCGCCTCCGGGGTCACCACTCGGTTCCGGCCCGTGAGCGCGACGAGCTGTTCGATCACTCGCTCGGCGAGCGCGACATCGGCCGCTTTGCCGGTCAGGGTGACGGAATTGCCACGGACATGGATGTCCGCGTCGAGCAACTCTTCGAGTTCACGCAGATTCTGGTCGGCCGAACCGAGGAACGGGAACACGGATTCGGGAGCGAGTTCGATACTGGAACGCACGGTACGTGCTGCGGGCCCCGAGCCGCTGTCTTCGGCACCGATTCCGGCTGCGGAGGTTGTCGGGTCGCCGATCTCGCCTTGTGTTCTCAAAAGTGGCTACAGCCTGCTTTCCGGTCTCGACGTGCTGCTGTGTTGAGGAAAGTTTAACGCGCCCCACCGACACCGCCCAGTGAATAAGCCGCTAACGGAAGGACCAGGTGATCACGGGATTCCCCGTCGCCGCTGCGCCCAATCCTCGGTGAAATCACGAAACCGTCGCGCCGCCCCCGAGGCCGGTGTCGCGGCCGACCACACCAGCCCCACCTCCCGGGTCGCGCCGGCGTCCGCGAGCGGGATCAGCACCGGACCGGCCAGGCGCGCCTCCGCCTTCGCCCCGGCCACCCGCGGCGCGTTCGCCGGGCCCGGATCCTCCTCCGGCAGCACCCCGACCCCGAGACCCGCGGCGACCAGGCCCGCGACCGTGACCAGATCGCTGGCCTCGAACGAGATCCGCGGCCGCAGGTCGGCGGCGGCGCTCAACTGGTCGACGATGCGGCGCATGCCGAAACCGGGATGCATGGTGATGAAGTCCTCGTCCGAGACCTCGTCGAGGCGCACCTTCCCGCGGCCCACGAGCCGGTGGTCGGCGGGCACGGCCAGCGCGAGCCGCTGCCGCAGCAGCCCGCGCCAGCCGATGCCGGACATGGTCGGGCGGGGCGAGACGATGCCGAGATCCGAAGTCCCGCTGAGGACGTCGTCGTTCACCATTTCCGCCGGGCCCTGTCGCAGCGCGAAAGTTATCCGGGCCGAACCGCGCCGGAATTCACCGACCAGCTGCGGCACCAGCCAGCCACCGAAGGAATGCAGAAAAGACAGGCGCACAACACCATTGGCGGGACTGTTCAAATCGGCGATGGACTTGGCCGCGGTGTCGAGTTCGGCTTGCGCGCGCCGGGCCTGCTCATAATAGATGCGGCCGAACTCGTTGAGCACGATGCGTTTGCCCCGCCGATCGAAGAGTTCGACGCCGAGCCGGCGTTCCAGCCGGCCGAGCATGCGCGACAGGGTCGGCTGTGTGAGGTGCAGGCGTTCGGCCGCCGCGCCGACCCGTTCCAGTTCGGCGAGCGTGATGAACCATTCCAGATCCTCGCCCAGCATCTGCCACACCTCCCCGGGTGATGAGTGTCACATCCCGTCGCAGGACCACTACCTGCACAAACTGCCCTCGCTATATGCACTGAACGCATGAACTCCACCATTATTATTCATTTCCCTTCGGAAAGGTCGAGGGGCGATCCTGAAACCCATGACCCTGACGAAGACCCGGCTCATCGCCGGGGGCCGCACCACGCATGAACGCCGGATCGCCGCCGCGCTGTTCGCGGCGGGGTTGGCCACCTTCGCGACCATGTACAGCGCGCAGGCCCTGCTACCCAGCCTCTCCGAGGCGTTCGATGCCACGCCCGCCCATGCGGCGCTTGCGGTTTCGCTCACCACCGGGATGCTCGCGCTGGCCATCATCCCGGTGAGTGCGCTGTCCTCCCGGATCGGCCGCACCAGGGTGATGACCGTCTCCGCGGTGACGTCGGCGGTGATCGGGCTGCTGCTGCCGTTCAGCCCGTCGCTGGAGGTGCTGCTGACCGGGCGGGCGTTGCAAGGGCTGACCCTGGCCGGGGTACCTGCCGTGGCGATGGCCTATCTGGCGGAGGAGATCGGTGCCGCGGGACTCGGCGCGGCGATGGGCGTCTATATCGCGGGCACCAGCATGGGCGGGCTGGCCGGCCGGGTGATTCCGGCGTTCACGCTCGGCCTGGGTTCGTGGAGCTGGGCCGAGGCGACCATCTCCGTCGCGGCGGCGGTGTGCACCGTGTGGTTCGTCCGCAGTCTGCCGCCCTCCCGCGGTTTCGTCGCCCGACCGGCCGGAATCCGCACGGTGCTGGGCGATCTCGCCGTCCAACTGCGCCATCGCGGACTACTCGCGCTGTTCGGGCTGGCCCTGGTGCTCGTCGGCACCTTCGTCTCGCTCTACAACTTCCTCGGCTATCGGCTGACCCAACCGCCCTTCGAATTGCCCGATGCGGTAGCGGGTTTGGTGTTCCTGCTCTATCTGGCGGGCACCGCGGTCGCGACCGTCGCCGGGCGGCTCGCCGACCGCATCGGCCGGCACCGCGTGCTCGCGGGCACGGTTGTGCTCATGGGACTCGGATTGGCGCTGACCATTCCGGACAATCTGGTGGTGCTCATTCTCGGGATGTCCCTGTGCACCGCAGGATTTTTCGGGGCGCACACGGTCGCCAGCGCCTGGGTCGGCGCCATGGCGTCGGGCAATCGCGGCGCGGCGTCGTCGCTGTACCTGTTCTCGTTCTACGTGGGCAGCGCCGTCGTCGGCGGCGCGGGCGGCGTCGCCTACACGCATTACGGCTGGGCCGGTCTCACCCTAGGCGTCGCCGTGCTGCTGCTCATCGCATTGATCCTGGTGTGCGCCTTGGGGATGCACAGTTCGGCGCGGACGCCCGAAGCCGAACCGACCCTATGACGCCGCTCCCGAGTTCGCACCCCAGCGAGGGGTCAACGCACCCAGCGCGCCGAGGGCGACCGCGGCGGCGGTCGACGTGCGCAGCACCGTGGGGCCCAGCAGCACGATATCCGCGCCCGCCCCGGTGCAGGCGGCGAGTTCGGCCTCGTCGAGACCGCCTTCGGGCCCGACGATCAGCACCACTTCGGGGACGCCGTCGAACGGCAGCGCGGTGAAACGGGCGGCGCCCGATTCGTGCAGCGCCGCGACGATCGCGCCGTCCGCCTTGGCTTTCCGGATCAGTTCGAGCACATCGCGGGTGCGATGCAGCTCGGCGACCTCGGGGACATAGGCCCGGCGGGACTGTCGCGCGGCCGAGCGCGCGGCGGCCCGCCATTTCTCGACGGCCTTGCCCGCCTTGCCTTCCCAGTTCGCGACGCAGCGCGCGGCCTGCCACGGCACGATCGCGTCGGCACCGGCCTCGGTCATCAATTCGACCGCCAGCTCCGAACGATCGGACTTCGGCAGCGCCTGCACCACCGTCACCCGCGGCGTCACCGGCGCCGCCACCGCACGGTTCAGTACCCGCAGCTCCAGCCGGTCACGTTGGGCCGCAACCACTTCCGATTCGGCGAGGACACCGCGGCCGTCCGACAGGGTGATCGGCTCGCCGACCCGGATGCGGCGCACCGTCGCGGCGTGCCTGCCCTCCGGGCCGTCGAGCACGGCGAGGGCGCCCGGCTCGGGCACCTCGTCGAGATAAAAGACCGTCGCAGCCAATCAGCGTCCGCTGAACGAGGCCCGCAGCCGGGCGAACAGCCCGCTGTTGTGCTCGGACTGGGTCGACATGACCTCGGCGCGCTCGTTCGGGCGGGTGCCCTTGTACTTGCGCAGCAGGTCGGTCTGCTTGCTGTCCAGCTTGCTCGGGATGACGATGTCCAGGTGCGCGAGCAGGTCACCGCGCGCGCCGGAACGCAGCCGCGGCATGCCGTGGCCGCGCAGCACCGACACCTCGCCGGGCTGAGTGCCGGGTGCGATGGTGAGTTCGGTCGGGCCGTCGAGGATGGTGTCGATCACCACGGTGGTGCCCAGCGTGGCGTCGACCATCGGTACGCGGATCGTGCAGTGCAGGTCGTCGCCGTCGCGGACGAACACGTCGTGCGGCTGTTCGACGATCTCCACGTACAGGTCGCCCGCGTGCCCGCCGCCGGGACCGACCTCGCCCTGCGCGGCCAAGCGCACCCGCATACCGTTCGCCACGCCCGCGGGGATCGGCGCCGCGATCTCACGCCGCGCGCGCACCCGGCCGTCGCCGCCGCACTTGTGGCACGGATCAGGAATGGTCTCGCCGGCGCCACGGCAGGTCGGGCACGGGCGCGAGGTGAGCACCTGTCCCAGGAACGACCGCTGCACGGACTGCACTTCGCCTGCGCCACCGCAGGTTTCGCAACGCACCGGCTTCGATTTGCCGTTGGTGCCCGCGCCGGTACACACGTCGCAGAGGATCGCGGTGTCGACGGTCAGGTGCTTGGTCACGCCCACCGCGCACTCGGCCAGGCTCAACCGGGTCCGCAGCAGCGAATCCGCGCCCGGCTGCACCCGTCCGCGCGGCTTGCGGGTGCCACCCGAGGCACCGCTCATGCCACCGAAGAACGCCTCGAACACGTCGCCGAGCCCGCCGAAACCGGCGCCCGAGAAGCCCGCGCCGCCACCGCCGGATTCCAGCGGGTCGCCGCCCATGTCGACGACGCGCCGCTTCTCCGGATCCGACAGCACCTCGTAGGCGGCGGACACTTCCTTGAACCTGGCCTGCGCCACCTCGTCGGGGTTGACGTCGGGGTGGAGCTCGCGAGCCAGCTTGCGATAGGCGCGCTTGATCTCCTGGTCGGTCGCGTTCTTCGCGACGCCGAGCAGTCCGTAGTAGTCCCGTGCCACTTGAGTTCTCTAGTCCTTGGTCGTTCTCGACAGTGCCCGACGGTGCCTTCACCGTTCCAACCGCATGCCCAGCATTAGTCGGATGCACTCAACTTTATCCGGCCGGAGGTTCGAGGGTAGCAGCGGCACCGGAGCCGTCAGCGTTCGGCGAGGACCTCGCCGATATAGCGGGCGACGGCCGCGACCGAAGCGATGGTGCCCGGGTAGTCCATCCGCGTGGGACCGAGCACACCCATGCCGCCCAGGATGGTGCTCGCCGTGCCGTAGCCGGTCGACACCACCGAGGTGCCGCGCATCTGCTCGACCTGCGTCTCCTCGCCGATCCGCACGGTCACGGTGCCGGGCTGCTGCGCGGCCGCGAGCAGTTTGAGCACGATGACCTGTTCCTCGAGCGCCTCGAGCACGTCACGCAGCGAACCGGGGAACCCGAAGTCCGCCGCGTTGCGGGTGAGGTTCGCCGTGCCGCCGAGCACCAGACGTTCTTCGGGATGCTCCACCAGCGTCTCCACCAGCACCGTCGACACCCGGATCAGGACGTCCCGCAGGCGCGGCGGCGCCCCTTCGGGCAGCTCCGCCACCGCGGCCGACGCCGCGGCCAGCCGCTTGCCGTCCATCGCCCCGCCGAGCATGCCGCGCAGCGCGGCCAAGTCCTCGTCATCGATCAGCGCACCGAGTTCCACCAGCCGCTGATCGACCCGCCCCGTGTCGGTGATCACCACGAGCAACAGCCGCGCCGGATTCAACGCGACCACCTCGATGTGCCGCACCGTCGACACCGATACCGACGGATACTGCACCACCGCGACCTGCCTGGTCAGTTGCGCCAGCAGCCGCACCCCGCGGCGCAGCACATCGTCCAGATCGACGCCCGACTCCAAGAACTCCATGATCGCCCGGCGTTCCGCGCCCGAAAGCGGCTTCACCTCCGCGATCCGGTCCACGAACTGCCGATAACCCTTGTCCGTCGGGATCCGGCCCGAGCTGGTGTGCGGCTGCGTGATGTAGCCCTCCGCCTCCAGCACCGCCATATCGTTGCGCACCGTCGCGCTGGAAACACCCAGATTGTGCCGCTCGACCAGGCTCTTCGACCCGATCGGCTCCTTCGTCGCCACATAGTCCGCGACGATCGCGCGTAGGACCTCGAAGCGCCTGTCCTCGGTGCTCGACATGGCCCCACCTCCTCGCTTCGTCCTCGGGCACGCCACCGACAACCCGATCCCATCGCACACACCCTGTGCATCCCGGTCCGTCTGGTTAACCAGTCTAATTGCCTATACCCGATTCGCCCCGCTCGCACACCGGGGCGGTGCGGGGGGCGACGCGCCCGCCGAGACACGGGAACGGCTTGCCTCCACCGAGTCACGGTGATGAAATCTGAAACTCGGTGGAACCGATCGTCGGTCCGGCGCGTCTGTGTTGAGTAACGGATCGAATCTCGAATCAGGGGGCAGACCGGTGGATGACGGACGCCGCGACGACGCGCGGACACGCAACGACGAACTACGTGACCAGATCGATTCCCTACTGGGCACTTTCGAGCAGCAGCAACGAGATCTGGCCGAGGTGCAGTCCACGCTGGCGACCACGACGGTGACGGCGTGGTCCTCGGACAACCTGGTTCGTGTGGTGAGCAACGCCGCGGGAGTTCCCACAGAGGTCCACGTCGAACCCACCGCGTTCAAGCGATCCACCCCGGCGAAATTGGGCCAGTCCATTACGGAGGCGGTCCAGGCTGCCGCACGACAAGCGCTGGCAGCTACGCAACAGGCGGTAGCTCCGATGCAGCAGGCCGCCGCCGGCCTTCCCGATCTGTCCGATCTCGTTCCGGGCGCACCGAGTATCCGTCACCTGGTCGACACGATGTTTCCGGAACCCGCCGTCGCCCCGCCGGAGCCTCCCACGCCGCCGGAAGACGAGGACGAGTACTACCGCAACCGGTCCTATCTGCAGGACCGCCCGTGACGAACTTCCGTGTCGACCCGGACGCCCTACGCGCGACTCGCACCGAATTCGTCAGTGTCGCCGACCAGATCACCAGTGCCGCACAGAAACTGCGCCAGGTGATCGAGGCCGAGGGTGAGTGCTGGGGCTCCGACAAGATCGGCCAGAGTTTCGCCAAGAACTACACCCCCGGTGTGCCGAAGGCCCTCGCGGGCGTCGACGGTCTAGGTAAGGCGATGAGCACCCTCGGCGACAAGATGGTCGCGACCGCGAACGAGCTGCAGAACCGCGATCAGATCAACGCCGCCCAGCTGAACCAGAACAACCCCTGATGGGCATCGAGATCCCGGAATCCCTGCAATGGGTCGCCAAATGGATTGTCGGCGCGGGTGATTGGCCCGAGGGCGATGAGACCGCGATGTGGCGCGTGTCCGACGCCTGGTCGGCGATGTCGTCGGCGCTCAACGAAATCGATGACGAAGCCGCACATGCGGTCGGGCAGGCGCTGGCAGCCATCGACGGCCAAACCCATGAGGCCATCGCGGCGTACTGGGACCAGCTGACCGGCCAGAAGGGCGCGTGGACGAGCCTGGTCAAATATCTCGATTCGCTCGCCGATCAAATCGGCGACGGCGCAGCCGATATCGAGCAGACCAAGCTCGTCATCATCGGCACGATGGTCATTTTCGCGATCGAGATGGCCCCACTGCTGGCCACCGCCTGGACCGGCATCAGCGCTGCGGGCGCGGTCGCCCTGCGAGTGGCCACCCAGATCACCATCCGTATGGCGATCAAACAGCTGATCGCTCGAATGCTCACCCGTGCCGCCGCCAAAGCCGCCGCTCGCGCCGCGCTCCACGGCGCCATCTTCGAAGCCATCGAAGAGGGTGGACTGGAGATCGGTACCAAGATCCTGCAGGTCGGCATCGGCCACCGCGACGGGATCACGATGCAGGACGTGAAGGACGCCGGTGTGGCGGCGGCCGCGGGTGCCGCGGGCGGTGCGGTGGGTGCCGGTCTCGGCAACGGAGGGTTGCTCTCCGGGGCGGCCGATGTCGCGTCCAGTCGGCTCGGCCGCGCCACCGTGGCTGCGACAACCGAGGCGACCACCGGCATCGCGGGCGAAATAGCGGGCGCCGCGACAGCAGCCGCGCTCACCGACCAACCGTTCAATCTCACCCTCGACAGC
>NZ_BAFT02000103.1 GCF_000308475.2 Nocardia brasiliensis NBRC 14402 | reverse complement strand
ATAAGAGAAACCGGCATCGTTCCACCCCTTGGTCACGGCGACAGTGTCACGAAGTGTGCCAGGACCCACCGACATGGTGTCCGCGCCCGCGCGCCGCCCGAGTTGTCCGGTCCTGCCGATTGCGGTTCGGTGTCCGTCCGGCAGACTGAGTACGTCACACGGAGTACAGGGGTCGACGAATGTGCACATCGCGCAAGGGAACCGCGGCATCCGAGCGGGTTGCCGCGCTGACCGCGCTGCTCACCGCGGTCGTGTTGCTGGCCGCCGGGTGCGGCGGCGGCGAGGACGTGGCGCCGCCGCCCGTCCCGACCCTGGATCGGTACTACCAGCAGCAGATCGCGTGGGGCTCGTGCGACGACTATCCGGGCGGCGGAGCCGAGCTCACCGCCGCCGGAATCCAGTGCGCGCGGGTGACCGTGCCGATCGACTACGGGCAGCCCGACGGCGAGACGGCGAAGATCGCGATCTCCCGGCTGCGCGCCACCGGCGCCAAAGTCGCCTCGCTGCTGACGAATCCGGGTGGGCCGGGCGTGCCCGGCCTGCTCATGCCGCTGGCGCTGGCGAAGCTGCCGGTGGCCGAACGCTTCGACGTGATCGGGATGGACGTGCGCGGGCTCGGCGCGTCGACTCCGCTGGTCCGGTGTCGTTCCACGAAGGAGCACCTCACCAGCCGGCGCGTGCTCGGGATGACGGATCCGTTCGCCGAGATCGACCAGATCGAGCAGGAGAACGAGGAATACGCGGACTCGTGCGCCCAGCGCACCGGGCTGGCGCTGCTCGGTCACGTCGGCACCGGTGACGTCGCCCGCGATATGGATGTCATCCGCGCCGTGCTCGGCGACCGCAAGCTGACCTACTTCGGCGGGTCCTACGGCACCCGGCTGGGCTCGACCTATGCCGAACTGTTTCCGGACCGGGTGCGCGCCATGGTGCTCGACGCCCCCGTGGATCCGACCACGAACATCGGCGACGAAGTGATCACCTCGGCCGGTTTCCAGCAGGCCTTCGACGCCTACGCCGCGGACTGCGCCAAAGCGCCGGACTGCCCGCTCGGCACCGATCCGAAGAAGGCGACGGAGGCCTATCGCGCCCTGGTGCTGCCGCTGATCCGGCGCCCGATCCGCACCCAGGACCAACGCGGCCTCGATTACGACGCGGTCATCACCGCGACCATCGCCTCGCTCTACAACCCGGAGTCCTGGCCCGCGCTCACCCAGGGTTTGACCGAACTCGCCAACGGCCGCGGCGACGCGCTGCTCGGCGAAGCGGGCGAGTACCAGGAGGTGTCCTCCGACGACGTGCACCGCGCGGTGCTCTGCCTGGAGGAGGTGCGGGTGACCGACCGCGCGGTGGCGACCGATATCGACCGCCGATCCCGCAGTGCCGCACCGATTTTCGACGATGGGGTGGCCACCGGCCAGACGCCGCTGGATGCCTGCGCGTTCTGGCCGATCCCGCCGACCGCGCAGCCGCACGTGCCGAACGTGGCCGGGCTGCCGAAGGTCGTGGTCGTCGCGGTGACGGGCGATCCGGCGACGCCCTACCCCGGCGGCGTCACCCTCGCGAAAACCCTCGGTGCCGCGCTGATCACCTACGAGGGCACCCAGCACGGCGTAACCTTCGAAGGCGTCGCGTGCGTGGACGAGCCCGTACTGAGGTATCTGATCGACCTGACCGCGCCGGCCGAGGGCCTGCGCTGCCGCAAGTCCTGAGCGGGCTATCCGTCGACGACCACGACCTCGGGCCCCGGCAGCGCGAACAATGCTGTCGCGGCGAGCTTTTCGAGATGGCGTAGCTGACGTTCGTGCACGACGATCCGGCGCAGTGCCTCGTTGATGGTGGCGTTGCTCGTCGAGGTGCCCATGATCGCGGCAGCGGCGGCGAGCAGTTTCTGGTCGAGATCGATCCGCACGGATTTCATGCGTCCTCCTTCGTACGTTCGCCATTTTGCGCTGTCTCGCCCGCTCATGTCCGGCAAATCGATCAGAGTCACCGAATTCGCCGAGTTTTTCAGGGCCGCAAGCAGGTTCGGCACCCCGATGAACAGGCACGTAGGCGGTTCCCGGCACACACCCGGCATCGTCTTCGGCGCCGCGTGCCGGGCAGGTAGGACGACTCGACGGCCACTGGTCAGCTCGTCGTCGGATCAGGCGGTCGGACGCCGGTATGTGGACCCGAATCGGGCACCAGCTAGACACTTTGCCAAGCTGAATGTCCGTTTGTTGTCGCCGAGCCGTCGCGGTGCTTGCATCGTCGTATGTTCACCGAAGCTCAGCTGTACTCACCGGTGACCCGGTCCGGCGACGGCGATGTGACCGTCCACCTGAGCGACGAGCACCCTGGCGTGCACGACGCTGACTACCGGACCCGGCGCAACGCCATCGCCGAACTGGCACTCGACTACGCGCCGGGCAAGCCGGTGCCGCAGATCGACTACACCGACGAGGAACAGCAGGTGTGGCGGATCGCCTCCGCGGAACTCGCCCGCAAGCACCAGACCTACGCCTGCGCAGAGGTATTGGCGTCGGCGGCCCGGCTCGCCCTGCCCGAGGACCGTATTCCGCAGCTGGACGAGGTCTCCACGGCGCTGCTGCCGCTCAGCGGATTCCGCTACGCGCCCGCCGCGGGCCTGGTGCCGCTACGCGAGTTCTTCGGTTCGTTCGCCGATCGGATCTTCCACTCCACCCAGTACATTCGGCACCATTCGGCACCGCTGTACACGCCCGAACCCGACGCGATCCACGAGATCATCGGGCACGCCAACCAGATCGCGAGCCCGCGCTTCGCCGCCATCTACGAGGCGGTCGGCGCGGCCGTCGGACGGCTGGAGACCGATACCGCGCTGAAGTTCCTGGCCAACGTGTTCTGGTTCTCGATGGAATTCGGGGTGGTCCGGGAACAGGGCGAGGTGCGCTGCTACGGCGCGGGCCTGCTCTCCTCTTACGGTGAGATCGAGGAGTTCCGCGGCGCCGACCTGCGGCCGCTCGACGTCGCCGAGATGGGCAGCGCGGTCTACGACATCACGCACTACCAGCCGATCCTCTACTGCGCGGAGTCGATCGCCGAGATCGAGGACGTGGTGGGCGGATTCTTCGCGACCATGGACGACGAGACCCCGGAGCGGCTGCGGCATTCGAATACCGCAGGAGCGCAGTAGGTTCGGCTATTCCCCGGAACGGTCCCGCCCCAGCGGCAGCCCCGCTTCGAGGAATTCCATCGCTTTGGCGAGGTTCTCGGCGTTGACCGGCGCGATCGTCGCGATGGCCAGCGCTATGCCCGCCAGCGCGCCGGAAAGCACCCGGACCTCGAAGTCGTCCGGGGACACCCCCAGCCGTTCGGCCAGCATGCCCGCGGAGAGTTCGATGCTGCGCAGCATCTCCTGCCCGATCGCCGAGCGCAGTTCGGGCACGTGGTACACCAGCGCCTGGCGTTCCTGCTCGAAGGCCAGTTCCGAAGCGGGCAGCGTGCCGAACACCTCGGCGATGGCGTCGCGGAAAGCCTGCAGCGGCGGCACCTCCGGCGGCTGCGCCTGGAAGACCGCCATCAGCACCGGGTCGAGGTCGTCGGCGAGCACCAGCTGTTCCTTGGACGGGAAATAGCGGAAGAAGGTGCTCGGCGAGACCTCGGCCGCCGCCGCGATCTGCTCGACGGTCGTCTCGCCGTAGCCCTGCTCGCGGAACAGCCGGAACGCTTCGAGGCGAATCGTCCGGCGGGTCCGCTCCTTCTTCCGCTCCCGTAGACCGGGCACCGCGGGCTCTTCTCCGGACAGCTCAACCGACATGGTTCGATTCTGACGCATCCGCCCCGACGATCACCTCCGGTGCGGCGGTCGGTGGTTGCCGATCCGGCGCCGCCGGGCGCGGCGCGCGGATGAACACGGCGGCGAGCACCGCGGCCGCCGCGCACAAGGCCGCGCAGACCCAGAGCATCGCGGCCATGCCGCCGACGAACGCGGTCTGCACCTGGTGCAGCAGCACGAGGTCGCCGGTCCGGTGCGCCACCGCGGCGCCGGCGTTCACTCCGTCCGAGATCGGGTCATGGTTCAATTCGCCCAGTTCCGAACGGTATCGGGTGGCCAGCACGGTGCCGAGGATCGCGACGCCGATGGTGCCGCCCGCCTGGCGCAGCGCCTGGATCAACGCGGACCCGGACCCGGAACGCTCGGCGGAGAGCTCGCCCATCGCCAATCCCATGGCGGTCGGCATGGCCAGGCCCATGCCGGCGCCGAGCAGGGCCAGCCACAGTGCGGTGAACCCGTACCCGCTGTGCACGGAGGTCAGCCCGCCGAGTGCGAGTGCGGCGGCGAGCAGGCCGAAGCCCACGGCGAGGACCGTGCGGGTGCCGAGTTTCGGCAGCGCCCGGTCGACCACCCGGCTGCCGACGAGCAGCCCGCCGATCAGCGGCAGCAGTCGCAGCCCACTACCGAGCGCGTCGACGCCGAGCACCGCCTGGAAGTACTGCGGCACCGTGAAGAACATGCCGAACATCGCGAAGTTGACGACGATGGAAAGCGCGGTGCCCCAGCGGAATCCGGCGATGTCGAACAGGCCTAGATCGATCAGTGGATGCGCGGTTCTGCGCTGCCACAGCACGAACACGCCGAGCAGCAGTACCCCGGCACCGACGATGCCCCATGCCGTCCCGTTGCCCCAGCCGAACTCACCGATCCGGATGAATCCGTAGGTGAGGCCGAGCATGCCCGCGGCCGACAGCACCACACCGGGCACGTCCAGCCGGTAGCGGTGCGCACTGCGCGATTCCGGCACCAGGGCGAGCACCGCGAGCACGCCGATGATCACCATCGGCACATTGATCAGGAACACCGAACCCCACCAGAAGTTCCGCAGCAGCCAGCCGCCCACGATCGGCCCGAGCGGCAGTCCGAGCGCGGTCGAGGTCACCCAGACGGTGAGCGCACGCTGTCGTTCGCCGGGTTCGGGAAACAGCGAGGGCAACACCGCCATTGACAGCGGGATCATCGCCGCGGCCGCCACGCCGAGCACCACCCGCGCGGCGATCAGCGCGCCCGCCGAGGTCGCGAACGCGCACGCGAGCGAGGCCGCGCCGAACACAAGCAGGGCAGCGAGCAGGAACTTCTTGCGCCCGTACCGATCGCCGAGCGCGCCCGCGGGCAGCATCACGGCGGCCAGTGCGAGCGTGTACGCGCTGCTGAACCATTGCAGCGCAGCGGTATTCGCGTGCAGGTCGACGGCGAGCGTGGGCAACGCCACGGTCAAGACCGTCACGTCGAGCCCGATGGTCAGCATCGCGACCGCCAGCGCACCGAGCGCCAGCCAGCGGCGCGTCGAATCAGTTCGCACAACCCCTCCAAAAATGAAAGAAACTACTTTTTGATAGTAGCTCTCATTTAGTAGAGTCTGTCAATACCGCGCTCGGACGCGTGCGCGGCCGTCGCCGGCGCCGACCGTTACGCTCGCAAACGATGAAGATCCGGGAGTCGCGCCGCCGCGCCACACTTCGCCTCGGTTCCGCGCTGGCCGCACTGGCGGTCACCGCGGGCTTGGCCGCCGTACCGTCGTTCGCCGCGCCGACGAGCACGACGACGACACCGTTCACCACGCCCAACACCGACGGGTGCCCGCAGAAGACGAGTCCGCCCCCGCCGATCGATCAGTCCGAGGTGCCGCGGCCCGGGCAGTCGGCGCCGACCGCGCTGCCCGTCCCCGTCCCCCCGGTCGGCGGCAGCAGGCTCGGCGAATGCGGGCTGGTGCTGCCCAAGGGCGCACCCGCTGTGCCGCAGGACATTTCGGCCACCGCCTGGCAGGTGTCGGACCTGGACACCGGCGACGTCCTGGTCGCCAAGGACCCGCACGGCCGGTATCGGCCGGCCAGCACCATCAAGGTGCTGCTCGCCACCATCGCACTGCGCACCCTGGACCTGAACAAGGTGGTGATCGGCACCGAGGACGATGCGAACGCCGACGGCACCCGCGTCGGCATCGGACCCGGCGGCCGCTACACCAATCGCCAGCTGATGCAGGCCCTGATCATGGCGTCCGGCAACGACGCAGCCCATGCCATCGCCACCCAGCTGGGCGGCGAGGAGGCCACCGTCGCCAAGATGAACGAGCTGGCGAAGTCGTTGCACGCCTTGGATACTCGTGCGGCCAGCCCGTCCGGGCTGGACGGGCCCGGCATGAGCACCTCCGCCTACGACCTGTCCGTGCTCTTCCGCGAGGCCATGACGATCCCGCTGTTCGCCGAACTCATCCACACCGAACAGGTCGATTTCCCCGGCTATCCCGCGAATCCGAAGATCCCCGACGACAAGGACCATCCCGGCTTCCCGATCGGCAACGACAATCACCTGCTCTACGACTACGAGGGCGCCCTCGGCGGCAAAACCGGCTTCACCGACGACGCCAGGCAGACCTTCGTCGCCGCCGCCGAACGCGACGGCCGCCGGCTCGTCGTCACCCTGCTCAAAGCCGATGTCCGGCCGCTACGCCCCACCGATCAAGCCGCCCGCCTGCTCGACTACGGCTTCGCCCTCCCCCGCGGCACCGGCATCGGCAAACTCCCCAGCGCCACCACCGACCCGTCGAAAACCGGTGCCGCCCTGGCCTCCCCGCCACCCCGCGACACGGCTCCCCAGGCCGACTCCGCTCCCGGCGACTCCCACGGGCCCGACCGCACCGTCTGGATAGTGGGCGGCACCATCCTCGTCCTCGCCCTCCTGCTGGGCGCCCGCCGCCTCAATCGCCGTCGATAGAACAGCGACGGTCGAGTCAGGGACGGCGGCGCAGGCCGGAAAGAGCCAGGGCCGCAAGGGCTCCCGCACCGAAGAAGGTCGCGCCCGCGCCGACGGACAGTTCCCGGGCAGAGACCCGGGGCGCGATGACGGCGGCGGGCGGCGGGGGGATATCGGCTTCGCGGTCGTTGTCGGAGGCGGTAGCAGCCCACGCGGTGGCGAACAGGACGATGCGGTAGGTGATGTAGCTGAAGACCATCAGGCCGATGATGGAGCCGAACGCCGCGCCGGCCGGACTGGACAGCACGGTGCGCAGGTAGATCGAGGCGACGAACTTGAAGACCTCGAAGACCAGGGCGGCCAGCGCCGCGGCCTTCGCGGCGCTCTTCAACGTGACCGGCTCGCGCGGCAGCCGCGCGATGATCCAGGCGAACACCGCCCAGGAGGCGAGGAAGCCGAGGAAGATCGAGACCAGCGCCAACAGCAGCCGCGCCCCCGGCAGATGCGAAAGACCGAGGCTGATCAGCAACCGCGCCCCCAGGGTGCTGGACGCGAGCGCGGAAAGGCCAAGGGAGACAACGAAAGCCAGGCCGAGTCCGAGCAGCGCGCCGAGATCGGACAGCTTCGCCAGGAACCAGTTCTGCTCCTCGCTCTTCTGCTCCCACTGCTCGGTGAGCGCCGCGCGCAGGTTCGCCATCCAGCCGAGCCCGGTGTAGAGCCCGGCCAGCAGACCGATGACGCCGACCGTGCCGCGGGAGTCGACGGCCTTGTCGACCAGCTCGTTCAGCTGGGTGCCGAGCTCGCCGGGAATGTTGTCGACGATCTTGGCCTGCAGCTCGCCGAGCAGATCAGGATTGCTCGTCAGCACGAAGCCCGCGATCGCGAAGGCGACCATCAGCAACGGAAACAGCGACAGCACGGTGAAATACGTGATGCCCGCGGCGTAGTAGTCACCGCGCTGCCGTTGATACCGCCCGCCCGCTCGCACCAAATGGTCGAGCCACGGCCGCTTCTGGATCCGTCGTTCGATCCCGGCCTGGATGTTGTCGATCACCTGCACCAGTTCGCCCCTTCAGGAGTGATCTCGCAGGTGCCGCCGCTAGCGGGTCAGCAGACCCACTCGGTCGTATACCTGTGCGAGGGTGTTGCCGGCGATCTCTCGCGCACGCTCGGCACCGGCGGCGAGGATGCGGTCGAGTTCGCCCTGATCCGACAAATACTCTTGCACCTTCGCCTGCAATGGCGTGACAAATTCGACCAGCGCGTCGGCCACATCTGCTTTCAGGTCGCCGTAGCCCTTGCCCGCGTAATCCTTTTCGAGCGTCACGATCGGCGTGCCGGTCACCGAACTGAGGATCACCAGCAGGTTGCTGACGCCCGGCTTGTGCTCGACGTCATAGCGGATCTCGCGCTCGGTGTCGGTGACCGCAGCGCGCACCTTCTTGGCGGTGACCTTCGGGTCGTCGAGCAGGTTGATCAGGCCGGCGTCGGAGGACGCCGACTTGCTCATCTTCGCCGTCGGATCCTGCAGGTCGTAGATCTTGGCCGTGCCCTTCACGATATGCGCCTCGGGCACCACGAAGGTCTTCTTGAACCGGGTGTTGAAGCGCTGCGCCAGGTTTCGGGTCAGTTCGAGATGCTGGCGCTGATCCTCACCGACCGGCACCTGATGCGGACGGTAGAGCAGAATGTCCGACGCCATCAGCACCGGATAGGTGAACAGGCCGACGGAGGCATTGTCCGAGCCCTGTTTGGCCGACTTGTCCTTGAACTGGGTCATCCGGCTCGCCTCACCGAACCCGGTGATGCAGCTGAGCACCCAGGCCAGTTCCGCATGCTCGGGCACCTGGCTCTGCACGAACAGCGTCGACTTCTTCGGGTCGATGCCGATGGCGAGCAACTGCGCGGCCGCGCCCCTGGTCTGCGCCCGCAGCGCCTTCGGGTCCTGCGGCACGGTGATCGCGTGCAGGTTCGGGATGAAGTACAGCGAGTCGTAATCGTCCTGCATGGTCACCCAGTACTGCAGCGCCCCAAGGTAGTTGCCGAGATGGAACGAGGAACTGGTGGGCTGGATCCCGGAAAGGACCCGCTGCTTGCGTTCAGCGGCCGGGGTTTCTGCAGGAGCGGACATACTCCGATCTTTCCATGGGCGCCCAGCCGTCGCCCGTCCACCACCCCCTCAACGAGTCGCTGCGCGACGCCCCTGTTCGATCGAATTTCGCTGCACCCAGTTACGCGGATCGATGCCGGGCATGCTGGGTCGCCCGGTGCGCAGCAGGCGGCGTTCACGCTGGGAAACCAACTTGTAGACCGGCGCGCTCGGCCCGGCCAGCGTGCCGCGCAGCACAGGCGGCGCCAGCGGCAACGCGACATGCGCGGTCCGCACGGCTTGCGCGAGCGCCCGGTACGCGCCCTGCTCGGCGATCCCCCACCGCATGCCGTACATCTCGCGGATCCGCGGCGGCAGGCTGCCCTGCACCAGCAGGAAGAAAGCGGAGGTGACCTGTTGCAAAGGCATCCGCTGCGGATACGGCACGCGCTGCCCGGCCAGGTACGAACCGACCAACCGCGCCTCGTCAGTGAGGAACAGTTCGTCGGAGGCGAGGTAGGCGTCGAACGACGCGCGGAACTCCCGATAGGTGGCGGGCGCGGCCGCGGGCGGCATGCCGAACAGCTCGGCCCAGCGGACATAGTCCTGGTAGAGGCCCTCGCGCTCGCCGTCGGTCAGGGTGCGGACCAGCAGGTCGTACATCACCTCGGCGGAGTCGAAGGTGAACGCCATCGTCAGATACATCAGGTGCGGATCGTCGGCCGAATACCTGGTGCCCGCCGGATGATGGGCACCCGCGTCCTCGGGCAGCGCGCCGCGCACCGTGGCGTGCTTCTTCTTGGTGAACTCCAGCGCGCGGTCCGCCTCCGCCTTGCTGCCGAGAAACACCGCCTCGAACAGGTGACCGGTGAGCGCGAGCCTGGTGTAGGGCGTCATCCGGTGCTCGGTGTTCTCGGCGGTACCGACGTAGAGCAGTGGCTGCACCGCGCCGACGACCAGGGCGCGCTGGCCGTAGGTCAGGCCGACCGCCCGCTTGCGCATCACCCGCCGGGCCATCGAGTGATCGCTGAAATAGCCGGGTTCGGACATCACTGCCTCCTCATCGAGACCATCTGGCAATAGCATCCGCCAGATTCGCAATTCTGGCAAGAGGCTATGCCAGAATGAGCCGTGCCAGAATCGGAGTCGTGACTCGTAGCTATGGCGGGGTCTCCGCGACGGAGCGCAAGGCACAGCGGCGCACGGCACTGCTCGATGCCGCACTGGAGATCATCGGCACCCAGGGGCTGGCCAAACTGACCGTCTCGGGGCTCTGCGCCCAAGCCGGGCTCAACGAGCGGTACTACTACGAAAGTTTCGACAGCCGCGACGCCGTGCTGACCGCACTGATCGACGCCATCGCCGAGGAACTGGCGAGCGTGATCGTCGCGGCGGTCGGCGCCGCGCCGAAGGATTCCCGGGGCACCGCACACGCCGCGATCGCCGCGGGCATCCACTTGCTCACCGACGATCCGCGCAAAGCCAAGGTCGCGCTGGTCGCGGGCATGGCGACGCCGGAACTGCGGGCGCGCACCACCGAAACGGTGCGGTTGTTCGCCGGGATGGTCGCGGCCGAGGGCATCGACTTCTACGGCATCGATGATCCGGCCGCGGATCCGGCGATCGCGTTCCGGGCGAACTACCTGGTCGGCGGGTTGGTGCAGACGCTGACCGCCTGGCTACAGGGCGAGCTGCCGATCAGCCGGGACGAACTGATCGAACACACCACCGACGTGTTCGTCCTGCTCGGCGAGGACCTGGCACACCGCCTGGGCTGACCTCGGCGGAGTCAGAGCTGCACCGAAACGTCGTGCAAACCGGTCGATTCGCCCTGCAGCACCACCCGGAACAGGATGCCCTTGTCCGACCAGTATTCCGCGGCATCGCGAATCGCCGAGCCGAACCAGGCCCGCTCGTCCGGTTCGTCGGCCAGCAGCTGCGCCGAATCCCGGATCACCACCACGTATCCGGTCGCGTCGCCGACGAAATCGTCCAGATCACGCAGACATTCGTCGAACGCGTCCTTGTTCTCGCCGAAGTAGTACGGGAACTGCAGCGCGGCGGCGATCTCGTCGAAAACCCCTGCGACCGAACGCATCTTCGGCCCGCGCAGCTCACGCACCGCGAAACCCGAAGGCGCACGGTAGCGCACACTGCTCAGCTCGGCCGCATCGACGGCCGTGGCGCCCAGCGCCATCCGCGGCGGCAGCGGGGCGATCGGCTGTGCGTCCGCCGCGGCGACGAGGGGACGAGCAAGGAACTGCGACAACGTGACTGACTCGGTCATCAACGCATCCTCGTGAAGGTTTTGTAATGGTCCCCGGTGTACCAGGCCGCACCGTCACTTCCGGTGACGATGCGTTCGGCGTCCCGATTCCGGTTGCGCTGCTTGGGATTGACGTCCCACTCCTGATAGGTGATCGGTTTGCCGGACGCGTCGGCGGCGGGCAGATCGCCGCCGCGATTCTGCCAGCGGTCACCGCCTTTGGTGCCCGGCGCGTTCGCCGAATCCGGCCAGCGGCCCGCGTCGATCTCGCGCAGGGTGGCGTAGGCGCGATCGGGTACGCCGGGTGCGCGGCTGGCCGACGGGGTCGCTTCCGGCGTCCGCTGAGCGTTCCCGGCCGGTGCGCCGGCGCTCGGCGTGGCGCGGGCAGTGGTGGTCCCCGCGGCCCGGTCGTCACCGCCGCGGGTTGCCAGCACCGCGGCCACGATCAGCACCAGCGCCACCGCGCCGAGCGCGACGACGGCGCGAATCGCTCTCGGCGACAGGTTCATCGGTACTGCACCGTGACCGGTGCGTGGTCGGACCAGCGCTGGTCGTACGCGGCGGCCCGTTCCACCACGGCCTGCTTGGCGCGGGTCGCGAGTTCGCCGCGCGCCAGCTGGTAATCGATGCGCCAGCCCGCGTCGTTGTCGAAAGCGCGGCCGCGATAGGACCACCAGCTGTACGGGCCTTCGACCCCGGGGTGCAGTGTGCGCACCACATCGACGTATCCCGCGGCGAGCAAGCCGTCGATCCAGGCGCGCTCGTCCGGCAGGAAGCCCGCCGACTTCAGGTTGCCCTTCCAGTTCTTCAGGTCCAGTTCGGTGTGCGCGATGTTCCAGTCACCGCTCACCACGAACTCACCGGTGCGCGTGGTCAGGTAGGCGCCGAGTTCGGCCAGGTACCGGTACTTTTCGTCCTGGCGCGGGGTGCCGGCGTCGCCGGAGTGCACGTACACACTCGCCACGGTGACGTCGCCGAAGTCGGCCTCGAGGTAGCGGCCCGAGGCATCGAACTCACTGCTGCCGAAGCCGATTCGGACCGCGTGCGGCTCCCGGCGGGACAGGATCGCGACCCCGGCGCGACCCTTGGATTCCGGTTCGGCATTGGCCAGCCACCAGCCCTCGGCCAGCGCCGGCGCCAACGCCGCTCTGGTCTGCTCGTCGGTCGCCCGGACCTCCTGGACGCAGACGATGTCGGCCTCGGTGGCGGCGAGCCAGGCCAGCATGCCCTTGCCCGCGGCAGCGCGGACGCCGTTTACGTTCACACTCGAAATGATGTAGGCCACCGAACGACCGTACAATGCTGGTCAGATGAATTCCTTCGGACACCGCCGTCCAGGAAAGGGTGATGACGATGCCGTCTGACACCTCCAAGCCCACCGCCGCCGCGAAGCGCCCCGCGCGCCCGCCGGCCCCCGCCAAGCAGGCACCGGCAATACCCAAGGCCGTCAAGGCTTTACATCTGGGCTCCGGCGACCCGCTGCTCCTGCTGCACGGCTTCATGATGTCGCCGCACTGCTGGGAGCAGACGGCGACGCGGCTGTCGAGCCAGTGTGAGGTGTACGCGCCCGCCTTCGCGGGCCATTGGGGCGGTGAGGACGCGGACGGCTGGTCGGTCACCGTGCACACGCTCGCGGACCGGATCGAGGACCAGCTGGACGACCTCGGCTGGCGCACCTGCCACATCGCGGGCAACTCGCTCGGCGGGTGGGTCGGAGTCGAACTCGCCCGGCGCGGGCGGGCCCGCACCCTCACCCTCGTCGCGCCGGCGGGCGGCTGGCACGCGCCCTCGATCACCCAGCTCCGGATCAGCCTGAAGTTCCTGTCGCTGGTTCCGGTCATCGAAATCGGCAAGCGGCTGGGCAGTTTCGCGATCAACAATCCGATCGCGCAACGCTTGGCGTTGCTCCCGCTGAGCAAGAACGCTTCGGCGGTGTCCCGGGCCGACGCCGCGGCGTGCATCATGGCGGCGCTGCACTGCCCGACGATGATCCCGTTCATCATCGCCGGTCTGCGCGGGCCGGGACAGGAAGACCTGTCCACCCTCACCACGCCCGTCCGGCTGCTGCTCGCCGAATACGACCGGGTGATCCCCAATCGCGTCTACGCCCGCCGGTACTTGAAAGAGCTGCCCGACTCCGCCGATCGCATCGTCGTCCACGGGGTCGGCCACGTCCCGATGCTCGAAGCCCCCGACCGCATCGCCACCCTGATCGCCGAGCACGTCTACGCCAGCCGCAACCGCCTCCGCGCAGTCTGAACGACCGGATATCCACAGGTAGAGAAGTTGTCCCCAGATCGAAGAAAGATCTCGATCGCGCTCGCACCGAGACCTAATCTCGTGGCATGGGGAGCCAGCACACCGACCGAACCGTCAACCAACTGCGCGGCGACATCTACGGACTGTACGAACTGAGCGACAAGATCAAGAACGATGTGGTCGAGTGCGATCGCACAGTTCGCGACGTCCACCTACGCCTAGGACGGCTGGAGCGAACTTCCGAACGCCACTTCGGTCTCCTGCTCACCACCCAGCGCGAACACGGCCGGCGACTGGACCGCGTGGAGTCTCAACTCGGAGACGTCACCACCCAACTCCGCGACGTCACCACCAACCTCGACGAACTCGCACCACTACCAGCACAAGTCGCCACCCTCACAACCCAGGTCAGCGAACTCACCGGCCAGGTCGGCGAACTCGCACCACTACCAGCACAGGTCACCACCCTCACAACCCAGGTCAGCGAACTCACAAGCCGATTCGACCAACTCACAAGCCAATACGACCAACTCACAAGCCAAGTCGGTGAACTCACAAGCCAAGTCGGTGAACTCACAAGCCAAGTCGGTGAACTCACAAGCCAGGTCGGCGAACTCGCAGCGTTACCGGCACGGTTCGTCCCGCTCGAGACTCAGATGGGCAAACTGCAAAAGCAGGTGGATCAATTGGAGGGAACCATTCACCAGAACTCCCGAACCCTCGACACCGTCGTGGAACTGCTGCGCAAACAGCAGCCCGCACAGCGCAGAGACGAACTCGACCCACCATTCTGAAACCGGCGAACCGTTCCATTCGGACGAGCACGATGTGCGGTGCAGCGAACCGGCCCGATACACCGCAGGTCAGAGCGTCTTTCGCAGGTCGACAATGGGGTCGACTTACCCTGTAGCGACGGCTAGCGTTGCGCGCCATGGGAATCGCCGAGCTCCAGCATGCTGTCTACCGGCTCCGGAATGACATCGCGAGCCTGCACGAGGTGGCCCGAGCTTCCACCGGGCAAGCCGAAGCAATAGGTCGCACGATCCGCCGTATCGAACTACAGCTGTTTCGCCTGGAGCAGCGGGCTGACGGGGAATTGAGAGCGCCACACCGGCAGCCGACTGCACCACCTCGATCCGAGCAGGAATCCGTTCTCGCCGAGATCGACCGGCTGACAACCAGCTCGGCCCGACTCGCAACGCGAATCGATCAGCTGTCGACGCGGACGACCAACGTTGTCTCGCAAAGCCATACCCTGCAGATCAGGGCCGGAGTATCCAGGCGGCGCAAAGCCTTGTTCGAGCCGGAGCTGGGCATACTGCAGACGCAGACGCACCGTCTCCATCGGCAGACGAAACGCCTAGGCAGTGACCGACTCAGACTCGCCGCACGGATGACACACCTCGAGCACCGTTTCGGCGCGACCGCCACGAATACACCGGCACCACAGCCGTAAGGCCGTGCTCACCCCGTCAGGAGGCGGCGGTTGATTGGGGTGGTGGGGAAGGCGAGGAGGAGTTGGGCGATTTGGTTGGGGGCGTCGAGTTGGGGGCAGTGGCCTAGGCCGGGGAGAGGGAGGAACTCGCTGTGTGGGAGGAGGGCGTGTAAGGAGCGGGCGGCGGCGAGGGGGATGATGCGGTCTTTGGTGCCGTGGGCGATGAGGACGGGGCAGGTGAGGGCGAGCGGGCCATGGCCGGTGGGATGTTCGCGGGCATAGCGGACGGCGTCACGACCGCGGGCGGCGACGGCGGCCATGTCGGGGATCGAACGGACTGCGCTGCTGAGGAATTCGGGGGTGGCGGGGAAGCCGGGGCCGTAGACGAAGGTGGCGACGGCACGGTGCACACCCCAGCGCACCACCGAAGCCGGCACCGGCAGCACAGCGAGGAGACGGAACAAAAGCCGATACTCACGTAAACGACCGACCCGGGCCAGCCAATGCCGAGCCAGCAGCGGTTCGTCCAACGCGACCACGGCGATGACCTCGTCACCCGAATGCCGGGCGGCGGCATGCAGCGCGGTAGCCGCGCCGAGTGAGTTGCCGACCACGGTCAACGGACCGTGCTCGGCGATGATCGCATCGACGAACGCATCGAACTGGGGGGTCAACGCACCGGGCCGGCGCCGATCCGCCAGACCGAAACCCGGCAGGTCGACGGCGAACGCCGCACGTCCGGCAGCCGCGAGCGCCATGAGCACCCCGCGCCAGGTGTCGGCACTGTCCGCATACCCGTGCAGCAGCAGCATCGGCGGGTCCGCGCCCGCTACGGAAAGCACCCGGGTACGGACACCGTCGTAGTGCGCCGTGGTTTCGGTGATCATGGCCGATCCCCTTCACGAGCGGTGCATCCCGAAAGATGCACCGGGACAACGGCGTTGCAACGGCACAGCACGTTCGGAGCGCACACGCCGTTGTGGTGCGCCCCGAACGACGAGCTGTCAGGCCAGCAGACCCTTGGCGATGTGGGTCACCTGGATCTCGTTGCTGCCCGCGTAGATCATCAGCGACTTCGCGTCGCGCGCAAGCTGTTCCACGCGGTACTCGGTCATGTACCCGTTACCGCCGAACAATTGGACCGCCTCCATGGCGACCTCGGTGGCCGCCTCGGACGCGTACAGCTTCATCGCCGAGGCCTCGGCCAGCGTCGGCGGCTTGCCCGCGCGGCCCCGTTCCAGCGTGTTGAACACCATGTTCTGCACGTTGATGCGCGCGATCTCCATCTTGGCCAGCTTGAGCTGCACCAACTGGAACCGCCCGATCTCCTGGCCCCAGAGCTTGCGGCTCTTGGCATATTCCAGGCAGAGCCGGTGGCATTCGTTGATGATGCCCAACGCCATGAACGCGACGCCGACCCGTTCCGCGGTGAAGCTGGACCGCGCGCTTTCCCTGCCGTCGCCGCCCTTGTGCTCCTCGGTTTCGCCGAGCAGCCGGTCCCGGCCGAGGCGGACGTTGTCGAAGAACAGCTCACCGGTGGGCGAGGCGTGCAGGCCCATCTTCTTGAACGGCTTGCCCTGGGTGAGGCCCTCCATGCCCTTGTCCAGCACGAAGGTCAGCACCTTGCGCTCGCGCTTGTCGGCGCCGTCGCCCTCGTCGAGCTTGGCGTAGACGATCATCACGTCGGCGAAGGGACCGTTGGTGATGAAGGTCTTCTGCCCGTTGAGCAGGTAGTCCTCGCCGTCGCGTTTGACGTAGGTCTTCATGCCGCCGAACGCGTCGGACCCGGAGTCCGGCTCCGTGATGGCCCACGCCGCAACCTTTTTCATGGTCACGATGTCGGTGAGCCAGCGCTGCTTCTGGGCCAGCGTGCCCCGCGACATGATGGTGGTGGCGCCGAGACCGATGCTGACACCGAGCGCGGTGACCACGCCCATGCAGACACCGGACAGTTCACCGATGAGCACCGCCATCAGCGATTCCTGCCCGGCGAACGGGCTACCGCCGGAAGACTTCTCCTTCTTCTCCGGCTTCGGTTCGCCCGCCGCGATGGCCGCTTCCTTCGCCTCCTGCTTGGCGAGCAGCTTGGTCACCGCTTCCTCGCCCATCGCATCGATCCCGAACTCGCTGAACAGCTTCCGGATGATCGGGTACGGCGACAGCTCGCCGCTGTCCAGGGCGTCCAGGTTGGGCCGGATCTCCTTGTCGATGAACGTCCGCACGGCATCGCGGATCAGCAGATCGGTCTCGGACCATTCGAACATCGTTGTTCTCCTAACGTTGCGGCGAGCTCAGGGCAGCCGGGCGGAGATGTCGTCGATCAGCCAGGGCCCGTCGGTCTCGATCGTCTTCACATCGTGCCAACCGGCCAGCTCGGAAATGGCGCCGCCCTGTACCGCGAACACCTTGCCGGTGATCGGGCACTTGTCCGAGGCCAGGTAGGCCACCAGCGGCGAGATGTTGGCGGGGCTGAAGGCGTCGAAGCCGCCCTCCTCCACCTCGTCGGCCTCGGCGGCCATCATCGCGCCCATGCCCGGCGTGGCGAGGGTGAGCCTGGTGCGCGCGATCGGCGCGATGGCGTTGACGCGTACGCCGTAGCGAGCGAGTTCGTCGGCCGCGACGAGGGTCAGCGCGGCGATCCCCGCCTTGGCCGCGCCGTAGTTGCCCTGGCCGGCGTTGGGCACCGTGGTGCCGGAGGCGGACGCGGTGTTGATCACCGCCGCGTTGGGCTGGTTGCCGGCCTTGCTCTGGTCTTTCCAGTAGGCGGCGGCGTGGTGCAGCACGGCGGCGTGGCCTTTGAGGTGCACCGCGATCACCGCGTCCCATTGCGCTTCGTCCATGCCGGCGATGAACGCGTCGCGCAGGATGCCCGCGTTGTTGACCACGATGTCGAGCCCACCGAGCTCGGCGACGGCCTGGTCGACTACCCGCTTCGCGCCGTCCCAGGTGGCGATGTTGTCGGTGTTGGCCACCGCTTTGCCGCCCGCGGCGACGATCTCGTTCGCGACCTCTTGCGCGGGCGTGGTGTCGGTGCCCTCGCCCTCGTTGCTGCCGCCGAGGTCGTTGACGACCACGGCCGCGCCCTCCCGGGCGAACAGCAGGGCGTGCTCGCGGCCGATGCCGCGCCCGGCGCCGGTGATGATGGCTACTCGACCTTCGAGTGCACCCATCGATGTCTCCTTTTTCCTGAAGATGAATTGTGCGACCTGGTAAGGGTTTTCGCTCAGTCCGCGATCTCGGCGAGCCCGTCGCTGAGCACCACGTCCGTGCCGCGCACGGTTTCGAACGCGTAGGTGGTGACACCGTCGGCGGAGCCGACCTGCCAGATGCGGGTTTCCAGGTCGTCGCCCGGGAAGACCATCTTGGCGAACCGCACGGCGAATCGCTTCAGCCGGTTGACATCCGAACCGCCCACCTCGGTGAGCACCGCCCACGACGCGAACGCCATGGTGCAGAGGCCGTGCGCGATGATGCCGGGCAGCCCGGCATCCTTGGCCACCTGCTCGTCGAGGTGCAGCGGCACCGGATCACCGGAAGCCGGTGAGTACCGGAAGGTTTGGTCGTCGTCCACGTGCTGGGCCACGACCGCCACCGGCGGCTGCGCGCGCAGGCTCTCGTCGAACTTGTGCGCCGGCGCCGCCGTGCCGACCGACTTGCCGGCGTCGATATTGCGGAAGAAGGCGGTCAGGTACTGCTCGTTGACCAATTCCCCTTCCTCGGTGCGACATTCGATGAGGATAGTGATGGTCGTGCCGTTGGACCGGCTGGTGTATCCGGTCGCCTTGGCCCGCGAGACCAGCTTGTCGCCGGGCTGGATGGCCCGGTGGAAGTGGAAGTCCTGCTCGCCGTGCACAACCCGGCCGAAGATGTCCATCGGCGCGACATCGATCACCGGCATCATCATCGCCTCGAACACCGGCACGATGGCGAAGATCGGCGATGCGACCCGGCCCGCGAGGTGCGCCTCGATCGGATCGTTGGTGGCCGCGGCGTATTCGCCGATCCGTTCGCCGGTGACCTCGAAACGCTCGTCGTCACACCAGGTTTCCAGGCCCGCGTCGTCGAACTCGACCAGCCGCGCCGCGGCGGTCTCGGCGGTCATGCCGAGGCCAGCGCGTCGAGCTGCTCGAGGGACTTGTCCAGCTGCTTGAGTCCGTCCTTCTCGACCGCCTTGCCGAGCGCGCCCTTGATCAGCGCGCCCTCGAAGTCGCCGGACACCAGGATGGTGCTGCCGCCGTCACCCTTGGGCTGGATGTCGAAGGTGAACTCGGTCTTCACACCGGCCATTCCGGTGCCGCCGAGGGTGAGCTTGGACGGCTGCGCGACGGAGACGACGGTCCACTCCAGCTTGTTCGCCATGCCGAGCATCACGATCTTGGCGACGAGCTTGGCGCCCTCGGTGAGCACGGCGGGCGGCTCCTCCATGAAACGCTCGTGGATGGTGAACCACTTGTCCCAGGTCTGCGGGTCGGAGACGACCGCCCAGAGGGCATCGGGGGTGGCGTTGACGTCCTTGGTGGCTTCGATGTGTCCCATGTGTTGACTCCTCGTCGAGATGTGTTGTGCGAGTTCAGCGGTCGGATGTTCGGTGACGGTCCGGCTCAGCGGTCGGCGCGCTGGTAGGCCGTGACGACCGCGGCGCCGCCGAGACCGATGTTGTGCTGCAGCGCGGCGGTGACGCCGTCGACCTGCCGCTTGTCCGCGGTGCCGCGCAGCTGCCAGGTGAGTTCGGAGCATTGCGCCAAACCCGTTGCGCCCAAAGGATGTCCCTTGGAGATCAGGCCGCCGGAGGGGTTCACCACCCACTTGCCGCCGTAGGTGGTCAGATTGTCGTCGATCAGCTTTCCGGCTTCGCCCTCGCCACAGAGACCCAGCGCCTCGTAGGTGAGCAGCTCGTTGGCCGAGAAGCAGTCGTGCAGCTCGATGACCTGAAAGTCTTCGGCGCCGAGACCGGCCTGCTCATAGACCTTGCGGGCCGCCTGCACGGTCATGTCGTAGCCGACGAGGTTCTTGGCGGTCTCGTCGAAGGTGGACTTGAAGTCGGTGGTCATCGCCTGGCCGACGATCTCGACCGCCTGCGCGGCGAGGTTGTGCTTGTCCACGAACGCCTCACTGGCCAGGATCACCGCGCCGGAACCGTCCGAGGTCGGTGAGCACTGCAGCTTGGTGAGGGGGTCGTAGATCATGCGCGCGCCGAGGATGTCGTCCATCGAGTACGCGTCCTGGAACTGCGAGTACGGGTTGTTCACCGAGTGCTTGTGGTTCTTGTAGCCGATCTTGGCGAAGTGCTCGGCCGTGGTGCCGTACTGCTTCATGTGCTCGCGGCCGGCCGCGCCGAACATCCACGGCGCCACCGGGAACAGCACCTCGGAGATCTCGGCGAGCGCCATGATGTGCCTGGCCATCGGCTGTTCGCGGTCGTCCCAGGTCGAGCCGAGCGAGCCCGGCTGCATCTTCTCGAAGCCGAGCGCCAGCGTGCACTCGGCCAGCCCGCCCCGAATCGCCTGTGCCGCAAGGTAGAGCGCGGTCGAGCCGGTGGAACAGTTGTTGTTGACGTTCACCACCGGGACACCGGTCATGCCGAGTTCGTAGACCGCGCGCTGACCGGACGTGGATTCGCCGTACACGTAGCCGACGTAGGCCTGCTCTACCAGGTCGTAGGCGATGCCCGCATCGGCTAGCGCCTTGGTCCCGGACTCCCGCGCCATGTCCGGGTAGTCCCAGTCGGTCCCGTCTTCGTTCTTGCGGCGGCCCGGCTTCTCGAACTTCGTCATGCCGACGCCGACGACGTAAACCTTGTTCGCCATCGAACTCCTCAGATAGTGCCTAGCCCGGCGGCCCCCGCCGGGTACCGCCCGCTGGCGGACGACGCTGACCGATCCGTCCGGATCGAGCTGAAACAAACATACAAAGATGTATGTAAGTGCGCAAGGTTGTCACCGGTACCCGCGGTTCCATATAGGCGTTTCCCTGCCGCCGGACACGCCTCTACGACATACCGTCGGAGGTGTATGTATTGCCAGTTCGTGCTGATATCCGGACCGGTTCGAGCGGCCGCCGCAGTACTCCGAAGCGACTGCTGTGACCCAATTCACCGTCTCGGCGGTCGTAACAGCCGCGTAATGGTCCGGAAATTCATCGTCCACAACCGTGTACGACGGTCGACACGTCGCAGATCGTCAGTGCGAACATGAGGAGAAGAACGTGGTCGAGCTCGATACCCGGTCGTCGAATTCCGACGGGATCGCCGCAGCAAAAGAAACACTCGAGGACTACACCCTGCGGTTCGCGCCACGGAGTTACCGGAAATGGAGCCCGGCCGTCGTCGGCATCTCCGCCCTCGGTGGCATCGCGTACCTGGCCGACTTCGCCATCGGCGCGAACATCGGCATCGCCAACGGCACCGGGAACGCGCTGCTCGGGATCGGACTGTTCGCCGTCGTCGTGATGCTGACCGGCTTCCCGCTCGCCTATTACGCGGCGCGCTACAACATCGACCTCGATTTGATCACGCGCGGTAGCGGATTCGGCTATTACGGGTCGGTCATCACCAATATCGTGTTCGCCTCGTTCACGTTCATCTTCTTCGCGCTCGAAGGCTCGATCATGGCCCAGGGGCTGGAACTCGGCCTGGGCGTACCGCTGTGGCTCGGCTACCTGGCCTCGACGTTGATCATCTTCCCGCTGGTCATCTACGGCATGAACACCCTCGCCAAGCTGCAGGTGTGGACCACGCCGCTCTGGTTGCTGCTGATGGTGCTGCCGTTCGGGTTCCTGCTCGTGCGCCACCCCGACTCGGTGTCCTCGTTCTTCGCCTACGGCGGCGAAAACGGTTCCGGCGTCAGCTTTTCCGGCACGCTGCTGGCGGCGGGCGTCTGCCTGTCACTGATCGCCCAGATCGCCGAGCAGATCGACTACCTGCGCTTCATGCCGCCGCGTACGCCGGAGAACGCTCGCAAATGGTGGAGCTGGATGCTGCTCGCCGGGCCCGGCTGGGTGGTCTTCGGCGCGCTCAAGCAGGTGGTCGGACTGTTCCTCGCGGTGTACCTGATCGCGAATGTGCCTGCCGCACAGGGGATCGCCAACCAGCCGGTGCACCAGTTCCTGGAGATCTACCGCGATATGGTGCCGGGCTGGCTGGCCATGACGCTGGCCGTCGTGCTCGTCGTGATCAGCCAGATCAAGATCAATGTGACGAATGCGTACTCGGGCTCGCTGGCCTGGACCAACTCCTACACCCGGGTCACCAAGACCTACCCGGGGCGGTTGATCTTCCTCGGCGTGAACCTGGTGATCGCGTTGATCCTGATGGAAGCCAACATGTTCGACTTCCTCAACAACATCCTCGGCTTCTACGCCAACTGCGGCATCGCCTGGATCGTCACCGTCGCAACGGATATCGCGGTCAACAAGTACCTGTTGAAGATCTCGCCGAAGCAACCGGAGTTCCGGCGCGGCATGCTGTACGACTTCAACCCGGTCGGCCTGGTCGGCTTCGGGCTGTCCGCGGTGCTCTCGATCATGACGTTCTTCGGGCTGTTCGGTGAGCTGCTGAAGCCGTACTCCCCGATCGTCGCGGTGGTCGTCGCGTTCCTCGCCACCCCGCTGACCGCGGTCGCCACCAAGGGCAAGTACTACCTGCGGCGCAGCGACGACGGCATCGATCTGCCGATGTTCGACGAGCACGGCAACCCCTCCGGCGAGACCCTCACCTGCCATGTCACAGGCCTCGAATTCGAGCGCCCCGACATGATCGCCTCGGCCACCCCCGGCCCCGAAGGGGAGATCCAGTACATCAGCTCGCTGGCCCTGTCCACCGACAAACCCGGCCACCACCTCCTCCCCCGCCAGCACTGACGACCTCGTCGAGCGGGACGGGACCGTGCGGCAGCACCTGCCGCACGGTCCCGTCCCGCCGACGGCGTTATCGGTCAGGCGCGTCGGCGACGATGATCTTCGGCCATGATCTAGCAGGAGTCCGAGCTGCTGGCCCTGGCACTGTGCGGCGAATAGTCGCCGCGCTTCAGTCTGCGGTGCGAACGCCGGCCAATGCCGCGGCGGCGATGTCGTGCAGGTGGGCGGTGGCACGACGCCAACGACGTTGGGCGCGTTCGTTGTCGGGGTCGATGAAGTTGGAGACGAGGATGCCGCGCAGGGCGTCCATGGCCGTGTAGATGAAATCGCGGGCTTCCTTGCGGCGGATCTCGTCGGGGACGAAGCGGGCGACGGCCATCAGGACGGCGTTGTTGACGAACGGCTCGACCTTCTCCATCGCGGCGGCGAGCACGGGATCGGTGCGGCCCGCCACCCACAGTTCGACGGTGGCGATGAACAGCGGACCCTGATGCAGTTCCCACAGGAACTCCAGCGCCGCGCCGACCGGGTCGTCACCGCGCTCGACCTTGGCCATCTCCCGCATCGCGGTCTCGGCGCGCAGCTGCGCGAGGTGGCTGATCGCGGCGACCACCAGGTCGGTCTTGGAACCGAAGTGGTGCACCTGCGCACCGCGGGTGACGCCGGCGCGTTCGGCGACCCGCGGTGTGGTCGTGCCCGCGTAGCCGTACTCGACCAGACAGTCGATGGTCGCATCGAGCAACCGCGTGCGCATCTCGGTGCTGCGCTGTTCCTGGGTGCGGCGCTGCGGTTTCGCGACTTCGATCCTGGCCATCCGGCGATTCTACACTTACATACAGCTCTGTATGTTCAAGTGCAGCGCGCCGTCAGGCGATCAGGGCTGCCGCCGCGACGAGGCGCGCGTCCCGGCGAGCCGCCCAGACGGTGATCGCGAACAACACCACGCCGATCACGGCGAGGCCCGCGCCGACCATGGCGGGCGCGGTGTACCCGAGCCCGGCCGCGATCACGGCGCCGCCCAGCCAGGCGCCCGCGGCGTTGGCGATGTTGAGCGCGGCGTGGTTCAACGCGGCGGCCAGCGTCTGCGCCTCGTGCGCCACATCCATCAGCCGGGTCTGCAAGCCGGGGGCGAGCGAGGCGCCACTCGCGCCGACCAGGAACGCACCGATCGCCGCGGTGTACGGATTGTGCGCCGCCGCAACGAATGCGGCGAGGATGACGGCCATACCGATCATGGCGAAGTAGATCGCGCGATCCACGCCGCGGTCGGCGAGCACACCGCCGACGATATTGCCGACCACCATGCCGACGCCGAACAGCATCAGCACCAGCGGAACCAGGCCGGCGGACATGCCGGCGACGCCGGTGAGCGTGGTGGTGATGTAGGTGTACACGGCGAACATGCCGCCGAAGCCGATCGCGCCGACCAGCAGGGTCAGCAGTACCTGGGGACGACGCAGCGCGCCGAGTTCGGTGACGGGGTTGGTCATCGTGATCCCGGTGAGTTCCGGGACGAACTTGATCAGTGCGGCGACGGTCGCCAGCCCGATCACGGCGACCACGACGTAGGCGTCGCGCCAGCCGAGATGTTGGCCGAGCCAGGTCGCAGCAGGAACGCCGACGACATTGGCGGCGCTCAACCCGAGCATAACCGCGGCGACCGCTTTCGCGCGCTGCCCCACCGGAGCGAGGGTGGCGGCGGCGAGCGAGGCGACGCCGAAGTACGCGCCGTGCGGCAGACCGGAGACGAACCGCGCGGCCACCAGCGTGCCGAAGCTCGGCGCCAGCACGGTCGCGATGTTGCCCAGCGTGAACGCCGCCATCAACGCGATGAGCAGTTTCTTCCGGGACACCCGCGCGCACAGCGCGGCGATGACCGGCGCACCGATCACCACCCCGAGCGCGTACGCGGAGACGGCGTGTCCCGCGGTCGGTTCGGAGACGCCCATCGCGTGGGCGATATTGGGCAGCAGGCCCATGGTGACGAATTCTGTTGTGCCGATGCCGAATCCGCCGAGAGCCAGCGCGAGCATGGCCGGAATATGCCAGCTCGTCCGCTCAGCCTCGGGGCGTGCGGGTACCTGGGTGGCGAGTGGGGTGGTCACGTATTCATGAAACGCCTCCCGCGGCGGTTTCGCTTCCCGAGTAAACGTGAGTTGAAACACCTTTAGATCGAGAAAACATGCAGGTCAGCAGGAAAAATCGCCCAATTTGGACGGTCCGGCCATTCGACCTGGCAATTTTCATTCGGAAACACTCGCGTACCCCGAGCGCACCGCCCGACGCCCCCGCCGAATGTGCGCGGCGTCATCCCGGCCCCGGTTCGATTCCGCCGACGAGCAATTCACGCCGCAGGGGGTTCGCGGAGTTCGAAGGTGCGGCGGTATTCCGCGGGTGTCACGCCGACTACGGCGGCGAAGTGTCTGCGCAGGTTGGCGGCGGTGCCGAGACCGCACATCCGGCTGACCCGGCCGATGGGGTGATCGGTGGATTCGAGCAGCGATTGTGCGCGGGCCAAGCGCTGGGTCAGCAACCACTGTTTCGGGGTCACCCCGATCGACTGCTGTACGCGGCGATGGAAGGTGCGCGGGCTCATGGCGGCGCGGGCGGCGAGCTGGTCGACGGTGAGCGGCTCGCCGAGGTGGGCGCGGGCCCATTCGAGCGCGGGCCCGAGATCGGCCGCGGCCCGCGCCGTGACGGACAGGTCGACGAACTGGGCCTGCCCCCCGGCTCGATTCGGCGGCACCATCAACCGCCTGGCCAGCCGGTTCGCCACGGCCGCCCCGAAATCGCGGCGCACCAGATGCAGCGAGAGATCCAGCGCGGCGGTCATTCCCGAGCTGGTGAGGATGTCCCCGTCGTCCACATAGAGCGCCGATCCGTCCACTTCGACGGCGGGAAAGCGCCGAGCCAGGATCGCGGCGTGCTCCCAGCCCACGGTGGCTCGCCTGCCGTCGAGCAGACCGGCGGCGGCCAGCACGAAAGTGCCGCTGCACAGCGCGACCATCCGTGCGCCGCGCCGGTGCGCCGCGGCGAGGGCATCGATCAGTTCGGGCGGCACCGGGCGGTTGTCGGTCGTGCAGTCGTAGGCGATCGACGGGATGAAAACCGTGTCGGCGGCGACCAGTTCGGCCACGCCGTACTCGGCGCGCAGGAAGGCGCCGTGCCCGATCGCCGACTCGGCCGTTTCCGGCAGGACCGAGCAGATCCGCAGCTCGTACCAGTCGTCGGCGATACCGGGCTGCGGAGTGCCGAAAATCGAGGCGAGCACGCCGAGTTCGTAGAGATCCCAGGGATGCATCGCACCGGGCGTGACGGCGATGGCGACGGTGCGGCCGGTCATGCCGCCCAGGATATGGCAGGAAGCGTGCGCCGACGGTCAGTCCTGCCACTCGTGCGACGCGACCCGAACGCGAAGACTGGGACGCGGGCGCCCACCCGACACCCGCACAGATCTACGGAGGAAACGCATGACCAGCGAAAAGCGCACGCGGATAACGGTGCTCGGACTCGGGCGGATGGGCTCGGCGATCGCCGGACGCTACCTGGCCGCCGGCTACCCGACGACGGTGTGGAATCGGACGCCGGGCCGCGCGCCGCAGCTGGACGAGCTGGGTGTGCGCCGCGCCGCGACGCTCCCCGACGCGATCACGGCGAGCGAACTGATCATCGTCTCGCACGTCGACACCCCTGGCGTGGCGGCGCTGCTGGAGACCGTTCCCGGCGCACTGGCGGGACGCACGGTGCTGAACGTCTCGACGGGCCGTCCCGACGACGCCCGCGCGCTCGCGGCGTGGATCGCCGAGCAGCAGGGGCACTTCCTCGACGGTGCGATTCTCGGCATGCCCGCGACGGTGGGCACCGCGGCCACGCTCGTTCCCTACAGCGGGTCGGCCGAAGCCGCGGACGCGCACGGCTCGGCGATCGCCGAGCTGGGTGCCACAACCTATCTCGGCGCCGACACCGGCCTGGCGGCCCTACACGACATGGCGGTGCTCGCGGGCATGTACGGGCTGTTCGGCGGTTTCTTCCACGCGGCGGCGATGCTCGGCGGCACACCGGCCACCGTGCACGGGCTCACCGCCGACTTCCTGGTGCCCTGGCTGCGTGCGCTGCTCGACGTGCTACCGGCCCTTGCCGCCGAAATCGACGCGGACGAGTTCGCACCGACCTTCGCGAGCATCGCGGAGATGGGTTCGGTGCTGGAAACGATCCGCGGCGTGAGTCGCGAGCAAGGCGTGCCCACCGACCTGCTGGACCCGTTGCAGCGCCTGCTCGACGTGAGCGTCGAACGCGGTCTCGGCGCGGAGAACTTCCCCCGCGCCGCCACGGTGCTGCGCGACCACACCGTCGCGGCCTGACCGGAAAACAGTCCGGGCACCCGTACCACCGTGTGGTGCGGGTGCCCGTAGAGTCGTCCCCGGCGCCGGAATCGCTGCCGGCGCCGGGACATTCAGCTGGTCAGCGCAGGGCGCGGGCCAGGTTGGCGTCCAGCGCGCCGAGGAATTCCTCGGTGCTCAGGTAGCCCTGATCGCCGCCGACGAGCAGCGCGAGATCCTTGGTCATCTGGCCGCCCTCGACGGTCTTGATGACGACATCCTCGAGGGTCTGCGAGAAGCCGATCACCTCGGGGGTGTTGTCCAGCTTGCCGCGGTGCTCGAGCCCGCGCGTCCAGGCGAAGATCGACGCGATCGGATTGGTCGAGGTCGGCTTGCCCTGCTGGTGCTGACGGTAGTGCCGGGTGACGGTGCCGTGCGCGGCCTCCGCCTCACAGGTCTTGCCGTCCGGGGTCAGCAGCACCGAGGTCATCAGGCCGAGCGAACCGAAGCCCTGGGCCACGGTGTCGGACTGCACGTCGCCGTCGTAGTTCTTACAGGCCCAGACGTAACCGCCCTCCCACTTCATGGAGGATGCGACCATGTCGTCGATGAGGCGGTGCTCGTAGGTCAGGCCCGCCGCGTCGAACTGGGTCTTGAACTCGGCGTCGAAGATGTCCTGGAACGTGTCCTTGAACATGCCGTCGTAGGCCTTGAGGATGGTGTTCTTCGTGGAGAGATACACCGGGTAGTTCTGCTGCAGGCCGTAGTTGAACGAGGCGCGCGCGAAATCGATGATCGAGTTCTTGAAGTTGTACATGCCCATGACGACGCCGCCGTCCTCGGGCATCTTCACGACCTCGTGCTGAATCGGCTCGCTGCCGTCCTCCGGCGTGAAGGTCACGGTGACCGTGCCCGCCTGGTACACCTTGAAATCGGTGGCGCGGTACTGGTCGCCGAACGCGTGACGGCCGATGATGATCGGCTTGGTCCAGCCGGGCACCAGGCGCGGGACGTTGGAGATGATGATCGGGGCGCGGAAGATGGTGCCGCCGAGGATGTTGCGGATGGTGCCGTTGGGCGAGCGCCACATCTTCTTCAGGCCGAATTCCTTGACGCGGGCCTCGTCCGGCGTGATGGTGGCGCATTTGACGCCGACGCCGTGGCGCTTGATCGCCTCGGCGGCATCGATGGTGACCTGGTCGTCTGTCTTGTCCCGGTACTCGATGCCCAGGTCGTAGTACTCGAGGTTCACGTCGAGATACGGATGGATCAGCTTGTCCTTGATGAACTGCCAGATGATCCGGGTCATCTCGTCGCCGTCGAGTTCGACGACGGTGCCTTCAACCTTGATCTTGGACATGGATCTTCGTGTCCTCCTAGGATGGTGCCCTCATTGCACGGCCAGGCGAACACGCTTGTGAGCGGACCCCAGCTGTTCCAACAGACAACGTATATGCCCCGCGTTGTCCGCGAGACGTGTGGTGCAAACAAGACAAGCGTACTGCTGCCGCCGTTCGCGGTGTGCGGGCAGCCCCCCGAGTGAGAAACCCCACGAACTTACTGACTGGTAGGTCCCAGCGCAATTCGCCGGTTGGCCCCGGCGCCGCGCACCGGTGGCTACGGCGCAATGCGCAGGTCGCCCGCGCCCCCCACGATAGGTCCGCGGACCGCCGCCTGGCGATCCGCGGACCGAGTCGTTATCCAGTTGATCAGACCCCGACGTGCACCGGGCGCGCCGCGTCGTCGGCGCCTTCGATCAGGTTCGCCGGCCGGTCCCGGATCATCAGCCAGATCACCGGGATGGCGGCGAGGAAGAACCCGGCACCGACATAGAACGCCACGTCGTAGCTGTGGATCGAAGCGCGGGCGAGCAGGTTGTCCAGCGGCGCGTGGCTCTCGGCGTAGCTCTTGGCCGTCTGCACCGAGATGGTGGTCAGCAGGGCCGTGCCGACCGCGCCGCCGACCTGCTGTGCCGCGTTCAGCAGCGCACTGGCCACGCCCGAATCCGCTTCTTCCACCTGATGCAGCGCGACGGTCTGCATGCCGACGAACAGCGGGCCCATGCCGAGCGCGATGAGCAGCTGCGCGGGCAGCACGCTGGTCGCGTAGCCGTCCCCGAAACCGAGCTGGGCCAGCCACAGCAGGCCGAGCACGCCGAGCACGGCGCCGGCCACCATCAGCGGCCGCGGGCCGATCTTCGGCAGCAGCGCGCTGGTCACGCCCGCGGAGATCGCGATGCCCGCGGGGAACGGCAGGAACGCGAAGCCCGCCTTCAGCGACGAGTAGCCGAGCGTGATCTGGAAGTAGTAGCTGAGGAACAGGAACATCGCGAACATGGCGATCGGCACCAGCAGCGCGGCGAGGAACGCGCCGCCCCGGTTGATCTCACCCGGAATATGCAGCGGCAGCAGCGGATTCGCCGAACGGCGCTCGATCGCGACGAACGCGGTCAGCAGCGCGGCACCGGCCACCAGCAGGCCGAGCGTGCTGCCCGCCAGCCAGCCGTCGGCGGCGGCCCGGCTGAAGCCGTACACGATCGCGATCAGACCGAGGGTGACGGTGACCGCGCCGGGCACGTCGTAGCCACCGGTCCGGGGTGTCGGCACATCTTTGACCACCCAGGCCAGCGCGCCGACCAGGGCGAGCAGCGCAATCGGGGTGTTCACCAGCAGGCACCAGCGCCACGAGGCGTATTCGGTGAGCGCGCCACCGGCGATCAGGCCGAGCGCGGCGCCACCGGCGGAGATGCCCGCGAACAGGCCGAAGGCCTTGGCCCGCTCACCGGGTTCGGTGAAGGTCACCGAGAGCAGCGAGAGCGCGGCCGGCGCGAGCAACGCCGCGAACGCACCCTGCAGGGCACGGCCGGCGAACATCTCGGCCCCGTTCTGCGCGAGACCGGCAAGTGCCGACGCGGCCGCGAAGCCGATCAGGCCGACGATGAAGATCCGCCGTCGGCCGAGGTAGTCGGCGAGCCGACCGCCGAGCAGCAGCAGGCCGCCGAAGATCAGCGTGTACGCCGTGAGCATCCACTGCTTGTTGCCGTCGCTGATGCCGAGGTCCTGCTGCGCGAAGGGCAGCGAGATCGTCACGATGGTGGCGTCGAGCACCACCATGAGCTGGGCCAACGCGATGACGCCGAGGGCGAACCAGCGCGCTGAACTGCCTTGTTTTTCTGGAACTGCTACCGCTGTCGCAGTGTCGGTCACTGTCTTCTCCCTCATTTCGAAGTGGAGCCATCCTGACATTGCGCGACATTTGGCGTCAAGAGAAAAATGTCTGATCGCGACAGTTGTCTGTTAATGACACGATCCGGCCCGATTGCGATAGCATGGACGCATGCTCGAGTCACCGACGCCGACGAGTGCGAACACCGCGGCCCCCGCGCCGCAACCCCACCCCGGCCTGCGCGAGCGGAAGAAGCAGCAGACGCGGTTGCGCATCATCGAAGTCGGCCTGAACCTGTGCGACGCACAGGGATTCGACGCCACCACGATCGAACAGATCGCCAATGCGGCCGATATCTCGCCGCGCACCATCAACCGGTACTTCGAGAGCAAGGAAGACATCGTCCTCGGGCCGGTGGTCGACTTCGGCGCGGCGGTCGCGGAAACCCTGCGCGAGCTGCCGCGCACCGGGAACGAACTGCACGCGCTGCGCGAGGCGTTCCTGCGGGTCGTCGACAGCGCGTCGACGAACGACAGCACCGACCCGGTGACCTTCCGCCAGTTCCAGCAGATGCGGCGGATCATGCGCAGCAGCGCGGCGGTCAGCACCCGCAGCATCGACCACGCCGAGAGCAAGAACGTCGCGATCGCGAGCGTGCTCGCCGAGCGGCTCGACACCACGCCCGACGCACTGCCGGTACGGCTCATCCTCGGTGCCTGGCAGTTGATCGGGCACGTCGGCATGGAATGTCAGGAGGCAGTCTTCGACGACGACGATCTCGAGGCCGCGGCCCAGGCCTCGCGCGCGGCCTTCACCACGACATTCGACGAGTTCCTGCGCCTGTGCTGCGGTACCGGTAGCGCCGCCACGGGGTGAGGTTGCGGCGGGCGCGGGCGCGCCGGTTATGATCGCGGTCAGGTCATGAGTACCAGCGCCAAGCCCCGGCTCGCTGGTCGGCAACCCTCCAGCAGCGGTGGGGTGCTCCGGGTGATGACCCGGCTCTCGACGGTCGAGAGCAAGCGCGCTTCCAGGAGGTTCCCGAAATGTGTTGTTGTTCTTCGCCTGCGCCCCGATAACCGAGCAGTTCTGGCGAGCAACCTTTTCTTTGGAGCAAAACCGAGATGACTGACCCCACCGTGTCCGAGGTCGATCCGAGCCAGTGGTCCTTCGAGACCAAGCAGGTGCACGCGGGCCAGGCGCCCGACGACAGCACCGGCGCCCGGGCCCTGCCGATCTACCAGACCACCTCGTACGCCTTCCGCGATACCGACCACGCCGCCGCGCTGTTCGGCCTCGCCGAGCCGGGCAATATCTACACCCGGATCATGAATCCCACGCAGGACGTGGTCGAGCAGCGCGTCGCCGCGCTCGAGGGCGGCGTCGCCGCGCTGCTGCTGGCCTCCGGGCAGGCCGCGGAGACCTACGCGATCCTGAACCTGGCCGCGGCCGGCGACCATATCGTGTCCAGCCCGCACCTGTACGGCGGCACCTACAACCTCTTCCACTACACGCTGCCCAAGCTCGGCATCGAGGTGTCCTTCGTCGACGACCCGGACGACCTCGAGCAGTGGCGCGCCGCGATCCGGCCGAACACCAAAGCGTTCTACGGCGAGACCATCGCCAATCCGAGCAGCGCCATCTTCGACATCCCCGGCATCGCCGCCGTCGCGCACGCGGCCGGGCTGCCCTTGCTCGTGGACAACACGGTGGCCACGCCGTACCTGATCCAGCCGCTGGCGCATGGTGCCGACATCGTGGTGCACTCGGCGACCAAGTACCTCGGCGGGCACGGCTCGGCCATCGCCGGCGTCATCGTCGACGGCGGCACCTTCGACTGGACGGTGACCGACGCGCAGGGACAGTCCCGCTACCCCGGTTTCACCACCCCGGACCCGAGCTACCACGGCGCGGTGTTCGCCGATCTCGGCGCGCCCGCGTTCGCGCTCAAGGCCCGCGTGCAACTGCTGCGCGACCTCGGCGCGGCCATCTCACCGTTCAACGCGTTCCTGATCAGCCAGGGCATCGAGACGCTGAGCCTGCGGGTCGAGCGACATGTGGCCAATGCCACGGCGGTCGCCGAATTCCTGCGCACCCACCCGGACGTGATCTCGGTCAGCTACGCGGGTCTGCCCACGTCACCGTGGTACGAACGCGCCCAGCAACTGGCGCCGAAGGGCGCGGGCGCGATCGTCGCGTTCGAGCTGCGCGGTGGTGTCGATGCGGGCAAGAAGTTCGTGGACGGATTAGCCCTGCACAGCCATGTGGCTAACATCGGAGATGTGCGTTCTCTCGTGATCCACCCCGCGTCGACCACACATTCGCAGCTCACGCCGGACGAACAACTCCGCGCGGGCGTCACTCCGGGGCTGGTCCGGCTGGCGGTGGGCATCGAGGGGATCGACGACATCCTGGCCGATCTGCGCGCCGGCTTCACGGCGGCGGCGACGTGACGGTGGGTACCGAACCGAGTTTCCGCCGTTCGTCCGGGGTAGCCCTGCCGCCGCCGGACGGACGGCTCGGGATCATCCCGGTCGGTGACATTCGATTGGAGAGCGGCGCGGTCATTCCGCAGGTCCATCTCGCGGTCCAGCGGTGGGGCGAGCTCTCTCCCGAGCTGGACAACGTGGTGTTGGTCGAGCACGCGCTCACCGGCGACTCGCACGTGGTCGGCTTCCCGGACGATATCCACCCGCTGCCCGGTTGGTGGGACGGCATGGTCGGTCCGGGCTGTCCGCTCGACACCGACGAGTGGTGCGTGATCGCGACGAACGTGCTCGGTGGCTGCAAGGGCAGCACCGGGCCGTCGACCCTGGCACCCGACGGGAAACCTTGGGGCGCACGGTTTCCGGAGATCTCCATCCGCGACCAGGTGACCGCCGAGGCGGCGCTGATGGATCGGCTCGGCGTCACGCGGCTGGCCGCGGTCGTCGGCGGCTCGATGGGCGGCATGCGGGTGCTCGAGTGGATGGTCGGCAGTCCCGACCGGGTCGGCGCCGCGTTGGTACTGGCCGTCGGCGCCCGCGCCACCGCCGACCAGATCGGCACCCAGACCACCCAGATCGCCGCCATCAAGGCCGATCCGGACTGGCAGGGCGGCGATTACCACGACACCGACCGCGCGCCGATGACCGGCATGGGCCTGGCCCGGCGCATCGCGCACCTCACCTATCGGACCGAGGACGAGCTCGACCACCGCTTCGAGAACAGCGCGCAGGGTGCCGAAGATCCTTGGCGCGGTGGACGTTACGCGGTGCAGAGCTACCTGGACCACCAGGCCGACAAGCTGTGCAACCGGTTCGATCCGGCCACCTACGTGCTGCTGACCGAGGCGATGAACCGCCACGACATCGGCCGCGGCCGCGGCGGGGTGCAGGCGGCGCTGGCCGCGACGCCCGTGCCGTGCGTGGTCGGCGGCGTCGACTCCGACCGGCTGTATCCGCTGCGCACCCAGCAGGAACTCGCCGACGGGCTGCCCGGCTGCGACGGGCTCGAGGTCGTGCACTCCAGAGACGGTCACGACGGCTTCCTCACCGAGGCGGCCGCGGTGGCGAAACTGCTGACCGAAACGGTGCGCCTGGCCCGCGCCGCCCGCCAACCCGCCAACTGAGGTTCAAGCGCGCGATTGTCGCGGCGCGCAAGAACTGTCGCGGCGGGTACGAATCGTCGCGGCGCGCACAGAAGCGCCGACGAGTTCGTGCGCGTGGGGCCTGCGCGCACGAATTGTCGCCGCAGGAGCGGACTGTCGCGGCGCGCGCGAGTTGTCGCGACGCGCGCGAATTGTCATGGCGCGCGAATTGTCATGGCGCGCGCGGAATTGCTTATTGATTCGTGCGCGGGGTGCTGAGATGTGTGCGGGGGCAGGGGCTATGGGGCTGGGGCGCCGACGAGTAGGCGGACGATGGCGTGTACGAAACCTTGTAGGCGTTCGCGGGGGTACTCGTCGGGTTCGCTGACCGCCAGCCGCCCGAGCATCTCGGCCACCTGCAGCAGCGAGTTGGTGAGCAGCGCCGAATCCACACCGGCCCATCGCGGTTCGAGTGCGGTGCCGATCCGCACCAGCGCCTCGGCCTGATCGAAGATGCCCGCCCGCGAATTGCGCAGGGCCTCACGGTATTCGTCGGGTGCGTTGCCCGGTCCGGCGAGGATCAGCCGCCAGCGGGTCGGATTCTCCAGTGCCACACCGACGAACGCCTCGACCGTGGCCGAGGCCGCGACCACGGGGTCGGCGCCGATCAGGTCGGTCGGCAGAGTGGCGGCGACCTGTTCCAGGCCGCGCTCGCGTTCCCGTTCCAGCAGTGCCGCAACGAGTTCGGCGCGGGTCTTGAAGACGGTGTAGAGCACCGGCTTGCCGACGCCGGCCTCCTGCGCGACCGCCTCCATGTTCAGCTCGTGCAGTTCCATCCGGCCCAGCACCGCGAACGCGGCGTCGAGCAACTGGGCCCGGCGCTGCTCGGGCGGCAGGCGCGGCGCGTAACGGCGACGCGGCCGCTCCGCCGCGGTACGCGATGTGGTCACTGCCGCCTCACCTCCATGCGGTCCATCCTGACAGCATTCGCCCACCCGCGGGGAATCCGCCGGTCACAAATGCTACGCCCCCGTTGTATTCAACACACGCAATTGCTACGGTTGCGTTGTATTCACCCCCGCGCCCAGGGGCGATCACCGCAAAGGAGCACGTGATGCACTTCGATCCGACCACCCTGCGCCGGGACGACTACGGGTTCTTCGGTCCCGATTCGCCCAGCTGGAAGATCTGGACCGCGCCGACCGCGGTGATCGGCTTCCAGCGGGCCGTGGTGCTCGAGCACTTCGACCCGTACCTCACCGCCGCGGTCGCCGACTCACAGGGCATCTACAGCAACCCGCGCCGGCGGCTCGACCACACCTTCTCCTACTTCCTGATCGCCGCGATCGCCGACGGACGCACCGCCATCCAGGCGGCCGAACACCTGATGCAGGTGCACGCCCCGATGACGGGCATCGAACCGATCAGCGGCAACCGCTACAGCGCGAACAGCCCCGAGACCCAGCTGTGGATCCACATCACCGGCTGGCACTCGGTGCTCAAGGCCTACGAGATGTTCGGCCCTGGCCCGCTCTCGCCGGAAGAAGAGACCCGGTTCTGGCACGAGTGCGCCATCGCGGCCGAACTGCAGACCTGCAAGCCGGCGGACGTGCCCCGCTCCCGGGAGGAGGTGCGCGCCTACTTCGAGCGGGTGCGCCCGCGCCTGTGCACCTCCGAACGCGCCGAAGAGGGCATGCACCACCTGCTGTGGACCTCGCCTCGCAACGGCGCCGGACTCGCGTATGCCATTGGCAGCAGGCTGCTTTCGCTCGCCTCGGTGGCGACGCTGCCGAAGTGGATGCGCACGCTCGGCCGCTTCGATCGCTGGGGCATCGTCGATCTCGCCGTGAAAATTCCCGCGAAGGTCCTGGTGTGGAGCTTCAGCCGGTTCAATTCGTTCGGGCTGCTCGCCGCGGCGCCGTTCATCGCACCGATGGCGGGCCAGATCCTGAAGGAACACATCAACGCCGAGCCGCCGACCCGGCCGGAAACCGTCACGCCGGCGCAGGCCCGCGCGCTCTACGGCAGCCGGGGCGCCCGGCCGGTACCGTCGCTCGTCTCGGAATCGGCCTGACCGGAAGGCATTTCGCGGGATCCGCCCGCCGCGTCGAGGGGTGCGGTGCGGCGGGTCGCGCGCTCAGAAGACGCCGAGGGTGTTGATCGTCGCGGCGATGAAGACGATGGACGAGCCGAGCAGGGTCAGCGCACCCACGTCGAAAGGCTTGCTGCGCACCGCGAGCAGGCCGACCCGCGCCGTCGGCAGGCACAGCCGGAAGGCGGCGGCCAGCAAGGTGGCTCCGCCGAAGAACAGGGCGCCGCGGCGCCACCGATCCTGGGCCACGAACACGATCGCCACCAGGATGACCAGCGTGACGAGCACGAGCGGCAGGTGGCAACGCAGGAACTGGGCTCCCGCACCACCGGTCCGCTGATCTACTCTCGACCGCTCGGCACCTGTCACCCCCCGATTCTTACAGACCCACAGATCCCGCGCCGCCGGCGGCCGCGATGGCCGCGTCGGGGCGGTCGGCACGTGGCGATTCCCACCCTTGCCGGGAAATTACTACCGAGCGTAGTTTGAGAAGGGATCAGCGGCACAGAAGGTGGGGCAATGCGAGCATTGACACGGATCGGGCATTACATCCAGGCGATGCGCCAGGCCAAGCGGAACCGCTCGGATCTGGTCGGCTGGCAGCTGCGCCGGCCGCAATTGCTGTTCAGCACAGCGGTATTCGAGACCTCGCTGCTGTTCGCGAACCGACTGGACCCGAAACTCAAGGAACTGGCCGAACTGAAAACCGCAGGCCTGGTGAACTGCGAGTTCTGCCTGGACATCGGCTCCGCGCTGGCCAGATCCGCCGGCCTGTCCGAACAACAACTGCTGGACCTGCCGCGTTACCAGACCAGTTCCGCCTACACGGATTTGGAGAAGCTGGTCATCGCGTTCGCCGAAGCCATGACCGTCACGCCCGCGATCGGCATCGACGAATTGCGCGAATCCCTACTCGTTCATCTGTCCAAAGCGCAGCTGGCCGAACTGGCCGTCACCATCGCCTGGGAGAACCAGCGCGCCCGCGTCAATCAGGGGCTGGGTGTCCGCCCGACCGGCATGGCCGAAGGCGGCGTCTGCGCCCTGCCCGAACGGCCCGCCGCGGCCGAATGACCCTGCGGTCGAACCGATTCGGTACACGCCCCGAAAAATGGGGGCGGCGGCGCACGGGTGACATCATCTCGACCATGACTCGACGACTTTCCCTCCTCGCGCTGCTCGCCGTTCCGGCCGCGGCGCTGGCGCTGCCCGGCGCCACCGCCAACGCGATCCCCGGCCTCGACGCGCCGGTGATCGAAGAGGTCTTCTCGGTGTCGGGCACCGTGTCGGCGAAGTTCCACAACCCGAACAACGACGGCGTGTGCTGGATCTTCAACGCCAAGACCGGCGAAATCTTCGGCGGCAACAACCCGACCTCGTTCGCCACCAACGACCACAAGATGGTGCAGACCTCGATCGGCAACGGCAGCCTGCCCGCCGGACAGGTGATCGACGTGCGCGGCGCCTGCGCCTGGGAACGCCCCACCGGCCCGCACGACAACGTGACCGTCACCGACATCATCCCTGTCACCGTGGTCGGCAAGCCCAGCACCGGCAGCTTCGGCTGACCCACCCGGTCCCAGGTGGTAGCCGCAGTACGATTAGCGCTGTGACCGCAGCGCACGTCTATGAAGACCTGCATCGCTTGGTCGATCGGCTGACGCCCGATCAAGCGCATGCGCTGCGCGCGGTCGCATTGCAACTGGTTGTCACCGACACTCCAGAGCAGAGCCCTACCAGCAGCGAGCCCGGTAAGCGACGACGACACCTCTCGTTCGCCGGGGTAATGGACGCCGAGCCGGATCTCGCTGCGCGGTCGGAGGATCTGCTCCGCGAAGAACGTGGCAGGCAAGCCGAGTGATCGTCTGCGACACAGGCCCGCTCGTTGCCTGTACTGAACAAGAACGACGCGGATCATCAGCGCTGTCTAGACCTCCTGGAAACCCATCCTGGGCCACTACTCGTCCCGAGCCCTGTGCTCGCCGAAGTCTGCTATTTCCTGGAGACTCGCGTCGGCCCTTCGGTCGAGGCGTCTTTTCTGGAATCAATCGCGCGCGGTGAGATCGAACTGGTCGATCTCACCCGGGCCGACCTTTCCCGGATGGCGGAATTGGTTCGGAAATACGCCGACTTCCCGTTGGGCGCGGTTGATGCCGCGGTCCTCGCCGTCTCTGAACGCCTCGACACGCACGAAGTCGCAACCCTGGACCGCCGGCACTTCAGCGCTGTCCGGACCCGCCATTCCACACCCCTTCGGCTGCTCCCTGACTGACCGGCCCCGCAACGGAATGCCGGTACCTGATTGACTTGGGGCGTGTTCCGTCTGATGTTTCATGAGCCCGCTATTCCCGGGAACACCGGGAATGCGATCCGGTTGGTGGCCGGGACCGGGTCCGAGCTGCATCTGATCGAGCCATTGGGGTTCGATCTGTCCGAGGCGAAGCTGCGCCGGGCCGGGTTGGATTACCACGACCTGGCCTCGGTGACGGTGCATCCGAGTCTGGCGGCGGCGTGGACGGCGTTGCGGCCGGAGCGGGTGTTCGCGTTCACCACGCAGGCGACGACGCGCTACACCGAGGTCGCCTACCGCGCGGGTGACGTGCTGCTGTTCGGGACGGAGCCGACCGGGCTGCCGCCCGCGGTACTCGACGACCCGCAGGTGACGGCGCAGCTGCGGATTCCGATGCTGCCGGGCCGCCGCTCGATGAACCTGTCCAACGCGGCCGCGGTCACCGTGTACGAGGCGTGGCGGCAGCTCGGCTTCCCGGACGGCGTGTAGTCCCCGCTCAGCAGTCGATCTCGAATCGCTTGTGGCGGGAGGTCGCACCCGCCGCCAAGCGCACGGCGCTCTTCGGAACCCCGTAGTGCGCGGCGAGCAGTTCGATGGCGGCCTTGTTCGCTTTGCCCTCGACCGCGGGCGCACGCACATACAACTGCAAGGTCCCGTCGTCGAGGGTTTCGACGAGCGGGCCCTTGCGGCTGTTCGGTTTGATCGTCGCCCGGACGATGGTCGGCACCACACCTCCCTGTCGGTCGCCATAAATGGCTGGGCTCCAACAATATTCGACAGCTGGGCGGGTCCGCCCTCGATCTCGGACCCGCCCGGCGCAGTCTGCTCAGGACTCGGATTCCGCCGAACTCCCGGTGCCCGGAGGATTTTCAGTACCCGAAGGCTTTCCGGTGCCCGAAGAGCTTCCACCGCCCGAAGAACCGCTAGCGCCCGAAGCACTTCCCGTACCCGAAGAACCTCCGGCGCCCGGAGTACCGCTGCTTCCCGAAGTTACCTCGGCACCCGGCGAACTCGCTGAACCCGCAGCACCGCCCGACCGCTCGGCACCCACCGCAACCGGTGCGGGCCGACCCGCTTCCCCGTGCTCCGGCCCACTCGCCCCGGTCTTCTTCCGCCGCAACACCGTTCGCACGATGCCCCACACCACGGCGGCGAGCACCACGAGGAACCCGAGCCACGGAATCGCCTTGCCGGTGAACACCACCGCGTCCTTCAGCCAATCCACCAGCGAGTTCCAGCCGTCGACGATGCCCTCCCAGAAGCTGTCGGCGCGCTCCTCGTCGACCTTCTTGGTCGTGGTGGTGATGTCGATCGAGAGGCTGGACAGCGCGACCTGGTCGTCGAGGTGGCGCTTCTGCGCGGTCAGGCTGTCCAGTTCGCCCTGCCTGCTGGACAGCGCCTGCTCGGCGTTGAGCAGGTCGGCGGTGTTCGTGGCGTTCGCGATGAGCCCGCGCAGCCGCTCGACGGAGGCCTGCAGCGCCTTGATCCTGGCGTCCAGGTCTTCCCACTGCATGGTGACGTCGTCGCGGTTGGTGCTCACCCGGGTGACCTTGCCGATGCCGCCGAGCCCGTCGATGAACGCGTCGGTCTTGTCCGCGGGCACCCGGACGGTGAGCGTGGCGCTGGCGTCGGTGTCGCCGGCGCCGGGTTGCTCGGTCCGGCTGTCGATCCGGCCGCCGACCTCGCGCACCCGATCGGCGATCTTGCCCGCCGCGTCGATCGGCTTGTCGGCGGTGATCTCCACGCTGCCGGTGACGATTTCCTTACGCGCCGAGGTGGTTTCGCCGCTGCCGGTGTTGTCCTTGCGCGCGGGGCCCTGGTCGCGCAGCGCGGGTGGCGGCACGGCGGCGGGCGCGGGCGCCTCGGTGGCATAGGTGGCGGGCCGGCCCGGCGGCGCGGACTTCTTCGCGTCGTCGGCACCGCAGCCGACGAGCAAGGTGAGACCGAGCAGGCCGATGCACAGCACAGCAAGCTTCCGCATGATTCGCACAGTAACCCCTCTGGCTGCGGAAACGGCCCGACATAACGGTTCTCTAGAACGCTTCTAACAGTTCCTTAAAAGCGACGGCGGGCCCGGCCGCCGCCGCGGCTCAGCGGAAGTCCCGCGACTTCGAATCGACCCGCAGTTCCAGCCTGCGCAGGTGTTCGGCGACGACGGTGACCGCGCCCTCGGCGTTCTGCACCCGGCCCCGGATGAGCAGGGCAGGCGCGCTCTGGGCCAGGCGGCGATAGCGCGTCCACAACCCGACCGAGCAGACGACGTTCACCATGCCGGTCTCGTCCTCCAGGTTCATGAACGTGACACCGCCCGCCGTGGCGGGGCGCTGCCGATGGGTCACCGCGCCGCCCACCAGAACTCGCGAACCGTCGGGCACCGTGAGCAGATCGGCGGCGGGGACCACGCCGAGCGCGTCCAGTCGCGGACGCAGGAATTCGGTGGGGTAGCTCCCCGGCGAGACCCCGGTGGCCCAGACATCGGCGGCAGCCAGTTCGAGATCGCTCATGCCGGGCAGCACGGGCGCGGTGGTGGCGGCGCCGGTGCCGGGCAGGCGATCCGGGCGTTCCCCCGCGGCGGCGCCCGCGGCCCACAGCGCTGCGCGCCGGGTACTGCCCAGACTGCCGAGCGCGCCCGCGGTGGCCAGCGATTCGGCTTGCGCGACAGTCAGTTCCACCCGCCCGGTCAGGTCGAGGAAACTGGTGTAAGGCCGCTCTCCCCGGGCGGCGACGATCTTTTCGGCCAGATCGGAGCCGATGTGCCGGACCGCCGCGAGACCGAGCCGGATCTCGGTGCCCCGACATTCGAGGGTGGGTTCGGCCCGGCTGGCATTGATGTCGGGGCCGTGCACCACCACTCCGTGCCTGCGGGCGTCGGCGACCAGCGATTGCGGCGAATAGAAGCCCATCGGCTGGGCGCGCAGCAACCCGGCGCAGAACGCCGCCGGGTAGTGCAGTTTGAACCAGGCCGAATAGAACACGATCGAGGCGAAGCTCTGCGAATGACTCTCGGGGAAGCCGAAATTAGCGAAGGCGTAGAGCTTTTCGTAGATGCGATCGGCGATCTCGCCCTCGATGCCGTGCAGCTCGCGCATGCCTTGGTAGAGGCGCGCTTTGAGCCGCTGCATGCGTTCGGGCGACCGCTTGGAACCCATCGCGCGGCGCAGCTGATCGGCCTCGGTGGCGGTGAAGCCCGCGACATCGACCGCCATCTGCATCAGCTGCTCCTGGAACAGCGGCACGCCGAGGGTCCGGGCCAGCGCATTCTCCAGGGCCGGATGGTCGAAGTCCCAGTCCTCCAGCCCGTTGCGCCGCCGGATGTAGGGGTGCACCGAGCCGCCCTGGATCGGGCCGGGCCGGATCAGTGCCACCTCCACCACCAGGTCGTAGAACGTGCGGGGCCGCAGCCGGGGCAGGGTGGCCATCTGCGCGCGCGACTCCACCTGGAATACGCCCACCGAGTCGGCGCGCGAGAGCATTTCGTAGACGGCGGCCTCTTTCAGGTCGAGCTGGTGCAGCTCGACCACCTTGCCGGTGTGCTCGCGCACCAGGTCCATCATGTAGTGCAGCGCCGAGAGCATGCCGAGGCCGAGCAGATCGAACTTCACCAGATCGATGGCGGAACAGTCGTCCTTGTCCCACTGCAGCACGCTGCGGCCGGGCATGCGCGCCCACTCCACCGGGCAGACGTCGGCGATCGGCCGGTCGCAGATCACCATGCCACCGGAGTGGATGCCGAGATGCCTTGGGAGGCCTTCGATGTCGCCTGCCAACCGCAGCACTTCGGCGGGGATGTCGGTGTTCGCCTCCGCCTCGACGCCGGTCCACCTGCTCACCTGCTTGCTCCAGGCGTCCTGCTGCCCCTGCGAAAAGCCCAGTGCGCGAGCGGCATCGCGCACCGCGGACTTGCCACGGTAGGTGATCACATTGGCCACCTGGGCGGCGTACGCACGGCCGTACTTGGCGTAGACGTGCTGGATGGCCTCCTCGCGGCGGTCGGACTCGATGTCGATATCGATATCGGGCGGACCGTCGCGCTCCGGGGAGAGGAAGCGCTCGAACAGCAGGGTGTTGCCGACGGGATCGACATTGGTGATGCCGATCGCGTAGCAGACGGCCGAGTTGGCCGCCGAACCCCGGCCCTGACAGAGGATGTCGTTGTCCTGGCAGAAACGGACGATATCGTGCACCACCAGGAAGTAGCCGGGGAACTCCAGCTCCTCGATCACCGCCAGCTCGTGCTCGATCTGCTGGTAGGCCTTGGGATTTCGCTCCCGCGGCCCATAGCGCGCGGCCGCGCCCTCGAAGGCGAGCAGGCGCAGATAGGACGTCTCGTCGTGATTCGCGGGCACGGTGAACGGCGGGAGTTTCGGCGCGATCAGCTTCAGGTCGAAGGCGCACTCGCGGGCGAGCAGGACCGCGTTGCGCACCGCCTGCGGGCACTCGGCGAACAGCCACGCCATCTCCGCGCCGGAACGCAGGTGCGCGCCGCCGGTGGGCGCCAGCCAGCCCGCGATCTCGTCCAGACTCCGCCGCGCCCGGATCGCGGCCAGCGCCATGGCGCGACGACGCTGCCGCGGCGCGGCGAAATGCGCTCCGGTGGTGGCGATCACGGGCAGGCCGAGCCGCTCGGCCAGCACGATCAGGTGCGCGTTGCGCTCGTCGTCCTCCGGGATGCCGTGGTGGGTGAGCTCCACGCTCACCCGGTCGGCGCCGAAACGTTCGGTCAGATCGCGCAGCGCGGCCTCGGCGTGCACGAGACGGGTACTGCCCGAACGCAAGTCGTCCGCGAGTGCGCGGCGCAGATGTCCTTTCCGGCAGCCGGTCAGGATCTGCCACTGGCCGCCCGCCGCCGCGGTGAGGGTGTCGAGGTCGTAGCGCAGGATGCCCTTCTCCCCCGCCGCCATGTGCGCGGCCGCGATCTCCCGGGAAAGGCGGCGGTAGCCCTCCTGACCGCGGGCCAGCACCAGCAGATGCGGTCCGGCGGGGTCGGGAGATCCGGTGCGCGGCACGGAATCCGGGGCATCGATGTGCCCGCTCCGGCCGGCGCCGTTCCCGTCCGGGCCGGGCGCGCCGAGCACACCGTCCGGACCGGTCGCCGAATCCCGTTGGCTGCCCGCACGATCCGCGCCCTTGGTGCGCCGCCGCGCCGTCGGCCGGTCGGTACCGAGCGACAGCTCGGAGCCGAAGACGGTCGGCAGGCCGAATTCCCTGGCCGCCTCGGCGAAGCGCACCGTGCCGTAGAACCCGTCGTGGTCGGTGAGCGCGATCGCCTCCAGGCCGAGGCGCACGGCCTCCTCCACCAGCTCCTCGGGCTGGCTCGCCCCGTCCAGGAAGCTGTAGGCCGAGTGCGTGTGCAGTTCCGCGTACGGCACCCGCGCCTCGTCGTCCGGGGCCACCGGTTCGGCCCGGTACTCGCCGCGTTTACGGGACCAGGCCGGGCTGTCGCCGCCGTCGCCCGGATACATCGCGTCCGGATTCGTGCGGCCGGGCCGGCCGGACAGCACCCGTTCCAGCTCCGTCCAGGTGGGCGGGCCGTTACTCCACCCCACCGTGCATCACCTCCTCGGGCGGGTTCAGCTCGACAGCGGTTCGGTCGAACCGCGGGCCAGCGCGGATTCGACGCGTTCGAGTTCGGACCGGATCAGCGCGCCGTACGCGTCGGCAGCGAGGACATCGAGGTGCCCGCGGGCGATGGTCAGCTGCATGCGCGCCGTGTCGAAATCGCCGACGCGGCGGTGGCTGTCGGCCAGGTTCAGATACAGCGACGGAAGGAAGCTGCGCAACCCCTCGTCGAGCGGAATGCCGGGGCCGAACACCGCGGCCAGTGCCCGCCGATCCCAGAGCAGCGCATCGGCGGCCGCCCCTTGGAGATCCGCCAGGTGGTGCGCGATCACGCAGCGGTGCAAGGGATCACCGCCCTCTCCGATCTCGTCCCACAACTTCTCCAGCGCCTGTCGCGCCGCCGCCGGGTTCCCCCCACCGAGCCGCACCGCGGCAAAGATGTCCGCCATCCGATCGTCCGCCATGCGCCGAGTATCGCACATATGTTCGATCGATTTCGAGGGGTTGTTCGACCCGTGTCCACCACCTCGACCGCCGACCCGGAAAGTGATCAGCGCCACTTGGCAGGTAAACTTACTTCGGAGTAAGTTCGTGCCAAACAACCTGCAAAGGAGCAGCGATGACCGAGGCCTCCGCTGACGCTGCCGGCGCACGTCGCCGCCGTAACCGCGATATCGCCGGACGACATGTCCTGATCACCGGCGCCTCGTCCGGCATCGGCCGGGCGGCCGCGATCGCCGTCGCGGGCAAGGGCGCCACGGTGTTCCTGCTCGCGCGCCGCGCCGACGAACTCGCGAGCGTGGTCGAGGAGATCAAGGCCGCGGGCGGCAGCGCCTACGCCTACCAGTGCGACGTCACCGACTCCGACTCGGTCGATCACGCCGTGAAGACCATCCTCGACGAACACGGCCACGTCGACATGCTGGTGAACAACGCGGGCCGGTCGATCCGGCGCGCGATCCACCGCTCCACCGACCGGCTGCACGACTTCGAACGGACCATGGCGGTCAACTACTTCGGCGCGCTGCGGCTGACGCTGGCCCTGCTGCCGCAGATGCGTGAGCGCAAGTTCGGCCACATCGTCAACATCAGCAGCGCGGGCGTGCAGGTGGCCACGCCACGCTTCGCGGCCTACCTGGCCAGCAAGGCCGCGCTGGACAAATTCGCCGAGGTGGCCTCGGTGGAGACGATGGCCGACGGCGTCACCTTCACCACCATCCACATGCCGCTGGTGCGCACCCCGATGATCACCCCGAGCGGCGATCAGGGACCGTCCGAATCCCCCGAATGGGCCGCGGCGACCATCGTGCGCGCGCTGACCGAACGCCCCAAGCGCATCGACGTGCCGCTGGGCACCTTCGCCGAATACGGCGCGCTGCTCACACCCAAGTTCCGCGACCGAATCCTGCACCGCTACTACCGCGCCCTGCCGGACTCCCCGGCGGCCAAGGGCGAACAGGTGGAGGAGACCGAGGACAACGCCGAACCCGTGGTGTCCCGAGCGGAACCGCGTCCGCGCTCGGCGGCCCGGCGCGTCACCGGCACCGCCCTGCGCCGCGCGGCCCGCTGGGTGCCCGGCACCCACTGGTGAGCCGAACCGCTCGACGAGCTCAGGCGGCCAGGAACGGGTGCACGGCGGCGGCGAACTCGCGATAGCGGTCGCGGTGGATGCTGTGGCCGCAGGTGAACGCGGTGACCGTGCAGTCGGGGACGGCGGTGCGCAGGAACTCGAGCTTCACCGGGTCGACCATGCCGCCGGGCCCGCCGCGCAGCACCAGCGTCGACGCGGTGATGTCGGACAGCCGGTCCCACCACTCCGGGTTCGGCTTGCGGAACTGCTCGAGCGCGGTCCTGGTCATGGACCGGTCGAAGGCCAGCACCGCGCGCGGATGCCGGACCAGGCTCGAGGTGGCGTGCCAGAGCTCGGGCACGGTCGGGAAACGCCGGGTCAGGCGTAATTCCTCGGCGCCGGACTGCAACGGCAGCGGGCATTCCTCGATGACCAGGCGACGCACCAGCGCGGGACGCTCCTGCGCGACGCAGGAGACGGCGTAGCCGCCCAGCGAATGACCGACCAGATCCACCGAGGTCAGCTCCAGCCGCTCGCACAGGTTCAGCACGTCGGCGCCGAACTCGTCGAACCGATACGACTCGGTGTGCGCACTACGGCCGTGGCCGCGTAGATCGGGGATGATCACCCGGCGGCCCGCCTGCACCAGGGTCCGCGCGAACCGGTCCCAGGTGTGCCCGTCCCCGCCCATGCCGTGCACCAGCACCACGGGCACGCCGGAACCCGCGGTCGCCCCCGAGTCCCGGTAGGCGATCCGCACGTCCCCGCATGCCAGCTCGGCCGCCGTCAGATCCACGATCTTCGAGGGTACCGGGGTCGCGGCGGCCGGACCTGCGACTTGTCACCCGGATCACGTGCGCCGAGCAGCACAGATCCGCTGCGCCGGCGGTGCCACCGGGAAAACTTCCTGGCGAAACCCGTTGTGCCGCGCAATACTCCGGGCATGCCGTCCTTCGCGGAGTACGACCGCCGAAACTATCCCACCGTCGACGTGGCCACCGGATACGACGGCTGGGCGCCGACGTACGAGCACACGGTCATGGACGAGATGGATATCGCGCTGCTGGCCCGCCTGCGCCGACCGGCGTGGGCCCGGGTGCGGCGGGCCGCCGACCTCGGCTGCGGGACCGGACGGACCGGCGCCTGGCTGCGCACCCAGGGCGTCGAAGAAATCGATGGCGTCGACGTGAGCACCCAGATGCTGCAGCGGGCCGCACAGCGCGGCGCGCACAGCACGCTGACCACCGGCGACGTGCGCGACACCGGACTGCGCGGCGGAGCCTACGACCTGATCATCGCCTCGCTGGTCGACGAGCACCTGCCCGAGTTGGCGCCGTTCTACGCCGAGGCCTGGCGGCTCGCCGCACCCGGCGCGCGGTGCGTGCTGGTCAGCTTCCACCCCCAGTTCATGATGGTGACCGGCATGCCGACGCACTACACCCCGGCCGGCGGCGAACCGGTGGCGATCAGCACCAACCTGCACCTGCTCAGCGAGCACCTGACCGCGGCGCTGGACGCGGGCTGGGTGCTCACCGAATTCGCCGAGGCACTGATCGACGAGGCCTGGCTGGCCGCGAAACCGAAGTGGACGCACCTGCTGGGGCAGCCGTTCACCATGGCTTCGGTGTGGACCCGGCCTCAGTCGTAAAGCCCTTCCGCACGCCAGTTCCCGTCGTAGTAGAGCAGCAGCAACACCCGCACCTCGGCGGCCGCGCCGTCCAGCTGCACCTGGGCGCGGGCCGTGAAAGTGGCTGCGCCGTCGGCCTTTCCGGGGGTTTCCGGCGCCCACCAGCGCTCGTCCACCGGCCACGGTCCGGCCCATCCGGCCAGCCGCCACTGCCTGCTGCCCCAGCGCAGGCGGGACGGGTCGGCGCTGAACAAGGCGCGTTCGGTGATCCGGACCGGCCTGCCGTCGGCGTCCTCCAGCTGCACCACCGGGCGGTGCAGCAGGATCAGCGCGGGCGCGGGCTCCGGCAGCCGGCCCGGCCACGGCAGCGCCGGATCGGCGGCGGGCACGAGCTCGTCGCCCAGCGCGACCATGGTGACGCGCTCGGTGGGACCGCGACCGCCGCTGAGCACGCCGACCCGCACCGCTTCCCCGCCGAGCAGGCCCTGCACCCGGACGAGCGCACGACGGGCCCGCTCGTCCTGTTCGCCCACACCGCCCCACAGGCCGAGTTGCAGCGCGCCCGCGGCCACCACCTCGACCGGGTCCAGGCGCAGCCGGACGATCGGCGCGGTGGGCCGGTCCCGATGGGTGAGCCAGCCGTCGAGCTGCCAGCGCACCCGGTCCGCGGTGCCCTCCGGGGTCAACGGCTCCGCGCAGCGCCAGATCCGGGAAAGCTCCTCTCCCGCTTCTGTTTCGGCGAAAATAGACAGCCGGGTACAGGCCAGCCCGGCGGCCGCGAGCGCGGTGTGCAGGCGGGTGGCGAGCAGGCGGCCCGCGAAGGCGGCGGCGTCCACCCGCTCGATCGGCGGATCGCAGGGATACTCCACCGCCAGGTCTTTCGGCGGCTGCCGCGCGGCGGGCGGCCGTTCCGGTTCGGCGTTGGCGCTGCGGTGCGCGAGCACCGCGTCCGCGCCGAAGCGCGAGGCCACCTCGGCGGTGGACAGCGCGGCGAAATCACCGATCCGGCGTAAACCCAAGCGGTGCAACAGATCCACCAGGTCGGTCCGCTCTGGTGCGGCCAGGCTCGGCTCGATCGCCAGCTCGTGCACCGGCAATGACGCCAGGAAGCGCGCCCCGTGCCCGGCGGGCACCAGCGCGCCGCGGCGGGCGGCGATCACCGCCGTGGACACCTCGTCGGCGATGCCGACCTGCGCCTCCACCCCGGCGGCGGCCGCGGTGTCGACCAACCGCTCGGCCGCCACCTCCTCGGAGCCGAAAAACCTTGCGGCACCGCGGGCCCCGAGCACCAGCAGTCCCGGCCGCAACACCTCTACGCCGGGCACCGTCTCGTCCACCGCCGCCACCACCGGTTCGAACAGCCGCGCGTCCCGATCCGGATCCGCCTGGGCGAGTAACAGATCGGGGCAACGGGCTTGCGCTTCCCGGCGCTTGAGCCCGCGCCGCACCCCGTCGGTGCGCGCGACCGCCGAACACGCGACCACCCGGTTGGCGAACAGCACCGCCACCGGCCGCGTCGCGGGTATTCCGGCCAGCGCCGCCGCGGCGACCGCCGGCCAATCCGGGCACCACAGCGCGAGTACCCGGGTCGCCTTTCCCGACTTCGGACGAATCATGGTGCCGCTGAGCCGTTCCCGAGCACGGGGGTCGGGTTCCTCACGAGGCTGCTTCGCCGGCGTCGAGCACCGGCACGGCCCGCCGGTTCGTCTCGTGCCGGACCCATTCGACCCGGCCCGCCCGCGAACACAGGTCGAGCCTGCCGCGCCGGGGCTGCCCCTCCTTACCGCGCACCTCCACCTCCAAGCCGAGGGCGCGCAGGCGTCCCCGGCCCCGGCCGAGCCCCGCGTAACCGGCGACGCGCGCGTCGAGCCGCAGCGTGGGACCGGGCCAGCGACCGTCGGTGACCACCAGGGTCGAGCCCTTGTTGCGGGCGCGGGCGGCGATCACCCTGGTGCGGGCGGGCGGCACTGCCGCGCCGCTCAGGCCGAGCACGACCAGGTCGAGACCGTCGAGCAGGACGGCGGCCACCTCCACCGGGTCCTGGCCCGGGTCGGCGATCACGGCGAGCCGCTCCAGCTGGGCGCCCATCTCCGCCGCGGCGAGCAGGCCGAGCCGCGGCACCCCGACCACCGCGGCATGGCCGCCGGCTCCGGTCACCGCGGCGACCAGCCCGGCGAGCAGCGAACGCGCCCCGGTGTAGGACACGACGGAACCTTTGACCAGCCCACCGTCCGGCAACAACTCGGCGAGCGGCGGCGGCACCGCGAGCACCTCCCGGCGCAACCGCGCCTGCGCCGGTACCCGCTCGACCGCCGCCGCTCCGCGCCCGGGGATGGCCGCCATCTTTCTGCGCAGCTCAGCCAAGGTCGGCCGGGTCTCTCGACCGGCCGACGGCGACGAGCCCCGCGGTTGTGCCCCCTCCTGCGTTCGCGCATCCGAACCCATCCCTACCACCTACTTCCCACGATGGACCCGGGTCGGCACCGACTCAGCTATCGATCCGTAATCGAATATACGTTCGATACCTGCTCAGTAGAAACCGACCCCCGGGTTCCGTCAAGAGGGCGCACCCGTGGGCGGCGATTTCGAAACGCGGCCGTTGTACAACGACGGCCGCTCAACCCGGTCGTTATGCGGGTGCGACGGCGGCATGCGGTGTCGCCACGAATCAGGCCAGCTAAGCCCATTTTCCGCTACCCTCGCACCCGTGACCGAACGCGCTCGTCCCATCGTCGGCCCCGACTACCTCGTCGCCGGCCGCTACCGGCTGCAGTCGAAGGCGGGCGGGGGTGGCATGGGCGCGGTCTGGCTCGCGCACGACCGGCTGCTCGATCGGGATGTCGCGATCAAGCAGGTCATCTCGACGGCCGGGCTCGACGAGCAAGAGGCCAACGAGATCCGCAGCCAGATCATGCACGAGGGCCGGGTCGCCGCCAAGCTCTCGCACGAGCACGCGATCGCCGTCTACGACGTGGTGCTGGAGGCCGGCGAACCGTGGCTGGTGATGGAACACCTGCCTTCCCGCAGCGTCGCCAAGGCGCTCGCGCTGGTCGAGACCCTCCCCCCGATCGAGGTGGCGCAGATCGGCGCGCAGGTGGCCGACGCGTTGGCCGCGGCACACGCGGCGGGCATCGTGCACCGGGCCATCAAGCCCGGCAACATCCTTGTCGCCGACCGCGGTCCGATCGTCGGCATGGCCAAGCTCAGCGACTTCGGTATCTCGCGCGGCGCGGGCGAGCACTCCGACGAACCCGACGGCGTGATCACCGGCACCCCCGCCTACCTGCCGCCGGAGGTGGCGCGCGGCGCCCAGCCGACCAAGGCCAGCGACGTGTTCTCCCTCGGCGCCACGCTCTACACCGCGATCGAGGGGCAGCCGCCGTTCGGTTTCGACGAGGACCAGGACGTCGTGGTGACCCGCGCGGCCATGGCGCAGATCATCCCGCCCACCCGCAGCGGCATGCTCACCGAGGCGCTGCTGCACATGATGGAGCCCGCCCCGCAGCGACGGCCGACGATGGCCGAGGCCAGAGACGAAATCCTCACCGCCGCTTTCGGTCCCGGCACCGGTCCGTACATTCTCGGCGCACCGGTGCGCACCGAGGACGGCACGATTCCGGCGTGGGCGGCCCGCAATTCGGCCTCCGGCTTACGCAGCCCGCACTCCACCCCGTTACCCCGCCCGCACCGCACCCCCGCGAGCACCGCGGCGGCCCCCGCCCCGCAGCGCACGAAGGCCCCGCAGCCGAGCAGCGCTCCCCTGGCCATCGCCGTCGGCCTGCTGATCGGCCTGATCATCATCATCGCGATCATCGTCGCGGTGATGTAAGCACCTCTCCCGCAAGCCAACCTGCCCCGAGCGGACGAGGAGTTCGCGCGCGGCGAACTCAGTCGATGCGGCGCCGATGCGCCCAGCGGGTGAGCGCATTGCGATTGGACTGCTGGGTTTTGCGCAGCACGTTGGAGGCGTGCGTCTCCACGGTTTTCACCGAGATGAACAGGTTTTCGGCGATCTCCCGATAGGTGTAGCCGCGCGCGAGCAGGCGCAGCACCTCGAGTTCCCGCGGGGTCAGCGAATCCAGTTCCGGATCCAGCGGCGGTTCCGGAACCGGTGACTTACCGGTGAACGAGTCGAGCACGAAACCCGCCAGACGCGGGCTGAACACGGCGTCGCCACCAGCCACCCGCCGGATGCCGTCGGCCAGTTCGGCGCCCGAAATCGTCTTGGTCACATAGCCTCTGGCGCCTGCCCGGATCACCGCGATCACGTCTTCGGCGGCGTCGGAGACGCTCAGGGCCAGGCACACCGGCCCGTCCTCGATACCGCCGAGCACCGCGACGCCGCCGCCGTCGGGCATGTGCACGTCGAGCAGCACCACATCCGGTTTCGCCGTGTTGATCCCGGCGATCGCCTCGGCCACCCCGCCCGCCTCACCGACCACTTCCATGTCGGTTTCTCTGCTCAACTCCGCCCGCACACCCGACCGGAACACTGCGTGATCGTCGACGAGAAAGACTCGCACGGTCACCTATCCGCCTCTCCGCGTACTCCGCCGGACATGAAAGCCACCGCGCTGTCGCCGCGGGCCACCGGCCGCACGCTGAGTCTAATGAAAAATCATCATGGCACGGGTTGCCGGACTTCGGCCTCGGCCGCCTGCTCGTCGGCGGCGTCCTCCGGGCCACCGGAATCCGTGCGCGGCATGAAGATTCGTACCTCGGTGCCGCGTCCCGGATGGGACAGGATCTCCACTTGACCACCGCGGCGTTCGATGCGGCCGCGAATGGATTTCGCCAGCCCCTGCCGGTCCTGCGGTACCGCCGCGGCATCGAAACCGGTGCCGCGGTCGCGCACGAAGATGCTCACCTGATGGGGTTCGGTCTCGGCGAAGAGGTCGATCTCCGGGACGCCCGCGTGCTTCGCGGCGTTGACCAGCGCCTCCCGGCTGGCGCCGAGCAGCGCGGTGAAATGCTCCTTGGGCAGGCCGGATCCGGTGTCACCGAGATCCATCGAGACGTCGCCGACGGTCACCGGGGCGACCTTCACACCGTGCTGGTCCTCCACTTCGCCCGCGATGGTGCGCAGCGCGGCGGCCAGACTCGACTGCGCGGGCCCGGCGTCCTCGAACAACCACTTGCGCAGTTCGCGCTCCTGGCTGCGCGCCAGCCGCGCCACCTCCTGCGGGTCGTCGGCCTGACGCTGGATCAGGGCCAGCGTCTGCAAAACCGAATCGTGCAGGTGCGAGGCGATCTCCTCGCGTTCCTCGTTGCGGATGCGCGCCGCGCGCTCGGCGTTCAACGCCCGCATCATGCGCAGCCAGAGCGGCACCGTCAGCAGCGCCGCCCCGACCAGGGTGACCGCCACCGCGACGAGCGCGGACCCGAGCGAGCTCAGATCGATCCGGGCCAGCACCACCACGCCGAGCCCCGCCACGATCAGCGTGCCGCCCGCGACGATGCGCGCCCAGGTCACCACCGAGGGACGAGCGGGCAGGCCGAGCAGCGAGCGGGGACCGTCGGCGTCGTACTCGCGCCAGACCAGCGCCGCGCCGATGGCCACCACGATGATCGGCACGATCACGCTCGCCGCGGTCCCGCTGAACAGCCAGGACACCCCGACCGCGAGCGCGAGCCCGAGCAGGGCCAGGCCGATCGCCTGCCGCCGCTCCGAACCGGAGGCCTTCACCACATCGTTGCCACCGGGGGTGAAGATCCACAGCAACCCGTAGGTGACGATGCCCGCGCCGAACGCGGACAGCAGCACGAAGGCGATGCGTACCTTGAACACGTCGATGCCGAGGTGATCGGCGATGCCGCCCGCCACCCCGCCGACGATCCGGCCGCCCGAGCGCCGGACCATCCGCGCATGCGGCGCGCGCCCGGGGTCGAACACCGGCGCCGGGCCGAAACCGCGCACAGGATCGAACCCCCGCGTGGCTTCGAACCCCCTGGTGTCGAACGAGGGCGCAGACGGGTACATGTCTTCGATAGTGACACGCGCCCCGGCAGCTAGCTATCAGGAATCACCCTGATCTTCGCGCCCACCCGCCGCTGACCGGCCGGTCCAAAGGATGGGGGGAATTATTCAGGGTTCCCCCCGATGTGCGGATGCGCTGGTCAGGCACAGTATGGGAACCATGACGAAAACGAGCTTCGGGGACCAGCTCCAGCACATGTGGCGCACGCGGCCGGTGCGGCTGCCTCGACAGGGACCGATCGCCGGCGTCGCGGCCGGGTTCGGCCGGCGGTACAACGTCGACCCGGTGCTCGTTCGCGTGGCGTTCGTGGTGTCGGCCATCTTCGGTGGCGCAGGCGTCGTCCTGTACCTGCTCGCCTGGCTACTGTGCAGCGAGGCCGGGGATCAGGCATCGGCGGCCGAGTCGCTGGTGGGGAAGGGCCACAGTTCCCAGTCGCAGACCAAGACGATCGTGTTGATCGTCGCGCTCGCCATCGCGGTGAGCACGATGGGTCCGGTCGGGGTCGGCCTCGGCGGCTCGGGGCTGATCAGCCTCGCGCTGATGCTGGCGGGCTGGTGGATGCTGCATCTGCGCAACCCCGCGGCACCGCCCGGCACCACCAGTGAGTTCAGCGGGTTGATGACCGACGACGGCATCACCGCCACCGGGTACCCCGGCGCCACCTTCCCGCCGGGCGCCCCGCGCACCGCCGGAGCCATGTACGTCCCGCCGACCAGCGTGTACACCCCGTACACCAAGCTGCCGGACGCCTACGTCCCGGACGCCCCCGCTCCCGAAACCGCATCGCCGCAACCGGATTCGCCCGTCGCCGCCGAAGCGCCCACCGCCGTGCTGCGGGTGGACGAGCAGTCCACGACGATCATCGACCTCGAAAAGCCCGCTACGCCCGGCGCAGACAGCACCGCCGCGCTGGACAAGCGGAACGCGCCGGCCGAGTCCGCCGACGACATCCAGGACGCCGAGATCGTCCCCGACCCCGCGCCCGCACTGCGCAAGGACGCTCCCGCCGAACGGTTCGACACCGGAACGCCTTCCGGTGCAAGCAGATCCGCGACGCTCGACCGCCCGGCTCCGCCGTCCTGGGATCCGCTCGGCGTCGCGCCGCTCGCCTGGGACCTGCCCGAACCGACCCCGGTCCGCACCGTGGTCGCGCCCCCGCCGAAACGCCCGCGCTCCCGACTGACCCCGGTGGTGATCGGCCTCGCCATCCTGGCGGCCGCGGGCGCCGGTGCGCTGGCCGCCTCCGGCGTCGAATGGATGACGCCCGGCCGGATCGCGGCGGTGGCGCTGGCGGTGGTCGGCCTGGGCCTGGTGCTCGGCGCCTTCCTGCGCCGCGGCTACGGACTGCTGGTGCTGACCGCCCCGCTGGCCGGCTTCGTCCTGCTCGCCTCGGCGATCGGCCCGGTCGAACTCGATCGCGCCGCGATGGGCGAACACGTCTGGACCCCGACCTCGATCGACCAGTTGGACGCGAAATACCGGATCAACATGGGCGCGGGCAAACTCGACCTGCGGTCGCTGAATCTCACCGCGAATCGCACCGTCGACATCAATGTCCGCATGGGCGACTTCCAGGTGCTGGTGCCCGCCGGCATGACGGTGCGCACCAATTGCAATGTGGCGATGGGTGATTGCGTCAACGGCGTCACCGGACCGAATACACCCGACACCCCCGTGCTCGACCTGCAGGTCGACGTCCGGGCCGGCTCGATGGCGGTGCAACGTGGCTGACAATTCATACAACGAGACCGACACCAAGCGCGGCCCGTCCGCCTCGCTGCTCATCGTCGGCCTGCTGGCCCTCGGGGTGAGCGCCTGGGCCTTCATCGGCCCCGAGTCGTGGTCGAAGACCAGCGGGGTGCCGCTGGGCTGGATCGTGGTGCTCGCCGCCATCGTCGTCGGCGTGGTGCTGGTGGTCTCCCCACGCAAACGACGCTGAGCACACAACACACGAAAGGCCCCGTCCGAAGGGACGGGGCCTTTGCCGTCGGCTCAGTGCCGGATCACTCCCATTCGATGGTGCCCGGCGGCTTGCTGGTCACATCGAGGACGACCCGGTTGACCTCCGGCACCTCGTTGGTGATCCGGGTGGAGATCCGCTCCAGCACCTCGTAGGGCAGCCGGGTCCAGTCGGCGGTCATCGCGTCCTCGCTGGAGACCGGGCGCAGCACGATCGGGTGACCGTAGGTGCGGCCGTCGCCCTGCACGCCGACGCTGCGCACATCCGCGAGCAGCACCACCGGGCACTGCCAGATCTGCTTGTCGAGCCCGGCGGCGGTGAGTTCCTCCCGCGCGATGGCATCGGCCTGGCGCAGCGTGGCCAGCCGATCGGGGGTCACCTCGCCGACGATCCGGATGGCCAGGCCGGGGCCGGGGAACGGCTGCCGGCCGACGATCTCCTCCGGCAGGCCGAGCTCACGACCGACCGCGCGCACCTCGTCCTTGAACAGCAGGCGCAACGGCTCGACCAGTTCGAATTCCAGGTCGTCGGGCAGGCCGCCGACATTGTGATGGCTCTTGATGTTCGCGGTGCCGGTGCCGCCGCCGGACTCCACCACATCCGGGTACAGCGTGCCCTGCACGAGGAATTCGACCTTCGAGCCGGTGTCCGCGGCGTCCGTGCCCTGCTCGAGCACGACCTCGGACACCGCGTCCTCGAACGAACGGATGAACTCGCGTCCGATGATCTTGCGCTTCTCCTCGGGGTCGGTGACGCCCTTCAACTCGCCGAGGAACTTGTCGACCGCGTCGACGGTGACCAACTTGGCCCCGGTGGCGGCGACGAAATCCTGCTGCACCTGCTCGCGCTCGCCCGCGCGCAACAGGCCGTGGTCGACGAACACACAGGTCAACCGGTCCCCGATGGCGCGCTGCACCAGCGCGGCGGCAACCGCGGAATCGACACCGCCGGACAGACCGCAGATCGCGTGCCCGGTGCCGATCTGCTCCCGCACCCCGGCGACCAGCGATTCGGCGATATTGGCGGGCGTCCAGGTGCCCGGGATGCCCGCGATCTCGTGCAGGAAGCGGCTGAGCACCTGCTGGCCGTGCGGCGAATGCAGCACCTCGGGGTGGTACTGCACACCGGCCAGGCGGCGGGCCCGATCCTCGAACGCGGCGACCGGCGCGCCCGCGGTGGTGCCGGTGACCTCGAAGCCCTCGGGGGCATCGGTCACCGCGTCGCCGTGGCTCATCCACACCGGCTGAATGGTGGGCAGGCCGCCGTGCAGCACGCCGCCGTCGATATTGAGTTCGGTGCGGCCGTATTCGCGGGTGCCGGTGTGCGCGACCGTGCCGCCGAGCGCCTGCGCCATCGCCTGGAAGCCGTAGCAGATGCCGAACACCGGCAGGCCCAGATCGAACAGTCGCGCGTCCAATTGCGGTGCGCCCTCGGCATACACGCTGGCCGGACCGCCGGACAGGATCACCGCGAGGGGCTGGCGCTCGGCGATCTCCGCCACCGTGGTGGTGTGCGGGATCACCTCGGAGAACACACTCGATTCGCGGACCCGCCGAGCGATCAGCTGTGCGTACTGCGCGCCGAAGTCGACGACGAGGACCGGTCTCTGTGTTTGCGCCACCGGCACAGTTTAGTGAGCGCGCCGAACGAGCGAATCATCGGCACCGCGGTGCCGCTACCAGCACCGACGAGGCCGTCACGGTAGTACGCGGGCGGCAGCCGCCGCGGGCGGCACGACGAGCATCCACGCAGCGAAGGCACGGCCGAGCGAACTGTCGGCACCGCCGACACGCGGCCGCGGTGCCCGATCTCCAGCGCCGCGGCGCCGAACCCGCCCGCCCCGCAACGAAGTCCAGCGATCGAGGTCGCGGCCTTGACGGACCGGTCGGCGCGGGCGATTTCGGAACTCGTCGCGCCCACGAACTCCAGCAAGTAATCGGGCGACCCAGCAAATCGGCCCGCGAGCCGGTGCCCCGCTGGCTATCCTCGTGCAGTGCCATTCGCCCGCGCGATCGACGCCGACATCCACTACGAGGACAGCGGCGGGAGCGGCCCGGTGGTGCTGCTAGCACACGAATTCTTCATGGACCGGACCATGTTCGCGGCTCAGATGGCCGCGCTGGCACCGGAATTCCGGATCGTCTCGTGGGATGCCCGCGGCCACGGCCGCACCAGGGACGAGGGCTTGCCGTTCACCTACTGGACCGCGGCCCGCGACGCGCTCACCGTGCTCGACCACGTCGGCGCCGAACGGGCCGTGGTCGGCGGCACCGCGCAGGGCGGCTTCACCGCCCTGCGGACCGCGCTCATCGCGCCGGAACGGGTCTCGGCGCTGATCCTGATCAGCACCGAGGCGAACGGCCCGACCCCCGAACAGTCCGACGCCACCCAGAAGTTCCTCGAGGAGTGGTACGACGACGGCTCGCGCCAGCAGGCGGCGCACCAGCTCGCGTCCTGGCTGATCGGCAACGACAACTGGTACCGCACCATCTGGACCACCCGCTGGCTGCTGCGCGACTGCCGCGGTATCGAGGTGGCGGCGGGCTGTCTGCTCAGCCGGGACTCCGTGCTGGAGCGGCTGTCCGAAATCACCTGTCCCGCCTTGGTGATCCACGCCACCGACAGCGGCATCCCGCCCGACCGGGCCAGGCAGCTGACGCACGGCCTCACCGGCTCGACCTACGTCGAGATCGCGGGCGCGCGGCTCGCGGTCACCATGACCCATCCCGATCCAGTGAACACCGCGATGCGCCGCTTCCTGCGCGAACGCGTCGTCCCGAGCATCGCCCGCTGAAACGGTCGCGGCGAGCGCGGATTTCGCGACGCCGTGCGCTCAGCAGCGGACGCCCGGGCAATCAGCCGCGGACGCTGAGGCCGACCTTCTGGAACTCCTTGAGGTCGGAATAGCCCGCCTTGGCCATCGAACGGCGCAGGCCGCCAACGAGATTCAGCGAGCCGAACGGGTCGTCGGAGGGTCCGAACAGCACCTGCTCCAGGCTGGGGCGCACCGCATCGCCGGAACCCTCCTCCTGGTCCCATTCGACGCCGAGCAGCGAACCACGGGGCACCGAGGGGTGCGCGGCGGCCGAGGGCCAGTACCAGCCGCGGCCGGGCGCCTCGGCGGCCACCGCGAGCGGCACCCCGAGCATCGCGGCGTCCGCGCCGCAGGCGATCGCCTTGGCCAGCTGACCGGAGGTCTCGATATCGCCGTCGGCGATGACGTGCACGTACCGGCCGCCGGTCTCGTCCAGATAGTCGCGGCGCGCGGCCGCGGCGTCGGCGATCGCAGTGGCCATCGGCACGCCGATACCGAGCACCTCGCGGGTGGTGGTCGCGCCGGGGAACGAGCCGTAGCCGACGATGACGCCCGCCGCGCCGGTGCGCATCAGGTGCAGCGCGGTCCGGTGATCGCTCACGCCGCCCGCCACCACGGGCACGTCCAGCTCGGCGATGAAGGTCTTGAGGTTCAACGGTTCACCGTCGCCGACGTGTTCGGCGGAGATGATGGTGCCGTGCACGACCAGCAGGTCGACCCCGGCCTGCACCAGGGCGGGCGTCAACGCGCGCGCGTTCTGCGGGCTCACCCGCACCGCGACGGTCACCCCCGCCGCCCGCACCTGTGCGACCGCGGCCGCGAGCAGCTCCGGCTGCATCGGCGCGGCGTGCAGCTCCTGCAGCAGCGAGACGGCCCGCTCGTAGCCGCCCTTGCCGACCAGTTCGAGCAGTTGCTCGATCTTCGCGGCGACGTCCGCGTGCCTGGCCCACAGGCCCTCGCCGTTGATGACACCGAGTCCGCCGAGGCGGCCGAGTTCGATGGCGAACTCCGGCGACACCAGCGCATCGGTCGGGTGCGCGAGGAACGGGATCTCGAAACGGTAGGCGTCGAGCTGCCAGGACAGCGACACCTGCTTCGACGAGCGGGTCCGGCGCGAGGGGACGATATCGATATCGTCCAGCTCGTAGGTACGCCGGGCGGTCCGGCCCATGCCGATCTCGACCATGTCGCGCACGTTTGTACTCCTATCTATCGGCCGCGCGGGCGCGGCGTGTTCGTGGCCCCCTCGTGACTTGCGCGCGAGCCGTCGAGACTCGCGCGCGAGACGGGCCACGAACGGCGCTCGTGAGACTCGCGCTGTGGTGACCTTGTCCTGACCGGAGGTCGCGGCCCCAGGCTAGTCGCAGCCAGGTCAGCGGCCGCGCGGACACGGCCCGCCGGGCCCGTCATCGGGGTCCGGACGCGCCACCGCACCCGCTGTTCGCCCGGCAGCGCACCGCCGGGTTCCTACCTCCGCTAGCCGCGGCCGGTGTAGTTGGGGGCCTCGACGGTCATCGTGATGTCGTGCGGGTGGCTCTCCTTCAGACCCGCCGCGGTGATCTGCACGAACTGCGCGTCCTGCAGATGCGCGATGGACTGCGAGCCGGTGTAACCCATGGCCGCGCGCAGACCGCCGACGAGCTGGTGGATGACCTGGTTCACCGGCCCGCGGAAGGGCACCCGGCCCTCGATGCCCTCGGGCACCAGCTTGTCCTCGGCGAGCACGTCGTCCTGGAAGTAGCGGTCCTTCGAGAAGGACTTCGCCTGGCCCCGGCCCTGCATCGCGCCGAGCGAGCCCATGCCGCGGTAGCTCTTGAACTGCTTGCCGCCCACCAGGATCAGCTCACCCGGCGATTCGGCGGTGCCCGCGAGCAGTGAGCCCAGCATCACGGTGGACGCGCCCGCCGCGATGGCCTTGGCGATATCGCCGGAGAACTGGATGCCACCGTCGGCGATCACCGGCACACCGGCGGGCTTGCACGCGGCCACGGCCTCGAGGATCGCGGTGATCTGCGGTGCGCCGACACCGGCGACCACGCGGGTGGTGCAGATGGAGCCGGGACCGACGCCGACCTTCACCGCGTCCGCGCCCGCCTCGACCAGCGCGGCCGCACCGGCCCGGGTGGCCACGTTGCCGCCGACGACCTGGATCCGGTCGCCGACCTCGGCCTTGACCTTGGTGACCATCTGCAGCACCTGCGCCTGATGGCCGTGCGCGGTGTCGACGATGAGCACGTCCACGCCCGCGTCGGCCAGCGTCATCGCGCGCGACCAGGCGTCCTCGCCCACGCCGACCGCGGCGCCGACCAGCAGGCGGCCGTCGCGGTCCTTGGTGGCGTTCGGGTACTGATCGGTCTTGACGAAGTCCTTGACCGTGATGAGGCCGCGCAGCCTGCCGTTGCCGTCCACGATGGGCAGCTTCTCGATCTTGTGCCGGCGCAGCAGGCCGAGCGCCGCCTCGGCGGTGACGCCCTCCTGCGCGGTGATCAACGGCGCCTTGGTCATCACCTCTTCGACCCGACGGTTCTGATCGACCTCGAACCGCATGTCGCGATTGGTGATGATGCCCACAAGGGAACCGGTCTCGTCCACCACCGGCAGGCCGGAGATGCGGAACCGGGCGCACATGGCATCGACCTCGGCGAGGGTGTCCGACGGACGGCAGGTCACCGGATCGGTCACCATGCCCGCCTCGGACCGCTTCACCGTCTCCACCTGCGCGGCCTGATCGGCTGCTGCGAGGTTGCGGTGCAACACGCCCATGCCGCCGGCGCGGGCCATCGAAATGGCCATCCGCGCCTCGGTCACCGTGTCCATCGCCGAGCTCACCAGCGGGGTCCGCAACCGGATCTCCCTGGTCAGCTGGCTGGACGTCTCCACAGAACTGGGGATGAGATCCGAGGCGGCTGGCAACAACAACACATCGTCGAATGTGAGGCCGAGCATGGCGATCTTGTGCGGATCGTCACCACCCGTAGATGGGCGGACAGCAGTGCGTTCGCCCGATACGGGATTACTCATTCGGATCGACCCCTCCTGGACGTCGACAGCGAGCGGCGCCGGGGTCACCGGCGTCGTGCGCAGCTGATGGGATGGACTGGTGGCTCCGGATATCGTGTCGGGTGCTCGCCGGAGCCTGACACCATGGTATCTGTCCCGCAAACCCACCGACCAAGTGAGCCCACCGGGCGGCGCGGCCGACGCGAAACGCCCGGGCACGGGGCGACGGCGCGGACCGGTGACGGGTGGGTACCGGCGAAACTTGCGGCCCACATCGCTGGCGCAGACCACCCTGTTCTGCGTACCGTGGGGATGTGCGTGACCATCTACCACCTGGCTTGCCGCCGGATCCCTTCGCCGGAGACCCCTCCGACCCGTCCGCCGCGCTCGATGCCATCGAGCCCGGTGAGCCGCTGGATCCCCACGAGCGCCTCGCGGTCGAGGAGGATCTCGCTGATCTCGCCGTCTACGAGGCACTACTAGCGCACCGCGGTATCCGCGGACTCGTGGTCAGCTGCGAAGACTGTCGGCAGGACCACTACCACGACTGGGACATGTTGCGCGCCAACCTGCTTCAGCTACTGGTGGACGGCACGGTGCGCCCGCACGAGCCCGCCTACGACCCGACGCCGGAAGCGTACGTCACCTGGGATTACTGCCGGGGCTACGCGGATGCCTCGATGAACGAGGCGTTCCACGGCGACGGCTTCGACGGTTTCGACAGCTGAGCGTTTCGCTACCGCGCTTCGTCCCACCCGTGCCGCGTCCGAGGGCTCGGACCCGCGCTACAGCGCCCAGTGGCGCTGTGATTTTCGCCGCATAGATCTTCGCCGCGCAGCCCCCGCGACAACCCGGTCGGGCAGCCCCGAAAAGACAGAAAACCGACCGCCGTTCGGCAATCGGTTCATGTCTTGTTCGTTTGTGCTGCGACCTAGTCAGCTGGTGCTGGGCAAACCTGCCCCGGACGGCACGGCGAACGTCGGCCCCGAGTTGCCCGTCGGCGGCTTGGTCACCGGCTGGGTCGGCGCACCGTTCGAATCGCCGGTCGGCTCGACCACCGTGGGCCCGGACACCGTGGTGGGTGTCGCAGGCTGGGTGGTCGGCTCGACGGTCGGCGGCGGCGTGGTCACCGGCGGCGTGGTCGGTTTGTCGTCGGTCGGCTCGGTGGGTTCGGTCGGCTTGTCCGACGGATCGCCCGGCTTCGTCTGCAGGATCGAGGGGTCCGGCGTGGTCTGCACCGGCGGCACCGGCTTCGTGGGCTTGACCCCACTACTCGGCGACGGCGTGACCGGATCCGACGTGCCGTTGTTCAGCTGGTCGGCCAGGTCCTGACGCACCTTGGCCAACTCGGCGACGAGCCGGTTCCACTCCTCCATCGCCTCGGTGTGCTTCTTGGGGTCGCTGATCTGCCCGGCATTCTCCTTGGCCGCCGCCAAGCGCTGCTTGGCCGCAACGGGATCCTGCTTGACCAGCTTGCCTGCCTCGCTCAGATCGCTGTCGGTGCGCTGCACCACGGTGCTCTGCGCCTGCTCACTGAACACGACCTCTTTGAGCCGCCACAGCGGATCATCCGGCTCGGCGTTGTAGGAGAACGCCGTCATACCGCCGAAGACCAGGGCGAGTGCCGCCGCGGCCCCGAGGAGTGGGCGGACCAGCCGTAGTCGGCTGCTGCCCTGGCCCCTTATCTGTACCTGACGCGCACCGATCTCCTGATTGACCGCGGCCACGATCGCATCCAGATCGGGTGCGTCGGCCATCGGCGGAGCGATGAGCTCCGCGCGCCAGTCCGCGAGCAAAGCCGCGAGCTGATACTCCTCCGCGCTGTCGGTGCGCACCTGGCCATCGCTTGCGATGGCATCGATCAGCACATCGTCGCGGCGTACCGCGGCGATGTCGACCGGGCCGGTGTCCCCTGACGCGTCGGCGTAGGGACCGCTGTTTCGCGATCCAAGCCGCGCTTTCCAGTCGCCCCGACCGCGCCCGCCATCCCTAGCCATACATTTCACCTGCCCTCGCCACTTGAGACTTGAGTTTCGCGAGTGCCCTGTGCTGAGCCACTCGTATCGCGCCCGCCGTACTGCCCATGGCGACTGCGGTTTCTTCGGCTGACAAACCCATGACCAATCGCAGGATCAAGATCTCTCGATGTTTCTCGGGGAGTGTCGCGAGCAGACGGTTCATCTGCCTGCTCGTCTCCGATTCGAGAGCGCGTTGTTCCGGACCATGGTCGGTGGATATGACATCTGGTACTTCGGCCATCGCCTCCGCCTTGTTACGGGCGGCGTTGCGATGGGCGTCGGCGACCTTGTGCGAAGCGATTCCGTAAACGAAGGCCATGAAGGGCCTGCCCTGGTCTTGATACCTGGGCAAGGCGGTCATCACGGCCAAACAGACCTCCTGCGCAACGTCGTCCGCGGAGAGCTGCCCACGCTCCGCGGCTCCGATCCGCGCGCGGCAGTAGCGCACCACCAGCGGGCGGATCATCTCCAGTACCTGAGCTAAAGCGGATCTGTCGCCCTGCGCAGCGGCAGCGACGGCGAGGTCCAACTCTTCGCCCGTGTTCGTCATCGTCAGAGAGATTCCTGGCGTTACAAGTGGCACGGTCGGTGTTGACCGGTGCTTCCACCGAAGCGGCGGAACGGAACTAACAATAGCGATACAGCGCGCGGAACAAGGCAACTGGGAGCGCATGCGCGCACGAATTGCGCGCGGCCCCGCGGCCGCCCGGCGCGAACCTCATCCCACGGTCATCGGACGGAACCGCCCGCCACGTCGGACGATGGTCGCCGCGCAGTCCTCGGCCTCGGCGGTGGCGCCCGGGACGGACAGGCCGGCGCGCAGCATCGCGCTCGCCCAGCGCAGCGGCAGCAGGCCGTGTTCGCGGCACTGCGCGCCGACCTGTTCGGCGAGTTCTCGCGACCGGTCGTGTTCGTTTGCCGCCGCCGCGGCAGCGGCGACCAGCAGGCGGGACTTGACCCGATGCCGCACCGAGGGACTGTGCTCGGCGAGTTCGAGCGCGGCGGCCGCGTCGCGCCGCGCCGGCTCGACAAGGCCTGCGGCAAGCGCCGTTTCGGCGCCGACCCAGTGCCTGCGCAGGGCGGGACGCCAGCCGAGCTCTCCGCCGGGCAGCAGTTCGTCCACCCGTTGCAGCAGCCGCCAGGACAGCGCGAGGCGGCCGGTGCCGAGCGCGTCCGCGGCGAGACCGGTCAGTGCGTCGCAGATCGCTTCGGCGGCGGGGAAGCGATAGTGGGCGGGGTCCGCGCGGTCTCCCAGCGCTCGCGCCGAGACCAGCGCGGCCGCGCGACCGTCGTAGGCGGCGGCGCGGGCGTGCCAGCCGAGCTGGCGCAGCAGCGAACCCGTGGTGCTCGCGGCCAGCGAAAGCAACACCGGATCCGTGCTCGCGCCGCCGATAATTCGTAATTCCGCGCGCGCCGCCGCATAACGTCCCTGTCCACCCAGAATCACCGCTCGATACCACGAAGCGAGCGCACCGGGCGCGGTCGGCAACTCGGCAGCGGCGAGGCCCGGGCGGGCGCCGAACGCACCGTCGGCGAGGACCTCGATACGGGGATCTCCGAGCGGAGCAGGCACGAACACCGCCGAACTGTATACCGGGCCCACCCCGCGCAGTGACCGGGAGAAAGACTGCAAACAACCAACCGGCTACCGCACAGCATTTACGACGACTATGTCATGTTTCCGTCAGGTAAATCTCATCGCCGTAATCCTGCGGTGGCCGTGATCGTTATTCACACGCGTTTCGCGCAATTTACCTGGATGCCCCGTTTTCGCCATCTCGGCGCCGCACGCCGCACCGGCGGCCGGACGCCATCGTGACCGCCCCCACACCGGCCAGCTCCAGCTCTGAACGGTTCAGATCTCCAAAAACCCCACTCTACCTGCGAAAACGTGTCCATATCGCAGGCAGCAGCGACCGATGCGCCTCTGGTCAACCGATCAGTATCGCCGGAACCAATGCGAAAAGTAAACAGCTCAGAGGTTAAATTTCGCAGCCTAAGATTTGGAAAACTGCTGCGCCGAACTATTGACGGAATTTCGCGGCTGGACCTAACGTAGCTCATCGCCACAGTCGGCGCCGCGCGAAATTGCAGCGACCGCAACGGGCAGCACAGGGGCACTCGCCGACACAGCGCCGTGGCCTACAACTTTGCAGAACAACTGCTCGACAACGCTGACGAGCTCGCACCACGAGGAGTTCACCATGCCCATGCCCACCCACCTCCCCGGGCCGAACGCCGATGTCTGGGATTGGCAGATGCGAGGGTCCTGCCGTGGGCAGGACTCCGCCGTGTTCTTCCACCCCGACGGCGAACGTGGCCGCGCCCGTACCGCGCGTGAGATGCGCGCCAAAGAGATCTGCCGGGCCTGCCCGGTGCTGATGCAGTGCCGCAGCCATGCCCTCAAAGTCAGCGAGCCCTACGGCATCTGGGGTGGCATGTCCGAAACCGAACGCGAGATGCACGCCCGGCGCAATCGCCGCCGCATGGCGGTCTGATCGAAAAATTTTCCCATCCATGTGGCGCGGCGCGCCGAATCCCTAGCAAACAACCGGCAGGCGATATGCGGTCACCACCGCGGCGCCGCCGGCGCCAAAGGCCAGAAGCCAAATAACCTGACGAGCCCTGCGTTTCGCAGTTGATTTCGGCGTGTCACGGCGTGTCTCAGCTTGAGATGCTCCGGCGTGTCGAAGTTTTCCGCAAAGTCGCTGGGCCACAGTCGGTTTGCCGACACCCCAGTCGAAGGGAGGTCATAGCGGCCCGCTACGGTGGTGACCGATGACACAGAATGGAGCGTTGTGACAACGCGGCAGCCGGCCGCAGAGGGCGACTCGTTCCGAAGAGATGCCTTCCCACCCGGTGTGGATTCTGCGGTTACGGCCCGCGCCGCCGAAAGTATCGAGCTCGCCGCCTTGCTGGACAAGTGCGGCCAAGCCGACCAGGAAGCCTTCGCCGAGCTATACGACCGGACGTCCGCGCGCGTCTTCGGTCTGGTGCTGCGCGTCCTACACGACCCCGGATACGCCGAGGAGACGACCCAAGAGGTCTATCTACAGATCTGGCGCACCGCCGCCAGCTTCGACCCCGACAAGGGCTCGGCCGTGACGTGGTTGATGACGCTGGCACATCGGCGAGCCGTCGACCGGGTCCGCGCCGAGCAAGCGCACACCCAACGCGAGGTCGCCTACGGCATCCGGGTGCTCGGTAACGAATTCGACGAAGTGACCGAAGAGGTAGAGCGAAGGCTCGAACAGCAGGCCGTCCTCGACGGCCTCGCGACCTTGACCGAGACCCAGCGAGAAGCCATCTCGCTCGCCTATTACGGCGGGCGAACCTATGCGGAGGTAGCCCACTACCTTGGCGTAGGGTTACCGACCGTTAAGTCCCGAATTCGGGACGGATTGACACGACTCAAAAGAAGTTTGGGGGTGACGTGAGATGAACGAACGCCAGGTCGATCTCGCGCACACCGTCGCGCTCGGATCGATCGACGACGAAGACCACCATGAGGTGCAGGAACTGCTCGACACCGAGGACCCCGCGCTACGTGCGGAGTTCATCACCGAGATCCGGCGGACGCGCGAGGCCCTCGCGACGCTCGCCACTGCTACGGCCAGCCAACCGCCCGCAGCGTTGCGGAGTCGGTTGCTCGCCGCCATCGCGGCCGAACAGCCGCCCGTAGCCTCTTGAACACATAACAGCCACTCGCACACATAAAACGAAGGCCCCCGGACGATGTCCGAGGGCCTTCTCCGGTTCTGCGCCAGGGTCAGCTCAGTGGCTGTGCCCGTGGTGGCTGTGCTCCGGCGCCTCTTCGGCGGGCTTGTCCACGACCGCGCTCTCGGTGGTCAGGATCATGCGCGCCACCGACGCCGCGTTCACGACGGCCGAGCGGGTCACCTTCACCGGGTCGACGACACCGTCGGTGACCAGGTCGCCGTAGGTGAGGGTGGCGGCGTTGAAGCCGTCCTTGCCCTCGGCGACCTTGCTGACCACCACGGCACCGTCCACGCCCGCGTTGGTGGCGATCCAGAACAGCGGGGCCGACAGCGCGGTCCGCACCACCTCGACACCGACCGCCTCGTCGCCGGACAGCGAGTCGCGCAGGTCGCCGAGCTTGGCCGCCGCCTGCACCAGCGCGGAGCCGCCGCCGGGCACGATGCCCTCCTCGACCGCCGCCTTGGCCGCGCTCACCGCGTCCTCGACCCGGTACTTGCGCTCCTTGAGCGCCGTCTCGGTGGCCGCGCCGACCTTGATCACCGCGACGCCGCCGGACAGCTTGGCCAGCCGCTCCTCGAGCTTCTCGCGATCCCAGTCGGAGTCGGTGGCCTCGATCTCGCGCCGCAGCTGCGCGCTGCGCGCCGAAATGTCCTCGGCGGTACCCGCACCATCGATGATGGTGGTGTCGTCCTTGCTGACGACGACGCGGCGCGCCTTGCCCAGCACGTCGAGGCCGGCCTCGCGCAGCGTGATGCCCAAGTCCGGGTTGATCACGGTGCCCGCGGTAACGACGGCCAGGTCGTCCAGGAACGCCTTGCGCCGGTCGCCGAAGAACGGCGCCTTCACCGCGACGGCCTTGATCGTCTTGCGGATCGAGTTGACCACCAGGGTGGACAGCGCCTCGCCCTCGACGTCCTCGGCGATGATCAGCACCGGCTTGCCGGACTCGGCGATCTTCTCCAGCAGCGGCAGGAAGTCGGGCAGCGAGCTGACCTTCTCCCGGTGCAGCAGGATGTAGGCGTCCTCCAGCACGGCCTGCTGGGCGTCGACGTCGGTGACGAAGTACGGCGACAGGTAGCCCTTGTCGAACTGCACGCCCTCGGTGACGACGAGTTCGGTCTGCAGCGTCGAGGACTCCTCGACGGTGACGACGCCGTCCTTGCCGACGACGGTCAGCGCCTTGCCGACCATCTCGCCGATCTCCTCGTCCCGCGAGGAGACCGTGGCGACCTGCGCGATCGCCTTCTCGCCGGACACCGGGGTGGCCGCGGCCAGCAGCGCCTCGGCGACCGCGTCGGCGGCCTTGGCGATGCCCGCGCCGAGCGAAATCGGATTCGCGCCCGCGGCAACGTTCTTCAGGCCGGCCCGGACCAGCGCCTGGGCCAGCACGGTGGCGGTGGTGGTGCCGTCGCCCGCCACATCGTTGGTCTTGGTGGCGACGCTCTTGACCAGCTGCGCGCCGAGGTTCTCGAACGGGTCCTCGAGGTCGATCTCGCGCGCGATGGTGACACCGTCGTTGGTCACGGTCGGGCCGCCGAAGGCCTTCGCGAGCACGACGTGGCGGCCACGCGGGCCGAGGGTGACCTTGACGGCGTCGGCGAGCTTGTCGACGCCGCGTTCCAGAGCCCGGCGAGCGTTCTCGTCGAACTCGATCTGCTTTGCCATAAGTCCTATTCCTTGGATTCCAGGGCTTGAGATGCCACTGCCCCGGCCCCGCTCAGCGGAACCGGGGCAGTGGCACGACTAGATCCGGGCGGTCGGGTGGCAGCGGACCGTCACCACCGCGCGGAGCGCGGTCACTTGGTGACGACGGCCAGCACGTCGCGCGCCGACAGGATGAGGTACTCCTCGCCCTGGTACTTGATCTCGGTGCCGCCGTACTTGCTGTAGATGACGGTGTCACCTTCCTTGACGTCGACCGGGATGCGGTCACCCTTGTCGGTGACGCGGCCTTCGCCGACGGCGATGACGGTGCCCTCCTGCGGCTTTTCCTTCGCCGTGTCGGGGATGACCAGGCCGGAGGCCGTCGTCGTCTCGGCCTCGTTGGCCTGGACGAGGATCTTGTCCTCGAGCGGCTTGATGTTCACGCTCGCCACGTTGAGCCCTCCACTTTCAGGGGATTACCGGAACTGTTGTTCCGGACCATCGGTATCTGTATCGGTCACAGGTTCTTTCGAGCGACCTGCAAACAGTCGCAAGCGGTAGCCGACCCTGCGCACAGCCCCGTCGTCGCGGGTGCCGGGACCCCTGCTCAGTAGTCGAAACTGCCTGGCACAAGTACAGAGCACCGAGCGGACGGAAGTCCGGCCGGGCACGTCACACAGTGCCGACTAGCACTCTATACATGAGAGTGCCAGCGCTCAAGGCCGGGCGGTGCCAATTTCGGATCGCCATGCAGCCCAGGCGGTCGCGACACGCCCAACGCACGCTCGCGGGGGTTCCAAATAGATCCGGAAAACTGTAACGTTCGGATAACGGATTGTGACACTATTGACGACGGTCGCTGTCCGACCACTGTGTTCGTCCCGAACCAGTGCCGTCGGAGACCAGGGGTCGTCAACAGCAGGCACGTCGTCACGGCACTCGGCTTCACCGAATACCTCAGCGGCACCGAACAGTTCAGCGGCACCGAGCAGTTCCACGGCACCGACGCCCCGGAGCCCGCGAACCACCCGGCACCGGGGAACACCCAGCGTCACCAGAACTACGTCTCATCGAGAGCTGCACCAGAGAGCTAGCCACACGTGATCCACCGCCGGTCCCCGCGACCCACCGGACAACGGGACCGACCGGATTTCGGAGTCCGAACCGTGCGTCGACCACGACGATTCGGCAGTCCAGCGAGATGGTCGGCGACAACGAGTTGCTTACGAGAGCGAATACCCCAGCCGCACATGACCATCCGCTCGAAGGGAGGTGAATGAACATGCGAACATCCCTCGGCATCTCCGCCGGGTCCGAGGTCGTGTGCTCGGCACTGGTCGCCACCGCCTCGAACGGGGCGCAGAGCTTCGATTATCGGGTCGTCTCCGCCGACGCGGCGCATTCCGATCTCGGCGACCTGGTCGCCTCCTCGATCGAGTTGATGACCACCCAGCTGCCGACCACCCAGCTGGCCCACGACGTGGACTATCCCGTCGGCGCCCGGTTCGCCGGCGCGCGCCCGCGCAACCTCGAATCGCCGACCAGCAGGCCGCCCACCAGCGTCGCCGTCGCCTACCGGACCAAGGAGCAGGCGCAGGCCATCCGCTCGGCCACCGGCAAGCAGCGCGAACTGCGCCTGGTGCCCGAGGGCACCGCGGCACTCACCTACCTCCGGCACACCGGGCTGCTCGACCGCTACGAGACGGTCGCCATCATCGACCTCGGCGCGAGCGGGCTCACCGTCACCGTGGCCGACCAGGCCGACGGCACCGTGCTGCGGTCCGAACGCACCGGCGCGATCAGCGGCAACGCCATCGATGACCTGATCTACCACCATTTGGTCGACCTGCACTACGCGCGGCGCGGCACCCGGCCCAACCGCGGCATGCTGACCAACCGCGGCCGCGCGGCCAAGGAGCATCTGTCCATCGCGCCCGCCGTCACCATCGACCATGTCGCCGGGCAGCCGCTCAAGCTGACCAGGGCCGACTTCGAGGAGCTCATCGCCGACCTGCTCCGCGAGACCGCCGTCTTCGCGGCCGCGGTGTTCGCCCGGGCGCCCAAGTTCCCCGAAGCGGTGGCCGTGATCGGCGGCGGCGCCAATATCCCCGCCGTCGTGGACACCCTCGCCCACCAGCTCGACGTGCCGGTGTTCACGGTGGAAGATCCCGATGCCGTGATCGCGAAAGGCGCCGCGCTGGTTGCCGATTCGGTCCAGCCGTCGGTGATCCCGCTGGCCGCGCTCAGCAGTGACGCGCCGGTCGGCACGTTCACCAAGGTGGTCGGCACGCTCGCCGGTGCCATCGTCGTGGTCGGGCTGATCATCGGCTACGGCGTGAAGACGTTCGCGCCCACCTCCGACGACGAGGTCTCCCCCGCGGGCACCACCAGCAGCGCGTCCCAGCTGCCGCCCGCGCCGGGGAGCGTCGTCCCGCCGACAGGTGCGGGCACCGCCACCAGTGGGCGCACCCAGGAGAGCACCAACCGGCCGAGCGACGGCAACCTGCCCTCGATCACCCAGGACCGCGGGCAGCCGTCGAGCACGCCGGCCCCGTCCTCGGCCCCGCAGCCCAGCCCGCCCACCCTGCGGCCGGACCCGAACCTCCCGGTCATCCCGTTCCCCGAACTGCTCGGCCCGCTGTTCGGCAACCCGACCACGCCCCCGGGCGGTTCCTCTGGGCCGGACAAGCCCAAGCCCGGAGCCGCCCCCACCCCGACCCAGGTCCCGCCCACCGGCCAACGCCAGGCCCCCGCCCAATCCCAACTCCCGATCATCCCCCGCTCGAACTCCGGCTCCGCCCACATCGGCGGAACCGAGCAGCCGAGCCACTCGGACTGAACCGGGTTCGCTCGGGGTGCGCGCCCCGAAGGTTTCGCACCAACCAGGTCGGCATCCGCCCCACAGCCCGCGCCACTCTGAGCTCACGCACCACTTCTGCGGCTTCGCACCCGTTACGGCAGGCCACAACCGGTGCGGGAACACAGAACCCGTGCGACTTGGCTGAGACGCAGCCCCAAGTCGGCATCCGCCACCCCGGCCTGCGGCGATGGTCCCGCGCGTGGGTCCGACAAGCCGCACCACTTCTGACCTCACGCACCACTTCTGGGGCTTCGCACCCGCTGTGGCACGCCACAGCGGGTGCGGGAACGCAGAAGGGGTGCGGGGGTCAGCTGACGCGGCTTACCGAGACCGGGAGGCCGGGGTCGGTGGCTACGGTGAGGGCGGAGGGGGGTGCGCCGCCGGCGATCACGTGGGCACCGAGGGCGGCGATCATCACGCCGTTGTCGGTGCACAGGCGGGGTTTGGGCACGCGCAGGGTCAATCCGGCGGCGGCGCAACGTTCTTCGGCCATCGAGCGGATCCGGGAATTGGCGGTGGCGCCGCCGCCGAGCACCAGCGTGTCGACGCCGACGTCTTGTGCGGCACGGACGGCTTTCATGGTGAGCACGTCGGCGACCGCTTCCTGGAACGACGCGGCGATATTCGGGATGGGCAGGTCGGCGGCGGTCAGGCCGCTGCGCTGTGCCGCCTCGACGTAGCGGGCGACGGCGGTTTTCAGGCCGGAGAAGGAGAAGTCGTATCGGGCGTCTCGCGGGCCGGTCATGCCGCGCGGAAACGCGATCGCGCCGGGATCCCCCTGTGCGGCAGCGGCGTCCAGTGCCGGACCGCCGGGAAAGCCGAGCCCGAGCAGCCGCGCGACCTTGTCGAACGCCTCGCCAGCGGCATCGTCGACGGTGCTGCCCAGCTCGACGATGGGCTCGGCCAGATCGGTGACGTGCAGCAGGTGGGTGTGCCCGCCGGACACGAGCAGCGCGACGCACGGCGGCATCGGTCCGTGCTCCAGCGTGTCCACGGCGACGTGTCCGCCGAGATGGTTCAGCGCGTAGAACGGCACATCCCACGCCGCCGCATAGGCTTTCGCCGCCGCGACGCCGACCAGCAACGCGCCCGCGAGTCCGGGGCCGATGGTCACGGCCAGCGCGTCGGGCTTGGCGATACCGGCCACGGCGAGCGCCCGGCGCATGGCGGGGACGATCGCTTCCAGGTGCGCCCGGGACGCGATCTCGGGCACCACGCCGCCGAAGCGGGCGTGCTGATCGACGCTGGAGGCGACCTCGTCGGCGAGCAGCTCGCAGCTGCCGTCGGCGTGCCTGCGCACGATGCCGACTCCGGTTTCGTCGCAGGAGCTTTCGATGCCCATGATGATCACGAGAGCACCTCGTCCGGCAGGGGCAGGGCGCTCAGCGCGGGCCTGCGCATGGTGTAGGCGTCGGCGCCGCTGGGGTGGTAGTAGTTCTTGCGCAGGCCGATGATGTGGAATCCGTGCTTGGCGTACAACGCGATCGCGGGATCGTTGTCGGTGCGCACCTCGAGGAACACCGGTCCGCCGCGCTTGCCCGCTTCATCGAGCAGGGCTTCGAGCAGCCGGGTCCCGATACCGGCGCGCAGGTAGCTCGGGTCGACGCCGATGGTGTGCACCTCGGCTTCAGGGTGGCGGTCGTCACCGAGCAGCGCGATGCCGGCGTAGCCGACCATTCGCCCGTCGGCGTCGCGCGCGGTGATGTAGCGATTGTGTGCCGCAGCCAGTTCCGACTGGAAGGCGACCGCGTGCCACGGGTCGTCCTCCGGGAACAGCAGCTGTTCCAGTTCGACGCAGCGGTCGATGTCGGTGACGGCCATCGGTTCGATCCGGATGTCCACCGGTCTCACGCTCCCGTCCGGTCGAGGGTGCGGTAGCTCTTCTCGACGGCGTCGGGCCTGCGCAGATACAGCGGCACCAGCGGCTCGGGCACCGCGCGCGCGAGCACCGCGGCGGCGGCGACCGTGGCCAGGCCGGCCGGTGACGGCGTCTCCACCGGCAGTACCGGTAGGTCGAAGAAGTCGACGTGCGAGGCGGATCCGGCGATCACGGTGGCCTGTGCGAGATCGACCTCGCCGGGCTTGGCCACCTCCGGTCCCGCGACGCGCACGCCGTCGCGGTAGCGCGCCCAGTAGACCTCGCGGCGGCGCGCGTCGGTGACGACGAGCAGTTCGCTCTCGGGGGTGAGGTCCGCCGCGGCGTCGGCGGCGATGGCGTCGAGACTGCACACCCCGTAGACCGGCAGCCCGAGCGCGTCACCGAAGGCGGCGGCGGTCGCCATGCCGACCCGCAGTCCGGTGAACGGGCCGGGGCCGATGCCGACCACGACCGCCGCGAGATCGGTCCTGGAACGGCCTGCCTCCGTGAGACATTCGAGAATCTGCGGGGTGAGCACCTCGGCATGCGCACGCGGATCGACCCGCACACGGGAGGCGACCGTGCGCGTCTGGATCGGTGCTGCCTGCTCCAGTTCCACCAATCCCGCGGTCACGGCGGGTGTCGCGGTGTCGACACTTAATACCAGCATGATTGACCCAACGATACCGGGTGGTAGCTGCCGCCGGTGCGGAGCTACCAGGTAGTTAATCCACCCATTCCCATTCGGCGGTGCGCACGTCCGAATCCGGTTCGCGCGAGAGCTGCACCCACAGATGCCGGTCGGTCAGGTGCTCCACGACGCCGCGGCCCCACTCCACCACGACCACTGCCTGGTGCAGTTCGGTGTCGAGGTCCAGCGCGTCCAGCTCGTCGAGGTCGCCGCCGAGCCGGTAGGCGTCCACGTGCACCAGCGGCACCGCCCCTACCTGCGCACCTGCCCGATGCTGCCGGGCGATGATGAAGGTGGGCGAACTCACCCGGCCCTGCACCCCGAGCCCCGCCGCGATGCCGCGGGTCAGTGCCGTCTTGCCCGCGCCGAGCGGCCCGTCCAGCACGACCAGGTCACCGGCGCCGAGCCCCGCGGCCAGTTCCCGGCCGAGTGCCTCGGTGTCGGCCACCGTGGGCAGCGTGCGTTGCTGACGATCAGCCACTGGTCACCTCCGACGGGTGCGGTTCGAGCACGCCGGCGCGCACCAGCAATCGATCGAGCGCGTCGTTGACGATGTCCGGGAATTGCAGATGCGCCATGTGCGCGGCCTCCCGCAGGTGAATCAGCTCACTGGCCTTCAACTCTCGCGCCAGCGCGCGTGAGTTGCGGAACGGGATCACCAGATCGTGCGAGCCGCCGATGATCAGCACCGGCACCTGTGCCAGCGTGGGCAGTGCGGCCGACTCGTCGTGCAACTCGATGGCTTTCAGGAATTTCATGATGGTCTCGACCGGGGTGTCGTCGATCATCATCGTGGTGAACCGGGACAGCGTCGGGCTCACCGGTCCGTGGAACGAGCTGACGTGCAGGATCGGCGTGATCACGTGCCGCGCCGTGGTCCGGCCCGCCTGCACCAGCGCGGGCGCGGCGGCCACGGCCATCCGGAAGCCGTCGATGGCGGGATTGCGCAGCAGCTGGGTGATCCCGGCCGCGGTGACCTCGGCCGCCGCCGTGGACAGCAGTGCGATCCCGATCACCCGCTGCGCGAACAACTCCGGGAACTGTGCTGCGGCGGCCAGCACCGACATCCCGCCCAGCGAATGACCCACCAGCACCACCGGACCGGTCGGCGCGGTGGCCGTGATCACGGCGGCGAGGTCGCGGCCGAGCTGGGAGACGGTGCAGCGCTCGGTCGCCGAGGTGCCGGAGCGGCCGTGCCCGCGCAGATCGAACAGCACCAGCCGAGCCCGTGCGCCCCAGCGCTTTTCGAGGTCGCGGCGTTGAAAGTGGAACGACTCCATGGTGTTGCAGAAGCCGTGCACGAAGATCACCGTGACCGGCGCGTCCGCGGGACCGCATTCGCGGGTGGCCAAGCGCACACCGTCCTCGGTGTGCACGCTGCCCGCGCGGTCCTCGTCGATGAGCGCGAAGTTCTCGTCGCGATATTCGTCACGGCGGGCGGGCCAGAGCACCCGGGCGCCGGCGCGGCGCAGGGCGTGCGCCCCGGCCAGCGCGGCGACCACGCCCGCGGTGGCCAGACCGCCGCGGACCGCGGTGACCCGCCGTCTGCTCACCGGCCACCGCCTACATAGCGGCGAACCGACCGGCCGCGCGGCGAACACACCACCTCGTAGTGAATGGTGCCGAGCAGATCCGCCCACTCCTGTGCGCGCGGTTCGCCGGGACCGCCGCCGAACAGGACGGCCATATCGCCCTCCCGGACATTCGCCGCGTTGTCGCCGAGGTCGACCACGAACTGGTCCATGCAGACCCGGCCGACGTTCGGCCTGCGCGCCCCGCCCAGCCACACCTCGAAACGTCCGCTGAGTGGCCGGAATACGCCGTCGGCGTAGCCCACCGGGATCAGCGCCACCGTGGTGTCGCGCGGGGCGTACCAGGTGTGCCCATACGAGACGCCCTCGCCCGCCGCGACCTGCTTGACCAGCGCGACCCGGGCCTGGAAGGTCATGGCCGGGCGTAGCCCGAAGTCCTCGGCCACGGGGCTGTGCCCGTACATCGCGATGCCCGGGCGGACCATGTCGAACGCGAGGTCGGGGCGGGTCAGCGTGGCGGGCGAGTTCGCCAGGTGCACCAGTTCCGGTTCCAGGCCGTGTTCCTTGGCGACGGCGACCGCCTCCAGGAAGCGGTCGCGCTGCATGTCGTTGACCGGATGCGCGGGCTCGTCGGCGTTCGCGAGGTGGGAGAACAGCGCCCGGAACCGCATTGCCTGCGCGTCGACCAGCGTCCGCAATTCCGCGAGGGCCTGCGGATATTCGACCGGCGACAGCCCGTTGCGGTTGAGGCCGGTGTCGACCTTGAGCGAGACCGTCGCCGTCCGGCCGGTCTGCTCGGTCGCGGCGGCCACCGCGCGCAGATGATCGAGCGAGGACACCCCGATCTCGATATCCGCGCGAATCGCCGCGGCGTAGTCGGCGGCGGAGTTGTTGAGCCAGCTCAGAATAGGCGCGGTGATACCCGCGTCGCGCAACTGGACGGCCTCGGCGATCGTGGTGACGCCGAGCTCGGCGGCTCCCGCGGCCAGCGCCGCCTTGCCGACCTCGACCGCGCCGTGGTTGTAACCGTCGGCCTTGACGACCGCCATCACGGCGGCGTCGCCCGCGAGTTCGCGCAGGATCCGCACGTTGTGTGCGATGGCGTCGAGATCGACAACCGTCTCCACTTGCACTGTTCCGCCTCTCCGGGAGTTCAGGTGCCACCCTGGGTGGCGCGGCAACCGCGGCCGTGCCGTCAGACCGTGCCCGGCGAGTTACCCATGCGCTCCCGAAAGTTGTCACCGGTATTCGGCCCCGAGTCTATCGACCGGGAAAGTCCTGGTGGAGTCGGTGGGCACGGAGGTGGTCCGGGGCACAGCGCGCAGCGCGCTCTATCACGGCGGTGCGTGCGGGTCAGTCGACCTGGTCGGCGAAGGCGCGCAAGGTGCCGATCGCCGGACGGAGATGCTCGAGTAGGGGTGTCGCGGAGATCGGCGCGCCCACCGAGTGCCCCTCCTGGGCAGCGAGGTTGGCCGCCAGCGCGTGCACCCGGGCGGCGGCCGCCGCCGACCAGGCGGGATCGCGGCCCGCGGCGAGCAGCGCACCGAGAATGCCGGAAAGGACATCACCGGCCCCCGCGGTGGCGGCCCAGGACGCAGCCGCCTCGTTGACCAGGACCGGCGCGCCCGGGGTGGCCACGAGGGTGGCGCGCCCCTTCAACAGGACGGTGACCTGCCAGTCGTCGGCGAGCGAACGGACCGCACCGACCCGGTCCGGCCCGGCTTCGTGCCCGGTGAGGCGCGCGAATTCGCCTGCGTGCGGGGTCAATACCGTCGGTGCGGTGCGGGCCCGCACCAGTTCGGGCTCGGCGGCGAGCATGGTCAGACCGTCGGCGTCGACGACGACCGGCAGTTCGGTGGCGAGGATCTCGACGAGGCGGTTGCGGGCCTCGGCGTCGGTGCCCGCGCCCGGGCCGAACACCCACGACTGCACTCGGCCCACTTCCGAGACGTGCTGGGTGGCAATGACTTCGGGGAACCTCGCGAGCACGTCGGCGGCACCGGTGCCGGCATAGCGGACCATGCCCGAGGTCGCCGCGACCGCCGCGCCCGTGCACAGCACCGCCGCGCCCGGATAGCTCGCGCTGCCCGCGCAGATGCCGGTCACGCCCTGGGTGTACTTGTCGTCGGTCGCCGCCGGTATCGGCCAGTCCGCACCGATCGACCCTGGTTCCAGCGCGGCCAGATTCGGCCCGGGTAGTCGTAAACCGATGGGCACCAGCTCCGTTCGCCCGCAGTACGGCGCGGCGAGGACATGCACGGGCTTGTACGCGCCGAACGCCACCGTGACGTCGGCGCGGACGGCGGGGCCGGTGACCGCGCCGGTATCCGGGTCGACGCCGCTCGGCAGGTCCGCGGCGACGATCGGAACCCGCAGGCCCGCAACCAGTTCCGCAGCATCGGGCCGCAACGACCCGCGGCCGGAGATCCCGACGATGCCGTCGACCACCAGGTCGGGGCTGCCGATGTCCGCGCGCACCCGCCCACCGGCCTTACGCAGTGCCGCAAGGCCTTTCGCGTGCGCCCGCGCCGGGTTCAGCAGCACCGCCGCCACTTCGACACCGCGGCGGCGCAGCATCGATCCGGCCCACAGCGCGTCACCGCCGTTGTCGCCGGAGCCGACGAGCAAGGTCACCGCGCGACCGGCGACCCCGCCGGTGCGCGCCCGCAACTCCTCCGCGACGACATTGGCCAGCCCGTAAGCCGCGCGCTGCATGGGCACGCCGTCCGGGACGCGCGTGAACAGCTCGGCCTCCGCCGCGCGCACTTCGTCTGCGGTGAAATAGCCCCGCTGCGTGGACATGAGCGATCCTCCACTGGGTTGTTCGGTACGGCTGCCGCGCGGACCCGCAACGTCAGCAGACTACGCTTGGCCATCATGCCAATGGTCACGCGTCGCGCACGGTCCACGCAGGTCGCCACCGGAGTGGCGGTGCTGACCGCGGTGCTGGTGGCGGGCTGCGGCGGTGCCGATTCGAGCCCCGCCGCGACGACCACCAAGCGACCCGCGCATCCGGTGACCACCACCACCCAGCCCGCGGGCGATACGAAACCCGCCGCCGTCACCATCGATGTGCGCGACATGAAGTTCGCTCCCGGCGAAGTGACCGTCAAGGTCGGCGACACCGTCACCTGGCATTTCACCGACAAGGCCCCGCACACCGTGCAGGGCATCGGTGACAAGGCGATGGGCCTCAACAGCCCGATCATCGACAAGGGCGACTGGAGCTACACCTTCACCGCGCCGGGGACCTACCGCTATCTCTGCTCGCTGCACCCGGAAATGCGCGGCACCGTCACCGTGCAGTAGGACACGCCCCGAATAGCGCGCCACCCCAGCGCAATAGGCGCAGTTCCGCTCGACGCCGAGTCTCGTCGGCGGCGAGCGGAACATACGCGCGTCAGACCGGCCGGTAGGCGCGGGTGCGCGGACTCCGCGCCGACGTCGTGTTGAGCGCTTCGACCGCGGCCACCAGCGGGGCCAGCTCCGGGTCCGCCGCCGCTTGGCCGAGCGCACTGGCGAGCGCGTCGTCGTGGGTCGGGCGCGCCCGGTCCAGCAGCGCGAGGCCGGGCGGGGTGACGTCGGTGTAGATGCCGCGACGATCGTCGGGGCACAGGTAGCGCTGGAGCAGGCCGCGGTCCTCCAGCCGGGTGACCAGCCGGGTCGTCGCGCTCTGACTCAGCACGACCGCCTCCGCGACCTGGTTCATCCGTAGGTGACCGCCGGGACCGTCGTGCTGCCTGCTCAACACCACCAATAGCGAGTACTCGCGGACGCTCAGGTCGTGGCCGGATTGCAGGGCGCGTTCGATATGCGCCTCGATCCGATCGTGCAGCAGCGACAGTGCGTACCAGCCATCGGCCAAGCCGGTCAGGGCGGCATCCGCGGTCATGATCGTCCTTCCGCGTCGGGAGTGTCCTTCCAGGATAGATGAAGTTCGCAATAGCCCGCGCTTGCAATTATCACGCGCTTGCAATTATTGTTGACGCCCGTAAGGCTCAAGCGCAATCTCATGTGGAGGCTCTCGCCCATGCCGCTCGCACTCCTCGCCCTCACCCTCGGGGCCTTCGGAATCGGCACCACCGAATTCGTGGTCGTCGGGTTGCTACCCGACATCGCGGACACCTACGCGGTGTCCATCCCCACCGCGGGCCTGCTGGTCACCGGATACGCGCTCGGCGTGGTGGCCGGCGCGCCGCTGATGACCGGGCTCGGCACCCGCGTCTCGCGCAAACGCATGCTCCTCGGCATGCTGCTGCTCCTGGTCGCGGGCAACGTATTATCCGCCGTCGCACCGACTTTCGGGCTCATGCTGACCGGCCGGATCGTCGCCTCGCTGGCACACGGCGCGTTCTTCGGCATCGGCGCGGTGGTCGCGGGCAGCGTGGTCCGCCCCGACAAGCGCGCGGGCGCCATCGCGATCATGTTCACCGGCCTCACCGTGGCAACCATGGTCGGCGTGCCCGTCGGCACCCTGCTCGGCCAGCAGTTCGGCTGGCGGCTCACCTTCCTGATCGTCGCGCTGGTCGGACTGATCGGGCTGCTCGGCGTCGCGCTGCTGGTGCCGGAACAGCCCGCGCCGCAGGACGCCCGGCTGCGCACCGAGCTCGCCGTGTTCCGCAATCCGCAGGTGCTGCTCGCGATGGCCATGACGGTGCTCGGGTTCGGCGGCGTCTTCGCGGCGATCACCTACCTCGCCCCGATGATGACCGAGGTCACCGGTTTCGCGGACAGCTCGGTCACCTGGCTGCTCGTCCTGTTCGGCCTCGGCTTCTCCGCGGGCAACCTGATCGGCGGCAAATTCGCCGACCGGCACCTGATGCCGATGCTCTACCTCACGCTCGGCGGACTCGCCGTGGTGCTCGCGCTGTTCACCCTCACCGCGCACAACAAGGTCACGGCCGCGGTCACGATCGTGCTGGTCGGCGCGCTCGGGTTCGCGACCGTGCCGCCGTTGCAGAAGCGCGTCCTCGACCAGGCTTCGGGCGCACCGACTTTGGCGTCGGCGGTCAACATCGGCGCGTTCAACCTCGGCAACGCCGTCGCCGCGTGGCTCGGCGGACTGGTCATCGCCGCGGGCTTCGGCTACACCGCACCGAACTGGGTCGGGGTCGCGCTGGTGGTCACCGCGCTCGGCCTGGCCGTGTGGTCCGGTGCCATCGAACGCCGGGCCGCTGCCGAACCGACCCCCGCGCTGGTGCCGGCGAGCTGAGCCGCACTCGATCGATCCGGCGGCGACCTGGTAGTCGCCGCCGGATTCGCGTCATACCTGGCGAAAGTTGTTGCTGCCCAGCCACACACGTATTGGTGCGACGCCGTTGGACTACTCGACCGTGACGGACTTGGCCAGGTTGCGCGGCTTGTCCACGTCGTAACCGCGGGCCTGGGCCACCTCGGCCGCGAAGATCTGCAAAGGGACCGTCGACAGCAACGGCTGGAACAGCGTCGGCGCGGACGGGATCTCGATCAGGTCATCGGCGAACGGCCGCACCGTGTCGTCGCCCTCCTCGGCGATCACGATGGTGCGCGCGCCGCGCGCCTGGATCTCCCGGATATTGCTGAGCAGCTTGGAATGCAGCACCGCGCGACCCTTCGGCGACGGCATCACCACGATCACCGGCAGACCGTCCTCGATCAGCGCGATCGGCCCGTGCTTGAGCTCACCGGCCGCGAAGCCCTCGGCGTGCATGTACGCCAGTTCCTTGAGCTTCAGCGCGCCCTCCAGCGCCACCGGGTAACCGACGTGGCGGCCCAGGAAGAGCACCGTCTGGACATGAGCGAGCTCCCGCGCGATGGCCCGCACCTGCGGCCCGGTCGCCAGCACCCGCTCGACCAGCTTCGGCATCGCCTCCAGTTCGGCGAACTCACGGGCCACCTCGTCCGGATACTTGGTGCCCCGTGCCTGCGCCAGCGCCAAGCCGACCAGGTAGTTCGCGGTGACCTGCGCCAGGAACGCCTTCGTCGACGCGACGCCGATCTCCGGGCCGGTCCTGGTGTACAGCACGGCATCCGACTCGCGCGGGATCTGCGCGCCGTTGGTGTTGCAGATCGCCAGCACCCTGGCCTTCTGCTCCTTGGCGTGCCGCACCGCCTCGAGCGTGTCGGCGGTCTCGCCCGACTGCGAGATCGCCACCACCAGCGTGGAACGATCCAACACCGGGTCGCGGTAACGGAATTCGCTGGCCAGCTCCACCTCGACGGGCAGCCTGGTCCAGTGCTCGATCGCGTACTTGGCGAGCAGGCCCGCGTGGTACGAACTGCCGCAGGCGACGACGAACACCTTGTCGAAGTCGCGCAGTTCCTGATCGGCCAGGCGCTGCTCGTCCAGCACGATCCGGCCCGCACCGTCCTGATCCTGGCTGAAATGCCCGATCAGCGTGTCCGCGACGCCCGCGGGCTGCTCCTCGATCTCCTTGAGCATGAAGTAGTCGTGGCCACCCTTTTCGGCCGCGGCCAGATCCCAGTCGATCGTGAACGGGCGGGTCCGCGCGACCGCGTCGACCCCCGCGAAATCGGTGACCGTGTAGGTGTCCGCGGTGATCACCACCGCCTGGTCCTGCCCGAGCTCGACCGCTTCGCGGGTGTGCTCGATGAACGCTGTGACATCGGAGGCGATGAACATCTCGCCCTTGCCGACACCGACCACCAGCGGGGTCGAGCGGCGCGCCGCGACGATCATCTCCGGATGGTCCGCGTGCGTGAAGACCAACGTGAACGCGCCCTCCAACCGGCGCAGCACCGCGAGCGCGCTCGCCGCGAAATCGCCCGCCGTCGGGCCCGCGGCATAAGCCTGCGCGACCAGGTGCACCGCGACCTCGGTGTCGGTGTCGCTGCGCAGTTCGACCCCGGCGTCCTCCAGTTCGCGGCGCAGCGGGGCGAAGTTCTCGATGATGCCGTTGTGCACCACGGCGACCTTGCCGCTGTGGTCGCGATGCGGGTGCGCGTTGCGGTCGGTCGGCGCACCGTGGGTCGCCCAGCGGGTGTGCCCCATACCGGTGGTTCCCGCGAACCGCGCCACCCCGACCTCGGCCAGTTCGGCCTCCAGGTTGGCCAGCTTGCCCGCCTTGCGTTCCACCGCCAACGCGCCGGTGCCGTCGACGATCGCCACGCCCGCGGAGTCGTAGCCGCGATATTCCATGCGGCGCAACGCGTCAACGACAACGCCGAGCGCGTCCCGGTATCCGACGTACCCCACGATTCCGCACATGGCTCACCAGAGTACTTATCGGATAACGTTCTCGTCGTGTCGGCGTCTGTGAAATCGCTTCTGAGCACCTTGACCAGCCGCGGCCCCCATCGGGTGCTGCGCGGCAACCTGGCCATCGCCGGGCAGCCCGGGGTGGTGTTCACGCCGGAATCCGGACTCAACCTGCCCGCGGTAGCGTTCGGCCACGGCTGGTTGACCGGCGTCGCGCACTACCGCACCCTGCTCGAGCACCTGGCCTCCTGGGGCATCGTGGCCGCCGCCCCGGACACCGAGCGCGGGCCGATCCCGTCGCACCTCGGCCTGGCCACCGACCTGCTGACCACCCTGAACATCTGCACCGGGGTGCGGCTCGGGGACGGCTCGATCAGCGTGCATCCCGAACGCCTCGCCCTGGTCGGCCACGGCATGGGTGCGGGCGCCGCCGTCATCGCGGCGAACCAGCGGCAGGTCGCCGCCGTCGCCGCGCTGTTCCCCGCGCCGACCGCCCCGGCCGCCGAGAAGCTCGGGGCCGACATCGACACGCCCGCTCTCATCCTCGCCGGAGCCACCGATATCGCCTCGGTCAGCTCCAACGCGCTCCCCCTGGCCGCCACCTGGGGCGGGCCCATGGTGTTGCGCGCCATCGACGGCGCCTCCCACACCGGCATCGTCGAAGGTCGCCGAGTCCTGGCCGCCGTCGGCGCGGGCAAGCACGAATCGAAGACCGCCCGCACCACCCGCGCCCTCCTCGCCGGCTACCTGCTCGCCAAACTGTCCGGCGACAAGACCTACCGCATCTTCGCCGACCCCGCCGCCGACATCCCCCACACCACCGTCATAGATCCCAACGCCAAAGAGGAAACCCCAGCCCCCAAACTCAAAGTCGGCCAACTGGCTGCACTCCTCCGCCGCTGACCCGCAGGGCAACACCCCACGGCTGGACCGTGCACGTTCACAGACCTTCTCGACACCTCACACACCAACACGCCGCACGACACACCGGCGCTCCAGTGCGAACCTCTGTGAACACCGACCGCGCCGCGGCCAACCCGGCCCCAACCCGCACGGCAACCGGCTCGACACGCCCGGGCGCGGCGGGGTTTGGGGGCTCAGATCAGCCAGGTTTTTCGTTGGTAGAAGGCTGCTTCCTCGTCTTCCGCGTCTACGGGGGCGACGTCGCGGTTGGCGCGCCGGGCGGCGATGGAGCGGGCTACTGCTTCCCGTTGTTCGCGCGCCTCGGTTTCCTGGCGGGTCCGTTCTTCCTCGGCTTGGGCTTCGGCTTCTTGGATCGCGGCGAGCAATTCCGGGCCGCCTCGGTCGCTGAGGCGTTGTTTCATCTCGTCGTATTCGTCCTGTAGGCGGAGCACCGCGCGCCGATTCTCCTCGACGATGCATTCGATCTCGTAGGCGTGGTTCACCGCGCCACCGACCTGTCACTGGCGAGCCGGGTCACAGTGGCCCTGCCTCCGCCAGTTCGGCCCCGCTGTCGAACGGCGCGTCTGGGTTTTGGCTACCCGGCATCGGTTTCGGCTTGTGCTCACCGTCTTCTTCGCGGCGTGCGGACGGCACACCGGAAGGCAAGCCTGGCTGGCCGGTGTTCTCCTCCGCCGCAGGTGCTTTCGGCGCAGGCGCTTCCTGATCCGGGCGGGAAGGTGCGGGCTCCTCGGACCGAGGAGCCGCGGCCGGATCCTTGGACTGCGGCGCCTCCGCGGCCGGCGTCGGCTGCTCGCCCACGGGCCGTTCACCCTTCGGCTGCTCCCCCGTAGGCTGCTCGCCCTTCGGTTGGTCGGATGCGGGTTCGTCGGACGGCACAGGCTCCCCTTCGGCTTTCGGCTCGTTTACCGAAAGTACCGGCACCCCATGCTCATCCAGCTTCAGGCTGAACTCCTGCGGCTTGCCGTCGGCGTCGGACATGGTGAGCTTCAGCCCGTCCGCGCCCATCTCGAACTTCAAATGCTTACCGGCGACGTCGAATTCGGCTGCGGGCTGGTCGGGCTTGCCGTCGTTGTCCCGGTCCACCGGCGTGGGTTGCAGACTCGATTGCAGGTTCTTGATCGCGTCGTCCACACCGGTCGCGAGGCTGCTGGTCAGCGAACTGAGGCCGGAGGTGACCGCGCTGGTGAGCGAAGATGCCAACGGCGACAACGAACTCGTCACCTGGCTGAGCGAGGCGAGACCGTCCAGCGAGGGAATCTTCGTCGTGGCCGGCACGGTCGTAGCGGGCGTGGTCTCGGCAGGGACAGTGGAAGCAGGCGTCGTGCCGGGCGTACCCGGCGTGCCTGGCGTTCCAGGAGTGCCAGGCGTACCCGGCGTACCCGGCGTACCCGGTGTTCCAGGCGTGCCAGTACCTTTCGGCTGCTCCGTAGGCGCGGGCGCATCGGCCGGCGCCGGATACTGACTGGTGTCCAACCGCGCGAGCGCATCGGCGAGCTGTCCGTAGATGCGGCGCACATCCGAATCCGTCTTCTTGCACAGCGCCAGGAAGTTGTCGACGGTGCCGTCGACGTGCGGAACGAACGTCTCCTGCAACCACTTCTTGGCGTCTCTGCCGAGCTCGTAGTCGGCGTAGTTCTCGGCGTTGTAGATGAACTGATCGATTGCCTTGCGACCGGTGTTGTCGATATCGGGCTTGTCTTTGTCCCAGTACCGCGCGACGGTCTCCGCTTTGCTCCGTACGACGCTGCGCAGGCCCGGAACCGCCGCGGACAGCGTCGACGCGACGGCAATGGCGGTGCCGCGATCGGTCTCGGCCCGGCGGACCTGTTCCGCCAGCATGGTGTGCGCGGCATCGCCTGCCACGCCCTGCCACACCGAGGGCAACGCCGCGAGCTGAACCTGCTGCTTGTGCAGTTCGGTGCCGACCTCACCGTTCACCTTGCTGACCGTGGCGGCGATCTGGCCGAGCGCATCCAGATCCATCTCTCGCTCAGCGTCGAACAGCGCGCAGAGCGCCGAATAATCGGGCAGATCCGCGCGCCCGTACCCGAACTTGTCGTGGACGGTGTTGTAGCGCGGCAGATAGCTCTCGAAGTACATCAAACCTTCGGCGCCGTTATCCAGCATCTGCTGGACCGTCGCGCTGTCGCCGGCCTGGTAATCAACCATTAGTCACTCGTCCCCGTCGGAGCCACTGCTGCTCGGCCGCCTGGCCTACCGTTCGAACCGTCAGGTGAGCTGGACACCGACTGCCGTGATCTTGCGTACGTTCGCGTCGTCCACGGTCGCGTAGGTGGTGGCGCTGGTGGTGATCTGTGTACCCGTCTTGTCGACGGCCCCCTGCCAGTTCTGCAACCAGGTCGCGAAGCGCGCCAAACCGTCGTGCACCTTGATCCCCTCGGCGGCGTAGGACCGGCCCGCCTGCGCCGCGCCGAAATCCTGCCGCCGCGCGTCGATCACCTTGTTGCCGATGACCGCCGCCGAGGACTTCAGATTGGCCCCGATCTGTTGCAGCACAGCCGGATCCACCGTGACGCTGCCACCCATCGTGCCCCCTTCGTCCCTGCGTCGTCCGAACTCGCGCTTCGATACCGTGCCGACGCCGAGTGGTGTCCATACCTTCTTCGACGCGGCACTCCGACGTTCGGTTCCATCGATTCCGGCCGGACGTCCTACGCGGGAATCTAATGGGCGAGCCGGGCCGGGACAACCTGATCCGACCGGGAACTACGACCCGATCTTCCCGTGATCCGTGCGCACCCACTCGGACGTGCCGTCGGGATGCCGATGGAACTCCCAGGCCGCGTAGTCGCCGTCTTTTTCCACCACGGTGACGTGATCGGCGAGGCCGTCGTGGTCGTAGTCGGTCCAGACCTGCATCGCCTCCTCACCGGTGGTGGTGATGGTGTCGAGGGTGCCGTCGCCGTCGATGTCCTGGGTGGGGTGATGCAGTTCGACCGCACCGAGGCCGTCCAGCGATGAGGACGCGTCGATGCCGGGCAGTTCCAGACCCGGCAATTCGCCCGAGGTGATCATTGCTACTCCTCAGCAGGACTCGTGGTGTGCGCTGCGTTGGTTTCCGCGATGGTCCGCGAACAACGTCATCGCTCCATACTGACATCCGCGGGAGTCCGACGCAGCCCCCACCGGCCTCACTTCTTCGGCATCAGCAGCCACAACACCAGGTAGATGATGAACTGCGGGCCCGGCAGCAGGCACGAGATCACAAAGAGCAGGCGCACGACGTTGGCGTTCCAGCCCAGGTATTCGGCGATGCCGCCACAGACGCCCGCGATCCACTTGTCGTGGGTCGAGCGGGTGAAACGGCGGGTAGGTGCGGTCATGGTCTTCCCTCTCTGGCGGTGTTCTCTTCGACCTCCACTCTGCCGATGCCGGCCCGCCAGCACATCGCTCCGGCGACCGATCCCGACCCTGATTTCCGCACCGCCCGGCTCAGGGTGCAACCCCGAGAGCACCGATGCGGGCCGCCCGGCCCCCGCACGGCAGAATGCTCACGTGAACGAGGGCCAGCGAGCGAACCACGAATACCGCACGACGCAGCCGAGCGCCGGCGAGGCGGAGTCGTGAGCTCAACTCTGCATGCCCGCGGCCTCTCGGCCGGGCACGGCGAACGTGTCCTGTTCGAGGATCTGGATCTCACCCTGGCCCCGGGCGACGTGATCGGCCTGGTCGGCGTGAACGGCGCGGGCAAGTCGACGCTGCTGCGCATGCTGGCGGACCGGCGCACGCCCACCGGCAGCATCACAGTGAGCCCGCCCGATGCGACCATCGGCTATCTCGCGCAGGAACCCGAGCGGGTGTCCGGTGAGACGGTGCGCCAATTCCTCGGTCGCCGAACCGGAGTCACCGCCGCGCAGCTCGCCATGGACGAGGCCGCCGAACGACTCGCCGACGGCGGCGACGAAGCAGCGACGACGTATTCGGACGCCCTGGAACGCTGGCTCGCGCTCGGCGGCGCGGATCTGGACCAGCGTGCCGACGAGGTGGCGGCCGATCTCGGTCTGACCGTCAGCTTGGCGAACGGCCTGGAGACCCCGATGACGGGCTTGTCCGGCGGCCAGGCCGCGCGGGCGGGACTGGCGTCGGTGTTGTTGTCGCGCTTCGACATTCTGTTGCTGGACGAGCCGACCAACGATCTGGACCTGGACGGCCTGGCCCGGCTCGAGCAGTTCGTCGCGGGCGTGCGGGTGCCGCTGGTGGTGATCAGTCATGACCGGGAGTTCTTGGCGCGCACCGTGAATCGGGTGGTCGAGCTGGATCTGGCGCAACAGCAGGTCGGCTCCTACGACGGCGGCTACGAGGCCTATCTGGCCGAACGCGAGATCGCCCGCAGGCACGCGCGCGAGGCGTACGACGAGTACGCGGACACCAAAGCGGGCTTGGAAGCGCGGGCACAGATGCAGCGCAACTGGCTCGAGCACGGTGTGCGCAACGCCCGCCGCAAGGCACGCGATCCCAAGAAGGTCGATTCGGACAAGGTGGGCCGCAAGATGCGCGCCGAATCCACCGAGAAGCAGGCGGCGAAGGCCAGGCAGACGCAACGCCGGATCGAACGGCTCGACGCGGTCGAGGAGCCGCGCAAGGAGTGGGAGCTGCGAATGACCATCGCGGCCGCGCCGCGCAGCGGCTCGGTGGTGGCGACGCTGTCCGACGCGACGCTCACGCGCGGTGATTTCACCCTCGGCCCCGTCACCACGCAGGTCGATTGGGCCGACCGGATCGTGTTGACCGGCGCGAACGGCTCCGGCAAATCCACGCTGCTCGCGTTGTTGCTCGGCAAGATCGAGCCGGACACGGGCAGCGCGACGCTCGGTGCCGGTGTCGAGATCGGCGAGGTGGATCAGGCTCGCGGGTTGTTCCGCGGCACCGTGACGCTGGCCGACACATTCGGCGCGCAGATGCCGGATTGGCCCGACGCCGAAGTCCGCACGCTGCTGGCCAAGTTCGGCCTGCGCGGCGCACACGCGTTGCGCCCCTGCGAAACTCTCTCACCCGGTGAACGCACCCGCGCCGCACTTGCTCTGCTGCAGGCCCGCGGGGTGAACCTGCTCGTACTGGACGAGCCGACCAACCATCTGGACCTGCCCGCCATCGAACAGTTGGAGCAGGCGGTCGAATCCTTCACCGGCACACTGCTGCTGGTCACGCACGATCGCCGAATGCTCGACACCATCCAGGCGACCCGCCGCTGGCACATGGATTCCGGCAAACTCACCGAAACCACCTGAGCGAGTACGGGTCAGACCGAGGCGACCCGCTTGGCGAGATCGTCGGCGAGTTGCCTGGCCTGGGCCGGGTCGGTGGCTTCCACCATGACGCGGACCAGTTCCTCGGTTCCGCTGGGGCGCAGCAGGACTCGGCCGGAGTCGCCGAGGATGCGCTCGGCCTCCTGCACCGCCTCCCGCACTTCCGGCGCCGTCGCGACCAGCGACTTGTCGCTGACCGGCACGTTCACCAAAACCTGTGGCACGGTCTGCAATACGGCGGCCAGCTCGGCGAGGCTGCGCCGCGTGGTGGCCATCCTGGCCATCAGTTTCAGGCCGGTGAGAATGCCGTCGCCGGTGGTGCCGAACTGCGGGAAGATCACGTGCCCGGACTGTTCGCCGCCGAGGGTGTAGCCGCCGCGCCGCAGTTCCTCCAGCACATACCGGTCGCCGACCGCGGTGGTACGCAACGCGATTCCGGCCGCGCGCATCGCGATGTGCAGGCCCAGGTTGCTCATCACGGTACCGACCAGGGTCTGCTGCGCCAGCTCGCCTGCCTCGTGCATGGCCAGCGCGAGTACCGCGAGGATGGCGTCCCCGTCGACGATCCGGCCCGCGGCGTCGACCGCGAGGCAGCGGTCCGCGTCACCGTCGAGCGCCAAGCCGAGGTCGGCCCCGTGTTCGCGCACCGCCTGCTGGATCGAGTCCAAATGCGTTGAACCGCAACCGTCATTGATATTGAGACCGTCGGGTTCGGCGTTGATCGAGATCACCGTCGCCCCGGCCGCGCGGAACGCGGCGGGCCCGACCTCGGACGCGGCACCGTGCGCGCAGTCGAGCACGACGGTCAGCCCGGACAGATCCTGCGCCGTCGCCGCCACCAGGTGCTCGACATAGCGCTCGTGCGTGCCGGCCAGGCTGTACTGATCGGGCACCGCGGGCCCGTGATCGCTCGCGCCGACCGCGTTGACCACCCGGCCGATGCTCGCCCCGGTCGGGCGCACCACCAGGTCCTCGGTGATCAGGGCCTCGATCCGGTCCTCGATCGCGTCGTCGAGCTTGTGCCCGCCCGCGGCGAAAATCTTGATGCCGTTGTCCGGCATGGGGTTGTGCGAGGCGGAGATCATCACGCCGAAGCACGCGTCGTACAAACCGGTCAGATACGCGACGGCGGGGGTTGGCAGCACGCCGACCTGGAGCACGTTCACACCGGTCGCGGTCAGGCCTGCGGTCACCGCGGCCTCCAGCATCTCCCCGCTGGCCCGGGAATCGCGCCCGAGCACCGCCAGCGGGCGCTGCTTGCCTCGACTCAAGATCTGTGCGGCCGCACCCGAAACTCGCATGGCCAGTTCCGGACTCAACGACTCGTTGGCCAGCCCACGGATTCCGTCGGTGCCGAACAAACGTCCCATACCTCAGCCCCTCATCGTGGATCCGCGGCGGCGCGCGCCGGCGGTCCGGAGACGGCGGCGTACGCGACCGGCGAAGGCGCAGACGCCACACGGTGATACAGCACGAGAGCAGGCAACCAGCCGTTGCTGGAAGCCTGCTCTCGTACAGCTGCCCGTCGACCGTTGTGCCCCCGGCACCTCCAAGGGTGCCGGATGGCAGCGGACGACGAGGCCAAAATCAGCGCTTCGAGTACTGCGGAGCCTTACGGGCCTTCTTGAGGCCGTACTTCTTGCGCTCGGTGGCACGCGGGTCACGGGTCAGGAAGCCGGCCCGCTTCAGCGCGGGGCGGTCGTCCGGGGTGACCTCGATCAGCGCGCGGGCGATGGCCAGACGCAGGGCGCCGGCCTGTCCCGACGGGCCGCCGCCGACCAGGCGGGCGTGGATGTCGAAGGACTCGGTCCGCTCGACGGTCACCAGCGGCGACTTGACCAGCTGCTGGTGCACCTTGTTCGGGAAGTAGTCCTCGATGGTGCGGCCGTTGAGCACGAAGTTGCCGGAGCCCGGCAGCATGCGCACGCGAACGACGGCTTCCTTACGACGGCCGACGGTCTGCACCGGGCGGTCGATCACGATCGGCGCGAAGCTCTCCGCACCGACCTCGGCCTCGTCGTAGCCTTCGCCGTCCTCGACGACCTCGACAGCGTCGAATTCCTCGGCGACGGCTTCTTCGTTGAATTCCTCAGGAGCGGTCACTGAATCTTCTCCGTTACTCACTGCGCCACCTGCTTGATCTCGAACGGAATCGGCTGCTGAGCGGCGTGCGGGTGGCTGGGGCCCGCGTAGACCTTCAGCTTGCCCGCGATCGCGTTGCCGAGCTTGTTCTTCGGGATCATGCCCTTGACGGCCTTCTCCACGAGCCGGTCCGGACGGCTCTCCAACACCTGGCCGACAGTGCGCGACTTGAGGCCGCCCGGGTGCCCGCTGTGGTGGTGGATCAGCTTGTCCGCCTTCTTGTTGCCGCTGATGGCAACCTTGTCGGCGTTGATGATGATGACGAAATCGCCACCATCGAAGTTCGGTGCGTAGGTCGGCTTCGTCTTGCCACGCAGCAGATTCGCTGCCTGGACGGCGAGACGGCCGAGCACTACGTCAGTGGCGTCGATGACGTACCACTTGCGGGTCACGTCACCAGCCTTGGGGCTGTACGTAGGCACAGTGCTTCCCTGTCTGTCGTCGGTGTTGCCGGCCAGGCGTGTGGTCGAACGCTCCCGGCGGCCGGTGGAGACCCGGGACTCGATTGCACGACCGGTTACCCGGTACGTCCGCACGCCAACGAGCCACGATACCAGTCCGGGCAGGCCGGACCGAAATCGCGTCAGATCTCGACCGGCGGCCCCGGATCGATCGCCCGCCGCGGGCCGGGCAGCAGGTAGCGCAGGGTGTCGACGCCCGGCTGTTCGCATGCCGGTTCGGTGGCCCGCCGGTCGGTGCGCGGCGCTCCCGGCGCGTGACCGCGCACCGCGGCGATGCCGGGACGGACCTCATTGGTCACATACGGCGTCAACGGGCAGGCGATCAGGTCCGCGACCGCCGGACCCGGTGCCACGGTCAGCGTCGTCTCCGCCGCCGTGAGCTCGACCCGGTCACCGCTGCCCGGCAGCGCCACCACCGCGAGCGCCACCGCGCCGACCACCGTGTGCGCGCCGAACAGGTTGTCCTTCATCTTGTTCCACAGTTTTCCCTTGCGGGGTCTGTCCTCGTCGTCGTCCGGCTCGGACCCCGGCTCACGCCACTGGCCCTGCCGCCCCGGCTCGTCGGACTGCGGCGCCTGATACGAACGCGCGCCGGGCGGGATCGGCCCGGGCGGCGGCCCGCTCTGCGGCGGTCCCGCCGGACCGCGCTGCTCCTCGGCGGGCTGCCCCGGCGGCCGGGTGAAGCGGCTGCCCAGCTCGGCGAGGTTCGGCGGCAGTCCGCGCGAGGCTTCCTCGCGCGAGAGCCGGGTGGTCGCGTCGAGATCGCCCTGGCTCGGATAACCAGGGCCGTACTGCACGGGCGGCACGGGACGCGGCGGCACGGTATCCGCACGCCGCGGCGCGGACTCGGCTTGCCGCTGGGGCGATTCCGCCTGCCGCTGCGGCGATTCGGCTTGCCGCTGACCGGACTCGGCTTGGTGCCGAGGCGATTCCGCCTGCCGCTGGGTGGCGCCGGCCTGCCGCTGGCCGGGCGGCGCCTGCGGCGGCGCGGACTCGGGTCGGTAATGCCCCGCCTGGTCCCGATGCTGCGGACCCGGATCCTGGTACTGCGTCGGATCGACGCGCGGCGGCGCGGGCTCGGCATGCCTGCCGCCCGGTTCCGGTTCGTCCATCTCGGTATCGGTGACCAGCAGGTGCGCGGCGCCGAGCACCAGCGCGTGCATCGGGTGATCGGCGACCTGCAACCGGTGCCCGAGGTGGTTCTGGAAAGCCAGCCGCAAGGCCTCGTTGAAGCACACATTGCCGGACAGCAGCACCGTCGAGGTGTCCGCGCCGATCCGGCGGGCCGCCGCCATCACCTCGATCACCACATTGTCCGCGGACCTGGCGTCTCGCATGGATTCCGGGCTCACCGGCACGTCGACCGATTCGGTCGGCTGCTCGTCGTCGCCGTGCACCGCGACCACCAGCACGGTCCGGCCGTCGGAGTACACGCCGGTCGCGCCGATGCCGTTCGGTCTAGCTTGATCCGGCGGATGCACCAGACCGAGCGCACGCACGTACCCCGACAACGCGATGCTCTCCGGCAGCGGCTCGACGATCACGTCGAGCTGTTCCACCAGCGCGGCGTACACCTCGACCTTCTCGTCCGGCCAGCCGTCCGGGAACGGCAACGCCACCAGGTCGGGCTTGCCGCGCAGATGCTTACCGATCGAGGCCAGCGGGTTGTACATCCGAGCCCGGAACACCAGCTCCGCGGGCCAGGTCGCCCCGGCCACCACGATCTGCGGGTGGCCGAGGATGTCGCGCACATCGGCGATCGCCATGCCGAGGTCGGGCCGCTGCCGGTCCACCCCGGCGGTGTGCAACCGCCCCGAAGAATCCGCCAGCAAATACGCGGGCGGTGTCCACATACCCTCCACCTGCACCGGGCGGATCGGCGTGCCCCCGCCACCCGCGGCTACGGACACCACATCCCAGCCGAGATGTACCGCCCCTACTCGCACCGTCACAGGCATAAGTGTGCCTGGTATGCGGCCGAGATGCTCGCTCTTGTCCGCAGCCCCCGGTAGTGGCCGGAAAATCGCACCGGCATCAGGCCACCGACTTCTTCAGCCGGAGTCGCCGCCAGGTGATGACGGCCAGCACGACGGTGAGCAGGATCAGCACGCCCACGTCCAGCGCCCAGATGCCCGGCGTGTGCTCCCACAACTTGTCCGGCTGCGCGTTGATGAACACTTCGCGAATGTTCACTGTCGAGGCGCCCGTCGCGTAACCCCAGCGAGCCGGGAACAGCCAGGACACCTGCTCGAGCACCACCCGGCCGGTGACCGGGATCAGGCCGCCCGCCATCACCAGCTGGCACATGATGGCGACCACCAGCAGCGGCATCACCTGCTCGTTCGACTTCGCCAGCGACGAAAGCAGCAGTCCGACAACGACACAGCACACCGCGGTCAACGCGATATCGATGTACAGCTCGGCGCTGCCCGAGGCCAGCACCGCGCCCTCGCCGGGACGCTTCTTACCCGCGAGCACGATGCCGACCAGCACCGCGGACTGCAGCAGCGCGGTGAAACTGAACACCGCGATCTTCGCCAGCAGATACGCCGAGGGCAGCAGCCCGACCGCGCGTTCGCGCTGGAAGATGGTGCGCTCGCCGACCAGGTCACGCACGGTGAGCGTGGAACCCATGAAGCAGGCGCCGAGGATCAGCACCACGAGTAGTTGCTGGGTCTCCCCACCGCCCTGTGGTACGAAACTGCCGTCCGGCAGCGCCTTCAGCGCGCCCCGCTGGAAACCGTCCTTACCGGGCACCACCAGCGACAGCGCGCCGAGGATGAACGGCATCACGATGAGGAAGATCAGATAACCGCGATCGGCCAGGATCAGCCGGATCTGTCTGCGCGAGAGCGTCGAGAACTGTTTCCCGCCACTGGATTGCGGGGGTGAGCCCACCGAACCGTACTGCTGGGGTGGCGGCGGTGGCGGCGGCGCGAACGCCTGCCGGGATCGGTAGGCCGCGAAGGCCTGGTCCGGGTTGGCCGCCACGTTGGCGAAGATCTCGGCCCAGTCGCTGGTGCCGAGCGCCGCGCCGACACCCGCCGGGTTACCGCAGTAGGCGGTCTTACCACCCGGTGCGAGCAAGAGCACCTGATCGCACATGTCCAGGTGCGCGACCGAGTGCGTCACCACGATCACCACGCGACCCGCGTCGGCCAGCTCGCGCAGCATCACCATGACCTGCCGGTCCAGCGCCGGATCCAGACCCGAGGTGGGTTCGTCCAGGATCAGCAGCGACGGACCGGTGAGCAGTTCCAGCGCTACCGACGCGCGTTTGCGCTGGCCGCCGGAGAGCCGGTCCACCCGGGTGTCGGCGTGCTCGGTGAGCGAAAGTTCCTTCAGCACACCATCGATCACCTGTTGCCGGTCGGCCTTGCTGTTGTCCGGCGGCAGCCGCAGCTCGGCCGCGTAGCCGAGCGCCTGGCGCACGGTGAGCTGCCGGTGCAGCACGTCGTCCTGCGGCACCATGCCGATGCGGGAGCGCAACGCCTCGTATTCGGCATGCAGATTGCGGCCTTCGAAGGTGACCACACCACCCGAGGGACGGGTGGTACCCGCGATCAAACGGGACAGCGTGGATTTGCCCGCGCCGGACGGACCGATCAACGCGGTCAGCGTGCCCCGGCTGGCCTGCATGTTCACATCGACGAGCAGTTGCTTGTTGCCCTCGACGGTGAACCCGACACCGTGCACCGCGAGCCCCTGTTCGGCGACCGGCTTCTGCCGGTGCACCAAAGTGCCCTGCTGGACCACGAAGTCGACGTTGCCGACGGTGATGATGTCGCGCTCGCGCAGCACCACCCGCTGCTGCCGGTGGCCGTTGACGAACGTGCCGTTCGCCGAGCCGAGGTCCTCGAGGGTGAGGCCCTCGGCGGTGGCGACGAGGCGCGCGTGCTTACGCGAGGCGAGCGGATCGTTGACGACGATCTGGTTGTCGGTGGTGCGGCCGATCGAGAGCCCGCCGGCCGGCAGCCGATCGGCGCGCGCGATCGCCGCGGTCGAGGCCCTGGCCCGCACCGGCGGCATGTTCGAGCTGTCCGCCCGGTGGGTCATGTTGGGGTTGATCGGCTGGGGCGCGTCCTGCGGCGGCTGATACGCCGGGCGCTGGAACTGCTGCACCGGCCGCGGCCCCGCCATCGGCGGCTGGCCGGCCATCGGCTGCTGGCCCGACTGCGGCACCTGCCCCGACTGCGGCGGACGTCCCGCCGGACGCTGCGGGGGTTGTGGATTGGCGGGCAGCAGATGGAGCAGCGGACCGCTGATCGCGTCGCCGAGGCGCACCTGCGTCGGCCGATCGATCGACACCGGCTGGGTCAGTCGCCGCGCGTCCACGAAGACACCGTTGGTGCTTCCGTTGTCCGCGAGCACCCAGGCGCTACCCTGCCAGGTGAGCGTCGCGTGGACCCGCGAAACCAGCGGGCTGTCGACGAATAGCGTCACCTCCGGCGCGCGGCCCATGGTGACCGGCTGACTCGAATCGAATACTCGTTCGTTTCCATCATGGCGCACGGTGATGGTCTGCGCCCCCGGTGAAGACATGCAGCGGATACTATTCCATCACCCGGACATCGGCGGTGCCCCCGACGCGCCTCTTGCCCCGATCCGGCGACCGATGTGAACGTGATACCGGCCGACAAGGGGGAGCTTTGCCGAAAGCCCATGCGACGGCGCTCATTACCGCCGCGCTGATCGTTGTGGTGCTGGTCGCGGGCTGCACCAGGCTGGTCGACGGCCGCGCCGTCTCGATCTACGACGACCCGTTCAAGGTCGCGGGGCTACCCACCACCAGCGGTCCCAACGGCCCCCGCGCCGGTGTCCCGGACAGCACCCTGACCGCCACCAACGGGGACGGCAGCGCCGAGGACAAGCTCGCCCTCAACGCCGTCGAGGACATCCAGGCCTACTGGCGCGCGGAATTCGGCAACGAGTTCGAGGGCAATGATTTCAAGCCGGTCGACAAGTTGATCTCGTGGAGCGCGAAGGCGCCGCGCGGTGACTCGCTCGAGTTCTGCAAGGAGACCACCTATCGCCTGGTGAACGCCGCCTACTGCAGGCTGGACAACTCGATCGGCTGGGACCGGTCGGTGCTGCTGCCCGCCATGGAGGAGACCTTCGGCAAAATGGCGGTGGTCATGGTGCTCGCGCACGAATACGGGCACGCGGTGCAGACCATGGCCAAGCTGGTCGGCGCCAAGGACCCGGTGATCGTCAAGGAGCAGCAGGCCGACTGCTTTGCGGGCGCGTTCATGCGCTCGGTCGCCGAGGGCAAGTCGAAGCACTTCACCATCAACACCTCCGACGGGCTCAACTCCGTGCTCGCCGCCACCGTGGCCATCCGTGATTCCGACCCCGACGACCCGGAGAGCGTGCACGGTTCGGCGTTCGAGCGGGTGACCGCAGTGCAGGTCGGTTTCACCGACGGGCCCAAGGGCTGCAAGCGCATCGATATCGACGAGATCAACGAGCGGCGCGGCAACCTGCCCAAGGACTTCAAGGGCGATACCGGCCGCGGCGAATACGCGATCACCAAGGAAAACCTGATCGAGCTCAGCAAGGCCCTCGGCGCACTGCTGCCGACCAAGCCGAGCCCGACCTACGACTACCACGGCGCCCAACTCGACTGCCGCAACGGCGCCACCACCGAGCCGGTCAGCTACTGCCCGGAGAAGAACACCATCGGCACCGATATCCCCGCGCTCGCCCAGCGCGGCACCTCCAACTGGGACGTGGACGATCCGCTGCCGCTGAAGGTCACCGGCGACTACAACGGTTACATCGTCTTCATCTCCCGCTACACCCTTGCGGTGCAGCAGAATCACGGCCAGCAGCTGGTCGGAGCGAAGACCGGCCTGCGGGCCGCCTGCCTGTCCGGCGTGGTCACCGGCAAGCTCGCGATGCCGAACCGGCCCAGCTCGCAGGGCGATATCGGCCTCGCCGCAGGCGATCTCGACGAAGCGGTGTCCGGTCTGCTCACCGACGGCCTGGCGGCCAGCGATGTCCAAGGCCAAACGGTCCCGAGCGGCTTCGCGCGGGTGGACGCCTTCCGCGCCGGGGTGCTCAACGGCGAGAACACCTGCATGTCGCGATACTCCTGAGCGCCTGCGCGCGGAGTCAGCGGCCGAACGGCGGTGGCGCCAGATGTTCGAAGCGCAGCACCCGGTTGCCGAGCATGACCTCGGCCCCGGCCACCAGCACCATGGATTGGTTGGGCGCCAAGCGGATCCAGTCGCGGTAGCCGGGCAGCCGGGTGCGGGTGCCGTTGGTCGAGCCCCGATCCACCACCGTCACATCCCAATTCAACAGGTGGATCTCGGCGTGCGCCCGGGACATGCCGCCGGAGGAATCGTCGACCCGCAGCGGGACCAGGCCGCGCTGCGCCGCATCGGAATGCTCCGGATCGCGGCCGAGCACCGCGTCGGCGGCCAGGGTGTAGGTCATGCCGTCGTCGAGGACGAGCATGCCGAGCGGCGGCCGGACCACCTCGATCAGCGCCTGGGTCTGGTCCACCGGCATGCCGCACACCGTGCAGAACGCCGAGCGCGGATCGCTGGGATGCGCGCGGGCGCACTTGAACCCCATCACCTTGACCGTGAGCGCGGTGGCCTTCGCCGTCGCCTCGAGTCTGCGCTGGAGATCCGGATCCGGGGGCGGCGCGGGCGTCGTGCCCCGCATCTGCGTGACCGCGTGCTGCAGGTCGGTATCGGCGGCGTGCGACTGCGCCGCGGTGTGCGACTCGGTCGCCCGCTGCGGCGACGGCACATCGGGCTGCGAAGCCGAGACATCGGGTGGCGGGGCCGAGACATCAGGCTGCGGGGTCAAGACATCCGGCGGCGGGGCGGAGACATCGCGCCGCACCGACGAGGCATCGGATTGTGGCACAGCGACATCGGGCTGCGGCGTGGAGGCACTGCGCTGCGGCGAGGCGACACCGGGTTGCGGCGACGCGGCAGCCTGCTGCTGCCGCTCGCCATCGCGCTGCGACGGAGAACCATCACGCTGCCGCGGCGACGCGTCGTAGAGCGGTGCCGAGCCGAGTCGCTGCGGTGTGGCAGGACGTTGCGGCGGCTCGTGGTCGATCCGCGCGGTCGGCAGCGGCGCTTCTTCTTCGCGCCTGCGCCTGGCCTCGCGGGCCGCCGCCTCCGGTCGGCTCGCGGCGCGCGCGCCGTCGGTCCAGACGATCGCCCCGCCCGCCTGCGCGAGACCCTCGACCAGCCAACCGATTCCACGTTCCGCGGGTACCTCGGGTGTCCGCCCTTTGGCATCGTCGACGAACAGCGCGGCGGCCCGCGCCGGGGTACTCGCCACCCGATCGACGGTGAACGCCGCGTCGCTGCCGCGGTGCCGCTCGACCGTGCCGTCACCCACCAGTACCGCGGTCACGGCCCCGTGCAGGAATATCGCCACCCCGCCGGCCTCGGCGGGCGAGAGGATGCCGAAGTCGATCGGCTCCCCCGGACTGATCTGCTCGGCGGACTTCATCAGCCAGCGGGTGGCCTGCCTGGCGATCAGCGCACCGGGTGCGGTCCGGTCCTGTTCGGTCGCCTCCCGGACCAGCTCGGCCAGCGATTCCGCGGCCAGCGCGGCGGGCGAATCCGGCGTCGGCCGACCCGGCCCGCGGTGCCCGACGACCACCAGCGCCCCCGCGACCCGCGCCACCGCATGACTGCCGACAACGACCTCGACCTGCCGATCCATCAAAGGAATCGGCCTCTGTCGAGGGTGCGCTGCACGGTCGTCGCCACGAGAACCAGGGTATTGCAATCCCACAACTATCGACCCCCCTCCCAGGCGTCCGTCCGGTAACTTCGGTGTGAGCAAGTGAACGAAACGAGGACCCGTCATGGTTCGGACATCACGTATCGCACTCGCCGCGTCGTGTATCGCTTTGACTGGTCTGCTGACCGGCTGCGGCGGCGTGCGGGGCACCGCTACGGCGGGCGAGCTCGACGTGCGCCAGCTGGAAGTCGGCACCTATGCCGTCGATCGGCACCGGTACAACCAGGATCCCGGCGACAAAGCCGCACTACTCGAGGGCATGCGGATGTCCGACGCCGTGGTGCCGACCGTGCAGATCGATTCTTCGCTGAAGGTCGGCCGGGGCAGCACGGTGATCGCCGACGCCGAGCAGGCGCTCGATTTCGTCGCCAAGGTCTCCAAGCCGGTCTTCGACAATCGCAAGCTCATCGTCGGCTACGCGGCCAGCGGCGCCGACAAGCCGGACCCCGACGGGCAGACCAATCCCGCGCCCGAGGCCACCGCGGTGACCAACGCGTTGTTCCGTTTCCCCGATCCGGCGACCGCGAAACTCGCCGCCCGCGAGCTCGAAGATGTCGATATCTCCGTCTCCCCGGAGAACCGCAAGCTGCCGTCGACGAAGTATCCGGACGCCTACATCCATTGGCGCCCAGGCGTTCCCACCATCGGCACCTTCGTCGCCTACAAGGAGTTCGTCATCTCCCTGTTCATCCAGCGCCCGCGCGCCGACAGCGCGGACCTGGTGAGTTGGGTCGACAAGACGCTCACCGCCCAGCTCGCGCAGCTCGACAAATTCCAGGCCACCCCCCAGGAGAAGATCAAGGACCTGAAGGTCGATCCGGAGGATCTGCTCGCCCGGGTGGCGGTGAGCGACCGCAAGAGCCGCACCCCCGATACCGCCACCTTCGCCGTTTTCGGCGCCGATCACATGGTGCACCGCTCCGACGACGAGGCCGCGCATCTGCGCCTGGTCCAGGACGCGGGCGTGGACCGCACCGCCGTGGCCGACGACAGTTATGTCGCCCGCGCCCGGGATGCGGCGGCCGCGCAGAAACTCGCCGCCGGATTGATGGAAAGCGAAGGCGCGCACTACGACACCCTCGGTGCGCCGAAGGACGTGCCCGGCGCCAAATGCCTGCAGCTGAACAGCAAAGGCAATCCCGACCGGGAATACAAGTTCCGCTGCTACGTCACCTACAAACGTTATGTGGGCGTCGTGACCAGCGACAAAGAACCCGACGTCCGGCAGAAGGTGGCGGCCGAATACGCGTTGCTCGCGAACAGCCTCTGAGCGAGGCCCCGAACCTTATGGTCCTGTGCCCGCCGACGCGGTGAGTTAGTATCCCGCGAGACGACCACAGTACGGGGAGGGCCGGTTTGCAGTTCGGCGTGACATCGATACCTGCGCGCACCGCGGGTGCCTTGGTCATTGCGGGCACACTGGCGCTCGGCAGCGCGTGCGGCACATCGCCGCAGGTCACTGCGGATCCGGTGATCGATATCGCCCGCCTGGACGTCGGCAGCTATCCCACGACACCGCGCGAATTGGGGCCGGTGAAGAACGCCGACCAGGCCCGCTTCATCGAGGCCGAGCGGCTCGGGAACTTCGTGCCCGTCGCGTCGGATATCGATCCCGCGTTCCGCGAGGGCAATCCGTCGGTCTCCACGGTTTTCATCGACCCGCGCAATTCTCTCGGCAAGATCATGAGCATCGATCGTTTCGCCGAGGCGGCGCCGGATTTCGTCGCCGGTTTTCTCAGCAATGGCAGCACCGACGTGCGCAACCAGGGCCGTGACCTGTTCAACGCGGTCATGATCTTCCCGGACGAACAGCGCGCCGCCGCGGCCGCCGAGGCGCTGGAGCGGGTCGATTTCGAGGCCGCACCGCAGAACGAACGAGTGCAGATCCCGAAATACCCTGCGGCGCGCGCACATTGGCAACCGACGCAGCAATCGATCGGCTCCTGGTTCGCCACCGGCAAATTCGTCGTCTACACCTGGATCTACGACTACCTGAAGATCTTCCTGGAGAAGGTGGACCTGCCCGCATTGTTCGCGCTGGTCGAAAAGAGCCTCGACACGATCGTCCCCGCGATCGGCAAGTTCACGCCGACACCGGCCGACCAGCTGCTGAACCAGCCGATCGATTACGACAACATGCTCAGCCGCACCCTCCCCCGGCCGCGCGAGGATTCCTGGATCGATCCTCCGGGTGCGTACAACGGCCATGCCGCACTGCACTTCACCACCGATCCGGCCGAGGACCGCAGGCTCATCGAGGAGGCCGGAGTGGATCGGTTCGCCGTCGACGCCACCAACGTCTACCGGGCGCGCGACGCCGCCGCGGCCGCGAAGTTCCGCGCCGACCGCGGCGGGCTCACCAAACGCTTCAAGAGTGCCGAGTCGCCGCAGCAGCTGCCGGTGGCCAAATGCAAGGAATACATCGGCACCCAGGCGATGGCGGTCCGCTTCTATTGTTCGGTCTCCCAGGGCCGGTACGCCGCATTCTCCTGGTCGCATCAACTGCTGGACGCGCAACAGCGAATATCTGCGCAATACGCAATTCTGGTGAATGCCCGATGAATTCCATGCGCGCCGGCCGCATCGCCGCCCTCGCCTGCTGCGCGATGACGCTGCTCGCCGCGTGCGGGTCGACCGTGTCCGGCACGGCTCAACCCGGCGAAATCGATATTCGCCAACTCGATGTCGGCAATTACCCGACCGTGCCGTTGAACGCGCACGACGACGACTACCGGCCGACCTTCTACGAAATGCGCGAGGTCGCCGCGATGCGGCTGGCCGACTACGTCGCCTCCGCCTACGACATCGATCCCCGGATGAAATACGGCTCGCTGTCCTGGAGCATCTCCAGCGGCGTGATGCCCGACGAACTCGGCCGTCCCACCGATCTCGAGCCGATCGCCAAGCGGCACAAGATGATCTACGGGTTCAAGTCCAACGGCTCGGACAACAACAGCAGCAACTTCACCTCGTCGTGGCCGACCAAGCGGCAACCGAACTCGACGACGGTCAGCACCATCGTCATGCAGTTCCCGGATGCCGAGCGGGCGAAGATCGCGGCGACCGAGTTCTACGATGCCGACTTCGGCGCCTACCGCGAACAGAACCAGCCGGTGCCGCTACCGAAATACGCTGAAGCGCATGCGCATTGGCGGCCCGACTCGCCGTTCCTGCGCACCACCATGGCACATGGCCCGTATGTGATCGGCTTCCTGGTCTCGACCCCGGCCCCCGTGCTCAACGACCTGGTCGCATTGGCGGAGAAGGCCTACAGCACCCAACTCGCGCTGCTGGACCAACTTCCGGTGCTGTCGGAAGAGCAGCTGCTCCAGTTGCCTTGGGATCCCGACCATCTGCTCAGCCGCGCGCTGAACCCGGACAAGGCCAAGCGGCCGAGTTTCGACGACAGCTACGCCCTGCTGGGCGGGCGTGGTGTGCTGCATTACACCCGCGATCGCGACTACGCGAAACAGCGCTTCGCCGACATGCGGGCAGACCGGTTCGCGCTGTCCGCGGGCACGCTGGTGGTGCACACCGCGGGACCCGACGCGGCGCGAAAGGTGGTCGCGGACCGGATCACTCCGACCCTCGCCGGGGCCAATGCGGACGCACCGGCCAATCTGCCCGACTCGGCGTGTGTGGAAAACAAAACCGGCGTCAGCGGCAGCAAACGATTCACCTGCATTGTCGCGTATCGGGAATATGTGGGTTTCGTCTCGGCGAATCAGCTCGCCGACGCCCAGCAACGCGCGGCCGCGCAATACTCGCTTTTCGCGAACAGCCGGTAATGCGCGGCGCCGCGGCGGGTTCGAGCAGTCCAGTATGCTGCTGCGTGGGAAAGACCGAGTCAGGAGATTGTGGACTATGGCGATGAGCCCCGGCACCATCGTGGGCGGGTACCGCATCGATCGAGTACTCGGAGCCGGCGGTATGGGCACGGTCTACCTCGCCAAACACCCCAGCCTTCCGCGCATGGACGCGCTCAAGGTACTCAGTCCCGAACTCAGCAGCGACCACGAGTTCCGGGCCCGCTTCGAACGCGAAGCCAATCTCGCGGCGGGCCTCGACCATCCGAATATCGTCTCGGTATACAACCGCGGCGAGGAGCACGGCCAACTGTGGATCGCCATGCAGTACGTCGACGGCATCGACGCCTCCGCCGAGATCGCCCGCGATCCGCACGCGATGAATCCGCTACGGGCACTGCGGATCACCACCGAGGTCGGCAAGGGCCTGGACTACGCGCACCGGAAAGGGCTGCTGCACCGCGACATCAAGCCCGCCAACTTCCTGCTCTCCGCCACCGACGGCGATGAAGAGCGGGTGCTGCTCACCGATTTCGGCGTGGCCAAATCCAACGACGACACCACCGAGCTCACCCAGACCGGCAGCTTCGTCGCCACCATCGCCTACGCCCCGCCCGAGCAGCTCACCGGCGAACGGCTCGACCACCACGCCGACATCTACAGCCTGGCCTGCTCCTTCTTCAAGCTGCTCACCGGCCGCAATCCTTATCCCGCAACGCAACCCGCGCTGGTCATGATGGGCCACCTGCACGAGCCGCCACCGGCGGCGACCGCCGTGCACCCCGGTTTGCCGCCGGCCATCGATCAGGTCTTCGCCAGAGCCATGGCGAAGAATCCCGCCGACCGGTTCAATTCCTGCCGCGAGCTCACCGACGCGGCGGCCAATGCCCTCGTCCCCGGCTACAACCCCGGCGCGACCAACACCTCCCCGACCTATCCCGTCCAGGTCGTCGACCCCCGCCCGCCCACCGATCCGCGGGTCGCGCAGTCCGGCCCGCACGGCCAGGCCCCCGTGTCGCCGAAGCGGCGCAAGCGCAGGCTGATCGCCGTGGAGATCGGCGCGGTCGTCATCACGCTGGCCGCGGGATTCGGTATCTGGGCGGTCAGCGGCGGCAGCAGCAGTACGCCCGATGCGCCGGCCACGCCCTCGACGGTCATCGCGAGCGGCGCGACCTCGGTCGAACAGGCGCGAGCCGACAATCCGGTGTTTCGCGGCAAGGTCATCACCATGGTGGATGTACCGCGAACCAAGCAGATCGCGGCTTTCCTCGGCGGTACCGCGCCGGCCAAGTTCCTCGAGGATCTGGGCTTCGTCTACAACTTCAACTACGCGAAGCAGGGCGAGGAGACCTCGCCGCGCGCGTTGACCACCAGCGGTGCGCTCGAGGTGGCGCCGGACAGCTATGTCCTCGCGGTGCGCAGCGACGAGGAAGCCGGCAACGGTGGCCTGCGCGGACTGCCGTATCAGGTGGCGGGCACCCGGGCCACGGTCATCGTGCTGGACGATCCCGCCGCCGTCGCCGCGCTGCGGAGTTGGACGGCTGGTTCGGAACGAACCCTGCTAGACAAGCTGGTGCCCTTACTCCGTAATCGGGTGAAGTAAACAACCGTCGCGTAATTCCGCGACATCGTGCCACGGACGAATTTGCGATCCGCGGATAACCGCAGTACATGGCGCCGATTTTTGCTTTCGAAGCGGTTCGCTCTGCTGGTAGCGGTACTCATAGGCGTTCGGTAAGGTGTACCGCAGCCAGCCCACTCGCCGATCAACACACAGCGAGCAGGGGGAAGGAGGGGAGCCGAGCGCTGGCGGCATGTGATCGGCCGTGTCTGTAGAGCGACCCTGATGGGGCTTGAACACACGAAAAGTACTGGTCGACGACGCCGGAACTGATCATGTGAGCCGTCTCGAAACTTTCTCGGGTCGAGATGGAACCGATCAGGACCGAACAGCGTCCAATCAGATGTACAGGCCAACCAGGGCGTCCGCCGTTGGCCGAGACGGGAACCGAAAGGAGCCGAAATGGCAGGACAGCTCGAAGCGAGCGAGGAAGCGATCCGGAAGTTCACGGAGAACTGCCGTCAGCGGCACAGCGATCTGCAGGCCTCGATCACGGCGCTGAATGCAAAGTCGGATGCCACCACGGCTACGTGGAGTGGCGCGGCGCGCGGCGCGTTCGACACGCTGATGGACAATTACTTCGCGCAGGCGAAGAAGCTGAACGATCAGCTGGACCAGACCTCCGACAAGCTGGCCCACGCGGGCACCAAGTTTGCCGATCAGGACCAGCAGTTCGCCCAGCAGGTTGCGGCGCAGGCTTCCAGCCTGGACCTTCCCTGATCGACAACCAGACCATCAGACGATAAGGAGCTCCAGATGGCTGCAAACAACCCAGGAACCATTGCCTCCAATTTCGGTGAGGTCTCGGCCGGCGCACAGTCGATCGTCACCGAAGCACGGAACGTCATGTCCATGCTCGAGGACTTCCACAAGCAGGTCACCGACTTCGTGACCAACTACTGGAAGGGTGACGCGAACGACGCGTTTGCCTCCCTCCAGGCGCAGTGGAACACCAACGTCACCCAGCTGAACACCACGCTGGAGACCGCGGGCAAGCTCGTCGACCAGGGCAACACGGACCTGCAGAGCACCGACACCACCCTTGCGGGACTCTTCTGAGAAACCCGTCTCGGCGATTCGGGCCCCCGGCATGCTGCATGCCGGGGGCCCGAATTTGTTGTGGGTCAAGGTAATCCGCTGAACTCCACGGTGCCGCCGACTTCTCAGGCTTCCTCGTCGCTGTGGAATAAGCGGTAGATATACGACCTTTCCCCTTTGCGACTCACCCACACTCCGGTCGGCGGCAGCGCACCTCGGCCCGCATCATCGAAGGGGCGACTCAGCACCACACCGGACTCGGCCGAAACGGCCCAGCCGTAGTCGGGAAGTCGCCGGCACCAAATGTCACTGTCCCCTCGCCGGTACGCCGGATATCCGTAAGCCGCACCGGCGCGGACGAACTCGTAAGTCAGCCCGTCGCCGCAGCGCACGAATCGCAGCTTCCGCATGTCGCGCCCCTTTGCTCGCGCCCAGATTCTGGTGCCGCGCACAGATCCGATAACGTGTCAGACGATCGATTCCGCGAGAGCCGCAGCCAACCCCACTCCGAACAGATTGCACCTCGTTTACTGCCAGCGCGCAATGGGTTTGCCAGGACGGGCGAACCGCCGTTGGACTCCGAGTTCCCGCACCCGTTCTGATGCCCCGCACCCGTTACGGCAGGCCATAAAGGGTGCGTCAGCTCAGAAAGGGTGCGCGAGGAACAGATACACACCTAGCACCGGCGCTCGCACGCAAAGGGCAGAACAGGCGAACTGGCGTCGGGCTCCGCGTTCGCGCACCCATTCTGATGCCCCGCACACCTTCTGATGCCTCGCACGCGTTATGGCCTGTCATTAAGGGTGCGTCAGCTCAGAAAGGGTGCGTGAGCATCAGGTACCCGCCCTATACCGGCGATTGCGCGCAAAGGGATTGGTAGCGTGCATAATTC